>NZ_VNJI01000032.1 GCF_007786445.1 Paenibacillus cremeus | reverse complement strand
TCAAAGAACTCGGATTCCTATTCTTTTCTGATTATTACCGACAAGTCACAACGTAAACTTAGGAACCGCCGTATACCGAACGGTACGTACGGTGGTGTGGGAGGTCGGCTGCTCAATTAATGAGCAGCCTCCTACCCGATTGGAAACTTAGCTCAGAAAGGATATTTCCTCGTGATGTAGAATAAATGAGAATTACTCAGGTGGGAATTGGTGGAAAAAAGGAGGTATACAGGATTGCACGGCATCCGAGTCATTTTATTTGATCTTGATGATACTCTTATTCATTTTGATGACTACTGGAAGGACAGTTTGATCGAAACCTTCCGGAGGCATCCGGCTACCAAAGCCATCGATCCTAAGATTTTGTTTGATCTGCTTTGGGAAAGGAACAAAGTTTATGAGCAACTTTATCATAATCAGGTGATCACACTGAGAGAATTCCGAAATCAACGATTAATCGATACAATGGCACTCATGGATTGTGAGATGGGTGAGAAGACCGCGGACGACTTCAACGATCTTCATAAAGAAACGAGCCTGCACTTTATGAAAGCCGATCCGGAATTAGTTGCATTATTAACGGACCTCTCTGCGGTCTACCAATTAGTCATAGTCACAAACGGACTAAAGACCAGGCAGCACGATAAAATTGACGCACTGGGGATCAAAGCTTTATTTGCCAAAGATTCGATTCTCATTTCGGAAGAAGTAGGTCATGAGAAGCCAGATATCGAAATGTATAATCAAGCATTATCACGATTTTCAGTTCGACCAGAAGAGGCTTTGTTTATAGGGGACTCCTGGAAAAATGATGTCGAGGGTCCGATTCGTGCGGGCCTCAGAGCAATCTGGTATAACAGAAAAAATGAGCTTATTCCTAGGAATGGAATTCAACCTTATGCCATGATCAGAACCATTCATGAATTAAGAGAGATATTATAATACCTTAGGCGGTGACCCCATGGAATCCATCCAGCTTTTATTAGCCCAGAAGTTCGGAGACATCGAAAACCGTATAACTCAGGCGCTTGACCAGCTTAATGATGAGCAAGTCAACTGGCGGCCGAACGAATCGAGCAACAGTATCGCCAATCTGATCATTCATATGTGCGGAAATCTCAACGAGCGCGTGGGTAAAGGGATCCTGCAGAAGCCATATTCTCGCGATCGGGACCAAGAGTTCGAGTACACCTACACCGCGAAAAAGGAACTGCTCGACCTAATGCGTGCCACGTTTGAAGAGACGATAATCACCACCAGTCAAGCGACGGACGACATGCTCGAAGCAACTCAAACGGTGCGTCAAAATGAGCGAACGAACCTGGACATCCTGCTGCAATGCGCGACACATATGTCCGAGCATCTGGGGCAGATTCTGTATATCGGCAAAATGCTGTTGGACGAGCAGTACATCAGCACTTCGATTCCAAGGAGTAAGAGGTGAGAGCATGCGAATGCGAGCGGAAAACGAAGTGCTGGACCAGCTCCAACAATACGCGCAAACCGACCCGAAGGTCCGAGCCGTCCTGTTGAACGGTTCCAGAGTGAATCCGAATGCACCTCAGGATTTGTTTAATGATTACGATGTGGTTTTTGCTGTAGATGAACCGGAATATTATGCACGCCATCAAGAATGGATCGGCACGTTTGGTGAGCTGATTATGATGCAGCAAAATACGATTCAGGAGCATGGGGAGCAATGGTATATTTTTCTCATGCTGTTTATGGATGGCGTTCGAATAGATCTCAGCTTTAAAAAGGTGGAGTATATCAATGCTCACGATGAAGATAGCTTAACGAAGGTGCTGCTGGATAAAGATCAGCGGATCAAGCCGTATGCGCCGCCAAGCGATCAATCCTATGTGACCCATTGCCCGTCGAAACAAGAGTATGATGACGTGCTCAATGAGATCTGGTGGTGTTCGACGAATGTGGCCAAAGGGATATGGCGGGAGGAGCTCTCTTATGCCAAATTCATGCTGGATGTGATCGTCAAAGATGCTGTCATCAAGCTGCTCTTGTGGCATGTGGGCCTTCACCATGACTGGTCCGCGAATGTGGGGAAGGCTGGAAAATGGCTGGAAGACTTTTTATCGCCGGAGCTGTGGGAAGCTTTTGTTCGCACATATCCTGGTGTCCGTTATGAGGAGCTATGGGATGCGCTGCTGGCCACGGGCGAGCTGACGCGAACAGTTGGCGTGGAGTTGGCCGAGCGGCTGGGATACGACTACCAAGTGGAGGATGATCGGCGAGTGACGGCTTATCTGCATAAAGTTCGGCAGCTCCCGAAGGATGCGGAATATTTTTGATGAAGGTGGGAGGATCGAAGGTTGGGCTATATTGATGAATTGCGGGCTTTAGTGGGCCATCGTCCACTTATTTTGGTCGGAGCGGTGGTTGTCGTGGTGGATGCCGACGGACGGATCTTGATCCAGCAACGCCGATTTCCTTATGGCCGATGGGGACTTCCCGGCGGATTAATGGAGCTGGGGGAGTCCGTGGAGGATACGGCCAGACGAGAGCTGTTTGAAGAAACGCAGCTGACCGCAGGAGAGCTGAAGCTGATCAACATATACTCGGGTCCGGAGCAATTTATTCGGGCGGCCAATGGAGATGAGTTTTATGCGGTGACGACGGCATTTTATACGACGGAGGTGGAGGGGGAGCTGGTGATCGACCCCACTGAAGCGCTGAATTTTGAGTATTACCACCCCAGCGAGCTGCCAGAGGATATGGTAAAAAGCCATCGGCGCATTCTTCAAGAGTTTCTGGAGCGCCATTATAGTGTAACCCAACATCTAAGAGGTGTCGATGACGATGACGAGAGCAGAAATTGAAATTGTAAAGCCGGATAACGCCGCCCTGCTGCAATTAATAGATCAGCTAGATGCCGATTTATTGGACCGTTACCCAGCGGAAGAAGTGCATGGGGTAGATTTTCAAGACCCTCAGATTCATGAGATTCTATTTATTGTTGCTTACGTGGATGGCCAAGCCGTTGGCTGCGGCGCGATTCGACCGCTCGATTCGGAGTCCGTGGAGCTCAAACGATTTTTTGTAGCGCCAGATTACAGAAACCAAGGCATCGCCGCGCAAATGCTTCATTTCCTTGAGCAAAGAGCGGTCGAGCGCAAGTACCAATTCATTCGACTGGAAACGGGAACGATGCAGCCGGAAGCCAACCAATTTTATGAAAAGCATGGGTACGATGAAATTGCGCAATTTGGTATGTATGTGGGCAGCGAGTACAGCATTTGCTATGAGAAAAGGCTGGGCTGATTACGGACGAGGCACATCATGGAGCGCCGCCTCATACGTATGGTATCGTCAATAGGAGACGCATGTCCCCTGCTGATGCGTTTTTTTGGGCTGTACTGCAGCTTATACTCGGAATCAAGTGGAACCAAATACATAAATTACCTCCGCTTCGGTGAATCTAAACTAACTGAAATGTAATGAGGTGGAGGGTTAGCCCAATGAGTTACGCAAAAGGAGAAGCGTCATTACTTCGTGAACCGAATCAACGCAAATTGTTGTTCAGCGCCGGGCTCAGCTGGCTGTTCGATGCGATGGATGTGGGCATCATTTCATTTATTGCCGCCGCCCTGACGCTGGAATGGAAGCTGAGCGCCCAGCAGGTCGGGCTCTTGACGGCGATCAATTCCGTCGGGATGGCGGTGGGAGCGGTCGTAGCCGGCTCGCTCGCGGATCGATATGGACGCCGATCGATCCTGATCTGGACGCTGCTCATCTTCTCCGCGGCCAGCGGGCTGTCGGCGGTGGCGGCTACGTTCACCGTGCTGTGTACGCTGCGGTTTTTCACCGGCTTCGGGCTCGGCGGCGAGCTGCCGGTCGCTTCGACGCTCGTCTCCGAATCGGTGGCGCCGAGGGACAGAGGACGCGCCGTTGTTCTGCTGGAGAGCTTCTGGGCCGTCGGCTGGATCGCATCGGCGTTGATTGCGTTTTTCGTTATCCCGCACTATGGGTGGCGGATGGCATTCGTTATCGGCGCGCTTCCAGCGTTGTATGCACTATATCTGCGGCGGGCAATTCAAGATTCACCGCGGTATACGGAGCAGCAAAGCCGTAAGCTTCCATTTGGCGAACGGGTAGCCTCGGTATGGTCTGCAGATCATCGGCGATCCACGCTGACGGTTTGGATTCTGTGGTTTATGGTGGTGTTCTCGTATTACGGCATGTTCCTGTGGCTGCCTTCCGTGATGGTGATGAAGGGCTTTGGGCTGGTCAAAAGCTTCCAATACGTCCTCATCATGACGCTGGCGCAGCTGCCGGGCTATTTTACTGCTGCGTATTGTATCGAGGCGTTCGGTCGGAAGTTTGTCTTAGTAACCTATCTGCTGCTCGCGGCGGGCAGTGCGTTATGGTTCGGCAATGCTGCAACGGAGGGGAGCTTAATCGGGGCGGGCATATGCCTGTCGTTCTTTAACCTAGGGGCATGGGGCGGGATGTATGCGTACACCCCGGAGCTGTACCCTACGGCGGTCCGGTCTACCGGGGTCGGTCTGGCCGCTTCCTTTGGGCGGATTGGCGGCATCATCGGCCCGTATCTCGTAGGGCTGCTGGTGGCGAGGGGGACGGCGATCACGGCGATTTTTGTGATCTTTTTTGTGGCGATGGTGATCGGGGCGATGGCGGTGCTGTTTTTCGGGAAGGAAACGAAGGGGATGGACCCGGACCGGGAGGTCAGCAATCGGTTCGTCCCGAAGCGGGTGTAACGATAGCTCATCATGCTGCCATTGCTAAAAGGAATGCTGCTAGGGCTTTCCATCGCTGCGCCGGTCGGACCGATCGGCATCCTGTGCATTCGACGCACCCTCGCTTTCGGCAGGCTGTACGGCTTTTTATCCGGCTTGGGGGCGGCAACGGCGGACGCTTGCTATGGCCTTGTCGCGGGCCTCGGCTTAACGCTGATTATGAACTTCCTGCTCGATCAAAAAATGCTGCTGCAAGCCGCCGGCGGCCTTTTCCTGCTTTACTTCGGCATCCAAACGTTTCGCTCGAGTCCAGCCACGGACCCGGCGAAAGCGAAGAGCGAATCGCTGCTCAGCGCTTACCTCAGCACGCTGATGCTGACCTTGTCCAACCCCATGACGATCCTATCGTTCGTGGGGTTGTTTACCGGGCTGGGCCTAGGAGCTGGCCAAGGTGCTTTATCTTCTACAGTTGCTTTTATCGCGGGGGTATTTACGGGCTCGGCGTTATGGTGGCTCACGATCAGCGTGATAGTCGGCATTTGGCGGGATCGGCTCAAGACGGGCGCGCTGAAGTGGGTAAATCGAATCTCCGGGGTCATTGTGATCCTGTTTGGCATCATCTCCCTACTTAGCCTTCTGTAACTTATAGAAGGCTGTTCGCGCAGCATCCGTACAACCCGAACAACTACTTGCCGTTGTTTCGTGAAGGCTGAAGCAGCGCAGGCCAGTGACCGACGCCTAAACTTTTTCATCGCAGGAAGCAGGGAATTCCTCCATCGATCGGGAATGAACATAGGATGAACTTAACTTGGAAGATATCAGATCTGATCTAGTCGGAGAGAGGATGATCCATATGAACATAACGATCGTGGGAGCGGGCGCGGTAGGCGGATATTTTGGCGGGAGGATGCTGGAGGCGGGCCTGGACGTTACCTTCCTGGTCCGGGAAAAACGGGCGGAGCAGCTGCGTGCCACCGGTTTGCGGCTTCGCAGCTATTACGGGGATGCAGAGCTTCACAACGCCAGCCTGGCGCTTCACGCCGATGAGATCAAGGCATGCGATCTGGTGATCGTGGCGGTCAAAAATTACCAGCTACCAGCCGTTATCGATTCGATCCGCAACCTGGTTGAGCGAGGGGCGTTGGTGCTGCCGCTGCTCAATGGCGTCGAGCATTTTGAGGTGCTGAAGCAAGCCTTTGGGGAAGCGGCAGTGCTGGGAGGCATGTGCCAAGTGATCGCAACCTTGGATGAGGAAGGGGCGATCGTGCAAATCGGCCAGGCGCAGGAGATGGTGTTCGGACCGCTGAGTCCTGGGCAGGAGCCGGTTGCCCAAGCGCTTAGCGAAGCTTGCGCCGGAGCGAAGATGCGTGCGATGTATCGCGAGGACATTTTAGCGCAAATTTGGCAAAAGTACGCTTTTATTACTGCATTCTCCGGGATTACGACGGCGTCACGTCTCACGATCGGTCCAGTGATCGCCTGTGACGCGAGCCGCGAGGTGTTCCATCGGGTGCTGACGGAGATGACCGAGTTGGCTGCTGCCAATGGCGTACCGCTGCCAGAAGGGTTTGCGGAGCAGACGGTCGGTCGGATGAGCAAGCTTCCCGGCGAGTCCACCTCCTCGATGCATAAGGATTTCCTCAAGGGCTTGCCGCTCGAGGTCGAAAGCCTCCAAGGCGGAGCGCTCCGCATGGCGGCGGGGACCGGTATTCTTTTGCCGACAGTTTCGACGCTGTATGGCTTGATAAAGCCGTTTGAATCGGGAAGCACTCCCAATAAAGCCTGACTGACCAACCAGATGAGCTGTCTCTTATGAAGAGTCGGCTTTTTTCTTTGCTTTTTTGCAGAAACAAGTAAAAATTATGGATATAAAGTAAAATTCGCCTCATTTGAACCGGCACTCTCTTTCCCTATAATCAGGTTAGGCACCAGAAAATGTAACCTAATTGTGGAGGGTAAGGAGCATGAGCCGAGCGTGGACCAAAGTCGATTTGCTAACCCGCCTTGCCGACCGCACCATTGGCGGAAACCCGGACGAGCCGCACAACGATACCGGTATCGGACCTAATATTTGGCAGTGGCACCAGGGCGTGGCGCTGTATGGGCTTGTCAAAGCGTACGAGACGACGAATAAGGCGAAATACAAGGAGTTTATCCGGAGCTGGGTGGATGGGCACCTGGAGCGCCGGGATTTTGGCAAAAGCATCAACACCACCGCCCCGCTGCTCGCGGTATTGAAGCTGTACGAGTGGACAGGTGAGCAAAAATATTACGATCTATGCGAGGAATTCGCAGATTGGTGCATGGCGGAAGCGCCTCGTGCGGAGGAAGGAACCTTCGAGCATTCGTGTACGGCCAATTCATATCCGAACCAAATTTGGGCGGACACCCTGTTTATGGGCTGTTTGTTCTTGACGCAGTGGAGCCGGGTGACGAAGCGCCGAGTGTATGCAAGGGAAGCGGTCAGGCAGTTTGCGCTGCATTACAAATATTTGCATGACCCTGCAACTGGACTGCTGTATCATGGGTACTACGGCAATGAGCGCCAGAAGCGGGGAGTCATCTGGGGCCGGGGGAACGGCTGGTATGCCGCTGCCTTCCCGGAAGTGATTTCGCTGCTCGACTCGGAGGAACCGCTTCGCGAGACGCTGATTGCCGATTTCAAGAGGTTTATCAAAGGCGTTGCCGAGGCGCAGGATACGAGCGGAGCATGGCACACCGTCATGAACGCGCCGCATACATATCTGGAGCTGTCCGCTACCGCAGCGTTTACATACGGTCTGGGGCAGGCCATCGAGCGGGGCTATTTGGACCGAGCTTATGTTACGCAATATGATCGCGGTATCAACGCACTGATCCGTCACATCAATGAGCAGGGCGAGCTGACGAGCGCGTCGGGCGGCACCTCGGTGATGCCGAACCTGGAGGATTACAACGCCGTGAAGTATGCGCCGACGTATTTTGCCCAAGGGCTGGCCATGATCGCTTTAAGCGCCGTGTAAGCCGATTATCGAAACCGCTTCCAAATGCATTTGGTTCAAAAAAGAAATCAATCAGGGGTGACCTTCATGAAAAAACGAATGACGACCGCCATTTTGTCGCTGGCCTTGCTGGCCGCCGGATGCTCAAGCAGTGCGGGAACAGGAACGAGCACCGGTGAAGCGCCGAAGACCGGAGGAGGGGGCTCGGAGAAGAAGGCGGAGCAGCCGGCCGCTGCCAAGGTGTCCAGTGAGCCGGTGGAGCTGGTCGTGTTTTCCTCCAGCGGCGACTCTTTAGAGAGCTTTAACGAGCGTTTTGGAAACGCTATCGCGAAGAAATTCCCGAACTACAAGATTAACTACATCCGCAACGAAAAGGGCAAAACGCTGCCCGAGCTGCTAGCAGCCGGCCAAGTGATCGATATTTATTTTGATTCGATCCGGGTGTTTATCGGCAGCCTTCAGTACGACATGCAGCTCGACATGGACGATCTGGTGAAAAGCCATAACGTGGATCTGTCGAACCTGGAGCCGACGGCTCTCGATGGGATGCGCAAGCTGTCCGGCGGCAAGCTCTGGGGCATTCCGGTCACGAACAGCAACATGGCGCTGTATTATAACAAGGACATTTTCAACAAATTCGGCGTTCCGCTCCCGAAGGATGGCATGACTTGGGATGAGGTACTCGATCTGAGCAAAAAGCTGACGCGCTTCGAGGATGGCAAGCAGTTTCTTGGGCTTGGTGTGGCGACCACGCAAATGCTCAGCATGACGCAGCAATCGCTGCCGATCGTCGATCCGAAATCCGGCAAGTCTTCCTTATCCGACGACCGCTGGAAGAAGATGTACTCCACGCTTTATGAAGAACCGGCGAAGCCGCAGGGCTACCGGGAGTATATGAAAACGATAAAGGGCAACATCCCGAACGTCGACGAGTTTCATAACAAGCAGAACCTGGGCATGCTTGTTTACTTGAGCTCGTACTTCCAGGTGAATGCGAAAGAGCTCAAAGGCGTCAACTGGGACATGGTTTCCGTTCCGACCTTCAAAGATATGCCGGGTGTCGGCGTGCAGCCTTATCCGGGCTATTTCAGCGTTACCAAGCAATCCAAGCACAAGGATGATGCCATGGAGGTTATTAAGTACTTGATTTCCGACGAAGTGCAAATGCAGTTGTCCAAGACCGGCACGATGTCCGCGCTGAAGACGGATGCAGTGAAGAAAGCGTTCGGCGAGCAAAGCGAGTACAAGGATCACAACCTGAAAGCCGTTTATTTCAACAAATTCGCCGAAATGTCGCAAAAAACGAAGTATGATAACGCGCTGCAAGACGCTTATTTTGCTCCGATGAAGCAGGTGGCTTCCGGGGATGTGGACATCAATACTGCGCTTCGCCAAGCCGAGGAAGTGGCCAATAAGAAGCTGGACGAAGAAAAGAAGAAATAACGAGGGATGGCAAAAGACCGGGTAGAGACGAAACGCTCTCGCCCGGTTCCATTTTTTTTTATGGCAATCGGCGGGTGGACTCGGTATAGTAGAAGACAATGAGACATGGATTTGAAGCGCATTGGAGGCTGGATTCATCATGAGGAAGCGGACGAAACAAACGACGCTCGTGGCCGTGCTCGCAGCGATTGTGCTCGGCTCGACAGCCATCGGATTGCTGACGTCGAAGGCATGGAATGCCGCTGCAGGCGTAAAGGAGGAGCCAATGGAAGTGCAGCAAACAAGTGCTGGTGCACAGGTTCAGTCGCCGCCTGCTGCATCGCAAGCACAGGGGCAAGGGAACGGGGGTACGCTGATCGCTGCGATGACGAACAATTTGCTTCTGGAAGCGCTGTATAAATTTCCGACCCGGCTGGGCAGCGGGTTCGCGCCAAGCGGGGCGGTGAGCGTGAACAGCGACTGGGAGCAAGGCAAGAAGGGCTCGGTCATGTATATCGAGCAGCAGCGCTACGGAGCGGATTATGTGATCGCGGGCCTGATGACGAAGAAGAGCGACATCATGGATACCGGGATGAAGGTGATCCAGTGGGGCTTTGATCATCAAGGGGCGAACGGGGGCTTCCCGGATACGGGTGATCCGTTTCACAGCACGGAGTTTTTCTTGGAGGCCTCGTCACGGGCCATGCTGCTGCTGAAGCAGAACGGGGATCCGGCCTATACGGAGACGGTGGCGAAGTATACGCCGAAAATTAGTGCCGTCGCGCACTGGATGATGCTTCCCGAGGTGAAGACGCGCGGGAATAAGAACAATGCGCCTTATTCACACCGCCGGTGGGCTGATGCCGCAGCGCTGGGTCTTACCGCCGAGCTGACGGGAGAGCAGGCGCTCGCTAAGGAAGCGGAGGCATATGCCCGGGAAGGGCTGACACTGATGAAGCCGGACGGCATGTTCCCCGAGAAGGGCGCAGGCGATGCCAGCTACCAAGGGGTAGGGATGCTGTTCGCCGCCCGCTTCTATTATGTGTGTCATGACGAGGAACTGCGGGGTCAGGTGAAAGAAGCGGTCCGCAAAGGGCTGGATTGGGTGCTCGCGAATATGAACGACAATGGCGACATCGTCTATGACAATGCCCGGACAGGCGTAGAAGCCGGACGATCGGGTGCGATCAAGACCTATGATTACAAATCGCTCCTGTTTGCCCTCGACTTGGCTTCGCACATGACAGGCGATTCGAAATATGCCGAGGCGGCTCACAAGCTTGCGCTTGGAAGGAAATGGATTAGTGGTTGATAGGCTTGTTTTGATAGCGCTTTTCCGGTATGCTAAAGGCAAAAAGCGCAGCCGTTTGGGAGCTTGTGATTGGTGAGGGTGTTATGCAGAAGAAAAAGACGCGCAAAGGGTATCAGCTTCGACTGGACGAGATGATTCAAGCTTTGCGAGATGATATTATATCGGGCCGGCTGGCCATCGGAGCCTTCCTGCCCTCCGAGAGCGATCTCGAGAAGCAATTTCAAATCGGCAACAGCTCGGTCCGCAAGGGCTTGGAGCAGCTGGTCGACGAAGGACTCATCGAGAAGATCCCTAGGGTAGGCAATCGCGTCATCAGCCCCGGACCGGAGCGTGTGACGATCAAGTTCGGGTACTTCGGCTCGCTCGGCAAGCAAGTCGAAATGGAAGCGCTTATCAAAGAATTTCATGCTCAGTTTCCGCATATTCAAGTGCAATCGCTGGAGCTGCCGTCAGGGAACTTCAGCAAAGCGCTGAAGGAATATATGGAAGCGGAGCTGCTGGATGTCGTCTTGATCAACAACAATACATTCCAAGACTTCGTTGAAAAGGACTGTACGCCGTTATTCGAGCCGCTGGAAGCAGGCGATTCGTTCCCTTCGTTCTTAACGGAGCCTTTCAGTCGAGAGGGGCAGCTGCTCGTTCAGCCGTTCGTCTATTCGCCGGTTGTTTTGTGCTACAACAAACATCATTTTCAAGAGCAAGGGGTGCCGGAGCCGGACCGCAGCTGGTCCTGGAACGATCTATTCCGTTATGGAGAGCAGCTGGCCATCCCTAATGAGCGATTTGGCTTCTACTTCTATTTGCCGTCGCGCAACCGTTGGCCGATCTTTTTGCTGCAGAGCGGTTCGGAGTTCCATAAGGACGAGACGGGGTCGTATCAGCTGCGGGGAACCCCGCTCATGGATGGTCTGGAGGAGTGCAGGGAGCTCCTTCGCCGCACCGATGTGTTTCCGGCGATGTTGTCGGAGAGCAGCGACGATGCGGAAGCGTTTTTTCAGGACGAGAAGGTGTCGATGATTATGACGACGTACTTTTTCCTGAACGAAATGAAGCAGGCGCAGGTACAGTTTGATGTAGCGCCTCTGCCGTTGCCTCATGTGGGCGATAACAAGACGCTTTTGATCATTGTCGGGCTCGCTGTCAACAGCAAGTCCAAATCCAAAGAGGCGGCCAAGCGGTTTGTCCAGTTTTTGTCCTCATATGAGATGCAGCTGCGTCTACGCACCCGCACACTGAACATTCCCGCACATGAGCGGGCAAGCGAATCGTCGCAGGACGAGCTGGCGTATCGGCCATCCCGGTTTTCCATGTACCGCGAGCTGGAGCCGACCTATCATTTGATCACGGCGTTAGGACTCCGCAATGAGCAGCTAAAGGCGATCCAGAGGGACGTCATGCTGTTTTTGTCCGGTTTTCATGATCGCGAGACGCTGTGCGACCGGGTGGAACGCAAGCTTCGTGAATCGGTAGTCATAGTGTAAGGGGTAAAAGGGATTCGATCATTGGACTTGTCCAATGCGAATCCCCTATTTTTTAGGGCGACGCTTTTGGTCCTAAGTTCGTTGTGAAAATGTGTTGTTGACCGCGCTTACATTGTCATATATAGTTAGTTACGGGGTTAGTAGAGGGTTACATATCGAGGCGGGCTAGTCTAGTTTGATTGCTACTGGGGAGAGTGACGACATGATCTATAACGGAATCAAGTTTCATAACACGGTACAATTGGAAAAGAAAGAGCATCTCGGAGGACTGAGACTTCACCGGTTTCCGCAAGAGGTTCGGCATGCGATCGGGGACAAGGGCCGTACCAAGGCGGTCCAGTCCAATAACTGTGAGCTCCGCTTTGTTACGGAGGCGCCAACGGTTCGGGTGACGTTGTCGTCGCTGGAAACGAGCGGGAAGGTGCTGGTATTTCGCGGTGACTTTTTCCACTCCTCGCATCAGCTTCAGGCGGGCGCCATCCAGACGATTACACTGGAGGTACCGGAACGGTTCGCAGAGGTGAATCCGGAAATTTTGTCCAATAGGGCGTTTTCGCAGGGCGTATGGCGCATTTTCTTCGAGCGGTTTACGGCGGTCTTTTACGATATCGACGCCTATGGTTATGAGGTGCGTCCTCCGCAGGCTGATGAGGTTCCGCGTCTTACTTTTGTCGCCTACGGCTCTTCCATTACACAAGGGGCTGGCGCGCAAAGTCATTACAACTGTTATGTCCAGCAGGCGGCCCGACGTCTCGAGGTCGATGTGCTCAATCTAGGCTTGAGCGGTTCCTGCTTGTGCGAGCCTGAGATTGCCGATCACATTGCGGAGCGCAGCGATTGGGATTTTGCATTCTTCGAGCTGGGTGTCAACATGCGATCGGTGTTTACTCCTGAGGAGTTTAAGAGCCGGGCAGGCTATGTACTGGATCGCGCCATGGAGCGCCATGGGGATAAGCCGATTTTCTTGACGACGATTTATCCGAACCGGGCGACCTATTTTAAAAATGATTCCCACGCCTTCGTAGACCACGAACGGAAGTTTAACGAGATTTTGCGCAACTATGCACTGCAAAAAAATCACCGCCAGCTGCACCTCATTGAAGGCAGCGAGATTATGACGGACTTCACAACGCTAACCAGTGATTTGATCCACCCGTCGGATTACGGTCACCTGCTGATGGGTGAGCGTTTGGCAGAAATTATGAGGCCGGTCGTAGAGCAGCTTCGGACCAAGCATACCAACTAGACGAACAAGGAATGATGAGGCGTGAAAATAGAAGATAAGGTTGCAAGATACGGTTGGGCGCAGACAGCATTAAATCAGCTGCAGGCGGAGCTGGACGAGGCGATGCGTGTAGAGACGGATATTCCGGTCGAACCGGGAGGCTGGTGGCATCAATATGTTTGCCCGGAGCATCATAGCGAGCTGTTGTTTGATCCGCACGAGAATGATGCCTCTGTATTTACGTGTCCTCACGGCTGCAAGCTGGAGGGAGAGCCTTACCGTGGGGCGTGGCTCGTGTTCAAGCATCAAGCGATGGCCCGCCGTGCGCTGGAGGCTGCGGTCGTGTATGCCGCCACCAAGGAGTTGCGCTATGCCGAGTGGAGCCGCAGCATCTTAGAGCGCTATGCGCAGCAGTTTCCGCTCTATCCGGTTCATCCGGATTCGCAGCCTTGGATGCTTCGCGGACGCGCTTTCCATCAAGCGCTGACGGAGGCGTCGTGGGCGACCACGTTGATGCGGGCTTATTTGCTGCTTCGGGATGAAGGTGTGTTTGATAAGTCCGGGCTCGATGAACCGTTCCGGCTGTTCTTTTCGATGCTTGAAGAAAGTGTAGCTCAGGCTCGTGAGATTCTGGTGGAAGAACGTCAAAAGCCGGAGAGCAACTACACCGCTTGGCTGAATGCGGAGCTGGCTTGTCTTTACGCTTTAAAGCAAGATCATGTGAAGATGCGTGAGATTATCGAGGGAAAAGCAGGTCTGCGCCATCACCTGACCATTGGGGTAAAGCCGGATCAGATGGAATACGAGGGCAGTGTGTATTACCACGTGTTTGTGCTTCGGGCTTATCTGATCGCAGCGGAAATGGCGACTAGACTCGATTTTTCCGTCTACGACATGCAGGGAGAGCAGGGGCAATCGTTCGAGGGCATGCTGGATGCGTTGGTGCTTTTGGCCAGCGGCAGCGGTGAGCTTCCTTCCTTGCACGATGGTCCGTACGAGCGTGTTCCGTATTCGCGGGAGATTGCGGAAATTTTGGAAATCGGGATGATGCGCTACCAGAAGCCGGAATATATCCCGTTGCTCATGGCGGTCTATCGGACGCTGAATGAAGAAGGGGCTAGAGCAGGGCTTGAGGCGCTGCTGTTAGGGGAGGGCGACGGAATGGTGGATTCGAAGCCGATTCTTAAGCCTGCGGTATGCTTCGAAGCGTCTGGCTTCGTAGTAGGGCGGTTGGAGAGCAGTCCGCTGGCTTTTTACACCGACTTCGGCAAGCATGGCGGGTCGCATGGGCATTTTGACAAGCTGCATCTGACCCTGGAGCTGCAAGGGGAGTGGATTGCCCCGGAGCTTGGCATGGTGCCTTACGGATCGGCGCTGCGAAAAGAATGGTATGCGGCGACGGCGAGCCACAATACGGTGTTGGTCGGCGGCAAGTCCCAGCAGCCTCATGAAGGTGAGTGCGTCTCGTTTCAGCAAGTGGATGGCGCTGTGTACTCGTGGTTGCGGTCGAGGGAGGCTTTTGAAGGGTGCACGTTGAACCGGCACTTGTACTTAACCAAAGAGTGGCTTTTGGACTGGTATGTGGTGGAGCTGGAGGAAGCGGCCGAGATCGACTGGTGGATGCACGCACCGGTGCTGACGGCTTCGCAGCCGAATCACTGGCGGCCTGACGAAGGCGTATTGGAGGAGCAAGGAGCTTATTCCTATGTCAAGCGGAGGCTGACCTGGAAAGGCGAGTATGGAGCTTTATGCCAAACGCTGCTGGAGGGAGAGCGAGGAGGACGCGTTACGATGTCCAGCTTGGCGTTTCCGACCTCGGCTTTAACGATCGTTCAAACGCCTGGTACCTCGAAAGACCCTTCGCGATCGTTCCATGGACTGCTTCATCGGCAAACCGGGCGCATGGCCGAATTTGTGACGGTGTATCGGGCCGGCGAGGAACCGGTGGATATCGTCTGGCTGGGTACGGATGCTTCCGGGAACAAGGCGGTTCAATTGCATGTCGCGGGCCAAACCTGGGGCTGCGCGCTGGAGGTCGAGGCAGGGATACGTGTCAGTGTAGTTTAGTTGATGGATGCATGTATGGAGCATGGAGAGGCGGAATTTTCCTTTCGAACATTGAACCGGGAGAGGCCGCCTTTCCGTTTAAATACCTCTTTAAGCTGGAATGGGAAAGGGGAACCGATGAAGCGATTGCTAGGTGAAAAAGCAAGCTTACTCCGCCTAGGCGGGCTGCTCCCGGTGCTGGCGCTGTCGGCCTGTGCGGGCTTACATTTGACGGGTTCTTCCGTCATCCCGTCGGCTTCGGCCTCGGCGCAGCTGGAGTCAGCCGCAGTGTCTCCTGTGGTGGCGCCAGTGGCAGCAGAAGCCTCGGAGCCGGTGGTGGAGCTGTTCGCGGACCAGTTTGATGATCCGGACAGCTATGGCTCTACCGGCGGCATTGCGGTGCCGGCGCCATGGGTCCAGGAAGGAAAGGGCGGGAACGTGGCCAAAACCTCCGCCTCCTCTGCGGCTCCCTCGCTGCCCAATATGGTGAAGCTGGACGGCTTGGATGCCCTCTCGCTGCTGCTCGACACGACAGGCTTCCGCCATCTGAAGCTGAACTATGCGACTAGGGCGTCGTCTTATACCAGCGGTTGCGTCGTTGTGGAGTGGTCCGCGGATGACGGGGTCACGTGGACTACGCTGGAGCAGTTCAAGCCGCCGCAAGGCCAGAGTAGTGAAGGGATCAAGAAAAAGTCCTGGGCCTTAAGCGATGCCGCTGACAACAATGCCCATGTCAAGCTTCGATTCCGCACGGAGGATACCGTGAAGGCCAATCTGTACCTCGACAGCGTGTCCGTTACAGGGCAAGCCATTCCTGGCGTGGCATCTGCGGCGACTGCGGTTAGAGAATCCCCGGATGCGCTCGCTGCAACGGTCAATAAGCCCTTTAACGCACCGAAAGGGGTTAAAATGTATGAAGACGTTGAGATCGGCACGGCAGGGAAGCGGCCTTTGTATACGTCGATCGCCGTTCCGGAAGTGGCTCCCGACAGCCCCATGCCTGTGGTTGTCTATATTCACGGCGGCGGCTGGAATCATGGCGGACGGAAAGATGCGCTGAGCGCGATCAGCAGCTATGTGACCAAGCGGGGCTACATCGGCGTGACGCTTGATTACCGGCTTACGACGGAAGCGCCGTTTCCGGCTCAGGTGCAGGATGTGAAGCTGGCGATCCGTTACTTAAGGGCGCACGCCGAGCAGTATCATCTCAATCCGTCGCGGATCGGGGTGTGGGGCTCGTCCGCCGGAGGCCACCTGGCATCGCTTCTGGGCACGACAGGGGATCTCGTCTCCGGCCAGATCGATCTGGAGGGCACTGGAGGCTGGGCCGAGTATTCGGACAAGGTGCAGGCGGTCGCGGACTGGTATGGCCCGGCCGATTTTACGACTGATTTTGCCAATAAGTACAGCTCGGTTACAGCACTGCTAGGTGGGAAGAACGCGAGGTCCGTATCCGAGCTGGCGAAGCAGGCGATGCCTGGCACGTATGCGTCAGCTTCAAATCCGCCATTCTGGATCCGGCACGGGGAGGCGGACTCGACGATTCCGTACGCGGACAGCGTGGCCTTTGCCGAGCAGCTGAAGGCGGCTGGGGTCGAGGTCGTCGATTTTAAAACGGTGCCCGGCGAGGGTCACGGCTTTACCGGCGACGCTGCCGCTCAGGCGACAAAGGAAGCGTGGGCGTTCATGGACCGCTACGTGAAGAACGCGGCCGTTTCCGAGCCGATCGTATACAAGGCGGAATTGGCACCGTAACTCAGACAACAAGGAGGACACGATAAATGAAAGCCTCGATCAAAGTTTCACTCCTCATCGCAGCCACGGCTATCGCGATGTGCGCCACAACTGCGTGCGCTGTGCAAAAGCCGAGCAGCGGCAGCAATGCCACCGGATCAGCGCAGCCGGCACCAACGGCCACACCAGCCGCTGCGCTGCCAACTGCAGAGCCGAAGCCCCTGGTGCTGGCTTCGCCCGATAAGCCCGGGCTGTACAATGCCGACGGAGCGGCGCACCAGCTGCACGCCGACAACCCCGTCAAAGGCAAAACGATCAACGTCGTCGAGCTAGGCGCCGATCCGGCGGATAACGACAAGGACGACACCATCGCCATTAATGCGGCCATCAAAGCGGCTCAGCGGGGGGACGAGGTGTATTTGCCGAACGGCGTGTACAACTTGAAAAGCGAGCTGTCCACTGACAAAGCGGCCAATATCGAGCTCAAAAGCGGAGTCAACCTGCGCGGAGAGAGCCAGGATAAGGTGATTTTGCTGTCCAGCTTCGATAAGAGCGGCTCAAATACGAAAGTCATCAAAGCGCTGGGCTTAGAGGATATCGTCATCTCCAACCTGACGGTCAGCTCCGTTTTCAAAGGCAAATATACAACGGACCATGTGAACAACAATCCGGATCGCGGCGGTCCGGTGACCGGCATCTATATTGAGGATGCATCCGGCAAAGGCTCGCGCAGCATTACCATCGATCACGTCACTGTGGAAAAGTATCAGCGCATGGGCATACGCGTCAGCAACAGCCGGGATGTCATTGTCCGCAACTCCCTGTTTCGTAATGCTACCGATCTCGGCGGTGGTGGAGCAGGGTATGGCATCACGTTCCAAGGGATCCCGAAGACGGACCGCAAAGGGACCGATAACGACTCCTTGTTCAACCTGGCAGAAAACAACCGCTTCGAGGGGCCGTATATTCGTCACGGCGTGTTGATCCAATTTTACTCGCATAACAATGCCGTGCGCGGCAACACGTTCCACCAGACGCAGCTGGATTCCATCGATTTGCACGGAGAATTGGAGTATTTGAATGAGATTTACAACAACAAAATGGAGAACATTACCGGCGGCGCAGGCATCGGACTAGGCAATACGGGCGGCACCGCTCCGAGCAATCATTCGGCATCAGGACCGCTGAATTACATCCACGACAACACGATCACAGGCTCGCGCAACGGCATCACGGTCACGATGGGCAGCCCGAAGACGATTATCGAGAACAACACGATTACCGGAAGCAAGGTCAAGAACGGCACCGGCATTACGATCCAGAATGGACCGGATACGATTGTGCGGGGCAACCAAATCACGGACAACACGGCCGATAACTTTTGGGGTATTCTGCTCACGCACGATCCAGGTGATAAGAATGCCAAGGCCATCGGCGAAGGCGACCCGAAAGGCGTGCAAATCTCCGGCAATAAGGTGACGGGCAACAGCAACGGCGTCAAGATTGCGCAAGGCACCGATATCGTTCTGAAGGATAATCAAATCGAGCAAAACCGTGGATCGAACCTGGTCAATCAGACGGCGGGAGGTAAGTAAAGTTTTAGATTCTTATTATTTTTATTGATTTATAAATAAAAGTTAAAAAGTGGAAATAACAGCAATCATCACCAGCCTTGATTTTACATTAGGATAGGTGCAAGAGCTGATCCGAACTCTTCTTCACAGATTCGCTATAGTGACGGTTCCCTTTTTTAAACGAAGGGAGGTGCGCGAACAGAAAACGAACGCCTTTGATGGTAGTGGCAGATGCATGCAGACATGACACAACCGGACAAACCGAATCTAAAATGCGGTGAAGGAGAGGAACTTAATGGTTAAAAAGCGCAAATGGTCGGCCTTGATTATGCTTGTCGCGATGCTGGCTTCGCTGTTCGTTGCGATGCCAAGCGCAATGGCGGCGACGCTCTTGAGTGAGGATTTCGAAGACAGTGTGGCTAACGGGTTTTCCACGGAAATCGGCGCGTTCAGTGTGGCTACGGACGGCACGAAGGTGTATGCAACGAGCTCCGCGACGGCGCGCAGCTATGCCGGCAATAGCACATGGACCAATTATTCGGTACAGGGCAAAGTAAAAGTCACCTCCTGGAGCTCCACGACAAGCTATACCGCTGGACTGCTTGGGCGATATACGGATTCGAGCAATTACTACTTATTCGTCTATGAGCTGGGCGAGCTGCGGCTGAAGAAAAAAGCGGGCGGCACCATCACGACGCTTGCCAGCAAGGCCTATACGTTCAACCTGAACACTTGGTACACCTTCAAGGCCAACATGAGCGGTTCCAGCCTCGCTTTTTATGTGAATGGCGTACAGGAGCTGACAGCCACAGACAGCACCTTCTCATCCGGGAAAGCGGGGTTGATCTCGATCGCGGGCAATGAATCTCACTTCGACGATATCCAAGTAGCGGACATCGTCACCGCCTCTTCTTACGATAACGCCGTGCTGGCCGATAGTCCGGTCGGCTACTGGCCGATCTCGACCAGCGTCACAACGGACCAGACCGGACACGGGATGACCGGTACGTATACCGGCAGCCCGACGGCTACGACGCTGCCGAACGGCGAAGCGGCCGTTGCGTTCAACGGTGTGGATCAATACATGACGATCGCGGATAACGATTATCTGGAGGTCACACGCACCGGGATCATCACGATTGAAGCCTGGATGCGGCCGGATGTCCTGGAATTCCCGCATGCGGAAAGCAGCGGCTATGTTCATTGGATGGGGAAAGGAACCTCAGGCCAGCATTCCTGGGTCGCGCGGATGTACAGCTACACGAACACCGAGAACCGTCCGAACCGGATCAGCGGGTACTCGTTCAACCTGAGCGGGGGACTCGGAGCCGGGTCCTATTTCCAAGATACCGTGACCGCCGGCCAATGGATCCACTATACCTTGGTCATCAACACCGTGAACACGGACGCAACCTATACGACGGGCTACACCAAGATTTTCAAAAATGGCGTCCTGCGCGATCAAGACAAACTATCTGATTACAGCATCATTCCGGGCAACGGAACCGCACCGATGCGAATTGGTACGCGCGACCTGAACTCGTTCTTCCAGGGGGCGGTTGGAAAGGTGGCAGTGTACGATTACGAGCTGACTCCAGCACAGCTGACGGCCCACTACAACGCCATGACGCAATAAGCAGCGAATATGCACCCAAAACAAACGCAATCCCGGCAAGCAAGCCGCTGGGATTGCGTTTTTGCTTGCTTTTGCAGATTCATGAATTCTTATCAATTTTATGGATAGTTAAAAAAAAGCGAACCTTTCGAATTGCTCGCTATATTCAAGACAGCGCCGGCCGGGCTATGATAGGCTCAAGCAAATGATAACGAAATCTTAACGCCTAGGAGGTGCCCATGGATAATACAGCGATCCTTACATCGAAGAAAGAAATCCCGCGCTCGACACCGAAACAGGCGATGAAGTCGCGGTGGCAGCATTGGAAGAAAGGGAAGTATTTGCTGCTTCTGTTTTTTCCAACATTCCTCTATTACTTAATCTTCAAGTACGCCCCCATGTTCGGCCTGATCATTTCCTTCAAAAATTACAACTTGTTCAAGGGCGTATGGGCCAGCGATTGGGTAGGGTTCAAGTATTACTTGCTGTTTTTTCAAAACCCGGACTTCTTCAAGCTGCTGAGGAACACGATCATGCTGGGACTGTACAAAATCGTCTTCGGCTTCTCCGCTCCCATTATCCTCGCCTTGCTGATGAACGAGGTGAAGCGGGTCTTCTTCAAACGCTTCGTGCAAACGGTCAGCTACCTGCCTCACTTCATTTCCAACGTCGTGGCAGCGAGTATGGTGCTCATGTTCTTGTCGCCTTCGAGCGGGATCGTGAATCATTTTTTGCAGTCGCTGGGAATGACGCCGATTCACTTCATGGCGGTGCCGGAGCTGTTTCGTCCGATCTACGTTATATCGGAAATTTGGCAGCACGTAGGGTGGGAGACGATCATCTATTTGGCCGCTCTCACGTCGATCGATCCCCAGCTGTATGAAGCGGCGGAGATGGATGGAGCCGGAAGGTGGAAGCGGATGGTGCACGTCACTCTTCCCGGGATCGCTCCGGCGATTGTCATTCTGCTGATTTTAAACGTAGGGCACGTGCTGGATATCGGGTTTGAAAAGGTGTTTCTGATGTACAACCCGGCTGTGTACGAAACGGCGGATATTATAAGCACCTATGTGTACCGGACGGGGATTAGCCAAGGAAACTACAGCTACGCGACGGCGATCGACCTGTTTACAGGCATCGTGAGTCTAATCTTCATTACTTCCGCCAACTGGGTCGGCCGAAGGCTCGGCGAAACCAGCTTGTGGTAGCGGGCAGAGAGGAGAAGAGAACACCGATGAAAGCCAAATGGGGATGGGCCGATCTAGTCATTACCGCTTTGCTGCTTGTCGTGGTCGTCGCCACGCTGTATCCTTTCTTGTACATGATCGCCGTATCGTTCAGCCAGGACATCTATGTGCTGAAGGGTGAGATTACGCTGTGGCCTAAAGGGTTTAACCTGAAAATGTATGACATCGTGCTCAAGGACCCACGGATCTCGAGCGCTTATGTGAATACGATTCTCTACGTTGTTATGGGTACGGTGCTGTCCTTGTTCCTGACCTCTATGGGGGCGTTTGCCATCTCGAAGAAAGAGATGCCGCTGCATCGAACGTTTACGATGATGATTGTGTTCACGATGTTTTTCAGCGGGGGCATGATTCCAACCTTTCTGGTGGTCAAGCAGATCGGGCTGATCGATACCATCTGGTCCATGATCGTGCCGACGGCCATCAGCACCTGGAACTTAATCGTCATGCGCACCTTTTTCTCCGCGATGCCGAAGGAGCTGGAGGAGTCCGGCAAAATCGACGGGCTGACCGATCTGGGGATTTTCTTCCGGCTTGTGCTTCCGCTCTCGAAGGCCGTGCTTGCGACGATAGGCTTGTTCTACGCCGTCGGGATTTGGAACAATTTCTACTCGGCACTCTTGTACCTGCGGGATCAGAACCTGTTTCCACTGCAGGTGGTGCTGCGCAATATCGTATTGCAAGGGCAGATCATTTCTGCCAACGTCTCCAGTGTAGGCGGAGATAACTTGGTGGTGGAGGATTCCTTGAAGTTCGCAACCATCGTCGTATCTACCGTACCAATCCTGCTCGTCTATCCGTTCCTGCAAAAGTATTTCGTCAAAGGGGTTATGATCGGTTCCGTAAAAGGCTGATCAAATCCGCTTATCCATGGGTTTAATGATTTCTAAATATAGAAACAAGAAAAAGGAGACTGGCTCTATGAAAAAAGGGATGTCGATGTTGTTGATTGCCGGCTTGACCGTATCCGTTCTGGAAGGCTGCTCGGGTGGCGCAACCCAAGCTCCTGCAGGGGGCAGCGCGCCTGCTTCCACACCGAGCGGAACGCAGCAGCAGGCACCACAGGCTCAAGCACCGGTGAAGCAAACGTTTACGATGCTGGATAACTCACACCCGAGCTGGCCGTATGACAAGAATGCGCCGGTATGGAAGATGCTGGAGGAGAAAACGGGTGTCACGCTGGATGTGCAGGTGCCGTCAGGCAATATCGCCGATACGCTGAGCATCACGATCGCTTCGGGCAATTTGCCGGATATCATGTATACGCCGGATAAGAAGCTGGCGGATAAATATGGGCAGCAGGGCGCGCTGGTGAACATTTTGGAGCACGTCAATGAAATGCCGAACCTGAAGAAATGGATGGAAAAGTACCCGACTGAAACGCAAAATGCGATCGCTGCGGACGGCAAAATGTACATTTTGCCTAATGAGGGCATCGGCGAAACGAACCGGATGAACTGGATGTACCGCGAGGATGTGTTCAAGAAGCTGGGGATTGCGCTACCGCAAAACTGGGATGATCTGTACGGGGCGCTGAAGAAGATCAAAGCGGCATATCCGAACAGCTATCCGTTTGCTTACCGCGCAGGTACGGACTCGGCGATTTTGTATCTCCGCAACTTTGCACCGGCGTTCAACACCGGATGGGACTATTACTACGACTTCGATAAGAAGGAATGGCGATACGGTCCGACCGAAGACAATTTCAAGACGATGGTGACCTACCTAAATAAATTTTACAAGGAAGGCTTGATCCCGCCAGATTTCATGACTGTGGATACGAAGCAGTGGCAGGACCTGATGTCAACGGAACGGGCTTTCGTCACCGTCGATTACATCGGCCGGATTGACTTCTTCAACACCGCCCTGCGCAAATCGATGCCTGAGTATAACCTGGCGTTTATGCCAACCCCTGCGGGCGTGAACGGCTTTCAGAAAAATGCCTTCACTCAATACGTCGAATCCGGTTTAATGGTATCTTCCACTTCGAAGAAGCTGAAGGACGTCCTGAAATACATCGATTTCTTCTACAGCGACGAAGGCCGTACGCTTACGAGCTGGGGGAAGGAAGGCACGACGTTCAAGAACGAGGGCGGCAAGAAGACGTTTATCGAAAAATTCGCCGACGTCTCCGATCTGCGTAAGAAGACCGGCTTATCGACAGACGGTACGTACGCCTGGTTCGACTACGATGCCCATCTGTCATTGTCTTCTCCAGAGCTGCAAGTAGCTTACAAGGAAGCACCGAAGTATGACAGCAAGCAGCAGCCTCGTCCGGCGTTCAACGCGCAAGAGACGGAAGTGCTGACGACGGTTGGCGACGTAATCACGAAGAAGCGCGACGAGAACCTGTCCAAGTTCATCATGGGTACACGCAGCTTGGAAGAATGGCCGAAATATGTGGATGAAATGAAAAAGCTGGGTATTGACAAGACGCTGGATATTTACAAGAAAGCGTACGAGCGCTCCGCGAAGAAATAAGGTGAAAAAGGACTAATCGGGGTCATAGTTTAGCAGCCCTTGATTAGTCCTTTTTTTGATCCACGCTTACCCCAAATGCATTCGGCGATACTCGCTCGGGGTGAGTCCGGTATGCTTCTTGAACATGCGGTTGAACGATGCAACGGTATAATAGCCTACGAGCTGTGCGACGTCCTGGATTTTCAGATCGGTTTTTTGAAGCATTTCCGTGGCCTTATCCATGCGCACCGAGTTGACGTACTCGCTGAAGTTGATATCCGTTTTTTCCTTGAAATAAGTCGATAAATAGGCGCCGGTAATGTTCAGCTTATCCGCCAGCACGTCCAGCGACAGATCGCTGCCGAAATGCTCGTTCACATACGTCGTCACGAAGCTTGTAATGTGATCGGTTGCTTCCTTCTTTTGCTTGATCACGCTTGCGGACTGGGTGAGAAACTCCCTGAAATAGCTCTGAAACTGCTCCAGCGTGCGGCAATCCTTCAGGGAATCAGCCGGTGACGGCTTGTCGTCCAGCCAAGAGATTGGAATATTGATCGAATACATTGTTTTGATGATGAGGTTCACAATTTCCTTGGATAAGGAGTTGATCTGAAACAGGGAGGCATCCCGCTTCACGGCGTGCTCTAGAGTTTTCATCACTAGCGGAATCGTAATTGTCTCGTTGCCGGAGGATAAATTGGCGGTAAGCTCTTTGAGATCCGACTGCGAAAACCAGATTTCCGGTGGAAGCTCCGTTTTGTCATAGATGATTTGGACGCCTTCGCCCAGCTTGCGGCACTTCTGCAGCTGGCCCACCTGCTCGAACATGGCGTTGAATTCCATGGCATTCGCATTGACCGGACTGACCGCGATCGTCACGTCACAGTACCCCGCATCCAGCTCCAAAATGCCTCTGACCTTATGCAGCAGCTCTTTTGTCGTGGACGTATCGACGGTTTCGACAAACACAATCGTAAGAATTTGATCCTTTTCAATCTGGAACGTCAATGAATCCTTGTAGGTTTGCGTAAAGAGGGAATGAATGAATTCCTTGATATAGTACGAGGCCCGGTTCGGGTCCATTCCCATCTCGGACAGCAGACTCTCCTTGTACATGACCTGATACAGGATGAGCTGGAAGGGACGGTCGATGGCCATCGACAGCTTCGCGTCTTGAATGTCGGTATGGATCATTTTCACTTTGTTCATGTAGGCGTAATGCTGCAGCAGCGAATTTTTGGCCAGCAGATCGTTGTGAATGTCGACATTCGTTCTAAATAAATCGTGGAGCTTTTGGCTGATTACATTGAATTCTTGGATGGTGCTGAGCGCCGGAGACTTGTTCTTGTCCATTTCTTGGATGGATCGAATGATCGCCGAGAGCGGATTGTGGAACTTCCCGGCAAAAAAGATCGAAACTACGACTCCAATCAAAATGGAAACGATGAGCAGCACCGCCATGATGACATTCAAACGGACAATTTGCGTCGAGATGGCGTCGAATGGAACGACCGTCAAGTAGGTGAATCCGGTCTCAAGACCTTTTTGATAAAAATAGTAGTCCGTGCCGCTCACATAATGTCCGGACTTTTCCGTGCCTGCCCTAACCTGTACCGGGTGGTTCAGATTGGTTGCGGAGAACGCTTCCTTGCCTGATTCATCGTAAATATAGAACGAGGTATCCTTCTGCACTAGGCTGAACGTGGTGTACATCTTGGCGCTGTCGAGCATGCCAATGATCGCAAAGTTCGGGTTCGCCGCACTTTTGAACACAATTGGATTAAATCGGCCCAGGTAATTGGTGTAAAAGCTGTTCTTCTCAATAAAGTCCGTGGCGGGATAAATGTGGAACGAAAACGGCTTTTGAAGCTCCTGCTCCCAAAATTGCTTCGTATACTGCGTCGATTGAAAAAATTTGTTGAACATCGTTTCGGTCGGACTGGCGCCGCTTTTGTCGAGGGCATAGTTTTGGCGTGGGAAATAGTAAATGACATTGTACAAAAAGAGCTGCGAGTTGGTTAGCGTATTTTGCAGATCCTTTTGAATCTCGCTGGCAATATAGTAGTCGAAGGGCAGGGAATCGTTCTTCAAAATTTCGGTCTTATTGTTAAAGTAGTTCCCGATCATCATGCTCTTGATTAGCTTAATGTGCTTCTCGTAATTGACGACCGTGGCGTTCAGATTCAGACTGCTGTTCTTAATAATCTCATCACGGATATTACTGCGGAAAAAGGTAAACGTCATCACATTGAAGGACACGAGCAGCAGGATGATGATCAGAAAGCTGATGAGCAGCCGATAGAACAAGGTCCCGCTGTATTTTTTGTGGGGAAAAATGTTGGCGAGCATAGCAGCCTCCCATCGCGATTCTGACTTGTTGGAGTTATTATAGCACAATAAAATGGGCAGGGAATGATTGTAAGCGAACCTGATTATAAACAAAAATTTAGAAAAGTGGGTCAGTTTGTCGAGTCGTGAGGAATGGTGAAGAATGGTGGTATTTATTCCCAGATTGATTTATCATGAAGCTTAGATAGACCATTTTTCATATCTGAAGGGGAGTGTATTTATGAAGGAACGAAAATCGGAAGTGGGAGCAAAGCCGGAGCGCGTCAAGGAGCAAGTGGAATCTTATGAATACGTGGACCGACCGGCGCCGAATCCGTATGTCGAAGAACGCTATGAGATTATTGAAGGTGTGCGGTATGATTTGTCTCCGGCGCCAACCATTTTGCATCAAAAAATTGCCGCTCAACTGTATTTGGCCTTGCATTCTACGTGCCATGCGAACGGTACAATTCTGTTTTCACCCATCGATGTTTATTTGGATGAAGACAATTGCTTTCAGCCGGATCTTGTTATGGTTCTGCATGAGCGGGAGCATATTATCACTCCGGCCCGCATTGAGGGAGCTCCGGACTTGGTTGTAGAAATTTTATCCCCCAGCACGAGCACCAATGATAAAATTCGCAAAAAACGCCAATTTGAAAAGCATGGAGTTACGGAATATTGGATCGCTGATCCAACGCATTTCACGATTGATCAATTTGTACTAGTCAATGGGGAATTTGTGCTTCATGAAAGCTACGGCGCCGGAATCGGTGATGTGCTGACCTCGGAGCGGTTTACCTGCATTCATATCGAGCTGGACAAGCTGTTCGGAGCGGTAAAGTGAGGCATACGATTTCTCACGCGGAAGCGGGGGGATCACAATCGGCGCTTCGATCAGCTTCGGTAAAGCGCGGGCTTGCTCCGGCGTGACATCCGGGACGAGCAGCGGGCCGGTCTTGGAGATTGGAGCCGCCTTCCATCGGCGGACCACCTTATCGACCCCGACGGGGTAGATCGTCAGCCGGCCTTCTGGATCAAGATGAAACCGGATGAAGTTTTTCCAATCCTCAATCTTCAAGGCGGAGAACGCTTCATTGCTGTGAAAGCCAAACCCGTTTAATGAGATGAGGAAGTAAACCCCCATTAGGATCGAGCCGACGATCCAGCCTCCAACGGCAATCAGCAGACCGGTCAATGCCATTGCAGGCAGGGGCTTCGTCGGAAGCATACCTGTCGCTTGAAGTGAGTATATTGTGCCGCAGCTAATCAAGAAAGCCGCAGCGGCGTGCATTACCCCGTGCAAGCCTCCGGCCAGCCCCTTGAACCACCGACTTGTAGAATCTGCAAACTGCCAGAAGCCGAATAAGAGCAGAAGGATGCACATAATGCTGCTGGGAGAATGCGCGATGAGGTTGCCGGCTTCCTTCATGATCCCTCTGAAGCTAGGTAGGGATGTGCCAGCAGCGATACTCGTGATCGGGAGAGCCACGAAGAAATACAGCAGGGCGGTTAAGCTGCCAAACCACTTATTGTTCCACGGACCAGCAGGTTACGCCAGCAGAGACGGCTGGAATCGTGAACGCGCGGGTAATCCTGCATCCTTTTGAACTCGCGTGTCTTGTGGATCGGACTATCCGCTTCTGAGCTGTTGTCATAGAGCGCTTCCGTTGTGAATTCATGGGTCGGATGCAGGAACGCGCCTCCGCCACCCGCCGTTATTTTCTCCACCTTGAGGCTCTCACTGACCCGCTCGTCATCGCTGGCAGGAATATGCTCGAAACGTCGATAGTGATGCAAGTCACCAGCGATGGACACTTGAATGCGAGCCTCTTGGGCTTGAACGAGCCGCTCTAGGAACGCCAAATTTTTCTCAGCGAAGGTTGGGTCCGTTTCACGGTATTTTTCCGTCGTCACCCAATACGGCTCGGCATTGCACAGCATGACTCGGTCTCCGGCTTGCATATGGCTGATAACCTGCTTGAAATAGTTCACCTGCGGATCATCGATATCCGACTGCAGCTGCACATCCGCGCCGAGCACCCACCAGCCATGAGGCAGCTTCAGGGCAAAATAGCTTTTTCGATGCTTCGTCTGCCAGCCGTTGAACCACCTGGATGAGCAGAACAGGCGGGTAAAAGCGATCAGCCCGTCATACCAATCGTGATTGCCGGGAATGGCGAACACTTGGGGAGGCTGCTGCTCCTCCGTGAACCCTGAGGCCAGATGATAGGGAGTCACCAGCCGGCGCTCGTATTCCTGGCGGCTTGCCGTCGGGTACACTTGATCCCCGCCGAAAATCAGCACAGACCCACGAGAGGTAACCCTTGTTACGCCGCTGTCCGGCTCCTGCAGGTGCAGCTCCGGGCGGTCTGATGATCCAAGCTCCCGCTGTAAGCCTCCATCAGGCGGTAGTCGGAGTAGCTGCCGAATAAGCCGGACAGCAGTGCCTTGAGCCCCGTCTGCAGCAGCAGCTTAGGGTTGTATCACTCGGCCATGGCGGGCCTGGCTTTGGGATCGCGGAGCATCCGATCGGCAAGTGAAGGGATTTTGCGAGGGGCGTCCGGTCCCTCTTTTTTATCCTCATGAGGAAACATCGTGAGATCTCCTTTTGGCATCGCATCGTATCGAATACAATCGCCACGTTCGTTTCCTTCACAAAAATATGCGGGCTTTTTTTCATCCATTCCTGATTGCGCGGGCATGATGTAACATTTCACCATGAAAAGTAAAAAAAGCCCTATATAATGCCTGAGGGCTCATAGTGTATGATTAAGAAATGTGATTTCATTAAAACTTGATGAAGGGGATGGACGCGGTGCATTCTGAAATCAGCTTAGTGGAGAAACAAGAACAACGGTGGAGACGGCTTGAACCACAAATTGTGGCGGACCCAGCCAGCTACTGGTTTGGTTCAACGGATATTACGGTGACCAACGTGACCGAGCTTTTAGCTACGGCTGTACCGCTGTACTGTCATTCGCAATCCCGGTACTATCGCGATTCGGACATGCTGCAGCGAATAATTGCCGCAACGAAGCAGCTGCATCGGAGACAGCTTGCCAGCGGATGCATCTCGTTAATGAATTGCAATATTGACTCGCCTCCCGATACGGCGTTCGCGGTTCATCTGATTGGGATAGCATATCAGGTGCTCGTGAAAAGCGGCTTCAGCGAAGCGAAGGAAGCGGAGCAGCTGCTGAGGCAGTTTCTGGAGAATACCAAGCCGTGCCTGCTCACCGGCGGAATTCATACCCCGAACCATCGCTGGGTTATGTGCAGAGCGCTTGCGCTGTTGTATGAAATTTTTCCAGAGGATGCGCTGCGAGACAGGGCCTACCAATATTTAAATGAAGGCTTCGATCTTACCGAGTATGGGGAATGGACGGAGCGCAGTAACGCGGTGTACAACCCGCATTGCGATCTGGCACTGTATCATGTGTACCGGGTTTTCGGACATGAACCGTCGCTGGAAGCGGGCTGCCGCAATTTGAATATGATGCTGTACCTTCTGCATGCGGATCATACCATTGTCACGGAGTATTCCTCCCGTCAGGACCGGGGCTCGCAGGAATTCATGGGCGGCGAATATGAAATCGCTTACCGTCTGCTGGCGGCAGAAACGAATAATGCGCAGTTTGCGTCGATGGCCAAGCTGGCTGCGAAGTCGAACAAGCGGCCGACGCTGGAGCTGATGTACTGGCTGCTGTATCCGGAAAAGATGGCTTGGGCCGATCAGCACGACGCGCCATTGCCGACCGAATATACGAAGCTGTTCGACTCTGGACGTCGGGTTCGCGTCCCCAAAGAAGGGGGCAACCGGGAAGGCTTCGGTCCGATGCATGGTGCAGCGGTGCTGCGTCACAGGAACGGCCCTTTAAGTGTCACGGCGATGGCTGGACAGCAGGATTGGCTGCATGTTCAGTACGGGGAGGCCAAGCTGATCGCGTTCCGTCTGGTGATCGGATACTTCGGCCTAGGCGGCGTGTCGTTCCCAACGATTCAGCAGGTGGATGAACGGACCTATCGTTTGCATGTCGATCTGTTATGGGGCTACCAGGGGCCGCTCGAGCAAGAGATCGCTGCACCGTATGGAGGCTATTTCAGCGACATGCCGAATCATCTGCGGGAGCTTACCCATGCCGTTAGACTGCCTGTGACTGTTGAGCTGTCGCTCCAAGACAACGCGATTGAGATGGCCGTTGTGGCGGAAGAGGTGCCGCAATTGATAGCACAGCTGGTGGCCGCTTTTGATGATGCCGGGGAGCTCGAAGGGGAAGGGATCGTTCAGCCGAAGAGCAGCTTGTATCAACTACGCCAAGGTGCTGCCGTTTATCGGAAAGGGACGGACTGGATTCGCATCTCGGAGGGCGCCCATGAGCATACCTACGAGGTAATCCGCGGGGACAATATGGACTTTGGGCGGAAAAATGTGACCATCAACCTGGTGGGACCTGTACGACGCCAAGTGACGATGGAGTATGGCCGCACAAGCGCTGAATAGTAAGCAGGAATGGATTAGGGGATGGAGGCTACGTATAGCGGTATTGTATGGGGGCAGGAGCAACTCACAACGAGCTAAAAGTTAGAGGATGCACAGCAAAGGACCGTCCGGCGATCTTTTCGGACGGTCCTTTGCTGTGCCGCTTATCGCGAAAACACCAGCTTGATGTCTTGCGCCACATTGCCAAAATGCTTGCCGAACAAGTTTATACCACCACGATGGCGGGCGTCGGGCTTGACCTCGAAGCGGACCACAATCGGCTTTTCAGGACTTAGCTGCAGCTCATGAACGGTGACCGCTGCGCTTCGTTCGCCATTAATATATGCAGCAGTTTCGTCCACCAACCATTCCGTCAGCAGGCCGTATTGCGTGCCGCCCTTCCACCAGACGGGCGTCAGATGCCCCTTCGTCTTACCGAAATCGCCCGGGCTGGTAAAGGTGCCGAGTTCATGGCCATTGACCGATAAGGTGATATCGGAGAGCCATTCCTCATTGTACTCGAAGGTCTCCGAGCACAGCTCTGCACTTACCCTCAGCTCTCGAATCGGTAGCTGATCCACGGCGACAGGGTATGGGAACGAATATTCAACATACCCGTCCTCGCTGAACCAGATCAGGTTCGCCTCCGCACGCTCCGGCATATAAAACGTGGCGATTTCATCCACACTGCCGACGGTGCCCTCATTGTTCACCAGCCCGCAAGGCGCTTTGATCTGAAACGCGGTGTACATGCCCACCGGCATATGGATCTCCTTCACCTTGAGCGATTCACTCGGCACCATGGGCAGATCCAGGGTCAACGAATCGCAGGTGCGGGAGCAGATTTTGCCTCTACCCAGCTTCTGCGCGGTTTCGATCAATCCGACCTCCTCCAGCATCTGCACGTTGATCGAGATCGTCGGCTGCGCTACGCCGAGCATCTTCGTCAGCTCGCCGACACTCATCGGCTTTTCACTCAGCGCTTCTAATATTCTGAGCCGCAGCTCGCTGGAGAGCGATTTGGCCAGATCCAGCAGCAGAGGAGCGGCGACGCGTTTATTTGTGTTGTTGTCTTCCATCTGTTAGCTTCACCTTCTATCTTCCTGGTTGCAACTTTCTAGCCCTAGTGTACCTAATCTTTCTTAATATTGCAAAAACTAAATGAATATAAAATATTATTAATATTAAAGGCGAATAGAAAGCCGCCAGAAGGAGGAGGCTGAGGCTGGACCACACCACAGTTCCATCGTTCTGACGGCTTACTCCAACGATTACTTCGTAATCAAGACTGAGTCAATGTAAAAATCGTTCGTGCTGCCCGAGCTGCTGGCCAGGTAAATGCTGTCCAGCTGCGTGACCGCGTTGCGGAACTGGGCGCCCGATTGCTTCAGCACGCCATCCACGTACAGATCGAATGTGTCGGTGGCAGGATTCGCCACGATCGTAAAGGTGTACCACGTGTTCGCCGTGAAGGTGAAGCCCGGAATGGCGACGCCGGTACCGGCGCTGTTATTGTAGTACAGCCCCGTGCCGGAGCGGTATAAGCTGACCCCATCGGTGGAACCGCTGCGCAGGATGAATTTCGGCTGGGAGCCGACCAGGTCATCCCTGTATTTCCACTCCGCGACGATAGTGCCGGTCTGTCCTGTGAAGGTGCGGACAGCGACTGTATTGCCGGAGGTGTTCGTGTCCAACAGGCGTAGACTCTTATCCGTCGGGCCCGGATTGTCGGCGACCGTTGTGCTCGTCGAGGAGCCGTTCGTGATCGTCCAGCCGGATGGGGCTGCGCCTGTGCTCATGGTCTCGAACGTATCGTTCACCAGCGTCGAATTGTCCGTCACCGTCCAAGTGGAGAAATTATACACACGCTGCTTGCTGCCAAAGGTAAGCGTCAGCGTATTGCCGTTATAATCCTGATGCATCCAAGGATCATCCAGCAGCGGCCAAGTGGTGGTGGAGAAGGTGAAGGCGGCCCCATTGATTTTGTCATATCCGGTATTGTACATGTTGTGCTTGGTTTCCATCGTCGTGCCGTCCAGTGCCGTATAAGAAATGATCGGGCCGTCCGAAGGCGTGGAGTTGAACACCACGGTGCTGAATTTAGCATCGACAGCCGTTTTGAAATTGTTCAGCTTCGTCGTATCATCCGCTCCGGCATAGGTGCTTGGGTCGGCCGTCTCCACTACGATACCGATTTTGGTGGCATTTTGCTGGAAGTTCTGCGTGCCCGTTGTCCAAGTGAACGGCGAAGTCACGTGAAGCGCGACCATAACCGGACCGTAGTTCAAATAAATGCGTCCCGTCGTCGTGGAGTTATTGATTACGGCCGTGTAGTTCGTCGGAATCCAGCCATAAATCCAAGGATTCGGGTCGGTGGCAGGAATGTCGTACACCCCGATAATCGTCCCGTTGTGCTGCAGGACATGCTCATATGCCGTAGCTCCGAAGTTCGTTACCTTAGTGCCCAGCGGATGCTGCACAAGGAAGGTGCTGTTGCCGGTAGTTCCCTGCCATGCCACGCCCCAGCGAAGCATTTGCTTGAAGTAGCCTGTGAACCGGTTGACGTAGTTGCTCATCGGGTTGATATAATCGCGATCGCTGTAGACACCGTAATTTTTGTTCATGTAAGTGGTCAGGTATTGGTAGTAGCCTGTCGTCCATTCCGTTTTGTCGTAAAAATGGGTCTCCTTATGCGTATAAGCGGTCGTTCGTGCTTGCGCAATCTGCGCTATGATATCCGGCATCCGGTAGCTGGAGGCTACGGCTTGCGCACTGTAGTACAATTCGTCGCCGTCCATGTCCGCTGTGGACGGGCCGCCGAAATAAAGCCACAGCAAAGCGCTGCCTGCGCGATAGTCCGTTTGCGCATGAATCGGCTCGTAGATCCGCTCTTGCGCCGCCGCCCAATGGCCGTTCAGCCACTCGCCTGCTGCCGAGGCCAGCATCCACTCCGCCGCCAAGCCGGCTTTATTTTTCAGCGTGGCGTCTTTCGCTAGGTCCGCCAGTGCACGGAAGGCATTGTAGTGGTAAGCGAAGTACGTGTTGGAGTTGAATTCACGCTCGCCATAATGCACATAAATGTTGATATAATCATTGACCGTCTGCTGCCCTGTCGGGTCCGCGGTAGTGAAGCTGCTTCCAAACGTGTCCGTGGGCCACGTTTCAGAAGCCAGGTAGCGGGCAGTGGCTGCCATAATAATTTTGTTCTGCGTGCTAAGGTCATCCCCATAGTGCGTATTGCCGACCATGACGCTCTTCGTTTTGTCGATCAGTGCTTGGTCGTACAAGTAGCCGTAGCGCAAGTAGCAGTCCATCGCGGCCAGCAGGGTGAAGTGCTCGGTGGTATTGTCCAGCGCATAGCTTACGAAGGACCGGGCTTCGGCTAGCCTCGCCGTGTTGCCATTGACAGCATAGTCGTAAAATTTGGATTCGGCGACCCAATAATCTTTTTGGTAGTTGGTGGTGGTGCTGGCTTGTGCGGCAAAGTGCGAGATAAGGGAGCTGGCTCGAGTGTTAAAATCCGTGGTAGTGGAAGCTTGCACCGTAGGGGTTGAGAATGGCATGACACTTACGCACTGCAGTAAAACAAAAAACGATAATACGGTGGCGAACACCTTCAGGTGTGCCGGTCTTATGCTTTTTCTCCTCATAATGAATCCTCCCATAGTGGATTGGAGTCAGCGGCTGCTGACTGAGTAAAACATCGACTCACCCCCATTGAAAGCGCTTCATTAATATCCTAAGGGAAGAAGGGTTGAATTAATATGGGGCTGTTCTTACTTTTTATTGATAATTTTTGCAAACGCATGGAGAACGGTAAAATTTATGGATAAAAAGTAAAATTCACCCGATAGGAGCGACTTCGCGCTTCAGCTTATAATAAGGGGGCGAAGTTTACCGGCTACTAGTCAACCTGTCGACCCTTGTGTATGATTAGGTAAACGACCGTTCTTGAGAAAAGGGGAAGCACAGCTTATGATAGCATCGGGGATGGAGCTTGCTGCTTCATGCATGGCTGATTATGTATCCGGTTACAACCCGCAAACGAATGCATTAAGAGCAGGTCTGCTGCAAGCCGATTTGAGCGTGGAGAGTCCGTTCGTGCTGTTGGCCGTTCGGCCCAAGGGCTCTTATTGGCTCAAGGATAAGCTCGCGCGGGACAAGTGGAAGCAGTACCAGCAGCAATTATCCGACCTGTGCGGACGATTGAGCGGTGAATTTGAGGGCTCGCAGGTTGTGCCGTTCGCGATCACGCCTTACACGATGCTTGCGTTCATCCATCCGGAAACGTCGATTTGCCGGAGAGCCAGCCGGATGGTCGAAGGGGGAGTGGAAGGTGCAGGTGCAGGCAGCATCTCCCTGTCAATCATCTTAAGCCCAATCTGCGTCGGACTTGCGCAGCTGCGCGATGCCTTCGACGAGACGATGCGGACGGCGCAGAAACGGTATTTTCAGCTGCCGGAGCTGGATTGCAGCGAGAAGCCGGCCGGACTGGATTTTGTGCTGGAGAATCCGTCGGAAGGCGGCCTGCAGTCGTACTTGCTGTCGCAGCTGTCCGGGATTGTGGAGAAAAGCGACGGCAGCATTCTGACCGCACAGAGCTTGCTCGCGGCGGTATGCCTCGACATTTACCGTTATGCCGACAAAGCGGGGATCACTCCGGAGATTAGCTACAGCGACACGGTGGAGCAGGTGTTTCAATTGGACAGCCTTAGCGATGCGTACGACTATCTGCACCGGCTGATGATGTCCAGCAGACCCTATACGGGAACTATGAAGAAGGAATATTCGCCGGTCATCAAATCGGTCTTAGCGTACGTGAACACCAATTATGCAGAGAACGTCAGCTTATCGCTGCTTGCCGAGCTGTACCACATGAACGCCAGCTATTTGAGCCGGCTGCTCAGCCAGGAGACCGGGACCACCTTCGTCGATCTGCTCGCCAAAACGCGAATTCATCATGCCAAACGCCTGCTGCTGGAAGGGAAGCACCGGGTGCGGGAAGCGGGAGAAGCGGTCGGGTACAAGGATTATTCGCATTTTTACATGGTGTTCAAGAAATTGGAGGGCGTCTCTCCTAAAGAATATATAAGACAACCGTTCTAATAGCGGGGAAGGATTCAGGAGGTTGGAACACGATGGAAGTTCCTTTGAACCGGCGCGAGCTGCTGTTGACCATTGATAAAGTCATTTCCGGGATGAAAAATTTAAAAGTTACGATTGAAGAGGACACGCCGGAAAGCATCATCTCGATCAACAAGTGGGATTGGTCGCAGGGGGTCGGTCTGTTTTCCTTGTACCGGTATTATAAAGAAACGAACAACCGCGAGATTCTTAGCTATCTGATCGATTGGTTCGATGCGCGAATCCGTGAAGGGCTGCCCTCGAAAAATGTCAATACGATGTGTCCGCTGCTGACGCTGACTTATTTGTACGAAGAGACGCATAATCCCGAGTACCTCGAGCTGTGCAAAGAATGGGCCAGCTATGCCGCAGATGAGATGCCCCGAACTCCGGAGTTCGGCATAACCCATGTCACCCTCGAAGGGGAACATTACGGGGAGCTGTGGGACGATACGCTGTATATGACCGTCCTGTTCATTGGACGAATGGGTGTGCTGCTGAACCGCGACGATTACGTGCAGGAGAGTGTGCGGCAGTTTCTCGTGCATATGAAATATTTGACCGATACGCAGACGGGGCTGTTCTATCATGGGTGGAGCTTTGTCGGCAAGCACAATTTTGCCAAAGCGCTGTGGGGACGCGGCAATGCGTGGTATTCCGCGGGTCTCGTCGATTATTTGGACATGGTCAAAATCCCGCTGGGCGTCGAAATTTTTCTCGTCACCTCCCTGGAGCGGCAGGTAGAACAGCTAGCGCTGCTGCAATCCGAGTCTGGCATGTGGCATACGCTGCTGGACGATCCGAGCTCCTATGAGGAGACGTCGGCGACAGCCGGTTTTGCATACAGTATGCTCAAGGCGATCCGCAAAGGCTATATCGTGGACGAGTATGCCGATGCTGCCTTCCAGGCGATGAAGAGCGTTCTGGCCAAAATCGATGAGCAAGGCATGGTACACGGCGTTTCGTATGGTACGCGGATGGGGCATACGCTCGATTTTTACAAGCGGATTCCGCAATGTCCAATGCCTTATGGCCAGTCGATGGCGCTGCTGATGCTGGTGGAGAGTCTGCATCATATCCCTGAGTGATTTCGATAGTCGAATACAATTCTTGATGCTCTGAGTGCGCTTGCGCTCAGGGCTTTTTTTATTTCAACGACCATTGGAAGGACAGGAATGTAAAAGTTTTGGTTGACGAACGATGAAAAACGAAATAAACTAAGTCAGTAATTTAGTAAATTACTAATTTAGTAAATAGAGTTGAGGTGGCTCACATGTTTTCAAACCGGTACATTCGAACCATTCTGCTTTCACGAGTGCTGCTGCAGCTAGGCGTTTGGATTCGAAATTATGCAGTCCTTCTGTATGTTACCCAGTTAACCAGCAATAATCCGGTATACGTGTCATTGATATCGGCAGCAGAATTTGCACCGATCTTTTTGTTTGCCATTATTGGCGGAACTTTAGCCGACCGTTGGCGCCCCAAGCGGACCATGGTATGGAGCGATCTGCTATCCGCCTTGTCCGTGGTGGTCGTCTTGGTGGCGGTGATGAACGGAGGGTGGATGGCGCTGCTTGTCGGATCGTTTGTTTCGGCCAGCTTGTCGCAATTTTCTCAGCCGTCGGGCATGAAGCTATACAAGCGGAATGTGCCCGAGCATCAGCTCCAGGGGGTTATGGCCATTTCACAATCGCTCGTTGCGGGCTTAGTCATTTTAGGACCGATCATAGGAACGTTTATTTTTTTCAAGTTCGGCATTGCGGTTTCGCTAACTTTGACGGCGCTTCTTTTTTTGGGGTCCTCCTTGATTTTATCTACCCTGCCTCGAGACCATGAAGAAGAAAAGCTTGAAGCCCGCAGTCCCTTCATGAAGGAGCTGTCGGCTGGATTTCGATACATCGCATCCAATCGTTCCTTAAGAACGCTAAGCTTTACCTTTGCCGCTTCGGGTCTAGCCGTCGGCTTAATTCAGCCGCTTTTGATCTTTGTTACGATGGAAAAGCTGGGGCAGGACAAATCGTTTTTGCAATGGCTGGTGGGGACGAACGGGGCCGCGATGCTGGTAGGAGGGGCAGTGATCATGATCATCGCCAAAAAAGTAAAGCCCCAGCTAATGCTTGCCGCAGGCTTGCTGGTCAGCGCTCTTTGCACGGTTGGGGTAGGAGCCTCTTCGGTGATTTGGTTAACCCTTGTCTTTCAATTCATGAGTGGCTTGTTCAACCCTTGCATCCATATCGGAATCCAAACGATGATTATGAGAAACACGGAAGCCGAATTTATTGGACGGGTTTCCGGAGCGATTGCCCCTGTGTTTATGGGGATGTTGGTGCTGGGGATGCTGACTTCCGGCTTTTTAAAGGACTCGTTGTCCCTTTGGGTCGTGTACAGTGTAAGCGGCGCGCTAATGGTGGTGGGTGCAGCACTTTTAACCCCGCTTTTTGTTAAACGTGAAGGAATAACTACCCAAGTCTGACCCATACTAACTGGTAGGAGGTGGGTTAGGTGGGTATCGTTTGGGATACGATTATCCGGGCGTTCATTGCCTTCGCGCTCATTATGGTGATTACGAAGGTGCTGGGCAAGCATACGATTGCGCGGATGACTTACTATGATTTTGTCGCTTCGATCACGCTGGGGGCGATCACGGGCAATATCGCTTTCAACACCTCGATGAAAACGTGGCATTTGGCAGTCTCTTTTCTCAGCTTCAGCGGGATCGCCTATATTGTCGCATTTATTTCCCTTAAAAGCCGCAAAATTCGCAAATGGCTGGCAGGCAAGCCGACCGTAGTCATCGAGAACGGCAAAATTTTGGAGCAGAATTTAAAGAAAATTCAAATTACGCTCGATACGCTCAATCAGGAGCTGCGGGAAAAAGATATTTTTGACCCGGAGGAAGTGGAGTATGCCGTGCTGGAGCTTAATGGAAAGCTGTCGGTGCTCAAGAAGCCGCAATACAGGGCGCTGATGCGTAAGGATTTCAACCTGCCCAGTCCGGCACAGAGCCAGTTTCCGATTGAGCTCATTATGGACGGCCAAATCATAAAGAACAATCTGGAGCTCTCGGGCGTCTCCACCGCATGGCTCTCGAAGCAGCTGCAGCTGCGGGGTGTCACAGCGGAACAAGTAAGCTATGCGGTCATGCGACCGAACGGGAAGCTGTTCTGTGATCTGTATTGGGACAACATCCGGCATCCGATTGATCAGGAGTAGGGGAGCGTTTTCGCATTGCGACAAGGGAAATTACAATTGAGGAGCTTACATTGGCTGTTAGGGTATGAGGGGGAGCGATAGAAGCTCTGCCCTCATTTCTTTTTGGGGCGGGATATTAGCACAGTTTCGTATCATTTCACGACAGTTCTGTGACTGGAGCGAAGAGGCTGGGGAAGATTATAATCAATAAAGAAAGCGCTAACAAAACCAATATATGGGATTTGTGGGAGGTGAGCTGCAGCTTTTACATAGGTGTATTGTGCTAGGAAAAGCATAAGCATTCTTTTCTATTTCAGAGAGGAGATTTCTAATGGCCCATACGAAAAAACGCAAACGCACTTTCTTGAAAACGCTGGCGCTTTGCTTGAGCATGATCGCGGTGACGAGCGCTTGGCAGACACCGTCCTCGACCGTTCATGCGGCCGCGCAGGATAACAATGTGATGTGGAGCGGCTTGTTCCACGACCAAGGCCCGGTGTATGACAACAATTTGGAGCCGACCAGCGCGCAGAGCGTCACCTTGAAATTTCGGACCTACACCAACGATATTACCACGGCCAATATCCGGTATTACGATTCGGCAGACAGTGCGTACCATTGGGTGGCGATGACCAAAGTAGGCAACGATGCAACCGGCAACTATGAGTTTTGGCAAGGTACGGTTCCGGCGAGCAGCTCGGTCAAGCATTACCACTTCCAAATCAATGACGGCTCGAAGACGGTCTGGTATGATGCGAAAGGCCCATCCGATACGGAGCAGACAACCCGCGATTTCTTTATTATCCCAGGCTTCAAGACTCCGGACTGGATGAAAAATGGCATTATCTATCAAGTGTTCCCCGATCGCTTCTATAACGGAGATACCTCCAATGACATTCAAACGAATGACGACCGGTATAATGGGAATTTGGCCGAAAAGAAAGCATGGGGCAGCGCTGTTGCGGCAAGTGCCGGTTACAACAACAATCTAGTGTTTTTCGGCGGGGATTTGGATGGCGTAAATCAAAAAATCAGCTACATCAAGGGCACGCTCGGTGCTAATATCCTGTATATGAATCCGATTTTCAGCGCCCCGACGAATCACAAGTACGATACCGAGGACTACTATACCGTTGACCCTGCTCTAGGCTCCAACACTCTGCTGCAGACGCTGGTCTCCAATATGCACAGCAGCTCGAACGGACCACAGGGCTATGTGGTGCTGGACGGCGTGTTCAATCATACGGGCGATACGAATAAATGGTTCGATAAATATAATAAATGGTCGACCCAAGGGGCCTACGAATCGCAGACGAGCACCTGGTACAACTACTACACCTTCCAGGCGTGGCCGAACACGTTCTCGTTATTCGGAACCTCCAGCCGGCTGCCTAAGCTGAATTATGGTGCCACAGGCTCGGCGGTACGCAATGATATCTACAACAACAGCAACTCGGTGGCCAAAACGTATTTGTCCGCACCGTACAATATCGACGGCTGGCGTCTCGATGCTCCGCAGTATGCCGATGCAAACGGCGGGGGCGGCAGCAACAGCACGAATCATACGATCTGGCAGGAATTCCGCACTGCAGTGAAGTCCGTCAATCCGAACGCGGTAGTCTTCGGCGAATATTGGGGCAACGCGTCCTCCTGGGCGTCGACGGGCGATCAGTGGGATGGCGCGACCAACTTCGACGGCTTTACGCAGCCGGTTTCCGAATGGATCACGGGCAAGGATTACAGCAACAACGCGGCTTCGATTCCGACGTCGCAATTCGACACCTGGCTGCTCGGCACACGGGCCAACTACCCGACGAATGTGCAGCAGGTCATGAGCAACCATCTCAGCAATCACGACATCACTCGCTTCGGAACGCGCGCGGCAGGCGACATTTGGAAAACATATCTGGCGCTCTTTTTCCAAATGACGTACGTGGGAACGCCGACGATTTACTATGGCGATGAGTATGGTATGCAGGGCGGTGCAGATCCGGACAATCGCCGTACCTTCGACTGGACACAAGGCACGACAGCCAACAGTGCCGTCGCTCTGACGCAAAAGCTGATCAGCATCCGCAGTCAATATCCGGCGCTGCGCACCGGCTCCTTCATGACGCTGCTCGCTGATGACGCAACGAAGGTGTTCTCCTACGGACGGTTTGACAATACGAACCGGATCGCGGTGGCACTGAACAACGACTCGTCCAGGAAGTCGATCACCGTTCCTGTTTCGAAGCTTAGCGTAGTGGACGGCAGCACGATGACCGATAAAATTACCGGAACCGTGTACACCGTTTCGGGCGGTAATGTAACCGTCTCCGTCGACGGGCATTATGGTGCAATTCTGGTGCAATAAAGCGACACTGGGGAGGGGCTGATTGCAGCCCCTTTTTTGATCATTTCGTCGATATGTACGGCTACGGCTATGCGCAAGTATCCAAGGCGAGGGAGGCGCCAGTGCGCCGCGTGCAAAGCGGGAAACACGCATTGGAGAATGCCGCCGAACCCGTGCGCCGAGTGCAAAGCGGGAAACCCGCTTTGTAGAGTGCCGCCGAGCCCGTGCGCCGCGTCGTGCAAAGCGGGAAACCCGCATTGGAGCGCGCCGCCGAGCCCGTGCGCCCGTGTGCAAAGCGTGAAACCCGCATTGGAGAGCGCCGCCGAGCCCTGGCGCTCCGTGCAAAGCGGGAAACCCGCATTGGAGCGCGCCGCCGAGCCCCGAGCTCCGCGTGCAAAGCGTGAAACCCGCATTGGAGAACGCTGCTGAGCACGTGCGCCCGTGTGATGTCCCAGCCTCAACATTTAGATTTGGTAAATGTTGAAAAGAGTGGTTGTCAAAAAAGGAGCGGCTATAGTATATTGATAATATTCAAAGGGAAAGCGCTTACCTCGTTTGGACGCTTTTACCATTTTCCCCTGGAGGTGCACCTCTGAACCATACGATTATTGACATCGCGAGATTCGCCGGGGTTTCCAAGTCTACTGTATCTCGTGTTATTTCGGGCAACGGATACATTAGTCCGGAGACGCGCAAGAAGGTGGAGCACGCCATTGAGCATTTGCAGTACAAGCCGAATGCTGTGGCTAGAGCCATGGTCTCGCAGCGAACCTACAACATCGGCATTATTATTTACCGGAAGGACTATCCGATTGTATCCCATCCGATCTACGGGAAAATATTGGACGCGATTCTCTCCGCAGCGGAGCAGCTCAATTACTCGGTATTCGTGTCCACAGACAAGGAAATGTCGCTTCGCTCGGCGGATTACATGCTGGAAAAGCGAGTGGACGGGCTAATTCTGATCAGCCGGTTAAGCCAAGAGATGATCGGGCATATCGATAAGTTCAACATCCCGTATCTGATGGTGAACGGTACGGCAGAGAACAGCCAGGTGATCCAGCTGGTCAACGATGATCTCGCAGGCGGCAGAATGGCAGCCGATCACTTATATGAGCTGGGGCATCGGAGGATCGGCATCATAGCAGGACCGCAGGAGCATCGAAGCCATTATTTGCGTTATGCAGGCTTTTATGAGCGGATGAAAGAATTAGGCTGTGAAATTCCGCAAGAGCATCTGTTTTTCTCGCAAACCTCGACTTTTGAAGCTGGTAGGGACGCATTAAAAGCAATGTGGGAACGTTCCCAGACACGTTTCAACAAGCCGACGGCGATTTTTGCAACAAACGATATGCTGGCGCTGGGCGCTATGCGGGTCATGCTTGAGCAGGGCATGCGCGTGCCAGACGATATTTCTGTGGTCGGTTCGGACAACATCGATGCGGCCAACTACTGCACCCCACCGCTAACCACCATACATACGGAGAAAGAAGCGATGGGACAGGACGCAGTACATATCTTGAACCGTCTGATTCAGAAGCTCGAGTTCGGCACGAAACAAACCCAATATCATCCACGGTTGATCGTCAGAGGCACGACGGGACCGGCATGCAGCTAATCATTCATTTTCTAATCACATGACAAAGGGGTAAGGTACAATGCTAAAGAAAACAGGGATCTCGATTTTGGCGTCAGCGTTGGTATTAGCTTCACTTACAGCATGCAGCAGCGGGCAAGGAACTCAGGGAGCGGCACCGAAAGAAGCGCCCAAAGCGGAAGAAACCAAGGCAACTCCTCCGCCAGCATCGAACGAGCCGGTTACGTTAACCATTACCAACCACAAGAGTGTCGGCTTTACGGAAAGCGATTTCCAAAAATATTTTGTTGAGCCGGTGAAGAAGAAGTACCCGAACATTACGCTGCAGTACATTAAGCCGACCCAAGGTCAAGAACTGGAAGACCTCGTTGCGGCAGGCAATACGCCGGACCTTATTTTTGCCAGCAACGGCTACTTCGCTTTATTGAAGCAGTTGGATGTTATGCAGGACTTGAATGAGTACGTGAAAAAATATAATGTGGACTTGTCCATTTACGATCAGCCGATTATGGAGCGTATCCGCCAGGCGGGCGATAAAGGCGAGCTGTACTCGATTCCGTTTTCCCTGAACTACGGGATGATGCTTTACAACAAGGATATTTTTGATAAATTCGGTCTTCCGTATCCGAAGGATATTATGAGCTTTGAGGATATTCTGCCGATTGCGAAGAAAATCAACCGCACCGAGAACGGGATTCAGTATATCGGCTTTGAACCGAACTATGCCGATACGATCGCCGGGCAATTAGGAGTTCCGGCCGTTCTGGCCAATGATAAGCCGACGCTCGATCTGCCGGAATACAAGCGCGTATTCGACTTCATGAAGCAGGTGTATGACATACCAGGCCAAATCGGTCCGGGCGACAAGTTCAACTGGGGCCGCAACGGCTTCCTGAAGGATCAGAACGTAGCGATGTTCCTGGAATGGTCGAATGATGCTGCCGCTCCGCTGGAGGAGGCTGCCAAGGGAGGCTTCACGAACTGGGATATTGCGGCGCTGCCGAACTTCCAGGATAAGCTGGGCAATGGGCGTACCGTGGACTCGCATATGACCTTTATTTCGAAGACGAGTAAGCATAAGGAAGAAGCATTCAAGGTGCTGCTCGAGACCGTCTCCAAAGAAACGCAAATGATTGTCAGCGCTAACGGTCGCATCAGTGCCATTCCTGATAAGGCGATCCAAGCCAACTATGCGAAAAATTTCTCCAGCTACAACGGCAAAAAGGTGCAAAACATTTTCTTAACCAAGCAAACGCCAGCACAAAAATCGTCGATCTACGGCTCCAAGGCGTCGAGTATTATCCGCGATGAGCAGAAGAATATGGCGCTGGGCAAAAAGGACGTGAACACCGCGCTCAAAGATGCGCAGGAACGCGTTATCAAGAACGTCGAGGAAGAGAAGAAGAAGTAAACGAGAGCAAATCCTTCGGTAAACAAGAACTAGGCCGTCCTTCATTCAGAGATGAGGGGCGGCCTTTTTTTGACGTTGTGTTGGTTTAAATCGTACCCAAGTGCTGAGCAAGGAATTGATGGATGTGCTTCACCATCTGCTCCTGGGATGCTTTCTTCTCCTCGAGTGTCAGCTGGGACACATAATTGCCCGTTCGCGGATCGATCTGGATCGAATTGAGCGGCTCCCCCGGCGACATCTCGAGGCTTCGCTTCGAGGTAAACAGGGTCTCTCTTTTATAGGTCGTAAATAGGATTTCGCTCTCCGACAGCACCAACGCCAGCCCCTGATTCCAGTAGCCTTTGCTCTCACCGCCGCAGCGGTTCAGCTCTTCGATGTAGTGCGCCAGCATTTCTTCCTCGCCGGCATCTCTGCGGTCCGGATAAATTCGTTTCACGTATACGCCGGGCTGTTTGTCGTCTGGGAACTTCTCGATGTAAAGACCGGCATCGATCGACATCGTAGGCATACCGGACGCTTGATGGTAAGCAAATGCTTTTCCGAGGGCATTTTGCAGCGGATCGTTCCCTTCCTCCAGGACATGCAGCTCGATTCCCTGCTCTGCCAGACTGACGAGCTCGATCGGAAGGTCGCTGACGATTTCTTTTATAAACGCAAATCGGGTTTGATTTCTAGTGCCGAATAACAGCTTCCGCATGGGGCGTCACCTCTTCCCTTACTTTACAACCAATCGTCGCCAAAAGAAAGACAAAGCTGCCCAATCTGGGCGCTTGTGAACCGGAACACCCGCGGAGGATAAATCATAATTGTATAGTATGTGCTGTCGAGGAGGGTCAGAGCAGTCGCTCATAGACAACGGATCACCGGTTCGCGATCGATCGGATGTCCTGCTTGCCAGTCCCGCATCTCCTGCGTTATTCCCAAACAAAAATACGGAGGTTTTACAAATGAATGAGTTTAAAAATGAGTTACAGAAACTGAATGTTTCCGACTTTAAGGCAGGTGAAGTAGTCCCTTCTCAAAATCAAGCTCCTTATGATGCGCGTCAATGCGGTCATGGCGGAGGACATTGTGGTGGACACGGCGGCTGTGGGCATTGCGGCGGTTGTGGGCATTGTGGTGGCTGCGGATTCCGTTGTTTCCGTTGTGTGAACTGCTTTACTTGCTTCTTCCAGTGCTTCCGCTGCTTTAACTGCTTCCGTTGCTTCTAAGTCGTAAGCGTTAGGAGAAAAAGCCCCTGCCGCTTCGATTTCCAGTCGGGCAGCAGGGGCCGTGCTCCATCCAAAATAAGTAGGCAAGAGGGACAAAGCCCAGTACATAAGATAACAGTGAACCGTTTCTACGAAATGTCCTTTTAGGGGGAGTGAAATGGCTACACTGAAGGATACGATGCGTCCAAAATTGAATGGGGATACGTTCGTTGTTCCGGACCCGAAGGGCGAGGTGTTTTTTCGCAACAATCGAGGCTCGTTCAAAATGGAAGGCGATGCAATTGACCAATGGATTGAGAAGCTGATCCCGGTATTTACGGGGGCGCACACGCTAGGTGAATTGACGGACGGACTGCCGGAGCCCTTCCGAACTAGGGTGTTCGATATTGCTGCGGTGCTGCATCAGAACGGATTTTTACGGGATGTTAGCGGTGAGCCGCCTCATCAGCTGCCAGCGGGAATCGTGGAGAGGTATGCATCACAGATTGAGTTTCTCGATCATCATGGCGGATCAGGCGCAAACCGGTTTGAGCACTATCGACAGGCGAGGGTGCTGGCGGTCGGTTCGGGGCCTTTTTTCGTTTCCTTGGCGTCGGCGCTGCTGGAATCGGGACTGCCGTGCTTTGATTTCCTGCTGACCGGTGAGGCGCCGACGAATCGGGATAGGCTGAAGGCGCTGGAAGCCCATGCGCAGGTGCATGATCCGAGGGTGTACATAAAGGAACTTGGCTTCAGTGGAGCAGGCGCGTGGCATAAGGCAATTCAGCCGTATGATTCGGTTTTGTATGTGTCGCAAGAGGGGAATTTGGACGAATTGCGTGCGATTGAAGCGGCCTGCCGCGAAGCGAACAAGCGGTTCATTCCTTCGGTGGTTGCCCACCAAACGGGAGTCGCAGGACCACTCGTCCAGCCCGATGGAGAGCAAGCGTGGGACTCGGCGTGGCGCCGCATCCATGAGACGGCGGTGCGCAAAGACCCGCAGCTGCACTCGTTTTCTAGCACTGCGGGCGCGCTGCTTGCGAACGGGATCGTTTTTGAGCTGTTCAAAAGTGTGACAGGCACGCCGGATCCGGAACGAAAGCATTCGGTGTTCCTGCTGAATCTGGAGACGCTGGAAAGCAATTGGTATACGTTCCTGCCTCATCCGCTCGTATGCGGGCATGCTCAGGTTGAGGAACCGTTTGATGCGCATACGGTACTGGAACGAAGCATAGGTGTGCCTACTGCCGAGCAAGAGTCGCTGCTTCCCTTCTTTGAACGGCTGACCTCGGCGGAAACCGGCATTTTTCATGTCTGGGAGGAGGGGGAGCTGCTGCAGTTGCCGCTCGCACAATGTCGTGTGCAGACGGTGAATCCGCGCTCTATGGGGCCGGCAAAGGTGCTGCCGGATCGCATCTGCTCCGGGCTTACGCATGAAGAGGCTCGAAGAGAAGCCGGACTAGTGGGGCTCGAGCAGTATGTAGCACTGTTGGCGAGGCCTCTGATTCAGGAGCGTAAACCTTCGGGCGCGCGTTTAGGCATTGGGGCCGGCGGCACGCTTGCGGAAGGCGTTTGCCGGGGACTGCAGCAATGTTTAGACGAAAAGCTGGTTCAGCGCTCGTCTACTTCAGGCAGGAAAACGACGATCACGCCAATTCAGCTGAATCCAGTGGCGGATGAGCGCTGCCGGTTTTATTTGAAGTCGCTTACCACCTTGCAAGGACCACCGCAGCTGGGGCTTGGCGAAGATGTGCTTGGCTTCCCGGCGGTGTGGGTGGAAGCGGGTGGACAATGGCATGTAGCCGTCGATTTGAATCTCACGCTGGCCATGCGAAGGGCGCTTCAGGAAGCGCTGCTATGTGCGCAAAATCAAGTAGGAGGGGCTGGTCTAACGGAGGTTGCTGTGCGGAGGGTCTCGCCGCTTCACATTGATATTCCTACGTGTGCGGTTCCACACGAGGAGATCCTCAAGCAAGCATTGCAGATATTAGACCGTAACGGTCGGCAGCTAAACGTAGTCCGGCTGGCACTGGAGCCTTTCTTGAGCGATCAGCAGAACCCTGCGCTGGAAGTCGCGGGCGTGCTGCTGCGGGAGGAGGTGTCGCCGTGAAGCCTGTTATCGCTGTGATCGGTGAAGGGGTGTTAGCGGATATCGTTGCCCGCGAGCTGGAACAGGAGCTGGGCTCCGCTTGCCGTGTGGTTCGGCTAGGCCAACCGAACGAGGCAGGGCTAGGCGAAGCGGCCTTGGCTCTAGTGCTGCATGATGCCTGGCAGCCTTCGATCCATGCGCAGGCGGAGCAAACCTTTCAAGCTTCGGGCATTCCCTGGCTTCGGGCATTCGCCACCTTTGGCGAAGCTGTGATCGGGCCGCTTGTGCGCGCAGGTGTGCAAGGGTGCTCCGTCTGCGCCGATCTGCGGTTCCTCATGGCAGGGAGCAACCGGCCGGAAATGCACATGCTTCATGAGCGGCTCGCGGAGCATGGCGGCAAACCGCGCGATCCGTGGGCGTCTGTTGCCGGCCTTCGGCAGACGGCACAGCTGCTGCTGGAGGAGGTTCAACGGCTTCTGTCCGGCCAGCCGAGCCGCTTGGAAGGCCGAATGCTGCTGGTTGATCTGAAGTCGCTGCGGACGTCGCGGCATGCTTTTTTGCCTAATCCGCTATGTCCGGTGTGCAGCAGCTTGCCCGAAGACTCAGCGTCTGCGGCCCGTATTGAGCTCAAGGCTAGTCCAAAGCTCAGCCCTGACAGCTTCCGAACGCGTTCCATGGAGGAGCTGAAGCCTGTGCTGGCTCGCGATTATTTGGATTTTCGCACCGGCTTCCTCAATGGGAAAATGACGGATCTCACCTCGCCGTTCGCCGATGTCAGCGTCAATCTGCCGCTAATGATTGGAGACGAGGGAACTGCGGGCAGGACGCACACCTATACGGATAGCTTGCAAACCGCGATTCTTGAAGGCTTGGAGCGCTATTGCGGTCTGTCACCACGCGGCAAGCGCTCAGCCGTCCATGACAGCTACAGTCGACTCGCCGATTACGCGCTGAATCCGCTGGCGGCCGGTGTTCACGCGAGAGAGCATTATGCAATGACTAATTTTCCTTATAAGCCGTTTGACCCCGATGCTTCGTTGGATTGGGTATGGGGCTATTCGCTGGTGCAAGAGCGGTCCATTCTGGTGCCGGAGCTGCTGGCCTATTATAGTCTGGGCTTTGGCAGCGGGTATGTGTATGAGACATCCAACGGCTGCGCTTTAGGCGGAAGTCTGGTGGAGGCGATTTTCCACGGCATTATGGAGGTGGTGGAGCGCGACTCGTTTTTGATGACTTGGTATGCGCAGCTTCGCCTTCCAAGGCTCGATTGCCGCTCAGCGGATGACCAGGAGCTGCAGCTTCTAATCGACCGGATGGAGACCGTCACCGGCTTTGATCTGCATGTGTTTAACTCCACGATGGAGCATGGCATCCCCAGCTTATGGGCGATCGCGAAAAACCGCAAGCCGCGCGGCATGAATCTCATCTGTGCCGCAGGGGCACACCTGGATCCGGTCAAAGCGCTGAAAAGCGCGATCTACGAGCTGGCCGGCATGGCGCTGTCGATGGATGAGAAGTTTGAAAGCAGCAAGGATGTTTCTCTCCGGATGCTCCGGGATCCGTATCTCGTGCAGTCGATGGAGCACCATTCGATGCTCTACGGGCTGCCGCAGGCGGAAGAGCGGCTGCACTTTTTGCTCGAGAACCGCAGCCGGACGCAAACGTTCGGCGAAGCCTTCAAGCCTCACCCAAGGCATACGGATTTGACCGAGGATCTCCAAGGGATTGTTGCATCTTTTCAGCGTCTCGGGCTGGATATCATCGTCGTGAACCAAACAACGCCGGAGCTGCAGCGCAATGGGCTGCATTGTGTGAAGGTGCTTATCCCGGGCATGCTGCCAATGACCTTCGGGCATCACTTGACCCGATTGACCGGGCTGGAGCGTGTGCTCCGAGTGCCGCAGCAGCTGGGGTACACCAAGAAGCCGCTGACGTTGAAGCAGCTGAATCCGCACCCGCATCCGTTTCCATAAAGCAACAGTTGCAAAGGTTGACAACTGTTAAAGGCAGAATCTCTTTAACAGCTGCAACAGTTGACAACTATTAAAGGAAGAATCCCTTTAACAGCTGCAACAGGAAGGGAAGGTGAAGCGTGAGCCAAAATCTGGAGCAATTTGTGCGGCATCTCCATCATGAAATCGACGAATACAGACCGGTGGACTGGGAGGTGGATTGGGCGGACGCGCCGCTGCCTTACAAGCTGTATCGCGGTGTGCCCGCAGTGAAGCTGCCATCGGAAATTCCGTTGACCTTAACGGAGCGAGCGGTTGAGGATGAGGTCGATGTGACGGCGATCAGCCATTTTTTGTGGTATGTGTTTGGACTGGCGCAGGTGAGTCAAATGGCTTACGAGACGGATACGGACGATGCGTCTTCCGAGGAAAGCCCGGTTGCTGTGATGCAGTCGATCCGCAGGCTGGTGCCTTCCGGCGGCGGCTTGTATCCGAGTGAGCTGTACATGTATCTGAAGGTGAAGGGGCTGGCCGAAGGGATTTATCACTATGATGCGGCCCATCATCGACTGGTTGTGCTGCGGGAAGGCAATTTTGACGCGTATTTAGAAAAGGCGCTGGGGCAAAGGTGCAGTATTTCGGAGTGCTTTGGCGCAGTTTTGGTGACGACCGTGTATTGGAAAAATTTTTTCAAATACCATTATTTCGGCTACCGACTGCAGGGGCTCGATACCGGCGTGCTCATGGGGCAGTTGCTCGAGGTGGCCAAACGGTTTGGTTTTAAGGCTGGGGTTTACTTCGAGTTTCTCGATCAAGCGGTGAATCATTTGCTGGGAGTGAGTGAGCAGGAGGAAAGTGCATTCGCTGTGATTCCGTTGTCGATCAAGTCCGTTGACGAGTGGGTTTTAAAAGGGGCTGAGCCAAAGGAACGCTGCACCTGCGCTCAGCTTTGCCGGGAGCTGCCGAACGTTCGGTATGAGCAGTACATCCGATCCCGAAAAGTCATCGAAAGCCCAATGCTGGTCCGGATCAATGAAGCGTCGGCGCTGAAGGATTCGGCCGCTTTTCGCTGGAGAGGGTTGAAGGAGGCGGACAAACGCAGAGCGTTGAAAGGGCAAGGCGTGGTACAGCTGCCGCAGGTGGAGCGGCTAGCGTATGATTTGCTGGAAGCGAGCCGGAGGCGCTACTCTCCAGGGATGGACTTTATCGCGCGAAAAGTAACGGTGGCGCAGGCTGCGTCTCTTCTGAATGAAGCGGCTGCTTCATTCGCTTATACGAATGATTTGGATGGAGAAGAGAGGGTGACGGTTTACGGGTGCTTTTACGGGGTGGACGGCATACCCGATGGGGCATACCGGTATGATGCCTCACAGCATGGGCTTCACCCTGTACGACCCGGTGATCAGCGGGGCTGGCTGCAAAGCGGGATGTCGCTGGACAATGTGAATTTGTACCAGGTTCCATTGTGCCTGCACGTGGTTGGGCCTAAGGATCACCTGATCGGAGCGCTCGGTTACCGTGGTTACCGCATTCAGCAGATGGAGGCCGGCATGCTGGTTCAACGCTTGATTTTGGCTGCCTGTGCGCTGGGCTTTGGGGTTCATCCTCTGCTGGGCTATGAAGTATCGACGATAGATGCGCTGTATTCTCTGGAAGCTGAAGGGATGACCGCGCTGATTCAGCTCCCCATCGGGCCGTATCGGCCTCGTCCACGGTTTGAGGGGGGACTGCACGGTTGACGTTAAGAAGCCGCTGAATGTCGAAGGGCGACACTCGGCGGCTTTCATGGTTACTTCGCGTATGGTCGATGATTACATGCCGTACGGGTAAGGGTACATGGTATGATAATGGTGAACCCATGGATATTGATAGCCCATCACATGGTACGGATCATGGTAGTTCCAATAAGGGTTCCAATCGGAAGGCTCCTCATCCGTATGATCGATGATCACATATTCATGAAAATAGTAGTCATGGCTGTAAGGGTCATGTGCGTAGGATGTAGGTTGAGCTTGGGTTGTTGTAGGGTAAGCTTGGGTTGTAGGGTAAGCTTGTGTTGTCGGGAATGCTTGGGTGTAGGGTTGGGTGTAAGGCTGGGGATACGGTGACTGCATTTGCTGTCCCATCGTTGCCGTGGGTGTTGCAGTTGGCATGGTCCATTGGGTCGGTTGAGCGCTCAATCCTGTTCCTGGTTGATAGGGTTGATACATCGCATGTGCCTCCTTGTTGCAACTGTTTTCATACTCACCATATGCAGCAGGCGCCACGATGGGCACTTATCCCACAAAGTAGGACCCGCCCAAGTTGCACATCATTTTGTAACATCTCCGATGTATGATTTCTATGATGGGTTGGCTAAATTTAGAAACTGCCACATTCTGACGTGGCTCGTTGGAGGGTACACGGTTTGAGCGAAAAAGATTACAATACACGCACCAACGTACAGAAACGGCTCACCAGGCTGCTGCTGCTCACGCTCACGACAAGCTTAGCTTTCATGGGCGCCAGCTGCCAGCAGTCGGCCGCAACAGCGACACAATCGACAGCGGAAGTCGCGCCGCAGGTCAAAGAGCAGCCATCGGACACCCGGACCGCGATCGAGAACCTGAAAATTACCTCGCCGGACAAGCTGCACCCACGGCTGATGGCCACAAGCAAAGATTTTGAGCGCATCAAGCAGCTGATCGGAACGGACCCGCAGGCCAAGGCGTGGTACAAAACCCTGCAGACGGCAGCGGGTAAAACGCTCAAGGAGCCGGTCGTCAAATATGAGCTGCCGGACGGTGTGCGGCTCTTGCCGATCAGCCGGAAGGTGCTGGAGCGGACGATCCAGCTGTCGCTCATGTACAAGCTAACCGGCGAAAAAGCATACTTGGATCGCGCCTGGGGCGAGCTGAGCACCGTCTCGGATCCGGCGCTGTTCCCCGACTGGCATCCGATTCATTTTCTCGATACGGCGGAGATGACGATGGCGGCCGCGGTCGGCTACGACTGGCTGTACTCCGATTTGAGCGAGGACCAGCGGAATACGCTGCGAACGGCGATCATGGAGAACGGTCTGAAGCCAGCGCTCAGCGTGTATCGAGGGAAGGCGGATGCGAAGAAAATCGCTACCTTTTGGAAAACGACGACAAACAACTGGAACTCCGTGGTCAACGGAGGCATCGGCGTAGGGGCGCTGGCTATTGCGGACGAATCGCCGGAGACGGAGGCGCTCTCGGGGGAGATTTTGCAGCAGGCGGTGCAGTCCATCAAATCCTCCTTAAAAATGTACGCGCCGGACGGCGGCATGCCAGAGGGGCCTGGCTATTGGGATTATGCGACCGTGTACATCGCTTATTTCTTATCCTCGCTGGACTCGGCGATTGGAACCGACTATGGCTTGTCGCAGATGCCGGGGCTGTCCGAAACGGGCTATTTTCCACTGTATGTGGAGGGCGCAGGGCAAGCCTTCAACCTGGGAGACGGCGGGACCGGGACGATCAGCAAGGCGCCGCAGCTGCTGTGGTATGCGGATAAGTTCCACAAGCCGGAGCTCACCTACGGGGTGAAAAATGGGTCGAATCCGATGAATCTCATCTGGTATAAGCCTGCCACAGTGAAAAGTCCGACCGAGGCTGGCGCGCCTTTAGATAAAAGGTATGTCGATCCGGAGACGGAGTTTGTGACGATGCGCAGCTCCTGGAACGCCAACGATGCGATGTTCGTAGGGCTCCATACAGGCGATAACGAAGCCAATCATGGTGACCTCGATGCAGGGGATATGGTGCTGGATGCGATGGGGGTCCGATGGGCAATGGAGCTTGGATCGGATGACTACAACCTGCCTGGCTATTTTGATATGAATAAAGGGCGCTGGAATTACTACCGCAAGCGGGCCGAAGGCCAAAACACGCTGGTGCTGAACCCCGGTTCTGGCCCTGATCAAAGTCCCAAAGCTAAAACCTCGATCGAAAGCTTCATCTCCGAGCCTAATCGAGCCATCACAATCGCGAACCTAACGAACGCCTATGCGAAGGATGCGACATCGGTCAAACGAGGCATCGAGCTGCAGCGAGCGACCCAAAGCGTGCTTTTGCGAGACGAAATTCAGCTGAAAAGCCCGGGCGGCATCTGGTGGTTCTGGCATACCCAGGCCCAAGTAGAGGTAAGCAGCGATGGCAAAACCGCGATTCTATCCAGATCCGGGAAAAAGCTCGCTCTGCGCCTGCCGCCAGACGATGAAGCGCAGTTTAAGTTGATGAATGCAGAGTCGCTGCCGACCTCGCCGAATCCGCCGAAGCAGGCCGTCAACAAAGGCATCCAGAAGCTGGCGATTCACTTAGAAGGCGTAGAGCAGACCGCGATCACGGTACAGATCGATCTGATGCGCGGGTCCGAGGAGCAGCTGCCGCCTCTTGAAGCAGCGAAGCCGTTGTCCGATTGGCCGAAACGATAACGGTATATTTGATTCGGTCACCTAAGGGAAGTACAATAATATGGTAAAAATCATTTATCCCATCTATTCAGGAGGTTTTTGCATGAGAGCGGCTTATATTTTTGGATTGCTGGAAAGATATCGCAACCGTTTGGTGCAGCTCGCAGAGAGCTGTCCGGAGGAGAAGCGCAACGTAGTGCCGACAGGGTTTAACAACAGCATCCACTGGCAGATTGGTCACGTGCTGACCGTGACGGATCGTCTCGCCTTTGCCCTAGCGGAGCAAACTCCACTCGTTCCGGCTCACTACACCTCGTACTTCGGCAACGGCACGAAGCCGGCGGATTGGCAGGACGCCCCTCCATCCTGGGATTCGATCATTGCTGACCTGAAGGCTCAGCCGGGCCAGATCCAAGAAGCGCTGGGGGACAAGCTGGAATTACCGGTGAAGGAAAACTTCCTGAAAGCCGAGAATATCGGCGAGCTCATTGCCGGCGGTATCACACATGAGTGCACACATCTGGGGAACATCATGGCTTTGATGAAGGTTTTGAAATAAAGCAAGTCAAACTGCCGTAAGACAGCTTCAGATTGTGGAGAAACCCATTTTTTATGCAGGGTTTCTCTTTTTTTGCCTCAAAGTTATATTATTGTAACTTTCAATGGTTCGTTATAAGCCAAGCGGTCCATGGAGTCTTGCTGCAAAGCGGAAAGTCCGCTTAGGAGCTCGCGTCCGGGCTTGGTCGCGCCGAGCAAAGCGTAAAATCCGCTTAGGAGCCCGCGCTCGGGGCTACAAGACTATCCCTTCATTTAAAGCTGAGATTAGGTGGTTGTTACAGTCCACCTAGTCTCAGCTTATTTCATCAAATCTTAGTTAAGTAAGACATGCATACCTCGGCTGTCTCATATCCATCAGGGTGTAAGATATCCATTTATTGGAGGTAAATGCCTTGGCGGACAAAAAAATCATTGTGGTGTTGGGGGCAACCGGTGCGCAGGGAGGAGGGCTGGCTAGGGCCATACTAAATGACCCAAGCGATGAATTTGCCCTTCGTGCCGTCACTCGGGATGTGAACAGCGGAAGCGCAAGGTCGCTGGCGGAAGCCGGAGCGGAAGTGGTGGCAGCCGATTTGGATGATCCGGACAGCATCCAGCGGGCGTTTGATGGAGCGTACGGCGCATTTTGTGTGACGTTTTTCTGGAACCATTTTTCCCCGCAAAAAGAGTTCGAGCACGTGCAAATCATGGCGGAGGCAGCCCAAAAAGCAGGCATCCAGCATTTGATCTGGTCGACACTCGAGGACTCGCGCAAATGGGTGCCGCTCAGCGATAACCGCATGCCGACGCTGCTGGAGAAATATAAAGTGCCGCACTTTGATGCCAAAGGCGAAGCGGATCGATTCTTTATTACGGCAGGTGTGCCGACAACGTTCCTGCTGGCCTCGTATTATTGGGAGAACATGATTTACTTTGGCATGGGTCCCAGACGGGGAGCCGACGGCTCGCTTACGCTCACCTTACCTATGGGAGAGAAGAAATTAGCAGGCATTGCCGCCGAGGACATCGGGAAGTGCGCCTTCGGTATTTTCAAGGGCGGTCCGGCACAATTTGCGGGTAAAACGATCGGGATCGCGGGGGATCATTTGACCGGAACGGAGATCGCCGGCGCCTTGACGAAGGCGTTGGATCAGCAGGTGAGCTACAATGATGTGTCGCCGGCGTTGTATCGCAGCTTTGGATTCCCGGGAGCGGATGATCTGGGCAATATGTTTCAGCTGTACCAGGAATTCGAGCAAGTGGTGATCGGGGTGCGGGATATCGAGGGCTCTCGAAAGCTGAATCCTCAGCTGCAATCGCTGGAGCAATGGCTGTCGCGGAACGCCAGCCGCATTCCGATCGATCAAGCGAATACATAGTGTATAGAGGAACGAATACGAGAAGCCACTTCGATGGTGAAGTGGTTTTTTAGTTGCTTTAAACATTATAACGTTATATTTACTTTGCATATTTTTTGTGCTATTTTAACAATATAACGTTATATTCTGTTTGCGGAGAAAGGTGAACAACATGAGAGAGCGATTTGTTTTGCACAACGCCCGGCTTGTCCATGGGCAGCGAGTCGATATCGTGATCGAAGACGGCCGCATTGCTGAAGTGACTGGCGCCGGTAGCGGACTAAATGAGCAAACCCAAATCATCGACTGCACAGAGCTATACGTTTCCAGCGGTTGGATCGATATGCATGTGCACGCTTTTCCCGAGCTTGATCCGTACGGCGATGAAATCGACGAGATCGGCATCAAGCAGGGTGTAACGACGATTGTAGATGCGGGGAGCTGCGGCGCGGATCAGATCGCGGATCTGGCAGCAAGCACTGAAGGTGCGCTAACGAGAGTGTTTGCCTTTTTGAACATTTCGCGGATCGGCTTGCGTCGGATCGACGAATTGTCGGATATGGCATGGATTGACAAGGAGCAAGCGATGCAAGCGATTCAGCAGCATCAAGCGTTCATCGTCGGCTTGAAGGCGCGCATGAGCCGAAGTGTGGTCGGCCCGAACGGGATAGAGCCTTTACGTGCAGCGCGCAAGCTATCGGAAGCTTCATCACTCCCGATCATGGTGCATATCGGCTCCGGGCCGCCGCGGATTGAGGAGATCGTCCCGCTGCTGCACAAGAATGATATCATCACGCATTATCTTAACGGGAAAGCGAATAATTTATTCGATGCCGAAGGGAAGCCGCTTGAGGTTCTAGTGGACGCGGTGGGGAGAGGGGTACATCTGGATGTCGGACACGGCACGGCCAGCTTCTCCTTCCGGGTGGCGGAAACGGCCAAGCGGCATGGTATACCTATCGGCACGATCAGCACCGACATTTATCGCGGCAACCGGATCAACGGTCCAGTGTTCAGTATGGCGAATGTACTCTCGAAATTCCTCTACCTAGGGTATCCCCTAGAGGAAGTGATCGAAGCGGTAACTTCGCGTGCGGCCAGCTGGCTGGGAAAATCGGAGCTAGGCCGGATCCAAGTCGGAGACACAGCGAATTTAACTTTATTTGCAGTTGAGCAGCAGCCGGTGACATTAGTGGACTCCGAAGGAGACTCGCGTTTGGCCGAGCGAAGCATTATAGCTAAAGGAGTGGTAGCAAATGGCAAGTTCATTGAATGCGAAGTACGGTCTTAAACGCGTTATTAACGCTAGCGGGCGCATGAGTATTCTTGGGGTGTCTGCTCCGACGGATTCGGTCATGGAAGCAATGAAAATCGGTGGGCAGCAATATGTAGAGATTGCCGATTTGGTCGATAAAGCAGGGGATTACATCGCACGGATTCTGGGCTCGGAAGCGGCTGTAGTTGTAAACTCGGCCTCCAGCGGCATCGCGCTTTCTGTGGCTGCCATCGTGACCCAAGGGAATCGCCGCAGAAGCGAGCGCCTGCATCAGAACGAGATTCGCAAGAACGAAATCATTATGCTCAAAGGGCACAACGTGCAGTACGGGGCGCCGGTGGAAACGATGGTGTACCTTGGCGGAGGTAAGGTTGTCGAAGTCGGGTACGCGAACGAGGGGAAAGCGGAGCATATTGAAGATGCGATCTCTGAGAACACGGCGGCGATTTTATATGTCAAGTCCCACCACACCGTGCAAAAAAACATGATCTCGGTAGAAGAAGCTTGGGATATCGCACAGCGCAATGGCGTTCCTATGATCGTCGATGCGGCGGCGGAGGAGGATCTTCAGAAGTATGTCAAATACTCCGATCTGGCGATCTACAGCGGCTCGAAGGCGATCGAAGGCCCTACCTCGGGGATTGTCGGCGGGAAGCGCACTTATATTGAATGGCTGAAGGTCCAGCTGCACGGCATCGGGCGAAGCATGAAGGTCGGCAAAGAAACGACATTCGGGCTGCTGCAAGCGCTGGATGAGTATGGCGTGAAGGAAGATAAGAGCGAGCAGGAGAAATCGCATCTCGAGGTGCTCATGCCGCTGAATGATCTGAAGGGCATTAAAGTGACGGTTGTACAAGATGAAGCGGGACGGGCCATTTTCCGGGCACGTATTCAGATTGATCCGCAGCTGTCGGGCACGAACGCTAAAGAGGTGGTCAAAGCGCTGCAAGAGGGCGACATTGCCATCTACACACGAGATTATGGGGTAAGACAAGGCTATTTCGACATCGATCCGCGCCCTTTACAAGGGGACGATATGCAAGTGATTGAAGCCAGATTACGCGAAATAGCAGGAGGAAACTAACATGTCCAACATTGCCAAACGTTTTTATAAAGGCCGTGCGGCCCTGAATGTGCTTGCAAACAGCGTGGAGAATGCCAAAGATGTGTTCGATGCAGCGGAAGGCTACGTGCTGGTTGGCGTGCTGTCCAAAAACTACCCAACGGTGGAGACGGCCGTCGAAGCGATGAAGAAATATGGCAGAGCTATTGATGAGGCGGTCTCCATCGGTTTGGGCGCAGGAGATAACCGTCAAGCGGCGGTCGTAGCCGAGATCACAAGACACTATGCAGGCGCACACATTAACCAAGTATTCCCTGCCGTCGGCGCTACGCGGGCGAATCTGGGGGAGCGGGACAGCTGGATCAACAGCCTGGTTTCTCCTACGGGACGCGTGGGCTATGTTAACATTTCGACGGGTCCAATCAGTGCAGCACAGGACGAGCACGCCATTGTGCCTGTAAAAACAGCCATTGCGCTTATTCGCGATATGGGCGGGAACGCACTCAAATATTTCCCGATGAACGGATTGGCGTGCGAGGATGAGCTTCGTGCCGTAGCCAAAGCCTGCGGTGAAGAAGGCTTCGCGCTAGAGCCTACAGGCGGTATTGACAAGGAGAACTTTGAGGCCATCTTAAGGATTGCACTTGAAGCAAACGTTCCACAAGTGATTCCGCACGTTTACTCTTCCATTATTAATAAAGAAACAGGAAATACGAACGTGGAAGATGTGCGCGAGCTGCTCGCGGTCATGAAGAAGCTGGTTGATTTGCATGGCTAAAACCGTTGCGGCTTTTGGCGAGGTCATGATGCGCTTGCAGGTGCCGGGGTACGATCTGCTTTCCCAAGCGAGTACGCTCAACTATTCATTTTCCGGCTCCGGGGTGAATGTCGTCTCGGCGCTGACCCGGTACGGGCATACGGGGTACCTGGTATCCCGTTTGCCGGCAAACCCGGTGGGCGATGCCGCCGTCACGTATCTTTTGAAGCTGGGCATTGCGCCAACGTACCTGATGAAAGGCGGCAATTACGTGGGGATGTATTTTCTCGAGAACGGGTTCGGTGTGCGGCCTAGCCGTGTAACATACTCCAATCGCCAGGAAAGCAGCTTCAATACGGCGCCGGAGGGGACGTATGATTTTGACTCGATTGCAAAACCTATGGATGCCATTCATTTCTGCGGCATTACGCTCGCCATGAACGATGGGGTGAGGAAGCAGATGAAGGAGCTCGCTCAAGCGGTGAAGCAGCAGGGCGGCCTCGTGGTATTCGACTGCAATTACCGTCCCTCCCTGTGGGGAGAAGGCGGATATGAGAAGGCGAAGCCGCATTATGAAGACATGCTAGAGCTGGCCGACATTGTCATGATGAATGAAAAGGACGCCATGTTCACCTTGGGGATGACTACGACACAGGAGTCGCGGCAAGCCCAATTGGAGGAGCTGATTCCAGAGGTTGCACGCCGGTTTGACATTTCGGTCGTCGCTGGAACGCATCGGTCCATCAACGGAGACAATACTCATTCCTTGAAGGGCTTTATGTACAAAAAACACACCTTCACCTATGCTAATCCGCTCTCCTTTTCGGTTTATGATCGAATCGGCGCGGGCGACGCGTTCACGAGCGGAATCATTCACGGAGAGCTGGAAGGCTTCGACACGGAGCAGACGGTAGCTTTTGCCTCGGCGGCAGGAATGCTGGCCCACACGGTTGTAGGCGATACACCGATGTCGTCTGAGCGCGACATTTTCCGGGCGATGTCCGAGTCTGCACGCGACGTAGAAAGGTAGGGGAAGCGCGTGAACTTGTCCCGCAAGAAAAAGCCTCTCTATCTGCAGATCAAAAATATTGTGAAAGACCGCATCCTGCACGGCATGTATCCGCTGGGATCGAATATTCCGTCAGAGCCGCAGCTGGAGGCGGAGTTCCAGGTCAGCAAAATCACGGTTCGCAATGCGATCAAGGAGCTTGCCCAGGAAGGGTACCTGGAGACCAGCAGCGGCAAAGGGACGAAGGTCATCCGCAATACGTCGGCCTCCAAGCTCTCGAAGTGGAAACGATTCACTGAACAGCTGGTGGAAGAAGGCCATAGCATTCGAAAGCAGCTGATAAAAGCCGAGGCCATTCGAAATGCGGAGGGCTCGGAGCCGTTTCGTTGGTTTGGTGAAGTGTGCTACGGCATAGAACGGATGTATCTGCTGGACGGCGAGCCTTATATTCATTTCACCCACTATCTTACGAAACGAATGAACTCGCTGGAAAGCTCGGATTTAAGCGGGGAGTCCTTATACAACCTTATTGAAGAGCAAGACATCTCACTCGAAAAGTATCGGGATGAATTTGCCGTGGCGATCGCACCGGCCTACATTGCAGATGCTTTGCGTGTTCAGGAGGGGGCACCGCTCTTGAAGCGAACCCGTTATTCCTATGCTGATACCGGGGATGTGGTTGAATACAGCATAGGCTACTATAACACCGAGCTGCACCAGTATGTGGTGAATTATGATGTTTAGAGAAAGAGACGAGGGAGCAACATGAATCTTTACTTACTGATGATTACCCTGATTTCCATTGTCATTGTCATTCTGGGCGTGGCCTGGTGGAAGTGGCATGCGTTTATCAGCTTGTTGGTGGCAAGCTTGTTCTTGGCCATCATGTCGGGGCTAACGCTAGATAAGATCGTCAGCTCGTACGAGACCGGCGTCGGCAGCGTGCTGGGGCACTTGGTCGGCATATTGGCGCTAGGTACGATTTTGGGCAAAATGATGTCCGATTCCGGAGCCGGCACACAGGTCGCGAATTTCTTCATTCGAATTTTCGGCGAAAAGCGGCTGCCATGGGCAATGCTGCTGTCCGGGTTTATTATCGGGATTCCGGTCTTTTTCGATGTAGGGATTGTGATGCTGCTGCCGCTGGTGATTTCGATTCATAAGACGACGAAATATAACATTTTGCTGATCGGCCTGCCTCTGATTACGGGCTTGTCTATTGTGCATGGGCTGGTACCACCTCATCCTGGTGCGATGACCGCGATCGGCATCTATAAAGCCGACATGGGCAAGGTGCTCATTTACTCGCTCCTGATTGCGATTCCTGCGGCGATCATTGCGGGTCCGCTGTTTGCTCAGTGGGTACATAAGCGGGTGGTGCCGCAAGGAGAGCCTTCGCTGCTCGGGCACACGATTGAAGTGGAAAAAATGCCGGGTACGGGCATTTCCTTCTTCATCATTTTGCTCCCGGTCATCTTAATGATTTTGGGCGTTGCCGCGCCGTACTTGGGCTTACCGAAAGGACTTCTGAATTTTCTGAGCTTTATCGGAAACTCGGTGATCGCGCTGTTGATTTCCGTCTTTGCTTCGTTTTACTTCCTGGGTATCCGTCAAGGGTTCAGCAAGCACCGCATTGATAAAATGGCTCATGAATGCTTAATGCCTGTAGGCTCGATCATCTTGATCATCGGTGCCGGCGGCGGCTTTAAGCAAATCCTGATTGCAAGCGGCGTGGGTACGGCGATCGCACAGATGTCGGAAAGCATTTCGCTGTCGCCGATCGTGCTCGCGTTCTGTGTTGCCGGCTTGATCCGGATTGCGACGGGCTCGGCAACCGTGGCGCTGACGACCGCAGCGGGGATCGTGTCTCCGATCATCGAGCACATGTCAGGCGTGAACCTCGAGCTGCTCGTCATTGCGACCGGCGCGGGCTCGCTCATGTTCTCGCACGTGAATGATGCCGGGTTCTGGCTCGTGAAGGAATATCTCGGGCTGACCGTCAAAGAAACGTTCAAAACGTGGACCGTATTGGAGACGCTGCTTTCGTTCATTGCCTTCTTTACCGTGATGATCATCGATATGTTTGTGTAATAATGGACCCGGCGTTGTCCCCTCCTAGGGATACGTCGGGTTTTGCTGCAATTAGGCGGGTCGATGCATTGACGGATAGGTTCGGTAGGGGTATCATGAAAGCATGCGGAAACCGAAAAAACCAATTCGGTTTCCAAGGTTCGACATCAGGAGGGAAGCTCATGGAAGATTCGGTCAGATTGCGCATTATGCGGGGAGCGGCCGACATGTTTAACGCCAAGGGGTACAAAAGCGTGACTTTAAGTGAGCTGGCCACGCGGCTTGGGATGAGCAAGAAGACGCTGTACTTATATTTTAGCTCGAAGGAAGACATCGCATGGGCCGTCATCGATATGACGCTTAGTGCGATCGCCGCTTTGGTCGCTGAGCAGAAGCAGCGCAATGGCGATCCGCTGAGCATGCTGCAAGAAACGTTTCAGGGCATCAAGCAGCAGATTGTGAAGCTGAATCCGCTTTTTCTGGAGGACATTCAGAAGTTTGCGCCTGCGTTGTGGGATCAGCTGGAAGCGTTCCGCGGCCGACAGCTGGAGTTCATCGGCGGCGTGCTCACTAAGGCGATGGAAGCCGGGCTTATTCGCGAGGTGAATCCACGGCTAGTATCGGCCATTATTTTGGAAACGATTCAGCGTACGGTGCGCCCGGATTTTGCAGCCAAGCAAGGAGTGACGATGATGGATGTGGCGGATGCCTGGTTTGATTTTATACTGGCTGGTCTTCGAAAGCCGAATTAATCGATGGGGAGCGTGCAGAGCATGAGTCCATATGTGCTTGAATTTAGCCGAATTGATAAAAGCAGCCTTCCGCATGTCGGAGGAAAAGGTGCGAATCTGGGAGAGATGACGCTGGCGGGGTTTCCGGTTCCTTCGGGCTTTTGCGTGACGACCGATGCTTATCGCGACTTTCTTGCGCAAAGCGAGCAAATGGCCGGCTACTTCCAGCAGCTCGATGCGATTCAAGCGGATCAATTGAATGAGATCGCGGTGCTGGGCCGTGCGATTCGCGAGCATCTGGAGCAGGTAGCCATCCCGGAGGCGATCCGAGCGGCCATTGTGGCCGGCTGGAAGCAGGCAGGCGAGCAGGAGGCGTATGCTGTCCGGTCCAGTGCCACTGCGGAGGATTTGCCGATGGCGTCGTTTGCGGGCCAGCAGGATACGTACCTCAATGTCCGCGGCGAAGCTCAGCTGCTGCAGGCGATTCGGAAGTGCTGGGCTTCGCTGTTCACCGACCGCGCCATTTCCTACCGGGCCAAAAATCGCTTCGATCACCGGGCCGTCCTGCTGTCTGTGGTCGTACAGCGCATGGTTTTCCCTGAGGTGTCCGGCATCCTGTTCACGGCCGACCCGATCAGCGGGCATCGGGGCACGGTTTCCATTGACGCAAGCTTCGGTCTGGGGGAAGCGCTCGTATCCGGTCTGGTGTCGGCCGATTTGTATCAGGTGCGCTCCGGAGCCATTTTCGCCAAAAAGATTGCCCGCAAGAAAATTGCCATCTACTCGTTGTCGGAAGGCGGGACGGTCACCAAGGAGCTCCCTGAGGCAGAGCAGGAGCGCCAAGCGTTAGGGGACGCTCAGATTGTGGAGCTGGCCGCGCTGGGAGAGAAGATCAAGCGGCACTATGGCTCCGAGCAGGATATCGAGTGGTGCTATGCGGCGGGGCGCTTTTATATCGTGCAGAGCCGCCCGATCACCTCGCTGTATCCGCTCGCTCATGTCGCTGTTCAGCCGGGGGAAAGCCCGCATCTGCTCGTCTCCTTCGGTCATCAGCAGATGATGACGGAGGCGATGAAGCCGATGGGCTTGTCGCTGATCCGCACGATGTTTCCCTTCGGCAAAGCGAGCGTGCGTGCGGAAAGTGAGCTTACGGCGACGGCCGGCGGCCGCGTCTATATCGATATTACGAAGCTGTTTGCGCTGAAGCCGGCCCGGGAGAAATTCCCGCTCATCATGCGAAATATCGATGAAATGATGGCCAGCGCCGTTGAGCAGTATGTTCAGCAAGAAACGTTTATCCGAGGGATTCCTCCACAGCCGGGACTCAAAAAGTCCATCGTCGGCTTCATCGGACCCATTCTGCTGCGTGCCGTGCGGAATATTCTGTTCGCTCCGATCGCGGAAGCCCGGCCGAAGGTAGAGGCGTTCGTGGAGAACTCCGTACGGCGGGGGAGAGAAGGGCTGTCTGGCATTAGCGGGGCGGAGCGGATTATTCGCATTCAAGAGCAGATCGGATCGTTCATGCGCAGCGCGTTTGCCAATCTGCTGCCCTATCCGCTCGCCGGGATGCTCTCAAGCCGTCTCCTTCGCGTGCTGATCTCCAAATGGCTGGGCGAGGAGGCTTCAGATCTAATGGCTGTGCTCAACCGTTCGCTGCCCGGCAACGTGACGAGCGAGATGGGGCTCATGATCGGCGATTTGGCTGACGCGGCCCGCCCATATCCGCAGGTGGTCGAGCTGATTCGCAGCGGCGATCCGCAGCGGTTTCGGGAGCGCCTGCGTCAAGTCGAGGGCGGGGAAGCGTTCGGCGCGGCCTGGGATCGGTTCATGGGGCTGTATGGCATGCGCTGCCCGGGCGAGATCGATGTGACGCGTCCACGGTGGCGCGACGATCCGAGCACGCTGCTGCCGTCGATCGACAGCCACATGCGCAGCCAGCAGCCGGGTGAGCACCGCGCCAAGTTCGCGCAGGGCGCCGCGGAGGCAGAGGCGGCCATCCGCGAGGTGGTAGCGCGGCTGCGGAAGCAGCCCTTCGGCAGCGTCAAGGCGAAGCTGCTGTCGCGCCTGATGTATGCGTTCCGCAGCTTGATGGGCTTGAGAGAGCATCCCAAATATATGATGATCCAGCATTTTGGCATGATCCGCGAGGGGCTGCTTGATGAAGGGCGCAGCTTGGTTCAGAAGGGAGTGCTGCAGAGCGCGGACGAAGTCTTATTCCTGTCGCTTGATGAGCTTTTGCAGCTGACGCAGGGGCAAGGTCCATCCGAGCTGGCAAAGCTGTTGGAGCAGCGCAAGGCTGACCTGACGCGCTACCGTGAGCTGTCGCCGCCGCGCCTCATGACAAGCGAAGGCGAGATCCTCAACGGGCGGCGGAAGCAGCAGGACGCGCCGGAAGGGGCCTTGCTCGGGACGCCGGTCTCCGCCGGTGTCATTGAGGGCATAGCCCGCGTGGTCCTGCGGCCGGAGCACGCGAACTTGAACAAGGGCGAGATTATGATCGCGCCCTTCACGGACCCAGGCTGGACGCCGCTGTTTCATTCGGCGATCGGGCTGGTCATGGAGGTCGGCGGGCTCATGACCCATGGCGCAGTTGTAGCGCGCGAGTACGGATTGCCGGCCGTCGTCGGCATCGACAATGCCACCAAGCTGATTCGCGACGGCGACCGCATCCGTTTGGACGGCACGCGCGGGTATGTGTTGGTGCTGGAACCGAGCAAGAAGGAATAGCAAGAGAAAGCAAAATAGTACATGTTTCGCAGCATGGAAATCCATGGTTTCTTTCCGGCAATGGGAGTAATCTAACAATAGTCTGTTGTACGTGCTGGCTCCCAGAGAGGCGCATAAGGCTAGTCTACTTGTAAAGAAGGTCTCTTCAGGATGGAAGCATGGAAGCGAAATTTGTTGATTTTATGGTTCGGTACGTTTTTCAGCTCGGCGGGCATTGGCATGATTATCCCGTTCCTGCCGTTGTACGTCCAGGAGCTTGGCATCCACGATGTGAAGCAAGCGGCTCTGTGGGCGGCGATGATTTTTGGAATCAATCACGTGATGATCGCGCTGACATCCCCCATGTGGGGCAAATTTTCCGACGTGTACGGGCAAAAGGTGACGATGGTCCGCTCCGGCATCGGATTGTCCATCATTATCGCGGCCATGGGACTGGTCCATACGCCGTTCCAGCTGCTGCTGCTCCGCGCCTTGTTCGGAACGATGGGCGGCTTCTCGACGTGCGCGGTTGCGCTGATGGCGATTGAGACGCCGAAAGCCGAGGTGGGCAAAGCGCTGGGTACGCTGCAGACCGGCCAAGTTTCTGGGCAGCTGCTCGGGCCCTTGCTGGGCGGACTGATGGCGGAGTGGCTCGGAATGCGCAGCTCGTTCTTTTTCACGGGTGCGTTTATTTTTATCGCTACGGTGCTGGTGCTGTTTGGGGTACACGAAACGAGGAAATATGCGAAGTTTAAGTTCTCCGATTTGAAGCGTGCGAAGAACGGGGAACACAAGAACGCTGACGCGGCCAAGCGGCCGAATAAAGTGCAGCTGCACGATGTCATCAAGCGCACACCCGTGATTTTGACCCTGTTCGTGTCGACGTTTCTGATCGCGGCCAGCTTTCAGAGCATCAGCCCGATCATTACGCTGTATGTCAAAAGCATGCATGTCGAGCAGCACGTCGAGATCATTGCAGGGCTGATCTTTGCATCCAGCGCGCTGGGGACGATGATCTCAGCACCGATACTCGGGCGCATCGGCGACCGGTACGGACACTTAACGATACTGCTCTGCAGTCTGCTGCTAATTTCAATCCTGTATATTCCGCAGGCCCGGATTACCGATCCGTGGATTTTGATGGGGGCGCGCTTCTTAAGCGGGTTATGTGTCGGCGGGCTAATCCCTTCCATCAGCTCCTTGCTGCGCAGCTTGACGCCGTCCTCGATTCAAGGCAGCGTCTTCTCCTACAATGCCAGCGCGAATTCGGTCGGCAATGTGCTGGGTTCGTTGTTTGGCGGTATCGTGGCGAGCAATTTAGGCATTCCGGTCGTGTTTTATATTATTTCGGTCGTATTCTTTCTCCATTTTGTAATGCTGGGGATTCAGGCGAAGCGGATCAATCAATCGCGCAAACAGGTGGAGTCCGCAACATAAAAAAGCGGCGATGCAGTGCAGTTCGGGATGAACGCTGCTCGCCGCTTTTTTTTGCCTGGATGGAGGTGGTGCTTACTTGCGTGTTATCTGTAACAGCCAGCTGTCCGTGCGGTTCAAGGTCAGTGTTCTTCTCGTGCGGTTGACGACCGAAACGGCCAAGAAAAGGATGACAGCATCGCCGGTCGTGTTATTGAACAGCACTTTATTCGGGCGCAAATCGCCGAAGCCGCCGCGGGCACGGAAGGTTCCTGTCGAAGGCAGCGCTTTGACGACAAATTCGAAGCCATCGTTCGAAACAAGAAAGTTGACCCGGTTCAAGATAAGCTTTTGGCCTTTTGCGACCGTGATGGTTATGATTTGCAGGTCCTTGCTTTTGCCGGCGCCTACAGCGATCATGTTTTTACCGCCTACAATTCCATTCAACTGAAGCATATTCTATCACCTCCATTTGGTAGCGTCTTATACTATATTCATAGTTTTGGAGATTGAAACGGCGCCAGCAGTGTACCTTATGGTAAAATAGGGTAATAGTTTCTAATTCGAAGAGAGGCAGGGATGAGGGATATGAAACCGATTACACTTGGAATGGTCGGCTGTGGGCAAGTTAGCAACCGTTATTTTGAAATGGCGGCCAAGCTGGAAGGGGTACGGTTTGCTGCGACTTGTGCAAGGAGGCTGGATAGCGCGCAGGCCAAAGCCGAAGCCTACGGCGTACCGCGCTGGTACGACGATTACCGCGAGATGATGGATAAGGAGGAGCTGGATGCTGTCGTCGTTACGACGCCGCATTCCGTCCATGCGGAGCCGGTGCTCGCCGCGCTGGAGCGGGGCTTGCATGTGCTGAATGAGAAGCCGATGGCCACCTCCTTCGAGGATTGTTCGCGTATGGTGACGCTGGCGGAGGAGAAGGGCGCGATTTTTATGAGCCTGCCGTTCGATCTGAATCCAGCTTTCTTGGCTGCTTCTGAGTTTGTCGATGAGCGAGTGATCGGTAAAATCACCGGCGCCGAAGCGCAGCTCTCCTTGCCCGGACCGCCGCGGGATAATTGGTATTACAACAAAGCAATCGCCCATGGCGGAGCGATGATGGATTGTATGGTATATCCGGTCAGCCGATTGATCGCGCTGCTGGGGCCTGCCGTTAGCGTCATGGCTGAGGTGAATACGCTGATTCCGAAGCGGATTGTCGGGGGAGGCAAGCGCGTCCAGAGCGATGTGGATGACAATGTGACCCTGATCGTCGAGTTCGCAGGCGGTCAGCATGCCGTCATTCGCACATTATGGGGGATGTCCTTCAAGCAAAATAACACCTTGATCTACGGGCGCAGCGGCACGATCGCCTTGAATGACAGCGGGCTTCCGCTCGTGATCCATTCGCCGGGACAAGCGATACCGGATGCCGAGCAGGTTAGTTGGCGCGGGATGAACGAGTGCTATGTGCCGCATGAGAAAATCGCGTCCATCCCGACAGAGGATTACATAACGCATTTCGTCCGCTGCCTTCGCGCCGGGGAGCAGCCTGTCCAGTCTGGACGTCAGCAATTGCACGTGCACGAAATTCTCTTCGGTGCATACCGCTCGGCGGAATCCGGTGAGCGATATACGCTGACCACAACGTTTACACCGTGGGCGAAGCTGAAGCCTTCGATTTTTGATACGCGCAGCGAGTATATTTGAGCGACACCACCCGCAGATTATGGTAATATAGTGTTATGCACACGTGCACAATTGCATAATATCAACGAAAGCGGGCGGAGTTGAGCGTATGAATATTCTAATTTTAGGCGGTACCGGTGTAATCAGCAGTCAAATCTCGCAGCAGCTGATGGAAGCGGGTCATCAAGTCACCATTTTTAACCGGGGCTCGAAAAAGCTGCCGCAAGCCGAGCGCTACGAATGGTTAATTGGCAGCAGATCCGATACAGCGGCGTTCCAAGCCTTGATGGCTGAGCGCTCGTTTGATACGGTCATCGATATGATCAGCTTTACCGCTCAGGATGCTCGGATGACGGTGGACACGTTCCGCGGGCGTACAGGGCAGTTCATTTTCTGCTCCACGGGAGCGGCTTATAAACGGCCTTTCCGCACTACACCAGTGCAGGAGGATGCGGAAGTTCTGTTCGATGATCCAGCCTTCCCGTATGCGTATGAGAAAGCGTTGATGGAGCAATATTTGCAGCAGGTCATTCAAGCGGAGGGCCTTGCGATCACGATCATTCGTCCGTCGCTGACCTACGGGGTTGGCGGTGCGAATCTGGGAATCTTGCGCCAAAATTATAATATCGTCCATCGGATTCGCAACGGATTGCCGCTCTTGATGTTTGGAGACGGGAAGCTTCCTTGGAGCTTTACTTTTGCGCCTGATTTGGCCAAAGCGTTCGTTGGGGCCGTTGGAAACGAGCGGACCTTTGGTCAAGCGTACCATGTGACAAGCGAAGAAAATCGAGTTTGGGATGATCTCTATCTGGAGTTCGGACGTGTTCTGGGCGTGGAGCCGAAGATCGTGCATATTCCGACCGAGCTTCTGATGAAAGCGGATGCCAGCTTGTTCGCTCATCTGCATTATGAAAAAAGCTACGCAGGCTTGTTCGACAATTCGAAGATTAAGCGCGATGTGCCATCCTTTGAAGTATCGATTTCTCTCAACGAAGGCCTGCGGATGATGCTGGACTGGTATGAGCGCGACGGCCACACGGTAGATGAGGGAAAAATGCAGCTGGAGGACCGTTTCGCAGCCGTTCATTCCGAGTGGGTGCGTCAGATGGAAGCGTTTGGAGTGTAGGAGCACCGTGTGTCTCCAAGGGAAAGGGCCTTACATGTTAGCCTTGGCTAAGATGTAAGACCCTTTGTTTGTTCAGAGGCCCGCCTCATCCTTCATAAGCAGGACAACAGGGCAATGATCGCTACCGGTCACATGCGCATCAATCTGTGCGTCCGTCAAGCTGGGAGCCAAGCGAGCCGAGCAGAGGAAGTAATCAATCCGCCATCCGACATTTCGTTCGCGCACCTTGGGCATATTAGACCACCAGGTGAACGCATCGGTACGATCCGGATAAAAGTGCCTGAAGCTGTCGAGAAAGCCGCTGTCCAGCAGCTGCGTCATTTTCTCTCGTTCTTCCGTTGTAAAGCCGGAATTGCCTTTGTTGGACTTGGCGTTCTTGAGGTCGATCTCTTGGTGCGCCACATTTAAATCCCCGCAAACAATGACCGGCTTGATAGCGTCCAGCTGCTGAAGGTAGGCACGAAACCGGTCCTCCCACACCAATCGATAGTCAAGCCTCGATAGATCGCGTTTGGCATTCGGAGTATAGACGGTAATCAAGTAAAAGGCTTCGAATTCCAGCGTAAGGATTCGCCCCTCGGGCTCCTGATCTTCCTCGATCCCGTACCGGACTGAAATCGGCTTGATTTTTGTAAACACGGCGGTGCCGGAATAGCCCTTTTTGATGGCGTAATTCCAGTATTGGGAATACTCCTCGCCGATCTCCAGCGTGATTTGCCCCTCTTGCAGCTTCGTCTCCTGAACGCAGAAAATATCCGCGTCCGTCTGCGCAAAATACTCGGTAAAGCCTTTATTGACACAGGCTCTCAGTCCGTTCACATTCCAAGAAACCAGCTTCATGATCGTTGTTCTCCTATTCCTTTGTAAAATGCAGTTTGTCCCGTTTCCATCGCCCAGCGCTGGTTGCCATAATCGTAATGCCACCATTCGTTCTCATAATTAGCGAAGCCTGCGGAGGTCATAGCGTGGTACAGCAGCCTTCGGTTGTCCCGGATCTGCAGCTCCCTCTCATCGGGCTCGCTGAGCTGCTCGAACCATGTCGTTTGGGCCTTCACCGTGAAGTCGTCAAAATCCGTCCCCATGTCAAGCCAGCCGCTAGCGGTTCCAATCGTTAAATCGACTGCGCCTCCGGTCATATGCGGAGAAGGAGTTTCGATATTAGGCGAAGGATAAGCGACGTATTTCGCTACTTCTTTTGCCACTTCCTCTTCCGAACGGAACTCGCCTCTGGCTTCGATATCCCGCTTGATCATGCGATACAGCTCCAGCTGCACCTCATACGGCCGGTAGCCGTCCAGCACGACGAAGAAGTGTTCATCCGGCAGGTGCTTTGCCGCTTCGATTAGCTTCGTTACAACGCTCTCGCGCAGGAAACAATCGGCTAAGGCTCCGGCTATATTCGTCTGATGGTAAAACGGATACACTTGAATTTTCGGAGAGAGTCCGGTTAACGAGATTAGCGGCTCGCCGCATTCCTGGATGGGAAGCGTCCGATAGTTTCCCTTTGGAGAAGGGTGGGGCGCAATGGGCTTTGGCTTCATGTTTAACGCACCTTTTTCATGTAATTTGTTTCTACTATTTTCATGGTATAGTTTAGCAATTTTTAATATATTGGCTTTCAAGTTTCGACTGCATCCTGCAAGCTCGTCCTGCTATAGTTATTTCAAAGTATACTGATGAACGGGGCGTGAATGCAATGTTCGTGTTTATGTACACAAATCTAGAGGGGTTAAAGGTGTACCGCGAAAGCAAGGAAGAAATGGTGGCTTACAACGAATCGTTCAGCGATTACCGGATTCAGGTACAGGTGCAGCCGTATGAGATCCGGTCCGGAGAAAGCGAAGGTACGCTGTACAAGTTTAAAGTCAGAGGCGCCAGATAGCGTGAGAGGAAGGTCCCGAGCTTCGGGACTTTTTGTTTTTGTCTCAAGATTTGTTGTCTTTACAGAAGGAACATATGTTTGGTAAAATTATGAAATCATGGTAAATGGGCAGGGATGAATGGTACAGTGGAACTAAAATTCGTCGATAAAATCAATGCTTGGCTGGGCTCGCATGCTTCGCTAAGGCTCCTGCAGATGTCGGCTTTTATTCGCAGCATTTGTCAGGGGATTGCCGTCGTTGTGATGAGCCTCTATCTGAAGGAGCTGGGCTGGAACGCTGGCGCCGTCGGGGGACTGCTGGTCGCAAGCGGCGTGTTTAGAACCGTTGTTACCTCGTTCGCAGGGGAGCTGGTCGCGCGGCTCGGCTCGAAGCGGTACTTGCTGCTTTTTGAAGCACTTACGGCAGCCGCGGCGCTGCTCATCACGTTCACCACCAACACCATCGCTCTATGCGCAGCGGTCATTGTGGCGGGCTTTGGCATGGGGCATACCGGCTCCGGCGGCCCAATCTCGCCGATCGAGCGCAGATGGCTTGGCGCATTCGCGCGAAAGAACGCAGACCATATCTATGGCATGAACGCGCTGCTCGGCTACTGGGGGCTGGGGATCGGATCTTTGCTTGCCGGAACAACTCCCATCCTGCACCAATGGCTGCCAGGAGTGAATGCATACAGGCCGCTGTTTGCCGTGATTGCACTGTTCTCGCTGTGTGCCATGGCCGTTTTGCTGAAGGTAACCGGTGGCGAGCGGAAAAAACCGCAGATGGAAGAGACGAAGGGTGCGGCGGGACCTGTTGAAGCTGTGGCGGTGCAAGCTGCACCTGCTCAAAGATGGAGTCTGAGGAGCTTCATCGGGTGGGGCATTGTGGTGGCCATTGCGATTGGTCTATGGCTTTCGCTGCGGCAGCATATGCCTCCACTTTGGTCAGCGCTGCTCCCGGTTTTTTTATTCTGCTTCTTAATTCTGGGGACGCTTATACGGGCTTCGTTCGGCCCCCGCGACCAGCTGCTAACACTCGTGAATTTATTTAACAGCATCGCTGTGACGTTAGCCAGCACCATGTCGTCCTATTGGCTGGCGGCCCGATTCGGTGCATCGACCTCGATGATCGGATTGGTCATTTCGGCTTCCTATCTCATGACAGGCTTGACCTCGCTCGCAGTGATCCGCGCATCGAAGCGCTACGGCTCCGTGAAGCCGGTTGTAGGCTTGCAATTGGCGGGAATCGCATGCGTCCTTGTAATGCCTTGGGTGCCTTGGTTCCTAGGCGCGGCAGTCTTATATATTTGCTGCACCATGTTTAACCTGGGTACGAGAGGGAGCCGCTCTGTAGTCATGAACATACAGCGCAGCGCGGGGAGCCGGAATTGGCAGAGTAGACTCACATCTTTTATGCTTCGGCTGGGCGTCGTACTGTGGCCGGGCGCTTTCGGGCATATGATCGAGGGTGGAGCCTTCGTGCTGCCGTTCTATATCGCAGCGACAGTACAGACCGTGTCTACTGTATGGTTCGGCCAAGCGCAGAAGCTGCAGCAGGTTGAAATCCAGCGGTAAGCGCAGTACCATTAAGCTTGTTCAAGCTGGACAATTGACAAGACAGGAGTGCCATACCTATGGCTAATGTTAGCTTTATTTATGCTCATCCGGATGATGAGACGTTTCTGAGTGCTGGCTTCATTCGGCAGCTTGCCGATGCAGGCCATCCGCCCTCGATGCTGCTTTCGACCAGAGGAGACGCGGGGAACAAGAACGGCGACTATATACATTGGTCCCGTGAGCAGCTAGGCGAGCTTCGAGAGCGTGAGATGAGCCGTGCCGCGGAGATTTTGGGACTCGCCGAAGTAGAGTATCTCGGGCTGCCGGACGGCAAAACCGCCGAAGCGGACGAGAGCACGTTTTTAGAGGGTGTCATTCGGTTCATCAATCACCATCGTCCTCGAACGCTGGTGACGTTCCCCTTGGATGGCGGCAATCGTCATCCCGATCATATGGCCATCTCGCGAATGACAACGAAAGCTGTGCTGAGCGGGCGCTGCCCGTCGGTTGAGCAGTTGTACTACATCATGTCCGCTGCATTAGCTGAGGAGGGACGCAAGCCCACCTTTCAATTGGATGTGGAGAGGCAATGGAGTATGAAGGCGGATGCTTTACGTGCCCATGATTCACAGAAGCTGGCGATAGGACGGTATTTCGGCCCGTTGGATACATTCCCTGAGAATCGGCGATATGAGTCATTTATTTTAGCTTGGGAGCTGGGGGAGATCTGGCCGGAGAAGGATGCGGAGCAAGCTCTTCGGGAGCTGGATTTATTGCAGGAAAATTAGTTTGACCGCTGAAGTGCGCCAGAGTGTAATTATTCCAATTCGTGTGAGTCAAGCGATGCTGGGGAGGAGTTATCGTATGCGCTATGTAGACAGCTGCTTTTCAGAAATAGAAGTGCGGAGGGATATAGCTTTCACGGAGGCGGTTAACAATCTGGGAGAGCTTGAGAAGCTGAAGCTGGATGTTTATATGCCTCAAGGTGATACACTGGAGCGCAGACCTGCGATTCTGTGGGTTCATGGCGGCGGGTTTCGGCCAGGGAATGACAAGAGCCAGAGTTATATCGTGACCTTTGCTGAGCGGTTCGCCCAGAAGGGATATGTATGCGTTTCTGCGGATTACCGGGTGAGAGAGCAGCCGGGGGACGATTTCCAAGGGACGATGTCGGATGCGCTAGCCGATGTGACCCAAGCCTTGGAGTGGATTCGAGCCAATGGCAGCCAATACGGGATAGACACGGAGCGGCTATTCATAGCTGGAGGCTCAGCCGGCGGAATGATCAGTGTGAATTTGTGCTATGGTGACGGCTCCTATGGTACTCAGGCCGACCTAAGCGGTGTGATCGGGATGTTAAATCTTTGGGGTACCCCTGGGAATTTGAAGCTGGCTCTGCATTCCGGCAGCATTCCTGTCCTTACCGTACATGGAACAGCGGATCAGCTGGTCAGTATAGAGAACAGCTACCGATTGATTGAGCAGCTCAAGCATGCCGGCGTGCCGCACGTCTTTATTCCGTTGGAGGGGGCACCCCATACCCCAGTGAAGCATGTGGACGAGCTGGATGAGGCGTTTTCTCAGTTCTTGCATGGCATATTGGCCAAGCTTTGAAGCTCGACTGCAGATGGCAGTCTTCGTTCGGGTTAGCGTCGTTTGACTAATGGCCAGCCGACCACAGCGAGAAGCAAGGCTAACAGGATGAAGCCCAGGGCCATCCAATACGGGTTTAAGCTCAAACTATCCACGAACATCTTGATCCCCTTTATATGTCTAGATCACACAATCTTCACAAGATTCGTGATGGATTTGACTTTTGGGGCTGTATATGCATATTGTAAAATTTTCCTCCAATCGTTTCTCTACCGTCTGCTGAAGCAGGCGGTTTTTCGTATGGAATGGAACCGCTTCAAAAGTCTTAGGAACAGGTATCTCTCTATGATATAGTGGAAAGAATGAATAATCCGTACGGAGGAAATTAGTCATGAACTCTAACGCATTCCATTCGATAGAATATGAGCTCGCTTTGCTGGTACGCTTGGCTACCTCTTATAGTCCTAGACCGGGAGGTCTGGACCGCTCGGAGTACTTGCTGCTGTGTGAATTAAGCGAGAGAGGGCCGATAGGCATCAACGAGGTCGCAGAGCTGTTATTGCTGAACATTTCAACGGCTAGCAGACAAGTAGCCACATTGGAAAAGAAGAACTATATCACACGATATCCCGATCCCACAAACGGTAGAATCAGCCTTTTACAAATCTCTCCCGAAGGGAAGAGCATGCTGGATGCCATGCGGGCCGTCCGCTCACGTGCCTATGAAGAAATTTTTAAAGACTGGTCCTCGGACGAAGTCCATGATTTGACAAGCAAGCTGGGACGACTGAACAGAGATTTGAAGCGTTGGAGGAAATAGGGCTTCCATGGGGCGTTGTCACAAAATATTAAAAATTTAGTTTCACACTACAACTTGTTTTATTGCACTAAAGTTGTATAATACAAGTTGTATATAGCAATGGACGATTTCACGGCCGATCTTAATCGAGTGAACGGAAACGGATAAGCAAGTCGATTAAGCTGAACTTCCGCATCAGAAACCGCCCTAGTAGATCCACAGCAAAAATTGATGACCCCTATCGGAAGGATGATCGTGATGAAAAAGCACAAGAAAAAAGCAGGAACCAAGAAAAACAAACCGTTTTCAATGAATTATGCGAATCCGAGGATGGCGGCTCCGGATCCGACGCGCAAATGGGAAAACACTTCGCCCGAAGCCCAAGGATTCCATTCCGGCCGATTGCTCCAGCTGTTTGAAACGCTGCCTGAGCGCCATGTACGCAGTATTGTGATCGTTCGAAACGGTTTCGTTGTCGCCGAAGCCTCCGATAATGAGGTATCGATCGAAGCCCCGCAGCTGGCATATTCTTTGACGAAGAGCATCCTGTCTGCGCTAGTCGGCATCGCGATTTCGGAGAAGAAGCTGCATCTCGATCAGAAATTGAGCTATTGGTTCCCTCAGCTTGCTGGGGAAGCGAAGGGGGAGATTATGATTCGCCATTTGCTCACCATGACCTCAGGACTGGAGTGGTACGATTGGGATAATTCCTCGTCCGAGCAAATGATGTATTCCTCCGATTGGATCGAGGCAGTGCTGAAGCATCCGGTGGCCTGTGAGCCAGGCTCGAGGTTTAATTACAGTAATGGGGATACGCATTTACTGGCGGTCATTTTGGAAATGGCCATCGGGCTGCCATTGTTAGAGTATGCCCAAACTAAGCTATTCAAGCCGCTGGGCATCTCAGATGTGGAGTGGGCTGTCGACCCGCAAAATCATCATATCGGCAGCTGGGGAACGAAATTGACCGTACATGACATGGCAAAAATGTATCAGCATGGCGGCACGTGGAACGGTCGGACAATCATACCTTTTCAATGGATTAACGAGAGCTTAACCCCAAAAACAGGAACCTATAGTGCTGATGGCTCGCTGCTTTTATACGGCAATCTGTGGTGGATGAGAGCACTCAAAAATGTTCCTTTTAAAACCTACTACGCCTGTGGGGCCTTTGGGCAAAGAATTTATGTCGTACCCGATTTGAAGCTGATTGTAGCGATGACTGCCCATTCCTCAGATGTCAATATGCCGGATCTAGTGCTTGAAGGGGTCATTCAATCGATTATGTTAAATAGCGGCACCATTTCAAGGATAGTGTAACCCAATGAAAAATTAGTATGCTCACACCAAAAAGCCTCCAAATCTAACGGCAGCAAGCCGTAGACTTGAAGGCAATTTTTTTTACAACGCGTTGTGCTAGTTAAAGCAGCAGCATGCCGGCAATCCCGGCAACGATACCGATGACAACGACGGAGGCCGCGACGAACCAAAGCACTTTGGCTGGGAACGAACGGGAAACCATAAGCAGCGACGGCAGGCTCACAGACGGCAGCGTCAGCAGCAGGGCTGATGCGGGACCCGTGCCAAGACCGAACGACATCATCGTTTGTACGATGGGAATCTCCGCGGCCGTTGGAATGACGAACAGCATCCCAGCGATTGCAAACCCAATAATCGCGATGAGGCTATTAGAGGCAGCTTCGCCAAGGTGCGGGAACAGCCAAGCCCGTGCAGCGCCAAGCAATAGAACGGCAAGAATATACGCCGGAACGATATGCAGGAGCATCGACCAGATGCTCCGTCCCCAACGGGACAAGAAGGAGCCGGTGTGCTCTTCTTGTATGGCTTCTTCCGCAGGCTGGGTTACTTCCTTAGGCAGCTCGGCGTTTCCAGCATAGCGGTTTGCAAGGTAGCTGACACCGAACGTAAGCAGAAGCCCGAAAACGAGACGCAGCACCGTGAACTTCCACGATAGGACGAAGCCCATGAAAATCAAGGTAGCCGGATTGATCGTCGGATTCCCAAGCCAGAAGGCGAGACAGGTCCCGACGGAAACGTTCTTTTTGCGCAAGCCGACCGCCAGTGGGGCCGCGCAGCAGGTGCACATCATGCCGGGGATCGAGGCCAAGCCGCCGATGGCGGTACTGCGGAAATTGGCCCGCCCGAGTACACTCAACAGCCATTGCGTAGGAATCAGCACTTGCACGAGCGAGCCGAGCAAAATGCCTAACACCGCCGCTTTCCAGACGGAGTTATAGTACGCTTTTGTATACTCCCACGCGGAAGTCCAGGACGGTGCAGGGGCTTCCGGATTTTTGCCGGACACAATGGAGGCGCCGATCGAGTGCTTGACCGCTGCATCCATCGCTTTGTTGTAGTACGGGTACCATTTGACATAAGACAACCCGGCAATCGCAATCAGCAGGAAAATAATGACGCTTAGAATGACTTTCTTGGGATGGCTCTGCTTCCCAGCAAGCCCAGTGGAATGTGACATGACTTCCTCCATTAATTATGTGATCGGGAAACTAGGAAATATATATTTTATCATACACCAACCTGTAGGATGAATGCCAGAACCTTATCCATAGGAGATGAGGGATACGATTAGTACCATTCCTTTTTCTCATGAAGGGTTTTGTAAGAATTTGTAGAATATTCTATTTGAATTTATTATAGATATCCAGGATTGGATGAAGGGGATTTAGCCATGCACCCAAAGCTCCAGGAATTAATCAATAGTTTGGAAACGATTCAGCAGTCCAGCGTGGAGGATTTGAACTTATTCGTCTTAGACATGGACAAGGTGGTTGCAAAGCTGCCAGGAAGAAGGATCAATCTTGCGTTTGAAGTGGGGGATCATTTTGATGGAAAGCTCAAAGGCAGTGTAACCCATACCTCCAAGCTCCGAGGGGAAATCGTTCGGCAGGAGCGGGGACCGGAGTTTTTGGGCATTGCTTATGTGGCGACAAGCGTACCTGTGTACGATGGGAACGAAGTGGTCGGCTTCTTCACAGCCGTGGCTTCCAATGAGAAGGCGGATGTGATTCAAAAGAGCGCTGATCGACTGGCGGAATCAGTCGATGAAGCGGCGGCTTACACGGAGCAAATGACCGTTGCATCGCAGGAAGTCGCGGAGCAAATTCAAGGCGTGCTTCAGGATTCCCATTTGTTAAACGAGAATATCAAGCATGTGACATCCATCCTTTCTTTCGTCGAAGAAGTAGCTTCGCAATCCCATTTGCTTGGACTCAATGCAGCCATTTTAGCGGCTAGAGCAGGGGAGCATGGGATGGGCTTTAATGTGGTCGCGACTGAAATTCGGAAGATGGCCGACAATAGTAAAAGCGCCGTATCCAACATTTCCACGATTTTGCACGAGATTCAAAAATATATCGTGAATATCGATGCTTCAATCGGACGCATGTCAACGTTTACGCAAGAGCATGCCGCAAGCATGGAAGAGCTGAGCGCCTCGTTCGAGCAGATCGATAAGACGGCACATGATTTGGCTGCGGTCTTGAACAAAACCCGATAGTGATGATACATAATCCCTGTTAGCCCGCCGAACTGGCGGGTTTTTTGCTGTTTTTTCATGGTGCAGTAGGATTCAACTAAGCTTACACCTCTAAACCCTTGCGCACCAACGGTTTCGCGCCTCAGTAGCAATTTTTAATACCCTGCATCTAAAGTGATGATTCTTAGCAGCCGGCCTGGAGAATATGCAATAGTGAAAGCGCAATCTCAGGAATGCGGCTCTTCAAATCACGACAGAAAAAAGGAGGGGGGAGACGGTGAGAGGTCGTGCGAGCGTATTTTCGACGGTCAACGGGCTGCTGTTTATGGTGACCGCGATCGTGATGCTGTACCCGATGTGGCACGAGCTGTGTTTGTCGTTTAGTTCCATGGAAGAGGCCATGCGGGGCGGGATCTTTTACCTCCCAAGGGGATTCACGGCGGCGGCGTATGATCGGGTGGTTCATTCCAAGTATTTGTGGCTCGCGTACCAAAATAGTATTTTTATCACCGTTGCTGGAACGGTTGTGAGCGTGTTCCTGACCTCAACGACGGCGTATCCGTTATCGAAGCAGGATTTGCCGGGGCGCAAAGGCTGGTTGGTGTACCTGCTGTTCACGATTTTGTTCAGCGGCGGCATTATCCCAACGTACTTGCTGGTCAAAAGCCTGGGGCTCATCAATTCGCTCTGGTCGCTGATCGTCCCCACGGCCATCTCGGCGTTCAACGTGATCGTGATGCTCAGCTTCTTTCGCACGCTGCCTGCGGAGCTGGAGGATTCGGCGATGATGGATGGCGCGAATGTGCTGCGCATCTTTTTCTCGATTGCGCTGCCGTTATCCAAGCCGGTGCTGGCGACAGTCGCGCTTTGGGAGGCGGTTGGACTGTGGAACAACTATTTGTACGCTTTGTTCTATTTGAATGACAAGAGCAAGTACGTGCTGCCGATCTTGCTTAAAGACATCATCCGCGGACAGGAGCTGGCCCAGACAACAGGCGAGCTGACAGGCTCCTCGACGGAATCGGTGATCGCCGCAACGATCGTCCTTGCTGTGCTTCCGATCGTGTGCGTCTATCCGTTTTTGCAAAAATATTTTGTTAAAGGCACATTGATCGGCTCGGTCAAGTCATAAACTTTAAAGGAGGCTTGTTCCATGAAACCTATGAAACCCAAGGTCAAAACCATCATCGCCTGCACCTCCGCTGCACTGCTCGCGCTGGGGGCGGCCGGCTGCAACAGCACTTCGTCCTCAGCCACGCCGCAGCCCACGAAACAGCCGGAGGCCAAAAGCAGTGAACCCGCACCGGCAGCAACGCCAGCTAAGGTCGATAAGGTGACCTATAATATTTTTCGAAGCTTTAATGCACCGGAGTATCCGGCTGACGGCGGGCCGGCCAAGCCTATCGTGCTGGACGCGATGGACAAAGCGGGCCTCAAAGGCATTGACTACAAGGTCACGCTGGCCTCCGGCGACGAGTATTACCAGAAGCTCAATCTGCTGGCTGCCTCGGGTGAGCTCCCCGACATGTTCAATGTCAATATTCCGACGATGAGCCGGTTCGCCGACGAAGGGCTGATCATTCCGCTCGATGATTTGATCAAAGATATGCCCAACATTCAAAAGGTGATCAAGCAGGAGGATATCGAAACGCTCCGCTACAAAGGCAAGCTCTACGCGCTGCCTGTCGGCTTCCGTCCGGAAGCGTTCAACGGTCCGAACATCAGCGGCTTTGTCATCCGCAAGGATTGGCTCGACAGCTTGGGGCTCAAAGAGCCGAAAACGCTAGATGAGCTGCACGACGTGCTCAAGGCGTTTACATTCAACGATCCGGACAAGAACGGCAAGAAGGACACCTACGGACTCTCCACGACCAAAATGAAATCGAATACGACGGAGCCGCCGAATTTTAGCGCGATTTTCGGTTCTTATGGCATCATTCCGACGTTCTGGCATGAGCGCGGAGGGGTGCTGAAGCAGGGCATGGTGCTGCCGGAAACGAAGCAGGTGCTGCAGCTGCTGCAAAACTGGTTCAAGGAAGGCATTATCGACCCCGACTTCCCGATTATGGAGACGAAGCAGCTTCAGGAGAAGGTCATCAACTCGAAGGTGGGCGTGTTTGAAGGCAGCGCCTTTGACGGCGATCCGAAGCAAGCGCTCAACAGCTCCCTGCTTAAGGCGAATCCAAGCGCGAAACTGCTCGTTATTGAACCGCCGACCGGACCGAACGGGAAGAAAGGCTGGGCGGAGAGCTCGCCGTCGTATAACGATATGCGGGCGATTTCCAGCAAGGTGAAGGATCCAAAGCGGCTGCTGCAGATGGTCGATTGGGCGGTAGGGCCGGGCTTCAACCTGGTGACGTACGGCGAGGAAGGGAAAGATTTTACCTTTGATAAAGACAAAAACAAGATCGATATGAAGGTCGAATCGTACTCCGAATTGTATAAAAAAGGCTTTTCCAACCCGATTCGCTTCCTGCAAGTTGTTGACCGGCGCTGGATGGCGGACGATGCGATCAAGGGCATGGTGCTGTCCAACGATCCGAAAAACCTGATCAAAAACGAGTTCTGGAAAACGACGCAAGCGATGATCGACCATCCGGATCTGATCACGCTCTGGAACGAATATTATGCGAAAATCATCACCGGCGCATGGTCTGTCGACAAGTTCGATGAGTTCGTTCAGAAGTATTACCAGCAGGGTGGCAGCGACATCGAAAAGCAAGTCAACGACGAATGGAAAAAGACGAAGAAGTAGCTAGCACTGATGAGGCCTGAAGTGGGCGATCATTAAGGGAGAGCGAGGGCGACCTATGTTCAATAAGCTGCTAACGTCCTATATGGTTACGATCTGTCTGCTCTCCCTGTTGATCGGATCCGTCTACATGGTCTTTTACAGCCACGAGGTTAAAAGCGAGTACGAGCGCTCCACCGCAGAAGCGATGAGCAGCATGTTGTCCCATGCCGATACGCTCGCGAGCAATATCGATCAGCTGACATTGCAGCTATCTTTGCTGCCGGAGCTGAGTCCAATGCTGAGCAATCCGTTTCAATACTCGATCCTCCAGTTTGGCAATGTGAAGGAAGCGCTGCGCAATCAAATTACGACCAACAGTATGCTGTACTCGATTTATGTCTATTTCAAGCTGAACAATAAGGTGCTGACCACGAGTGAAGGGCTGTATCCGCTGGATGAATTTTATGATGAGGCTTATGTCAAACGCGCGGATGCGAAGCAGCAGGAGAAGCGGCGGTCTGTGAGAGTGCTGAGCAGTACGGTCGATCGGCAAAATGTAGAGGTCATCACGTGGGGCCGTCCGATCCCGCTCACTTCTAGTGTTCCGCTTGGCAGTCTGATCGTGAATGTGAAGCGGAGCGTATTTTTCGAGGTGCTGTATAATTACGCGAATGTGAGCAGCTCGGATCACGTCTATGTGCTGGATTCCTCCGATTTTCACGTGCTGTCTGGGCCGCCCCTGGAAGATTTGTCGCAGTCGCTGCGGGATTTGGCTGTCCAAAATAAGCTGACCGGTGCTGCCGGTCTTCAGCGGATCGAGCTGGGCGGGGAGGAATTTTTTGCAGGATTCATGAAAGGGGAGCAGTTCGACTGGACAGTGGTGAAGCTGATCCCGTATCACAGCTATGTGGAGGTGCTGCGTGCAAAGCTTGGCGAAGTGATTCGCATCGAGCTCGTCGTGCTGCTGATCGGGTTTGCGCTGGCGTATTTGTTCTCGATGAGGCTGTCCCGTCCTTGGAAGCAGGTGCTAGCTTCGTTCACAGGGGGCGCGCAATCGGCGCGTCTAGCGGATGAGAGCACGCTTGTTAGTGAAGCGATTGCCCGGCTGCTGAAGGAAAATGAGCACATCAAAGGGACGCTCCGGCAGAGCGAGCCAATCATTCGGTACCGCCTGCTGTACGACATGCTGGTGGATAGCCTGGCCTCCCCGGATGTGACGGAGCAGCAGCTGGCGAATATCGGAATCGCTTTTCCACACCGTTATTTTGCTGCGCTCGTTGTTGTGGCGGACCTGCGCAAGTACGAATTTCACGAGGACTATAATCGCATAAAGCTGCTGCTGTTTAGCCTGACTGAAGAGGCGCTCGGCAAAAGGCTGCTGGCGGTCGGTACGATTTTGGATCATATGCATTTCGGGTATGTGCTCAACTTTGAGCAGGGGGAGTGCGGGGACGATTTTGAAGGGGAGCTAAAGCAGCAGCTAAAAGAAGCGGCGGACGAAGTCAATGCGATGGCGCAGACGGATTTCGATTTGACGCTGCAGTTCGCGTTTGGCCGGGTATACGGCAGCTTGACTCAGGTGTATTCCTCCTATGTCGATGCCAAGCGGGCGGCGAATTGGAAAGCGCTGCTGCATGAGCGGGACGTAGTGTTTTTTGGCGACAGTGTGGGGACGGTCCGGTTCGATTATCCGTTGGAATTGCAAAAAGAGCTGATCGCCCGCATTATTACCATCGATCGGACGCAGGCGGATGAGGTACTGACTGACTTTTTCACGCGCTATGTGTATAACCGCAACTACCCTCGGGAGCAGGCGCAGGAGACGATCGTGATGCTGATGAGCTCGATCATCCAGCATTTGTACACGCAGGGCTATGAAATGCCGAGTATCCCTTACAGCTCTAAGCGGGTCGGGGAGTGCAGGAACAGCTCGGAGCTGGAGCGGCTTCTTCGCGAGTGTGTGCATTTGCTTATGGATCAGCTGGAGCAGCTGCAGGGGAAAAAGCATGGCAATGCCTATTTGAAGCAGGCTACCTCGTTTATGGAAGTGGCGTATCACGAGATTGCATCCGTGGCCGAGGTTGCGACGCATGTCGGGATTAGCGTCAGCTATTTGAACAGCTTGTTTCGCACCGAGCTGGGCACCTCACCGCTGGATTATTTGACTAAGGTACGGATCGAGCAGAGTAAGGCGCTTCTCACGGATCGCGGGTATCGTTATTCGCTGCAGGACATTTGCCGTCAAATCGGGTATAACGATGTACAGAGCTTTATCCGTTTTTTCAAAAAGCATGAGAGCATGACCCCCGGGGAATTCCGGAAACGAAAGGAGTGCTCGTTATGAACGCACCCTCCGCGCCTGCAGCCGATGTACCTGCAGCATCGCTGGTCCGCCAGCACCCGCTTCGGAAGCTTGCGCGCAAATACATGTATCATTACGTGCTGCTGCTGCCGGGTATTATCTATTTTTTCATTTTCAAATATGTGCCGATGGGCGGCGTGCTGATTGCCTTTAAGGATTATAAGCTGGCCAAAGGCATTCTAGCCAGTGACTGGGTCGGTATAAAATGGTTCGCGCAGCTGTTCGCTGACAGCGGATTTTGGAACTCGTTTGAGAATACGATTCTGATTAGCTTCTATAAACTGATCTTTGGCTTTCCGGCACCGATAATTATGGCGATACTCCTGAATGAGATTTTTAACAGCACCTTCAAACGGATTATTCAAACGATCATTTATTTCCCGCATTTCTTGTCGTGGGTTGTGCTTGGCGGTGTGCTGTTTACGTTTTTGTCGCCATCGAGCGGCTTCCTGTCCTTGATCGGGCTATCCACCTCACCGCTTACGACACCGGATCAGTTTCGCTCGCTGCTCGTGATCTCTGGGATCTGGAAGGAGGCGGGCTGGGGGACGATCATTTATCTGGCTGCGATTGCAGGGATCAATCCGGAGCTGTTTGAGGCCGCACGGATCGATGGGGCTTCGCGGTTTCATCTGATGCGTCACATTACGCTGCCTTCGATTTTTGGCACGATCGTTGTTCTGCTGATTTTGCGGACGGGGCAAATTTTGTCGGCGGGGTTTGATCAAATTTTCATCCTGTACAATCCCGTGGTTTACAACGTTGGGGACATTATCGATACCTACGTATACCGGGTAGGGTTGACGATGGGGCGGTTTTCGTTCGCGACTGCGGCGGGGCTGTTCCAATCGGTGGCTGGGCTTGCGCTGCTGCTGTTTTCCAACTGGCTGTCTAAGCGGTTTACGGATCAGGCCTTGTGGTGAGTTTTTGTACCTGTATGAAAAAAATCGCCTTATAGCGTGCCGAGCGGGCATGATGCTATAGGGCGATTTGGGTTTAATTAGTTGCTCCTGAAAAAGTCGAATTTGACAAAGTCACTTTTTTGACTACGACTTTTTATATCGAAAAATTACCATGTAATCCCAGTTAGTTGCTCTATTTGATCATTTGAGCCGCTCT
>NZ_VNJI01000031.1 GCF_007786445.1 Paenibacillus cremeus | reverse complement strand
ATAGGAATTCCGCCCCTCGTTTTGATGGTTTTTGTTGCCTCGACAACAACAACTTCCATCTGGAGGTTGCGAATTCCTTTTTTATTTCCTATAAAATCCCCCGATTTTTTCAGGGGTAACTAATTAGGCTGCTTGGAAGGAAGCCCAGAGCATCGAGAGGCCGGAGCCGAACAGCAGCACGTCCAGGACGTATTGGAACGAAGCGATGCTCATGCGTTTGACAATTTCTTTGGCCACGAAGGTTCCTAGCATGAGCGAGCCGCCCACGATCAGACCTTGCACGATCAAATTAAACGGGAGAGCACCCAGCTCTTGGAATGTCACTACTTTGCTCAAATGAAGGCCGAGCGAGCTGACCGCTTCCGTCGAAATAAATGCGCCTTTGGCTAAGCCGAAGGCCGTGAACGCCGGCACACTGAGCGGCCCGGTGGCAATCGCCATGCCCGTCAAGTAGCCAATGATCCCGCCTGCAACGGCTAGCTGCCAGAGGCGAATTTGAATGTTTTTCGCTTTGAGAAAGTAGCGCACGGGGATCATGATGATAAAAAAGATCCCTAGCGCAATATCGATCGTCCGCGCCGGCAGCACCCATAATGTGCGTGCTCCGAGTACCGCAGCCGGAATGCCAGTGATCGAGTATGCAACGAAAGCTCGCCAATGAATTTCGCGCCACCAGGCTATCACCCGCGCCACGTTCGCCATCACCGAAGCCACAGCCATGATCGGCACCGCCTGCTTCGGTCCAAAGGTAAAGATGAGCACCGGAAGCAGCATGATCGACGAGCCCGTCCCAATCACGCCTCCGACCGCCCCTGCCGCAAGTCCAACTAACAATACAATCAGGTAATCTCCCACGCTTCTCTCACCTCAAAGTAGAATCCGATTAGCCATAGAGCCCATTTTATCGTGGAACCGGGGATTGGACAAGGTGTGAGTGTGGGTGGAGGACTATGGGGAGAATAAGAACCCTTTTCCATCTATGAGGAAAAAATGATCGGCCAATTCATTTGGTCCCCTGATAGCCGTTATAAAACCAACACCAGTAGAATTCTGGAACTTTCTATCGGGCAGTTATTGAGGGATTGGCGCGAATCACGTATAGTTAAGAGGTATGTGTTTCGTAAGCGGTTGCAGATGGGCAAATCATAACTTACAGAACAGGGAGTGGAGCATGAGATGAGGCAGTATGAGATCGCGGTAATTCCTGGAGACGGCATTGGAAAAGAGGTAGTCCCAGCAGCTACGGACGTGTTAGACGCTATTGCGGAGGTGCATGGCGGGATTTCATTCAAGTATACCAGCTTTCCATGGAGCTGTGATTATTACGAGCAGCATGGAAAAATGATGCCGGACGACGGGCTGCGAACGTTGCAAAACTTCGAAGCGATTTTCCTCGGTGCGGTCGGTGACCCTCAGCGGGTACCGGATCATGTATCGCTATGGGGATTGCTGATCAAAATACGACGCGAATTTGAGCAGGTCATCAACATTCGTCCGGCCAAATATTTTCGCGGGCTGGCGTCTCCTCTGCTGAAGCCGAATGATTTCGACTTGCTCGTGGTACGGGAGAACAGTGAGGGCGAGTACAGCGAGATCGGCGGGCGGATCCACAAGGGGGCGGATGAGATCGCGATTCAGAATGCCGTGTTCACCCGTAAGGGAACGGAGCGCGCGATTCGGTATGCGTTTGAATTGGCGCAGAAACGGCGCGGTCATGTCACCAGTGCGACCAAGTCCAACGGGATCGTATATTCCATGCCATTCTGGGATGAAGTGTTCAAGGACGTAAGCAAAGAGTACCCAGACGTGAAAACGACAGCGACGCATATCGATGCGTTGTCGGCTTTTTTTGTAACGAAGCCTCATGTGTTTGACGTGGTGGTTGCGAGCAACCTGTTCGGAGACATACTGACGGACATCGGAGCCGCCATCATGGGCAGCATCGGGATTGCGCCGGCGGCCAACATTAACTTGAACGGCAAGTTTCCATCCATGTTCGAGCCGGTTCACGGGTCTGCGCCGGATATTGCGGGACAAGGCATCGCCAATCCGATCGGCCAAATCTGGACCGCCAAAATGATGCTCGATCACCTCGGTCACCAAGAGATGGGGCAGCACTTACTCAATGTGGTGGAGGACGTCACACACTCCGGCGTAAAGACAGGGGACATCGGCGGAACAGCTACGACCCAGGAAGTGACTCAGGAAATTTTGAAACGGTTGAAACGATAATTTTATTTTTTCCTCAGGAGGATTCGCCATGGTGACGAAGTATAACGATCTTTCCTATTTGCACTTGGACGGGTCGCTGACCACCCCCCGGTCCAATGTAGCCATTGCGGAGTTGGATGAAGCTTGCAATGCGCCTGTGCTCGATGTAAGCGGTATCAGTTCGCCGGTCATAATCGAATCGATGGAAATGTTTTTCAACAACGGCTTGTACTTTCTTCGCACCCGCTCCAAGGACGGCTCCGAGGGGATTGCGGTGGCAAGCGAACGCGCGGACTATTTGCACCCGCTGCTTAAGCAGCTGATCATCCCGTTTTTCATTGGCAAAGATGCCCGTGATCTGGAAAAGCTCCTGGAAGGCGTCTATGTATACGATAACAACTACAAGCTGTCCGGCTTGGCGCTGTGGTGCTGTATTTCGTGGGTGGAAGCCAGTATTCTGGATCTGCTGGGACGCATCGTGGAGAAGCCGATCGGCGCACTGCTGGGCGGGGTGATTCGCAGCGAGGTTCCGATTTATGTGGCGAGCGGCAATCGCGGCACGACGCCGGAGGAAGAGATCGAGGTGCTTCAGCGACGCATGGCGGATACCGGTGCCAAAGCGGTGAAGTTCAAGGTCGGGGGACGCATGAGCAAAAATGCCGATTCCATCGAAGGACGCTCCGAAGGCTTAATTTATTTGGCCCGCAAAACGCTGGGGGATGCGATCGACATTCATGCGGACGGCAACGGCTCTTACGACCCGGCGGTCGCGATCGAGTACGGGAAAATGCTGGAGGAGATCAACGCCTTTTTCTATGAGGAGCCGTGTCCGTTCGAGCATTTGGAGGATACGAAGGAAGTCGCCGATGCGCTGGCGATTCCGCTTGCCTTGGGTGAACAGGAGACGAGCCTGCGCCGCTTTCGCTGGATTATCGACAACGACGCTGCACAAGTAGTGCAGCCGGATTTGCAGTATAACGGCGGATTCATCCGCAACACGCGGATCGCACGGATGGCCGCTTTGAAAGGCATGCCGGTCACGCCACACATTTCCAGCGGGTTCGGATATGTGTATGTGCTGCACTTTGCCTCGTATATTCCGAATATTGGGAAGTATCAAGAAAATAAAGCGGGCGTCAAAGAGACGAGCGCGCTGTTCGCACCGCCGATGGAAGTCAAGGATGGCACCATCGCCATTCCTACCGAGCCGGGGCTCGGGATGGATTACATCGCGGTGAACAGCATTTTGCGGAAGGCGCATCGGATTTGTTAATGGGAGAGACAGTCAAACACGTAAAAGAGCAGGCCATAGGGGTCTGCTCTTTTTACTGCTCAACCTGACGGGGGGATGCACAATTACGAAGCATTTATTACTTCGATGGTGTCGGATATGGAAACAGGTCCACGATCCGCGTGGTTTGGCCCTTTTCGTTCGTAAACGCCACATGCTCCCGCCTTAGTCCGCGCGGACTTTCCAAGCCGCAGGCAGCCGCTAGCGAGAACAAGCCTTCCCTCATTTGCAAAATATAATTCATCACGCGCCACTGCTTCTCCTCCGGCGCCAGCGCGGCCTGATACTCCGAATCCGTTGTAGTGACCCCTGTAGGGCATTTGCCGGTATGGCACTGCAGCGCCATAATGCACCCGTTCGCCATCATAAACCCGCGCGCCGAATTGACGCAATCCGCTCCGAGTGCGAGGGCGATCGCCACCTTATCGGGGGTGATCAGCTTCCCGGAGGCGAAGATTTTGAACCTGTCGCGCACCCCGAATTGACGCGCCGTATCGTCGAGGATGAGCAGCGCAGCGAAGAGCGGCAGCCCCATGCCATCCGCCATCGCCTTGAAGGTCGCTCCGGACCCGCCTTCGGAGCCATCCACCGTAATGAAGTCCGGAAAGATATCGAGCCGGATCATCGTCTGGAAAAACTCCTCCAGCCGGTGCTGGTCGCCGACGACGATTTTGACCCCAACCGGCTTGCCGCCGGCTTCCTGCAGCGTTCGGATAAACCGCAGCGCCTCCTCCGAATTGGTCAGAAACTCAAAACGGTTCGGCGAATTGACCGTTTTGCCGATCGGAACCAGACGTGCCTTCGCGACGGGCTCGGTCACTTTGGAGCCTTCAAGGTGACCTCCGCGAATTTTGGCCCCTTGATGAAATTTCAGCTCGAACGCTTTGATGTTGGGAATGGACGCCTTCCGTTTATACTCCTCAATCGAAAATTTTCCTGTGTCGTCCCGGAAGCCGAACAACCCGGGGCCGATCTGCGAGATGACATCGACACCGGTGGCCAGATGCACGTCCGCGACGCCGCCTTCGCCGGTATTGATCCAGGAGCCGCGAGCCATCAGAGCGCCGCTTCCGGTGGACTGGATATAGTTCTCGCCGACGGCGCCGAAGGAGGTGGCGGATGCGCCGAACATGCCTTTAAGTTTCCAAGGCTCTCTGCGGTGCTGCCCGATCACAATTACGTCATCATCATGCAGCAGCCAAGGCTTGACCTGGTCGTCAATGAATTTTTCCTGTCGCGTGAACAGCCCTTCATCCGTAATGACATATTTTTTTCCCGGCAGCAGCGTCTCGTTATCGGCCTTGAGCTCGCTGGTCAATTTGGGGAACATCGCATTGGACAAGTAGAAGCCGGGCTTCTCGTAATCGCGCCGACCGCCGAAGGAGATGAGGTCCGTCCGGTATTTCGCCGCATAGACGAGGCCTACAAAGTCGGCACGCGAGAACGGCTTCCCCTCGGTGTCGCTGTCAAACCAATACTGGCGGAGCTCCGGGCCGAGCTTTTCCAGCAAGTAGCGGAGCCAGCCGAGAAACGGATGAGAGCGGATGATCGAATGCTTCGGCTGCTTGGATAACGCATACATATAGCCGAAAAAAATAAGCGGCGGCAGTACCACAATGACAAGCAATAGGATCAACAGCACGGTATGAACCATCGTAAACACCCTCCCGTTACACTTGCAATCTAGAAACTAACGAAGTGTAGTATGCCACGAATTACCAATCTCATTCGGGGTTTCTTAAGCGGACATTTGCGTCCCGGAAAGACGCCCGGGGATCGAAAAATGTCGAAAAACTCGAAGCAAGCGGCAGGCTCTCAGCTTATGGATATGAAAATGTGAGGAAAAGAAGAAGCGGCATGCAATGATTGTTGAATAATGCACCAATCTCATGATTGTGCAGCGTTGACCGTTTTTCAGAGCGTGTGATACGTTAAAGACAACGCTTTCATGCAATCGTTTACAACAATAAGCGCAGGGAAGGGGATCGTTGACAACGGACAGGGTGATTCCGCGCTGTAACCGTTGCAGCTTTTCCTGCGGCAAATGATGAGCGAAGCGAGCAGCAGCTTGGAAAATATGTCGACCGAATACCAGTATTCCCCGGCGGTAAAAATGGCGGCCATCGTGCTGACAGCGCTTCCGCTGCTCCTGGTGTACCCGTTCCTGCAAAAGTATTTCAATAAAGGAATGCTGATGGGCTCGGTCAAGGGATAACAGCGAATTCAATGCATAAGGATGAGATGTAGATGAAAAAAACAGCGCTTTTGAACTCGGAAATCTCCAGTGTGATCGCCCGCATGGGGCATATGGATCATCTCGTGATCGCGGATTGCGGTCTGCCGATTCCGCCCCATGTGAAGCGCATCGATCTGGCTTTAACCGCAGGTACGCCAGGGCTTATCGAGACGCTGCAGATCGAAGAAGCTGTGGTGGCCAGCGAGTTGATTTCCTGCGGGCGTCCGGTGTACCAGCAGCTTACATCGGCTGTGGAAGGCACTCCGATCCGCTCCTTGCCGCATGAGGATTTCAAGCGATTGATTGCCGAGCGTGCGGTGGCGGTCATTCGGACCGGAGAGTGTACGCCTTATGCGAATGTCATCTTACAGTCCGGAGTAACCTTTTGATCGGAGGATCGGCGATGAGTCAGATTGTTGTGGTAGGCAGTATTAATGTAGATATTGTGAGCCGGGTGGCGGATTATCCTGTTCCTGGACAAACGATCCACAGTCAGAGCACGGCGTATTATTACGGCGGCAAAGGCGCCAATCAGGCGGTGGCCGCTGCGCGCGCTGAAGGCGCGGTTGCGATGGTCGGCGCGGTCGGCACCGACCCGTTTGGTGCGGAGATCAAAGGGGCGCTGCAGCAGCAGGGGATCGATACCTCGGCTATCTCTGTACGCGAAGGCGCTACAGGGATGGCGTATATTTTGGTCAACGATGCCGGGCAAAATCAGATTGTGCTCACGCTGGGAGCCAATGGCACGGTAACGCAGGAGGACTTCTCGCAGGCCTCGATGGAAACGGCGAAGGTCATCATTTTGCAAAATGAAATTCCATGGGGAACGAATGTCAGCGTCATGCAGTGGGCGCGCGCCGAAGGCATTCATGTCCTCTTGAATCCGGCTCCGGCCATTAAAATTTCGGCCGAGGTCATGCCGCTGATCGGCACCCTGGTGCTCAATGAATTGGAAGCCCAGTATGTAACGGGCCGGTCAGTGGGCAGCAAAGAGGACGCTGTGCTTGCAGCACGCGATTGTATCGACGCCGGAGCTCAGGAGGTCATCGTGACCTTGGGTGAGCACGGATCGGTGCACATGGATCGCGAAGGAAGCGGAACCTTCACACCGTCCTATGCGGTGAAGGCTGTGGACACCACCTCGGCAGGCGACACGTTCATCGGCTATTATGCCGCCGGGATTTGTTCGGGCAAGCCGGTTGCCGAGGCGCTCAAGCTGGCATCAGCAGCCGCAGCGCTTTCCGTGACTCGAAGCGGGGCGCAGGCATCGATTCCGACCCTTGAGGAAGTCGAGCAATTCATGAATTCGAAATAACGAGGACCCTAGCGTCCCTTCATTAACTATCCTAAGACTAGCGAAGGTGGAATCAATCATGGCGATTGGACACGATTATATTGAGAAAGTATACGCAGGCTGGTTAGCTAAGGTAATCGGGGTCAGGCACGGCGGCAATATCGAGAACTGGACCTATGACCGCATTGAGCGTACGTTCGGTGAGATAACCAGCTACTTGCACGAATTCAATAATTTTGCGGCCGACGACGACACCAACGGACCCTTGTTCTTCCTGCGTGCATTGGAGGATTATATGTGCGGAACAGGCATTACGGCGGAGCAAATGGGGCTCACGTGGCTGAACTACGCGCCGGATGGCCATGGGTTCTACTGGTGGGGCGGCTACGGCAAATCCACCGAGCATACCGCGTATCTGAACCTGAAGAACGGCATCATGGCTCCGCGCTCAGGCTCGATCGAGCAGAACGGTCTGGCGGTGGCCGAGCAAATCGGCGGGCAAATTTTTATCGACGTCTGGGGACTCATTGCACCTGGGAATCCGGGGCTCGCTGCTCATTTTGCCGAAAAGATCGCTTCGGTCTCGCATGACGGCAACGGAAAATACGGCGGAATGTTTATTGCTGCTTGTATTGCCGCTGCTTTTGACGAGCAGGATATGGAGCGCATTCTCGAGACCGGTCTGGCCGAAATTCCAGCGGATTGCGAGTATGCCGCAGTAACGCGCGACGTGATCAATTTCTACAAGGCGAATCCGGGCAGCTGGCGGGATTGCTTCCATTATGTGAAAGAAAACTACGGCTATCATAAATATCCAGGGCACTGCCACATTATTCCGAACTCAGCGGTTATGATCTTATCCCTGCTGTATGGCGCAGGCGATTTCTCGAAAACGATCAACATCTGCAACATGTGCGGCTGGGATACCGATTGTAATGTGGCTAACGTCGCAACGATCATGGGGGTTCGCGGAGGTATTGCATGCATTGATGAAAAATGGCGCAAGCCGATCAACGATTTCCTCTGCTGCTCTAGTGTTATCGGATCGCTCAACATTCTCGACATCCCATGGTGCGCTACTTACATCGCCAAGATCGGGTACAAGCTGGCAGGTGAGCCGGTTCCTCAGAAATGGGCGGGGATTTTTGAAGCCAAGGGCTTGCACTTTCATTTCGAATACCCGGGCTCCACGCATACATTCCGTTTGGAGCACAACGATCCGCTGCCGGTTCAAGGCTGGATTTCCAATGCTGCGGTCTCCTCGGAAGAGGGCGGCCGATCTTTGAAGGTGTTGTTCGATAACGTGCAGGGCGGCTGCGCATACCGTGCGTACCACCAGACTTATTATCGTCCGGACGATTTCAACGACAGCCGGTACGACCCTTGCTTCTCGCCGATTTTGTATCCAGGTCAAACGATGGAAGCGAAGGTGATGCATCCGGGTCCGGCCAGTCAGCGGGTCATGGCTCGTCTGTACGTCAAGGACGGGAACAGCGGTACTGATTATTATGGGGAAGCCGTGCAGTTGACTTCGGGCAAATGGACGTCGCTCGAGTTCAACATTCCTTCGTTGAGAGGCGTGTGCCTGGAGCATGCGGGCATCGAGTTTATCCCGATGGACGGCAAGGGCGTGAAGGGACCAAGCCTCGTTTGCTACATCGACGACGTCAAGTTCAGCGGCAAGCCGAATTATTCGGTTGATTTTGCTGGGGAGCGGTTGGAAAAATGGACCGGCCTGCATATCGAGGTCAGCCAGATGACGTATTTGCGCGGAATCTGGACGCTCGAAGACGGCGAGCTGAGCGGCAGCTACTATGGCGAGCCAGCTGAAAGCTACACCGGTCAGCTGGAGTGGGAGGATTACCGATTTGAATCCGTTGTCGTTCCGAAGCTGGGCGATCACCATCGCGTGAGCTTCCGCGTGCAGGGCGGGATCCGCTCCTATGCGGTTGGCTTTGCGCCGAATGGCAAGCTGGTGCTGTACAAGAACGATAACGGCTACAGCGTGCTGACGGAAGCTCCTTGCGATTGGACGCTGGAGCAGGCGGCTACGATCTCGGTGAAAGCGGAAGGAAACCGATTCCAGATCGCAGTTAACGGCGCGCCTTATATCGATTACCGGGATGAGAACCAGCCGTATTTGTCCGGCATGGTCGGGTTCTCTAATGCAGGCGGAAGCCATACCCATTACCGGAGCTTTTCGGTTGCGGGCATCTAAGCGTTATCCTAAACCTATTTAGAAAAAGGAGCCTACGATGAGCAAACCTAATATTGTCGTCATTTGCAGCGACCAGCATCATCCGCTGATTACCGGCTACCGTGGCCATCCGTATATTAAAACGCCGAACCTGGATCAGCTGGCTGCCGAGGGCACCTATTTCAGCAATGCTTACAGCAATTGCCCGGTGTGTACGCCGAGCCGGATCTGATGCGGGTATTTCCCGGCGCCCCGGGCATCGTAATGTATCCGCAACTGGAAGTGCCCCTCTTGCCAAGACCAATGGCTGGCGGGGCGCTTTTTTTATAGGTATTTACAAACGAACATATATTCGGTAATCTATATATGGGTGTATTTTCCAAAAAAGGAGTGTGCCAGTATGAGAGCTAGCATTGATAGCTCACTTACCGTTCTGCTCGTTTCCGACTTTGAGAAGTCGAAGAAATATTATGAAGAGGCATTAGGCTGCGAAGTGAATGAGCACTGGGCGATTCGCGATAATTTCGGATTAGGATTCAAGCTGGTTCAAGCCAAGGACCCAGATGATGTCCGACCAAACCAAGGGACTTGGAACACCTATGCCTATGTGAAGGATTTTCAGGAGCTGGATTTGCTCTATGAAGAATTAAGATCCAATGGCGCCATCATCACCTCCGAGCCTAAGGAGTACGAGTTTGATTGGGGGACTTGGAAGGATTTTTCGGTGCGTGATTTGGATGGTTATGTAATCGGGTTTGGCACCGGGAAAAAGAATGGCTGAGTGTAACGGCCCGCGTGTTACATTTTAATAAAGCTGGACAAGTGCTGCTGATTAAGGCCGAATCGGGACCAAATGTCAGCCTTTTACACGTTTGAAGGAAACGGTTAGGAGTGAGTATTCGAATGATAGTTAGAAACCTGCATAAAAACGAGCAAGCTCCCATGAGCTTATTGTTACTAGCCGATCCATCCCGTGTGCTGGTGGAAGAATATCTTGTGCGGGGAATGTGTTTTGTTGCAGAGAGTGACGGGAAGATCATGGGTGTATATGTGCTGCTTCCTACTCGTCCTGCTACTGTGGAGCTGGTGAATGTTGCCGTTGCCGAGGGGGCTCAGGGCAAGGGGAGCGGCAAGCAGCTAGTGATGCACGCGGTAACGACCGCCAGATCATTAGGCTATCAGACGATTGAGCTTGGTACCGGCAATTCGAGCATTGGTCAGTTGGCGTTGTATCAGAAATGCGGTTTTCGAATCGTCGGTGTGGACGTGGATTTTTTCGTTCGGCATTACAGCGAGGAAATCTATGAAAATGGTATTCATTGCAGGGATATGATCCGTTTAGCGCAGGACTTGTAAATGTTAGAACTGCGAGCACCTTCAATGTAAATAATGCTGACATTTGGCAATACTGGTAGCATTATCAGAAGGCGTGGTGCAGTGATGTTCTGGGATCATGTAATGGAAGCCGCCGTTTGGGTTGTATCTATCCTTATGCAGGTGATGTTCACACCAAGGGAGAAGCTGCGGGAAGCACAGATTGGATTTCTAATCGCTCAAGTACCGACGTGGTTGCTTGGGGTAATCGTAGTTCAATACGATTTAGTGGATTATCCCGTTCATTTTTTCGACAAAGCGACTCAGACGAACTTTACGTATGAGTTTCTGGCACTGCCCGTCGTTTGTTCATTATATTCGTTGCATTATCCGAGGCAGGCGGGAGTTTTGAGGAAAATGGGTTACTCGGTGATGTTTCCGATCGTCTTAACGGTGATTGAGGTCGCCCTACAAAAATACACGAATCTCATACGCTATAATCACTGGAACAGCATGTATTCATTTGTTAGCATTTGGTTTGTTTTGCATGTCTGCCATGTCTATATCCGATGGTTCTTTCGCGAGCCGAAATAGCGGGAATAACGAAGGAATGCCATTTTTACCCTAGAGACGTGCATCAATCGTATGGTATATTGGGCATGTAGCCAGAATGCTCCAAGCGATTTTTGAACCTAAGGAGAGAGCTTGTATGACCCATCCCATCTTTACCCAGCTGCACAAAGGGTTGATTGTATCGTGCCAAGCCTTGGAGGAGGAGCCGCTGCATGGCGCCGAGATGATGGTAAAAATGGCAAAGGCAGCCGAAGCAGCAGGCGCAGTAGGCATTCGAGCCAATGGTGCGTCGGATGTTCGAATGATCCGGGAGCAGTCTCCGCTGCCGGTCATTGGTTTGATCAAGCGAAATTACGCTGACAGCCCTGTGTACATCACTGCAACGCAGCAAGAAGTAGATGATCTCATCTCTGCAAACGCTTCCATGATTGCCCTCGACGGCACGAGGAGATCGAGACCGGGAGGTACGAATCTGGAGGAACTGATCGCTTATATTCATGCGCGAGGGCTGCCGGTAATGGCCGATATTTCCACACTGGAGGAAGCCCAGTATGCGGAGCAGGTTGGCGCGGACTGCGTATCTACGACGTTGTCCGGCTATACGCCGTATTCGCTACAGCAGGAGGCGCCGGACCTGGCGCTGGTGCAGCAAGCCGCGCAAGCGCTTAGTATCCCGGTCATCGCTGAGGGGCGCATCTGGCAACCAGAGCAGGCTGTGGAAGCGCTGAAGGCCGGAGCCTACGCTGTTGTAGTCGGCTCCGCGATTACCAGACCGCAGCTGATCGCAGAGCGTTACGTTCAAGCCATCCGCAAGTTTGGATAGTTAGGGGGACTTCGTCGTCATTGGGGGAGGACTTACGAATTCCTACCACTATTGGTGGGATCGCTTCGGGTCCCAGCTGCAGCTGGCCGGAATCACGATGGAGGTGCGGCGCGCGAGACCAGGGAATGGGCCTGTACGATTGGCGCGGCTAGATTGGCTTTTGCAGGCAGCAGCAGTCTATAATAAATAATCATCATACTATTTAAGGAGAGTAGAGAACATGACGAACATTGGATTTATTGGTCTGGGCACGATGGGGAAGCCGATGGCGGCGAACCTGCTGAAGGCAGGCAATGCTATAACGGTATACAATCGGAACCCTGAGAAAGCGCAAGCTTTAAAATCGGGCAACGCAGCGGTTACCATCGCAGCTACCGTCAAGGAAGTGGCACAGAACAGTGACATCTTGTTCACGATGCTGACGGATGATTCGGCGGTTGAAGAAGTTTATTTCGGCGCCCAAGGCATTGTGGCGGCAATCGAAGGTGAAGGAGCGCGCAAACCGAGCATTGTTGTCGATTGCAGCACGATCTCCCCGGTAACCAGTCTGAAGCTTTTTGAACGGCTTGCTTCGGTCGGTGTGAAAATGCTGGATGCCCCGGTGACGGGAAGCGAGCCACAGGCCATCGAGGGTGTGCTGACCTTCATCGTCGGCGGCGATCGCGAATGCTACGAGCAATGTCTGCCGTTGTTCCAAGCGATGGGGAAAAAGGCGGTCTACATGGGCGCGAACGGAGCCGGAAGCAACGCGAAGTTGGCGAACAATATGCTGGTCGCGGCGAATCTAATGGCGCTGTCGGAAAGCTTGATGATGGTGCAGAAGTCTGGCGGCGATCCGGAATTGTTCCTTGAGGTGCTCGGCGGCGGCGGCGGTCGCAGCGGCATGGCGGAAATGAAGGGGCCGAAAATCATTAACCGTGATTTTTCCGCACAGTTCATGACGAAGCTCATGTTCAAAGACCTGAAGCTGGCGGAGCGCCTGGCTGAATCGCTGCAAATCCCAGTACCCGTGCTGGCCTCAGTGAAGCAAGTGTTCCAGATGGCGTGCAACAACGGCTGGGGCGGGGAAGATATGAGTGCGGTGGCCAAGGTCTATGAGTCTTGGACCGGGACGGAGATTGGGTCGAAGTAAAAGCGCAGGGGAGTGAACGGCCGGGCGATGGCGGTTCATTCCCCTTCTTCCATCCTCGACAATCGACATCGAGTGACACGCTGTAACAGTTGCGAGCAAGCTAGCGTTGAGCGGCTTTCATCTTTTGCACGGTCTCTGCGGTGGTCCATGAAGCGCTGGCAATCATCCGAAAGTTCGTTTGGGCTGCCTGATCGCCATCCAAACCGTTCAGCTGAGCCGAAGCGGTGGCATCGTGAACGACGGCAACTTCAAAGCCTTGCTCCGTCAACTCGCGCATATGAGATTCAACGCAAAGATTCCCCGACATCCCGGCCAGAATTACTCGAGTTATCCCGTGCTTACGCAGCTGCAGTGCCAGATCGTTGGCCTCGGGACCGAAGATTTTGTGCGGACCGGTGATAATCGTTTTTCCATCTTCGATATAGGGCTTATAGCGCGCAAGAAAATCGGCACCCGAGCCTTGAAAGCCCTCTAGCGATAAGGGCCCTTTGCGCTGATACATTTTGGCGTCATGCATCCAATGCTCCATCGCGCCGCCGATCTGCCAGTTTTGATCGTAAGGGTAGTAATAATGCGGTGAAACGAAAACTTGAAAATTTTGGCTTTTGGCCGTTTGGAGCAAAGCTTCCAGGTGCTCGATCGTATGATTGGCAGCGACGCTGTCTTTCACTAACGGCCATGCGACGCCCTTAGGACTCAAGAAGTCATTCTGCGGGTCGGTGATCACTAAGGCCGTAGTAGCCGGATCGACCTGCATTCCAGGAGTTGGCAGCGCAGGCGCGGCGGATGCCTTACTTGCTAAGAGCAGCGAGAGCATTAGGCAGCAAGGGAGTATTTTTCTCATCATCATTTCCTTTCTTTGGTAATACGCATAGTATGTGTGTTTCTTCATGTTCTATGCGCTGGAGGCGAGACAGAACGAATGCTGAACAAGCGCGTCAAGCAAGAGATGACTAAACAAACGAAATATTGGATGTACTCCGGCTCGTTCGCGTATGCGCTGGCGATGGCTATGCGTGTACCTTACGTCTGGAGGTTTTTATTTCTCCTGATCCTAGCTTGCGGGCTGACGTTTTTGATTGACGAGCCCATTAAGCCTGTGCTCAAAAAAATGGTGACGGTGTTCTTATTTTTATTTTTCGTAGGCTCGTTAATGGGGCTGATCCTGCTCGTTTTGTTCGGCTTGTTTCGTATGATGAGCTCACATTAATCTGAACCGCACGATACCGGGTGAGCCGAGGCTCGCTCTTTTTTTCATGGAAGGGATAATGGTATACTTTGGACGAAAACGAGAACTACAGCGAAGAGGGGCATCGGCACGTATGAGTACAACGAATCCACTAGTTGAAGCGTTTAACCAGACCGCTTATCCGGTCATAGGCCATGGAAAACGAAATGTAAGTGTGCTAATCGAAGCATTGGAGCAGATTGATCCGGAGCTGGACAGCGATAATTATGGCTCGGGCGAGGTTATCGAGCGGTTTCAAGCGCAAATTGCGCAGTATTTAGGCAAGCCATCGGCGGTGTTCTTCCCCAGCGGGACGATGGCGCAGCAGATCGCGTTGCGAATTTGGTGTGATCGGAAGGGGCTGAAAAAAGTCGCCTACCATCCGCTGAGCCACTTGGAAATCCATGAGGAGCAAGGCTTGCAGGAGCTGCACCAGATCGAGTCGATTTTGCTGGCGGATAAAACCCGGATCATTCGTCTGGAGGATGTCGTGAATCTGAAAGAGGACGTGGCCTGTGTCCTGCTGGAGCTGCCACAGCGCGAAATCGGCGGCCAGCTGCCTGAATACGAAGAGCTCGAAGCCATCTCCTCCTATTGCCGCGAAAAAGGGATCAAGCTGCATCTGGACGGAGCGCGATTGTACGAAACGCTGCCCTACTACCAAAAGACGGCGGAGGAAATTTGCAGTCTGTTTGACAGCGTGTACGTGTCCTTTTACAAAGGGATTGGCGGAATTGCCGGCGCGATGCTTGCAGGGGATGAGGAGTTTACGAAAGAATCCAAGGTGTGGAAGCGGCGTCACGGCGGCGATTTAATCAGCCTGTACCCTTATATTCTCAGTGCGGAGTATTATTTCAACGAGCGGAAGGACAAAATGGGACTATACTACGAAGCGGCTAAAGAGCTCGCCGATTTCTATCGTGCGTGCCGCGCTCTAGAGGTTAGACCGCAGGTCCCGGTCAGCAACATGTTCCATGTGCATGTCCCCTTGCCGAAATCGAAGCTGGAGCCCATTCTCATCTCTGTCTATCAGGATACGGAAGTCGGCTTGACCGCGAATCTGAAGGAAAACGGTGAGCATGCTTGTTATTATGAGGTTAGCTTGGGCGACCGATATGCCAAAATTCCGAAGGCCAAGCTGGCGCAAGCCATGAAGCTGTTGGATGAGCGGACAGCTGACGTGCTGTAAATTATTCAGAAGGAGCTAATCATCTGCCATGGTCCATGTGACACCGTTCTTGATGTTTCAAGGCAATGCGGAAGAAGCGATGAACTTGTACACCTCTTTGATCGAAGGGTCCGAAATTACAAAACTGACGCGTTATGGAGCCGAGGGGCCAGGAAAAGAGGGCAGTGTCATGCAAGCGTCGTTCTCGTTAAAAGGTCAGACGTTCATGTGCATTGACAGCAATATAAAGCACGATTTTACGTTCACTCCGGCGTTTTCGATCTTTCTCACCTGCGATTCAGAGGAGGAAGTGGACCGGCTCTATAGTCAGCTTTCAGAGAACGGGAGCGTCATGATGCCGCTCGGGAATTATGGGTTTAGCCGCAAGTTTGGGTGGGTCGCCGACCGATTCGGCATTTCATGGCAGCTGAACCTTCCAGCATAAGCCACCTTTATCATAGCGTCCTGTTCTTATGAGCAGGGCGTTTTTTTTTGTGCTGCGCGCCTTGTAAAGTCTTGTTAGCTAGTGCACCATATCTTTTCGTTTATCCACGTATAAGGTGCCGTCGGCTTGCAGCTCGGCGTACACAATCGTCTGGAGCTCCGTAAGCGAGCTGCCGGCTTGGTTGAGCTGCTCCTCCAGCCAGGCTTGATTCAGGTTCAGCTCCTTCAAATTGCGCCGGACGATACTGCCGTCCACAATTCATTCGATTCCAAAATCGCATAATCCACCTCTTGTTCTTGTCAACTGCGACGACCGCGGCAATGGAGCCGAACGTAATACCAAATGACTGAGCTGCTTTTTGCCCAATATTCGTGGGAACAGCAGGAGTGTAGCGAACGAAGCCAACGACTCTCCAAAAAATATCCAACTCACTCATCTCCTCCAACAACACCCAAATTAGCATTTGTTTCCACAAGCCCATTTATGCAGGTGCGCATTTTAGGAAAACATGAGAAAATAGAGGCTGATGGTCGCACGCAACGTTGAACCCGGAGATGATGAAATGGAGATTAAAAGGATTGAGAAAGAACAAGCTTGGCAGCTCAGGCATGAGGTGATGTGGCCGGAGCGGGAGCTGGCGTACGTGATTTTGGAGGATGACGATGCGGGTGTGCACTATGGGCTGTTTGTGCAGGAACGGCTGGTGTCGGTCGTATCTCTTTTCATAGATGGAACTGAAGCGCAGTTTCGCAAATTCGCTACTAGGGTATCCGAGCAGGGCAAAGGCTACGGAAGTCAGCTGCTGAAGCACATGCTGCAGGAGGCTGAGGAGGCGTGCGTGCAGCGCATTTTTTGCAATGCTAGGAGCAATAAAGCGGCATTTTACCGGAAATTCGGTCTGGTGGAGACGGAGACGACCTTTACCAAGGGCGGAAAACAATACGTTATTATGGAAAAATCGATGGACAATAGCAGAAGGGAAGCACGTTAATGACGACCAAATTGTACTATGAATCGGCTTATATCCAAGAGTGGCAGACAAGCATTACCCGCACGCTGGAACGAGAAGACGGATACTATCTCACGCTGGCGCAGACGGCGTTTTATCCGCATGGGGGCGGGCAGCCTTGTGATGAAGGGACGATCAACGGCATTCCCGTATTGGATGTGAGCCTAGAGGAAGATGAAGTGCTGCACAAGGTGGCGCAGCTGCCTGAAACGACCGAAGTAAGCTGCCGGGTTGATTGGAGCCGTCGATTCGATCATATGCAGCATCACAGTGGACAGCATCTGCTCTCGGCGGTATGCCGTGATCTGGTTCAGGCGATGACGATGAGCTTTCATCTGGGCGCGGACTACGCGACCATCGATGTGGACAAGCCTGAGCTAACGCCTAGCGAGCTGGCTGCGATTGAGCAAGAGGTGAACCGCCACATTTATTTGAACCGGCGCGTCGTCAGTTATTTTGTCACCTCCGAGCAATTGGCTGAGATGGTGCTGGTCAAACCGCCGAAAGTGACGGAAAATATTCGCATCGTCGAGATCGAGGGCGTGGAATATAACGCTTGCGGAGGCACGCATGTGGCTTCGACGGGGGAGATCGGCATGATCAAGCTGCTCAAAACCGAGAAGCAAAAGGGCTTCACCCGCATCGCCTTCAAGTGCGGCACCCGCGCGCTGGAGGAGTTCAATGCCTGCCAGCGAATTTTGGGCGTACTTGCTACCAAATTCAACACCGGGAAGGACGAAATCATCGACCGGCTGGAAAAATGGGAAAACGAGCATAAGCAGCTTCAAGGGGAGCTGGCGGAGCTGAAGGAGAAAAACAATGCGTACATGGCCAAGGAGCTGCTCGCAAGCCGCGAGGGGGAGCTGGTTACGCATCAGTTTGACGAGATGACGCTGAAGGATTTGCAGGCGTTGGCTGTGAAGCTGGCTGCCGACGGCGAGGTTCCAGTTCTGCTGGCCACGCGAGAGGACAATAAAGTCGTGCTTGCCCATTCGGGAAGCGCGTCCCTATCCTGCGGTGCGTTCTTTAAAGCGCACTTGGGAAGCTTCAATGGCAAAGGCGGGGGCAGCGATAAAATGGCGCAGGCCGGCTTTGCGAGCTGGGAGGATGCGGAAGGCTTTTACACGTTTGCTCGACAGGAGCTGCTAGGCAGGTAAGGGGGGCGGCTACTTCCTATTTTTATCCTTATCATCGCCGTGCTCGTCTTCTTCCTCTTTCTCCTCTTTCTGCTCATGAAACACGACCGTCGACTGTCCTGTGATATTGTCGAAGGGGGTGTAGCGGCTGTCTGGTATTTTGTTTTTGACGACCGCTTTGATCATGATGTAGATGATGAGGACGAACACTGGAAAAATCAACGACAGCAGCGTGATCGTCGCAAAATCGAACTTCACTGGACTCACCACATTCCTATTTTTTTTATGGAACAGTATTTGCAGATTGGTAGGTTGATAAACCATGAACATAATCAGAGAAATGCAAATCACCGATTACGAACAAATGATAGCGCTATGGAACTCCATCGAAGGACTAGCGTTAAGCAGTGCCGATTCCAAGGAGAGCATCGAGCGGTATTTGCAGCGGAATGCGGGATTAAGTTACGTGTGCGAGCGCGATTCGCGAATCGTCGGTACGGTGCTGTGCGGGCATGATGGGCGCAGAGGGTTTATTTACCACGTGGCCGTGAGTCCGGACTATCGGAAGCAGCGCATCGGCGTGGAGCTGGTGCAAAAAAGCTTAACTCAGCTGCGGCTGGAGGGTATCGAGAAATGCCATATTTTTGTAATCGAAGATAATGCGGTTGGCAATGATTTCTGGGCTTCCACAGGCTGGGAGCGGCGATCAGGTTTTTTTGTCTATTCTAAAAACACCTAGCGTGAGGAGTGAGAATCTTGGACAAGGTTTGGAGCGCCAAGTGGATTCAGGACCGACAGTTTCAGCACCACACACCATTCCAGATGCTGCATAAGGAGCTCGAGCCGGTCAAACACGAGCATCCGGAGGAGCTGAAAAACAAGCATATGCTCGTACGCAAGACGTTCACTCTCGACGGGATCCCCGAGCAAGCATACATAGATATTACGGCGGATGATTACTACAAGCTGTACATTAATGGACAGTTCGTTGCGCAAGGACCGGCTCAAGGATACCCGTTCCATTATTATTATAATCGGATCGATGTTCGACCTTATTTAACTGCGGGCAGCAATGTCATCGCGGTCCACGTGTATTACCAGGGGCTTGTTAACCGTGCGTACAATAGCGGCGATTTGCGCCAAGGGCTGATTGCGGAGTTGGTTGTGGATGGCACGCTGAAGCTGGGGACGGATGCTTCTTGGAAATATGCTTCCGCAGAGGAGTATGTCTCGGGTGGAACGACGGGGTATGAGACGCAGTTTCTGGAGAATATCGACAGCAGACTCGCGATCCGTGAGTGGCAGCAAGTATCCTTTGACGACCGCGATTGGCTTGAAGCTGCAGAGACTCAAACCGATCATCAGCTGTTTTTGCAGCCGACGCCTGTGCTTAGCGTGTATTCAAGGGCTCCGGAGACGATCACGACGCTCGGAAAAGGCCATTATTTGGTCGATTTCGGAACCGAGCTGACGGGACAGCTGGCGATGAATGCCAAGGGCACGTTGGGCCAGGTGATTGAAATCCGCTGCTCCGAAGAGCTGGAAGAAGACGGTCAATCGGCAAGATATAACATGCGCTGCAACTGCCAATATCAAGAGTTTTGGACGCTTTCCGGCGAGGAGGATGCTCTGAACCTCTATGAATACAAGGCGTTCCGTTATGCGGAGATTCTCAGTGGTGACGCCGAAGTCGATCTGGACAGCATCCACGCCGTGGTGAGGCATTATCCGATGGACGACACCCGATGCACCTGGGACAGCTCCGATCCGCTAGTGAATGAGATCTGGGCGATCTGCAAAAATGGCGTCCGGTACGGCTCGCAAGAGAACTTCGTCGATTGCCCCAGCCGGGAAAAAGGGCAGTATCTGGGCGACAACACGATCATCGGCCATGCCCATATGTATGTGAGCGGCGATCTTCGATTGGTCAAGAAGGGGATTGAGGATTTTGCCCTCAGCGCAGCGGCATGTCCTGGACTGTTGGCTGTTGCACCTGGGAGCTTTATGCAGGAAATCGCTGATTTTTCCCTCCAATGGCCGATGCAGCTGTGGCAATATTATGTGCAGAGCGGGGACAAAGCGTTTCTGGAGCGGATGTATCCGGTCGCGGCCGGTATTTTGGAATATTTCCGGGCCTATGAGCAGGACGGCTTGCTGAGGAACGTGAAGGGAAAATGGAATCTGGTCGACTGGCCCGACAATCTGCGGGACAACTACGACTTTCCGCTTACGCGACCAGTAACTGAGGGCTGCCATAACGTCGTTAACGCGTTCTATTACGGATGCATCGCAACCGTCCAACAAATCGAGGCGGAGCTTGGAATTCCGTTTGAAGATCGTTTACCTGAGCGAAAGCAAGCCTTTTTGAAGCTGTTCTACGACGGCAAGCAGAAGCTGTTTGTGGATGCGGAAGGCAGCGGGCATGCATCCTTGCACGCCAATGTGCTGCCGCTGTTGTTCGGATTGGCCCCAGAAGAGGCCGTCGAGTCGATCGTGGAGCTGATCAGCCGGAAGCGCCTCAGCTGCGGCGTGTACTTTGCTTACTTCGTGCTGAAGGCTCTGGCGAAGGCTGGGAAGTATGAGCTGCTCTATGACCTGATTTCAAGCGAGGATGAGCAGTCTTGGGGCAATATGGTTCGGGAAGGTGCGACCACCTGCTTCGAGGCCTGGGGGAAGGAGCAAAAGTGGAATACGAGCCTATGCCACCCATGGGCCAGCGCGCCTGTACCGCTATTGATCGAGGAAATTATTGGACTGAAGCCAAGCAAGCCAGGCTGGACGGAGGTACGGCTTCAGCCGCAGCTTCCAAAGCAGTTCCATCGCTTCGAGCTCACTATTCAGGTGGCCACGGGACCGATCCATGTCCGCTGCGAAGACGGGAAGATATCCCTCAGCGTGCCTCCGCAGGTGACCGTGATCTCCTAGCAAGTCGAACCGCGCCGCTAAAAAAAGGACAGCGTAAGATGCTTATCAAAAGCAAAATTAGCTGCTCCCAGCGCTCACCGATATTCTTGAAGGATGAGGTGTTTACTGCCGTGTTTGCCGCCAGGGGGCTTATCGCTCTCTGGCGCATCACTTTGGTCGCGGTATCGACAAACAGCGGACTTGCGATCGGAATCGTTCCGCCCAAAATAATGGCTTCCGGATTGAACTGTTCGCCATTGAGATGCCCAAATAGGAAGCGGCCTGCTTAACGACCTGGACCGCCAGCTCATCGCCTTCCTCGGCTACGGCGCAGACATCGGTTGCTTTAAGTGGTTGCAGATTGATGTGAGGCTCATAATACATAATCGAATTCTCAGAAGAGCGCACTAGCATGCGGTATTGCTGCTCCATCGCCGGACCGGCGGAGAGCTCCTGTAAGCAGCCGTGGTTGCCGCAGGGACATATTGGACCATCAGGCACGATGGTCGTATGCCCGATTTCACCGGCGCCCCCAAGCGAGCCGGACAGCAGCTGCCGATCTACATAAAGACCGGCTGCAATTCCCGTACCGACCCGGAATAGATCATATGGTTAAACGACTGGCCGGAGCCATACCGGCATTCCGACAGTCCTCTGGCGCGGTGGCAGTTGACAACGACCGTCGGCCAGCCATTCTCCTGCTCCACCATCGCCCCCACCTGCACATCATGCCAATCCAATTCCGCCGCACAGTCTTTGGTAGAAGATTTAGAGCGCCACTTCAGCGGCGATGCCACGTTGTTCGAGGTGAAGGAGGAGCAGCTGCGATTATGACATAGCGCGAAAATGCGAAAAGCTGACTCGAATGTTGAGTCAGCTTTTTTTGCGTTGGGGCGGCGCCCCGAGCGGGGCTGGTCCAACGCGGAAAATCCGCGCTGCAGTAGCCCGCGCCCCGATCGGGTCTGGTCCAACGCGGAAAAACCGCGCTGCAGGAGCCTGCGCCCCGAGCGGGCCTGGTCCAACGCGGAAAAACCGCGCTGCAGGAGCCTGCGCCCCGAGCGGGCCTGGTCCAACGCGGGAAATCCGCGCTGCAGGCGCCTGCTCCCCGATCGGGGCTCGTGCAACGCGGAAAACCGCGTTGCACGAGCCTGCTCAAGCCTCCAGCACGATCCGTCGGGTCGACACCGTGTCGCCCAGCTCGAGGATCAGCGCTTCCGCGTGCAGCACGGGCTGACGCAGCCCGGTGATCGCTTTGCTGAGCAAATGCATGCGCATACCAGCGGCCTGCAGCTCGCCTTGAAAGTGCAGATGCCCTGTAAAGACATGGCTGACGCCGAGCTTTTCACATTCGCGCGCGACCCAAGGTGCTTTGCTCTGCACGTATTTGCCCATATTGCGTTCCGGGTCAATGGATAAGATGTATTCTCTGGTCGCAGGCAAATCGAGCGGCACGTGAGTAAACAGCAGCTGACGTCTATGCCGACCCTGAAGACTGCGAAGCCAATCCTTCGTACCAAGGGGAACCTCACTAAGCGCGCTGTCCAGCAAAATGAGCCCCGTATCTCCAGCATCTATGTATCGGTTGTGAAGCTCGATGCCCTGCTCCAGCCAGCCTTTGCTCACTTCGGCGCGTCCCTCATGCGGAGGAACGGAGCGATACTCGCCATCGTGCTCGGCAAACGACTGATAGTCATGATTGCCTGGGACCGATACCCAGGGGCAAGGAAGCTGATTCAGCTGGTAGACGGCAAAATCGCGATTCGCCTTGCTGTACCAGTCCACCATATCGCCTAGGCAAATAACCAGCTCGGGCGCTTCAAGACGCAGCTTCGCTCTTAAGCGATCAAACGAAGGCCAAGCATCGGCGAAAAACAGCCGTTTATTTCGCTTTTCCAGGTGGGGCTCATCAGGTGAAATGAAGTGGGGATCGGTGATCACGGCGATTTTCATCTGCATACCTCCTTAGAAACCTTGGAATGATAGGAACTACATAGGCTAGTAGACCTATCATACCAAAATTTCCCTCACCCCAAAAGTGCTAGATTCACGCTGCGAGCTCAGCACCACGCTTGTTAGCTTGCTGCTTCCGATGGTGCAGCCCATAATACAAGACCGCAGAGCATGCCACAACTAGACCAGCAACGAAGTACATCCGATGGTAGTTGGAATGCGCCGCGACGACGCCAAGCACATACGAGCCGATACCATAGCCCGAGTCGAACAATAGAAAATAAGTACCGGTAGCCAGACCTCTGCGATGGGCAGGGGAGGCTTGAATCGCAATCGTCTGGAAGCTCGGCAGCAGGGCTCCGAATCCAAGTCCCAGCACAGCGCCGGACAACAAGAAAACGACGGGTGAACCGGCTAAGCTAAGCGTAAGCATTCCGAGTGTAAACAGCAGCACGCCAGGGTACACAAGCAGGTTCGGCCCATACCGGTCAAACCAGCTGCCTGTAAATGGTCTAGAGAGTACGATCATCGCCGCGAAGACCATAAAGAAATAGCTCGAATAGCTGCCAAGTCCGATGCTATTGGCGTAAACCGATAAGAACGTCGTAATAGCGCCGTAGGAAAAGGAGAGAAAGCATGCAGCAATGGAGATCGGCAGCGCTTTGGGCTCGATCAGCTTTTTCCAGCCGGCTTCAGCGGACTGCGCGGTTTTCGCCTTGGCTGCTTTCACAGGGATGCGGACGAACGAGCCGCTGATCAAGGACAGCAGACCGAGGCAAATACATACGCTGAACAGCACGGTATGGCTTTGATGCTCAATAATCGTTAATCCGAGGAACGGTCCGACGACCATCGCAAGGCTCATAAACAAGCTAAAATAACCTACGCCTTCACCACTTCGCTGTTCCGGGATAAGTCCGACGGCAATCGCCCCCGTTGCTGTAGCCGCCATCCCGAAGGAGATGCCGTGAATCAAGCGCAGCAGCAGAAGGGCAGAGTAGCTGTGCACAACCATATAAGCCGCGGCGCACACAGTGAACAGGATCAGAGCGAGCAAAAGAATCCGCTTTGGACTGCGTTCATCCAGCCATTTGCCGGTCAGAGGCCGCAGAATGACGGTCGTGACAATAAAGGCGGTCATCATTAAGCCGACCTGCTGCTGGCTGCCATGAAGCTGATCGGTCACATAGACCGGCAGTGTCACGGCCAGAATATAAAAGGTCATAAACAAAAAAAAGCTGCTGAAGCACACAGCAACAAAGTCGCGATTCCATAGTTTTGGTTTCAGCGCGGTGGTCACTTTTCTTCCTCCCATTCTAGGATGCCTTGATTCGCGTTTCTCGTCAGGTGAAGCAGCAGCTCGCGCAGCGTTTGGATTTGTTCCTCCGTCAGCCCATGCAGCACGGAGCGGATCACTTGGTTCTCGATCGGAACGAGGGTGCTGTCAAGCGTTCGGCCTGCTTCGGTGATGTACGTCAGAAAAGACCTGCGGTCCTCCGCGTTGGTTCTACGCTCTACCAAGCCCTTGCGCTCAAGATGATCCAAGATGCGCGTAATGTTGGTTTGATCCTTCTCCGCCCGCTTCGCCAGCTCCTTTTGGCTAATTCCGTCCTGCTCGGCAAGGCGATGAAGCACAGTCCACTGCTCCGTCGTAATATCATGCGGCTGAAATTGCAGCGTTAGCAGCTGGCTCATTTTTCTCCCGGTATGATTCAAGATGAACCCAAGCGAGTTATCCAACGTCATGTTCCAAGACACCCCAGTCAATTAGTTGCTATAGCAATTATATGTCTGACATCTATCGTACGTCAATTACAAAAAATTGATGAACCTCAGCGAAATTGGCAAAGCTAATGATAATGCTATTAACGCACAACCGAATCTAAGCGGTATCATGAATTAAGAGCGGGTGTTTGTAGTATGAGCAAGAAAAAAAAGATCAAGCCGCGCTTGGGGGATGTATTCACCTTCAAGCTGGAAAATGGACTGTACTGCTACGGGCAAATTGTAGCGCCGGCTACTCCGGAGCATTTTGATATGCTGTATGTCTTGTATGACTATGCTACCCCGGAGCTTTCACTCGCATCACGGGTCGTGAATGAGCCGATCCTGGCGATTGCCAACCTCGTTTCCGGAGACATCGAGTATGGGAGCTGGACGATTATCGGCAACGAGCTGATTCCGGCGGATGCGATCGTGCTGCCTGATTACGTGCTTATGGATGAAAGCAAGGGAGGCACCAGCGTTCTCCGATATGACGGTACTTGGGTGCGTTCCTCCTCTCCAGAGGAGCTCAAGCTTGCCAGTGAAGGGAGCCTTCCGAATCTTCGCACCTGGTCTACCTTTACAGGCGGGTTTGAATTTGTTGCTGCGTTCCGGTTTCAGAGCGGGGAGTGGAATGAGTTTTACGGCAAAATGCTGTTCAAAGGCAGTATGTGGGACGCACAGGCGAATCCGGACGGGATGCCGCTGAAGCAATTTTTGTCCAAGCCAATCGCCAAGGTGGAGCCTGAAGAGTTAATCATGATTAAGAGGGGCCCAGATCTAAATCAACCGCCTTTTTTCACTCGGGTAACGGCAAGAGAACGCAAGCTATACGTCCAAGAGGGCCGGGTTGGCGCGAAGGCAAAATATGCGAATTTTAACCTCCATGAAGACATTACGGAGTCTATGGCCATCGAGAATATGGAAGCGAAGCTGAAATCCGACGGATATGAAATGCTGGAGCCGGAGGAATATCGGACCCTCACGGTTATCTACCCGCTCGAAGGGGATGGGAAAGGGACGGCAGATGAGCTGCACCGAAGGTTTCGAATCGAGAAGCTGCTTGGAGAACAATTGCGGGAAACCAATAACGGCGATTGTAACGGCGGAGATATTTCGAGCGGAGAGATGAGGATTCTTTGCAGCGTCGTAGACCCGAAAATCGGCTTGAGTACGATCCAGAAAACGTTGATCCTCAGCGGCGATTTGGAGCATGCGAAAATTACATTAAGTGAGTAGTACAAAGGCTCTGCCGACTGCGGCGGGGCTTTTTTCATGCATGGAATTTACTATTTCTTAACTTTTAATTTACTATTTTTTAATCTTTAGATGACAATCCCCGTACATGCAGCGTTTAATCTACTCCTTAGAAAAAGGAGGTTATCTCACATGAGTACGCTCGAAGAGACGCTGGTGGCATCCAAGCCTGGGCAAAATGCGAGACTGATCCCTCGTCGTAAATCTGCTTTGATCAAGTTGCAGCTCATGAGGGAGACGGGGCTCGGACTGCTGTTTCTGGCTCCATCGCTTGCGGTGTTCGCCGTGTTCTGCTTTTATCCGCTGCTGCGCACGGTATATCTAAGCATGCAGGTGACGAATCCACGGGGGAAGGTGGTGGATTTTGCCGGGCTCGACAACTTTAAGGCGATCTTCACCTCCGAGGCGTTCTATCAAAGCTTGGCGGTAACCGGCAAGTTTGCGCTGCTGACGATTCCCACGGGGATTTTGTTGGCGCTGGTGCTAGCATCTTTAACGTCCGTGGTGCGGCCGGGGATGAAGCTGTTCCAAACGGTGTTTTCGCTCCCGGTGGCGATCTCGGTAGGTACGGGCGCGGTCATCTGGAACCTGCTGTTCCATCCGACAGCCGGTATGTTCAATTACTTCTTGAAGCTGGCTGGCATGCCAGGCATCGCATGGCTGTCAGATCCGACCTGGGCGCTCTACTCCGTATCGGGGATGACCATCTGGATGAATCTCGGCTTCACGTATATCGTGCTGCTAAGCGGCATTCAAGCGATCCCGTCCGACATGATCGAGAGCGCGACGATCGACGGGGCAGGGAGGTTCACTGCATTTCGGACGATCACGCTGCCGCTGCTGTCGCCGACACTCTTTTTCACACTGGTGGTGTCGATCATTCATTCGCTTCAGGCGTTCGGCCAGTTCCACATCATGACGAAGGGCGGCCCCATCCATACGACCGACGTGTTCGTCTACTCGATTTTCCGTGAAGCGTTCGTCAACTACCGATTCGGTCCGGCGAGTGCGGAGGCGCTTGTGCTGTTCGTCATCGTGCTCCTCTTAACGCTATTTCAATTTGCCGTGCTCGAGAGGAAGGTGCATTACCGATGAAAAGCCTGCGCGCGGTAACCGTCCTGCAGTACACGCTGTTGACCTTGCTCGCGGCGGTCATTTTGTACCCCGTGCTGTATGCGTTTCTGACGGCGTTCATGACGCAAAGCGAAGCGATGAGCTATCCGCCGGCGCTAGTTCCCCACCAGCTGTACTGGGACAATTTTCGTGCGGTGCTGCACTTCGTACCGATCGCCCGGTTTATGGGCAACAGCTTGATCATCGCCTTATCGATCACGCTCGGACATTTGCTGCTGGGAAGCTTGTCCGCCTATGCGTTCGCCAATATCCGGTTTGCGGGGAAGCCGTTCTGGTTTGCACTGTTTCTCTCCACCATGATGATCCCGTGGGAAGTGACGATGATCCCAAACTATTTGACCGTACGCGCATGGGGATGGCTGGATACATATCCCGCGATGATCGTACCGTTCCTCGCTTCGGCGTTCAGCACCTTTTTGCTGCGGCAGTTTTTCCTCCAGCTGCCGGGTGAGCTGTTCGAGGCGGCGCGGATGGACGGCTGCGGCCATTGGCGCACGTATGCGCTGATCGTACTGCCGTTGGCGAGACCGGCTCTGGCCACCGTCGCAGTGTACTCGTTCTTGAACGCTTGGAACACCTACATGTGGCCGCTCCTCGTCACCAACAGTCCCAAAATGCGCACCGTCCAAATCGGAGTGAGCATGATGCAGTCGGAGGAGTTTACCTCATGGAGCGCTGTGCTCGCTGGGGTGGTCATCATATTGCTGCCATCGCTTCTGCTGCTGGTGCTGGGACTGAAGCAATTGGTCCGGGGCATGACCGCCGGTGCGGTAAAAGGCTAATCACTTAAATTAAGATTTCCGTCTCACCCTATAAACAAATAGATTAAAGGAGCGACTTTTACCCATGAAAACTGTACTCAACACTCGCAAAGCAATCATTCCTGCAACTTTGGCTGCCATGATGCTGTTAGGGGCTTGCGGCAACGGCGAACCAGCGAAGGAAGCAGCAGCATCCACGGACAGCAGCAAATCGGCTGGCGCTTCGACCGGCGGGGTACAAAAAGTCGTTTGGTGGCATGCCATGGGCGGCGATAACGGTAAAGCGATTGACAAGCTGGTAGCCGATTTTAATGCGGCGCACAAGGATATTCAAGTGGAAGCCATATTCCAAGGCTCGTACGATGAAAGCTTGACGAAAATGAAAGCTTCGATGGATTCCAACTCCGGTCCTTCCATCATTCAAGTGTACGAAATCGGCAGCCGCTATATGATCGACTCGAAAGCCATTACCCCGGTTCAAAAGTTCATTGACGCAGAAAAATACGACACGTCTTCGCTCGAAAGCAACATTACGGGCTACTACACGCTTGATGGCAAGCTGTATTCGATGCCGTTTAACACGTCGAACCCGATTCTGTACTATAACAAGGACATGTTCAAAGCGGCTGGTCTCGACCCGGAAAAGCCTCCTGTAACGTACGAAGAGATTACTGCGGCAGCAAAAAAGCTGAGCAAGGACAACGTTTCCGGCGCATCGTTCGCGATCTATGGCTGGTTCATGGAGCAATTTTTCGCTAACCAGGGTGCGGAGCTGCTGAACAATGGCAATGGCCGCGATAAGCTGGCCACAGCCTCCAACGTGAACACCGATGCCGGCGTGAAGACTCTGACCTGGTGGAAGGACCTCGTGGACAGCAAAGCGGCCATCAACCTGGGCCGGAAAACAGACGATACGAAGAAAGCCTTCGCTGCAGGTCAAGTCGCCATGATTCTCGATTCCACTGCCGCGCTTCGTGGGATTGTTAACTCGGTAAGCGGCAAGTTCGAGGTGGGCACAGCTTATCTGCCGAAGCCAGCGGATGCCAAAGACGGCGGGGTTGTAGTCGGCGGCGCAAGTAACTGGATCTTGAACAACAAGAGCGAAGCGGAGCAAAAGGCAGCCTGGGAATTCATTAAGTATTTGTCCGCACCGGAGCAGCAGGCGTTCTTCTCGGTCAACACCGGCTACTTCCCAATCACGAAGAAAGCGTACGACCAACAGATCGTGAAGGACAATATGACGAAATACCCGCAATTTAAAACGGCTGTGGATCAATTGCATGCTACGAAGCCGAACAAAGCGACCCAAGGTGCGGTCATGGGCGTGTATCCGGAAGCGCGTCAAATTACCGAGAATGCGATTGAGGAAGCGCTGGCAGGCAAAAAATCGCCGAAGGATGCGCTGGATGCGGCAGCGAAAGAAATCAGCGGCAAAATCGCAGACTACAATAAGACCGTAAAATAAATAGGCTGGAATTGGAGCGTCTTGGTTCATCCAAGGCGCTCTTGCATGTCTTTTTTGGCGAAAAGGGAACATTTTTCTAAAATAAGTTTAGTAGCACGACGCTTCACATGAGGTGTATAATAGGGGGAATCAGGCAACGAAAAAGAGAAAGTACATACTAAGGAGACTACAGAGAGATGCCGGATCGTACTGTTTTATGGAAGCTTTGGGGAGTATCGCTGCTATGGGGCTGTAACTATGTGGCCAGCGCTTATATGCTGCGGGATTTCTCGCCGATTTTATTGTCGTTTGCACGTTTGGTTGTCATGTCCTTATTCTTAATTTCGGTGGCGGCTGTCAATAAGTCGCTGCGCCGTCCAACGTCCCGGGAGTGGGGACTGCTGCTTTTTGCCGGGATTTTCGGCACGCTGATCAACCAGCTGTTCTATTTCACCGGGCTGCAGCATTCGACTGCGGGTAATGCCGCGCTGATCGTTGCGCTGTCACCGATCGCCACCACCCTGTTATCCAGGATGTTCTTGAAGGAGCAGGTGACCTGGGTCAAGTTCCTCGGCGCCATTGTTGCGTTAATCGGTGTGGTGTGTATCGTGCTGTACGGCGGGAAGTCGCTGGGCATTTCCAAGGGCGATGTGTACTTGCTGCTCGCCATGCTGGGTATGTCGGTCAGCCTTCTGTTTATCCGCAAGCTGACCAATGGCATGACCTCTTACGAGGTGACGATTTATTCCACGGTCATCGGGACGATTCTGATGACGCCGGCCGTCGCCTTCGAGGCGTTTCAAGGGTCGTTTCATTGGAGCCACCACATCATGACTTGGGTGCTGCTAATTAGTGTAGCCGTCATCGGTCAGGGATTAGCGGGCTTCTGGTGGAACCAGGGGATTGCCGAAGTCGGCGCGTCCACCAGTGCGATGTTTATGAACATCCCGCCTTTTATCGCGATCATCGTCAGCTTCTTCCTGCTGGGTGACCCGATCCGGGCCGCACAGATCGGCGGCGGAGTTCTGATTCTGGCCGGGGTGGCGATCGCCAACCTGAAGCGCCGTCAGCCGCAAGTACCGACGAACGCAGGAGTAATCAAAGTATCTTAATTTAAAACAAATCGCCCGTCTCTAAGGCTATACAGCACCTAGGGCCGGGCGATTTTTTTAAGGCTGAGCTCTTACCTTACTATCCAATTTGCCTTTATGCGCACCATTACAGAAAGGTTTGTTTGCCGAAAGGCCGCATCTACAGAGGTATACCTGCTCCTTGGTTTTCAGTGGATTCCCCTCACCGTCCACTACCGTGACCCCGCTTGCCAGCAATGGGCCATCATCCAACACTTTAATCTCCGCCATTTTCATAACCTCCTAATGAAAAATAAGATACTTGTAGCATTTTCATTATACGCTTGGTCAACAAAAGAAAATGTCAGATTCGCAGATCGGTTGCTTACTTATTTTGTCGATAAAAAGAGGTGGCTGCCAGTTATGTGCTGGGGGCTTTTTTGGCATGCAAGATTAGTATTTATGGACTGGGTTGGAGGTCATGCTGTTTGTATGCTATATGATTGTCCTTATTTCTTTCATCTTTAAAGACGATCATCACTCCCGTTGTGGTGGTATGGGCGATGGATGAGCTGCATTCCAAGCACTGCTGGTTTGTGCGATGGGCTTATTTTTTGCAGGCTCAGCTTTAGTCCTTATCTTTTTTAAATCGTTCATTCAGCGGCTCTTCATTATTCAGCTTTCAGGCAGCTGGAAACCGTGGTGGTCCAATCTGGAAGGGGTATGGCTGATGCTCATCACACTGGCGTGCTTAAAGCTGTACCGGATCGTGTTGCGGAAGGATGGGTTTGGGCATGAATCTCCTTAGCTCGCTGCGGGAGCAACCGGCCTCTCCGTCATTGGAATCAGCATTGGCTTCGTCCTTACGTGGGGGTCTTTGATCTGGGGAATCATCGCCACTCTGAGCGGATTTGCGATCGGTTATTTGTTTATCCGGGCCATTCAATCCCGATTTTTCACCCGGATGTTTCGAACTAGGGAGAGGCTGCCTGAGCTGGCTGTTCTGATCCGATGTCAAGAGAGCCGATTTCATGAGGTGCAGCGCATCCTATGGGAATACCGGGCGTTATCCGTGGGTTGGGTAAAAGCTTAGCTTATTTTTCTAAAGAATAATATTTGAAAAGCAGCCTTCAGGTATGGCACAATGTGGTAGGACAGCAGCATAGAAACTACATGGATGCACTAACCTGGAGGAGGATATATACACCGATGAGAACGATTAAGCTAGGAACAAGTACATTGGAAGTGCCGGTGATTGCCGTAGGCTGCATGCGCATTAAGTCGCTGAGCAAGCCGGACGCGGAGCGATTCGTCCAAACGGCGCTGGAGCAGGGCGCGAACTTCTTTGATCATGCGGACATTTATGGAGCCGGTACGTGCGAGGAAATATTCGCAGATGCGATCCAGATGAACGATGCTGTTCGCGAGAAGATCATTCTGCAATCCAAATGCGGCATTCGCAAAGGGATGTTCGACTTCTCTAAGGAGCATATTTTGGAATCCGTAGACGGCATTCTGAAGCGCCTGAGAACCGATTACCTGGACGTTCTGCTGCTGCATCGTCCGGATGCGCTGGTGGAGCCGGAAGAGGTGGCCGAGGCGTTTGATCTGCTCGAAAGCTCGGGCAAGGTGCGGCACTTCGGGGTTTCCAATCAGAACCCGATGCAAATCCAGCTGCTCCAAAAGTACGTGAAGCAGCCGCTCGTGGCCAATCAGCTGCAGCTGAGCATTACGAACTCCACGATGATTACCAGCGGGATGAACGTGAATATGGAAAATGCAGCGGCCGTGAACCGGGACGGAAGCGTACTTGATTTCTGCAGGCTGAATGACATCACGATCCAGCCTTGGTCGCCATTCCAATACGGCTTCTTCGAAGGCGTCTTCCTTGGCAGCGACAAGTTCCCTGAGCTGAATCAGAAGATCGATGAGATCGCCGCCAAATACGAAGTCAGCAGCACGACGATTGCGATTGCATGGCTTCTTCGCCATCCAGCTCGCATGCAGCCAGTGACAGGAACCATGAATCTGGAGCGGATTACGGATTGCATTAAAGCTAGTGAAGTTCATCTGACACGCCAAGAGTGGTACGAGATTTATCGCTCGGCGGGCAATGTGCTTCCATAACAGGGACTCATAGCGTAGAAATAAAGCAGCTTCTGGTTGTTTCATGACCGGAGACTGCTTTTTTTCGTAAACTTGAATTTAGCCCCTCTATACAATACACTAAATCTATCATCGTATTGGGGGAGAGAAACGATAATCATGACATCCATTCTGTTATATGTGGGCATAGTGTTCTTTGCTGCCGCGATCGCGGGGTACTTCTATGCATCGAAGCTTCGGGGCGAGAATACGAGCCGATTGAAGAAAGCGGAAAAGGCAGCATTGACGAAAAAGAGCAAAGGAATTAACCTATTTTCCAACTTATCGCTGGTCGTCTCGCTGGTGCTGGTCGGCGTCTATTTTATCCAGCTGTCCGCGAGCAAGTATAGTGTGGAGAAGTTAAATTATAAGGCCGACATTCAAGTCACTACGGATAAAGATTACGGCCGGGACCATACCGATGATCCGGTGAAGTATGAATTGAAAATTCCAACGTCGGGGGCCCACAGCCCGCATGATTTGAAATTCGGCTTTTATAAGGACAAGCCTGCCTACGAGAAGCTGGTCCACAATCTGGAGCATGGCGATGTGATTGTTTATTACAAGAAAGATGCCAGCGCAGAGCTGAAGGATAAGCTCGAGGTGCTGTCGCATTACCGCCGAGCCGGTTCGGGAATTTTGGCGGTGCCTAGCGAAGATATTCCAGCAGGTGACGAGGTTGTTGTCACGGCTTGGACGAAAACAATGGAGCTGAAAGCCTATGACGAAGCAAAGGCCGGCACCTTCATTTATCAATTCTTAAATCACGGTCCAGAGGTCATTCCGCCGGAAGTTCGGCAGGGTGGCGGGACGATGTAATGCGAAATGCGAAGGGCAGCCGTTATGCGGCTGTCTTTATTTTGTTTACCACATAAACTACTTTTGGCCGGATGGCGATTTGGCGAGTGGATTGTCAATATGCAGTTCTATGGCGAGTTATCATTTTTATCACTTGCATAAAATTAGGTAGTTTCCATCAAGCTGGGCATTTCTGGGCGGAATGGTTTGGATTAGGATAGGGGCAGTAGCTATCGTACCACTACATTCACGAAGGAGGTTTCAAGTTGATTAAGCTGCGCTCCAAGCTGCTCGCCGTCTCGATCTCATGTGCTCTGCTCGCATCTTATGTGCCGCAGGGGAGGGAAGTGTACGCTGCGTACACGCCTGCCCCGATTAACGACAATTTTGACAGTCTGGCTAGTGGAAGTGCTCCGGTGAGCGGCCAATTGGCCGACTATACGGTAACGGTGGGAGGGACGGGGGCCACGGCCGGTCCGACGCTGAATGCGCTCATCTCGAACGCCCAGCAGGTAAGCCCATCGAACAGTTTATCGCTCGTTGACGGCATCAATAACCAGTACGTTCGAGTCAAGAAGCGATTCACCACGAATCCGTCCACGATCAGCAAGGTCGTCGCCGAAGCGAGCATATACAGCACCTCATCCGCTGCTTCTGCGATTGTGGAGATGAATCTCCTTGATAATACTGGCGCGCAACTCATCCGCAACTCACTAAACAGCTCTGCTCTAAAGTACGGCACCAGCCTGCAAACGACCGCGCCAGGGGTTACGCTGCCAACAAACGCTTGGTACAAGCTGCGGCTGGAAGCCGATGCGGCGGCGAAAACGTACGATATTTACGTGAACGGAGCGCTTGTCGTGTCCCAGGCGGCATTTACGAATACGACGGCGCTGGATACGATTCAGTTTTCAACCGGGAGCTCGAACGTGTCTACGTTCTACATCGATAACGTGTCGGCGCGCGAAGTGGTCGGAGCGACTCCGGTGCTAGCAGCAGATATGGACGGCAATACGGTACAAAGCCCGATGGACCTCACTTTCTCGGCTGATCCGTTATGGCAGAGCAGCATTACAGGCATTACGGTAGACGGCACGGCGCTCAGTTCAAGCGCTTACAGTATCTCAGACGGGATAATCAGGATTGCGTCCACAGCCTTCCCTACTGCAAAAACGTACAAAATCGTCGTTTCAGCGAACGGGTACTTCAACGCGCGAGTCGATCAAGTAGTCGTGAATCAGGCGCTTAAAGCCGCTCCCGTGTTGACACCGGACACGACGAATAATACGCTCGGAGCTTCGGTGGATCTGACTTTTGCTGATGATCCCGCTTGGCGTTCGTCGATCACCGGCATCACGGTAGATGGAGCTACGGTCACTGGTTCAACGTACCTTGTTGCACCAGGTGGTATCTATTTGGATAGCAGCTTGTTCAGTACGGCGAAAGCCTACGATGTCCGTGTGAATGCGGCGGGCTATTCGCAAGCGGTGGTCACACAGACGGTCGAAGCTCCTGTAGCGGGCGTGGCGCCCGTGATGGCCGATCATCCCTCCAAGCAGTATCCGTCGAACATTCAGGTTGCGCTGAGTTCTTCGACGGTGCAGGCGGCTGTCTACTATAAGATCGACGGTGTGGATACCGAATTTATCCCGTACACCGGGCCGATTACCGTAAAAGGAAGCACACAGATGATTGCCAAGGCCGTCAAAAACGGGGAAGAGAGCGCGGAGTCTACATTTTACTACTCTATCATTTCCGACAGTCGGCCGGCCATTACCAATTCGGAGACGTTCGCCGGCTGGACCAATCGAGTGCTTGATACGATCCATGTGAAAGAAGGCGTCAATTCAGCCAAATGGAGCAATCCGGCGTCTGCAATGAACGTCAACGACATTACCGCCGACTGGAGTCAGTACGACCAGCTGGAGGTATGGGCGTACTCGGGCAAAGCGACCGGAAACAATATCTACATCATCATCGACTGCGATAACAATACAGCGTCGGGTTATGATTATTTTATCGCACCGTATAAAGTAGATTGGGTTGGCTGGAAAAAGATTACCATTCCACTCTCCAAATTTACCAAGTCTACGTCTCGCACCACGTTTGCCGAATACCGCCGTCTGATCATTCATCCCCGCTGGTATGCGAACGATCCGCCGCTGGACACGTCGCTCGAGATGTATTTTGACGATATGGTGTTAACGAAAAAGGTTATCGACGTATCGACCGACAGCATCATCCGCAATGCCAAGCCGGACATGGATCTGGATTATACGTTTACGCTCACGAATAAATCGAATGCCCCGACCTCGTATCAGCTGGCTCTGAATCCGGGGCTGACCAGCTTCGACAGCTCTTACACGGTTTCCTTCCCTAGTACAACGGAGCAGGTTGCTCCTGGCGGCGAGCTGCAAGTCGATGTGCATGTGAAGGTCCCGAGTACGGCGGCTGTGTATGAGACGAAGGTCGGCGTGCTGAAGGTCACTTCGAATACCGATGGCAGTGAGATTTCCGTGAAGCTGCAGTCGAACGTGGTGGCTTGGGCGTCTACGGCTGGGGGGCATCCGAATACGATGGTCACGAGTGACCAGCTTGCGCAGGCGAAAGCTAAGGTGAGCCAGTACGCGTGGGCGAAGGATTATTTGACCGCCGTGAAGACCAAGGCCGATATTTGGCTAAATACCGCCATTTATTATCCCGATCGGCCGGGAGGGCACTCGATTTGGTACTACTGCGGGGATACACCGCTCATCTATGACTACAATGAACCGCACAACCACATTTGCCCGGATGACGGAAAAGTGTACAGCGGCGGCGACTACGATTTTGCATGGCGATCCACCACACACCGCAAAAATATCGATGCAGCCAAGGCGCTAGCCGTAGCGTATGCCTTGACGGATGATCCGCGGTATGCGCAGAAGACGAGAGAAATTTTGCTGGCTTACGCCAAGTACTATCCGAGCTATCCGCTGCAATCGCGTAACGGTCGACTGTATTGGCAATCGCTGGACGAAGCGGTACAGATCATTAAGCTCGCGCAAGCCTACGATTTAACGGTGAAAAGCGGCCTGTTCACAACCGACGACCAGTTCGAGATCGAAATGAACCTGTTCAAGCCGTCCGCCGAAACGCTGAAGCAAGTGGATAACGGCACCTCGAACTTCCAAACGTGGCACAATGCGGCCATCGGCATCATTGGTGTGCTGCTCAGCGATAACTCGCTCATGGACGTCTCGATTAACGGAAAAAGCGGCTTCCTCTACCAAATGCAGAACAGTGTGCTATCCGACGGCTTCTGGCTGGAAGGGGCGATCGGCTATCACTTCTATGTTCAAGGCGCCCTATTCATGCAGGCCGAGGCGCTCAGTCATGTGCTGAGTTCAGCCCATCCGGAGCGGGATATGTACGCCAACCCGAGTTTCAAAAAGATGTTCGAGGTTACGCTCGGCTATGTGTATCCGGATCTGGGCGTCAGTAACAACAACGACTCTGGAGGCTATCCATCATCGCTGGTCGGTGACGAGAAGCATGTGCCGCCGGTCGATTATGAAGGCGTGTATGCGCATTATAAGAATTACGATCCTGGCTACGCGCATCTTCCGGAGTATGAGTCGCTGCTGAGCATGATTTACAACGACCATCACCAGATTCGCGGCGGCAAGCTGGATCCGAGTGACAGCAATGTGGATTCGTATATCGGGGAGCAGGCGGTCTTTTACGGACCGAATGAGATTACGCCGGCCCCACCTTTACAGCTGGGGAGCAAAAATTTTGAAGGCATCGGGCATGCGGTACTCCGATCCGGCACGGGACAGGATGAAATGTACGCCCTTGTAGATTACGGGATGCATGGGGAGTCGCATGGACATTTTGACAAGCTGAATCTGGATTTTTATGGGCAAGGTACGCGCTTGGCACCGGACTTCGGCAGCACGGCGACGTACGGCATCTCGCTCTACAACGAGTATTACAAAAAGACATTCAGCCATAACACCGTGCTGGTGGATGGTCAGGATCAGGCGATTTACAAAGTGGGCGAGAACGAAAGCTACGATCCGACGACGATGTTCCTGGACTCCAAACGTCTGGCGATCAGCACGAACACGGCGAATCACGTCTACAATGGCGTGAATCAATATGAACGTACGCTGGCGTTGACGAACGATTATGCGGTCGACTTCTTCAATGTAAGCTCAACCACAGGTGTGCATCAATACGATTGGATGCTGCATGGATTGGGCAGCTTCCAAACCGATATGACGATGAGCAGCGTGGCTCCTAGTTCGATTGGGACAGCGAACGGGTATCAATATTTGCGTAATACACGGCAAGGGCAGCAGGATGGGGTGTGGAGCGGGACCTGGACGAACGATCAGGGCACCGGGCTCCGCGTCATCGGGCTGAACAATGCCGCCTCCAATGTGATTGTTGGCGAGCTGCCGGGTCCGGCCACCCAGATTGACACGTACTATGATACAGTCATTAACCGTGTCAATGGCTTGGGCGTTTCGTTCGTCTCCATCCTCGAGCCGGTCAACGGCAGCAGTAAGATCGCCGGTGTGACGCGGTTGGATGACAGCAGCTTCATGGTGGGCTTGACCAACGGCTTCAGCGATTATATATACCATAATTCGGTGGCGGAAAGTGGAAAAGTCAGCTACCTGTTCGTCAAAGGGCATAACCTGAACCCCGCATTTGTCGGGTCAGTTGCTACAACAGTATCTGGTGGAACCTTAACTATCGGCTACGAGCCATTGAGGAGCGTGCAGAACGCAACGGTGATCGTCTATGCGCCGAATGTGACTTCAGTCATGATGGACGGGATCTCGGTACCATTTACATCGAACAATGGCTATGTCATGGTGTCGCTGCAGGACAAACCGGCGAATCAGGCTCCAGTTCTGGATGCGATTCCAGCCGTTCAAGTGCAGCTGGGGCAGGAGGTGTCGTTCACGGTTCATGCGGTGGATGCGGATGGGGATGCTTTGGAGTACAGCGGAATGGATTTGCCGGCGGATGCCACGCTGGATGCGGCAACAGGAACGCTTCATTGGCTTCCGCTTGCACCGGGCGAGTACCCGATGAGCCTTAAAGTCGCAGACGGCATGGGGGCGGAGGCGATGGTATCGACTAGCGTGACCGTGACCCCAGCGGAACTGTCGACACCGGCAGAATCTACCGTAACCGTGGTGGCGCCCATCATTAGCGGCGTAGCCTCTGCCGTGATTCCAGCGGGCGAGCTGCACTCCGCCATCGATCATGCGGCGGATCGGACGGTGAACCTCCAAGTGCTGCATACCGATGGAGCGGCGAAGCTGGATGTGCGGCTGCCCGCCCAGCAGGTACAGTACGCGGATGATAAAAAAATCAAAGAAATCTTCGCGGATAGCGCTTTTGCCAAAGTGTCGATGAACCCGGATCTGTTAAAGAAAAGCAAAGACCTGTCTTCGACGGCGGTGCTGGAGCTTTCTGTTGCCAAAGAGCCGAACAGCGCGAGCACGGTGTATGAGTTCAAGCTGAACGTCGATGGCACGAACCTAACGAAGCTCGACGGCAACGACTTGAAGGTGGAAGTGCCTTACGCGCTGAAGCCTGGGGAGAATCCGAAGAAGATCGTTATTTACTACCGTACAGATGATGGTAAGCTGGAAGAAGTGAAGGACGTTAAGTATCATGTCGAGACAGGCACCGTAGAGTTTAAGGTTAAGCAACTATAGTTGCTTAGAGCTGCAGAGACTGGAATCCCGTACCCATCCCTCCTTTGGTCACACATTTTCAGGGCTAAAGCACTCAAAAAGAAAGCGGAGCCGCAATCTGCTGCGGACTCCGCTATTTGCTTTATACGTGACGGCCGTGACCGATGTTGTTGGACACCGGCTGATCCTCCGGAATGTCAAAATGATAATCCTCGGACACCGTTTCATCCTTCCCGTTGCTGACGCCCAATGCGCGGAAGATGAAGGTCAAGACAATGGCCACAATGAAGTTCAACACGAGGGCGTACAGTCCGGAATAAACCGTCGTATCGCCGGAGAGGCCGAATGGCAGCTTGAACTGGTTGCCGTAGCCGGTGGAGGCGGCCATATAGGTGCCGTACACCATGCCGACCAGCCAGCCGAGCACCATCGCCCAGCGGTTCAGCCACTTGGTGTAGAGGCCGACAATGATGGCAGGCAGCGTCTGCAGAATCCAGATGCCCCCGAGCAGCTGAAGGTTGATGGCATCCTGCGTATTCATTAAGAAAATGAACAGCAGCGCGCCGATCTTCACCACCAGCGAAACCCACTTGGCCGCACTGGACTCTTGCTTTTCTGTGGCTTGCTTATTGAAGTATACTTTATAAATGCTGCGGGAGAACAGGTTGGCTGCAGCGATGGACATGATGGCCGCGGGAACGAGAGCCCCTACGCCGATGGCGGCAAAGGCAAAGCCCGAGAACCAATCCGGGAACATGCGCAGGAACAACTCTGGAATGGCGGCGTTCCCGTCTTTCGTCGTGATGCCCGCGGCAATCGCCATGAAGCCGAGCAGGGCAATGATGCCAAGGACGAAGGAGTACGCCGGCAGCAGAGCGGAGTTCCGCTTAATGACATTGCGGCTGCTGGAGCTGAAAATCCCAATCAAGGAATGCGGATACAGGAACAGCGCCAGTGCAGAGCCAAGGGCAAGTGTCGCATAAGGCGCATACGTTTTGGGTCCTAACAGCACAGCGGCTTTATGCTTCGCAGCGGCGGCGTCAAAGATCGGACCGAACCCGCCGAGCTTGTACGGGATGTAAATCACAGCGGCAATCACGGTGATATAGATCATCAAGTCCTTGACGATGGCAATAGCCGCAGGCGCCCGAAGTCCGCTGTTGAAGGTGTACAGCGCGAGGACGAGGAAGGCGATGATGAGCGGCAGGTCATGCATGAATCCAGTTCCGGTGAAGCCCATGGCATCGAGAACCGCTTGCATCCCTACGAGTTGAAGCGCTATGTATGGCATGGTGGCCAAAATCCCTGTGATGGCGACCGTCAAAGCGAGCGTATCGCTTTCAAACCGTCCACGAACGAAGTCAGCGGCGGTAATATAGCCGTGCTTCTTGGCCACAGACCACAGGCGCGGCATCACGATAAAGACGAGCGGATAGATTAGAATCGTATAGGGAACCGCGAAAAATCCGATGGCGCCCTTTCCGTACATTGAGGCTGGAACCGCGATAAACGTATAGGCCGTATACAAATCGCCTCCGAGCAAAAACCACGTGATGATCGTTCCGAACCGTCTGCCGCCCAAGCCCCATTCATCGAGCAGGTCCAGATTCCCTTTACGCCAGCGGGAGGAATAAAAGCCGAGCACTGTTACGAACAGAAAGAACAGTAAGAACACGATAAAGGCAGTCCAGTTAATGTTCATAGTGACTTCTTCTCCTTCTTATTTTCGCTTCGTAGCGAAATATACGACAACCGTTAATAAGGCGCTGATAATAACCCACAGCATCTGATACCAGTAAAAGAACGGCATCCCGATCAAGGTGGGCTCGGCAGTCGAGTAGGATGCAGGCCACAGCATAGCGAGGAAGGGGAGGATCAGGAGAAGATACCACCCGCGGCCGGCCTTTTTTTCCGTCGATGGATTGGGCATGGTTCATGTCACGCTCCTTTCAAAAGTGTGTGAGCCTAACAAAATATTGCTTCATGAAAGCGGTTTCGTCAATACCTAAATTTCCCTTTGTAGAAAGAAAAAAACAGCCCGTTCTCCCGAAAGAGACGGACTGCTCTTGATTTCATATGAGCTTTAAAGTTACATGCAGCCCGGGAACATACCGGCTGTAATGGCGAGGCGGTTCCAGCTGTTGATGGTGTTGATGGCCATAATCAAAGTAACGATTTCGGACTGGGAAAATTGCTCGCTCACCTTATCGAACAACGCTTGCGGCACCCCGTGATCGGCGATGCGCGTGACGGCCTCGGTCAGCTCTAGCGCGGCTTTTTCCTTATCGGTAAAGAAGGGGGCTTCTCTCCAGACGCTGATCAGGTTAACCCGCTGCTCGGATTCGCCCATCTTGCGAATATCTTTTGTATGCATGTCGAGGCAGAAGGCGCAGCCGTTAATTTGGGAGGCGCGGATTTTGATCAGCTCGTATAAAATCGGATCGAGTCCAGACGCTTTAATGAAGCCTTCAAGCTTCAGCATGGTTTGGTAAGCTTCCGGATTTACTGCTACATTATTGATTCTAGTTTGCATGGTGAAATCCCTCCGTTTAAGGTCTTATTTTTCTTTCATGAGCTAAGACAACGAAGGCCGTGATTTTGTGACACAAGAGCAGCTTTTTTTCGAAAATTAATTTTGGATGTGCCTCAATTTCTCCGGATTTGCCAAAACATAAACGGATTGGATGTGTTCTTGGTCAGCGGAGAGCTGGAAGCAGAAGGCCAATGGAGGCATACTCTCACGCAGCAGCAATAAACCAGGCTGGCCGCTGATCCATACTTGTCGCAACTCGCCGATCAAGCTGCCCTTGGCGCGAATGCCCTCGATAAAGCCCACGATGCGCTTCTTGCCCACGATGGGAAAGATGGCCGCGCGGACCTTGCCTCCGCCATCGCTGAACAGCACGGCGTTTTCCATCAGCAGATTGATAAAAGGCTCAAACTGCCCGCTTTCCACGGCTTTCACGAATGCTTGGACATACGCTTCCGCTTGCTTTGGTGACGCTTCTACGTCGTGTGGCCGCTCTGGATCGAGCTTCGCCTTGGCGCGGCTGTACAGCTTGCGGCAGGAGGCTTCGGTTTTGGCCAGCATCTCGGCAATCTCCTCATACGTGAAGCCCACGGATTCGCGCAAAATAAATACCGCCCGCTCCGGCGGCGTCAGCTCCTGCAGCATCACCAGCAGCGCATAGCCAAAGCTTTCCTGGCGCACCAACTCCTCCGAAGGATCTTCGGCGCTAGTCGTAATGAACGGCTCTGGAAGCCAAGTTCCGACGTAGAGCTCTCTTTTGCGCTTGGAGGATTTAAGCTGGTTCAGGGAGTGGTTCGTGATCATTTTGACCAAATAAGCTTTGGGATGAAGCAGGGATTCGAGGTTGACCTCCCTCAGCGCGATAAAGACGTCCTGTACAGCATCCTCGGCCTCGGAGATGGAGCCCAGCATCCGGTAGGCGACGGAAAGCAGCAGGGATTTATAAGTGCGGTATAACGTTTCCAGATTCATAGGGATCGATGGCCCTCCAGATTAGAATGATTATACAAATACTATCCCTTTTCTGAGGTGAATAGCAATCGATATGATAGGTGTAGGAAAAAAATCAAAGGATTTCACGGGGGTAGTCATGGAACTTGATTATTCCAATATTGTTGCAAGCCTTAGGGCGGCTGGCTGTGTGTATGCCGAGGAAGAAGCGGGAATGCTGATGGAGGCGGCGAGGACACCTGAGGAGCTCAGCGGACTGGTGAGTCAGCGGGCGGCTGGCATGCCGCTGGAGTACGTTCTAGGCTGGGCGGAGTTCTGCGGTTTACGAATCACGGTAAGCCCTGGCGTGTTTGTCCCCCGCCAGCGCAGCGCGTTTCTCGTCCGTCAGGCAGCGGCGTTAGCTGAGCCGGGGGCTATTGCAGTGGACCTGTGCTGCGGCACGGGGGCGCTGGGGGCGGCCTTAGCAGCAATGGCCGAGCTAGTCGAGCTGCACGCCGTAGATCTGGACCGAGCCGCGGCAGCGTGCGCGGCCCGCAACGTTGCATCTGCAGGGGGGCGGGTGTATGAAGGCGATCTTTACGACCCGCTGCCAGCGGTGCTGCAGGGCCGCGTGGATATCCTCATCGCAAACGCACCTTATGTCCCAACGGAGTCGATCCCCTTGCTTCCATTGGAGGCGCGCAACTATGAGGCGATGCTTGCGCTTGATGGGGGAGCGGACGGTCTGGATGTGCATCGGCGAATCGCGGCGCAGGCTCCCGAGTGGCTTGCTCCGGGCGGTCGGCTGCTGGTGGAAACCAGCGAACGTCAGGCCTGGCGTGCCGCTGAGATGTTTGCCGAGTATGGGCTGATTCCTCAGGTGCTCCGCTCGGAGGAGCTGGAGGCCACCGTCGTGATCGGCACCAGACCGAACATTGGAAGCTAGCCGTGAGGTAGGCTATAATGGATAGTGATAGTCAATCCGCAGCTTAGTTGCAGACAGGAAGTGAAATGCAATGAACGACAAGATTGTAATGCCGGTCTGGACGATCGGCTTATTTATCGTTGTCATGAACACCACGATGTTTAATGTTTCCATCCCCAGCATTATCCACGACCTCCATATTACCGCCGATCTAGGCTCCTGGGTCATTTCCAGTTACTCCATCGGCTACGCCTTATCTACGGTCATTTACAGCAGGCTCACCGACACCGTGCCTATTCGCCGGCTGCTGACGGTAGGCCTTTTGGTGTTGGGGCTATCCTCGGTTGTGGGCATATTTGCACACAGCTTTCAAGCTTTGCTGACGGCACGCATCCTGCAATCCGCGGGGGCAGGCGTGATGGCGGGTCTCGGCCTGGTGCTGGCCAGCCGCTACATCCCGCTCGAGCGGCGGGGCTCCGCGATCGCGATGATCTCAGCCGGGAGCGCGATGGCCTTCGGGCTGGGGCCGATTGTCGGCGGGCTCATCAGCGAATATTTTGGCTGGAACGGACTGTTCGTAATCACTTGTCTTATCCTGGTCATTTTACCGGTATTATTACGCTTACTTCCGAAAGAAAATGCCATGCCGCTGCGCTTCGATATACCTGGCGCTATTCTAACCGTTGTCAATGCGGCAACACTGCTGCTTGCGGTGACGCAATTGTCCGTTGTCTGGCTGATCGTTAGCGCGCTGTCCTTTGTGGTCCATGGCATACACCTGAAACGGGGAAGAGAAACGTTTATTAACCCTGAGCTGCTCAAGAACACTGCTTTTCGCAAGCTCACAGTGATCGGCTTTTGCATTCTCGTGCTCAATCTCGGCAATTTATTTTTGATGCCCCTGGTGCTTGCGAACCTGTTCCATCGCTCACCGATGGAGGTTGGGCTCACGATTGCGCCTGGCGCCGTGCTGTCCGCCTTCTTGACTCGATTCGTCGGCCGCTGGATCGACCGGTACGGAAACCTCCGGTTCGTCTTGATCGGGCATTTGGTTATGGCTTGCGTTATGCTCGTTTTTAGTACCGTGCTGGGGTCTTCTTCGCTCGTTACGCTGCTCGGGTACATTTGCTTCTCCCCGGCGTTTTCCGCTACGATCGCTTCTTTGAACAATGAGACGTCGCGCATTTTACCGAAGTCACTAATCGGCTCGGGGATGGGACTGATGCAGCTCATTCAATTTTGCGGCGGCTCGATCTCGGTGGCGGTGTGCGGGATTTTGCTCGAATTGCAGCAGCATACGAGTTTGCTTCCATCGTATCGTCACGTCTACGGCATCTTGCTCTTGATTGGCCTGCTGTCGATAGGTATGCTCCTGTGGTACAGGCTGTCGGCCAAGCAGCCAGCGGCTGCACAGCAAGGATAAGAACGAAGAGGTCCGCTTCTATGAAGCGGGCTTTTTTTGTATGGCGTTCTACTTTAGAACGATCCATTTTATCGGAACTAATCATTTTTATAGAAAAATGATTATTGATAGCCTGTATTAATGCTGCATAGCATCGTTCGAAGGCGGCCGGATTAGGATGGGAGGGAAAACGGGTGGAAGGAGGGAAGCATGAGATTCCATTACCTAAGAAAGGGCTGAATGCATTGAGAATGAACATGGTAAAAGCCTATTTTCGTGTACTTCTGCTAATCCTGTGTCTTACCCTGGCCGTTTCCTCCCCGGCCTTTGCCATTACGACGGTAAAAGGGCAGTATTTAAACAACGCGGTCTTTTTGTCTCATAACTATGTGAAGTACACCTCGTTCGTGAATTTGGTGCCGGACTTGGCGGATAAAATGAACACAACGTATAAAGTGAACTACCTGTTCCCGAATACGGGGCAGCTGACCAGTACCGGTACGATTGCAGACGCCTCGACGGAGCTCGCCCAAGTGAAAGCATTCCTTAATGCCATCAAAACGTTTGAGGAAGCGCACGGCGTGCATTTTAACGTAGTGGCTTGGCTCAACGCGGACAGCACAACGGTGGATGTGACCAACACGACGGTTCGCAGCACGATAGTTAACGAAAGCAAAAAGCTGACGTCCACCACAATTACAGGAAGCTACGTCAGCAGAGCCACTCGTGCCTTCGACGGCGTGATGCTGGATCTGGAGCCCTCCGGCAATGACGATACCCGGTATAACGCGTATAAGCAGCTGATGATCGACATTAAAAATGGGATCGGCAGCGGGAAACTGACCGGTGTAGCGGCTCACCAGTATGGAAGCGGCAGCGTCTGGTCCTGGAGCTCGACCTATTATTACTACATGGCGAGGAACGTGGATCTTCTCGTAGGCATGACCTATGACAGCGGATCGACGAGCGGCAGCGCTTATCAGGCATGGATGCAGCAGCAGGCGACCGATATTTTGCATGCCGTCTCCGGCCAAACGTGGAGCAACGACGCCAATCATCCTGCGCCGACGAACGGAGTGAAGGTGTTTATCGGGCAGCCGGCGTATCCTTCGAAGCCGTCCGCAGGGCACGATGCCGCCTTTGAAGCGATGAATTACGGGTTATCTGGGTTGGATGCAGGCATCACGGCGTTGAAAAATGATACGATCGACAACTCCGAGAACTGGTTCAACGGGGCCGCCGTCTATTTGCACACCGATGGAACGGGCACGGACAATTACGCCTCCTGGAGTACGGATTGGTGGCAGTTTGGCCATTATTGGCTGGGGTCCTGGTAACATGCTATGATGGTTTCATGTCTGAAGCACGGATTAGGATGTGAAGCCATTGTTTAATGAGATGGAATATTATGATGAGCAGTTTAAGGGCCTTAAGCTGGCCGGCGAGCGGCTGGAGTCGATCAAATTCTACGATTGCACATTCACGGATTGCGATTTTAGCGAGGCTGAATGGGACGGGGTCAAATTTTCGGGCTGCAGCTTCATGCACTGTGATTTGAATATGATTAAAGTCGCGGATTGCCAGCTAAAGCAAGTCAGCTTCACGCAATGCCGGCTGGTCGGCATCGACTGGACGGAGGCCGATTGGCCGAGAATCAAGAGTCCCAAGCTGCTGGCATTTGAAGATTGTATTTTAAACCATTCCACCTTCATCGGAGTCGCTTTGCCGCAATGCGTCATAAAACAATGCATGGCCAAGGACGTCGACTTCCGCCAAGCGGATCTCACTCAAGCTGACCTGCGGGAAACGGATTTCAGCGAAAGTGTATTCGGTGATACCAATCTAACGAGCGCCAATTTTTCCAAAGCAAGCCATTATCAAATCGATCCAAGCCGCAATGCAATCAAGAACGCCATCTTTACTCTGCCGGAGGCCATTGCTTTGCTTTACAGCATGGAGATTCAACTTGAGGAATGAGATGGAAAAAACTAATCAAAACTTAACGTTTTTTTCATGTTCCATTAAGCTTCGGGTTGTACTATAATACTCGACCCCCTTGTTAATATATAGACCTTGAACCTGCGGCCCGTTGCTGCAGGTTCCTTTTTTTATCATTGGCGTAGCGTGCAAAGCGGAAAATCCGCTTAGGAGCCCGAGCCCGGTCTAGGGCGGCGCATGCAAAGCGGAAAATCCGCTTAGGAGCCCGAGCCCGGTCTAGGGCGGCGCGTGCAAAGCGGAAAATCCGCTTAGGAGCCCGAGCCCGGTCTAGGGCGGCGCATGCAAAGCGGAAAAACCGCTTAGGGGCCTGAGCCCGGTCCAGGGCGGCGCGCGCAAAGCGGAAAATCCGCTTAAGAGCCCGAGCTCGGTCTAGGGCGGCGCGAGCAAAGCGGAAAATCCGCTTAGGAGCCCGAGCCCGGTCTAGGGCGGCGCGAGCAAAGCGGAAAATCCGCTTAAGAGCCCGAGCCCGGTCTAGGGCGGCGCATGCAAAGCGGAAAAACCGCTTAGGGGCCTGAGCCTGGTCCAGGGCGGCGCATGCAAAGCGGAAAAACCGCTTAGGGGCCTGAGCCTGGTCCAGGGCGGCGCATGCAAAGCGGAAAAACCGCTTAGGGGCCTGAGCCCGGTCCAGGCGGCGCTTACAAAGCGGAAAATCCGCTTAGGAGCCCGAGCCCTGTCCAGGGCGGCGCTTACAAAGCGGAAAATCCGCTTAAGAGCCCGAGCCTGGTCCAGGGCGGCGCATGCAAAGCGGAAAATCCGCTTAGGAGCCCGTGTCCGTGCCTAAGCGCCTGCGCTGGGGACTGCACGACCATCCCTTCATTTAGTCCTTGTGGTGCCACTCCTCGGACAGCAGCCCCATAAACAGCGTGTCACTATAGGCTCCGTCTACATACGCGTGCTGGCGCAGCCGTCCTTCGGTTACAAATCCGAGACGGGTGTACAGCTGGATCGCCCGCTCGTTGATGCTTCTTGTGGTCAAGTAAATTTTGTGCAGCCGGAGCTGACGAAATCCCAAATCGATCATCTGCTCCATCGCTAAACGACCATACCCCGAGCCGCGGGATTCCGGTGCGAGCAGAATGCCGATCCCGGCGCGTCCGTGCTCATGCTCGATGTCCTTGAGAAAAATCCAGCCCACCAGCGGCTTGCCCTCACCCACGATCGCGAGCACCAGATCGCCGCTTTGCTTCTTCTTCTCGTAATGCCGCAGCGCTTCCTCATACGTTACCGGCGCTCTGCCCACCAGCCGGAGCGACTCCGGATCGTTCATCCACCGGTGCAGCTCGCGTACATCGTCCCTCTCAAAGGCGCGTAAGGATATTCGCTTGTCTACCATCATCATCACCCAAGTTCGACTGTAGCACAAAGCCCATCGAATGAAAATACTGGACTTTCCAAGGAGCGGACCCTGTGAAATAATAGCCATAAAAGCTGAGTCAAGAGAGAGGGGAGCCTATGCAAATGAAAGCGTCTAAAAGCTGGTGGCTGCTGCTTGTCGTATCGCTCGCTGTGATCATCCCGTTTGCCGCCCCCTATTTTACATTCAACCCTTCTCACAGCCGGGTACCGATCGCTTCACCGGAGCTGCAATTTCCGCTGCTGGTCGGACATATCGGGCTTGCATTCCTTGCTTTACTTACAGGCATGATTCAATTCCTGGATTCGGTTCGAATCAAGTCACAGGGCTTTCATCGCACTATGGGGCGAGTCTATGTGTGCAGCGTAATGCTAAGCGGCTTGCTGGCGTTAGCGGTGATTGCGTATGTTGACAATTTTGCCAAGGCCACGTCCTTTCTTGCTCTGGCACTTGTTTGGTTGTTCACCACCTGGAAGGGATACCGGAGTGCGGTACGCAAGCAGTGGGATCAGCACCGCCAATGGATGATTCGGAGCTATGGCGTCACGTTGGTTGCGGTCACCGGACGCTTAGTGGTGCCGTTATTGCTGCTCATTGATCTGGTTTTACACGGATTTTCCCTCCCAGGCGGGAGAGAGCAAATGATTGACGAAGTGCTGAATGTGAATATCTGGGTCGGACTCCTAGTCAATTTCATCCTCATCGAATGGAAAATGCTAAAAACAAAGTGACTTGCTTACACTCGAGCTGCTTTGTTTTTTTGTTGTGCAAATTTGGCAATTACTTAGGTTTAGATAGGATAGTTTTGGTCAAGAACTGTAGGGGTATGAAGAATGAAACCATGGCAGGGGGGGATCGTCCGGATGCGGTCGGGAAGTGGCGTCGGAAGAAGTTTATTTGTTGTATTTACTGTAATCTTGTGGGTGAAGCTGGCTCTGCTGCGCTACTTCTTATTCGAGCAGGTAGCCTGGAAGTGGTGGCTTGTCGATTTGTCCAGCCTGCTAGTATTTACTGGACTCATAGAGCTTCGCTTCTCACATCGGCCTAAACGGATCGCGTATTGGGTGTTCAATGGGATCTTATCGCTCATCTGCTTTGCGGCGACGCTTTATTTCGAGCATTTTGGCTCGGTCATTACCTATACCTCGGTGCTGGAAGCCAAGCAGCTGATGCAAATTTCATCTAGTATCAAAGCAACGATTGATCCTGTCGATTACTTGTTTTTCGTAGACTTTATCCTTGGCTTGGTGATTTGGCTTGCGCGCCGTCGGCGAAATAATCCGATGCTAAGCGATGACCGGCCGATGCCGGGCTTCGTGCTGGCTGTAGTAACCCTGATTTGTATAGGGATCTCCGCATGGCTGGTCAAAACGGACAAAGGGATTACAAATGAGCTTGTACGCGCAGAGCAGCTGGGCCTGATGAATTACGAGGTGACAGTCGCGGTCAACGGCATCAGCGAGAAAAATAAGCTCAGCTTCACGAATATGACGCAAGCCCGAGCCGTGATCAATCAGGTGGAGGCGAGCTACGGCTATAATCCATCGGCGACGACGAATTATTTCGGATCGCAGAAAGGGATGAATGTCATTGTCGTGCAGCTGGAGGCGTACCAGAACTTTCTGATCCATCTGTCGTACCAAGGGAAAGAGCTGACGCCAGTGCTTAATAAGCTGTCGGAGGAAAGCTTCTACTTTCCGCACATTTTCCAGCAGATCGGCCAGGGCAATACATCCGACGCGGAATTCATGTCCAATACGTCGATCTATCCGACGGGGACGATCCCGATGTCGACCGGCTTTGGCGACCGGGTGCTTCCCAGCATGCCGCGGCTCCTAGAGGCGCAAGGGTATGAGGCGGATACGTTCCACGTGAACGAGGTTCACTTCTGGGACCGGTATAAGCTGTATCCTGCGGTCGGGTTCACGCATTATTTTGATAAGCCGTATTATACCAATGACAATTTCAATGAATTCGGGGCGTCCGACGAGGAATTGTTTCGCGTAGGTAGTGAGAAGCTGAATGACCTGCATAAACAGAACAAGCCGTTCTACGCGCAGTTTATTACGGTTTCGAGCCATTTTCCATTCAAGGTGCCTGCTTCTTTCCAAAAAATGACGGTACCACCCTCCATGGCGGGGAAGCAGATCGGTGATTATATTATCGCGGCAAACTATACGGATTACGCGCTCGGTACGTTTATCGACCGGCTGAAAGCTTCCGGACTGTGGGATTCGACGGTGCTTGTCGCCTATGGAGATCATTTCGGCTTGCAGCCGGAGGATATCAAGGTCGATGAGCTTAACAAGGAGCTCGGGATTACGTATCATGAGCAGGTGACGCGCTTTAACATCCCGCTGTTCATTCATCTGCCGGGGCAAACGAAAGGGCAGGTGATCAATCAGGTGGGGGGACAGCTCGATATTATGCCGACCCTTGCCAATCTGCTGGGCATTTCGCTAAACGAGCAGGGCTTTATTCATTTTGGACAAGATTTGCTCAATATTCAAAAGAATGTTTTCGGGATGCGCTATTACCTGCCTACCGGCTCGTTTTTTAACGACCATATTTTATTCGTCCCTGGCAAAGGGTTTGATGACGGAACGGCGGTTGCTTTGGACACGCTGAAGCCCGTTGCTGATTTCAGTGCGTATAGAAGCGATTATGACTACGTGCTAAAGCTGATGAAGCTGTCCGATCAATATGTGAATATGCTGCCGAAGCGTGAAGAGCTCAGTAAATAAAAAATTAGACCCTCATTCCACATGAAGCTGGATGGGGGTCTATTTCATGAGCAGGCGGCTGATCGGGTCAAATACCGCATTGATCAAATGGGTCGGCCCGGGCAGCTCCGGGTATTTGATGAGCAGGCATGTTAAAGCGATGTTAAACGCCGATAGGATGAAAAAGGTTACTTTCTCGCGTTTGGGAAGCTTGAGCACAGCAGGCAGCTGGATGCAAGTAATCAATAGATAGGACACCAGGGCCATGTAAACGATTCTCCAAATCATGGCGGCGACTCCTGGCTGCTCTGCTCTGGCGGTTTCATGTTGGTCAATCCAGGGCGAAGTATGATCGCGTTGACTTTTACCGTGACGGGGATCGACGGGTATAGCTCGTCCCATTCCGACTTGGCGGTCTTCCATGGCTTAGGATAAGATCGATGAAAGGTGCCGGCGAAATCAAAGACGTCCGCCTTCATTTTCTGCTGAATGTTTTGCAGGGCGCTCTGTACTCTCAGCTTAATTGCTTCGTTCATTTTTTTCTCCACCATCGCAATTGCTTTAGGATCTGCTGCGAGATTGAGCGTCGTCGTGTTTTGCAGAACGTCGTCTACCGTATCTATCAGGACTTCCATGGTCCATTTCCCTTGCACATAATGCGGGATTAATTGTGTTTGACTCCGTAACAGAGTTAAGGAAATATTGCCTTCGTAGCCCTCCACCTCCACCGTCACGATGGCTTTCTTGATTTCATTGCGCAGCCATAGAATGCCTCTGGACACCGAATCATTCACTTCACCCACCAGCTTCCCATGCTTGAATACAGCGGAGCCCGATATAAATCCGATGGTTCGTTTACTGTCGCTCGTCGGACCGGGAGGAAGAAGTTCAACGACTGGAAGCACCTGTGCTCCGGCTTCCGAGGTCAGCATTTCGGCTAATTTTTTTAAGGTGACCTGCAGCTCGATTTGAGACTTGGCCAGCTCTCGAAGCGCCTCCGAAGTATTGCGCTCCAAGCTCGATTCATAGCTAAGCACGTCCCTAGCATCTTTTTTGGTTACGAAAAGGTACGCTCTTTCGCGGGGCTCTGAGGATCGCATTAAATAGTCGATGTCGTCTTGAATCCCGTCCTTCGCCATTTGTTCGCTGATTAAGAATACTTCGGAATGTCCCCAGAACAGCTTTCGGGATAATCGCTCCTGAAGCTTCGAGGTGGCATCGGCAATGTTGCTCCCTATGGCGGAGCGGACCAAGCTTTGTGCACCACCGGCCCCCCCGGCTTGTACCCCATCCATCTGGCCGCCTTCAGCCGTCTTCGGCAAAAAGAGCTGTACCGTAAGCTTCAGGTGGTGCTCATCCTCTTTGTCGACGGCTGCGCCGGTAATCAAGGCCAGATCGTTCACCTCGACCCGATCCCAGCAGCCGCTCAGCAAAACAAGGGCAGACAAAGCCGCGATCCCAATGAGCTGCCTTCCCAGACGTAGATAAGGCAATTTCATATTTTCCACGCCCTTCTGATGGTGCTTACCATGAGCAGGAGAGCGGGGAGGACGAATTGAAAGGTCAGAAGGTAGAAAGGAGCATATTTCGCAGCATGAAAGGCGATGTATTGGGAATTCGTGCCGGCCCAATGAGAGAACAACATCAGAAGGAACCCGATCGGCAAGATCAGAACGCGATAATCGTCCAATCGCAGCCATTGAGCCAGTCCAAGCACTACGATGTAGTATATTACAGCTAATTTGACAAAAAGTCCGATCACCCATATAGCCATCAATAGCGACTCCACATGCTCGAAAAAATCGGATAAACTGACGTTTCTAATGGCGATCAGTAGGGGATAACTCGTCCCCTCAAGAACGGTGGTCAGCACTAAGTAGCAGGCCAGGTTCACAATCATGGTCGTAAGCACAACAGCAATTAGGCTAATGCAGCTCCATTTCCATACGCCGCGGGATTCAGTTACAAAAGGGAAAATAAACGAAAACAGCATGACCTCGCTGAACCAGCCGGCAGGCCCCCACGCCCCAAGCAGTAAAGGATGGAAGCCGTCACCCAGAATGGGCCTAATCTGTTTGAAGTCCATATCCGGGATCATGACCACGATCATGAAGACAATAGTTATAGTCGCTATGGGGATCAAAGCTTGAGCGCTTCGGGCAATTAGTTCCACTCCTCCGTAAACGGCGAGAGCACATACAAACACAAGACTGGACACGGTAATAAGAGTTGGTGTAAGTGGCAGTACAGTACCTGCGATAAAATCCGCATATTGCCGCAGGGTCATGCCGCAGATCTGGATATAGATAAAAAGATACACTAGGCCTATCATTTTTCCCAAATAGGTTCCGAGAATGTCCTGAAAGTATTGGATGGGCGTTTTACCTGGAAACTGTTTATGCAGTTGATAAGCCACGATAAGGGCAAGGACACCCGGCAAACCGGCTAGCAGCGGACTAAGCCACAAATCCTGATGGGCGTACTTGGCGGTTAACGCCGGCATTGTCACCAAGGCTGTGGCCAGAATGGTCGGGTGGATGAGAATCGCCAGCTGAATCGGCGAAATTCGACCCTGCTCGATCATACGAATGTCTCCTTTCAGGCGGAAGTTTGCCCATTATCAGGCGGCTGTCGGTCTTCATTGTTCTCATTTGCAAAAACCGATCGTGTCGTCATGGCCCAGATCGGCGCGCGATAAAGTACATCCTTCAAGCCATCCTTCCGAGAAGGGGAAATCGGCGACATATAGGGTACTCCGAATGATTTCAGAGAACACAGATGAAGGGTGAGTACAATCACACCAAGAATGATGCCGAGCAATCCGAGAAATCCGGATAGCAGCATAATCGGGAACCTCAGCATCCGGATGGCAATCCCGAAGCTGTACTGAGGCAGCATGAAGGAAGCAATCCCTGTGATGGCGACGACCATAACCATCGGTGAAGAGGCCAGCCCAGCAGAGGTCGCAGCTTGTCCAATGACAAGCGCACCCACGATACTGACGGCGGCACCGACCTGCTTAGGCAGCCGGACGCCGGCTTCACGCAGCGCTTCGAACGAAATCTCCATTAGCAGCGCTTCAACGAGGGCTGGGAAGGGGATATTCTCTCTAGACTTCGCGATGCTAAGCAGCAATGAAGTCGGGATCATCTCCTGATGATACGTCAGGATGGCGATATAGGCGGACGGCAGGAGCAGAGCAATGGCTAGGAACAAATAGCGCAGCCAGCGAATAAAGGTGCTGATCATATACCGCTGGTAATAATCCTCCGGCGATTGAAACAAAGAAAAGAATGTCGTGGGCGCAATTAAAGCAAACGGCGTGCCTTCCACTAAAATCGCTGCATTCCCCTCCAGCAAGGAGGCGCTGACCACATCCGGCCGCTCGGTCGATTTTACTTGCGGAAATGGAGAATACGGCTGGTCCTCAAGCATCTCCTCGATATTACCGCTTTCTAGTACTCCGTCTATCCTAATCCGAGCGATTCGGCGCTGCACTTCCTCAATCAAGCTGGGCTTGGCCAATCCCTCAATATACGTCACGATGACGTGAGTGCGAGTATAGCTTCCAACCTCCATCGAGATCATTTTCAATGCAGGACTTTTGATTTTTCTTCGCAATAACGAGGTATTCACACCGATCGTCTCTGTAAATCCTTCTCTGGGACCACGAATGATCGATTCCGCTGCCGGCTCCTCGATCGAGCGTTTTTCCCATCGGCTCATCCCGAACGAGTATCCATATTCCAGTCGATCGATTAGAAGCACGGGGTGACCGTCCGATACATGCTCGATGACCCCTTGAACATGCTCGACATGATGAAGGCTGGAAACCGATAGCGAGGAGCTGATGTACTCATCAAGGATGGATTCGCCTTCAGGCGGACCTTTCATCAAGGGACCGAGCACATGCATGTCTAGAAGCTGAGTGTCGACCAGCCCGTCAATGTAAACAACAGCAGCAGCGGTCTGGTGGCCGATGGAAAAGCTGCGAAAGACCACGTCCGAGCAGTTGGCATACACTTGCTTCAACAACTCTAAATTATCGGTAAGCTGATGCGATAGAGGAAGGCTGTCCTTGCTCCGATTCGTAATAAATTCCATTCGAAAGCACTCCTGGGATGATGGCAATACATCCATTTTTGCCATTATGCGCAGATGGTAAACCATAGCAGGGAGCGCTTCAGCCTAGTTGGCGAAAATCATCCTATTGGTGAGGCAGCGTATGCCCAACATGCCCTTTGCCCGAGTGGTCAGCATTGCATCGCCCTCAGCACATGGATGCTGGACGTGCTTTTTCTATGTCATGCATTGAAAAAGCGGCTCTTATCGCATAAACTCTTTAGAAGAGTTTAATATGCTAGGAGCGACAGCTTATGAGTAAACAGACGCATTGGAAATCCAACCTCATCCTTCTTTTTGTTGCCTGTATTTGGGGCTTCGCGTTCGTGGCCCAGCGGGAGGGAATGACCTATACCGGTCCCTTCACCTTCAATGCGGTACGATTTGCCCTGGGCGCACTATCGTTAATTCCTCTGATTGTGGTGCTGGATCGAAAAGCCGCCGGACAAGCTGCAGCTACGGCTACGGCCACGGCCACGCACTCGCTGAAAACCGCCAATTCATTTAAAAAAGCAGCGCTTCCCGGCATTTGGGCCGGGCTGATTTTATTCAGCGGATCCTCTTTACAGCAGATCGGGCTCCTGTACACGACAGCCGGGAAAGCCGCGTTCGTTACAGGGCTTTACATCGTCATTGTGCCGTTTATAGGGCTGTTCTTGAAGCAGCGCCTGAACCTGAGCAGTGGCCTCGGTGCGATTCTAGCGGTTGTCGGGTTATTTTTTCTATGTGTAACCAATGATTTGACGCTGGGGAAGGGCGATTTGTTGGAGCTCATCGGGGCGTTATTCTGGTCGATTCATATTCTGATGATCGACAATTTCTCACGCAAGGTGGACGTGCTGAAGCTGAGCTTTGTGCAGATCGTGACCTGCTCGCTGCTAAGCTTCGGCGTGGCGCTGGTGACGGAACATATCGATTTGTCTGGACTATCGCAGGCATTGATTCCACTGCTCTATGGCGGGATCGGGTCCGTCGGCATCGCCTACACGCTACAAGTCGTAGGACAGAAAAATGCGCATCCGACGCAGGCGGCGATTATTTTCAGTCTGGAATCCGTCTTTGCAGCGATTGGCGGGTACTTCCTGCTGGACGAGCTGCTCGGCATGCGGGGGTTCGTCGGCTGCTTGCTCATGCTGCTCGGGATGCTGCTGCCGCAGTTTCCGCAGCTGTTTGCGGGGTTTGGCGCAGGACGGAAGACGGCCAAAGAAATTTAGTATTGACAACGTTTGGATATGGGTGGTAACATCCATATATGCAATAACCGAGTAATCGCATAGGAATAAATGATAATAACTTATGTCGACTGGTCAACCAGAGACACAACGTTGTGAACAACAACGCTGTGTCTTTTTTTATTTATTTTTTTAGGAGGGGATTACGCGATGTCCATCGCCAAAAGCGAACTCACCGTCATTCCGGTTAAGCAGGCTTCGAGTAAAAGGGTCCGTCCCAAGTCGAAGCTGTGGGGATACCTTTGGTTCCATCGGTACCTTTATCTAATGCTGGCGCCGGCTATGCTGTACTACTTAATCTTCCATTATATTCCGATGTATGGAGCGATCGTCGCTTTCAAAGAATTCAGCATCACCAAAGGCATCTTGGGAAGCGATTGGGCTGGCCTCAAGTACTTCCAATACTTATTCGCACAGGATAAGTTCTGGCAGGTGCTGCAAAACACGATCGTCATCAGCCTCTACAGGCTGACGTTCGGCTTCCCGGCGCCGATCATCGTCGCACTTTTACTAAACGAAGTTGTGTTCCTTCGCTTTAAGCGAGCTGTGCAGACGGTCATTTACTTGCCGCACTTCATTTCGTGGGTCATTCTCGGCGGGCTGATGATCAACCTGCTGTCGACGGACAGCGGTGTCGTGAACAATCTCATCAAGGCGTTCGGTGGTACTCCAGTCGGGTTCATGAGCGATGAATCATACTTCCGCAGTACCATGGTGTTCTCCATGATCTGGAAGGAATTCGGCTGGAACACGATCATCTACATGGCTGCGCTGGCCGGGATTAATCCGCAGCTTTATGAAGCGGCCGTAGTGGACGGTGCAAGCCGATGGCAGCGTCTGATCCATGTCACGCTCCCGTCGATTCGCGGGACCATCGTGCTGCTCTTGATCCTGCGGCTCGGCAGTGTCATGGAGGCCGGCTTCGAGCAAATCTTCGTGCTGTATCATCCCGGCGTATACCAGGTGGCGGACATTATCGACACGTATGTGTACCGTATCGGCTTGACTGAAGGGCGGTTCAGCTTAGCGGCAGCCGTGGGCTTATTCAAGTCGCTGATCAATTTTTCGCTGCTGGTGATCGCGAATCGGCTGGCACGAATGATGGGCGAGCAAGGGGTTTATTAATAGGACGCTGGAAGGAGGAGAGCTAGCATGAACATGAACCGTATCGGGGCCGCAGGTCGCTGGTTTGATTACATCAATTTTATCCTGCTTACGCTCTTGGCACTCATTACGGTGTATCCGTTCTGGGATACGCTCGTGGTATCTGTGATTCCGCTGAGCGAGTATTTGAGCACGACCGTTCATCTATTTCCAAGGAGCTTGACCTTTGATTCGTATACGTATTTGTTCTCCATGAAAGAGCTGTGGACATCGTACGGAGTTACGCTGTTTATCACGCTCGTCGGGACGATCATCAGCATGATCCTTACGGTGATGGCCGCATATGCGCTATCCAAGCCGAACCTGAAGGGACACCGGGTCATCCTGTTCCTCATCGTGTTTACGATGATGTTCAGCGGGGGAGTGATCCCGACCTATTTGATCGTGAAAAGCTTGGGGCTGATGAACAGCGTATGGGCCTTGATTATTCCCAGTGCGCTGAATACTTACAATTTGATCATTATGCGCAATTTCTTTTCTACCCTGCCGGAGGGCTTGGTTGATGCCGCAAGGATCGATGGCTGCAATGATTTGGTTGCGCTGGTCCGGATCGTCATCCCGCTTTCCATGCCTGCGATTGCGACCATCACGTTGTTTTATGCCGTTGCGCGGTGGAACGAGTTTTTTAACGCGATTTTCTTTATCAGCGACAAAAACCTATGGCCGCTTCAGCTGTTTCTGCGAAGCATGCTGTTCGAGAATGAGTCGTCCTACTCCGGCGGGGGGAACAGTTTATTTTTGCTCGGGCCGTCCATCAAGATGGCTACCGTCATGGTGGCGACGATCCCGGTCATGCTGGTGTACCCGTTTTTCCAAAAATATTTTGTGAATGGTGTCATGCTTGGCGGGGTTAAGGAATGAAAAAAGAGACAAATTTAGAGGACATTAGAGGAGGAACTCACACATGAATGGATGGAAAAGTAAGGCGAAGAAATGGTCAATCGGCTTGAACGCCGTTGTATTGCTCGTTGCAGCATCCGGCTGCTCCAATGCATCGACAAGCACAAGCACAGCGGGGAGTGGTTCGAGCACAAGCTCCAGCCCCAGCGAGCCTTATGAGCTGACGTATTTGACGACCGGGGACCAAGGGGCGAAGCCGCTGGTGGCGAACGACCGCATCATTGCGGAGATCAATAAACGCTTGAACATCAAGCTGAATGTCAAGATCGTCCCGGAGACCGCGTATGACAAAATCAATGTAGCGTTCGCGAGCGGCGATTTGCCGGATGTCGTAACGACGCAATACCCTTCGGAAACGGTGTCGCAATGGATCAAAGAGGGACTGATCGTCCCGCTCAATGATTACTTGAAGGACACTCCGGCGCTGAAAGGCAAGCTGGACAACGGACTGCAGTGGACGGCGGTGGATGGCAAATATTATGGCTACCCCTTCTTCAGCGGGCAGCAAAAGTCCAATTATACGGTCCAATTCCGCCAGGATTGGCTGGATAAGCTGGGGCTGCAGCCGCCGAAAACGCTGGATGAATTTTACTCTGCGCTCAAGGCGGTCGTAGAGAAGGATCCGGACGGTAACGGCAAAGCCGATACGTACGGGTATGTCACGAACAAGCCTAATGCAGGCGAACCGCTGACGGCGTTTGATTTTGTCTTTTATGCATATGGGCTGCCGGCAGGTGATTGGGCTCAAGATGACAAGGGCAATTTGATCCCTAAATTTGAGCATCCCGCCTTCAAAAAGGGGCTTGCCGACTTGCGCAAATGGTATGCGGAGAAGCTGATCGATCCGGAGTTTATCGTCTATGATCGGCCGCTGAAGGAGCAGAAGTTTTTTCAAAGCAAGGCGGGCTTCATGGATGGGCCGTTGTTCCGGCACGTGAGCCGTATCGAAGGCAGTCTGCAGCAGGTTATCCCAACCGGAAAGCTGGGCTATGCGCCTCCTCCTGCCGGACCGGATGGTAAGCAAGGCATGGCGACCAAAGGGAAGAATGCGTTATTTACCGCCGTCACCAAAAAAGCGAAAAATCCGCAAAAAGCGGCGCAATTCATTGATTTCTTATTGTCCAAAGAGGGTCGCGATCTGCTTCAGCTGGGGATCGGGGGCGTTCACTATACGAAGGAGGGCGATAAAATCAACTATAACGAGGCGGAGCGTGAAAAAGACGGCTTCGCGGCGAGCGGCTGGTCCCATCCGATAGCTTGGGGCAATGTCACCTGGCCGATTGACGAAAATTATTTGCCGCAAACGGAGCCTCGGATTGATCGGGCGCTCGATTCGGTGAAGGTGGCTTCCAAGTACATCATGCCGAATTTGGTCAATAAAAAGACCAATGCGGAGATCGAATACGGCAAAGCGGTTAATGAGGTGTACAACCAATACTTTGTCAACTTACTGAATGGCAAGCTGGATGTAGATAAAGGCATTGCCGAGCTGGGCCAAAAATGGCGTCAAGCCGGAGGCGACAAGATTTTGAAGGATATCAACGAAGAATTCAAGAAATCCAAGTCATGAGAGGGGCATGCGCCATGTCAGAAATTATCTATTCCGTAGAACGTCCGTTAGCTTTACCCGATCGAGGAATCAAAACCGGAGCAAGAGTCCTGCGCCGTTTGCCGGATGGTGTCGAACCGAAGCCGTACACGCTGTTTACCGTAAAGCCGCTGGGTCCGCTGATTGGCGCCGAAATCGAAGGGGTCGATCTCCGGGAGCCTGTTAGCCCTGAGCTTCATCAAGAGCTGAATCGGGCGCTGCTCGAATGGAAGGTCATTTTCTTCCGCAACCAGCAGATCACCAGCGAGCAGCAGCGAGCGTTTGCCCGGCTATGGGGCGAGCTGGAGTCCCATCCGTTCCTTCCCCGAGGGAACTCGGAGGAGGTGGTCCGCTTCGCGAAAAACGATCAGACCGTGGGCCGGGAGAACAGCTGGCATTCCGATGTAAGCTGGAGGCTCACCCCCGCACTGGGCGCTATATTGCGGCTGATTGAGGTGCCGGAATCCGGAGGAGGCGACACGCTCTGGGCCGACATGGCGGCAGCCTACGATAACCTGTCCGATGAGGTGAAGGAGCGAATCGAAGGCCTGACCGCCGTTCACGATTTCACCCACGCGTTTGGCGTGAAGCTTCCGCCTGACGAGCTGGCTGCGAGGCAGGAGGAGTTCCCGGCTGCTCTGCATCCCGTGGTACGGACACACCCGGAAACAGGCCGCAGGCTGCTCTACGTGAACCCCAACTTCACCACGCGCATCGTGGGTCTGGAGCCCGACGAAAGCGAGCGGCTGCTGCAGCTCTTGTTCCGCCAAGCGCACATTCCTGAATATCAAGTACGCTTCCGTTGGGAGCCGAATGCGATCGCTTTCTGGGACAATCGGGCGACACAGCACTATGCGGTATCGGACTATTATCCGGAACGCCGGATTGCGGAGCGTGTCGCCATTAGCGGGGATCGACCGTATTAAGGCTGCAAATGGATTGTAAAAATAGCGCATGCTGAGCTAGGGCAAAGTCAAGCCAAGCCCCTAAATCAGCATGCGTTTTTTTATCGTAGCATCATTAGGATCGCGAGTGGAGGAAAAGCAGCGGCGATCAGCATAATCATGGATCCCGCTGTTTTGTTGCCGTTTTTCCAAGTCTTTATAGCATATTTACATGTATCAAAGGTTAGATAGAGACTAATTAGGGTAGTTATCCATGTGGTCATCGTTTCACTCCTTCTGCTCAATACGATGTGGGCTCGTCTGTTTACCAAAGCTTTCGAGCGACACATCAAACTTAACGTTCACTGTTGCCTTAGCAAACTGGTTCTCCCAATCATATTTTTCAAATTCCTGCAAGGTCCAAAACTGTTTTCTCGCCTCCACATACCAAACAAAGGGTTCTGATTTAAATTCCCGCTGCGATTTAGCAATAATAGCTTGGGATTCTTTCTCCATATGCTCTTTTATACTGCTGACGAATTGACGCTGCTTCTCTAAATTCGTAGCATAATTAATTAAACTTGGAATCGACAGCAATTGCGTCTTGATTGGTACAGTGACATCAATCGTCGGTGGGTCTTTCTTTACGTTAATTTTGATGTCCGTGTTTCCTCGCTTCATTACTCGCAATGTAACACGAAAGTTCTTGTTCAGCGGATCAGGAAAAGAAGCGACATAGTCATGGTTTATCGCCTTTCGGCGAAGCAGCAGAGCATGACGGGTTTCCTCACCGGTGAGTTTACCGATCATTACGCCGTTTTTTAACACAGCTGATCCCATGATTTGGACAGGATCCCCGCCAACCTGCGAAATTTGACCGGCCAAATAATCATCTTCATCGATTTTGGGGGGACTGTTCTTTCGCTCCGTAGTTCCATAAATGGCAAGAAACAATTCCCCGTTCACCCGCGTCATGAAACGATTGAGGGTTGCGTACGGCACATGACCCGTATCCCGCCATCTTTGCTGCATAAAGGCATAATATTTGTGTGGGCGGGTCTCCAGCTTTGGTTTGTTATTATGAATAAAGTTAACGGCTTGCTCCGCTGATACGATGAAATTGGTTTCCCGCCGTAATTCAGGATCTCGTATGGAGGCAACGAGAGCATTTGATAAAAGCTGAGATCTTGCCAGCTTCTCCCCGATCACCAGCGTTCGCAAGTGCGCAAAGCTCAGCTTGCGGGTGACGACACTGTTAGCCAATTCTTTTGCTGACAAGATGTCGGGCGCAGTAAACGTAACCGTATCGCTTGGCGGTTCGTTAGGCGCACTGCTTTTATCCGTCGAACCAACCTGCGGGTTGGCGATTTGAAAGGTCACGTCGAGAAGATTTTTTTCTTTCGCCAAATCCAGACCTAATACGACGACATACGCCTGGTCTTCGAGCTCCATTTTGTCCCAACAACCACTAAGAAGCAAAGAAGTCAAGGCAAGGATAAGACCGAATTTAATTACTTTCATTACCGTGCCGCCCCTTCCAGCGGTCTAAGATCCACAACACAAACGGCAGCGACAGCAGGATAATCGAAGAGCTTTTAAGCAATATTTCCCGGAAGGCCGTCGTGACGATGATGTTTTCGGGGAGCAAGCCAAGCAGAAGCGCCAGACCGGAGAGGGGCAGCAGTAACGGCTCAAACTCGTCCAGCTTTACGGTTTTGGCAAACAATACTGCGGATAGGTACAACACGATTGAGAAATGGATCACCGTGCTGATAATCCAAAATCCAAAAAACAAGGCTTCGACATTGGTGATCATTTGTCCGATGGCTGCCGTTCTGGCCAATTGATGGAAAGGGTAGATCAAATGATTGACCGCAGGAAAATCGAACACAAATACATAGATGGCACAAAAAAAAGCAATTTGAATGCTGGTGAAGCTGATGCCGACCAGCGCCGTGAAGCGGAAAACGCTATGTGATTTGGTGTAGGTATAAAAGGCTGTCAACAGGATCATTTCCCCGAAAATCGAATTGTGCCACATGCTTTGCTTAAAGACCTGATCTAATCCAGGTCCAAGGATTGGGAACAGGTGCATCCAATCGCTGTCCTGCCAGACAAATACGACCAGTAGTATAATGATCACTTGGATATATGGGAGTATGATCCACGCCATTCTTCCTATCGTTTCGAAGCCGCGATTGGCCACGAAAAAACAAACCGCAATGAGGAATAGCTGCAAATAAAAGATGGGTGTTTTCGGATAATACATCGTATTGACGATATCGATATAGTTACGGGTGTTCAGGATGGTACCGGTCAGCATAATGAAAAATAAAGTAAGTCCTACCGCGAACCCGAAATATTTGCCCATCAGACGGTGAATGAGCTCAATGAGCCCCAGCGTCTCATGTTTTTTCAACAGTCCAAGCAGAAGCAATAAAGGGATCCCGATCAGGAGACCGGACAAAATCGGAAGCATCCAGGCTGCATTTTTACCATAGGTAAACAAGAGATCGGGAGTCGTATCCGTAAATTTGATACCAACCGTAAACAGGACGATCGAGAGGAACTCTCTCTTGCCTAATTTTCCATCCGAGGGCTTGATCATTTGCGTGCATTCCCCTCCGGTTTATTCCCCCGCACCTTATCCAACGGCTCCTGATTTGTCGGACGAAGCCACATTTTCCACACCGGCGATCGATAGATCATATCATTGGATGACCGGTTAAAAGGCGCAAGCGGTGAAAGAAACGGTACGCCGAACGATTTGAGCGAGACCATATAAGCCAGCAAAGCGGATAAAAATAAAGCGATACCGAAAAAGCCTAAAAGAGAAGAAATAAACAGCACCAAGAACCGTAATATTCGCACTCCAAAGTTGAAATTGATTTCTGCAATTGCGAAGGATGACAGCCCGGTCAGTGCCACAATAATAACTAAAATCGGGCTGATGATGTTGGCGTCCACCGCTGCCTGTCCAAGGATTAAGGCCCCCACAATGCCGATCGTAGGTCCCATCATCGTCGGGATTCGGATTCCGGCTTCCCTAATCAATTCGAACGCTACCTCCATAATCAATACCTCCACCAAGGCTGGAAAAGGAACGCGTTCTCTGGTTGCGCCGATGGCGAGGAGCAAATCCGTTTGAATCATTTCTTCATGAAACGTACTGACCGCAACATAAAGTGAGGGAAGAAGAAGAGCGATAAAAATGGCTAACAAACGGACGATTCGTATAAAGTTGCCATAGGCCCAGCGGGTATAGATATCCTCGGCCGTTTGAAACAATGCCCAGAACGTTACGGGGACAACCAGCGCGTATGGAGAATTCTCCATCAGAATCGCGACATGTCCTTCCAGAATAAAAGAGCAGGCGCGATCCGGCCGCTCTGTCATAATGGTGGTTGGAATAACTGAATAGGGTCTTTCCTCAATATGCTGCGCCAGGATGGAAAGGGTTTGTACCGAGCTTTTTCCAATTTGCGCAACCCGCTTCTTGACTTTGTCGATAAGGTCCGGGCCAGCGACATCTTTTAGATAAACGATGGAGATCTGATTTTTGGCCCGTTCATCAATCAGGATCGTTTCAAACATGAGATTGACGTCTTTAATGTGCTTTCGGATCAAGGACCGATTCGTAAAAGCGGATTCGACAAACGATTCCTTCGGGCCGATGAGCACGTTCTCCGTTTTTGGAGACGAGATGGCACGCTTCTCAAAGCCCTGCGTATAAATGCTTAAGGCATCGGACAGTCCCTCGAACAAAATCAGTGTGTTCCCATTTAACAGGTCATTTAAGCAAGCTTGAATATCTAGGATCTGATAGCCGTCTGATGTCGTTAATGTACCCTTAAGAAGACTTTTGGTTATGTCCTCATCGGAGGTTAGAATAAGAGAAGGATCCAGCAGCGGGTCGATGATATGCTTCTGAATCTTTTGGGTATCGACGGCGCCTTCGATGTACAAAATGACCGCTTCCAGCTCCAAGACGGGAATAAACAGCTCTCTGATCTTTAGCGAGTTGTTCGCGGGATACGAGAAGGCTTCTTTAAAAAATCCGACGTTGCTCTCTAAATGGTCTCCCAGTCTTTGCTGGACTGGGATACCCGATGGCTGCTTGCTTGCCGCCGATTGACGCAATAATTTATCCAAATAAGACATGATACAATCTGCTCCAATAATCGGGTTGTATGGATATTTTGTCCAACAATGGTTCGTTCATTCATCATGACCTTGGAAAAACACAATACCATTTCAACCTTATTTCGATAAAATAAAGGGGATAGGCTGTTGATCAGAGGTGCGAAACGGATCGTTCAAGGAGGTTTTGAAATTGGTTCAAAAAAGTGTCCCGCGAGTTTTTATTCTTGACCCTGCAAGGCTGTACGAAGTAAGAGAACGGATACGTGAAGGAGACAAAGAGCTTCTCCCCGCCTGGCATAAGCTGAAGCAGGAAGCCGCCGAGTCCTTATCCGCCGGTCCGTTCACCGTTGTAGATAAACCCGTAACACCCCCGAGCGGAGACAAGCACGATTATATGAGCATCGCTCCGTATTGGTGGCCGAATCCCGACACGCCAAGCGGATTGCCTTATATCCGTAAAGATGGGGAAGAGAATCCGGAACGGAGCAAGCTCGATCGTTCTTCCTTGGCCAAGCTAAGCGCACATACGGATACTTTGGCATTAGCTTACTATTTCTCGGATGAAGAAGCATTCGCATTAAAGGCTGCTGAGCTTTTAAGAGCTTGGTTTATCGATGAGCCGACCCGAATGAATCCCCATCTCCATTACGGGCAAAGCATCAGAGGAATCTGCGACGGCCGGGGCATCGGCATCATCGAAACAAGGGATTTTCTTAAGGTGGTGAATGCCATCGGATTGCTGCAAGGCTCTTCCTCGTGGGCGAATACCGATCAGTCCCAGATGCAAGCCTGGTTCAAGCAATACCTCCATTGGCTGCTGGACAGCGAGCGCGGAAGGGATGAGGCGAGTCAGGCGAATAACCACGGCACGCATTATGACGTTCAAGTCGCCGTGTTCAGCTTATTCGTCGGTCAGGAGGACGTGGCGAAGGAAATCCTTTCGAGCAGAGTACTTCAAAGGATCACAGATCAGATTGAACCGGACGGGCGTCAACCGCTGGAGCTGGCGAGAACGAAAGCATTGAGCTATTCCTCCATGAATCTCGACGGCTGGTTTGACCTGGCGGCGATCGCTGAAGTGTTCGGGATCGATCTTTTGCAGTATACAACCGCCGACGGGCGGGGACTCCGCATGGCTTTGGACTACTTAGTCCCATACTTTTCGGATCCTGAATCGTGGCCCTATGAGCAGATTCATCTCTTTTCAAGCGATCAGGCTATGAAATTGCTTAGGAGAGGCGCAAACGCCTTTAAAAACGCGGAATATGAGCAAGCGATCTCACGATTGTCCGGCCTTAAGCTAACCGAAAGCAGAATTCAATTACTGTACCCCCGACATCGACATACCTAAATCGTAAGGTAGAATAGCAAAAAAACCGCATTTTCACTGTAGTGAAGTGCGGTTTATTTTCAAATGGCCGTAATCAAGTTACGTCCTTTATGCTTCGATTGATACAATCCGTCGTCCGCCGCTTGGTACAGCTCGGTAAACGGCAACCCGCCGGATGGCATGGTACTGACGCCGATGCTTACGGTGCAGTACAGCTCCGCCCCCGAATATTCATTCACGATGACCGATTGCGCAACGCGCAGCCGGATCGCCTCCGCTAAGTGTAACGCCTCGATTAACTCGATGTCAGGCAGCGAAACGGCAAACTCCTCGCCACCCATCCTGCCGACCGTTCCCGAATCACCAACCGTGTCCCGAATGATCGCCGCCACCTGGGTTAAGGCCCGATCTCCGGTCTGGTGGCCATGCAGATCGTTAATGGATTTGAAATAATCGATATCAATCAGGATGAACGATAGCAGGGTATGCTTCAGCATTAACGTGCCGGTTGTTTCGACCATGTACTGCCGGTTGTACACTTGGGTTAAGCCATCCACGGTGGCCTGTCGTACAAGCTCGGTCTCGTAGGCTACTTGATCGCTGATATCCGTAAAAATCAGCAGCGTCCCCGTCCGCAGGCTTCGGCTCTTAATCGGAAGCAAGCTGACCGAAAAGTAATGCGGCGGCGCATCGAGTCGGAACTCGTTCTCTGTGGTGTTTTCCACATGCAGCAGCAATTCCGGTTGAGCCTCGAAGATCGATGGAAGGTGCTGCCCCAGAAGCTTTCGCGCATGGGTGGTACAACCCAGCTTCGCAAAGCTCTGAACGGCAGAGGGGTTCAAGTCCAAGATGACATGATTCGGGTCCAAGACCACGACCCCTTCCTTCATATGCTCAATGATTTTGTCCTTCACGATCGGACGCACTCGAAGCAGCTTATATTGGAAAATCGCCACGCACAGGATCAGTCCGCCTGGTACGGAGGCTACGGATACATTGATATCGATATCCATGATATTGGCCAGCAGGAAGCAAATATACGGAATCACGCAGCTTAAGATGATAAGCCAATATTGACTGCGGTTGTAGCGGGAGACGAATTGCAGACGATACAGTAGAAAAACGACGGAAAACATGAAGAGAACCCGATCGTAGGCCAAGAAGAGCAGGCTTAGGGTGGTGGACTGCACCTGAACTCGGGATGCATTGCCGAACGATTCAATCGAGATGTGACTCCGCATGAGATGGTGGTAGGAATCGGTAAAGATCAGCAGCAGGTAAACAGCAATCGGGAGGCTGAACCAGAATAGCCGGGCTCGAAGCTTTTTTTGATCCAAGCCTGTCAATTCCATCACCATGCCGCAAAATAGGGGGGCGCTGGCAAACAACGGAATTTGCTCGAGGTTGCGCCAGATGAGCTTGGCAGGAAGCGATGCCGAGACAAGCTCGCCGACGCTTTCCAGCGCTAAAATTGCACTAAGCGAGATATAACAGATAAAATAGAGAGCACCGGGTGCTTTACGATATGGGAGAGCATACAGCGCTAAGGCCATAAAGACGAAGAAGCTGAATAAGGTGGAAAACGGGAACTCCGTATGTAGCAGCATGTTGATTACCTCGTAACTCCTAAGAATGTTTTATCATTATAGCAAATATTAAATATTCGGAGTAGTATGATCCTTGATTAAGCGTATCAGGTTAGATAATGATGAAGAGAGAAGGAATGGGGAAAGTGTCTACTAAGGAAACGGGTAATTCGGCCTTCTGGTTCATTATTTTAGCCATTTTTTTCGGGAATTTTATGTCCATCCTCAGCTCGACCACGATCAATGTAGCGTTTCCACTCTTCTTGAACTATTTTCATGCGGAGCTGGGCGAGGTGCAGTGGGTGATTACCGGATTTTTGCTAGCGACGGGTGTAGTTGCTCCGGTGGTCGGCTATTTTGGCGATCGCTTCAGCTATAAACGGCTGTACATCAGCGCGTTGTCCGGCTTTACCTTATTCTCGCTGCTTTGTACTGTCGCTTGGAGCATTCATTCGCTAATCTTGTTCCGCACACTGCAGGGTGCTTTCAGCGGGTTAATCATCCCGACAACCATGACCATGATCTACCAATTTGTTGAAAAAGACCGGCAGCCGTTCGCGATGAGCCTGTGGAGCTTATCCTCGATGCTCGCTCCGGCGTTCGGCCCGACCCTTGGCGGCTGGCTCACGGAATATTGGGGCTGGCACTCGCTATTCCTGCTGAACGTGCCCATCGGACTTATCGCGATCGCCGTTGCGTTCAAATGCCTGCCCTACCAGAAGCCGGCCTCATCCAAAACGTTTGATCTCCCCGGATTTATCACCGTGCTGCTCAGCAGCTTCTTGATTATCCTGTCGTTCAGTGAAGGCAACGGCTGGGGCTGGACCTCCTGGAAAACACTGACCTGTTTGGTGGTCGGGGCCATGACGCTGGTGTATTTCATTCGCCGGGAGCTCCGCTTGAAGCAACCGCTGCTCAACCTGAGCGTGTTTCAAACGAGCCGCTTTACCTACAGCTTGATTATTAACTGCATCATCACGGCATCGCTGTACTCGGGTACATTTTTGATCCCTGTGTTTTTGCAGGATATTCAGCAATCCACTCCACTTACTACCGCTTTGGTGCTGCTGCCCGGTTCGCTGGTGATGGCTTGCTGTTCCCCGATTGTCGGGAAGCTGTACAACCGCACGGGGCCTTTCTGGCTCATCATGTGCGGCATTGGGCTCTTGCTTGTATCGAACTGGGAGCTGAGCCACATCCAATTGCAGGCTTCGAAAGTATACGTGGCCGCCTGGATGACGATCCGTTACGTAGGGATTGCACTGGCCTTCATGCCGGTCATGAACGCAGGGATGTCAGCCATCCCCAAAGAGAAGTCGGGCCATGCTTCGTCGGTGACGAATTGGATACGGCAGGCGACCGGGGCGTTGTCCATCGGGGTGTTCAGCTCGCTGCTCGCCGCCCGATCCTTGACCCATCAGAAGGAGCTGAGCCATGGGGCGGCGGCTGTTACGGAGCTCATTCGAGCACAAGGGATGGCGATGGGCGTACAGGATGTGTTTTTGGTCGCAACGGTGATTTGTTTATTCGCCATTCCTTTGACTTTCATTTTGAGAGAACGACGGATGGACTCCTCGAAAGCGCTGGAATCGAGAAGTTAAAATAACGTTGTTAGTAGTCAAAATCGAGTCATATGTTCCTCTAAAGAAATGGTTATAATGGTTCATAAACTTACTTTAGCAGAGATGGGGATACCAATGATCAACCGCAAGCTGCCAACGATCTGGTACGGAGGAGACTACAATCCGGATCAATGGCCGGAAGCAATTTGGCATGAGGATATGGCTTTGTTTCAGAAGGCCGGTATTAACATTGTAACGCTGCCGGTGTTTAGCTGGGCCAAGCTGCAGCCGTCGGAGGACGTGTATTCGTTCGAATGGCTGGACAAGCTTCTGGATTTAATCGAACAAAATGGGATTTATGCCTGCTTAGCCACGTCCACAGCTGCCCAGCCGGCCTGGATGTCGCGCAAGTATCCCGAGGTGCTGCCGGTCGATATCGACGGACGGAAGCGATCGCATGGCTCACGCGTGAATTTTTGCCCAAACAGTGAGACGTACCGCTATTATTCGACCCGATTGGCTGAAAAGCTGGCCGAGCGTTACGGCAGCCATCCGGCACTGCTCATTTGGCATATCGGCAACGAATACGGGCCTCATTGCTATTGCGATCAATGTGCTTCGGCGTTCCGGGTCTGGCTGCAGAAGAAGTACCAAACCATCGAAGAAGTGAACAAGCAGTGGAACATGAGCTTCTGGGGTCATACGGTGTACGACTGGGAGGAGATCGTGCCGCCTACGAATTTGAATGGAGACAACCGCTGCTTCCAAAGCATGACGCTGGACTACAAGCGCTTCATGTCCGATTCGATCCTCGCGTGCTATCAAGGGGAATATGACGCGGTCAAGCGGATTACCCCGGAGCTTCCGGTCACCACCAATATTTGGGGACTGTTCAACGGGCTTGATCTGCACACGTGGGGGAAGCACATGGATGTGGTTTCGTGGGACAGCTATCCGCAAATGAACGAGCCGATGTGCAATGTCGCGATGCGTCACGATTATATGCGCGGGCTCAAGGACGGCCAGCCCTTCATGCTGATGGAGCAAACGCCGAGCCAGCAAAACTGGCAGCCGTACAACAGTCTGAAGCGTCCGGGTGTGATGCGGCTGTGGAGCTATCAGGCCGTGGCTCGCGGGGCGGATACGGTCATGTTTTTCCAGCTTCGGAGATCCTTCGGGGCGTGCGAGAAGTATCACGGGGCGGTGATCGAGCATGTGGGTCATGAGGAGACGCGCGTCTTCCGCGAATGCGCCCAGCTGGGTGCGGAGCTGAAGGAGCTCGGCGATACGCTGCTGGATTCCCGGCTCGAGTCGAAGGTGGCGCTGTTGTTTGATATCGATACGTGGAACGCGATCGAAATTACGAGCGGTCCTAACGTGGATTTGAACTACGCCTCCCAGGCGCAAAAATATTATAAAGCGTTCTACGATATGAACGTCGGCGTAGACGTCATCAGTCCGCTGAGTGACCTGTCAGGGTACCAGCTGGTTGTCGCGCCAGTGTTCTACATGCTGAAGCCGGGTGTAGCCGAGCGCGTCAAGTCCTTCGTGGAGCAAGGAGGTACGTTCGTAACCACGTTCTTCAGCGGCATTGTCAATGAAAACGACCTGGTGACATTAGGCGGATATCCGGGTGAGCTTCGCGGGCTGCTAGGCATCTGGGTGGAGGAAATCGACAGCCTGCCTCCGGAGCTGAAAAACCGCATCATCGTAGAGACTCCGTTCGGGCACGTTACGGGTGAATATGCTTGCGGCATGCTGTGCGACCTGCTGCATTTGGAGGGGGCGACCTCGCTCGCGGTGTATGGCGACGACTTCTACGCGGGAATGCCGGTGTTGACGGAGAACGCCTACGGCAAAGGGAAGGCGTATTATGTTGCTACGGATGCGGACGAGCGCTTCATCTCGGATTTATGCGCGTCCCTGTGCGATCAGCTTGGACTTGCAGCTCCGCTTCGCGCCGACAGCGGCATTGAGCTGACCCAGCGGCATAAGGACGGAAAAACCTTTACGTTCGTGCTTAATCACAATAAACAGCAAGCTAGCGTTCATCTGAACAAGCGCGCTTATCGCGATCTGCTCAGCCGAAGCGAATACGCTCCGGAATCGGCAGTAACGTTGGCAGCGTACGGGGTTATGATATTAGAAGAAGTGTAAGTGAACAAAAGTGCAAAAAAACGAGCGGCATTCGAGAAGTTTTCCCTACGGAGCTTCGATATAGTTAGGACATATCCAAGCCGAGGAGGATTTGTCGAATGTCCCAGTTTGTTTTAACGGAAGACATGGTGGAGCAATTTTATCGAGAGGGTTATTTTTACGCGCCGGGGTTCCTAACAAAGGATCAGGTCGATCAAATTAACCAAGAAAATACGGAATTTGCCAATCGGCATTCCGAAGATGGGCAATGGAAATCGAATGCCATCATCCATTTCGATAAGAGCCGCGAGTCTTTTCCGCAAACGGTAAGCTTCTTGACTTCCAAGCGAATCATCGAGTGCTTCGAGCAGATTTTGGGAGGCGACGTCAAGCTGTGGATGGGCATGTATGCAGTCGTTCCCCCGCATGGGGAAGGCTTGGCGTGGCACCAGGACAATATGTACACCCATATCCTGGGTCATATGCTTAACGGCTTCATCGCCTTAGATACGATTACCCAAGAGAACGCTGGGCTGTGGCTGGCCCCTCGATCGCATCGGCTAGGAAGGCAGGCGAACCTGAACGAGCCCGGGAAGCATCGCCGTGCGGCCGAACCGGACAACGGAATTCCTTGCCAGCCGATGGCCCCTGGTGATGCGGTCATTTTCCATCGCGAAACGCTGCACCACAGCAAGACGAATCATACGAATCTGCCCAGAAGGGCGTATGCCTTCCAGGTGGCTTCAGCGGTATGCCGATATGCCGAAACCGGAAAGCTGCTGACCGATCGCGAAGATTTAAGTTCGTATAAGTAATGAGCGTTGGAGGAAATTCATTCTCAGTGGTGCGGATGCGCTGCTGGGAATTTTTTTGTTTACGAATTCGCGTAGAGGAGGTACGATGGCAACGAAAGGCCAGTTGTCAGGAATCGAGGGAGCCCCGTGTTTTATGATGACATCCGCTTGAACAAGGAAATCAGTTTCGTGTCGAAGACAGGTCGATTAACCGAGCACGAGACGCATCTTCATTATGCATTGGAAATCAGCGTTTTGCTGGAAAATGACGCCAAATACCACCTTATCGATCGGGATTATCACGGAAAGCCGGGGGATGTCTTTATATTCCGGCCCTTCGAGCCGCATTGGAATTTGGCGCTGGACCCGGCTAAGCCGATCCAATGGACGATGATTCTGTTCTCGCCATCCATCGTTCGCTCCATCCCGGAAGGACATAAGCTGCTGACACCTTTCTATGCGGCCGATCAGTTCTCGCCCTTAATCCCGGCGCAAAGCCCCTATGCCCAAGCGATCCATAAGGCAGCGGGGCAAGCGGTATTCGAGGAGCAGCAGCAGCTGCCAGGCTGGCGAGCGAAGCAGTTTCAATCCTTTATCGACATTCTCGTTCAGATTTACCGCTGCTATACGGAAGTACAGCAAGATCATGAGGCACAGCACGAGCCAACTCCCCATATGCTTCAGGTGATTGAATATATGCTGTCTCATTTTTCCGAGCCGATGGAAATGGAGCCGTTGATCGAGAGATCGCACGTGCGTAAAACGATGTTCTACAAAAGGTTTAAGGATATCACCAGCCTGACGCCCAATGAATTTATCAATCGGCTGCGGCTTCAATCCGCTATGCATTTACTCGACAACTCGGAGAAATCCATCACCGAAATTGCGTTCGAATGCGGCTTTCATTCGTTGAGCTACTTTAATAAGCAATTTAAGGAATTTCGCGGGCTGTCTCCTCGGGAGCACCGTTCTCGCGCTTAAAATAGAAAAAGGGCCGCAGCGAGTATAAATCACTCCTCACTGCGACCCTTTGTTTGTTTAGTTCAGCCCGCCCATAATCGGATGCGGTACATACGGCTCCTCGAGGCTGGCGATTTCTTCCGGAGTCAGCTTCAGCGAGACGGCTGCCACGGCATCCTCCAGATGGTGCGGCTTCGTTGCTCCTACGATCGGCGCGGTCACGGGCGATTTTTGCAGCACCCATGCGAGGGCGACCTGCGCGCGTGGAACGCCACGGGTAGCCGCCACCTCGGTCACGCGCTCCACCACTTTTCGGTCCGCCTCAGCCATGGCCGTATAGAGACGCTTGCCAAATTCATCGGTCAGCGAGCGTTCGCTCGTTTCGTCCCAATCGCGCGTCAATCGGCCCCGGGCCAGCGGGCTCCAAGGGATGACGGCGATCTGCTCCGAGCGGCACAACGGCAGCATTTCCCGTTCCTCTTCCCGGTACAGCAGATTCAAATAATTTTGCATCGAGACGAATTTCGTCCAGCCGTTGCGCTCCGCAGCATGCTGCGCCTTGAGGAACTGCCACGCATACATCGAAGATGCGCCTATGTATCGGGCCTTGCCGGCTTTGACTACGTCGTGAAGAGCTTCCATCGTTTCCTCAATCGGCGTCTTGTCGTCCCAACGGTGAATTTGATACAAGTCGACGTAGTCGGTGCCAAGCCGTTTCAGGCTGAGGTCGATCTCGCTGAGAATCGCTTTGCGGGAAAGTCCGGCTCCGTTCGGACCTGGGCGCGTTCGGCCATGCACTTTGGTGGCGATGACGATCTCGTCCCGGTTGGCCATGGCCTTCAAGGCGCGTCCGACAATTTCCTCGCTGGTCCCGTCCGAATACACATTTGCCGTATCAAAGAAGTTGATGCCCAGCTCCAGCGCTCGTTTGATAAACGGGCGGCTTTGCTCCTCGTTCAAGGTCCAAGTGTGCGTTCCCCGGTCGGGATCGCCGTAGCTCATGCACCCCAAGCACAGCCGCGATACATCCATCCCGGTTCGTCCAAACTTCACGTAGTCCATCGATTGATCTCCCTCATTTCAGCAGGATATATAACAACAACATTATACTCCAAATGGATAATTTTAGGGAGCGCATGGAACCTTAAACAAAGGATGCGATGGGCGGAGGAGGGAACAGAAGTGTCGGTTTCGATCTTGGTGGTGGATGACGATAACCATATTCGGCAGCTCGTCAAGGTATGTCTTCGGGAGGAAGGCTACACGATTCAGGAGGCGTCGAATGGGCAGGAGGCGCTGGTTCAACTGGGAAGCACCGCTGCGGATATGGTCATCCTGGATTTGATGATGCCTTATATGGATGGCTTCGAGCTCTGCCGGGAAATTCGCAAGAGCTATCCCGATATGCCGCTGCTCATGATGTCAGCGAAAGGGGAAACGGCGGACAAGGTGAAAGGGTTTCAGCTGGGACTGGACGATTATGTGGTCAAGCCCTTTGATCCGCGGGAGCTCGTCGTAAGGGTCAAGGCTTTGCTGAAGCGGTACCGCATTAGCTCCTCTGAAAAAATCCAATTGGGCGCCATCGAGCTGGATCGAAAAGGCTACGAGGTGTATCGGGGTGATGAGAAGCTCGTATTGCCGCTGAAGGAGTTTGAGCTGCTGTATAAGCTGGCGAGTCATCCGAATCAAATTTTTACCCGGAATCAGTTGATTGAGCAAATATGGGGGCACGATTACGAAGGAGACGAGCGGACAGTTGACGTGCATATCAAAAGGCTGCGGGAACGATTTGCCGAGGAGGCACACAGCTTTGTCATTACGACGATCCGCGGTCTCGGCTATAAGCTTGAGGTGCGGTCATGATGAAGTCGCTCTACAGCCGGGTCGTATTCACCTTTGTCACGGCCGTCGTGTTCGGCTTGGTGCTGGCATTTGTACTGACGAGCTATCTGTTCAGTGAGCGTCTGAGCGAGCAGTTTCATTCGGAAGTGTTCGGCTTCGCGGAGGACCTGGCGGACATGTACGGACGGATGAATGGGGTTGATCTGGACAGCTATTTGCGCTCTCGTAAAATTTTGAACTCCTATTACGTCAGTCTGTTCAGTCCCGCGGGTGCGGAGAAGGCCTATGGCTATAAGGAAGCTTTGAAACGAAAGCGGACGATCAGCCCGGACATGGTCCAGCAGGTGCTCCAAGGCGAACGAGCGATTGAACAGGAGAAATCAAGCTCTGATTTTGTAGTCGGTTATCCGGTACTAGCATCGAACGGTCAGCGTTACGCCTTATTTTTGCAGCCGGTGTTCCCAGAAACGAGAAACAATGTGAAAGCCGTGCTGTTCACGTCGCTGGCCGTCGTATTACTCGGGGGGAGCCTATTTATAATGGTAGCGGCACGGTATCTGGTCGATCCCCTGAAGCTGATGTCCCAGAGTGCGCGGCGCATTGCCAAGGGGAATTTCGAAATTTCGCTCAGCGGGCTGCAGCGCAAGGACGAGCTGGGGGAGCTGGCGCGCAGCTTCTATGACATGGCAGGCGAGCTGAAGCAGCTGGAGCATATGCGCAGTGACTTTGTATCCAATGTCTCGCATGAGATTCAGTCGCCGCTGACCTCGATTGCGGGCTTTTCGAAGGTGCTGCAGAATACCTCGATGTCCGAAGCAGAACGAAACAGCTATTTGGCCATCATTCAGGCTGAGGCGCAGCGGGTTTCAAGGCTTAGCGAAAATTTACTGAAGCTGGCGTCGCTCGAATCGGCGCATCACCCGTTCCAGCCGCGCACATACGAGCTGGACGAACAACTTCGCAGCGTCATTGTGGGGATGGAGCCGATCTGGTCGGTGAAGGACATCGAGTTCGAGCTCGATTTGCCGGTGACGAAAATTCATGCCGACGAAGATCAGCTGCACCAGGTTTGGATGAACCTTCTAGGCAACAGCCTCAAATTTACGCCGCACGGCGGTACGGTGAAGGTAAAGCTAGAGACGAGCATGAACGATATTTCCGTCACCATCCGCGATAACGGCATTGGGATGACCAAGGAGGATCAGGAACGTATTTTTGAACGATTTTACAAAGCGGATCGCGCCAGACGTCCCGATGAGAGTGGCAGCGGCCTTGGACTGGCCATTGTGAAGAAGATCGTCGATCTGCACCACGGAACGATTCGAGTGACCAGCGAGTGGGGCAAAGGCAGCGCTTTTACCGTCGTGCTCCCCGGCTTTCAAACGTTGACGAAGAAAAAGTAGCTTCGAGCTCGGTGCACCATTCTACCGGGCTTATTTGGCGTGGAAAACAATGTTCAAACATCAGTCACTCCCAGTTCATGCTCCGTTCATATTCCTCCGTTATCTTTATTCAGACTAGATGAGCGACCGCTTAGGAGGGAGTACTGTATGAACCGGTTGACCCAATTTTCGATGAAAAATATTACGGCCGTGCTGATCATCATTGTGATTTTGTTCGGCGGCGGCTTATATTCGGCGATGAAGCTGAAAGTAGAGAATTTGCCCGACATTTCGTTGCCAATGGTTATGGTTACGACAACTTATCAGGCTTCACCAATGGACGTGATGGAGGAAGTCACCAAGCCGATCGAGGAGAAGCTAGCCAATATTGACGGCATAGACACATTGTCTTCACGTTCCAACGAAAATGTTTCCTCGATTACCGTTATGTTTGAGACCGGCGTAGATATTGATAAGAAAAAGCAGGATATCGAATCGCTGCTCCAAGATGTGAAGCTGCCGACAAGCGCAGGCACACCTAAAGCTTCGACATTCGGTTTTGCTTCCATGCCGGCTTATTATCTTGTCGTTAAGGCGGACGGGATGAGCCAAACGGAGCTTGATAAGGTGTTCGAAGACCAGATCAAGCCCGGCTTTCAAGGCATTAAGGGGATTGACCACCTGGAGTCGATCGGGACTCGCGAAACCTCGATGGACATCGAGATGAACGCCGATGCGTTAAACACGTACCAATTATCTCCTTCACAGGTATCGGCTGCGATCCGCGCCGCACTGAACAACGGTTCGGTGGGTACGGTGGAAGTGAACGGGAATGAAAAGATGGCGCGCATCAGCGGCGATCTGGACAGCCTGTACAACCTGGAGCAAATGGAAATTACGACTGGCCGCGGAGACACGGTACAGCTCAATCAGATTGCGAAAATCAATGCGGTAGCGGATTCTGATTTCATGGCGCGGCTTGACGGCAAGCCGGGCATCGGGATTGAGCTGTATAAAACGAGCAGCGCCAACGCCGTTGAATTTTCAGATAGTGCCGATAAGCTGATGAAAGATTGGAAGACGACGCTGCCGAACGTAGAGTTCAAGTCGATCTTTAACAGCGCCGATTCGGTCAAAGAATCGATCAATGGCATGCTGAAGGAAGGGATCGCAGGGGCACTGCTTGCTTCGCTGATGATTCTCATTTTCCTGCGTAACATGCGGATGACGCTGATCGTGCTGGTATCCATTCCACTTTCGATTCTTATTACACTCATGCTGATGAAGCAGCTGGGCATTACGCTGAACATCATGACCCTCGGGGGCATGTTTATCGCCGTCGGTCGGGTTGTTGATGATAGCATTGTCGTCATCGAAAACATTTATTCCGAGCTGCAAAAGGCGCACGAACGCAATGAATCCGTCATCGCGAAGGCAACGAAGCAGGTGGCGATGGCCATTACATCGTCTACGCTGGCTACAGTCGGTGTATTCGCACCGATCGGGATGGTGAGCGGGATTGCGGGACAATTTTTCCGCCCGTTTGCGATTACGCTCGGCTGCGCGCTTCTCGCATCGCTGCTTGTGGCCTTGACCGTTATTCCAATGCTGGCCAAGCTGCTTGTGCTGGGAGGCAAAAAGGTTTCCAGCCATGACGAGCATGCCAAGGGCAAAGTAACGGCACGTTATGAAAAAATACTGGTCTGGTCGCTCAATAACCGGATCAAAACTTTGCTGATTTCCGGTCTGCTGTTTATTGTTTCGCTTGTAACGATTATTCCTAACTTGGCGGTTGCGTTCCAGCCTGCTGGCAGTGAGCCGCGGGCGATGTATTACCAGATCAAGCTGCCGAACAACACGTCGATCCAAGCGACGGATGAGCAGTCCAAGGCACTGGAAAGCATGTTCATGGACGCCAAGGATACGAAGGGCGAGCCCTTGTTCGATTATGTTGAGGCGCTTGTTGGCTACAGCGGCGGAAATGGTATGCCGGGTGGCATCGGGACGGAACAAGTTCCGAATATGATGGAGCTGTACGTCGAGGTCAACGCGAATGTCGACCCGGCGAAGGTGAAGGACGAGTACAAGCAAATCATTCTTGCCGATCTTCCGAAGGGCTCTGAAGTGACGCCACGTTCACTCGAGGGCGGCGGCAGTACAACTACTGACTTCTCCTACTCGCTCAAAGGCGACGATCAGAAGCAGCTGGAGCAAGCGGCCGCGGCGATCAAAGCCAAGCTGCAAACCTATCCGGAGCTTAGCGAGGTCGAGGACAGCTTGAGCGATTCCAAGACGGAAGTGAACATCCAAGTGGATCAACGCCGGGCGCGAGCTTACGGTTTGAGCGCGGCTCAAGTGCGCGATACCGTCCGCAGCTGGATTCAAAAGGATAACCTGGGCGACATCAAGCTCGATGGCATCATCTATAAAACGAATGTCGTTCTGAATAAAGAAGACAAAAATTCGATTGAGAAGCTGGGCAAAATTCCGCTCAAAGCAATCAACGGCTCGACGATATACTTGAACGAAATCGCCAATATCAGCGAGCAGGACGCTGCGGTGTCGATTGCGCGGGATCATCAGCAGCAGGTCGTTACTATAACTGCAAAGGTCGATTCCAAGGATAAAGGCGGCGTCGTCAACCGTATTACTGCAGATTTGCTAAACGTAGATTTGCCGTCGGGTGTCATTCGCGAAGTGAAGGGTGTTACCGCAGATATTCAAGAAAGCTTTAGCCAGCTGTTTGTAGCTATGGGTGTCTCGGTTGCCGTTGTCTTCCTTGTGATGGTGCTGGCCTTTGGAAATGCGAGCGCACCGTTCGCGATTTTGTTCTCCTTGCCGCTGGCTGCCATCGGTGGTTTGCTCGGCTTGCTGTTAAGTGGAGAATCGTTGAACATCACGTCGCTCATCGGCTTTATGATGCTCATAGGGATTGTGGTAACGAACGCCATCGTACTCCTCGATCGTGCGCAGCAGCTGCGTGAACAAGGCTATACGGTGCGACATGCACTGGTGGAAGCCGGTATGGTGCGTCTACGTCCGATTTTGATGACGGCTGGTGCAACGATTGTGGCGTTGATTCCACTGGCGAGCGGCTTGACGAAAGGGACATTGATCTCGAAAGGTCTTGCCGTTGTTGTCATCGGCGGATTGACGACTTCGACGCTGCTGACGCTGGTTGTCGTTCCGATTGTGTACGAATTGATCGAATCTATCAAAAGCAAAGTGGCCCGCCGGATGCACCGCGAGCAAGCTGCACCAGCAAACGACCGCAATGCATTAGGAATGTAAGGGAGGAACAGGGAGATGCTAAAGAAAAACCAAGTTCGTTTGCAAAAAAGCAGCTTAAAGCTCGGGATGACGATCAGTGTGCTGGTGCTGGCGGCTGCCATGACGGCTGCCTGTGCCAAGCCCGCTAGTCCGGCGGTTGCCACCAATGCAGCACAGCGTCCGATCAAAATCGAAACGGTCAGCAAGCATGTCGTCGGTGAGCCGAGGGAGCAGGTAGCCGATATCGCTTCCTCGCTGTCGATGGATATCATGCCTAAAGTAGACGGGAAAGTCGTAGAGGTGCTGAAGCAGCGCGGCGATACGGTACAGGAAGGGGATGTCCTCTTCCGCGTTGACAGCAAGGATGCCCAGTCGCAGCTAGCGAAAAACGAGCTGAACCTGAATTCTTCGCAGGAGATGCTGAACAAATCCAAAGAAGATATCGAGAACAACCGTAAGGATCTGCAGAACTCGCTGGCTAAATCGCAGGAGCAGCTTACCAATGTAACCAAGGACTATAATACAGCTCGCAACCAGTATGATTCGGGCTTGATCGCGAAGAAAGATCTCGACCAGAGCGAGCAGCAGTACAATAATGCGCGGATGGACGTCGAGTCGATTCAAAATAAGCTGAACGCGCTGGACAGCACCAACTCGCTGGCTTCGCAGGAATCGCAGGTCAATTCGTCGCAGCTGTCCGTACAGGACTCGAACCGCACGCTGGACGACTATAACGTCAAGGCTCCGGCGTCCGGTGTGCTCTCGGACTTTGCGATTGAGCAGGGCATGACGGTTAGCCGCAGTGCCAAGGCAGGTACCGTACAGCAGGTGAATACGGTGAAGCTTAAAGCCGAGCTGACCGACTCCGCATATCAGCTGGTGAAGGATAAGAAGGAGCTGACGTACTACAGCGCCGATACGCCGGATCAAAAGGCCAAGGCACCTGTGACCTTCCTCAGCTCCGTCATGAATGCTCAGACGAAGACCTATTCGCTCGAGCTGGAGGTTGCGAATGCGGATCAGAAGCTGAAGCCGGGCTCGCGTGTACTGCTGCAGCTGACGAATGAGGCGGATCAGATGCAGGTGGCTGTACCGATGCTGAGCATCGTGCGTGAAGGCGCAGACGCCTATGTGTTCGTGGCCAAGGGCGACGTTGTGGAGAAGCGGAAGGTGAAGCTGGGCCGAGTGAAGGAAACGTATCAGGAAGTGATTGAGGGCCTCAAGGAGGGCGAATCCATCGTCGTCTCCGGTCAGAATCAATTGAAAGACGGGCAAAAAATCGAAGCAGCGAAGTGATTTATATCGATTGGTCAAAGCCTTCTGCCGGTTCATAACTTGGCAGAAGGTTTTTTTTGCTATTTCATAGGGGGAATTTCCCTTCCCGTGTAGAAAAAGTAAGGAGGGAACAATTGAAAGCACACAGGGAGGAATAAAGTTGAAAACGATCGTTTGTGAAGAACCGAACCGATTTTTAATGAAGGACACGACAATCCCAGTACCGTCAGCAGGTGAGGCATTAATTCGCATTAAACGGGTTGGGATTTGCGGCACCGATATTCATGCTTATCGCGGCAATCAGCCTTATTTCGTCTATCCTCGCATTCTGGGGCATGAATTATCGGCGGAGATCGTCGAGATCGGCGCGAATGAGCAAGGGCTGAAGCCCGGGGATATCGTGACCGTGATGCCTTATCTCGAATGCGGGACTTGTATCGCTTGCCGTCAAGGAAAAACGAATTGCTGCACGCAGATGAGTGTGCTTGGTGTACACCAAGATGGCGGCATGCGCGAATATATGACCGTGCGGGCAGACCATTTGCTTCCGACCGACGGCTTGACGCTCGATCAGAGCGCGATTGTCGAATGCCTCAGCATTGGTGCGCATGCGGTACGCAGAGCGGCCATTACGCCGGGGGAGACCGCACTCGTCATTGGAGCCGGACCGATCGGACTTGGCGTGATGAAGTATGCGAAGCTGTCGGGGGCCAAAGTCATCGCGTTGGATATGAATCAGGAGCGGCTGGAATTTTGTAAACAATGGGCTCCGGCGGATGAAGTCGTGAACGTGACAAATGAGCCGCTGCAGGCGATTGAAGCGATCACAGGAGGCGATCTTCCGACGGTGGTGTTAGATGCGACGGGGAATGCCAAGTCGATGGAGAGCGCGCTCCAATACGTTTCCCATGGCGGTCGTCTCATTTACGTAGGTCTTGTGAAGGCCGACATCAGCTTCAGCGATCCGGAGTTTCATAAGCGTGAGATGACGATGATGAGCAGCCGGAATGCAACCCGTGAAGATTTTGCCCGAGTCATTGATAGTATTCGCGACGGCAAGGTGGATACCGGGGCATTTATTACCCACCGCGCCGGTTTTGACGAGATGATCGACACCTATGAGCAATGGATGAATCCGCAAACCGGTGTGATCAAGGCTGTTGTGGAGCTATAATTTATGATTTGCCATTTATCAGGGTATCCTAACGATATTCTTCATAAGTAATGATAATGAATGAGTAATATCAGGATTGGGAATTATATGTAGTGGATTTTAAGAGAATGATTGCCTGGGCAGAAAAAAATGGGTACAATTATAAATGGGTGGAAGATAAAACGCTTTTGCCCAAAACGTAAGGATGATTGTTGTTGGATGAGAAAGCAGTTCAGTTCGAATTAGCCAGTCATGTAGGGAGATTACTAAGAGAGGCATTCGGCAAAGGACCTCAGTCTATTCATGTAAGCATTCGTCGGCCCTATGTTGTGTTTTATATGCGGGGCTTATTATCACCGACGGAAAAGATACTCCTCGAACAAGATCAAGTTTTCTCGATTCAGCATACAAGAGACTTGCTGATGAAGACCTTAATACCTGAGATTAATGCCTATTCCTCACTACTATCGGGTATCAACTTCCAGGAATTCTACTATGACTGGGGAATACATAATCACTCAGGGGTATTCGTAGGGATTGAATCTGACGAAGGCGAATCAGGGATCAAAGATGAGGCTTATTTGGGCAAAGAAGAGCTTCACCAGGAGATTGCCGATATTAGTCATAAGGTAGAAAAAATACCTGCCGAAATCAATTCCTACATGATCAATGATCGAGTGCTTGTTGTGGTCCGGAATGGTATTCTGATCTCTATAGAAAAAGAATTAATTCGACTGGGACAAGAATTGAACTTAAAGCTGGCTAAAGGAAATCTGGAAAAAAGCTATTTTCATAACAACAATCATTTTGAACGAATTTTAAATATGAACATAGTTGATTTGTTTGTAGACTGGGACTTTCAGCTGGATAAAAGCGTCATGGTTTTTATATTGAATCCTAGTCAATAAATTGGTAGCAATGGGCCAGAGATAACGCTGGACATAAGCCTAAGTAAAAGTTGCGGACAGCAGCTTTTATTTAGGCTTTATTTATTTTACTAACGGAGGGATAAACGATTGCATCCATGAAGGCTGCTGTATACAGATTCATTAGGAAGATGATCAATACATCGAAAGAAGGGGCCACTATTGTCTGTAGTCAATGGAAATGACAGGGTTAGCGAATCCGACCTTACGTTAGACCGTTTAGCCTCCATTGGTCAAATCGCAGCGGGGATTGCCCATGAAATTAAGAATCCTTTAACTGCAGTGAAAGGGTTTCTTCAATTGCTTAAAAACGAAACGTCGCACAAGTATCTGGATTATGCCTATTCCGAACTTGAGAACGCTCTCACCACGTTACAAAATTTATTACATGTCTCTAAACCGGATTTGGAGGAGGAGCCATTCGATTCCATTAACCTATCTGCTGAGCTGGAATCTTTATTGTATCTGTTTCAAGAGAAATCCTATCAAATTTCGATTGAGAAACAATTCTCGGACACGGATGTAAGGGTTTATGGGAAGAGAAATCAATTAAAAAAAGCGTTTTTTAATCTTATAAAAAATGCATTTGAAGCGATTCCAGAAAAAGGAAGCATCGTCATTAAGCATGTGAAAGCAAATCAGGATTTGATAATTTCGATTTCGGATACCGGGGTTGGCATTCCCAAAGAAAAATTAAGCTTGCTGGGCACCCCTTTTTATACCTCCAAGGCGGAGGGTACCGGGATGGGAGTAACCCAAGTATATACAGCTATTTATGAGCATGGCGGTAAAATTAGTGTGAAGAGCGAGGTTGGGAAAGGAACGGTATTTTCCATACAATTACCAATACAATATACGATACAACAAGGGGTGGTACATTTGAAGTTGAGTTACGTGGAGAATCATGATTTTTTGCAGTTTTACACGAACAATCAGGAAACGTTCTACGAATTGCTTAAATCAAAAGGGCAAGAGCTATTCCAAATCATTCAGGACTCAGAGGGAATTGACCTAAAGATTATCCTTGAATCAGCACGCCAAGTGGTACAAATGCTTAACGAAAGAAATGAACACGGCTTGATTATGCATGCCAAGGAACACGGCAGGAATTGGGCGAGAATGAATTTGGATTTAATATTGAAGCTCGAATGGATTCAAAATTTGCGTAAATTATATTGGGATTTTCTATTTAATTACTATAAACATGTAGAACAAAGCCAAATGGAATTTTTTGAGCTTGAGCGTCAAGTGAATTTCAATCTCGATTCTTACTTAAAACATTTTGCATCCAGTTATTCTATGTATAAGAATGAGGTCCTTCAATCCCAACGTGAGTCGATCGAGAATCTATCCGTACCTGTAATCCCCCTTTCAGATAAGATGGCTATACTTCCAGTGGTGGGAACCTTGGATACGCTCCGCGCTAAAAAATTACAGGAGAATGTGCTAATTAAGATTTACCAGTTAAAAATTAAACAACTCATTATTGATTTATCAGGTGTTTCCTATATTGATATGGCGATTGTGTCCCATCTGTTTAAAATTATTAATGGAGTGGCCATCCAAGGATGTAAAGCGGTTATTACCGGAATTCGCCCTGAAATAACGAATACCGTGGTTGAATTAGGTATTGCGTTACATGAAAAAGTAGTGACGATGGGGACCTTACAACAAGCCATTGAGGAATTTGATAAATAGGATAGGTCTCTTTTTGGCATCCTTGCTAATTTCGCTTAAAATGATTAAAATAGGGTTTGGGCTAAGGATTTAGACGTTCTTTGCCTTATAGGATTATGCTTGGACATTCAACCATCAATATTCCGAATGTAAATGAATAGCTTGGCTGTAATGAACCAGAGAGTGCGCTGGACATAAGCCTAAATAAGAGTTTGCGAGAGCAGCTATTATTTAGGCTTTTTTTTATGAAAATCAACGCACGTATGATCGAAAGAAGGCATAACAAAGCTGAACTACCAGTACGGCAGTTCCTGAGGGTTCGGGATTATTAGGCTTCTAGCTTCGTAACCATAAACCCTTCAGCTTCAAGGAGTTTAATGGCGGCAGACTTATTAAGTTCACGAACATTTGACTTCCCACGATTCAAATAGTCCATACCGATCTCTAGGTAGG
>NZ_VNJI01000030.1 GCF_007786445.1 Paenibacillus cremeus | reverse complement strand
CGAATCATGTGCTCTCACCCGCTTTTTGTGATGACTCAATTATACGACAAAAAAGGTACAGCCTCTTCAACTTTCTTGAAGGGCAGTACCTTTTTCTAAGAGCTAGACTTTTTCAGTGGCCTCGTCAATTCCCTACAGGCTTTGGGCGTGTGATTAACATTTTCTGCATGATTGCAGTGATCGTAGTCACCATCATGGCCTATGAAACCATTCTCGAAGGCTGGCATTTAATCCAGCATCCGGTTACCAGCGGCAGCGGCATTTGGCTGAACATCACCGTGTTATTGATGAACCTCGCGATCGACGGAAGCATCTTAATTAAAGCGATGAAGGAAATTACGAAGGAAGCCCGATTGGAAGTCAAAGGCATGGCGGTTGTTGCCGCCGCGTTTAAAAATGTAGGTCGCGCGGCCCCGCCCACTCGATTGGTGTTTTATGAAGATCTTGTCGCCGTGTCCGGCGCCCTGCTAGCCATGATCGCGGTTGTGGTTATTTCCTTGACCTCGTTTCAGCTTCTGGACGGTGTGGTCACCATCCTGATCGGGTTATTGATGGTCGGCGTGGCGTTCCGGGTCGGTTATGATAATATGATCGGGCTGATCGGTGTAGCGGCCCCGGCGGATGTCGAGGAAAAAGTAGCCCAACTGATTCTCTCCGAGAGCTTCGTAACGGATATTTATCAGATGCGGATTCTTCAGGAGGGGCGTTATTACCACGTGGAGGGGCTAATCGAGCTAAAACCGGGACTGGCCTTGGCGGAGGCCGATGATATTAAATTTAAGGTCCGCGCTCTCTTGCTTGAGGATCCCGATATTACGGATGTTACCTTAGGCATTCTGGAAGACAATGGCGTGAGAAACTGGGAGCCGGCCCACAGCCGCGTTTAACCGTGATAAAAAACCAGAGCAGCCTGCTGAATACAGCATGGACACTCTGGTTTTTTTGGGGGGATGTTACCAACCATCCCTTAGGTATGGTTGACCCTTAAGCTGTGATCGGACGGTTGTCCCGCCGCCGCAGGCTTCGGCTTGAAATGCTTCATATTGACTTTAATCAGCTTCGCGAGCTGCAGCAGATGCTCATCCTGGACAGGGATCGTATCGACGCTCAGCTGTCCATCCTTTAGCTCCGCCACCCGGAAGGCCGGGAGATCGAGACAGGCCGCGGTTTGCACAAAATGCCAATGCTCCCGGCTAGCGATCGAATGAATATGATTATGCCCACAGAAGTAATAGCCTGGAGCGGGCGTTTTTTTCAGGCTCGGCCAAATGTCGTCTTCCGGGTGGATGCGCAGCATGTCCAAATCCGATAAAGCCGTGGTCTCCGGGATCGGATGATGCCCGAACAGCAGCACCGGCTTGCTTCCAGCCTGAAGCAGCTCCTTGTCCAGCCAAGCCCTTTGCGCAGGATCGATTTCGCCGCCGTAATCCTTGTGGTCCATCTCCTTCGACGTATCGAGGAAAATCAACCGCGCTTCATCCGTGTCAATGCTGTGGTATCGCTGCTGACCCGTTAGCGCCAAGATGTCCGGCTTCGGCATCGAGTAGGTGTCATGATTTCCTAGCACATGGATGAACCTTCGCTGGCGCTCATCCTGACGCAGAAGGCCGTACAGCGCGCTGAGCTCCTCCGCCGCTCCGAAATTCGAGAAGTCGCCCAAGGAGATGTGGTAGTCCGCTTCGATGTCCAGGAACGCCTGAATCATTCCGCTAAAAAACACATCGCGTGCCTGAAACAGTTCCGAGTCGGCATCGGCATGATCCAGCCTCGGATAGTGAAAGTCACCCATTAACACTAGCTTCATCTTCTTTGTCGACCTCCCGTTTCAAGACTGTGGGCTATTCCGCCTTATCTGGTTTTTTCGCATGTCCTTGCTCCTGCCCATGAATCGCCTCGGCTGGGAGCAGACGGTCAATGGCATATAGATTCGCCAGCCGGGTCGGCGTGAAATCCGAGGCGAAGCCGAACGTGAGTTGCGCCTTCTGCGGATGCTTCAGGTCCGGGATGCGGATCGCCATGCCTTCCGGCTCCCGGAACGTGAGCGACTCGCCGGCCGAAATCAGCTGCTTATCCATCACCTCGCCCGTGCTCAAATCGACCGCGGTGATGTACGTGTTGTTGACAGGAACCGTGCCGTAGGAGGTGCCCTCCAGCAGGTACAGATAGCCGCCGTAGGAAGCGAAGCCCTGGAAGGTGCCGACCTGCGGCTGCGGCACGTCGGCCACCGGCGTGTAGTTGCCCGCCTTAACGTCGCTCAGGTTATAGACGCCGTAACGGAACGAGCCGTTCAAGCGGTATCGCATCGTTAGCAGGTTCGTCGCCGGATCCACGTTGACGGTAGTCCGGTCCGCCCCTTCGATCAAGCGGTACTTGGTAAGCTCTGGGGAGGTCGCAGTCAGCACCTTGCCGTTCTCGAAGGCGAATCGGGCGATCTGCGTTCCCCAGCCGCTGGTGCCCTCGGTAACTGAGTCGGTTTCGGTCCAAAGGTAGGCGGTTTCCCCGTCCGGCTCGACCCCGATCTGCACGCCGTGGCCGAAGCCCTTCAAGTACATATAACCGAGCTCATTGCCGTCCATATCGAGCTGCGTCAGTGCCAGGTCGCCGTTCTTGTCTCGGTTCGCTCCGCTCACCGCAGCGGCTTCCCCTGCCAGCTTCTGTCCGCCGGCCATCAGCTGAACGACATAAATGCGCTGATTGACGTTGTCAATGGCGAAGGATTGCAGCACCGTCCCGTTGTGCAGCTTGCGATTACGGATCAGCTCCGACGCCGGCTCCTGCAGTACGAACATTTTGGATTCCAGCGCTGACCTCTCCGCCATCACACCGGGTGCGGCAATGGGCAGCAGGCTTGTCATCGTCAGTCCGGCCAGTAAGGACAGGAGCCGGCGCTTGCGTAATAATCCACGTTTATTCACGCTCAATCACACTCTTTCCGCTATAGTTTTTACTTGGCCAGACTCTCTTGACCGCGAATTTTCATCGCCGGAAACGGATTATTGCACGTCATTAGCGTAGCCCCGCAGCCGATCGAGTAATAGACCTGGCGGTCATTATCCGGGCAATACGACCAGGCCAAGAGCCCCATCTTCTGATAGTCAGCGACCTTCTGAGGTGTAAGCAGCTTCATGCTCATGGCCACGGCCCACATTTTGGAATAGGTTCCTTCCGGGCCCGGCACGAAGTTGTACATGACCTCCTCCGGAAAGCCCTGCGTCCTCAGGCCGTAGGTGTCATGAAGATATGCGACAAGGTTGGCGTCAAAGCAGGTAAACACGCAGCGCGGCAAATCGCCGTATTCCTTCAGCATGGCGACCGCCTGATCGGCGGCCTGTACTGCGTCCGGACTCGATTTGATTTCCACATTCAGCAGCACGCTTGGGTATGCCCGAAGGAGCTCTAAGAGCTCCGCGAACGTTGGAATTTTGAGTCCCTCGAAGGGCTTGCCGAACCAGCCTCCCGCATCCAGCTGCTTCAGCTCCGCCAGCGTCAGATCGCCGACCCGGCCGGTGCCGTTCGTCGTGCGGTCTACCGTTTCATCGTGAATAACCATGACAACTCCGTCCTTGGAGCGGCGCAGGTCGAACTCGAGCATGTCGACACCGGCTTGCAGCGCCTTCTGGAACGCAAGCAGTGTATTCTCGGGATAGGAGCACTTCAATCCTCTATGGGCCGCCACCACCAGGGAGGCGTCGTTCTGCAACCGATCGATCATGAGTTTCTTCCTTTCTCTCTGCGGTTCAAGCCTTGTGGCATGGGGTGGCTCTACACCAGAATGACGTTCACTCCGGAATCACGGAACGGCTTGGCTTCGATCTCGGAAACGTCTTTGCCGGTAATGAGCGTATGAATAGCGGAGGACGGTGCGACCGCGTGCAGCGAGAGCTTGCCGATCTTCGATTCGTCAGCGACGACGATCACTTCCTGAGCTGCGGCGATCATCCCCTGCTTCGCCAATACGAGCTGGGCTTCCGGGTGAGTGAGACCGTGCTTCGGATGAACCGCCGGCGTGCCGATGAAGGCTTTGGATACGTGCAGCTGACCGAGCACCTGATTCGTGAACATGCCGTTCAGCATATAGCTGGACGGATACAGCTCGCCGCCGGTAACCATCACCTTGACGCCCGGAGCATCGCGCAGCTCTGCGGCTACATTGATGTCGTTGGTCACGACCGTTAGATTGGAGCGGTGCACTAGGTTCTTGGCGATCTGCAGCGTCGTCGTGCCCGAATCGATAATAATGTGATCGCCGTCTTCCACCAGGCTTGCCGCCATATGACCGATGCGCACCTTCTCGTCCAGCCGAACGTTCGAGCGCTCGTTAAACGGGGGCTCCCCCTGCGTCAGCTGCTGGACGATCACGCCTCCATGCGTGCGTTTGAGCGCCCCTTCCTGCTCGAGCTCGGCCAGGTCTCGGCGGATGGTCGCCTCATGCACCTCGAACTCAGCGGCCAGCTTAGCAACCGAAGCTACGCGCTGCAGCCTCACATATTCAATAATTCGCATTTTGCGTTCTGCGCCCAGCATTATGCTTCCCCCTCCTTAGCACATTGCGCCTTTATGTATAATTAATATTTAATTTATGTTTAATATTGCGCAATATTGATTTTAGGTTACTGCCGGAGCTTCAATATGTCAAGACATTTTATATAAATTCACCATTTCTTCGCGCATAGTTATTTTTAATATGAGCATATATGAGCATTTAGCATTTATCCGAATCCCCCTTAATAAATTAGGCACAAAAAAAGGCCTCCGAGACAATCCCCGGTGACCTTCGAACGGTGCCGCTTCTGCTTTATACCTTAATCTGAACCTTGAGTAAATCGGAATTCTTCCCGAGAATCACGAGCGCCTTCATGTTAAGCGGCCTCCCCCTCTAGATGACTTCGAGAAAATCCTTATCCGGTAATGGCGGATGCGGGACATGAGGCTCGACTTGATACCAATAGGCCACAGAGGCGATGTCATCTTGCAGAGGCAAATAACGTCGTCCCGCCGCCTCGCTGCGGCTCCTCCAGCCGAGCGCTTGGATCGTGACCCGCAAATCCTCCTTAAAGCGGATCGGGTCCATGATGTGCCAGCGGTACATGCCGAACCGTTGTTGGCTCTGATACAGACCGTCGGGGCGAATGACCTGCGGCAAGCCTAGATAGGCCGTCGAGAATTCACTGTACCGGCCATTCTCGCCCTTAGGAAACTCGAAGTTCCACGCGCCTCCGAAGTAATCTTCCGTTCCTGTGCCGCATATGGTAGGAAACTCCTTGTCCCCATCCATATAAAATTTGATTTCTCCCTCGCCCCACCAGTTGTTGTTATTCACGCCCCAGGCCATATACGTGCCGACATAATGCCCTTGCCCTTGAATATGTTCGACAATGGTATGTACTTCTTTGTAAGGCAGCGGATTGCTTCGGTGCCAATAGGCGTGAAAATAAGCCGCATCGTCCGGAATGTCCGTCAAGGAATACGTAATCTGAAAGTAGACCGTAGCCGGCTCTTCTCCCAGATTCTCGAGCGTCACCTTCGCCGATTGGCGGAAAGGCATTTCCCAGTAGGAATTAAATCCGCCATCGGGATTGGAGATGATCGGCATCGAGTTGACAGGCGTGTATTCACACCATCCATTGCAGAAAAAATCGCCGTAAGGTACTTGTACGGACGCATCCGATTCGTTATCCCAATAGCAGCGGAATACCAGCTTGCGCCAGTTTGTTTTATGCGTGGTGATCCAAATGTGCTGGATGACTCCCGGTCCTGCAATATCGGCGAGCGTGAATGTCGAATTGCCTGGAAGAACAATGGAAGGGGAGATCTTCCATCCTTGCCCCAAATCTCTACCCGGCTTCGCCCCCGTCCCTTCCGTGGCCATGCCGGCTTTGCCTTTCTCGCCTGTAAAATTCTCAGCGCTTATGGATCTTGTCACGGCATTCGAGATCCGCGAAAGATTTCCTAGTCCCATTCCTAAGCCGTTAAAGCTCATGAGCGATTTCCCTCCAAGCCTACTGCTTTAAACTTTCTGGTTTGCTCCGTGATCGCCACTTCCGTAGGCAGGCGCTCGATGCTGGAGGCTCCGAAAAAGCCTACGACACCGCTCGTTCGGCTAAGCACATATTGCGCGTCCTCCGGCTCTGAGATCGGCCCCCCGTGGCAAATGACCATAATATTCGGATTGACGGATTTGCCGGCGTCATGAATTTTTTGCACCAGCTCAGCCGATTCATCGAGCGTCAATGCGGTTTTGGCGCCGATGCTTCCCTTGGTCGTCAAGCCGACATGGGCCACCAGGACGTCCGCGCCGGCCTTGGCCATTTTCATGGCATCCTGCTCGTTAAATACATAAGGCGTGGTCAATAAATCGAGCTCGTGAGCTAACCGAATCATCTCTACTTCCAGATCGTAGCCCATGCCGGTTTCCTCAAGATTTTGCCTAAACACACCATCGCAAAGTCCGACCGTCGGGAAGTTCTGCACGCCTGAGAAGCCCATCTCTTTCAGCTGCTTCAAATAGACGTCCATCAGACGAAACGGGTCCGTTCCGCACACTCCGGCCAATACAGGCGTATGCTTGACGATGGGCAGCACCTCTCGCCCCATGTCCACGACAATTTGATTCGCGTCCCCATACGGCATTAACCCTGCTAAAGATCCCCTTCCAGCCATCCGATACCGTCCGGAATTGTAAATAATGATCATATCCGCGCCACCGGCTTCCGCACACTTAGCGGACAACCCGGTCCCTGCGCCCGTACCTACAAGGAAGTTCCCCTCTTCCAGCTGGGAACGCAGCCTTTTCAAAGCCTCTTGTCTTGAGATCGCCATCGTCTGTTCTACCTCGTTTCCTTTTCGAGCATATTCAGTAAGTGCTGAGCTATCGTATCGGCTACGGCCGCATCATTAATGTCCTGCTCCATAACCAGCAGCGTAATGTCCGCACGTAAATTGTGCTTGATGCCTTCATACAGTGCTTGCCTTTCCTGCGTGCCCTCGAACGCCTTGGAGGTCATATCCAGCAGCGACACACCGCCCTTCGGGAAAATGACGACTGTCGGCGCAGCGCTTTCGTTCAGCTTGCGCGCCAAAATTCGGCCCAGCTCCCGATTCTCCTCTACCGTGGTTCGCATCAAGGTCGTCGTGGGGTTATGCTGGTAGAACGTCCGCCCCTTAAACTGCTCGGGAACCGTCTCCGGCGGGCCGAAGTTCACCATATCCAATGCGCCGACGGATACGACCTGAGGGATGCGGGCTTGGCCTGCCGCCTCCAGTCGAGTGGGACCCGCGCTGAAGATGCCTCCGACCAATTCGTCCGCCAGCTCCGTCGTTGTAATATCGGCAACGCCCTTGATGTACCCGGCGCGGATCAGCTCCTCCATGGCCAGTCCACCGGTCCCGGTAGCATGAAAGACGAGCAAATCGTAGCCCTTCGCCTCTAAGGTCTCACGGACGCGGGTAGCGCAGGGGGTCGTCACGCCAAACATCGTGATGCCAAGCGTCACCTTGTCCTCAGTCGCTTCCTGCTCAGACTCTCTTTGCTGAATCATACCGGCCAGCGCATAAGCGGCGTTGCTCAAGATCGTTCTTGAAAGCCGGTTAATGCCGGCGATATCGACGACCGAGTACATCATCATAATATCTTTTACGCCGACATACGGTCTTGTATTCCCCGAGGCAACGGTGGAAACCAGAATTTTCGGAACGCCGATCGGTAAGGCCTGCAAGGCCGAGGCGGCTACGGTCGTCCCCGCGGTTCCTCCCATGCCAAACACGCCGCCAACGATGCCCTGCTCTTGAATTGCCGTCATGATCTGGGCTGCACCGCGTGTCATGACCGCGACCGCCGTGCCCCGATCGTTTAAGCTGCGCAGCTCGGCAAGCGCCATGCCGCCGGCCTTCGCCACCTCAACGCTTGAAATATCCGGAGCAAACCGGGGATCACCTAGGACCCCCGTATCAATCACGAACGTTTCAACCCCGCAAGACTCCAGCCTCGTTTTTACGAATAAAAATTCTTCGCCCTTCGTATCCAGCGCCCCGATCAAAACAGCTTTTTTGGCCATCGTATCCACCCTTTCGGATTATTCCCCGATCGTCTGACGATCTGCGGAAGAGTATGCAATAATCATCCGGCACGGCTCCCAGCTGGTGGTCTTGGCATTGTGCGGCACCCCGCGCGGAATGCGGAGCATCATCCCAGGCTCCAGATGGAACGATTCATCGCCCAACGTATGGTCGCATTCACCGGACAGGACGAAAATAAACTCCTCGCAATTCGGATGCACATGTCTTGGATTGGATACCCCTGCGTTAATGTACACCATGCCAAAGGTCATCTCGGCTTCGGGATCGATTTCTTTCCCGCAGAGCCATTGAATTCTACCCCAGTTTTCCTCAATCAACCGACTTGGATCTTGTTGTCTTAAGTCCGAAATCGTAGCCATATCGTCACACTCTCCTTTTTAACCTTCGTTAATAACGGCTTTCGTACCCTCTGGCGTAGTTCGATAAGCTTCGAACAGCTTCGCAATTTCGAGCGATTCCTCCAGAGTACCCTTTTGCGGCGGCTGGCCGGCTAGGATGCTTTCGCAGAAATGAAGCACTTCCGGAACATAGCCGAGATAGAAAATATTTTTGTTATACAGCTGGCCCAGCGAATACTCCGGCTCCCAATGCAGCGGTGCTACTTCATCATCGACAAGGTAGGAGGCCGATCTGCCATAGGCCGGACGATTCGCATTGCGGTAATACGTCAGCTTGACGCCGTTCTCCACGACCACATTGGCTCCATTGCCGACGACCTCCAGCCGCTCCAGCGGACTGCTTCCGGAGATGCCCGCCGTCAAATGCAGCGTGCCGATGGCACCGTTCAAAAACCGCATATTCGTGACCGAACCGCCGTTAAAGGGCTCCCGCTCGTAGGACATCGTTCCGATTTTGCCCATTAAATAGTTGATGATGGCACCTGGATGATATACATGGTCAAGCAAGCTTGTGAGCTTCCTCAAATCGCTGCGCTCGGAGAACTCCGGCATGCTTTGCGGATAGCGGACATAGATCGAGGACGGCGTTCCGAACTCCGGTGAGCTGATGATCTCCTTCGCCTTGGCAATAGCCGGGAAAAACACCTTCTTCAGACCGCTCATCGCAAACCGTCCGCTTTCCCTGCTGGCTTGGATTAGCTGCTGCACCTCATGGACGCTGGAGGCGGTCGGTTTTTCCATCCAAACGTGAACTCCGGCTCGAAGCGCCTCAAGCGCGATATCCGTAGCCTGCACCCGTCCGTCCGGGTGGTAGGATGTAACGATGAAGACAGCGTCCGGTTTTTCCTTTTGCAGCATTTCTCTGTAATCCGTGTAATGTGCTTTGGCGCCGAATTGACGCGCATACGCTGCTGCCCGCTCGGCATTGACGTCGCAGATGGCGGCCAAATCGACGGGAGCATATTGAAAGGTCGGATAAATATTGCGGAACGAATGCCCGCCTGCACCGATAAAGCAAACCTTCACTTTATTGTCGTACTCGAAGTTGTACTTCACTTTGGACTGTTCCACTTGAATCTCTCCTCTAGGCTATTTTAGTGAACCACTGGCAATGCCTCGTACGAATGATTTTTGCAGCAGAACGTAAATCAGGATGGAGGGGATAAAGGCCAGCACCACACCGGCAAACACAACGCCGTAATCCGAGGTGTTAATATTGGAAAACCGCACGAGCCCAAGCGGTATGGTTCTTTTCTCGTTGCTCACCAGCACCAGCAGGGACAGCAGAAACTCGTTCCACGACCCGAGAAAGCTGAACACGGATAGCGCCATAATTCCTGGCTTGGATAGCGGAAGCATCACCTTGCGAAAAACGCCCCAAGTCCCCGCTCCGTCGATGTACGCCGCTTCGACCAGCTCATCGGGCAAATCGCGGAAAAAGTTACGCATGAGATACACAGCGAACGGGACCTCAAGGCCAACCTCCGCAATAATGAGCCCTGCCAGACGGTCGATAAGTCCATAGCTTTTGAGCTGATAAAACAAAGGAATAATGACCGATTGCGCCGGCATCGTCATGCCGAACAGAATCAGGTAGAACACCCACGGATGCTTTCGGAGCCGCATTTTGGCGAAGGCGTAGCCGGCCGGGCAAGCAATGAGGGCAGTAAGCAGCATGACACTAACGGCTACTGTAAGGCTGTTCCAGAAATAAACGCCAAATTTCCCTTCCGTCCACGCTGTATAAAAGTTTTCCCATTGCCACGATCGGGGTAGCAAGGAGGCGCTGCCGAAAATTTCCGATTGGGTTTTGAAGCTGCTGGCGAGCACCCACAGGAACGGGGTGAGGGTAGCCAGCGTTAAGATGATCAAAACGAGGTAGACGGTATATTGATAAGCGCTGATCGAATTTTTAAACACGGACTAATCCCCCTTCCGATCCCGCCATTGGTTAAACAGCACCGTGAGCACGATGACGGCAAATCCGAGCGTTAATGCAGCAGCTGACGCCTTGCCGATCTCCGAGCTTTGAAACGCGTCGCGCCATACGTACACGGCTACCAGCTCCGTCGAATTGCTCGGACCTCCGCCTGTCATCGCCCAAACCGTGCCGAACCCTTTCAGCGAGCCGATGAACGCCAGGCTGAGCACCAATGTCATCGTGTTGCGCAGCGACGGCAGGGTAATGTACCAGAACTTCTGCCAAGGCCTCGCTCCATCGACGACGGCCGCTTCGTACAGCTGCGGGTCGATCCCCTGCAAGCCGGCCAGGAATATCACCATATAAAATCCGTAGGCCTGCCAAGAGCTCGCAATACTGATCGAAGGCAGGGCCAGCGTCGTATCCCCCAGCCAGGTCGTTGCCAGAAAGCCTGCGCCCATTTTTTTCAGCATGATATTAATGAAGCCGATGGTGGGATGATACAGCTGCGCCCAAATGATCCCGACGACGGAAAGCGAAAGCACATGCGGCAAAAAGCTCAAGGTGCGGAACAAGCTCTGACCGACGCGAATTTGGGCAATCAGCAGAGCCGTGACCAGCCCTCCACCGACCGCAAAAACAACGTGCATCACCCACCAAACCAACGTGCGATATAAGGAGGCGAGAAACCGCGGTTCCGACCATAGCGCCGTGTAATTGGAGAAGCCGACGAAGTCCATTCGGGGCATCATCCCGTCCCATTCGAACAGGCTGAGCTGCACGGATACGAGTAGAGGAATGAGAATGATGGCTGCATAAAAACCAAACGCCGGCAAAGAGAACAGGAGCGCCCAGCCATAGTCGAAAAGCTTCTTCCCGGAACGTGAGCGAGCTTTAGAGATTTGCTTGATCTCAGATTCAACGGTCGCATGCATTCATGTCTTATCTCCTTTCTCTAGCAGTTTCTAACTGCACTCACTTCTTAGCCGCAGCTTGCTTGGCCTTCGAAAGCTCCGCTTCGACCGCTTTCATGGCCTCTGCCGGCGGAAGCGTACCTGTCACAATGCCGTCGGCTGCGGCGTACCAGGCATCCTTCGCTTTGGCAGGCAAGTAGACGCTCGGATTGTAGCCTGCGCCGTTTTTCAGCATGGCTGTAGCCGCTTCGATGGCGGGGTCGTTCTTCACCTTGCTGGCCGCTTCAATGACAGGCACCAGGGCTCCCCCGTTGGCTGCGGCGATTTGCAAATATTCCTCGCTCGACACCCAATCCAGCCATTTATCGGCGGCGTCCCTATTTTTCGTCGTGGCGTTCACGACCCAGCTGTGGGCTAGACCCGCGCTTGGCCGTGCAGGACGTCCGGACTCCCGTGACGGAAGAAGGAACGAGTCGAACTTGCTCACATCGCCGCCCTTTTTCCGTTCGGATGCGATAAAGCCTTGCGAGGAAATCGTCATCGCCGCTTGCCCGTTGATGAAGGCGGCTTGCGCTTGGGCCTGATCAATTGCGCTGGCTTCCTTGCCGTCGACATAGCCTCCGTCCACGAGCTGCTTCAGCATTTCTCCGCCAAGGATGATTTCCTTCTGATCAAATTTTCCATTGCCGTAGATGACGTCCGTCATGCGGTCCTTCCCTGCGGATGCTTCCAGCAAGTTGCCGAGCATCCAACCGCCGCCGATGCCTTTGCGGAAGCCTGCAGCTATAGGGGGAACCTTGGCGCTTTTCAGCTTGGCACAAATGTCCAGAAATTCTTCCCAGGTGGTTGGGGGCTTTAAATTGTATTTAGCGAACATTTCCTTGTTGTAGTAAACGGAGAAGACATCGACCCCTTCTACCAGCTCGAACACTTTGCCGTGGCCTTGCGTTCGGGTTTGATCGATAACCCATTTCTGGTAGCGGCTCTCAATGTTGTACTTTTTGAGTGTATCTTCGATCGGAAGAATCAATCCGGCATCCGCTAGTAACCCGATCCGTCCGGGGCCGGAGCTGGCGACCATCACATCCGGTCCGCTTCCGGAGCGCAGCAGCGCCTGAATGGAACCGTCTTCAAAATCGTTATTGCCGGGGTTGAATTCAACCTTGATATTCGGGTTTTTCTTTTGGAAGGCTTCGATGACGGCTTTCGTATACTGGTATTCGATACCGCCGATCTTGAGGGTGACGGGTCCACTGGGCTGGGCGGAAGGCTTGGGAGCTTCGCCTTCTTGAGATTTGGCAGGAGCAGAGGCGGGAGGTGCACTGGCGCCGGGTGCGGCAGCACTGCATCCGATCATGGAGAGCATCGCTAAAGAAGTCACAACTGAACACGAAATTCGTTTCAAGTGAAACACCCCTTAGTTATTAATGGTTTTAAGTTCATCTTCCATACCCTAAAGTCATCTAATTCCTCCTTAGCAGTTTTCGTTTGTTCAACATTCATTATTTTTATTCAACTAAGTTTCATTGAGTTCATTATAATTCCCGTAGGCTATTATTGCAATCGTTTTCTTTCCAAATTTTAGGGCGGATGGCGACTAGATTTCCCAACCTAAAACTAGCCATTTTTCTTAGTTTAATGCTAATTTTCGATATATTTCCCCCTATTTATTATCAATTTGCGAGTCGAAAAGTCATGAAACAAAGTTGAACAACAATAAACTTACAGCAAATCGACCCTCTCCACCAATCACTTCATGCCGCCGATGCGTAGTTGACCTAAATTCAATCTTGTTTCCAGATTATCCTAAGTGATATAGTTTAAATAAACCGTGTTGAATGCCCTATGGAGAGGAGAGTCGCTTATGGACCTGGATCTCGGTAATAAAATCAGAAAACTAAGAATTGAACAAAACCGGAACTTGGCGGAGATCGCCAGCGTGTGCGGCTTTTCCAAGAGCTTGCTTTCCAAGATTGAAAATGGAAAAACGATCCCCCCGATCTCCACCTTGATGAAAATCGCCGAAGCGCTTGGCACCAAGGTCTCGGTCTTACTCGATGATCAGGCGAAGTCGGGCACCATTTTTACCCCCAAGGAGACCAGTCAAGCCAATTTGGTGAAGACGGAAAAGGGATATTCGTTTTTTACGTTTGCCGTTGAACGGGGAGAGAAATTAATGCAGCCCTTTCTCTTCGTCTCGAGGAAGGATGAGAACGATAAACGAAACGTATTCAGTCACAATGGGGAAGAATTTATTTACATTTTGGAAGGCAAAATGAATTATAAGGTGGGGAATATTGAGTATACCCTGAGTGAGGGAGACAGCCTCTATTTCGATTCCGTCGAAAAGCATACGTTATCTCCGATTACGAACGAGGTTAAATATTTGGCCGTCTTTACGCAATCGCAGCAAGCACAGCCCAACTAAAAGCAGCCGCAGCGCTCCAGAAGAGAGGAACGCTGCGGCTGTTCTTTGTCCGATAGGGAAAAGCAGTTGAAGCTATGCTTATTGATGTCTGATTCGCCTCATTTGCTTCATAACACTGTCTGTACGTTTGCCAAATAGATCATGCATTTCTTTATAGCAAGCGTACATTTGCTCATATATTTCCACGTTTGCAGCTATCGGCTTTACCGTCTCCTGCTGCACTCGGGCCATATGCCTTGCCGCTTCTTGAAGGGAGGAATAGCCCCCCGCCTCGGCGCCGGCAGCAACCGCTGCGAACATCGCAGAGCCGATGGCCGGCGTCAGCTCCGTATCGGACAGCGTAATCTCCATCCCGGAGACGTCGGCGTAAATTTGCATCAGAAGCTTGTTGCGCTTGGGCAGACCGCCGCAAGCATAAAGCTCGTCGACGCGTAATCCACCGCTTCGAAACGCCTCGACGATCGTCCGCGTGCCGAAGGCCGTCGCTTCCAGGAGTGCCCGGTACATATCCTCCGGCTTTGTATTCAGCGTCATCCCGAGCAGCATGCCCGAAAGCTCGGCATCCACCAAGGGCGAGCGGTTACCATTGTGCCAATCCAAAGCAAGCAGGCCGTGCTCTCCCGGCTGCTGCCGGGCCGCTTTGGCTTCCAGCAGCTCGTGAACGGATACCCCTTGCTCTCGTGCTTCTTCCGTGATGTAGGCGGGGACCGATTCATCTACGAACCAGGCGAACATATCACCGACGGCCGCTTGTCCCGCCTCATAGCCGAACAAGCCTGGGACGATTCCATCCTCTACAACGCCACAGATACCTTCAACCTCTTGTTCTTCCTCGGATAGCAGCATATGGCATGTAGACGTTCCCATTACCATCACCATTTTGCCTGGGGAAACAACACCGACGGCAGGAACGGCCGCATGCGCATCAATGATGCCGACAGCGACGGCAATGCCCGGGCAAAGCCCCAGCTGCTCGGCGATCTCGGGCAGGAGGCTCCCCGCACGGCTGCCCAGCGGGGATACTTCTCCCCGGAGCTTCGTAGCATACAGATCCGCCAAGCCCGGATGCAGCTGCCTGAGAAAGCTGGGCTGCGGGTAGCCTTCGCTCTTATGCCACAATGCCTTGTATCCGGCAGTACAGCTGTTCCGGCGCAGCTCCCCCGTCAATTGGGCGACGATCCAGTCGGCCGCTTCCACGAACCGGTCAGCCTCCGCGTAGATTTCAGGATCCTCTCTCAAGATCTGCAGACTCTTCGCCAGCATCCATTCGGAGGATAGTCTCCCCCCATAACGTCTCAGCCACTTCTCGCCCCGCTCCTCAGCCAGCTGGTTAATCTCCGTCGCTTCCTCCTGTGCGGCATGATGCTTCCACAGCTTCACCCAGGCATGGGGACGCTCTTTCCATTCGTCCTGCAGGCATAACGGCCGCAGCTGTTCATCGATCGGCAGCATCGTGCAGGCGGTAAAATCGATGCCGATCCCGATCACTTGGGAGGGGGCGACGCCCGAGGCCTGCATGACTGCAGGCACGGAGGTACGAAGCACCTCCAAATAATCATTAGGATGCTGAAGCGCCCAATCCAGCTCCAGCTTGCTCCCTGTAGACGGCAGCGTCTCATCGAGCACGCCATGCCGATAGGGAGTCACATGTACAGCCGCTTCATGTCCGTTCGATAAATCCACCAAAACGGCGCGACCCGACTGCGTGCCATAATCGATGCCAATGGCAAATCGTTTGTGAGAAAAATCGGTCATGAGCTCTCCTCCTCTTGTCCATAGCTTCCTCTTCATAGCCTATATCATTTAGCTTTTTTTGCCAATCAATAAAAAGGTGCTCTGCATCCGCAGAGCACCTTGCTGCAAGCATTATATTCCAGTACCGTCGTCATATGATATCCAGCGGCACTTTCGTCTTAGGGCTCGGGAACGCCGCATCAAGCCGCCGCAGGTCCTCATCGGTCAATTCGACCTGATCGGCGGACGCATTTTGCCTCACGTGCTCCTCGTTTGACGCTTTCGGCACAGCCATGATGTCCCCGCTTCGGATACACCATGCGAGCAGCAGTTGAAACGGCCCGATACCATGCTCAGCCGCGATGCTTTGGACCACTTGATTGTGCATCATTTCCCGCCGTAAGCTGCCGGCCTGCGCCAAAGGCGAATAGGCCATCGTCAGGATTCCGTGCTTTCTTTGCCAAGGAAGAAGGTCGACCTCGATGCCGCGGGAGCCCAGATGATACATCACCTGATTGACGGCGCAGTGAGATCCTTTACTCACCGCATGGAGCTCCTGCATATCATCCGTGTCCAGATTGGACACCCCCCAGCGCACAATTTTTCCCGCTTGGATCAGGCGCTCCATCTCCTCCACCGTTTCACTAAGCGGGACACGGCCTCGCCAGTGCAGCAGATACAGATCGAGCCGGTCCGTCTTTAACCGCTTCAAGCTTTGCTCGCAGCTCCTCGTGAGCCGATCTCGGCCGGCGTTGTGGGGATACACCTTGGAGACAAGAAACACCTGATCTCGAATCCCCGATATGGCTTCACCGACTAGCGTTTCGGACAAGCCCTCACCGTACATTTCCGCCGTGTCGATGGCCTTCATTCCTAGCTCTATGCCGAGCCTCAATGTCGCAATCTCTTGCTTTCGCTTTGAAGGACTATCTCCGATGTTCCAAGTGCCTTGTCCGATAGCCGGTAGAATCGTGCCGTCCGGCAGCTTCACCGTATGCTTCACAGCAATCCCGCTCCTTCATTCTCGTTTTCCATGCACCTCTCATTGCAACCGTTACAACATGGCTCAGTTGTCGGTTGTCAAATATTAGTATACACCTCTTTGAAATAGAGAGCATGCTGTGTTCCACGACACCGACGGCGCCGTAAAAGTTAAAAAATAATCAAATCTTTAAGGTGATTTTGAGAGGGATAGACAGCCCTTTTGTCGAAGATTATGGAATACATTTCACGCAGGGAGTTTTTTTCTATGTCCGACACACAATCATACCTGACGACCTTACGATATCATAAAGACAAAATTATAAACCAATGGTACAAGGGATTAGACGAGCATTATCCGGGCTTTTATGACCGAGAGGCACTGCTGCAGGCGACCCATGCCTATTATGAGTTTTTGTTAGATATCGACATCCCCCTAGAAACCCATCCATTACACAACATCATCCCAATGCAATGTGAAATCCTGTTAAAAAAAGAAATGCCGCTGGCTCATATTATGCATAGCAATCAGCTGTGGGTGGATGCGCTGTTATTTTTTGTACAGGATCCGATCGGCCAAACCATCCCCATGAGCTTGATTCGAACCATTATTCAACGCGTATTTAGCTATGAAAGAATATTCCTCAGTCATTATCATGGCCTATTAAAAGATCAATTAATGACCAATGAACGGACCATAACAGACCTGCACGAATCCCGATTGACCATCGCAGGCAAAATGGCGGCAAGCATGGCGCATGAAATCCGAAATCCGTTAACCGCCATCCAAGGGTTTCTAAAGCTGATACGCAATGATCTTTCAAAACATACGACAGCCAAATTAAGCAGCTACCTCGATATTATAGAAAGCGAATTTGTTAATATTCAAATGCAAATTACAGGCTTCCTCAGCTTCTCCAAAAGGAATATTGTTGAAGAGCCCGCGGTTACGATCTCATCCAACACATTGATCAAATCGGTTGTCGCTATGATCACCCCAAGAATCATTAACGATAATATTCATTTTGAATTTTATGATGGGAATGATATTGAGCTTAAGGTGCAAAAAATTGCGGTTCAGCAGGTGTTATCGAACATTCTCAACAATAGCATCGATGCACTTGCCGAAATCGGGGAGTATAAAAAATTGACCATTACTAGTGAAATGACATCCGATCATACGTACGTCATATCGATCACTAATAATGGTCCTGAGATTCCTGAAGCCATTAAAGATACGCTGTTTGAGCCGTTTGTTACCAGCAAAAAAGAGGGAACCGGGCTAGGCCTCGCCATTTGCAAACAAATCATGACTAAAAATGATGGCGATGTGACGTTTGCTTCGAATGCAAGTGAAACTACGTTTTATATGATATTTCATCTAAGAGCGTAGTCTTCAGCTCTCGGACAAGACCATGCCTTTCACCCGAACGGGACCGAGGAGTCCGCTTGGCTCCTGCTGCGCAAAGGCCGACAAGAAGTCTCGCTGCTCTTTTACCAGCGTATTGGTAACCTCAATGACAAGCTTATTGGGGCCCTTCCGGATCAGGCCGTGGATCTCCAAGCGGTAAGGTGGACAGATGCGTACCCCTGCACGCTCACCGTTCAACCACACCTCAGCCGTTTCGTAAACCTCTCCCAAATCCAGCTGTACAAGGCCTGTAGATTCGTTCCACTCAAATTCCGTTTCATAACGGAAGGTCCCTGAAAATCGTGGCAACAGATCAGGTCCGCTCATATTCGTTAATGCCGCCAGCGGTCCCCATTCCTTGAAATGAGGATATTGCTCCGAATCCGCAGTGGAGATCGTCCATTCGCCATGAAGCTCTAGCTCAAGCTCAGGAATCGCCTTAACGGCGGCATAGCTTGAGGGGAGTGCAGCGCAGCCCTCAAGGCTAGAGCCATGGAGCAAGATAATCGATTCATACGGATGAAGGACCAGCTGCACCGTACGCTCACCGTCCCCCTCTTCTGCACTTAGACCGGTCAACCGATTCAAAAAGGCATCATAAGCATAGACTTCGCCTTGGAGCGGCAGCACCACCTCGGTGCGAATCGTTCGATTCGGATGCTCGTTAAAGAACATAAACACATCCAAACCGTCATGTAGATAGTGATAGCTTCGAAGATACGGCTCGTATTGGCCGGTTCGAATCTCGTAATGACCGTCTGCGAAGAGGCTTGGCGCCAGTTCGTCCAAGGCAACAAGCTTAACGTTCCGATGGGTTGCAAGAGAAGACAGTACGGGAGTGACATCCGTACCCTCGCTCGATCGCAGCGGCAGCCCGTCAACGAAGCGAATGGCTAGTCCTTGCTCGGCAAACTGGACCAACTGCCGAAGCATCGCCGCTGGTAGCGCTTCTGCATAGGGTACGATCAGGCACTCGTAGTCCTCTCGATGGACATGCAGCTTACTGTCTTGCACCCTCGCACTCGCCGCTTCCAATAGAGCATCGACGGGAAGCACATCGCAGTCAATCTGATGCTGCATCAATTGCTTCACCGGCTTGTGAAAATACATCGCTTCCCCGGACCATTCCGCTTCAGCATGATACAAGACGGCCGCGGACGCCACGTGCCTTCCGCCTGAAATCAGGTGGCTGATTCGATTGATATATTGATTGAGCTGCTTGTAGTATCGGTACTGCGGATTTTTTCCGCTCGCATACATATGGGGCGGACAATCCGGATCCGGGAACGCCTTCTGGGTAAACGCATGCGGGACAAAATAATTGACGCCGTGGACCAGCATATGGTCCGTGATCCATTTCATCAGCTTTAAGCCTTCCGTCCAGCCATACGCCCCATACACCTCACACATGGTCCGGCCTTGTTTTTTCGGATCGATGTGGCCAAGCGATACCCCAAGCTTAGCGAGGCCGTAGTGGTAAAATTCGCCATCAGCCTCGCCACTCGTGGGTTGGCGGAAAGACATTTCATCAAAGCCGGGAACGATTTGCCACAGCACCACATCAAGACCTGACATGTCTTGTCCCCAGAGCGATCGGAAGAAATGCCCGGCGCTGGGGCCGAGCCTAGCATGAACGTTATTGTCTTCAAGCACATGTCCAATGTATTCTACCCCGCGGGCTCTGCACCACGCTCCGATTTGATTGCAGAAGTTTTCCCCATAAAGCCTGCTGACGATATTCATATAGGTGTACCGCACCATGCTCGACTGTTCTCCTGCATCATGCCAGAGAAGATGCAGGTACATACGATAGTCCTCACCCAACGCCTGCTCAAGCAAAGCAGGCATTTCGCTGCTCCAGGGAAGTACAATTCCTTTTTTTCCGGGTCTCGAATGGAAGTCAAAGGTTGTTTTATCATTGTAAAATCCAGGCTCGTCCGAAAAAAATCCGGCAAAGGTCTTGCCGAAATCCGCCTTGTAACGTTTATACACAGCCTCATATACCGTATCGAGCAGAATCCGAACGGAAGCCCGATCCAGCGGGTTCAAATAATCCTCCTGAAGCTGACTGCCGCCATCCGTATTCTCCGAAATAATAAATACCCGCCAATACCCTTCAGGGATATCCCAATACAGGATGCCGTCTTGTACATGCTCCGTGATGTCAACCGAGTCTGCGGTCAAGGATCCATCGGATGCCTCTCGGCGGACAGCGACTACGGAGATCAGCTTATTTTTACCGCTCGCGTGCCTAGGATCCGAGATGGTCGGTCGAAGCCCTTTCATCAGCATCGTTTCAAGCAGCAGTGATGCTCCTTTGGCGGGACCGATGGTATCCATATAACGTTCACCCAAAAACTTGCGATGAAGCTCTTCCGGAGCCTCCTTCACCTTGCCTGCCGCATGTCCGGTTGGAAAATGATCGTCATCCAGCAGCCATACCTTCATGCCTCGCTTTCGAGCCTCATCCATAATGATGTCCATATCCGACCACCACTTCGGTCCAAGAAAATCAGGATGCGGCCGCGCCTCGACGCACACGGCGCCGATTCCTGCTTCATGAACACGGGCCATCTCTTCCCGGAGCACCTGCTCATTCTCACCATGCTGCCAGAGAAAAGGAAGGATATAATTCAGTTCTTGCCCCTCAAGCACTTCCCTAAGTCGATTGCTCATATTAACCCCCAGTTATTGAAATATCCGCCCGTCTTCGAATCGAAGCAAGGCGGATATTTGTAATCAAACGATTATTTTTTCATTTTCGCATACCAGTCTCTAGCACGCTTCGTAACCTCTTCGCCACCCGATTTGTTCCACTTGTCTACGAATTCATCAAATTTGCTGATTGGATATTGGCCAAGAATAATCTTGCTCGCGTATTCCACGTACATCGTTCGATTTTGAATGTCCGCGAAGCCGTCGTAAACGTTGGCCGGCATGCCGTCTCCGGCAATGAACTTGGCATATTTTTGAGCTCCCTGCATGTTTCGGACGGATTGATCAACCATCCACATGTCGTCCGCCGATGCCGTGCTCTTAAGAAGATCGGTTGTAAAATCAAGTGTCGCCACACTTGAAGCCGGGTTAAAAAGCCCTATATTCTCTTGGGTGCTCTTGTCATCCGGAAGCTTGACGGCTTTGCCATCCTTCATCGTATAGTGCATTCCTTCTACACCAAGGTACAAATCCTTCCAGTTCTTTTTGTCGTACATATTGTTAAGCAGCTTCAAAGAGGCCAACAGCTTCGCCTGGTCCTTACTGTTCTTGAGGACCCATTGCGGATCCATCCTTCTTTTCGCCGTATAAAAACCCTTATAGCCCGAGACTTCTGGAATGGGGAGTACAGTGTAGTTGCCCTTCACACCGGTGTTCTTTTGCAAACCATCCAAATAAAGATTGGTTTGTTCAGCCCACTGGAAGAAGACGCCCGCCTTGTTAGCCGTGACCTTGCCGTCCCACTTGGCCTTGTCGTTCAGAAGGGATTCCTTATCCAATAATCCATCCTTGTACAATTTTGCAGCGAATTCCAAGGCGGCTTTCATATTCGGTGTTACCGCGGAATATGTCAGCTTGCCGTCGTACAGGTCCCAATCCGGATAGCCCTCGAATATAGCCACACCGTACATGGCGAACAAGTGATCCATCCAACGCGCCTCCTGACGGCCACCGGTAGGAAGGTCATCCTTCTGTCCGTTGCCATTCGGATCCTTATCCCGAAACGCCTCTAGAACTTTTACAAAATCCTCTTGCGTCTTTGGCATCTGCAAGCCCAGCTTGTCCAGCCAATCCTGACGAATCATACCAGCGTATCTTCCGTAGTCAATGATATTAGGAATATAGTAGATTCTGCCCTGACCGGTAGGGTCGTTGGCTTTGACGACATTCCAAACATCCTGCGGAATGGCTTGCCATACATTCGGCGCATATTTGGGCAGAAGATCGGTCAGATCGGCGATAGCACCGTTTTTGGCCAAGTTATTTTCAATGCCCTGATAGGGTAAAAACAAATCGGGCGTTTCGCCGGCTGCGATCTTCAGGTTCAATTGGTTTAAGTAGTTGGTGCCCCCATTCCATTCCACATACGGGCTGATCACACCAACGCCTAGCTTCTGCTTAATAAAATCATACGTCTTACTGCCCTTGGTGATGGGTTTGTAGCCGATATTGGTTCCCCATACTTCGATATCGACATTGTCATCGACGCCTGCGGTCTGATTCTGGGCAGGACTTTCGGAAGATTTCGTGTTTCCAGTACAGCCGGTTACAGCAGTAATAGCAAGGACACCTGCCGCTGATAATAAGCCCATCTTTTTAAGCTTCATGTGATGTTCCCCCTCATGATTTTCTTAATCATTACCCTTTAACAGAGCCGATCATGGCTCCTTTGACGAAATACTTCTGCAGGAATGGATATACCATAATGATCGGGACGATCGCAAAAATGACCGTCGCTGCCCTTAAGGTCCGCTCATTGTAGTTGAGGTCAGCCTGTGAAGCCGCACCCGCCATAATGACGTTGTCGTCCGTGATGAACTGCCGGATCTTGATCTGCAATGGGAACCAGTCGGGATTTTGCAGGAAAAAGAGTGGATGCTGGAACTGGTTCCACAGCACGACCCCGTAGAATAAAGCTAGTGTCGCCAGCACGGCCTTGGACAGCGGCAGCACGAATTGGAACAGCATCCGGAAATACCCGCAGCCCTCAAGGAAAGCGGCTTCCTCCAATTCCTTGGAAAATTGCTTGAAGAAGCTTCGCATAATGATTAGATTGAACGGATTCAAAATATGCGGTACAACCAGAACCAGCGGATTATTGTACAGCCCAATACCGCGAACCGTCAGGAAGTACGGCACAATCGGCGCCTTAAAGATCATTGCGATCACCACGCCAACCATGATGACGCCCCCCCAGCGGAACTCGACCTTCGACAGCGGATAGGCCAGCAACGCGGTCATTAGTAGTGCAAGCACCGTGCCAATCACCGTCGAACCAAGCGTTAGGAAGAACGACTTCCATAGATCCGGACGGTCGATCATATGCCCCCAAGAGTCCAGCGTAAACTGCTTCGGCCAGATCGTGACCAGGTTCATATCCACAGCACTTTTGGAGCTAAACGAGATGGAGATCACGGATAGGAGCGGTATGAGAGCGATGATGGACAACAGGATGAGAATGACCGTAATGGCTGTGACGAATGCTTTTTCCCCTCTCGATTCAAACATGTCTACCAGAGCCCCCCATCCGAAACCTTCTTCGACAGCTGATTGAAAACAAATACCAGAATAAATCCAATGACCGACTGAAACAAGCCTACCGCCGTTGCGAAGCTGTACTGCGCCTGCTGAATGCCTGTCCGGAACACGTACGTATCCAGAATATCTCCTACACTGTAGGTCATCGGGGTGAGGAGATTAAACACTTGATCGAAGCCCAGGTCCAGAAAGTTGCCGATCTCCAGCAGGAACAGCACCAGCACCGTAGGCAGCAGAAGCGGAAATGTAATGTGGCGAATTTGCCTGAATTTCGACGCGCCGTCCATCATCGCCGACTCATAGAGCTGAGGATCGATCGCGCTGATCGCGGCCATATACACCACGGTCCCCCAACCGGCATCCCTCCAGATGGAGGCCGTCACGTAAACGGGCCGAAAAAACGCGCTTTCCTGCATGGCCAGCACCGGCTCGTGCCCGAACCATCCGGCGATGATGTTGAACAGTCCGCTGAGCGAAAAGAAATCGAAGACGATCCCGGCCACGATCACCCAAGACAAAAAGTGCGGAATGTACAACGCGGTCTGGATCCCTTTCTTCAGTGCCGATTTGCGAATCTCGTTGATCATCAGAGCCAGCAGAACCGGTATCGGAAAGACCAGCACGATTTTGAGAAAGCCCAGCATCAGCGTGTTGCCGAATACCTTGGCGAAGTCAGGATGGTGAATCAGAGTCTTAAAATGCTTGAGTCCTACAAATGGGCTATCAATAAACCCTTTGAACACCGAATAATCCTTGAAAGCGATAACCGCGCCGGCCAGTGGAATGTATTTAAACATAATCAGAAAAAGAATTCCCGGAACGGCCATCACATACAGCGGCCAATACACCTTCATTCGATGAAATGCAACGGCTTTCAACTTCTTCCCCCCTCTATCTAGCTGTTGAATTCGCTTACACAGTTACTATACAGCCAGGGGATGCGTCCCTCAATCGGTCATTTTTAAGTTAAAACCGGGTCATTTTTAAGGAGATTTAAAAAACCACCCCTGCACGGAGTGGCTAAATACGCTTATAGTTTCGGCAGGTTCCTGCGGTATTCGCTAGGCTTGCACCCGGTCAGCTTCTCGAACAGCCGCGCAAAGTGCTGGGTATCCGAGTATCCTACCAGCTGGCAGATCTCATACACCTTCAAGTCGGTTTTCTCCAGCAGCTCCTTCGCTTTGCCAATTCGAAGCTGCGCCAAATAATTCACGTACGTGTCCCCGGTCTTTTGCTTGAAAAACTGGCTTAAATAATAGGGGCTAATGAAAAAACGGGCAGCGAGCTCGGCAAGGCTGATCGATTCATTGTAGTGCTTCGATAAGTAATCCTTGATTTGGGTAATCATATCCTTTTTCTTGGGAATATTATGCTCCAGCTTAAACGCAATCATTCGGCGGATCACTTGAATCATCCATTCCTCTAGACGCTCCAGCGTCCGAAACCGGGCAATCCCCTCCAGAGACAGGATATGCCGGCCCAAAAAATCATTCTGCTGTAGCTGCTGGAAGGACATTTTACGAACACTGGAGAGCAGGATGTTCAAGCACTGCAGCTGGAGCTCGGCCGGACTCATGCTGGGTTCTCCTTCCATCCATCGGAAGATCTCGCGGATCGTGCCCACACATTCTACCTCGTCCATGTTGTCGAGGCCAGCCTCCAGCTTCGCTTCGAGCTCTTCAGGAACGGGGTGACTTCGCTCATTCAGATCCATAATTTCCGGATATGGAATCACGGTGTCCAGTCCCTTAACCACTTTATAGCTCAAGGCATAACGGGCCTCCTCAAACGATTGACTGATGCCGGCGGCCCGCTTCTGAACCGTACCGATGCCGACGGTCATGGACAGCTTTAAATCCCTATAGACGCCTTCCTTAAGAGTTTTGATCCTATGAACCAAATCACCATATCCGATGGCTCCGCTATGGCTAACCACCACGGCGACCTGGGAGCCCGAATAACGGAACCGGTACACGCCGCGGTACGGCTTTAAGGCTAGATCGATTTTACACAGCACCTGCTGAAAGCTCATTTCCTTCAAAGCATCGGCATGGCCGTCGAATTCAAGCAGAATGCAGGCGAAGCTGGCCCCATCCGTCGGCAGCTGCGCAGCCTGAAGCAATTCTTCCATCAGCTCTGCATTTTCGCTGCCGACATCCAGCATATCCCTCAAGGCGCTCTCTTGCTTGCGGCTGTGAACCTCCTGCTTCAGATCGTCCACCTCCCGGAGCTTGGCCCTGTCCGTTTGGATCGTCTCCATGACTTGATGCACACAGTCCCGCAGCTGCTCTTCTTCCACCGGCTTGTTGATGTAAAATTGCACGCCCAGCTGCATGCCTCTTCGAGCGTATTCAAAATCAGCATAGCCGCTCAAGAGAATGAATTTCGCCTTGCTGCCCTCATCCCTGAGCATTTGGATCATATCGAGACCATCGGCTTGCGGCATGCGAATATCTGTAATGACAACGTCGGGCTGCAACTTTTGAATTAGCTTCACGCCCTCCAAGCCATTGTGAGCAACGCCGACCACCTTACATTCCGGGAGATAACGTCCGATCATTTTTTTGAGACCGTCCACAATGCCCTTCTCGTCGTCCACCAAAATCAACCTCATCCCAAAGCCCCTCTCCGTCTACTTTCGAATCTGATATCAACCTAAAGCTTGGGGATTAAAATCTCGACCACCGTTCCACGTCCTATTCCAGGACGAATCGTCAAATCATACCGATCTCCATATTGGAGCTTGATGCGCTCTGCGATATTTTTGAGTCCTAGCCCTTTACTTTCCGGTTCGCTGTTCTCCTCGAGCTTGTATTTGTCCGATTCCGCGTCCCCCAATAAGGCCAGCAGCTCCTCTTGCTTCTCTTGAGACATGCCGGCCCCGTCGTCCGTGATCCGGATTAAAATGTCCCCTTCTTCCGTCCAGATCCCTTCCATCTCGATATGCATAGGCTGGCTGTAATCCACAAAACCATGATTAATGCTGTTCTCCACAATCGGCTGAAGTACGAGTGGGATGATGCTGCAATGCAGCATTTCATCCGGGATCCGGAGCTCCAGTCGGAACATATTATCGAAGCGGATATTCTGAAGCTGCAAATAATTGGCTGTATACTCCAATTCATGCTTTATCGAATGGTGTCTGCCTTCCTTGCCTAACGCCAAACGGAACATGCGCGCCAAAATTTTAATCATGCCCGCGGTTTCCTCGTCATCTTTGACCAGCGCCTTCATGCGGATCGATTCCAACGTGTTGTACAGCATGTGGGGGTTGATCTGATTTTGAAGCGCGATGAATTTGGCTTGACGCCGCTTGATTTCCGCGATATACACGTCTTCGATCAAGGTTCGGATCGTAATGATCATTTTGTTGTAGCTGTTTACCAAGCTTCCGATCTCGTCGTTCGCCTGCTCTTTCTCGATGGGCACATATTGGCCTGCTTCCGCCTGCTTCATGCTTCTGCGCAGCGCCTTGATCGGCCTTGTGATCGTATAGCTTAAAGCAAGCGAGATCAGCGTGATGATCAGACAGCTCATCAGAATCACGATGACAGTCATGCCTTTGATCTGATTGATTTTCTGCAGCAGCTTCGAGCGTGGAATCTCAGTTTTGATCAACAGCTCTCCATTCGGGGTGCTTCCGGATAAAACAATCCGATCTTGCCCTCCGCTTTCGTTGATATAATCCGCACCGGATTTGAGCACCTGCTCCCAGGACAGCCGGCCGCTGGCCGCGTCGGAATGGTAGATGATCTCGCGTTGCCGATTGCTGATGATGACACTTATGCCGTACTTGTCCCGCGCCAAGACGAAATCATGATCCAGCTGCAGCAGCGTAAACGGATCCAGATCGATCAGAAGCATACCCGCATAAGCCCCGTTGGAGCTGAACAACACCCGGCCTACCGTCACGACGGCCCCCGCACCTTTATCCTCGTAATAGGAACGATCATGCAATCCGGTAATGAAAAAGGTATCCCCCGAATTGCGGAGCCGCTTGTACCACTCCTGAGATAAAACCATGTTCTCGTTCACTCGGCTTGTGGTCGTCGTATACTGATACACATTGTTATCGCGGCTGACGAGCATCACGGTTCCGATCTCCTGCTTGAGATAGGCGACCCGCATCAGCAGGCGCTGGACGGCCACCCTCTGGTTAATCAGCTCATCCATGGATAATCTTCGCTCATCTCCGAGCTTGTAGATTAATTCACTGTCGACCAAGACCGACTTCGTGACCTTGTCATATTCTTTAATGAATTCGTTTAGCGTAGTCCTAATCTGGGACGTATACAGAGAGGCGAATTCTTGAGAGGAATCCTCGAGCCCTGCTGCCGATTGATGAAAGATGATGGCGCTTACACCTAGCAGTGGAATAAGACAAGCCAGCAGATAGCCTGCGATTAATTTGGTTTGGAACTTCATGTTTCGTATCATTAAAATGGCCCTTCGTATCCATCGATTATGCACCATGCCTAGCCCTTCCTTTGTTCAACGTCTTCTACTTGCCTATTGTACATGCCGCGATGCTTCGACGCTATGAAAGTATTTGGGTGGCGATTGTTGTATCCGTTTACACGACACTATACTTGAAAGCTGCACATGAATCCAAGAGGCATTTTTAAGTTTTTACACGGACATTTTTATGATTTTTTTCAGTTCACCTAGCTAAAAAGCCTGCGAAATTCGCTTCGCAGGCCGCTTCTAAACCTTATATTCACACCGTTTGACGATCTGTTTCAGGCTGTCCTACGCCCAAAATGGGCGGCTTGCGCCGCCTTGATGGACCAAATTGCAGAGATCGATTACCAGCAGCGCCGGCCTTCGGCCGATCCACGTATCCCTCCGGTAAGCCTTGTAAATGTCCGGCAGCTCTTGATTCACAACATCCTTCCAGCAATGGTCTTCAAACCGATCTATCCTGCTTCAGCCTCCTCGTATATTCTGCACTCCGCCGCCGGGGCCTGTACCCGCTTGCGACCGTAAACCCAGCCACGGCTGCGAGCAGAACGGCCCCGCCGGTATAAAAGGCTGCGGATAGCCCCATCGTCTGGCCCAGAAGGCCGAACATCGCAGGACTCATCAGCTGGGATAAGCGATTTACCAGCAGCCTGAGCCCCATCACCTTTCCACGGTCCCCATCCCCGGTATCGTTCACCATGATCATGATGCTGACCGGCAGGTTAAGGCCGACGGCACCTCCCAGCACGACGGTCAGTAGGGCGAAGGTTAGCCCGTGCCAGGATGCTGGAGGGATCACGATCAAGCAGATGGCTGCGAGCCCTCCGGCGGCCAAAAGCAGCCTTTCCAGGCCGGCGCGCCGGATCAACGCATCCAAACAGAACCGGGACAGCAGCCCTGCCAAGCCATTCAAGGAAACGACCAGGGAAATTTGCCAGGCGGGGTACCCGGCCGCATTAAGAAACAGCGGAATAAAGCTCATGGATAACGCCTGAATGAACATGATGAGGAAGGTTCCGGCCAAGCCGAATTGAACGCCTCGAAGTCGGGACAGGCGGAAGCCGCTTGCGTAGCTGTCGATCATCCGGCTGAGCTGGAACGCTTCCCGGACGCTAGATCCCGAAGAAGGGGCTGCAGCTGCATGTTCGCCGCGAACCGGATTCGAAGCAGCTTTCGCACTGGCGCTTCTAAGCATTGAAGCTGCAATCAATGAAAGCGCAGCGGCGATCGAACAGGCCAGCGAGACCCAGAACGCCATCCGGTATGCTTCCGAGCCGCTGCCCGCCATCGATACGACAGCGCCTCCCAGCAGCGGTCCCAGCATCCCCCCGGCGGACATCGCCATGGAATAATTGTTAATGCTCCGGTTGCGGGAAGCAGCCCCGCCGCCGGATACGAGCACCTGCAGAGAAGATGAAGAGATAATGATGGAAGCGCCCATGAGTACCTGGGACAGCCCGAGCCAGAGCGGCGAGGTGCCGGTCGCCATGAGCAGCAGGGATAGCACCAGACTGAGAAAGCCTACGCGGGACATCGTCATGGCGCCGAGCGAATCGATCAGCTGTCCGACCGGCATGGCAATGAAGAGCGGCAGCAGTGAACGAAGCATGACGAGCAAGCCGATCTCGGCCGTGGAAGCACCTAGCGATTCCGCATACAGAGAGAAGAAGGGCTGCGCAACGGACGTCACGGTAAAAAATACAAGTCCCGCCCAAATTCCCACCTTGGCATACAGCCTTTCCTGCGGCGTCAAATCACTTCCCACGGCAGAAGCAGCTTCTTCTGATTCCCCCTTACGACTGAGCAACATGACAAGCCGCCTTTCGTTGCCCAAACTGCATTAGCACGGGCTTCTCCTCCCGGCAGCGGGTCGATACCAGAGGACAACGGCTGCTAAAAGCACAGCCGGCCGGCGGATTCGCGGGGCTAGGCAGATCCCCGGATAACAGCTCGACCGCGCGGCTTCGTTCTTTGACCGGATCCGGGATGGGCACCGCCGCGAGCAGCGCTCTTGTGTAAGGATGCATCGGGGACTGAAACACCTCCTCAGCCGGGCCCAGCTCCACGATCTCACCTAAATACATCACCGCAATCGTGTCGGAGATGTAGCGAACAGTGGACAGGTCGTGGGAGATGAAGACGAAGCTGATTCCCAGCTCCTTCTTTAAGTCGCTGAGCAGGTTGATCACTTGGGCGCGGACAGATACATCCAAGGCGCTGGTCGGCTCATCGGCCACGATGACGTCAGGCGAGAGGGCCAGCGCCCTGGCAATGCCTACCCGCTGCCGCTGTCCGCCGCTCAGCTGACTCGGAAACCGCTCGAGATAGGCCGGATCGAGCCCTACCTTTTGAATTAAATCGTAAGCTTTACGTCTGCGCTCCGGTCGGGTTCCGATTTTCATCACATCAAGGGGCTCGCAGATGATCTCGGAGACCGTCATCTTGGGATTGAAGGAAGCATACGGGTCCTGGAACACCATCTGCACCCGCTTGCGGTACGAGAGCCAGCTCTCTCCCTTCAGCTCCGTCAGCGGCTCGCCGTTTACGGCAATCACCCCGTCCGTCGGCTCCTCCAAGTGAAGCAGCAGCCTGGCCGTGGTACTCTTGCCGCAGCCGCTTTCGCCCACCAGCCCGATGGTTTCTCCGCGGCGCAGCCGAAGGTCGATGCCGCTCACAGCCTGAACCTTCACCGCCTGCTTCCAGGGCACACCCGGCTTACGCAGAAATTGCTTTCGCAGCCCGAGCACGGACAGCACATCGTCACCCGTTGCCGTCGCATCGCTAACGGAACCTGCATGCAGGCTTGAAGACAGCCACTCGTTCCCCTGAGGTCCCAGTGGTCCCGAGCTAGTCAGTCCCCCTTCCACCCAACACGCAGCGAGGTGACCGGCCCCCTCCGTGCTCCCTCTTAATTCAGGCGCCTCCACCGAGCAGCGCCCTTGCGCTGCGGTACATCGCTCCTTGAAGGCGCACCCGCTGACCGGGAGCCGCATATCCGGCGGCAGTCCTTCGATCTGCAGCAGTCTGGACGGCTTGGGCCCGGTCATGCTTGGAATGGTCCGGAGCAGGCTTTGCGTGTACGGATGCTGGGGGCTCTGGAAGACCTCCATTACCGGTCCCATCTCCACGATCTTCCCTGCATACATGACCGCTACGCGGTGGGCAAACCTGGCCACCAGGCCCATATCGTGGGTAATAAACAGCATGGCGCTGCCCGTGGAAGCCGTCAGCTGCTTGAGCAGCTCCACGATTTGAGCCTGGATGGTCACATCCAGCGCCGTAGTCGGCTCGTCGGCAATAATCAGCTTCGGGTGGCACGCGATCGCCATCGCAATGAGCACCCGCTGGCGCATCCCTCCGCTCAGCTCGAACGGGTATTGGCGAAGCCTTGCCTGAGGGTCGGGGATGCCAACCTGGGCCAGGAGCTCGGCCGCCCGGGCGGAAGCCTGCTTGGAGCTTAAGCCCAGGTGCCGGCGAATCGGCACGACCATCTGATCCTCGATTCGCATCACCGGATCGAGCGAGGTCATCGGATCCTGAAACACGGTTCCGATGTCTCCGCCGCGCAGCCGGTTCATCTCCCGCTCCCCAGCCTTCAGCAGGTCTTGGCCTGCAAAGCGGATGCTGCCGGACACGATTTTCCCCGGATAGGAGACGAGACGAATCAAGGACATCGCCATCGCGCTCTTACCCGAGCCGCTCTCGCCTACGATCGCCATTCGTTCGCCCGGGGCCAGCGTGAACGAAACGCCATTCACCGCCCTGACGATGCCGCCCTCCGTCTCGAAATGCGTATGCAGACCGTCAACCTCTAAAACCGCCTCTAACGCTGGTGACGTAACAGAATCCGTAAGCTCGTGCAGAACCGTCGTTTGGTGCTTTAGAATCGCATTTTCCATATCGGCTGCCTCCACTCTCTATTGGCGGGATTTCGGGTCCAACACGATGCGTATGCCGTCGCTGAAAAAATGAAGCGAAATGGTAATGAGCAGAATGACCAAGCCGGGCAGCACGGAAATCCACCATGCCTGCTGAAGGTACATTTGTCCATCATGGATAATATTGCCGAGGGAAGGGGCAGGCGGGGTAATGCCAAGGCCGAGAAAGCTCAGCGCCGCCTCGGTCAGGATCGCATTGGCTGCCGTGATGCTTCCGGCCACCAGCATGGGTGCCAGCGTATTGGGCATGATGTGCTTCCACATCAGCCAGCTCTTGGGAGCGGAGACGATCCGCGCCGCATCGATGAAGGCCCGCGATTTTAAGCTCAGCACGATCGAGCGCTGCAGCCGAATCATCCTTGGCAGGTCGGCTATGGTGATGGCCATGATGACGGGCAACGTGCCGGCTCCGAGCGTCGCTACCAGCCCTATGGCCAGTAATAGCGACGGGAACGATAAGAACACGTCTACGGCAGCCATAATGGACCGGTCCACCCGCCGGCCGAAAAAGCCGGACAACGTTCCGATCAGCATCCCGCCCGCCATCGCCAGAACCGATACGGTGATCCCGACCAACAGGGACACGCGGATCCCGGACAAGGTTCGGCTCAGCACGTCGCGTCCAAGCTTATCCGTGCCGAACGGATGCTGCAGCGACGGTGCATTCAGACTGGCGCGGACATTGGACTCCAGGGGCGGAGACAAAGGTAAAAGCGGCGCAAGCCATGCCAGCAGGATCAAAGGAATGAGCAGCAGCAGCGCCCATCGGGCTTGTTTGTTGCGGAGCAGCGCATGCAAATAGGGAAGGCGCAAGCGAGCCGGTTCGAATAGGGGCCGCTGAGTCACAACAGTAGGTGTTCCCGTTTCCATGGTTTTCCCTCCTATTTTTCCCCGATCATCGACTCGTGCCACTTGTGGCTAGAATTGAACGCGGGGATCGAGCTTTTTGTACACCAGGTCCGTCACTACATTCACCAGGATGAACAAGGCGGCGTACACCAGAATCACGTTCTGCACGAGCGGGTAATCGCGGCTGTTGATCCCGTTCACCAGCAGCGTTCCCACGCCCGGAATCGAGAAAATGAACTCGGTAATGACGGTCCCGTTGAGCAAATGCCCAAAGCTCAGTCCGACGACGGTGACAATGGGCAGCGCCGCATTCCGCAGCGCGTGACGGAAGACGACCGCCAGATTCGGCGTGCCGAGCGCCCGCGCCGTCTTAACGTAGTCCTCGTTCAGCACCTCGAGTACGCTGGTCCGTGTAATCCGGGCCAGACTCGCAATCTGGCTGATGGACAGTACGGCGATCGGCAGCGCCATCCGGCGGAGCATGAACTCCGGGCGATCGAACGAGATCGGGCCGGTCGCCGGCAGAAGGTGAAGGCTCAAGGACAGCAGCAGCATGAGCAGCAGCGCCATCCAAAAGGACGGCATCAAATCGACGACCATGGCCAGCGACATGAGCGCATTATCCAGCATTTTTTTGCCCCGGTTCGCCATATATGCCGCCAGCGTCCCCAAGGGAATCGCCACCAGCACGCTGAAGACAACGGTGCATACTGCAATCAGAACCGTGATCGGCAGTGCTTTTGCGAGCAGCCCTTTAATCGACAGCGAAGTGGTGATGGTATTGCCAAAATCGAGCTGAACCAGATGCCCCAAATACTGCAAATACTGCTGCCACAACGGGCGGTTCAGTCCGAGCTTCTCGCGCAGGTCGGCCATGGCAGCCGCCGAGAGGTGATCTCCGGCGAGCGCCGAAGCGGCGTCGCCGGGGATCAGCCGGAGGGCGAAAAAGACGAGCGTGACCACCCCGAGGAGGGTAAGCGCCATTTGGGCAAGCTTTTTGACGGAATAGAGCACCACGGACAGTCACCTCCTAGCAGAATCGCAAAGCCTTACTTGGTCCAAGACACGTCATGAAAATTGACCTGAGCCAGCTTGTTGATGACGACGCCGCCGATCTCCTTCTTTCCCGGCCAGTAAACATTGCTTGTGTACTGCGGAAGGTACGGAACGTCCTTCATCGCAATCTGCTGCACCTCTTTGTACAGCTCCGTCCGTTTGCCTTTATCGACCTCGGCGCGCGCCGATTCCAGCTTCGTGGTCAGATCCTTATTGTCGTAACGGGCGCCGTTCAAGCCCTTGGGAGCCAGATTATCCGGGTGGAAGAAGCTGAAGAGCAGCGTATCGGGATTAACCGCAGGCAGCAGCCTTGAGGTGGTATCAAAATCACCGTCATTCCGCCGTTTATTGAAGGTAGGAGTATCCACAAGCTCAAACTCTAGGTTAATGCCTACCTTCGCCAGGTACTCCTTCTCCAGCTGCATCGGGTCGGTGACTCCAGTAGCAGAGGTGGTTAACTGCTTAATCATGATTCCCTTATCGTATCCCGCATCCTTCAGCAGCGACTTGGCCTTCTCCGGATCGTACTTGTAATGGACCGTGTCCTCCGTGTACCCGTCCATCCAATCCATTAACAAGCTGTTAGCGGGCGCTTGAAGCTTCGGCGAAATCGATTTGGCGATGGCATTGTAGTCCACGGCGTAGGCGTACGCTTGCCGTACCCGAATGTCCTTTAAATAACGGTTGGACAGATTGAATACCTTCAGGGACGCGGCATAATTGTCCACATGGTTCATTTTGAAGCCGGCGGACTCCAGCTGATCGAGCGATTCCTGCCTGCTGATCCGCATGGCCAGGTCCACTTCCCCATTTTGCAGCGCGATGGTAGCGGTCTGGTCATCCTTGATGATGCTGAAATCGAGCTTTGGAATCGGGGCTGCACCGCCAAAATAGGCTTCATGCCGCGTCAGCACAATGCGGGAATTGGGGTCAATGCTCTCCAGCGCATAGGGCCCCGTACCGACGGGATGCCATTTGAACTGGTCCCCGTATTTCTCCACAGCCTCCTGCTTCACGATTTGGCCCTGATGGTAATTAGCCACTTGATGAAGGAAGTTGCCATCGGGCTTTTTGAGCGTAATGACGACGGTATAATCATCCGGCGACTCGATGGTCGCTACATTGTTAAATTCGGCTTGGTAGGGCGATGCCGTTTTCGGATCCAGGATGCGTTTGTAGCTGTAGAGAACGTCCTTGGCCTTGAGCTCTCCATACCCGCCTTGCCACTGCACGCCTTTTCGCAAATGGAACGTCCATACCTTGTTGTCGGGGCTCTCCCATTTTTCCGCAAGATCCGGGACCACTTTACCGGTTTGCGAATCGTAGGTGGTCAGACCACTATAGATGTTGAAGGCGATATTTTCGTTTTCGATACGGAAAATGGAGGCCGGATCAAAGCCCGCCGGATCGTCGTAAAACCGGACCTTGAGCGCCTTCTGCTCCACAGCGGCTCCGGCTCCGCTTGCTCCGGTTTCTGCCGCAGTTGGCGGTGCGTTTTCTCCGCCGCAGCCGCCCAGGAGCAGCGCCCCGGTGAGCAAGAGTCCAATGACCGATAAGCTGCGTTTAGTTCGTCCTTTTGTATTTTCCATTCGGACTCCTCCTCGTATCGGTTTAGATTTTAGATGGCCTGGGAAACCGCTTTGCGTTCAGCCGCAAGGCTTCGAAAATAGGCGATCGCCTGCTCCTTGTTCACGACGTCGGCGTACTTTTGGTGCATATCATACAGATTCATGTAATGGGAAGCCTCCGTTCGATCGAAGCAGCATTCCGAGACCGCTCCCATTTTGAACCGGAAGGTCGCACCGTCCACTACGGTGGCCCGGACACAGCCGCTGGTCGTTTCCCCGGCACAGATCACCGTATCGATCCCCAATGCGTTCAGTTGGAACAGCAGGGGCGTTCCGTGAAATGCGCTGGCCGCCGCCTTTTCGATCACGAGCTCGCCGGGCAGCGGCTTCACCTCGTCGACAATCTGCGTGCCGAGCCGCTTTTCTTCCTCCGTCAGCGGAATTTCCCCTTTGCGGCCGCCTCCGCGTCCCCAATGCACAACTCCCGTATGTAGGCCTTTCACATGAATGACCGGAATGCCGTTCTCGCGGGCGGCGGCCAGCAGTCCTACCGTTTCATCCACCGCCTGCCAGCCTTCAAGCCCCGTGCTCATCGGCCACTTTCGGACGGATTCGAGGATCGGCTCCCTCGTAAGCCCCAATACGCTGTAGTAAATGTCGATCAGGAGAAGTGCAGGCTTCTTCCCAAAGCCCGCCAGCTCCTTCTTTCCCCACAGCTTGTCGTGCTCTTGATCCCGCTCGCTTAAGTAAGCTTCCCATCCGTACATGTCCGATTCCTCCTCTAATGGATTCCGTTTGGCTTATAGGTTCACAGCACTCTTAGCGGCGATTCGATTAAAATAATTCACGGCATAATCAAGGTCCACCACGTCGGCGTATTTCTGATGCATGTCGTATAAGTTCATATGGTGGGAAGCCTCAGTCCGGTCAAAGCAGCATTCGTCGACGACACCCATTTTGAACCGGTACGTCGCTCCATCCACGACAGACGCTCGGACACACCCGCTCGTCGTTTCTCCTGCACAGATGACTGTATCGACGCCAAGCGCGACCAGCTGGAACAGGAGCGGCGTCCCGTGGAAAGCGCTGGGAGCCGATTTCTCAATGACCAGCTCGCCGGGAAGCGGCTTCACTTCCTCCACGATCTCCATCCCCAGCTTCCGGAGCTCCTCCGTCATGGCCGGGTTTTTCTCGCGCTTGCGGCGCACCCACGGCTCAATGCCGCTCATCCCTTTCACATGAATGACCGGTATGCCGCTCTCGCGAGCCGCTACCAGCAATACGGCCGTCCGGTCAACGGCTGCCCAGCCTTCGAGTCCAGTGCTGGATGGCCACAGCTTCATCGATTCGAAGATCGGCTCACGCTTTAAACCGAGGACACTGTAATAAATGTCGATCAGGACCAGCGCCGGCTTTTCTCCGAAGCCTGCCAGTGCTTTTTTGCCCCACAGCTTGTCGTGCTCCTTGTCGCGTTCGCTTAAGAATGCCTGCCAGTTTGCTTTCATACGGTTTCCCTCCATCGTCTATTTTGTCAAGTTAATGTTAATTTATATAACACTAACTAACCTTGTCATAACTATAAAACGAGACTGTTTCGATGTAAATGACGTAATTTTCATGTTTTCATTCATTAAATGAATATATAATGTTATAATATATAACATATAAACTGGATGGAGGGAGCGCCATGACACTGGAGCAAATGGAAACCTTCGTAGCCATTTATCGTTCGGGCAGCTTTCAGAAGGCGGCTGAGAAGCTCTATATTCCTCAACCGACCGTCTCGCATCGAATCCATCAATTGGAGAAGGAGCTGGGGAAGTCCTTATTCTTGCGAGGAAGACGGGAGATCAGGCTGACACCGGAAGGGGAGGCGTTTCTGCCTTTTGCGCTCAAATCGCTCACAGCGGTCCATGATGGCCGGGAAGCCGTAGAGCTTGTCAAGCGAGGCGCTCAAGGGAAGCTGTCGATCGGCTGCAATAACTCGTATGCCGCATGCGTTTTGCCAGACATTATGGCTTCCTTTCTGTCGAGATACCCGAACATTTCGGTCCAAGTGCATACCTATGCCGCTAATGAGCTGGTCCGACTGATCAAAAACAAGGAATTCCAGGTCGCCATTACCCGTTATACCTCCAACGATCCTCATCTGTCGTATCACCTGCTTCACAGCGAGCCGACCATGCTGATCGTCTCCTCCTCTCATCCCATGGCTCGTGCGGCGTCCGTGTCCCTTGAAGATGCGGTCCACGAGCCCATCATCTCTTATCCGCGCGATACGCAGTACAGCAAGCAGCTGGAGGCTTCCTTCAACAAACAGAACATCAAGTTTACTACGCGCTTCGAAACCAATAACCTTCAGCTGATCAAATGGCTTGTGGCCCGTAACGCTGGCGTATTCTTCTATTCCCCCTCCTATATGAAGCAGGAAATCGAGCGTGGGGAGCTGACCGCTGTTCCGCTGCAGGACGATCCGTTCTTTCAAAGTCAAACGTATCTCATGTATAACGAGGAACCGCTTAACAGCTTGGACCAGCTGCTGATTCGTCATATGAAGGAGCATTATTGGAGCTTGAGCGGCAGTTAACTTGCTTGCGGGACGGGGATAATAAAAAGCCGGACCCCCGTAATCCGGAGTCCGACTCTTATTGGTCTTATTAATACATTGGATTGTTCGTCATGATCCAGATGGAGCCGATGACAACCGTAACGACGATGATCAATCCAAGGATGAGCGTCATTAGGTTGTAGCGTGGTCCCTTTTCCTCACGCAGATGCATGAAGAAGAGAAGCTGTACCGCAAATTGCAGCGCCGCCGTACCCAGAAGTACGACCACTGCCGCCGTTCCATGCAGCCAGCCCTTCATGACTACCATCAGCGGGATGATCGTCAGGATAATGGAGAGGGCGAACCCAAGGACATATTCCTTTAGCGATCCATGATGGCCGCCATGGCCGGAATGGCCGCCGTGCGTGCTGCCGTGCTTCGCCATCTCACATCACCCCCATCAAGTAGACGATCGTGAATACGAAGATCCACACCGCGTCGAGAAAGTGCCAGTACAGGCTTGTAATGTGCACCTTCCGCATGGTAACCGGCGTGATCCCGTGCCGCGCCAGCTGAATGATCAGCGCTGTGATCCAGCACAAGCCAAGCGAAACGTGAAGCCCGTGCGTGCCTACAAGGGTGAAGAAGGCGGAAAGAAATGCGCTGGAAGAGATCGTATGCCCTTCTTCCACCAGCTTGGCGAACTCGGTGACCTCGAGTCCGATAAAGCAGGCGCCCAGCAGTACGGTTACGGCCAGCCAGCCGATCAGACCTTTGCGGTTGCCGGCGTTCATGGCGAGGACCGCGAGTCCGCTGGTAAAGCTGCTGGTCAGCAGGATGAACGTCTCCGCAATGACGCCGGGCATTTCGAACAGTTCCTTCGCCCCCGGCCCCGCAGCTGTATTGCCTCTAAGAACGATATAGGTCGCGAACAGCGCCGAGAATAAGATACAGTCGGTAATCAGGAAAATCCAAAATCCGAATTTACGAAGCTCCTCCTGGTCATGATGACCATCGTGGCCAGCCTCATGAGCATGAGCCGTCGAATGGGATACGTGAGCTGTATGTGCCATTAGGCTGACCTCCTTGCCGCAGCTTCCGTGCGTTGAATTTCATCCACCGGGATATAATAATCGGTATCGTAGTTAAAAGAATGCGCGAGCATCGTCACAGCAACCCCGATGAGCCCAGGAATCGCAATCCACAGCCAGTGGAAGACGAAGCCGAAGCCGACCGCGAACCAGCATACGGATTGAATGAATGGGATCGCCGAATTTTTCGGCATATGGATCGGCTCCAAAGCCGGCTTCGGTTTCGGTGCCATCCCAGCCGCAATGCGTTCCTTCTCCTCCCACCAGTCGTCGCGATCCGTGACCTGCGGTGTTGTGGCGAAGTTGTAAAGCGGCGCCGGGGATGGAATCGACCATTCCAGCGTACGAGCGTTCCATGGATCGCCTGTCGTATCCTTTTCCATGAACTTAATGCTGTGCGCGATCTGCCATACTTGGAACAAGAAGCCGAGTCCCATCAGGAAGCCGCCGATGGTCGACGTGAAGTTCAATCCCCACCAGCCGGTATCCCAGCTGTACGTGCTCACGCGGCGAGTCATACCGTCCAAGCCGACAAAGTACTGCGGCATGAAGCAGACATAGAACCCGATGTTCCAAATCCAAAACGCCCATTTGCCAAGCGTTTCATTGAGCTTGAAGCCGAACATTTTCGGCCACCAGTAGTACAACCCTGCGAAGTATCCGAACGCGACGCCGCCGATCAGCACCTGGTGGAAGTGAGCGATCAGGAAGTAGCTGTTGTGGAACTGGAAGTCCGCCGGCGCTACCGAGAGCATAACCCCTGTCATCCCGCCGACAACAAAGCAGGGGATGAACGCGATCGACCACAGCATCGGTGTGCTGAACGTGATGCGGCCGCGGTACATGGTGAACAGCCAGTTGAAAATTTTGACCCCCGTTGGGATGGCGATGATCATGGTCGTAATGGCGAAGAACAAGTTGACATTCGCCCCGGAGCCCATCGTGAAGAAATGATGCAGCCATGTGAAATACGACATCAAGCTGATGCTCATCATCGCAAATACCATAGAGGCGTAGCCGAACAGCCGCTTTTTCGAGAACGTTGAGACGATCTCCGAGTAAATCCCGAAGGCCGGCAATACGACAATATATACTTCAGGATGGCCCCACATCCAGATCAGGTTGACGTACATCATGGCGTTGCCGCCGCCGTCCATCGTGAAGAAATGCGCCCCAAGATAACGATCCAGGAACAACAGCGCCAGCGTAACGGTCAGTACCGGGAACGCAACGATAATGGTGATGCAGCTGGACAAGACCGACCAGGTGAACATTGGCACCTTCGACCAAGTCATGCCAGGAGCACGCATCTTGAGAATCGTAACGATAAAGTTAATCCCGGTCATGAGCGAGCCGATCCCTGAAATTTGAATGCCCCAGATGTAGAAATCCTGCCCTACACCCGGACTTCCTGTCATCTCCGACAGCGGAGGATACGAAAGCCAGCCGGCATCCGCAGAGCCGCCGATGACAAACGACATGTTAAACAGCATTGCGCCCATGAAAAACAGCCAGAAGCTAAGCGAGTTCAGGAACGGAAAGGCTACGTCGCGCGCGCCGATCTGCAGCGGCACGGCAATGTTGAATAATCCGAACATGAGCGGCATCGCCATAAACAAAATCATGATCACGCCATGCGTCGTGAATACCTGGTTATAGTGCTCCGGCGATAGAAATTTCATATCCGGAAACGCCAGCTGCGTCCGCATCAGCAGCGCATCGACGCCTCCCCGGAACAGCATGAGCAGTGAAGCGATGATATACATAATCCCGACGCGTTTATGGTCGACCGAGGTCAGCCATTCGCGCCAGAGCCAGCTCCACTTTTTGAAATACGTTACAACGAAAATGATGGCGACGGTTGTCAAACCGATGGCGATGTCCGCGCCGTAGATGAGCGGATCGCCGGTAACGAAAAACCACGAGGCAAAGTCTTTAATTTGATCTAACATGGAGTCACCCTCCTCTCCTTACTAATGATTCATAGCTCCGCTTTGCATGTTCATATTCATGTTCATACTGTGGCCGGAATGGCCTCCATTACTTGGAGCTTCTTTTGGCGGCTGATTAGCCGGTGCCGATTGACCCTCGCCAGCTTCTTTAGCGTGCTGCTCGCTGAGCGTTTGCGCTCGTTGGCGAATACCAGCCACCGCGCCGCGGCTCATGGAATAGTCGTGTACGATTCGCCCGAACAACCCATCCGGAATCGAATTGTAGGTGAGCTGCACCGTCGTGCCGGGCTCCGCAAGCTTTTGATACCCTTCTTCCGTCAGTGCTTTTCCGCTGGCTTTCGCTTGCTTGACCCATTGGTCAAAGTCGGCTTGAGTAACAGCCTTGGTATTAAAGCCCATCTTGCCAAAATCACGGCCTGTAAAATTAGCCCCGGTCCCCATATAATTGCCCGGTTCATCCGCTTGCAAGTACAGCGTAGTCGCCATACCGGACATCGTATAAATCATCCCGCCGAGCTGTGGCACCCAGAAGGAGTTCATCGGACCGTCCGAGGTCAGTTCGAAGCGGATCGGCGTGTCTTCCGGAATGACAAGGTAGTTAACCGTAGCAATGCCCAGCTCCGGATACTGAAACAGCCATTTCCAGTCCAGCGATGTCACCTGAATGGTGATCGGCTTGACCTTGGATTCGATCGGTTTGGCTGGATCCAACGCATATGTATAGCGCGCCGTTGCCCCCGCCAGAATCAGAATAATGACGATCGGAATCCCCCACCAAATCAGCTCCAGCTTCGTGCTGTGCGCCCATTTGGGCTGATAAGACGCCTTATTGTCCTTCTTGTCGCGGTAACGCCACACAATCCATGCCGTCAGCAGCAGTACGGGAACCAAGACAATGAGGCAGAGCAGCATCGTAAAATAGATCAGATCGCGCTGCTGAGCGCCGATCGGTCCTTTCGGATCGAACACGATCATCGATTCGCATCCGGAGGCGAGCACGGAGATTCCCGCCAGCATGCCGAATGCGGTGAGCCTTTGCATGATCTTCGCAATATTCATATAATTCATCTCCCAAGTTCACTATGTTAAATTGTCATCCGCCATTCGGATATGACATAAATCACAGTGCGCTATGCGTTTGTGAAAAATATATCATGTTCATCTTTGCTTGTGGGGGGTGTTAACAAATGCGTCAACAGACTGCCTTATTTCCGTAAAAAGTTGTTAACCATTTCGACAAACAAAAAGAGCCGTTTCCAGTTGGAAACAGCCCTTCGATGATGCCGTATGCATGTTATTTAGTTCTCGGAGCCGGAGTTTCGCTTATGCACGAGATTCATTGCCGTACCAATCGTATAAATGAACACGCTGCCTACCATGAAACCGATCCCGGACATGAGGGAGGCATTGTTGTCGCTGAAATCATGGACATTAACGAGACACAATACCAGGCCTATACAAAGAGCCGCCCATGCACCGATCTTCATCGCTAAAAACAGCGACTTTCCTTCTCGTTCGGTTTGAATTGCTGTCGTCTTAGTTGTCACGATATCTTCACTTCCTCAAGAATTAATGAACTTTCTGTGATATAAATTCATTATAACACAAATAAAGCGTTTGCGTTCAAAAAATATTCATTTTTTGATCATTTTTTGGACACACTCTTGAGTTGAAGGAAATCGGGCAGATCAGAACCCAGAACGACCGCGGCGAACGCTCTTTACGTCAAGTGAATTTGGCTCCCGCCTTTGACCTCCACCATCTGATTATCTACATTCAACCAGACCGATGCCGCCGAAGGATTCCATACAAAATCACTGGAGGCTGAGAACTTCAAATTTTGAAAGGCACTCATATAGTCTACGATTTCCATGTTGGTTGCATACCAAATATCCTGTCTGCCGCCCATGTATTCACAGAAGCCCTCGATTAAATCCCAGTTGTGATCGAGATCAAACTCATAGCTGTGTCCCCATACGTACATCATATAGAGATACTGCGTTTTATGCAGGGCTACAAAGCTTTCTGCGAGGCTCATCAAGTTGGCCTTGTGATGGCAAGTAGGTTTCCACTCCATCCAATCGTCAGGCATGCCAAATTGTCCGGTGCTTTGTACCGATCGGGCATACTCGATCCCCAGATAAGGCAGCATCGCTTTGATTTGCTGATTAAACGAACCGTTCGGATAGGAAAGTCCTCTTACCGTATACCCGACGATTTGCTCCAGTCTTTTGCGATCCTCGAATACTTCATGTACAAGCTGCTCCTTAGGACTCCTAGCAATCGTAGGATGCGTCAGCGTATGCGCAGACACCTCGTGCCCGCGATACAGGTCGGCAATTTGATCCGCCGGGATCCGATCCCCCTCGCCAAGCATGCCTGAATTAATATGGAAGCTTCCTTTAATGCCATGCTTGTTAAACAGCTCCACCAGCCGAATGTCTGCAGCTCGGCCGTCATCATAGCTCATCGTTAACACCTTATGCTTTCCCTGGGGGAAAGCCACCATGATTTTGGGCATGGGAATCACACTCCTCTTCAAGTTACTTGATACTTCCTCTTTGGATGATGCCAGCCATCATGGCCGAATTCGGATATTGCACCTGCTCATACAATTCAATGACCTTCTCGTTAGAAAAGGAGACCCGCTCGATCGACGTGCTCACATTTCCTTCCGATACCTCTACTATAGCGTAGGATGCTTTTGGCATGCCGTCAAAAGGAAGCCCTACACTGCCGAGGTTGATCAGCGTTTTTCCACCTATGTACCGAATATATGGCCTGTGAATGTGGGCATACACATAGATGTCGGCCTCCGCCGCGGACATGAGCTTCTCTTCCAGCACCGTGTCCTCCGTGTCCGGCGGAACGATTTCAAATAAGCTGAAAGGGGTAGCATGAAACGCGTGGATGAACACAGCCCCCAGCTGGATATGTAATTCGGTTGGCAAACCGCCCAAATAATGCAGGTCAGCTTCATCTAACTGAGCCACGGTCCAATTGCGCTCCTGATTCATCAGCTCCAGCGCCTGCTCTGGAACCTCGCCTTGACGAACTCCGCGAACAACCCATTCGTCCGCATTTCCTTTAATCACTTCAGTTTGCAGCGAGCGCACCAGATCCAGAGCTCTCTTAGGCTCCGGCCCCCTGAAGATGAGGTCTCCAAGCACATATACCCTACTCACGTCTTTCTTAGCGATATCCGCTAACACCGCTTCAAGCGCCACCGCATTCCCATGGATATCCGAGATAAAAGCAGCCTTCAACACCGTTCCCTCCAAGCGACTTTTTCGATTTCACTGCATCAGGTTCTTTTTTGACATCGGGGTTCATTTTCCCTTTTAATTATACTCGGATATTCCAAAACAAAAAAACTTGCCTGATCACTGGGCAAGTTTAGTCAACGACATACCAAGCAGCGGCGAAGCCTCTTCTAATTTACTTAAGGGTTATTCCGCTCATCCTGCTGCTCCTCTTTAAAAAAATTTCATCGCCACTGGCTGCCCAAGCACCTCGACATTCGGCTTTTCAAGCGCTTCCGGAAGCAAGCTTTCGGAGATCCATATATGCTTTAAATCCAGCGTGTTCTTGATTCGAACCAAGCGGACATGATTCATGTCCATGCAGTTACAGGTTTTGATAGCCGCCCTTATTGCCCCTTCATCGGTATCCAGAACAAGCGGGATTTTGACCATCTCGAGCACCGTGCTGGTCAAAGCGTTGACGTAGCCTTTCGCCGCATCCATCTGCTTGATGGCCCGGCTTGTGGTGATATCGGCCAGTCCAATACCGTTCGCGTTGCCATGCGTTTGCTCCGTTAGACCGAGAACGGCGATCCGCGTTACGGCGGGACCACCGCTGGCATAGGGGGTTCCATAGCGGCCGGTAATATTCGGATCCATGCCGTCGCCCGATATATTTTTGCCGATCTCGTCGACTACAAGGACATCGATGGGATCAAACAAAATGGAGGGCATCAGCCGCTTCGCTTCGAGAAGAAGCTTAGGCTCTTCCACCGCTAAGCGCTCGGATGGAACCGCGACAATGCGGGCCGGCCGATCATACGCATTCTCGATCGTTGCCAGACCGAAGATGACCGGAACCTTGGACAGCACTACCTTGGCCATCTCTACAATGTGCTCGGCCATATATTTAAAGCTGTAGGCATGGGCGGAGTCCGCCCCTTTTTGTTTTCCTAAGCCGATCGTGATCATTTTCGTCAGTCCGCTTTCGACTGGCCCGCGGAAGGCAGTGTGAGGCTTTACTCGGTTAATCACAATCACCTTATCCGCTTCGAGGGCAAGGCGTGACGTATAGACCGGAAGGCCGTTGGGCAGCCTTCCCACTTCAATCACATCCATCTCCGCATGAATGGGTGCCTCAACCGTTGCGGAGGTTACTCCGAGCTGCTCCAGCACCTCCAGCTGCCCTTCAGCGGTAGCCCCTCCGTGACTGCCCATCGCTGGAAGGATGAATGGCTGGCCCCCCGCCATTTTTACAGCTCGGACAACTTCACGTGTGATCAGGGCAATGTCCGCGACCCCACGGCTCCCGACGGCAACGGCCACTCGATCGCCTGCAGCAATTCGGTTTAATACGTCCGCTTGGGCGAGGGCTTCCCGTACCGCCGCCGGTACGTCGGCAATCTCCGGTGCATGAAATGTTTGTTTGACCTCCACCATTCTAGGTAGTGGAATATGATTTAGCAGCTGCTCCATGATGTCCATAGATGACCTCCCGTAACGTTTGGAATTTATTTAAGATTACTCCATTGAACTCAAAAATACTGTCGAAATGAGGCAGAAAAGGCCACCATTCCATCGGCAGCCTCATGATCATGCTACTATCCCATTGTTTATGCTCAAGCTAACTGTTCGTTGAGGAAGGCAAGAGTGCGGGCAAACGCATCCCGAGCGGCATCCACGCGATAGCTTGCTCGAGTGTCGTTGAAGAACGCATGCGGTGCTTCGGGATACACATGCGGGACGAAGCTTTTTCCCGCCGCACTCATGGCTTCGCTAAATGCAGGTACCGCATCCGTGATTCGTGCATCCTTGCCGCCATAGAAGCCGATGATTGGACAAGCGATCGTTTGGAGTTGTTCCGCCCCGGGCGCACTACCATAGAAAATAACCGCTCCAGCCAGCTCCGGATCATGGCAAGCCAGCTGCGCCGACAAGCCGCCTCCCAGGCAAAAACCAACCGATGCAACCCTTCTCCCACGCGAGGTCGGCTCTTGTTCACGCAAAAACGTCGCTGCTTCCGTAATTTTTTGCAAATACCCTTTCATATCTCGTTGGAACATCAGCTTCTGGGTGTCCATTAAGCCGTTCCGTTCTTCCTCCTGCAGTTCGGCTAATGCCTGCGCACGTGCTTCTTCATTCATCCACACCTCGGGGGGCAGCGAATCCCTGAACAGCTTAAACCGTGTAATGCTCTCGGGTGAAAGGGGTTCCGGATGCTTCCCATTGATCGAGTACAAATCGGGTGCAAAGGCGACGTACCCTGCTGCAGCAAACCGTTCCGTCACACTCCGAATATGCGCGTCCACACCCCAAATTTCTTGCAGCACGATGACGGCCGGCAGCGAACCGAAGTCCCCTTCGGGTTTAGCCAGGTACCCGCTAAATTGATCGTCTGCGCCATACTGAATCCAAGTCGTTTGTAAATTCATTTTTATCACTCCTATGTAGGCTTTATCATGAAGTTTATCATTAACAGGACGAGTATTGGTGAGAAATTCCATTCATAACCGAAATTTTATATAGAAAAAAGGAGAAGGAATCACCCTTCTCCTCGCTGCTGCTTCAATTACTCAGAGCTTTCGCGTTTTGCTTAATAAAATTGATCCCCATCCATATGGCGAGAGCCCCTCCATCGTGCCAGAATGAAAATGCTGAAAGGCAATTTCGTAACCGCGTAAACCACAGCCAGTCCAACTAAATTATTCAACATATGAAGGTTCATCAGCATGAAAAAGAGTGGAATCCAGCCCAAGCCACAGTGGACGCAAACAAACAAAGAGCTAGGCGAACATGCCGCATAGCTCCTTGATTTGATCCAAATATCATCTTAATACATCGGGTTATTTTCCAAAATCCAGATAGAGCCGTAGATGACGACGACGACGATAATCAGCCCGAGGATGAGCGTGACCAGGTTATACCGCGGCCCGTTCTCTTCCCGCAGGTGCATGAAGAACAAGAGCTGCACTGCAAATTGCAGAACCGCCGTGGCAAGTAACACAAGGATCGTCGCGGTTCTCCCGAACCAGCCGTTCAGGACCGAGAGAATCGGTATAATCGTCAGGATGATGGAGAGCGCGAAGCCGAGCACATACTCCTTGAGCGAGCCGTGGTGCCCTGCATGGCCGCCATGACTACCGTGGCCTACTGCGTTATTGTGCGCCAAGTCACATCACCCCCATCAAGTAAACGAACGTGAACACGAAAATCCAAACTGCGTCCAAAAAGTGCCAGTACAAGCTCGTAATATGTACCTTGCGCTGGGTGACGGAGGTGATGCCGCGCCGGGTTAACTGGATAATCAGCGCTGTGATCCAGCAGATGCCCACCGACACATGCAGCCCATGCGTGCCGACCAGCGTGAAGAAGCCGGACAAAAACGCGCTGGAGTGAATCGTATGTCCTTCACCTACGAGCTTCGCGAACTCGGTTAATTCCAGCACGATAAAGCAGACGCCGAGCAAAACCGTCACAATGAGCCAGCCGACCAGCCCTTTCCGGCTGCCCGCATTCATCGCGAGCACCGCTAGACCGCTGGTGAAGCTGCTGGTCAGCAGGATGAACGTTTCGGCAATGACCCCGGGCATCTCGAAGAGCTCTTTAGCTCCCGGCCCTCCCGCGGTGTTCTCGTGCAGGACGAGATAGGTAGCGAACAGGGCAGAGAACAAGATTAAGTCGGTAATCAGGAAAATCCAAAATCCAAACTTTCGAAGCTCCTCTAGGTCGTGATGGCCATCATGGCCTCCTGCGTGGGCATGAGCCTGCGCATCATTGTAGGTGTTCGCCATCAGACAAACCTCCTTGCTTCAGCTTCCGTACGCCTAATTTCATCCACCGGGATATAGTAATCGGTATCGTAATTGAACGAGTGCGCCAGCAGCGTCAGTGCCACCCCGATAAAGCCGGGAATTGCAATCCAGAGCCAGTGAAAGATGAGCCCAAAGCCGGCTGTAAACCAACATACCGATTGAATGAACGGGATCGCCGAGTTTTTCGGCATATGGATCGGCTCCAGCTCAGGCTTCGACTGCGGCGCTTTCCCCTTGGCGATGCGTTCCTTCATCTCCCACCAATCGTCGCGATCCGTCACGAGAGGGGTGGTCGCGAAGTTATACAGAGGCGCAGGCGACGGAATCGACCATTCCAGCGTGCGGGCTCCCCACGGATCGCCCGTTGTGTCCTTTTCCATAAACTTGATGCTATGCGCGATCTGCCAAACCTGGAATAAGAAGCCGAGGCCCATCAAAAAGCCGCCGATCGTAGATATGAAGTTGAGCGCCCACCATCCGGTATCCCAGCCGTACGTGCTGACGCGGCGGGTCATGCCGTCGAGGCCCACCACATATTGCGGCATAAAGCACACATAGAAGCCGATGTTCCAAATCCAGAACGCCCATTTGCCGATCGGTTCGTTCAGCTTGAAGCCGAACATTTTCGGCCACCAGTAATACAAGCCCGCGAAATAGCCGAAGGCGACGCCGCCGATCAGCACTTGATGGAAGTGCGCGATTAGGAAATAGCTGTTATGGAACTGAAAATCGGCAGGCGCAACCGAGAGCATCACCCCGGTCATGCCACCCACGACGAAGCAGGGAATGAAGGAAACCGTCCAGAGCATCGGTGTTGGGAACGAAATCCGGCCGCGGAACATCGTGAAGAGCCAGTTGAAAATTTTGACCCCGGTTGGAATCGCAATGATCATGGTGGTAATCGCAAAAAAGAGATTGACGTTGGCTCCCGAGCCCATCGTAAAGAAGTGATGGAGCCATGTAAAATACGACATGAGGCTGATGCTCATCATCGCAAACACCATGGAGCCGTAGCCAAACAGCCGCTTCTTCGAGAAGGTCGCCACGACTTCCGAGAAAATCCCAAAGGCGGGTAGAACGACGATGTACACCTCCGGATGGCCCCACATCCAGATCAAGTTGACATACATCATCGCGTTGCCGCCGCCGTCCATCGTGAAGAAGTGGGCGCCCAGAAAACGGTCTAAGAACAGCAGCGCCAGCGTGACGGTCAGCACAGGAAACGCAACGATGATCGCGATGCAGCTTGAGAGCACCGACCACGAAAACATCGGCACCCTCGACCACGTCATGCCGGGAGCACGCATTTTGACGATGGTTACAATAAAGTTGATCCCCGTCATTAAGGACCCGATCCCGGAAATCTGAATCCCCCAGATGTAGAAATCTTCCCCGACGCCGGGGCTGCCTGTGAGCTCCGACAATGGCGGATACGACAGCCAGCCGCCATTCGCCGAGCCGCCGATTACGAACGACATATTGAACAGCATGGCTCCGAAGAAGAACAGCCAGAAGCTCAGCGAGTTCAGGAACGGGAACGCGACGTCGCGCGCGCCCAGCTGCAGCGGTACGGCGATGTTAAACAAGCCGAACATGAGCGGCATCGCCATGAACAGGATCATGATGACACCATGCGTGGTGAATACCTCATTGTAATGCTCCGGCGTCAAAAATTTCATATCGGGAAACGCGAGCTGCGTCCGCATCATCAGCGCATCGACACCGCCGCGGAACAGCATGAGCAGCGCAGCGATGATGTACATAATCCCGACGCGTTTATGATCGACGGTCGTCAGCCACTCGCGCCATAACCAGCCCCATTTTCTAAAATACGTCAATACGAAGACGATGGCGACCATCGTCAGCGTGATCGCGACGTCCGCCCCGTAAATCAGCGGATCACCCGTCACGAAAAACCATTTAGCGAAATTTAATATTGAGTCCATCCCGAAAAGCCCCTCCTTTCATTTGCCATGATTCATATGCATGTTGTGGCCGGAATTGCCCATCTGATGGATATCCTTTTGCGCATTATTGCCGGGCGGCAGCTGGCCGCCTTCCGATTGCTCCAAGGCTTTCTCCCCGCTAAGCGTCTTTGCCTTCAGGGTTATTCCCGGAGGTGCTCCGCGGCTCATAGAGTACTCGTGGACAATTCGCTCGAACAAGCCGGACGGGATCGAAGCGAACGTCATGAGGTCAGACGCCCCGGGCAGCGCCAGCTTCTGATAGCCCTCTTCCGTCAGCATGTTTTTGCTCGCCTTGGCTTCTGCGACCCATTTATCAAAATCCGCCTGAGCGACGGCTTTCGTAGTAAAGCCCATTCTCCCGAAGTCCCGGCCTGTGAAGTTGGCTCCTGTACCCATGTAATTACCGGTTTCGTCCGCTTGAAGATAAAGCGTCGTCGACATGCCGGACATCGTGTAGATCATCCCCCCGAGCTGCGGCACCCAGAATGAATTCATGGGACCATCGGAGGTCAGCTCAAACTTAATCGGCGTACGCTCCGGAATGACCAGATAGTTGACCGTTGCAATCCCTTGCTCCGGATACTGGAACAGCCATTTCCAATCCAGCGATGTCACCTGGATTCTGACGGGCTTCTTCTCCGATACGAGAGGCTTCGCGGGATCTAGGGCGTACGTGTAGTGTACTGTGAAAAGGGCCAGCACCAATATCACTGCGATGGGGATGCCCCACCAGATAATCTCCAGTTTAGTGCTGTGAGACCAGATCGGCTGATAGGGCGCGTTGTTGTTTTTCTTGTCGCGGAAGCGCCATACGATCCAGGCCGTAAGGATCAGCACCGGGACCAATATAATGAGGCAGAGCAGCATCGTAAGATTAATCAAGTCACGCTGCTGGGCACCGATGGGCCCCTTCGGATCGAAGACGATCATCGACTTGCAGCCCGCAGCTACGATCATGGTACCCGCCAGAATGCCGAACGCAGTGAACCGCCGCATCATCTTCGAAATAGTCATAAGTTCCTCATCTCCTATACATCTCCTTAGATTCACCTAATTTTCCCCAGAATTGAGATCAATATTACAGTGTCTCCAGCGATGTGAAAAAAATTAGGACTGTCTCCAATGAAGGAAACAGCCCTTAATGAACGATGCTGCTTATTCGGACTCCGCCTTGCGTTTATGCACCAGGTTCATCGCCATCCCAATCGTGTAAATGAAGACGCTGCCCACCAAAAAGCCGATTCCAGCCATTAGGGATCCGTTGTGGTCGTTGAATTCATTGATATTGGTAAGGCACAAAATTCCACCTATAATAAGCGCTGCCCATGCGGCGATCTTCATGATTAAGAACAATGAGCTCCCCTCACGTTCTGTATTTTGCCCAGCCGCGGATTTCGTTGTCACGTTCGCTTCACTTCCTCAACGTAGTAAGTAGCGTGCTTTCTCCCGCCTATTTTAACCCAATTGATGTGACTTCAATCACAACCCGAAAGCAACTCCACTTGTTAAACTAGAAATGGAGATCATGCTGCGGGGAGGTACATTAGTATGGCATACATTGAGCGATCTTATTCCGATCAAGGAAGTGAAGAAAGACGAAGCAAAGCCTTCTATATATGAACAGTTTGGGGGAGAGGAGACCAGATTGTAAATACGACTGAAGGTGTAACTATAGAGGGGCGAACGATATGATTTTTAAAATTGACGGCGATTCCATACAGCACCTATCTATCGAATTGAATAACCAGTGTAAAAGTGTCTATTGTCAATCCGGCAATCTGATCTATATGACACCAAATATCCGTTTGCTTACCAATAGTACGGGTCGACTTAGTGAAATGATTAAGCGCGTGATTGCAGGCAACAACCCTTTTATTAACCATTTCGAATTAATATCGGGCACTAGCGGCGAGGTTGTGTTTAGTACTCGTTTTCCAAGCCAAATCATCCCTCTCCAATTATCTGGAAAAGAGATCGCGGTTCAGCAGCATAGCTTTCTTTGTGCCGAAGAGGAGGTTCATCTTGAAACGCAGGCTGGCATTAAGGGAACCGGATTGTTTGGAGGAAATGATGTCATTTATAACAAGCTTTCCGGCCAGGGGACTGCTTTTGTAGCGGTCGAAGGGGAGTTGATTACGAAGAAGCTCGATCACGACGAATGCATTCTGGTTCATCCTGGACACCTAACGGCGTATGAGTCCAGTGTTCGCATGGAACTACAGCGGCAGATCGGGATCAAAAATATGTTTTTGAGCGGCGAAGGCGTCTATTTCTTTAAAGTTACCGGCCCGGGAGAAATCATGCTGAATTCCATCTCGATCCATGGGGTAGCTGAAGTCGTATCCAGTCACTTACTTTTATGAGCTATGTGCAGGCGTGATAGTTCCATAAAAGAAGCTCCCCTTCCAAGTAGCAGGTGTTTAACCTGTCTACCGTAAGGGGAGCATCTCCTTCTCACGGTCATCTTTTTGAAGCATACAAAGGATTGGCCACTCTCACTAAATCTCCATATTCCACTTTCAGCTCTTCAAATGCTTTCAATACATTTATAGGGATATCCACATGGGCAATATAGTTTTTTCCGTTCGGACCATACCCATGGATATCATCTAATAGTCTTGGAATTTCTCCCATCAGTAAAGAAACATATCGTTCTATTTCCCACATCCCCCAAATACCTGTCGGTTCCATTACTAGTTTTTCATTTTTCACTTCCACTCTAGCCTGATAGGAAGCAAAATTTATTACTTCAACCTTTGGATCTTGGAGATATTTTCGAAACCCCGCATCCATCCTACACTGCATCGTTGAGTCTTGGACAATAATAAGGTTGTTTAGGGAAAGATTATTTTGTTTTATAACATCTAACGCGTAAGTAATGTTATTTCCACAATTCGTTGAATTTCGCTCTATTAAAATATTGTCAATATCATACTTCCATTTTATATATTCACTCATTAGATCTGCTTCCATTTTTCCCGTAGTTTCTATTTCAGGAACAGCATTATGAATGGTTCGACGTAAACTTTCCGTAGTATGTCCTTCTCCACCAACAATCATAAAGTTCTTGACAATATGGTTTGAAACGGCTTGTCCAACTACATCACAACCATAGGCTATACTACCGCCAAATAAAATCAGCAAATCCGTTTGTGAAATTCGATATTTTTCTTCTAGAGCCTGACTTGTCAACGTGTCTATATCTCTTTTTCCAAGAAAGCCACTTAATATATTGATATTCTCTGCCATTTGATATAAATCCATTTTACCGGCCTCCGTTCACGAACATAGCTTTAAAGTCAAGTCTATCATTCCCCTTCCATGTAGACAACGGACCTGATGGCATTTCAATACAAGCGAAGGCCTGGCGATCAACCGACCACCAGACCTTTTCATTAATCAAGCAATTCGTATCTTCAAAATATTCAACATAAGCAAAACAACCGACGCTTTAGGAGCTGTGACCGTAAGCTCTGAACCCACATCCGGCGATACGATATGTTTCACCGGTGTAACCTTATACGGTTCCTCAAACGTATTGCCATCCTTATGGCTGGAGGAAGATAAGACGACCATCGTCCCCTCCCTCGCGCATTGTCCGCCATACAGATCAAGCTTAACCTCCTGATCTTCGTCAATAGCTAAGTTCACTAGTGTAATTGCTAATATGCCGTCCTTAACCGATGCAGAGCATGAGATGCTTGGAATGTAGTGCAGCTCGCCATCTATTGTATAGGTGATGTTCTTGCAATCGACCTCTGTTTTAAGGCATATTGCGTTCTGGTGAATTTTATACATATCAAACACATAGTAGCTAGTCGTTGCCACACAAGTATTTCCCTTGGCAAGAAACAGGGAATGAATACAGTTAACCAGCTGCGCTAGGTTAGCCATGACGACCTTATCGCAGTGATTGTTGAAAATGTTCAATGAAAGCGCCGCCAGAACCGCTTCTCGCATCGTGCTCGGCTGCTCAAACAAGTATTTGCCCGGCAGTGGATGCTTGCCGTTCTGCAGGTGCCACACTCCCCATTCATCGACGATAAGTCCTATCGAGCTGCTTGGCATCGCAGTGCGAATCATTTCATACTGCGACTGGATAAACGGCTCCATGTCCAATCCAATGCGTATCATTTCATACCACTGAGCGTCGGTATAGTCCAGCTCCGAGCCCATGTTTCCGGAGTTAGTTACATAGTAGTGAAGCGAGTATCCAAACATCGGGGGGATCCGCCCTACCGTATACATCTCCTGGTATTTATTAAAAAACTTTTCCGTCCACTCTGGAATACCTTCATACGGTCCGCAAGCGATGTATTGAAGATCCGGTCCGACACTTTTACTAATAATGCCGTATTTTCTGTAAATATGGCAGTAATCCTCGGGTGTCATACAACCGCCGCCACCCCAATTTTCGTTGCCCAAGCCCCAATACTTTACATTGAACGGCTCAGGACTTCCGTTCTTTTCTCGTTCTTGGGCAAGTGTGGTTGTCCCCTGCGGCATATTGCAATATTCAATCCAGTTTCTAGCATCTAATACGGTTGTTGTCGTAGCATTTACGGCAAAATACGGTTCGGCATTAACCAGCCTGCAAAACTCGATAAATTCGTGGGTTCCGACCTGATTGGATTCAAATTTCCCGTCATTCATATACCACCAATTCACAGTTGTGGGACGCTGCTCTCTCGGGCCGATGCCGTCTCTCCAGTCGTACGTCTCCGCAAAGCAGCCGCCCGGCCAGCGGATCACCCCGGGTTGAATGGCCTTCAATTTTTCTACGAGCTCCTGCCTGAATCCATGGATATTAGGAATTTCGGAGTCTTCGCCTACCCAAATCCCATCGTACACAACTCCACCCAAGTGCTCGACAAAGTGTCCGTAAATATTGGGATTAATGCGTCCTATCTCTTCATCCAGCCTGATGCTGATGGAGGTCATCGTCGTTCACCCGCTTTTACCATTTAGGAGTTAAAGGATAGGGGCAGACCCTATCCTTTATCTTAGTCCGAATTTGTACGAGACAACCACAATATTTGCATGTCCCACCGTAAACATAACCAGTGCAGCTCAAGCATTGGTCAAGCCGTTTAGCACTCGTTTCCTCATCGGCGAGCTCTACATTCCGGGATGAAATGAGCATTTGCAGCATGGCTTCGACTTTCTCCGGCGAAACCTCTATCGATTCCGAGCAGCCCTTGCATGGACCTTGCTTAGACAACGGACGTCGTCTCCTCCCGGTTTAATGGATGGTCAAGACAACGACAGACATGGGCGGGATATCGGCATAAAATCCTTCTTCCGTCAGCTGTACGCTGGTAAACGGCTCCGGCTTGACTTGATCCGGATTTTCAAATGTATTATGACTATTCATCGAGGACGAGGCCAACATTCTGCCAGCTACCTGCTTACCCGCAAATTCTCCCGTAAGGCAATCCACCGGAGCGGAATGATTCGGATCCGTATTGCAAAGTGTAATGTTCAGCTTGCCTGCGGCATCCACCGAAGCGGATACGCTGAGCTGCGGAATTTCCTCCCCGTTGTACGTGTACGTGCCGCTGCTAATTTCCACCGGCTGCAGGATCGCATCCTGGTGCACGTTAAACATCTCGAAAACATGATAGGTCGGGGTCAGAATCATTTTTTCCCCTTCCGTTAAAATCACCGCCTGCAGCACGTTAATCGTCTGGGCAATATTCGCCATTCTTACACGGTCGCAGTGATTGTTGAAAATATTCAGGCTGATCGCCGCAGATACAGCGTCTCTCATCGTATTTTGCTGATACAAGAAGCCAGGATTCGTTCCGGGTTCAACGTCAAACCACGTGCCCCACTCGTCGATGATCAATGCCACCTTCTTGTCGGGATCGTACTTATCCATAATAGCGGAGTGCTTGGCCACCAGCTCTTCTGTGAAATAGGCGGCCTTCATAATACCGAACCATTCACTCTCGTCGAAGTCGACGGCTTGGCCTCTCACTGCATCTGGTTTTTTCAAATAAATCCGGTTTCCGTCAGGATTTTCGATTACGATGCTGTGATCTCGCAGCCTTGTGTAATAATGGAGCGCCAGCCCGTCCATGAAATGCCCCGCTTCCCGCATAAGCACTTCTGTCCAGTGGTAATTGTCTCCTCTTGGACCCGCAGCAATTTTATAGATCGCATTCTCTCCATAATCTCTTACATACGTGCTGTACTGTCTATACAGATCCGCATAATACTCCGCTCTCATGCGGCCGCCGCAGCCCCAGTTCTCGTTGCCGATTCCGAAATAGGTCAAGTTCCAGGGCTTTTCTCTACCGTTTGATTTTCGCAGGTCAGCCATCGGCGACTCGCCGTCGAAGGTCATATATTCAACCCACTGCTGCATCTCGTAGACCGTGCCGCTTCCAACATTCCCGCAAATATACGGCTCGGTTTCCAGCATGTCGCACAAGTCGAAAAATTCATGCGTTCCGAAATGGTTATTCTCCACCACGCCGCCCCAATGCGTATTAATCATCCGTGCTCTCGATTCCTTGGACCCAATGCCGTCCTTCCAATGATACTCGTCGGCGAAGCACCCTCCCGGCCACCGCAGGATTGGAATTTTCATATCCTTTAACGCTTGAACGACATCGTTTCGGATACCTCTCGTATTGGGAATGTCGGAATCCTCGCCGACCCAAATCCCCTCATAGATGCAGCGGCCCAGATGCTCGGCAAAATGGCCGTAAATGTTTCGGTCGATTTTATGAGCTGCCGCTTGCGTATTGATTTTAATGCTGCTTTTCATAGTGTTAGCCTCCTGAAGTTTAATGGTATATTTTTTAATGGTTTAACCTTTAACGCCGCCGGTGGACAAGCCTGAAATAAAGGCCTTCTGATTTAGCAGGAACAACAGGATGACCGGAATGATTGCGAGCACGGCTCCGGCGATCAGCATGTCATAGTTGTTGCCGTAAGGGGACATCAGTGAGGCTAGGCCAATTGGAACCGTAAACATCGTATTGGTACGCAGAACAATTAACGGCCATATAAAGCTGTTCCAGCTTTGCATGGCGAGCAGGATGCCCATGGCACCGAAGGCCGGCTGCATTAAGGGGGCCATAATTCGGAAAAAGATGCCGAACTCCGAGCATCCGTCAATCCTTCCCGCATCCATAAAGTCTTTTGAGATTCCCGTGACATACTGCCGGAAGAAAAAGATGGCCATGGGCGAAACGACAAACGGTAAAATGACCCCGTAGTACGTATTAATGATCCCCATTTTGACAATGAGCTTATAGAGAGGGAGCATAAGAATTTCAAGCGGCACCATCATGACAAACAAGACCAGCATAAAAATGATATTTTTTCCTTTGAAATGATATGCTCCTAAACCATAGCCAACCAATGAGGATAGGAACAGAGAACATATCGTATGAAGAGCGGTTATGCCCAAGCTGTTCCGGTACCAGTACAAATAAACGCTGCCCTTGCCCGTGAATAAAAGCTTATAGTTGTCAAGGCTCATTAGACTCGGAATAATTCTAAAATCCATCCCGTTACGGAATAGTTCCTTAGAGCTCTTAAAAGAAGCCATAAACATGTAGTAAAGGGGAAACAGGACGATCAGGCATACGATGAGGAAGAAAGCAATCATCAATATCGTCTGCAGCTTTCCTCTTTGTCCAGGATTCACCGTCAGTCCCCCTCCTTTTTAAAAAGTCCGAACAGTTTAAGCTGCACCAGATTAACCGTGAGTACGATCAGTAGCAAGGTAATGCCGATCGCCGATCCCATTCCCATATCATTTCGCTGAAAGGCCTGCTGGTAAATAAACCTGACGATGGTCAGTCCGATATCCCCCGGCATTCCTTCATTCCAGAACACATAGCTTTCGCCGAACATTCTGTACCCTTCAAAAATACCTATCGTTAAGGTATAAATGATAATGGGTTTTAAAAGCGGCAGCGTGATCCAATAAAACTTGGATATGACATTGGCCCCATCCATTTCGGCTGATTCATATAATTCCTCCGGGATGCTTTGAAGCCCGGCAAGGTAATAGACCATGTTAATGCCGGCGACTCTCCATGTATTGAGAATCACCATCAGCATCATGCCCGTACCATAGTTAAGCATCCAATTTTGGGGTGAAATCCCCAGCTTGGCAATAACGGAGTTAATGAATGCCGTATCGGCTTCCCCGAACATGAGCCTAAAGGAAACACCAGCTACGATAACAGAGGTCAACGCCGGGATGAAAATAACCGATTTAAACAGTGTTTTGCCCTTAGCCAATTTCGAATTCAGAAGAACAGCGAACAGAATCGGGATCGGAATTAATAACAATAAGGATAAAACCGTGTAGATCGTATTGGTTTGCAGCGCATTGAAAAAATGCTCATCAAACATTCTCCGGTAATTGTCCAGGCCTATAAATTTGGTGCTGTTAAGCCCGTGAACCTCTTGAAAGCTCATGGTGATCGTGGAAGCCGTAGGGTACAGAAAAAAGATCAGAAACGATAAGACAAATGGTGATACAAAGAGATACGGGGCAAGCTTTTCCGAGTAAAATAACCTTTTCAAGCGGTATCCTCTAGCTTTTTGACCATAAACCTGTTCAACTGTTACTTTAGTCAAATCGTTCACCTCCATCAGCATGACGGCCACCAAAAGCGCTTACATATTCTTTTCAGCAGCCGTCAGCCATACGATCCGCCAACGCCGGGTAAGACTCCTAAAAAGCTATTTCTTTTGCTTGCGAAGCTCATCGGCAGCAGCCTTCAATGCCTGTTCAGGAGTTTGCGACTGGTCCTTCAACGCTTTGAACATGACATTCGAATTAACCAAATCCTGGGAAGCCGAGCTAAGCTCACTCATATTCGGCGATTTGATTTCGTCCTTCATGTCCAGAAGTACATTGAATATTTTTTCATTGCTGAAGTAAGGGTCGGGCTTCTGAAGCTCCGGATCATTCCAAACATCCCAACGGATCGGATCAAACTTCAGCTCCTGCCAAATTCGAATATTGGATTCTTTACTTAATTTCGCATACGCAAGAAACTTCATGGCCAAGTCCTGGTTTTTGCTTTGCTTGGTAACAGCAGTACCCGTTCCCCCCATGCCTGCCGATCTTACATTTCCCTTTTCCCAAACAGGCATCGGTCGAACCAGGACTTTGCCCTTCAAATCAGGCATATACTCCAAAAATCTGCTCATGTACCACATTGGCATAATTAGCGAAGCTGCTCCACCCTTGTTCATATAAGTGAAAAACTCCTCCGCTCCGGTATTTCCACCCGGCATAGGCACAGCAATCTTATCCTTATAGATCATATCCTTCATGGTCTGCAGTGTCTTTACATTGATCTCGTTGTCAAGCGTAACGTCACCTTTGGCATCCAAATAGTCGGAGCCACGCTGAACGATCATAGGCCAGAATGGTCGTTGACCTGTCACCTCGAAAGCGGTCATGGGCTTGCCGGTGGCAGAGACGACCTTTTTCCCTGCCTCGATATAATCGCTCCAGGTCTTGATGGAATCCGCATTCACGCCTGCTTTGTCCAGAAGCTCTTTGTTATAGTAGACTACTGTAGCACCGACGTGGAAATCGATACCATAATACTTCCCATTTTTGCTGTAAATATCGAGTCGTGATTGGACAATCTTATCTTTTTCAGGCTCAATAATTTTGTTCAGTTCTACAAGCTGAATATCCCCTTTAAGAAAGTTTTGGAAGTAGTTAATGTTGATATCAGTAATGTCGGGCGCTCCCACTCCAGATTGTAGGGCGATGAGCAGCTTATTATGCATTTCCGCGTTGGGATACGAGTCAATCGTCAGCTCAATGGGCTGATTGGGGTTATTTTTATTCCATAGCTCCGCCGTTTTTTCATAGTACTTCTTATGAAGATCCTGGAAGGTCCACAATGAAAGCTTGACCGGCTTCGAGGTGCCCGAATTACTTTCCTTGGCCTGGTTGGCACCTTCGCTGCTGCAGCCTGATAAGATGGATGTCATCAGAACCGCTGATGCAACAATAGCAGATGCTTTTCTCATACGATCGTTCCCCCTTGATAAAGAATTTGTTAGGTAAACGCTGCGAAATGATTTACCTAGATCCAATTATAAGAACTACTGCTTTAGGCCGGACTCCATTATATTGCAATACACTATAAATTTTTGATATGTGTTTCGTATTCAAGGGGGGTCATCCCCGTTACTTCCTTGAACACTTTGAAAAAGTAGTTATAATTATTAAACCCGACTCGGCTGACAATTTCCTTCAGCTTTAAATCGCCGTTCTCGATCCACTGCTTGGCATGCTCTACCCTTACATGAGTTAAATATTCTGCAAAACCCATACGGCATTCTTCCCTAAAAAGCCTACTGATATAAGAGCTGCTTGCACCGGCAAAATCAGCGGCATCCTTCAAGGAAAAGTCGCTGCCGTAGTTGCGGTGGATGTACTCGACGGCCTTCTTGGTTATATCGCTTAGTCCGCTCCCTAATTTCATTAGCTTCAGCATAATGAGCAGTTGATTGTATAAATTTACGATCCAAGCTTTAATATCCATTAGGGTTTCGTATTTTTGAATCAAATTATAAGGAATATCCTCCGAGGTATACAGCTTGGAGATCTCCATCCCCGTATCTTTGCAAACTTTGTTTACGATATTGATCAATTCGGCACAAATCATCTGGGTTGATTGGCTGCCTAGCCTCTGACTCGCAATTTTATCGAAAATATCATCTAATCGTTTCATCAGGTCCTTCTCATCCGAGTTTCTCAGGGCAGCATAAATAGCCTTTTCATCCTTAATATCCAAACAGAAAAAGCTATCATTTTTGCTAGGAGGCGTGCTCTCGATAAAAATTCCATTTTTCCCTTTATAAAACTTGTCCTTTAATATGGCATCCGCCTGCTTATAGGCTTGAGGCAATTGGGTAATTTCCGCACAAACCTTGCTTACTCCGAAGCACGCCGTTATATTCAAATATTTCTTGATCTCCGATCTTATCCGGTTCAAGCACGTATACAAGGCATTATAAACATACATTGTGCTTTTAAGATGACCTAAGGAGAAAATAATCGCAAACCTCCCTTTTGCCATAGGTACAATGACGGATTTCTCCCAATCCGTTAGAATGGCTTTGGATATTTCCATGAAGGCTTGGAGCAATACGTCCACTTCTTTCGAGGTGAACTTATCTTCAAGCAGCCGGAAATCATCGATCTCAGCCACGGTCACCATCAGGTTTTCCGATTCCAATTTCATTTCAAATCCACTTAGCTTATGTACGATCTCCTCCCCTTCCGAAATCCCCCCCTCAAGGAGCTTTAGAATAAACTGTTGTTGCAGCACAGCTTTGCTGGTTTTCAGTTCTTTATGAATATCGCTCTGCCTGTCAAGCTCACTTCGGTAAGAGAAGATGGAGCGTTTGACGATATTCAATATATCGATTAAAAATTTTGCGTCCAGGCGATGCTTCAGTACGTAATCCATGGCGCCATTTTTCATGCTTTGCCTCACATAATCAAAATCATCGTAAGCACTCAGCGCAATAATTTTGACTTGCGGGAGGGTTTGTTCCAAATATTCGATCAAGCCGATGCCGTTTAATCCTGGCATATTGATATCGGTAATCACAAGATCGGGGGGGTCCTTTTGGATCAGCTGGATCGCATGGTTTCCATTATGGGCATCTCCCATGATATAAAACCCCTCGCGTTCCCAGTCGATCATCGTCTTCAAATCGGTTCTGGAAACCGCATCGTCATCAACTATAATCACTTTCAGCATAGTTGAAATGGCCTTCGCCTCCCATGGCTGGTATCGTTATTTCGATCGTCGTATACAGATTGGGAACGCTTTGAATGGAAACTCCAAATTTTTCACCGAAGTACAGCTTGATTCTCTCATCAACATTTCTAATCCCAATACCGCTTAAACCGGATGTTTTATTCGATGAAGGCTGCTGCAGCAAACCGTTTAACGTCTCATCGTTAATCCCAACACCATTATCCGTTATTGTAATTTTTAATTCATGGTCATTCCGATAGCCCTTAATAATAATCAGACCCTGTCCTTCCATGGGCTCAAGCCCGTGCAGTAAGCAATTTTCCACGATCGGCTGCAAAGTAAACCTCAAAATACGACAATCGATCATTTCTTCCTCCATCTCAAAATGCACCTTGAACTTGTCATAATACCTGTAAGCCATGATGTTTAAATAGTTTTTAACGTATTCGATTTCCTCCCTGATACTGATGAGCTCACTGCCTTTCCCCATGCATCCATGGAGCAGCTTGATCAGGGAAGTGATGAGGTTCGATATGTTATCAGCCTTCTGGATATTGGCAAGCCATCGGACGGTATTCAAGGAATTAGACAGAAAGTGCGGGTTGATCTGTGCTTGTAACGATTTCAGCTCGGCAAACCGTTTCAATCGTTCCTTCATTTTTACTTCGTCAATCAAATAGTGAAGCTCTCGGACCATTTGGTTAAAATTGGTCGTCACTTTTCCCAACTCATCGCTGCTTGGATCATCAATCTGAACGACTAAATTGCCGAGCTTTACGTTGTTCATAGAATCAACAAGACGCTTCAGAGGATTGGAGATACTTTTAGATACGTAGTAAGACAGAAGCAGCGCAAGCAAAAAACAAACTACACCTAAAACCATGATATAGACGCTGATTTTTACGGATTCATGATCCAGATAGGAAAATGGTATGGTGCTTACCACATACCAATCCGCACGTGGGATATAAGTATACGCGATCAGATTACGCTTGTCTGAAATCGTACTGTTGAACGAATACGTACTGTTTTCCATGTTTAGTTTAAGCTCATCCATCAGCTTAGGATCCGGGTACGCCTCAGCAGCCTTTAGACGCGAATTTTGACTGGATATCACGGTCCCTTTACCGTCTACGATAAAAATATCCGAGCCAGTGCCCAGATTCATATCTTTAAATTTATCAAGAATGTATTTTTCATCTATTCTCATGATCATATACCCGACCGGAAGCCCTTCGAAGGATTTAAAGCTTCTGGACAACAAAATGCCCGCTTCCCCGTAATTACTGGTACGATAGCTCGTATTCCAAGATCGCTCTTCGTTATTCTGATTTTCGATTGACCAGACGGGAACGCCATTATTCGTCGTTGATTCATCTAATAGCCGGTTTAAGTAATCGGATTTCAAATTAAACTTAAAGTAAATATCTCCGTAAGCAATTACTTTCTCTTTACTTCTTGTAAACACCAAAACATCGGACACACTATGAAAAAATGAAAATCGTTTGGCAAGCATCTCCTGCATTTTTAATTGCGCAACGTTCCTTTCCCACTCACTCATTGTATTGAAACCAGTCAGAGTTTGTTGAACAAGATCGGAGAATACGATGTCAACGCTGTCATTTTCAAGCTTAATAAGCTCATTTAAAATATTTTTACTAACTTGGTTCATCAGTTGGATCGACGAGGTGCTAATTTTGGTTTTTATCGCTTCACTTGATATATGGTAAGAAAAAATTCCTATTATTAGCATGGGGAGTAAAGAAAGTAGAGCAAACGAGAGGAACAATCGATTTTGAATTTTAATTTTACGGATCAATCGGTTTATGTTGAAGACCATGGACTATGTCATCCTTTGTCTAGGGAATAAGTGCCGAAGGCAGAACATTCCCGTATGATGGCAGCTAATTTGATTACGGTTAAACGCCAAAGACCAGAGGCTGATCCTCCGGTCCCGATATAGGAAGCCGAGCTTCACTTCATTCGTTTTGAAACGCCAGAACAACGATAGACATCGGCGGTAAACAGACCACGATTCGACCCTCTCTCCGTTCAAAGCCGGAAAATGGCTTGGGAACTACGCTGTCCGGCTGCTCGAATGTATTATGCGAGGTTTGGCTTGCTGCCGTCAGAACGGTTCCATTAATCCTTGCCAGGTCAGCGATGTTCTCTAGCTGAATGTCCAAATGGGCCGGGCTGCCGGGATCCATGTTACAGAGGCTCAAATGAATGTTCCCGGATTTGTCCTTTGAAGCGGACCCGCTAATCTTCGGAATCGTCTCTCCGGTTCTCCCATAGCACCCCTTCTCAAATTCAAAGGTAAGACGCTTGGCATCCTGATGAACCTTAAACATTTCGAACACATGATACGTCGGAGTCAAAATTAGCTTCGACCCTTCAGTCAGAATCATGGCCTGCAAGACATTCACGGTTTGAGCGATATTCGCCATATGAACCCGGTCACAATGTTCATGAAAGATATGCAGGGTAATGCCTGCAACCAAAGCATCCCGAAGCGTATTCTGCTGATAGAGAAAGCCCGGGTTCGAGCCAGGCTCGGCATCTAGCCAGGTCCCCCACTCGTCTACGATCAAGCCGATTCGTTTATCAGGATCGTATTGATCCATAATTTCACCGTGCTTCCGAATTAGCTCATCCATGAACAGCGCTTTCTTCATCGTGATGAACCATTCGTCCTCCGTGAAATCCGTCGCTGCCCCCTTCTTTTGCCATGTACCGGGGATGGTGTAATAATGCAGACTTAGACCGTCCATGTAGCGCGCCGCTTGTCGCATCAAGGTCTCCGTCCATTCGTATCTTGCATCGGGCGCCCCGCCTGCAATTTTATAAATTTTGGAGTCCCCATAATTTCGCACATACGTTTGATATCTCCGGTAAAGGTCAGCGTAGTACTCCGCTCGCATATTTCCGCCGCAGCCCCAATTTTCATTTCCAACACCAAAATACTTGAGCTTCCATGGCTCGTCGCGTCCATTTTGTTTGCGAGCCTCGGCCAGTGTGGAATCGCCTTCCAGGGTCATATACTCGACCCAATCGGACATTTCCTGAACTGTTCCGCTGCCCACATTTCCGCAGATATAGGGCTCACAGCCCAGCATTTCACACAGCTCCATGAATTCATGGGTACCAAAATGGTTATTTTCAATTACTCCGCCCCAGTGCGAGTTTACCATCCGCCTTCTTTCGTTGCGGGGTCCGATGCCGTCTTTCCAATGATATTCATCTGCGAAGCATCCGCCGGGCCACCGGAGTACAGGAATGTTCAGCTTGCGGAGCGCCTCCAGCACATCGTTTCGAATGCCGCTGGTATGGGGGATAACGGAATCTTCGCCCACCCAGATCCCCTCGTAAATACAGCGGCCCAGATGCTCCGCAAAATGGCCATACAGGTTGCGGTGAATGGTTCCCGTTTCCTTGTCCGTGTAGACGGTTGCCTTCAACACATCAACATCAGGATCCCGTTTGTTGTTTCCATTTTCCACTTCAGCAACAGCCCCTTAGCCTGTCTTATTTTCGCATAGCATCCCGATATTCCTGAGGTGTCACCCCGGTCGTTTTTTTGAAAAAACGGGTAAACGAGTGGGAAGCCTCGTACCCGACAAGAACGCCAACCTCAGCAATCTTCAGTTCATCTTGCTTGAGCAGTTCTCTTGCTTTTTCAATTCGGACTTTTTCAATATATTCCGAAAGATTTAGTCCGCACTCCTGCTTAAAAAGCCGCGATAAATAGGAGGGATTAAAGTGAATGACTTTAGCTAATCGTACGAGAGACAGATCCTCGCCAATATGGTTGTCAATGTACAAGCGTACTTTCCCTATCGCCGCAGCCGCTCTATTGCGTTCCCCATTCCGTCTTAGGTCAAACAAGGACTCTGCTGTGCGTTTCAGAAACTCAAAGCTTTCATACCATGAAGTATGCATATCGCTACGCATGAGACTAATGGTCGCAACCTTATCATGGAGCTCCCAGCGGTTGATGTATGATAAAAGAAGAAGGGCGATCGTGAAATAGAGCTCAACAAAGAACTGCCCCCCGCCTCCACGATCATCCAGCACCAGCCCACCTAGCTCTTCCAGCAGCTCGAGGAACTCCCCCCTTCTCCCGCTATCCAAATGTGCGGCCAATGCCTCCGCTTTATCCCGCAGTGATCGCGATTTGGCCGCCGTTTCTACAGTCCCCATGCTAACCGTCTGAACCATCTGAGTGCCGTCGCCCGCGCGCAAGTGCTGCTCTCTTCTAATTCGGTCATACACCTCGGAGAGCTTCTTCCAATCGCAAGGATCGCAGCAAAGGGTAATTGAAACCGTCAATTGCATCGAATCAGTGCAAGCATGCTGGAGAAGCTCAAATTTGCCTTCAAGAAATTTGACCGTTCGGGCAAAATCCTCCTCAGCTCCCATGTCCGTGTCGCGGATCGGTTGGATGAGCCAAATCAGATCGCCGTAACGATCGATAATTCCAAGAGCCGCTGCCCTTTCAGCAAGAAACGACTCTGATAAAAACTTAACGGCAAGCGCTGCCTCCTGTCTGTCGGCGAAGGAATGGTTCGGTGCGTGATGCTGCAGATCTCCAAGCGCAATGAGTACAGGCAAGGTAGGATCTAGGGATATGCCCAGCTTGCGAAAATCGTCTTCCAGCTCCCCCACAGCTCTTGTGCCTTGAAATAAATATTGAAAAAAGCTGCCTTGAGCAAGAGTTTCGAGGGTGGTAAGCTTCTCCTCTGACTTCTGGATCAGATGGTTGAACTTCAGACTGCTTTCAAGTTCTGCAATGGCATTGGTTACCGCATGGATGATCTTCTCGTATCCTTCGCTCTTGAGGAGGTAGCTTACTCCCGTCGATTGAATCGCTTGGTATACATAATCAAAATCATTATGTCCGGTCAAACACTGCCCTTCTTGGGAAAACGGATCATAACCATCAGCCCACCGAGCTCGCTCCGGCGTACTTCCAACCCGTACTTGCCGCCGAACAACATGCATCTCTTTACTTGGTTACCCGTTATTGACAAGATGCAAGCGTTTTCTTTTATACGCAGCCAATGTCTGGTAAGGAGAGGCCTTCCACCCTTATCGATGGGATGAAGCGGATTGGCCTCCCAATTATCGTAACAAGAAAAACATAGTTTGTATAGTAAACAAACTATGTTTTTTCTATTTTCAACTATTAAATTTCGTATCATTCCACGGCTTCGAAGCGTTCAAAGGATTAGGACCATACCCATTGGTATCATCTAAATGCTAGCGCGATAGAAATAAAAAAGGACTCTTTCGAGTCCGAAGCAACCGACAACCACTTCCTTCTGAGCAGGCTCCCCGCTCAATGTGGATTAGAATTATATCCTATTATAGCTTTTCGATATGGGTGCCCTTGATCCCACTCGTTATGTTGGGGAGCAAGCTCTTGCCAGCTTCAGTCCACTGCACGATATGTAGTGAATTGATCTGGTCGACGGCCATCATTAATTTGCCCGAATCCGTTACTTTTAAGTTAAATTGGAGCAGAATCGTCGGCGTACTACCGGATTCATTCGCAGCCTCCGGATCGGGTATCATTTTCACATTGACGATCTGAATACCTTGGTCACCGAATTTGGAAGCAATGGTACCGAGAACGCCCGGATAATCGAGCGCTTTGACCGACACATCGTGGCTTCTCCGGTGGCGCAGCAAATGCTTCTCCCACTTATTCAGCAGCAGCAGACTAATTAGTACCATCAACGTGGCATAGAACGCTGCATACAAAAAGCCAGCACCGACACACAATCCAATCCCAGCGACCACCCACACGGAAGCAGCAGTCGTTAATCCGCTAATGACCGACCCGTTGCGCAGGATAGCGCCTGCACCAAGAAAGCCAATTCCGCTGACGACTTGGGCAGAAAGCCGCGCGGGATCGATACGTACATTAGGTTCGTTTACAAACTGGGAAAATCCGTAAATCGATAGCAGCATAATCGTTGCCGAGCCAAGGCAAACCAAAATATGAGTTCGAAACCCCGCAGCATGGTTGCTCCATTCCCGCTCCAATCCGATTAATCCGCCAAGCACGGCCGCAATCAGCATTCGGAGCAGCAGCTCTCCATGTGAAATGTACCATAAACCTGATACTCCGCTCATCCCTTTCACCTCCTCTCATAACCACCAATCCAAAAGAAAAAGCAGCCCGATCTTTTAAGGAGCAGTGAAGCCGTTAAAATAGGCTACGGCGTCGTGAGCGGTATCCGACGGGTCTGTTCTTCGGTTGCAATTGAACCAGAGATACCCATTGGTACCATCGATGCCAACACTCTCAATCTCAAACAAATCAGGATATGTGCTGGATGTAACGCGGAACGATAGATTATCGTCCGCATAGATCGTGCCTGTGGCCGTAGATATATTATGGTAAACCAATACAATGCTAATGTTTTGATAGGTAAACGGAACATAGAGGGTATCGTTATCATATCCGAAGCCCTGGCCTGCATACGAAGTGATGTTCGATATGGTACTTCCGTTGACCTTGGCATCTTCGATATTTAAGTAAAAGCCATCGGTTACGTTAATTGTGCCGCTGTTTGAGGTCAGTGGGAGTGTTCCCCTATAGTAGGTTCGCCCGGATTTGAAGAGAAAGTAAATGTTGCTTGCGTCTTTGCTGGTAATTTTCACCCCTGACATGGACTTGTCAGCGCCGTTGTATTGAATGGTGTAATTCCCAACCTTGTAATAGGTCGTACCGACATACTTCAGTTTTACGAGGCTCATACTGCCGGCGTTCATCGTGACGACGAACATATAAAATTCCCCGTCGAGCGTGCTGAGCACAACATCATTCGCATGGCCTAAGTAGGTTGCGTAGGTGGTTCCAGTATCTCCGTTGGTCATGAGTGTAGTGGTGCCATCGCTCATCTTTGTTCTGTAAATATCCGCTTTCGTCTCGTCACTGTTGACTTTTACGGAATAGACATAAGTAGATCCCACGGCAAAGCCTTCTGCTGCGTTGGCTCCATTGGCATTGTCAAGCGTTGCGACGGTGGTATAGGTGTTATAGTAGGCTGCACTGGCTGTGATGGGCATCATGACTGTGCATAGGAGAAGGAATACACTGAGAAAAAAATGCTTTCCGGCAAACATACGCTTCATACACCATTCCTCCATAAACGTGATTTTTCCACTTTGCTTTACATCAAACACCTCATATCCATGAATTCAACATGTAACCAATTGCGAAACGGCCGCATCACCCCTTTCAACTGTCGTTCATACCCTAATTACATGGATACCGACGTCGGTAAACGACTTGAGCTCGGCTTCCGACGCCCCATTCCCCGTAATAAGCGTATGTATGCTGTTTATAGAAGCGACGGTATGCGATCTCCTCCGTATCTGAACTGCTTCTCCCATTTGCACGTGCGTCGATTAATTCGCTTTAAAAAAATAAACCTGATCCATCGGGTACTTGCCGGCGGAGCTGTAAATTCCGGCCCCCGATTCAAACGTAACCGCTACCTGGCTGCCGACAGGCTGAAGTCCCTCCGACATGGGCGGCATCGCCAGCTGATCCTTTAGATCGGAGCCGTCCAAGAACCAGAGTGGTACCTCCCGGTCAGCAAGCTTTACCTGAGCATGCGGCTTCTCGCTGCGAACATCGCGATAAATCAGAAGCTGGCTGTCATTGCTCCTGCCGGCCGATTGACTCAGCAGCACCTTACCTTGGGAGACGGCAAAGCCCTGGATTTTGTCTGTAATGGAAAATATATAATCAGGAACAAGCCGCCCCGAATCGGATGGGGTTTCCTTGCGCGGAAGATCTGTTGCGGAATCAAGGCGGTACCCGACCGTCCATGCCTTGTAAGCTTTCTTGTCCGTGCTCTGCATAAGATGGCGCTCGGCCGTCGGGTTCGGCGTATCGTAGAAATCTCCGGCCCAAAGCACGCCGTCAGAGGAATAGGCGATAAACGATGCCTTTTTTTCCGGCTTGAATTTTTCGTTGAAAACAACGTGTCCCCCATCTTCGGCTTGCACGATATCCTTTAAGGAAATGGCCCGAACCAGGTTTTCCGAGCCCACCCACAGATGGCTGGCCGAAGCGGTAATACCGCCGGCGTGCCCTTTGTATGGAGTGCTGTCGTTCTCGAACATCTTCAGGGTTTTGATCAGCTTGCCAGTCGCCAAATCGACAACGGATAGTGTGCTAGCCCCTCCGTCATATCGGTAAGAGGCGAAGACAGCCCAATTTTGCTCCGGCATATAAGTGATTCCTTGCGGTACAAGTCCCTGCTTAAGTCCCGGGATGACCGGTCCGAAAGAGCCTGCTTCAAAAAAACGTTTATAAGCAGGCGGCATGGCGGGCGAGCTCGTAACGGCTTTCTCCTGTGTAAATTCCCCTACCGTAACCTTCTCTAAAAACGGCTTCGCAGCAATCTGCGGTTCGGCTGAGGCTGCCGCCGGCTTCGCCTGTGATATCGGAGCTGCCTGCCGAGGCCCTACGGTGCAGCCGGTCAACAGCAGTGTACTGGCAATCGCCGCTCCTGCTAAATTTCTTACTGTCAGCAACTGAATCGCTCTCCCTCTCTTTTGATAACGCTTACAAATCGTCCATTAAACTTGGTACTCTCTTGCTTCCTGCCTCTTTTATCTTTTCTTATGCACACCAACGCTTAAATATGTTTGTTAGTATGTAAATTATGTTCAATAATGTTTCTTTTTATCATATTCTAGTATTTTAAAAGTGTCAAGACGGATCAGAGACATGCAGTACATGCCGATTTCATAGGCAGTATGGGCGACAAGATCCTTCAGGTGCTCGGGAAGTCTTGTAAACTCCTGGTGCGTTTCAAAGGTGAAATCTCCCTCATAGCCAATTTCGGCCAACACTGGCAGCAGCTCGTGCCAATCTACGCTGCCGTGGAAGGGAAGCATGTGCTCATCTTCTTTGCCATAGTTGTCGTTGATATGGGTCGCCTTCAGCCGTTTGCCGAGCAGGCGGAGCTCATCCCGCTGATCCCTTGTAATGAAATTAGAGTGGCCAAAATCCCAGCAGGCGCCTACGCCCGGATCGTTAATGCTGTCGATCAGGCCCACGAGCTCGGCCGCACGGCTTGAAAATCGTCTCGTCGATCTCTCGATCATGTTTTCAAACGCGATACCGACGCCGCACTTCTTCGCCAGCTCGAGGGCCGGGCCGTGAAACTCCAGGTTTTCACGGATGATGGCTGCTTCATCGAAATCGGCTTCGGGCTTGCCCGGAATCGGATGGAGCACGGCCCACTTGACACCAAGAATCGAGCTGGCTTCTATGGAGCGCCTCATCATCTCGTGATAAATTTCCAGCTTTTCCGCGGTGTATTTGCCGATATGTCCCGTCAAAAATACGGGGTGAGACTGCGTAAACACCACGCCGAGCTTCTCCGCCTCATCGCGCAATTGTTCGATCCGTTCACGCCAGTTATCCTCCGCCAGATCCGAAGCGCCGTTAAGAGACGCGCAAAAATTGACGTCCAGCACATGAAAACCCGCGGCCTTACACCTGCTAAGCGCCTCTGCAAAAGGCGTATACTCTCCACTCAACCGATACGCGAAAAAATTTGTGGACGTCGACAGTCTCATTCGTGAATCATCCTTTCTGCCATATGATCTATTATGTTTATTTAAATATAAGTATTGCTCACAATTGCTTATTTAAAGGTAATATATTTGTTCTTTCAGTGTCAACTAGAATTTGACATAGCAAAAAACGGAACCATGTTTGTGAAATGGTTCCGTTTCGCTGTTATTGAAGCTGTTACTTAACGATGCTTAATCTCGTTCCAATCTCTCGCAGCCGCTGTATCCCGTATCCCGTTCGAATATCACTTATCGGCTGATTAATTGCGCCTTTTGCAGCAATCGCAGCACCACTGCAGCAGTCTCGGCACGAGTAATATTCGCACCTGGCCTGAGCTCATCCAGATCGCCTTGGATCAATCCACGGTTCAGCGTCTCTCTGACGCTTTCCTTCGCCCAATCCGCTACATTAGCCTGGTCCTTGAACGAGGAAAGGCTTATCGGCTGACCTTCTTGAGGGACAGTGACGAGCTTGAGGGCCCGGGCGATCATCACCATCGCTTCTTGCCTTGTAATGCCGGCAGTAGGACGAAGAGTTCCATCCTCATAGCCGTCCATGATGCCATATTCCTGAGCGGCTGCCGCGTAGGGGATGAACCATTCGGAGCCGGCTGCATCGCGGAAGGATGCGCTTGGGGTCGCACTCGCCAGACCTAGGGCCCGAACCATAACAGCACTGAATTCAGCTCGAGTAATCTCCCGGTCCGGAGCAAAGTGTGCGATATCCACGCCCTGCAGAATAAGTCGGCTTCCCAGCTCATTAGCCGCCTTCTGGCTCCAATGGCCATTAAGATCACTGAAGTCCAGACTATGCTGAACCACAGTAAATGTTCCGTTGGTCAAGCTGCTGATGACAGCATAGGTCTTTCCTTCATTCCTCACTAATTTCGTTGGTTCATGTGTCAGCGTCCCGACTTCCTTTACCAGCACGCCGGTAACGACCTCATTCAGATCCATACCTGCGGGAAGAAGGATGCTTCGTTCCGCGTAGCGGCTGAGCTTGGGCAGCTCCACCGTTTTTTCATTCTTGGTGATAGTAACCTGGAAATCAAGCGGTCCCGCTAACATCCTCAAGCGATCTTTTTGGACGCTCTGCTCCACTTGCTGCACCTTAGAGAGAGAAGGCTTCGCAATTCCAATCTTCACTTTCACGTCCTTTGAGCTGCCTTGGCCGCCCAGCTCCGTAGTCAAGGCATCCAAGTCTAGCTGTCCTGCCGTGAGCTTGTAGGAAGCATTGTCCTTCACAATCTCCACCGAAGACGACTTTTGCTCGAGGCTCTTCACCAATTCACCTGTAAGCTCCACGACGGTGAAATCCGCTTGGCTATTTACCGGTACAATCAGAACAGCCTTATCGCCGGATTGCTTCAATAATTCGCTAAGCTTCTGCTCATCCAAGGTGACCTTCGCTAGGGTTCGATTGCCGCTTGCCGTTGTGTCCTCGTGGATCAAGCCGCTGCTCACAACAACCGTCCTTTTCGTGCCGGCGCCGTTCCCCGGATCGCTGCTGACATCCTCGCCCCTTGAGGCAGCGACTTCTTCCGGATTGCCGGAAGTTCCTGTACTGCTTGACGAGCCCGATGCGAAAGGCATACCATAAACCGACACACCTACGGATTCGTCACCAGCCGTATTAACGGTTTTGATTACAAAGTGATAGTTGGTCCCATTGATTAAATTAGGGATGGCCGCCTCGTAAACTCCCTTGGTGACGGTGGTCGACAGCTTTAATGGCTCGTTAGCCGCTGCTGAATAAATGTTGACCTTGTCAAAGCCTTCGAAGGTAGGCTCTGCCCATTTCAGCGCTACCGCCCCATTGCTCGGCTGAACAGCCGCCTGCGTTACTTCCGTGCCTTCCACTTCCATCTTCAAGCTATCGTAAACAATCGCCGAGCCCAGATCCGTAATGCGGGTTCCTTTACTGTCATACATGGTGCGGCCGTAATTCAGCTTCAGCACATTCTCCCCATTGACCAGCAAGCCCGTATCAAACGGGATTTCCAGCAGCTTATAAATCCCCTGGCCACCGGAACGGATCAGTGCGGAATCATCCGGCGCAAAAGCCGCATCGTTGTAGCTGTACAATTTAATGACGGTGTCGTTGAGCGATATAGACAGCTGCGGCGCTCTGGAAGCTGCGATCGCAATCGACAGCAAGCCTTTCCGGCCAACCGGCTTCTGATCCAAATCGAAGCGTACCTTCCAGACCGAAGCTTGATCATTCATCGGCGCCTTCAGCCAATCCCGGGTTCCCGGCGTCAAGGTGGGCAGCTGGGCATATTCCCAATCGTTCGCCTCGACACTTTGACCGATTTTGAAGTCCACGCCATTCGGGATCTCAAACGGATATTGCAGAAACCAGCCCCAGTTTCTAAACTCCTGACCATGCTTAAACTCGGTGCTCTTCCGGTCGGCCACGCCAATCTGCCACAATTTCGGGCCGAACGTCTGGTGATTCCAAACGACATCGCCTACATTTAGCGACTGATTCGCGTCGACGGTAATCGTGGAATCGGATGTGAAGCTCTTGAACAAGCCGGTCTGATAAGCAGAGATGCGATACGTGCCCGGCATCACGTTCTTGATGGTGAAAGAACCGTCCGCCTCGGCCTTGGCGTAATAGTTGTAGCTCGTATAAGCTCTCTGCCAATCCGTATTCGGATCCGACAAAATGACAGTTGCGCCTTCCGCCATGGTTCCGTCGGAGATCACGAGCTTCCCGGAGACCGTCCCTCTCTGATCGGCTTTGTATGCCGTATCGGAAACCCAGCTGTACGGCCATTGGTGCTGCTGCGCTTCCTGCTTGCTAAGGGCGTCCTGGAACGCCTCCTGATACGTGGCTCCTTTATTCGTATACACGAACAACGGTCCCCACACCTTTTTATAGCCGGCCGGAACCTCCGGAACACCGCGACCAAAATGAGCCGAGCTCGGAGTCCAGTTGATAATATTGGAATAGGCGGTCTGATGCGTACCGATCTCCTGTGCCGTTGGCATCCCGTTCACGTAATCATGGCCCGCGTTTAAGAACCAAAGTCCGTACTGTTTGCCTGTGAGGCCATAAACATGCGATTCACTCTCATAAGAGCTGTAATCGTATTTGGAGGAAATGGTATTATCAGGGAGCCTCCATGTGCTGTCTGTTACGGTTGCACGGTCCGTAATGAGACTGGAATCCGGCAGTCGGCGTCCTTCGCCTTGGCCTTCGGTCATCTCATAGAAGAATTTGTCCGTGTCGGGACGGATGGACCAGCGGGTCTGACCGAATCCCCACGCGTATTTGCCCGGTGTTGCAGGCGCCGTCGGATCGTTATAAGCGTTCATGTATACATAAATCCCCGGCTCGGACTTACGAATCACGTAGTGCAGCTCATATTTCATCGGTCCGAAATTGGCATTCAAATCATGCGAGAACGTAATCTCGGCCATATCGGCATTACTTGCAATCTGATATTTGGCCAAAACTGTAGTGGACGTGTTGCTCGTGCCAAAGCTTAACGACAAAGTAGTCTGAGCATCTTTAGTCGGGTCGGTTTTGTACACCGGATTGGCTAGGAAATACCCCGGATTGCCTTGATTTAGCAGAGATACATCCCCCGGGTTATGAAGCTCGACCAAGTTACTATTCGTCTTATCAATGGTTGCCGAGATGTACTTCGTCCTCGTGGTAACCAGATTCCCCTCATCTCGAGTATACAAATAGTCCGCCGTAGAGGAAGGCAATCGATAGACATATACTTTGTAGGTCGTTTTACCGTTTACCACAATCGTAATCGTGTTATCGCCTTCGGTCAGCGGAATCTTGGAGGTACTCTGGCCGCTGGAGACCGGTTGTCCGTTTACAGTGATCGAAGCCGCAGGATCCATGGCTGCCGGCGTTAATACGATATCGCCGGTGCCAGCCGGGACATCAATATAGTGTGTAAACAAGTCGGGACGAAGATCTCTCGGAGCAATCCCCACATCCGAGGTCAAGCTTCTTAGGAAGCTCGCATCATAGCGGTTAAAGTTTAACGTATATTCCGTTTTGTTGGTCAATGCATCGGATTCATATACGGAAACGAAGACGGAGTTGCTTCCGACATTCAGCGGCACCACGGCATTCGTGCCGCTGACAACCTGCTTGCCGCCGACATAAATCACATTCGCCGAATTAGCCGCTGTCGGAGTCAGGATCACCTTATCCACCGCATAATCTTCGGCAATATTATTGTACGATAAGGTTCTTGGCTCGAAGAAGCCCGATGAGCTGTCCGGCTTCCCTTCGCTCAGCTTCAAGTCCAGGAGCAGATTCCGCCCGGTCTTGATCACATTGCGGAATTGATAGGTCCGGTTGATCTCCGGATTCTTCTTGCTTGCAACTGTGATGCCGATATTGTCCAACGCTGTGAGCGAATACGCAAAGAAGTCGGATGCTTGTCCACTGGCTACCGGTACCCCGTTCACAATAATATTGACATCCGCGGGAGCCTTGGCTACTGCGGTAGCTCGAATTTTGGCCACGTCCTCCGGGGAAACCAAGGAGTAGTTAAGATCCACGCCGTTGAAGGGCTGACGAAGCGGCATCTCTACGATATTGCCGCCCGAGTCCAGTCCCTCGAACTTCACCTGCTCCAGACCCAGCTCCACCGGCGGTGTTGCGGAGAGCTTCACCCCGGTCGTTTCTGAGCCGTCAGCCCGGACCCCCCGGATGAGAGTAAAGGAAGCTTTTCCGTTCGTCAGGCCTGTCACGGTATACGAATTTACACCACGGCCCTTAGTATCCAGCAAAGTCGAGGTCAAGGTATTGGCATCATATTTGTAGATCCTTATCGCTGAAACCGAAGAGTCGAGCGGATCGTCCCATAATACGGTATATTGGTTATCCGCATAGGTAACGCGCGCGTTCCTTACGTCCGCTCTACTGCTGTCATCCACGTTTACGGTTGCAGCCGCCGAAACTCCGCTATCGCTCGTAGCGATAATATAAGTGGTCCCAATACCATTGGCTGTCACCTGACCGCCGGCATCCACAATTGCCACGGACGGATTCTTCGATGTCCAGGTCACGTTCTTATAGGCCGCATAGCTCGGAGCCGCCGTCGCCGTGATGGTCCCCGTCTGACCCGGGAGCAGGTTTAGATTGTAGGAATTCAGCGTAAGGTCGGTAACCGGGTATAGATCCGGTTTGCTTGTAATCGTTACGCCGGTTGCTTCCTCATTCAAAGTGCTAACGGCTTTCAATAGGAATGTGTAAGGAGTTCCGTTCGTTAGGCCACTGAATACGGCCGAATAGGTCCCCTTTGTTACCGTAGTCGCGGGAACAGCGGAGCCATTCACGTAAATATTTACCTTGGCATATTGAGCGTCCGCCGGTTCGCTCCACTGCAGGGTTACTTGGCTATCGCTAGGGATTGCGCTTACATTCGCCACATTGCTTACGGCTACAGGAGCTTCTATGACCAGCTGCTGACTGGCAGCAATGGTCAAATCCGAAGTAAGCTGTGCTCGGATCGTGACGGTCTTTGGCGTACTTACCGCTGAAGAGATCGTCACCAATCCGTTGCTATCTACTGTAATTCCACTGGCTGGATTTTCAGCATTTTTATTGTCTGCATCATAGACAGACCACGTTACACTTTGGCCTGAAATCGCGTTGCCCAGCACATCGGTAACGGAGGCTGTGTATTGTGCGGTAACGTTAGCGTTTGGCTTGCTGTTCGTCGATGCGGGACCGCTTACGCCCAGTTGATAATTAGGCACATAAATATTCACATTATCTACATTGAGTACCGCGCCATTCAATCCGGGACGGAATTGGATTTCCCCCACCGTATTTACGGTCGTATTATTGAAGCTCAGGTAGCTGGCCGAGGAAGACAGCTCCGTGCTTCCATCCGTAACGGTTAGTTTATATCTGGCGTTCGCGGGGTCTATAATCGCCTTGAAGTGATACCACTTGGACGTATTGTAGCCGCTTACCACTTTCACTTGCGAGCTTCCGTTATAAGCGACAATATTCCCGCCGCTGTAGGCCAGACGAAAGGTAACGCTGCCGTTATTAAAGGAAGTGCCGCTATACATTTGCACCTCGGACACGGCGGTCGGAGATGGATTGTTCAAATCAAATTCAGTTACGAAAATTCGATTCTGTGCCGAGGCAAAGGGCTTGCCAAAATACCCTTGCGTGGTCGCATTGCTGTTCGTAACGGATGCATACTTCTCAGTTCCGTTATCCTTCGAGGCCACGCTAAGCGTTCCTCCCGTGCTTTTCCAATAATTCGTACTGTTTAGCGGGATGGCTGCATCCGTGGCATAGCTGCTAAAATCATCAGCTACAATGGTCTGCTCAGCCGCAGAAGCAACGGGGGTAAAAAATCCGCCCAGATTTGCCAGCAGCAGCGTGCAGAGAAGCATCCATTTCATCCCGCGCCTAAGCTTGGTTGACATATCCAATTCTCCTTCTCATGTACAAATTCATACATGTTCGTATGAACGACTGAACGTTCTTCAGCATAGGTCACGCGGTATCTGCAATCAATTGAATTTTTTTTGCATTCCGTCCTAACGAAGCCATATCGGTATTGCACTTTTTTGCCTAAATATGAATTCGTTGCATCAGTACTTACAGAGCAGCGTAGGCCATACCTCATCGATCGCTCCGACCTCTCCTCTGTTCATGCAAGCGCTAATAAAGTGCATCATATAGAAAAAGAGCCCAACCTTGGGCTCTTTCACAAAATGGTATTTAATGGCTTCCTTCAATGCTGCCTTGAGAACCGCCGGATGGTCGCTTGGCATTGTCCTGATTGAAGCCTCCCTGCTGCTGTCCGGGCCCCTTGCGTACTTGGCTGCGGTCGGGATGCACCATTTTTCCGCCAAGATCACCCGTATAGGATAGAAGGCCGACACCAACTAACATAACCAGCAGATACACAAACGACTTTCCAATATCTATTTTTTTTCTCCAAAGTACCCCTAATCGGACTAACGTAAGCAAAATGGCAAGGATCATGGTTATCTTCCCGAAGAGCTCATGCTGAGGAAAGAGCGGGTTGCGTTCCCCCTCCGGTCCGGTCGCGACAGCTGCGATAGCACCCAAGGTCCCGACAATAAGGCAAAGCAATCCCGCGGTATGCCAATCCTTCTTCTTGAACATCAAGGCCAGCAGATCAAACACAAAGCTGAACAGCAGCATGGCAATCGGGATGTGAATCACTAAAAAATGCGCATTTCGAATCAGATAACTCATAGTCTTCTTTTCCTCTCCACCATCAAAATGTAAAGCTGAAAATTAGTATCGAATGATTGCACACTACCCTGTACTTCGCCTTTCAGAACGATTAACAGCGAAGCGTGATCTAAAGAAATGATATAGATTTGCGCTAATCAGCCCTGCAAACAAATAAGATAATCCGCCGAAGGCACCATAAACAATTGCCCCTACAACAGCCGCGAGGATACTGTACTGAATTTGATCCTTAATTTTTGCCGGTGAGGTTGGCGGATCGGTCAGCATGAAGAATGCAAAAAAGAGAGACGCGTTTATAAAAGGCGGCCGGAACGCATCCGGAACCTCTTGAACATGACAAATCCCCATAATAAACAGCAAGATGAAATAAACGCCAAGAAATGTAAACACCTGCGGAAACTTATTTACCCGATGGACTACTACATAGCCTCCAAGCACAAGAATAGCGATGGTCCAGGCCGGAAGATCACCGAAGGCTCCCCACCAGCTTTGACCCGAACCGAATAACCAAATGGACATCAGCAGCCCAAAGACAGCGGGATTGAAAATGGGCTTGTTTTTATAGGCTAATACATGCTTGGACAAAATGGATATGACCGAGGTCGCTGCCACGATGTACCAAGTGTTGGCAGTACCTAGGATTAACGAAATAATTAATCCCGTGATGATCGCACTATCAGGCAGAGAATGCTTTCGGTTTCTCTTGGTATATATACCGCAAGCCACATCCGCCGCTATGCATGCCCCGACAGCAATCAAACCGTTCATAATTCCTTCTACACTACGAGCTCCGATGGAAGCTATAACAAGGAAAACCGTCATGAGTAATACGACATATCCCTTAGGTGTTTTGACCCATGAAGCGGCCTTCATTTCAAATCCCTCCAACCGTTACAATTTGCAGATCCGGGGTCACCAGTACCCCTTTCAGTTCCATGTTCTCGATGAATGTCTGCGCTTCTGGCCCATAAACAAATGATGCGGTTGAAGCCGCGTCCGCGAGCATGGCGAATGGGGCGACTACACTGCAGCTGACCCATGTATTCGGCGAATATTTGCTCGTAGGATGAATCAAGTGATGTATTTCTGGGTTTGTCGCGCTTTTGCGTTCGTAGCTTCCGGAGGTGCAAACCGCTTCGTTCGAAAGGGAGAGCTTGTATAGGATGCGCTCCGGCTCTGTCGGGTGCTGAATGCCGATCTCCCAAGGCTCGCCTCTATCGTTATGCCCTCCTGCATAAAGATCGCCGCCGGCATTTACGATAAATCCGTCGAAGGGCTCCAGCTCCTTAGCGGCCAAATCGATCGCGAAGCCTTTAGCGATAGCGCCCAGGTCGATCACGAGCGGTTTGCATAAATACACGGTGCGATCCTGTTCATTTAAGAGAATATCGCGATAGGATGTATGATCCGCGGCAGGGCTCTGAATGCTTTGACCGGTTAAATAATGACGATTGAAGCCATACTCCTCCATCACCTTACCCACGGCCGGATCAAAGATTCCGCCAGTCCATTCAGCAAATTGGAGTGCAAAGCAAAGAAGCTCAAATAACAATGGACTCACCGGAACCGGAGTCATTATCTGCCGGCAAGCCGCCATTAATTCACTATCCGGGCTAAAGCGGCTGCAGGTGTCTTCAACCTTTCGAAAAGCATCGAAAGCCCGTCGGATCCTTGCTTCGGCCTCCTGCTCGGAGTTTCCCGGTATTACTTGAATGTCTACCACGGTGTCCATATACAGCTTGGTTCTTCGCATTAAACGACTCATGGTCATATTTTGGCCTTGGATAGTGCATCTTGAACGGCATCCTCGAAGGCTTGCGTACTGTACGTGGCCCCGGATACGTTATCCACCCTCGCACTTTGTTTTTGCAGCACCTCATTAGGCAATCCCACTACATCTCTCTCCGAATAGTGCATGGCAAAATTGCTGATTTCTACGTCCGTAATCTTATCTTGTTTAATGGTCACCGTCACCCCGATCGAACCGCGGCGGTTTCTCCCGGAGCCAGTGTAAGTACCGTCTTTGTAGACCGCTTTCGCTTTCGTGGTCTGACTAATGCTGGATTGTGGACTGCTGGTTTGAACCGCTTGCGGCGGCAGCTGCATCGCCTGAGATTCCGTTGCGAAATAGCCGGCTGCATAGATTGCACTAATGGCAGTGGAGCATAGGACGATCCACGGCTTGCTCATTTTGGCCATCCCTGTCATCCTCCGTTCTGACTGTAATCTATCATTATTGAATCCTGCATACAGCAGTATACCACTCAATTATTTAATTTTGCTTAAAATCGCTTATCCGCGGGAAACTGGATTAAAATTTCCGCTCCCACCCCCACTTCCGACTTCACGCGGATGGTCCCATGGTGCGCTTTAACAATCCATTGGGCGATCGATAGCCCTAATCCGGTCCCGCCTTCCGTGCGGGAACGAACCTTATCCCCCCGGAAAAATCGTTCAAAAATATGCGGCAGGTCTTCCTCCGGTATGCCGCAGCCGCTGTCCTTCACGCTAACCTGGATCGCATTAGCAGTACTATGACAAGAACATTCGATCGTGCCGAGTGGAGGAGTAAATTTCAAGGCATTGTCCAGCAAAATGATAAACATTTGCCGGAGCCTGCCCTCATCCCCCCACACTACACTCTTTTGACAGTTCGTGTGAATTTGCACATCCTTGGTTTCAGCCAAAAGCCGGAAAGAATCTGCAACTTCCTGCAATACTACATGAAGCGGCACAACCGCGGCATGAATTTGGAGCTCATTGGAGTCGGTCCGGGCCAGTGTAAGAAGATCGTCGATCAACTTGCCCATCCGATTGCTTTCTTTCAAGATAACGGCGATGCTGGGGCTTTCCTCTTCGATGGTATGCTGGGGATGCCGGAACAAAAGCTCCGTTCGGGCTTTGATGACGGCCGTTGGAGTCCGCAATTCATGGGAGGCGTCGGCAACGAATTGCTGCTGCTTTTCCCAGGCGCGCCGAATTGGCTTTAACGAATGTCCCGCCAAAAAATACCCGGCCAGGAGTGAAAACAGTACCCCTACGATGCCTCCTAAAGCGAGATCCGTCTGCAGCGCTTTCAGCATGCTTCGCTCCGACTCTTGATTACGAACAATGGAAACAGCATTCACATGAGTAGTTGATCCCGACGGTGAACCTGGATTAGTAAATTGCAACACCCTATACTGTGTATCCTCATAATAGATAGTCTTGAATTGATTATCCCCCGAAGTTAAATAAAAGGATGCTGCCGGGTTCAATTCAGTAGACTGCCCCGGGAATTGCTTGATTAAACTTCCATGCTCGTCCCATAATAAATAGCTTATTGTCCGGTCGGCTTCAGGCTCGAAGTGATTGCTGCGGAGCATGGAATCAATCGATCGCATCAAGATCCGCTGTTTGACCAGCTTAAGGGCTTCGTCGGCCTGATGGGTCAGTTTGAACTGCATGTGGGTATACAGTAAAAGGCCCAGCGCAAGCAAGATTAGAATAAGAACTCCGGCATTTAAGAGAAGCAAACGTAATCTAATTCTGCTAAACATCGGGCTCCCCCTTGAACAAATAGCCCACTCCCCGGATCGTTCTTAAATATTCATCTACGCCATACGGCGCTAATTTCTTTCGTAAATGATGGACGTAAACGTCGACAGCCGATGAGGCGGAATCGGAATCAAAGCCCCAGATTCGGTCGAAAATCTGCTCCCGGGTTAAGATCTGCTCCTGGTTGCATAAGAAAAACTCGAGCATTTCATATTCTTTGGCTGACAGCTTTAACGATTGCTCTCCCGCCATGGCATCCCGCTGTGATGGATTTAACCGAAGCGGTCCGCAGGTCAATCCTCCTTGATGGTCCAAAGTACCGTATTTCCGGAGGGCGGCTCGGGCTCTGGCGAGCAGTACGCTGACAGCAAAAGGCTTGGTGACATAATCGTCCGCACCCGCGTCCAAGCCCTTTACGCAATCTTCTACGCTGTCTTTGGCAGTCAGTAAGATGATCGGGGTCAATATTTTGTTTTTTCTCAGTCTTCTTACAATTTCAATCCCATCCATTCCGGGAAGCATGATATCAAGGATAATAAGATCATAGGTGGTTTGCTCCGCTTTAAAACATCCCTCATCCCCGGAAGATACTCCTTCGGCCACAAATGATTCGTTCTCAAAGATTTCTTGAATCGCATTCAGCAGCGAAAGATCGTCTTCAACGACCAATACCTTCATTTGGCCTACCTCCGTTTGAATAAATGCCACTATATACTAAACGACTTGTATTCAGTATACGGATTAATTATTGAAATTACCTTAAAACCGTCGGCAGCGGCAGAACACCAAAAGGCCTGCTATGTTTAGCAAGCCTCTTACGACTCTCGACGCGCGTTAGAGTGGAATAATTTCACTGGTTAACAGACCTAATATTAAATAAATAAATTCACTTTTGCATCCGTTGCATCGCCCAGATATGCAGCAACTCCTGCATATTCAATGCCATCCAGCAATTCTTCCTTTTGCAAACCAAGCAAGTCCATGGTCATTGTGCACGCTACTAATTTAACCCCTTGCTCTTGAGCTAATTCAATAAGCTGGGGAAGAGACAGAGCATTGTGCTTTTTCATTACATGCTTAATCATTTGAGGTCCCACTCCGCCAAAATTCATTTTGGATAATCCAAGCTTATTCGCCCCGCGCGGCATCATTTTTGCAAACATTTTTTCCAAGAAGCCCTTTTTAACGAATACTTGGTCATCTTTGCGAAGTGCGTTTAGTCCCCAAAAGGTAAAAAATATGGTCACTTCATGGTCATACGCAGCGGCTCCATTGGCAATAATAAATGCCGCAATAGCTTTATCTAATTCTCCACTAAACAGAACAATCGTAGTTTTTTCTTTATTTTCTGCCATCAGCTGATCATCCCTTCTTTGTTGTGCTTATTGGGTAAAAAAAAGGAGAATGACACCGGATCCTATCATTCTCCGTTCATTTCTTACGCCTTTTTAATCCAAAACTTATATACACCCTTTTCTTCTGCATCACTCAGCAATTCATGTCCCAAACTTGTAGCCCAAGCCGTAAGATCCTTTTTAGCACCTTTATCGGTTGCATGGACCTCTAATACTTGACCGGATTTGAGTTCTTCCATTGACTTTTTTGTTCTGACAATTGGCATCGGGCAGGCCAAGCCTTTAGCATCCAATACTTTATCGCTGTTCATGGTTTTTCCTCCTTATTTATCGTGAACTGCACAGCGGTTCGGACCTATTTCCATTTCTCGTTGTTCTTCTTCATTTGGATTCATTTTCCCCATATTGGTTTGGCGAATTTCTTGGTACGAATTGGGTTGAGGCGGTAAGTTTTCAGTTACTGTTTTACGGAATTCGCTCTCATCTTGAATATTCAATCCCGGATTTTCTTGATACAAAGCTCCTAAGCGACCGGATACAAGTCCTCCTTCACCAAGTTCGGATATATTACCGAAATGAGCAGGCAGTACAACCAGATCCTCGGATAGATCTTTATAGCGGCTGTACAGTGTCTCGCGAAGGTCATCTACCCAATCTTCCGCGAGTCCCGCCAAATCAGGACGGCCGATCGATTCAACGAAGAGAATATCTCCAGTCAAAAGGTACTTATTATCGATAATGAACGATGTCGATCCAATGGTGTGCCCCGGTGAATAAATGGGCTGCACCTTAATCGTTTCATTACCAACGTAAATGTCTTTACCTTCTTCTAGTTTCTCGTATTTAAACGTCACCTCCGTCGCATCCTTTGGCGGCAAATGATACGTGGCACCGTATTTCTCAGCCAGCGCTCTTCCCCCGGAGATGTGATCCGCGTGAAGATGGGTGTCGATCGTGTGCATGAGCTTGACATCTTTTTCTTGCATAAATTGCTCATATTGATCCATCATGCGGCTTGTATCAATAATGGCGGCTTCTCCATTGGAGAGCACCAGATATGACAGGCAGCCTTTCCCAATACGTACAAATTGGTAAAGCTCTCCTCCGCCGGACAGATCCGACACCTTAACAGGCTCAAGGTACTCGCTCCACGATTTCATGCCGCCTTCCAGGTAAGAAACATGATTTCTCCCTGCCTCAGCGATCTGCTCCGCGACCATGATAGACGAGCCTTCTTTCGCGCAAACTACCAGAACCGGCCTACCGTCCGGAATTTTCTCCAGAGCTGGAGTGATGTCATCCAATAAATCAAAGTATGGGATATTAATGATTTCCACACGGGTACCTTCAATTTTCCAATCGATAAAATCAGCTTCATTCCGTACATCGAGGATAAACAATGCTTCGTTACTGAGGACCCTGTTTGTTACTTCTTTTGCTGTCATTTTTGAAATCGTCATTGTTGAATTCATCCTCCTGTTTTAGAGTTTTAGAACGTTAATGTGATGCTCAATCTTTTTCTACTTCGCCAGTCCATTCCGTCATGCCTTGAACCGCATTTTTCACATTTTTAAAGCCTTTCTCCGCTAATGCCTGACAAGCTATATCACTGCGGTTCCCTGAACGGCAAACCAGATAATATTCTTGGTTCGGATCGAGCTCATGCAGCCGTTTTTCAAGCTCGCCTAAGGGTATGGATTGGGCTCCAGGAATTCGGCCGAAAGCAAATTCAGCAGGCTCGCGCACATCTACAATGTTTAATTTTTCGCCAGTGGACAGTTTATTTTGGATTACTTCATTGAAAATCGTATGCGGGAATTTGGTTTCCTCTTTCGTTTCAGTTGGATTCGATTTACGCAGGTAATGGCGATAGATACCATTTTCTTCTTTCAATCCAATATATTGATGCCCGGTACGCTTCGCCCAACTCTGAAGATCCGCCACAGAGCCCCTGTCGGTTGCGCGCACCTCCAACACTTCACCGGTTTTCATCTCCTCGATCGCTTTTTTGGTACGAACCACCGGCAGCGGACATGCTAAACCTTCACATTCCAATGTTCGATCAACTTGTACAATGGTCATTTTATAGCCTCCTAAAGTTTTTTACCGTAAGACACGTCTCCGGACCATTCCAACATGCCTCCAAGCATATTAACGACGTTATAACCTCCCAATACCCCATGGGGTATATTTTTAAGCAAAAAAAATTAGTAGTCCAGTGAACTTATCATTAATTATTAATACCCATACCCGTTAAGGTATGTTAATACTATAATCAATTCTTTCGTTTACGTCAACCCCCTGTTGCGAGTTGGTTTGACGCGCATTTTTCCTTACTCAAAGGGCACAATATAAATGCTTTTATACAACATTTTCTTCAATTGAGGTGACTTAAGCATTGGAATGCAATGTGGGTAAGACTGAGCAAGTGATTCGAATAACCATTGGTTCAGCCATACTTCTTACGGGTTTACTTAATAAAAGTTGGTGGGGCCTGCTTGGAGTAGCACCAATTATTACGGGAACAATCCGGTATTGTCCTTTGAATTCGGCACTGGGAATTAATAATTGCGAAGTCCAGCGTGCTTGAAAGAAAGGTTCACATTTCAGATTGAAATGTGAACCTTCAGGCTGTCGAGAAAGTCTCTCGATAGCCTTTTTAATAACCATAAAATTTAACACGACACCGCGTTAATGTGATATAATTGAGTTACTACTTACGAACGGATGGTGCTTGTTATGCTTCGCTCTAGCCGCGATAAACAACAAAATTACGAGTTGGTCTCCATCGAGGAGTTGGTCCCTGCCGATCACTTACTTCGAAAGATTGATAAGCACATTGACTTCACTTTCATTGATGAGAAAGTTCGTCATCTTTATTCCTAGGACAATGGTCGGCCCGCTATTGATCCTCTTGTTCTTTTTAAAATGATTTTTCTTGGTTACTTTTACGGGATTCGTTCAGAGCGGCAGTTGGAGCGCGAAATTCAGACAAACCTTGCCTACCGATGGTTTCTAGGGCTTGGGTTAACGGATCGCGTTCCAGACCATACCACGATTAGTTGGAACAGACGAACACGATTTAAAGACACGTCGATCTTTCAAGATATCTTTGATGAGATTGTGCTTCAAGCGATCTCTCACCGCATGGTAGGTGGTCGTGTCTTAATTTCGGATTCGACACATGTAAAAGCCAACGCCAACAAGCATAAGCACACCAAAGAGCAAGTGCAGCAAAACACACGGGACTATTTGGATGAACTCAATGCCGCCATT
>NZ_VNJI01000003.1 GCF_007786445.1 Paenibacillus cremeus | reverse complement strand
TAACATAAAGTTCGGGTGCCACTGACATCTCTCGAATAAGGGATGTCAGCGTTTCTTTTAAAGAGCTCGCGTACAATTCCAATGACAAAACCTCCTCGTTTTTCAAGGGGCTTCGCCACATTTTTTTAACTGCTTGTCAATACCTATTTCGCATTTTTGCGCAAAAAAAGAGCGGGCTATCTTTTCGATAACCTGCTCTTGTTCTTGATTTTGGACACTATGCCTTAACTAAATGACATTGCCCTTACGATATCCTTTATTGACGTAAGTACTATTTGCAGTGAGTTTTATGCAGAACTCCTTTACACCCACCAGAAATAACACCCTACTACACACCCCATACTCAGCCCTTCCTGATTCACGGCAGACGGTTAGAGAACACCGTGTTTGTCTAGGCGAAGATCAAGGAATTCTTATCCCTATTAGGTATAAAGCAGGACTCTCTCACATAGGTATGTTTACGCAGCATATCCATGCATAAGGAGGATTCTTGACATGATAAAATGGATTCCATCTGCACGTTTTAGGGCTATGGCCTTATCGATTGCCCTCGGATCAATGCTGGCTGCGCCAGCAGCTTACGCGGATACGCGGTCCAACCTGGAGATCCAATGCATTTCAGATCAGAAGAGCGCCGCCGCTGACGGTACGATTTCGTACCACATCCTCTACCATAATGTGAGCAACAAAAATATGGAGAAATCGTGGATCAAGCTCAAAATCTCCGAAAAACTCGATGTAACCGAATTATCGGGAGGCAATTGGGATGCGGTGTCCAGAACGATCCAGTGGAATATGAAAGACCTTAAGGCACAAGGGGCCGGTGTCATTCACTTGAACCTGAAGGTAAAAGGAACCGTAACCAACGGGGATGATATCGCTGTGGAGTGCGAAAGCAGTGACGACGACAGCGTAGGAATTAAGGCTCCGCCGGTCCATGTCAAAGTGGGCACGGAGATCCATCAGCCTGCATTCAATGGTTATCCGGACGGCGGCTTTCACCCGAACGGAAAGCTAACTCGTGCGGAGGCTGCGGCCATTATGACCCGCCTCGGCGAACCGCAGTCCGCCGGGCCGGGAGAGGTTTTCAGCGATGTGCCTGCGAACCACTGGGCTTATTTTTATGTGCAGAAGATGACACAAGCGGGATGGATGTCGGGTGACGGCAATGGTTTTCATCCGGATGATCCAATCACGCGCGGCGAGCTGGTAACTCTTCTATTGCGCGTTCGCGGTATTCATGAGCTTCCTCTTGATAACGATTTCAACGACGTGAAGGATCACTGGGCGAAAAATCAAATCAGTACCGCTGAAGCTCTCGGATTTGTAGGCGGCGTAGGACTAGGGAAATTTGATCCGAGCGGCTCCGTGAATCGGGAGGATGCGGCCAAGCTTCTGGCCCTGGCACTGACACGCGGCGAGCTGCTTGATGGGGAAACGAAGGTGACTCAGCATTGGCCTGATGTGAAACGCAGCACTTGGTCATTCGGATGGGTAGAGGAGCTTTCGCTCGTCGCGCATGAGGCGAAGTCTCAAGGCTTGCTGAAGGAATTACTAGTTAGATATTTGCCTGAGAAGACACAAAGCTTCTAGACAGTTAGGTGCTCCTATAGTTACCTCAGCTATGAACTTCCAAAGGGCCGACCCATGAGTCATTCTTGACAGAACATCTGGGTTGGCCCAACCTTGTCGGCCCGTTACTTCAACAAAACCAAGGAGGAGCTGCTGTCGCAAGCTCCTCCGCTATCATTCTCCGGTAGTCAATTGTTGTTGGGTTAACCACAACACGTAATCGGCATCGTCATGTCGTGCCCCATACTTCTTGCAACGATTCGAGCGCCGCCCTCGCCATCCACTCGGCTCCGACGGACAAGCATCGCTCATCAATAGTAAACTTAGGATGATGGTGAGCGTAAGGGCCTTCCGCGCCAACTAAAACATAACACCCATCCACGTGCTGCTGGTAGACGGCAAAATCGTCACTTGGCATAATCTGCGGCGATTCCAAGACATTCGATTCCCCAACGATTTGAACGGCCGCTCTCCGTGCTAGTCGCGACGGACGATCCGCGTTGACAACAGGAGGACACATACTCCAATAATGGAGCTCCGCTGTGCAGCGGTAGCCTGAAGCTATATTACAAGCGATGGTCTGCAGCAAGGCAGGCAGCGCAGTTCCGACCTGTGGATTGAAATATCGGGTTGTGCCTTCCAGCTCGATTTGCTCCGGAATGACATTGTATGCGTCAGCCCCGGCAAGTCGTCCAATGCTGACTACAACCGGTTCGACAGGGTTGATCGCTCTGCTGACCGCAGTTTGAAGCCCCAGTATCACTCCCGCAGCCGCCACAAGAGGATCTGTTGTCAGATGCGGCAATCCGGCGGCGCCCCCCTTTCCGCCAATGGTTACGGTAAACCGATCCGCCGCTGCCATCTGTCCCATCCCTGTTCTGAATGCAATCTTGCCGAACGGCAAAAATGAGGCGACGTGCAACCCGTAGATGACGTTGACACCATCCAGAACCCCCTGCTCGATCATAAGCTTTGCACCTTCCGCAACTTCTTCCGCAGGCTGAAATATCAAACGTACCCTTCCTTTGATCTCGGAACGTCTCTGCAGGAGTAGCTCTGCGGCACCGAGGACGATGGCAGTATGTGCATCGTGGCCACAGGCATGCATGCTGCCGGGAATGAGGCTTGCATAATCGAAGCCCGTGGCTTCCTCCACTGGCAGTGCGTCGATGTCCGCACGCAGCGCCACCGTCGGCCCCGGTTTCAACCCATCAATGTCGGCTACGACTCCTGTCCCAGCACAGCGGCGGGTTTCCAAACCCATTCGATGCAAATGCTCTTCGATTACTTGCGCTGTACGGTGCTCGTGAAAGGCAGTTTCTGGATGCATGTGCAAGTCCCGCCGAACTGCAATCAAATCCAAGCCCATCTTCGTCCCCCTCCATTCACTTCAACTCCCATTTCTTACGATCCGGATCCCCGCGGCACCCACAGGGGGTCTTTACTGAGCTCTGCCCGTTAACTCCCCTTCACCCTTGTTTTGAGGAGTAATTGAAAGCTGAACGGTGCTCCCATAAGAACGACAATACGTCATTGCGATCTTCAAAAAATGACTCACTTTCATCGAAGTAATTTTCTCCGATTCCGTGAACACTAAATCTCTCATTAGAATAACTCATTAATGTCCATTGGCCACCACGTTTACGGTCTTCAAAAACGAAATAATGCTTTTGGCCTAGAGTGTCCCATTGAGCTATCGAGGAGAAATTGTCCAAGATCATATCAATATCGATTTTCTTTTTGATTTGCATAATAGTCTTCTCCTTTTCAATTTTCTGATTAAGAGCTGTCCCGTTGTTTTCCTGTTACGCCATCGTTCCCTCTTTCTCGCATTTGATTTATTCGCAATTGACAATGAAATCTCTTAATCAATCAATAGGTTACCAATTCACTAGAGAAAATGTGCTCGAAGATTGCTGTCATTATCTGACTTTTATTGTTGAGAATGTGTTACTCTGCAAACCAAAAGAACATCGCATCGCTTGCGAATTTGCAGACGTGAAATCTTTGCAACTGTCAAAAAATTAGGTGTTTCGTAGTATCGCAATTCTCGTAAACTGAATAACTTGTAAAATCATAGAATAGGAGCTGATTAGATGACGCTTTCGGAAAATGAGATTTCTACGCGTATAGCACAAATTAGACCAGCGGTTGGTTCCATACATGGATGGTTAAACGATGACGGGGTCGAGAATCTATATAGATACGCCCTAAAAGCCCCTGTGCCAAATATCGTGGAAGTAGGGTCATGGCGAGGGAAATCAACGGTATGTTTAGCCTCTGCCATAAAAGACCGGGGGGAGGGGCGTGTATATGCTGTAGATACGTGGAAAGGCTCAGAAGAGCATCAAGGGATGCTGCAGCACTTTAAAGAAGGCCAGCTATACAATGAGTTTATCGAAAATATGAGAGGTTTAAATTTATTGGATTATATAGAGCCCATTCCGATGGATAGTATGGAGGCCTCGCGCCGATGGCCGATATCACGAAGTATAGGTATGATCTACATTGATGCAGCCCATGATTATTTGTCTGTAAGGCGGGATTTTGAATTTTGGAGTCCATTCGTCGCTTCCGGGGGATATATGATTTTTGACGATGTTCCAAGCTGGCCTGGGCCCACCTTATTGGCTGAACAATTACCAGGATGGTATAAAAAAGTGGTTATACGAGGGAATCATGCTATCTTTCAAAAGCAATAAAGCTTGCCAAAACGCAAACGTTGGCCACATTCAAAAGCTTATTTGAGTTCAGCCTGTTTTTACAGGTTGAACTCTTTTCTGTTAAGTCACATTAAGCAGGATGCAGGAAACAAGAATTCTTTTTAGAATATACTAACATCCGAGCATAAGGAGTGAAGTTCTCATGGTACACGATAAAATTAATTTTCATAATGTGGAGGAGCTTGAGCAGCTGCCGGGAATGGCCGGATTTGTTTTGCAGCGTTATCCGAAAAAAGTGAGGGACCGTTTAGGTGAAGGATACGATGAAAGAGGCCGTTACGTATCATCCATGTCCACCGGATGCGAAATGCGCTTTGTTACCACCTCTGGTCGTGTGAGAATCACGCTTTCCGCTCCGATGGATGAAGGAGACATCGTCGTTTACAATGGGGACTTTTTTCATTCAATGCATCGTCTCCAATCCGGACGGTTACATACTCTGCAATTGGAGAGAAACGAACAGTTTGCTGAAGTGACCGGGGAGTCATTAAGAACAGGGCGATTTTCCCCCGATGTCTGGCGTATCTTCGTAAGCCGTAGCTATGTGGCAGGCGCCGGATTTCAAGTTGTATTCCACCATCTGGAAACGTTCGGCCACCCCGTTAGACCTCCCGTGTCCGAGGAACTCCCCGCTATCCGCTGGCTCGCTTACGGCTCATCCATTACCCATGGCTCCGGAGCGACAGTCAATCACAACAGTTATATCCAGCAGGCAGCCCGGCGGCTCGGCTTCGATGTGTTGAACAAAGGCCTCGGAGGTTCATGCTTCTGTGAAAAGGAAACCGCAGACTTTTTCACCGACCATCAAGGGTGGGATGTCGCGACTCTCGAACTGGGTGTGAATATGCGCGGAATATTTACGACAGAGCAATTTGCAGAGAGGGCTCATTATTTGGTGAGAAGCATGACCGCCGCCCATCCCGGCAAGCCTGTCTTCTTGATCACCCTGTTTCCGAACTCTTCTGACCGGCTTGTTGCAGGGAACCACATCTTAACGAGAGCTAACCTCGAATTTGCGGACGTACTTCGCCGCCTACACCGTGAACTTCAACTGCCGAATCTGCATTTGATCGAGGGCCATGATTTGCTTCCCGATTTTTCCGCATTGGCGGCGGATTTGATTCATCCTTCCGATTACGGTCATATTCTCATCGGCGAAAATTTGGCCAAACGTATGAGCGCATTTCTTAGCAGATAGGACTAGCACCCTATCCCGAAAAATCAATCTTCGGGGAAAGCTGCCCCCTGACAAGGTCTCATCATATCCACTTAGAGCAGCTAAGGCAACTATGGTGAATATTGTTTCCTGAACTTTAATGGTGATATCCCTGCAGTTGAAGCCCTGTTCGCTCACTCGCTAACATTCTCCTATACTGTGTTAAATTTTATAAAAAAGAGGTTGGTTTAATTTATAGCTTATCAGTTATTTCAAAGATAAACTAAAGGAGCACAGCTATCAAAAGTCATAAAAAATGATTTGAGTTGTCAGGAGGGAATACATTTGGAGCTTCCAACAAGCGTGCAGCAAGTTCGAATAATGGATGGATTTTGGAACCGGTTTACAGCGTTGGTTCGTGAGACAGTGATCCCCTATCAATGGGAGGCCCTCAACGACCGGATACCAGATGCTGAGCCAAGCTATGCGATTCGTAATTTCCGGATTGCAGCTGGAAGAGAAGAAGGTAAATATGGAGGTATGGTATTTCAGGACAGCGATGTGGCAAAATGGCTTGAAGCAGTAGGTTATTCGCTCGCTAATCACCCTGACCCTATTCTAGAGCGGATTGCGGATGAGTTGATTGAACTGATTTCAGAAGCCCAGCATACGAACGGTTATTTAAATACCTATTATACGATTAAAGAACCAGGCAACCAGTGGACAAATTTATATGAAGCTCACGAATTGTACTGTGCTGGCCATATGATAGAGGCGGCAGTAGCCTATTTTACAGCTACGGGAAAACGGAAGGTGCTTGACGTGGCTTGTAAATTAGCCGATTATATCAGCACTGTTTTTGGTGGCGAACCAGGTAAACTGCGAGGATATGATGGTCACCAAGAGATCGAACTTGCACTTGTGAAACTGTTTAAAACGACAGGTGAACAACGTTATTTGAAATTGGCACAGTTTTTCATTAATGAACGTGGTACCACGCCGAACTATCTAATTGAAGAATGCAAACAGAGGGACGGGTACAGCATTTGGGCAGATAAAAAGATAAAGCTACCTACCGTCGAGCAGCTATCCTACAATCAGGCACATAAGCCCGTCCGTGAGCAGGAAGTGGCGGTTGGACACTCCGTCCGTGCGGTGTATATGTATACCGCAATGGCTGATCTTGCACATTTAACGAATGATCAAGGACTGCTCGAAGCGAGTCGCCGTTTATGGGAAAACATGACGAAAAAGCAAATGTATATAACCGGAGGGATCGGTTCAACCCATCACGGCGAAGCATTCTCCTTCGATTATGACTTACCGAACGATACTGTATATGCGGAAACATGCGCTTCTATAGGTCTTATATTCTTCGCACGCCGCATGCTGGAGCTGGAAGTGAAGAGCGAGTATGCTGATGTTCTGGAACGAGCGCTATACAACAATGTCATTGGAAGTATGTCACAAGACGGTAAGCATTACTTTTATGTCAATCCGCTAGAAGTGTGGCCTGAAGCCTCTGAGAAAAACCCGGGCCGTCGTCATGTGAAGGCAGTGAGACAAAAGTGGTTCGGCTGCTCCTGTTGTCCGCCGAATGTTGCTCGGTTGCTTAGCTCTTTGAACGAATATATCTACACGGCTTCCACCAAAGATAATGCGATTTATACGCATTTATTCATTGGCAGCGAGGCGCAGTTCAAGCTAGCCGCAGGTCAGGTAGCTATGAAGCAGGAATCACGCCTGCCTTGGGAAGGCTATGTGAAACTGGAATTAGCCGCCGTAACGGGGGCCCCTTTTACACTCGCAGTGCGTATTCCATCATGGTGCTACGGGAAGGCTGTAATGAAAATTAACGGCGCTGAATCGAGCTATGAAGTTACAAATGGTTATGCAACTGTCAACAGACTTTGGAACAAAGGTGACATCGTAGAATGGGAACCTGCTCTCGAAGCACAATGGATAGCCGCGCATCCACAGATTCGGGCCAATGCAGGTAAAGCCGCTATTGAGCGCGGTCCGTTTATTTATTGTTTGGAGGAAACAGACAATGGAGGCTCGCTCTCATCTATATCCGTTATTCGTGAAGCGAATCTCCAATCCCATTTCGACAACGAACTGCTTGGCGGGGCAATACTCGTCGAAGCGAAAGGCCGTCTCGATGATCAAACCTCCTGGCAGGCGGATACGCCATACCGTCCGCTCACGCAATCGCGTTCAGCCGAACCTGTGATAATAAAGGCAGTACCTTATTATTTGTGGGGAAATCGGACGCCCGGTGAAATGTCCGTCTGGATCCGCACTTGCCATGAATGAGACTTACCGGTGTAGTCGGTGAATCTTCAATTCGCTTTGAGATCAGACAAGGGCACCCATAGAAGGTGCCCTTAAATATGTTTTATGATTCCTCGTCCCGGTAGACTCGGGAAACTTTATACTTTGATTCATCACAATTTGTGCAGCAGCTAATATTGAACTTCCCCCCGTCAAGTAGACAGTTTTTAAGAAGGATCCTTATGCAGCCTTAGTTCGGTTTTCTACCGGACTAAGGCCCTTTGTTCATGGTGATTCCTGCCACTGTCTACTTGACATGCTCGTCGATCGACAGGCTCAACTTCCACTAAAACCAAAAAAGCCGCGATTTAGGGACTGTTGACAAAGGGCAATTCATCTTTGGATGATACAACATCTGGAATTAAAAACGCTGTTGATCCACTATATATTGTAGTGAATCATCAGCGTTTTAATTAGCCGAGGACTTTGTCAACGGTCCCATTTACGCGGCACTTAATGTGATAAAGTTCTTGTCAACCAAACGTATTATATACATTTTCACATTCTTTCACGGTCGGTTGATAAAAGCAGTGCTTCTTCCATCGTCCCACGTTCGGCTGATTATACCAAGTTGGCGGACATGGTCCGGGATTTTCGAACGTTCCTGGACGGAAATACCATAGGGAGAATTCGGCTGGCCAATTCCGCTCCCCATTCACAACCCGTTGCGCCAGACGGCGTTCCCTCTCTCTTGCGTTTTGATAGTACATCCCATGAAGCAGCGCTTCGAATGCATGCGGCTGGTTGATCATTTGAGGAATTGTCCGGATTCCTTTAAAATCGGAGCAATTCGCTCTTATTCGGTTAATGCCAACATTTCCAACAAGGAGCATGCCCATTTCGCCTTCGGTCTCAGCTTCAGCTCGAAGCAACCTTGCCAACATATCAATATCCTGTTTTCTGGCTTTTACGACTGCCATTGGCTCACCTCTTTAGATTTCTAGTTTCATCATATTGTAGATGAAGCGGAAGTGTTACTCTGGCAAATTAGAGAGTAATCATCGCCGTGCCAGCCAAGGTTTGTGTGGTCTTATTCAAGTAATTTAGTTAACTTTCTTCAGTTCACCCAGGTCAAATCAGTCTCTCGCTCATTTTTATGTGCTAAAATGGGGAAGTTTGTTTTAACATCTCCTATACGTTCAATTATCAGGTTATAGGGCTTGAGTCTTTGATGCCAGTCGCTTCCCTGGATTGTCGAAACGGAATTAGACAGATATTCTTCAATGATTTGTTTTAATCTTATTTCTGTCAATGCCGAGTCATAGCCTATTCCAATTTTGAATACATTCTCTTTTGGGTCAGCGGCATAACCAACTAATGTTACGCCTAGCTCATCTTTCAATTGGTTAGAATGTTGGGCTAAACTTTTACTTATTTCCGAAAAGTCATCATTTTTTTTAGACCCAAAGCAACCAGTTGAAGTTACAATGAAGAGTGCGACAATAACCAATATTGCCCACTTTTTATTTTTCATTGTTGATCCCCTCCCCCACTCTTCTCCACGCGTATTCTAATGTGTCAGTCCTGGTACTCAAATGAGCTGTGTAGTGGTAATTATCGCGCCCCCGGAGATAAATCACGGAATAAATCGACCGTATAAGACCAAATAACGCTACCTTCCTCTCGCTTCATGTTCTTATCTTACATGTCAGAAGCCATCGGATCCGCTTAATGTCCTAGACTTTGTTTCATCAGAGATGAGATTTTTTGCTCGTCTGTATGTTTGATTCTTTCAAGCTGTTGAATAATCAATTCCTGACGTTGGATGGAATGATTTTGGCTTAGCTTTGCTTTCCCTTCTATTTTGTTAATTTTCAATTTAAAGCCTTGAACCCCTTTATACAAACCACTCAGAAAACCGGGGTCTATGTCCTTCAAGCTGTAGGAGCTATTAGGAGATTCGTACTTCAATACCATATCATTTAAGGAAACCATTAACTCATTTTCGTCATCTATAAGCTCGACTTCCCCGTATGCATGGACAGTCACATAGTTCCAGGTTGGAACGGCCAAATTCGTCTCATACCAAGAAGGAGAGATATAACAATGAGGACCATGAAATACAGCTAGCACAGTTTGATTCCCAATGTCCTTCCATTGAGGATTGGGACGAGCAAAGTGCCCGTATAGGTACATATGATTTTCATCAAGAATTAATGGCAAATGGGTAGCATAGGGCGCTCCGTCATGTTGTGAGAACAATGTAGCAAAACTATTTTCCCTCATTATCCTGTAGGCAATGGATCTATCCTTAATTTCAAAATGCGAAGGTATATACATATGGTCCTTTCCTCCTCATTATTTTAAATGTACCAATCTGTCACTGCACTTCGTTTACTTAATAACCTGCTCGTTAGATCAGCGTTTGGGTCATAATAAAATCGATTTGTTCTTCATCACCCATATAAAATGAGTGAGCTCCCGTTTGAACAAAACCCATTTTTCTATAAAAGGCAATTGCGTTCTCATTCTTTTCCCAAACGCCTAGCCAAATCTTCCTTTTGTTTTGTCCGATGGCTATGTCCACCGCTTGGTTTAGCAGGTATTTTCCAAGTCCGTTTCCTTGAAAATTGGATTTAATATAAATCCTCTCTATTTCGAGTGATTCATTACCCATTTTTTCGGTTTGGGCATCATTGATATTAACCTTTAAATATCCAGCAAGTTCTTCATGGAAACAAATGAAATAAAATTCCGAAGAGACATTGCACAATTCTTTTTCCAACTGATTTAAGTTAAATGCTCTTTTCAAATAAGCTTCCATATTTTCAGGTGAATTTTGATCTTTAAACGTATCGTAAAATGTCTCAATACTTATATTTTGTAGTATTTTTAAATCTTCACTAGTGCATTGTTTTAATTTTACAGTCAATTTGGAATATCTCCCCTTTACCAAATCAATAAGTTCGCTTGTTCCCCTTCTTTACAAAATCCCAGTCAATTTCTATATTTTTTCTCACTCTTTGAAGAAGATAAAAAATGGTTTCTGCTTCACTTTCGGAAAATCCCGCTAATGCAACGCTATTCGAATAATCATTTTCTCTTTTGATAAAAGGAAATACAGCGTTCCCTTTTTCCGTCGGAAACAATTTTTTTATTTTTTTGTTATGTTCATCAGCTCTCTTTTCAATTAAGCCGTTCATTTCAAGCTTAATAATTGCACGAGCTGCGGTAGTTCGATCTACTTTAATCATTTCAGCTAATTTTTCTTGAATGATTCCTGGGTTTTCACATATTCGAACAAGGTACAAATACTGCCCTTTTGTCAGGTCGTATTCTTTAAATTCGATATTGCTTATGGAGTCTAACGCCCTTGCAATCATCCCGATTTCACGTAGGATTTCCTTCATAATTAACTCCTATATTCATATTTTGTTGCAAATACAATAAATAACCATACACTAAATTTAATGTGTTATTGTTGCATTTGCAACATAAAATATTCGATGAACGTCAAAGAGGAGCTAACCTTGCGGCGGCTCCATGTTGTGTTGTATTCAATTGTCGTTACCGTTTACTTCTCAATCACGCATACCTCGTATTGATTCCCGCTATTCGTCTATCGGTTTGACCATGGACATAGGTCATGTCCGAAGCTATGCGGGGTGCAGGCATCCAATCATAATCATAGGGCAGATCGTGCAGCAGCAATCCCACGGCAGGTGAATCCCCCCAGGGTCCACATTTCTCCTCTAGGCCAATGCCGATTGTTCGCCCAGCTTTCATTCATTTCTTCTAGTTGGCGATATAAATATTGACCGATGGCGCCGCATGGCGCTACTCTTCGTTTAATTCCGCGAGACTGACCCGCATCTTGCCATACACGTTGCGAGGAACCTGCCATAACTGGATCGGGGAGCCAAACACGACATTGGCTGCGTGAATATCGTTTTTCAGATTGAATTCCGACTCACCGTTAGGCACCTGCTAGTGTTGCAAATGTCTGGGTTTAACATCCTGGTAACTTTCGGTCAGCCTCGCAGTAGTTTTACGACTTTTCACATGTAGGTTACGTTATCCTGCCATTTAGCACAATAAAGCTGCCGTTCGTTGTCGCGGCAGCCCCTGAATTACTTTATCGTACTTTAGCTCAATGCCAAGTAACGCCCTTATTGGCTGAACATTTTCTCAAGAAAAATCCCCACTCCCACACCAATAAAACAGAAAACTAATGTTAGCCACACTGGTCCTAACAAATAGGGAGAATAGATCAAGCCCACAGTTGCAAAAAAAGCAGCAAAAACGAATGGAAAAAAGGCGAATGGCTTTGGTTCTTCGTCTGCATCACGGTAAGCATCCCAAATTCCATACATGTAAACGCAAGGGTAGAACATCAGCCACTGATAGTCCGCCTCTGCGATGGCTCCAGCGATGTCCCCTGTAAAACTACTTTGTATTACTTTATTTAAATGAGATTGGTGGTTGATCATTACTTCTAGTGCAATCAATAATACACCCTTAATATACTTCCTATTCAATAATTGTCCAAAACCGGGAAGTGCGATGCTCCACATAAGCCTTTCCAACTTCTGTCCCCTAACCATATACATCACCGTTAAACGGATAGAAGGGCATCACGTTCTATCGCACCTGGCATCTTCTCCATCCATTTATTCTTTATCAAGAGTTCGGCACCGTCATCTGCATATGTTCCTATTTCTGCTGTAAGCCGCAGGTATAAAGCTGCTAAATCCCTCCTAGTGCTTCCTGCAAGAGCTGCTCCATAATTCCCTAAACCTAAGGCTGTAAGGAAGACCGTATGGTAAAGCATAAGCTTATCGGAAAATGGAGCTTCCTTAGAATTGGATATATCTGATTCCCAAGTCATAGGTGCCGGCAATTTGTCATCGCGTAATACTGAGCTGAATACTTCAATGTGTTTAGAGGAAATATCTCTGCCGCGCAAAATATATTCAACAACTTCCTTTGACTTTGCTACTTGAGAAAAACCTAGCATTAATGCTTGACCTACGCTGTTAGTCATTATATTTAAAAAGAGATGTGTTATTTCTGAACTATTAAGGGGTCTACGGTCACCCAATACCCCATTTAACCAGCCTTCTTTTTGTACAAACTCAACAGAATCAGGATACGGAATATAAGGACTTCTAGGAAGTAAACCTTTAGATTGGAGGGTAGTGGTTGCTTTTTCTAGCAGCTCAGCGGCGGTCTTCAAATTATGATTAAAGAATACGCGTATATCTTTTCTTGAGCTGCTTGCTAATACCATTGAATATGCTGTTAAACCAGCAATACCCATATGTCTTAGATAAAGCAGCATAAAACCATCCGAAAATAGTCTTGGGGCGTCAATGTTAACATCCTTATCAGTAAAGGCAAGAGGGATAGGAAACTTTTCATTTCTAAATAGTGAATTTTTAAATTCCATATGTTCCTCGGTCAATCCAAGTGCATACTCAACAATTGGTTTCACTTCCGCGTCTTCAACTTTATTCAAAAAGTATTTGAGCACGCAATTCGCCATACTATCGCCTTGATAACCTGTCCATAAGGGTGTGAGTTCACCAGAAGTTAATCGAATATCGTGTTTACTTTCCATTATTTTTTCATCTCGGTTCATTTATCTTTGGTCTCCTATCAGGGTGATCCAGTTTATTTTAGATTTCCATGATTTTGAACTTATTATGTAATATCTTCTAATGGAATTGTCATAACGCAACGCATGATCAACAAATCATTTGTTGCTTGCCTGCGTTCTCCTGCCCTTTGATTCAATGGCAAAAAAATGCCCCGCAGCAACGGGCTACGAGGCTAAGATTAATATTTAAAAGGGCAACTGGGGGCAGCCGTTCCAGGTGCGGTCTCGATGTCAGTCTTCGTCGATTGCCTGGTAGACCGTGGTCCAGAAGTCATGGATAAGCCGTGCTGAATCCGGGGTGGACATTCCGACCTGGGTGAGCAGGATTCCAGTGAGTTGGTTGTCCGGATCGGCGTAGGTCGAGGTGCCGCTTCCGCCATCCCAGCCGAACTGGCCGATGGACGCGTAGTCGCCGCGATAGGTGCGCACCGCCATCCCCATGCCCCAGCCTCCGTGCTGCCCTTGGCCGAATGATACATGGACGTTGTTGGCGGCCATGGCGTTTCGGGCGGCCTGTTGCTCGTGCGTGAGGCGGTTGGTGGTCATCAGCTCGACGGCGGGTCGGGACAAGATCCGTTCGCTCTTGTGCATCCCGTGATTCAGCAGCATCCGGAAGTAAGCGTGGTAGTCATCAACGGTGGAGACCAGCCCACCGCCGCCGCCTTGAAACGCCGGAGGCTGGCTGTAGCGTCCTCCCCTGGCCTCGTCCCACACAATGAACTCTCCGGTCTGCGAATCGGGGGCGTAAAGGGGCGGCAGCCGGTCGATCTTGTCGACGGGCACGTGGAAACCGGTGTCCTTCATGCCCAGGGAGTCGAAGATGCGTTTGCGCAGGAACGTCTCAAACGACTCGCCCGTGACCCTGGCAACAAGCACGCCGAGTAGATCGTTGCTAATGTGGTACTGCCAGCGCTCTCCGGGGTGGTGCATCAACGGAAGCTTGCCAAGTCGTCGCATCCACTCATCTGGCTCGGGCATCGGCTCCGGTAGATCGGGCGTGAGCCCCTGCTCGAAGATCGCGCCCATGATCGGAGTGCCCAGCGAGGTCATATCCATGCCGAGCCCGAATGTGGAGGTCAGCAGGTCCCGTACGGTGATCGGCCGCCGCGCCGGCATGGTGTCGTCCAGCGGGCCGTCGATCCGCTTCAGCACCCGCCGGTCGGCGAGTTCAGGCAGCCACGTCTCTACCAGGTCATCCAGCCGCAGCCTGCAATCGTCGATCAGGATCATCGCCGCTGCGATTGAAACCGGTTTTGAAGTCGAGGCCATTCGGAAGATCGTGTCCCGGCGCATCGGCGCGCCACCATCATGGCGCATCGTGCCGATCGCTTCGACGTGCGTCTCACCGTATCGGCTGACCAGGGCGACAAGCCCAGGAATCTTCCCTGATTCAACATGCCGTTTCAGCACGTCGCGCAATCTGCATAGTCCTTTTTCGGAGAAGCCGCTGTTGCTTTGTCCCATCATCCTTACCTCCTTTATTCGTTCCAGAAAATGGTAGCAATAGTTGCCGAATATAGCAATATGAGTATAGGCTTAATTGATTGACATGATATGTCGACATACGCGATGTCCCAATATTTTCCCGTATTGCCCCGGTGATCAGCACCCTTTTCATAATTAATCTCCATTTCATATATATTGACCCTCTGCATGAAACGTTTTTGGTAATTTGTTCTATCCCTTGATTGGTCCGTCTGCTTCGCTTAAACCTCATGACAAGAGCGCCTCCCTTGATGGTGTTGGGTTTCAAACCCATGGACAAACCCATCATACAGAGGCGCTCCTTTTTTGACAAAGACCAGAATTGTCGAATTAAATTGTCATATTCCTTCGAAGGGCTACACGATCAGGAGCTTGGGGCGGTTGCTCCAGCCATTGGTTTTTAATCATTATTTTCACCCCGTCATCCGCATATTCAATGACTTCCGTTAACAATTTCATATACTGAACGCCTAAATCTTTTCTTAAGCTGCCCGCAATGGCTCCTCCATAGCTCGATACACTCGTGGCATTTAATGTAGCCACATGGAACATCATTAACTTGTCGGAGAATATTGGGGTAGTCGTATGGGAGATAGTGGAATCCCATACGCTTGGTAAAGGCAGATCATCTTTTAAGAGTATTTCTCTAAAAATGTCCTCATGCTTTTCCGCAATTTCCTTGCCTCTTGTGAAATATTCCTTAACTTCAATCGATTGAGCGATTTGAGAAAATCCCAAAATAAATGTCCGTCCAATCGAATTGGTTTCCAAATTTTTCGAGACATGAGAAAGCTCTACAGCGGTAATTGGTCTGTGGCGACCGAAAACCCCGGATAGAAAGCTCTCTTCCTGTATATACTCGACCTTCTCAGGAACTGGGATAATAGGCGAACGAATGAACACCCCTTTTTGCAAAAGCAAATCAGAAGCAGAATTATATTGAGAAGATAGCGACTCGATAATCTTTGTAAAATACGTTCTTACATCTGTCCTTGCAGATAGCTCAAGTGATACCGCTGCAGCGGCGATTCCTACTGCAGATATATATTTAATATAACGTAATGCAAATAGATCCGAATAGAGACGTGAGACCTCTAGATTTACATCACTCTCATTAAATCCGAACGGAACAGGTGACTTTTCAATCTCAAAAATTTGTTTTGATCCTTCAACGGCAAACTGAATATTATTTAGTGCTGTTTTTATCAAGGCGTCAATACTTTGATCTTCATTATTTTTGTCAAAATGTTTAACGAAACAAAGAACTGCCGTGTTTTGCATATATGCATTCCACAAAACACCCAGTTCTGATGATGTTAGCTTTGGATTATGGTCCATACTCATCGAGCACTCCTTAGCATGTATTAGCTAAGTTTATTTTTCCATTAGGGAGATTTGTTATACAAAATTCTGGAAATCTGATTCCAATGTCGAAAGATTTGTTTTATTTTATATTTCTTACATCTATATTCGTATTAGGAAGGAGGTGTAAGTAATCAAACTGCACTACACATCCATCACCAACTGGACTCTGGGCAACTACACCGACTTTTAAACTATGCATGTTATTCATACCAAAATACCGCACTAATGCCCATTCATTCCCATCAAGCGAATAATGAAAAGCTATACAATTATCATATCGAGATACTCTTAAGAAGGGGTTTGTATTCCCGATATAGTCACCGATACAATCATCCGAAATCTCTTTAGTTACAACACTAATAATGGAAGGTCGACCTCTAAAATCCTCATAGCATAACTTGGCCCAGTTATTCTCGTCTGCCATTACCATAAGGCATCCGGAGTCATTCCGGTCACGGATGTCTACGCTAACCCGTGTGGTTAAAATAAAATTTTCATTTGTTGTCGTATATAGGAATGGAGCAGAATGCTTTCTACTTTCCTGTGTTGGATTATGGAAGAAGTCTGCACGAGGTGGCGCGGTAATCATAAGTGAATGTTGTTCAGAAAATCCCCATTCATGCGGTTCATTAATCCATTTAAGAGAAGCATTTAGACTCTTCCCCACGCAATTATTAAAAAGGCTCATCCCTAACCATCGCCACCTATCCATATAGAATATATAACATAGTGTATATCTAGTGTGATTATATCAGAGGAGAAAACGATTTTGTTCAAATCCTCTTACCCTTTTCGTAAAAACTATGCCCCGCAAAACAACCGTCATGGTTATCTGCGGGGCTCTAATTTTAGATAAGTCCAGCCATCACTAAGCCGTTCTTCACGCCATCTTCATTCACATGCGTCGTAACCTTGTCCGCGAACGGAAGCAGATCCGGATGGGAGTTCCCCATTGCGATACCGAGGCCGACATAGGCTAACATTTCTTTATCATTCAGCCCATCGCCAAAGGCAACCGCCTCTTCCGGTTTCAGGCTAAGCTCCTTCAGCATTGCGGCAATGCCCTGCGCCTTGGAGCCGCCAGCCGGCAGCACATCCATCGCCTTCGTATGCCAGCGAATGAGCGTCAGCTCCTGCACCAGCTCCTCATAGAGGTGCTCTTCGCTTTGCTCACAATGCAGGAACAGCTGAAACACCTCGTTGTTTTTCCAAAAATCTGGGTCAACACCCGGCAAGTTCACCTTCAGAGAGGTAACGGCTTCAGTTATAAAAAAGTGATCCGCTCTGTCTGCATAATATCCGTGCTCCCCCTCGAACACAAGCGAATGACCGTGCTTTGCCGCTAGTGTCACTAGCGCTTCAATGCTCGTTCTATCTATTGCACGTTTATACACAGGCTTGCCACGATAAACGGCATACCCGCCATTCAAGCATACATACGATTCAATCCCAAGCTGCTCGGTCAAATGCTGAATAAAATAAGGGGCTCTCCCTGTCGCAATGACCGGCTCAACGCCGCTTTCTTTTAACCGTTTAACCGCCTCGAGCGTACTCTGAGGTACTTGCTTCTCTTCATTAATCAATGTGCCGTCGATGTCAAAAAACACAATTTTGTATGCCATGTCTCTCTCCCCCATCTGCAGCCGCCCGGCATCACTGCCAGCCGCCGCTTCTCTTATCCTATTAGTAAACAACAAAACGAGGGAATTCGTAAAGCTTTTTACACATCCTCTACGAAGGATTCACCAAACTCAAGCAATATTCGGCAATATCATAGCCAATCTTGGCCAAGCTGTCTTTAATCGCTTCAGGGAGGCCGTTAAATTCCTTATGCGTCTCGTACGTAAAATCACCTTCGTATCCGATCTCAGCAAGCACGGGCAGCAGGGTCGGCCAGTCGACACTCCCGTGGAAGGGGAACATATGCTCATCGGAGCTGCCATAGTTGTCGTTCACATGCATCGCCTTGAGCCTTTTCCCCAACGTACGAAGTGCCGAGCGCTGGTCCTTATACAGGAAGTTGGCGTGGCCGAAGTCCCAGCATGCGCCCACCTTCGGCTCGTTCCACACATCGATCATCGCCGCAAGCTCGGTGGCATGGCTGCAGAACCGCCTCATCGACGTCGGTCGCTCAATCATGTTCTCGAAGGCAATGCCGACATTGTGCTTGACGGCCAGCTCCACGTACGGGGAAAAATGCTCCACATTGTCCTTTATACAAGCGTCAAAATCCAAAGCCGTCTTCGCCCGATCCTCATGCGGATGAACAACCGCCCACTGGACGCCAAGGATGGAGCTGGCCACGATCGAACGCTGCATCATCTCGTTATAAACCTCAAGCTTTTCTGCAGAAGTATTGTTCGGATGCGCAGGCAAGAATACCGGATGGGATTGCGAGAAGGCAATACCGAGCTTCTCCGCTTCATCTCTCAGCTCATGCACAAGCTGCACCCAGTTGTCGTTCACCAGATCGGTCTGACCCGTCAATGCTCGGCAAAAGTTAATGTCCAGCACATCGTACCCTGCCGCTTTGCACCTTCTAATCGATTCCTTATACGGCGTGTAACCGCCGTCCAATCGAAGGCTGAACGTGCCTGTCGTCGTGGATAATCTCACGTAATTTCACCCTTCCCGATAACATCAGAAGTTATAATTTTTGATTGGTAACGACTTCGATAGGATTTTTACTTATTTCTTCTCGATTTGCACCGCTTGGTTGATCTCTTCATCCAGCTCTCTTAACGATACGTTAACATCCTTCGTGCCTTTCAACAGTTCATCGAACTTATTAATCGTAAGAGGCTCGGCGATTTCTCTGTATAAGTAGATCGGATATTTGACCGGCTTGCTCTTGACGATACCGTTAACGTTTTTATTTTTGAGCGAAGGATCGTTCTGCCCGAATACCTTTTGCACAGCGTCGCTCTTCAGCGGGGAAATACGGCCGGCTTTGGATACGTTCATCTGTACCTCGTCCGAGGTCAGCACCTCCATTACCTGGAGCACCTGATCCATATGCTTGGTCGTCGGTACAGCTCCTACCATATACACGGTTGAGTTGCCGTACGTATTAGGCACATCCTTATAGAATGGATGCTGTACGACATCCCACTTCAACCCTTCCTGCTCCGCCTGTTTGAGCTGAGAAAATATGTTGGTTTGATTCAGCATCGCGATCGTACGGTCTTTGGCGAACCCGTTCACGCCGTTCTTATTGGCATCTTTCGACGGCTCATTACCGGGAATCGAATAGATCTGCTTGCCCAATTCAAACACTCGCTTCCAGCCTTCACTGGACGTAATGGCTTTCTCCGTCTTGTGGTCGATGTATTCCAGCCCGAGGGGCTGCCCCATTCGGACGATACTTCCGAGGTCCCATCCGCGATACTGAACGCCGTTATCCAGACGTGTCACCTTCTTGGCAAGCACCAGGGCATCTTCCATCGTCATACCGTCCTTCGGATAAGGAACGCCGAATTTATCGAAGATCTCCTTGTTGTAATACAGGGCATGGAACCCAGCCTCCAGGGGCAGGCCATACAGCTCGCCTTTCTCCGTCGCCGAATATTGGATATCATCCAGATAATTTTGACCGAATCGGCTTAGATCCACTTTATTGTTCTGAAACAGTGTCTTCATATCCATGTTTATTCCGCGATCCTTGAGACCCGGCATGTTACCGTTAAAAGAAATGTAGAGGTCCGGAAGCTCACCGGCTGCGATGAACTGGTCATATTGCTTGAAGGAATTGGCGCTGATTAGCTCTAACGTAATATTCGGATACTTCTTCGTGACCGGCTCGATATACAGCTGCTTAAACTCATCATTAATGGGCAGATGTACGGCAAACTTGAGTGTAACGGGCGACGTGTCTACTACCTTCGCCGGATTCGATGGAGGCTGCTCGCTAGCGCCCTTCTGCTCCGCTGCTTCGTTCGTGCAGCCTGCCGACATCATCATCAAGGATAATGCAATAAATGCAGATCTGATCTTCAATGAGAACCCACCCTTCTCTTCTATAAAATTAGTTTTTTACGATTGCAACCGTAATTGATTTCATCGTACATACAAAAATAGTTATTGAACATACAGCATTTATTCATGTACAATATACTTTATTTCATCAAAAGAGACGGGTGGGGTATATGTGGAAGCGCTAACAACATATTGGGAGCAACAGCTGCTTATGGTTTCTCATACCTACTTCCAGCGTAAAGAATTTTTCGAAGAAAGCGAGGACACTTATCCCGTCTGGGTGCTGTTCGGCTTAGCAGCGGGCAAATTTCGCTTCTGGATCGGTGAGCAGAGCGGGGAAGCCGGCCCCGGGGATTTAATCTTCTGTCCGCCGGGCTGCACGTTCAAGCGCGAGATGCTATCTCCGCTGGAGCTTCATTTTATTTACTTTAACATCGCTGGCAGCCAGCCTTTCATGCCCGCGCTGCAGCTTCCTACTGTTCTTTCGCATCCGCTGGACGGCAAACGTTTAGCTTCCAACTATGCCTATTTACGCAAGCTTCATCTCACGACCGACCCGCGCAGCTTTCATCGGAAGCAAATGATCCTCAACGATCTATGGCAGCTCGCATGTGAGAATTGGGAAGGAGAGCAGCAGCAGCAGGAGCTGTCTAATTTCGCGGATTCGGAGGATTCGCTCATGAACCAGGCGGCGGAGTGGCTATACCGGCATGCCTATACCCCATTCGGAATGAGCGAGCTGTCCCGCTCCCTTGGACTAAGCCCTGTACAGTTGACACGCCGCTTCCGTAAGTCGTTCCGGATGACACCATCGTATTTTGTCAAGGCGCTGCGCATCCGCAAAGGGGCAGGACTGCTGCTCGAGACCAACATGACGCTGGATCAAATCGCCGCCCACTGCGGATACGAGAACGGCTTCTACTTTAGCCGGGTATTCGCTCAGCTCATGAGCGTAAGTCCCTCGAAATTCCGTGAACTGAACCGGGTGTAAGGTAGAGGATCAACTCACTATTGCTCCGGCAGATGCTTGACGCAGTCATACAGCAGGTAGGTCCACTTCCCGTCCTGGCGGGCAACCGTCGTTACGGACGTATTGCGCAGATCATGGCCCGTCGACTCGTCCTGCATTAGCTCCTTCAAGGTTTGGCCCAGAAAATAGCCGTGCGTGACAACGAGCACCTTCTTGCCTGCGAACTTCGACGCAATCTCTTCAATAAAGTGGATCCCCCGGGCACGCATCGACTCATGCGTTTCTATACCCAAATCCAGCTCTCTCCAATGCTCGCCCCACCGTTCGATTCTTTCGGCTTCAATCGTATTGGCGATCTTGCCTGTGTCCCTCTCGCGCAGTCGTTCATCGAACAAATCAACGGCCTTCCCCGTGGCAGCAGAAATAAACTCGGCGGTTTCGTGCGCCCGTACTAAATCACTGGAAATAAATACGTCCCACGGCTCCTCGGCGAGCCGCTTCGCTACTAGCGCAGCCTGCGCTCTCCCCCGTTCATTCAGCGGATTGGAAGTGTGTCCCTGAGCTCGTTTCTCCACATTGTGATCGGTATTGCCGTGTCTGACGAACGTAATCGTAGCCATCTCATCTCTTCTCCCTTTGTAGACTCTAAGAGTCCGGTGACTACGAACCGCTGCTAGAACGAATCGCTGCTCACCGGACTATTATTGCTGCCTAAGCTGCTGCCTTGTTATCCGTTTTCTTCTCTATCAGCCGCTTGAATAACAGAAGATACCGATACCGTTTCGCCCTTTTTCGGAAAATAGGCTTTCACGCCCCGCGTATTTTGCGACTCTGGAAAACGGCTGTGCAAGGTAATTACCGCTTTAGGTGCAATCTTTTCAATCATATCAGATAGCGCCTCGGGATGTGCGTGTCCCCCGTTGCACAAGGTATGACCCGTAATGCCGAATTTATTCAAATACTTTGCCACATCGGCATGATCCAGCTTCACGCTGTAATCCGATTGGATGTAATGCGACTGTCCCTGAATATCACCCAGCAGCTCCAATTCAATCATCTGCGCAAGATCGGGGAATTTGAAGAAGTAGACGTACTCGCCCTTCCGTTCCGCAAGCTCCTCTAAGGAGATGGGTTCATAAGGCACCGACAGGCCTGCCGTCATTGTGGCATCGACGACTTGAATAGTCGCAGCATGTGCAGGATGGCCTTCGAGAATACGCAAGCCTTCCCGGTTGGCAGCATGCCAGATGGCGGCATGAGAAGCTTCCATGGCGATCTTTTTCCCCTTCTGAACCGCAATAGCAATCATGTTCGCCATTCGTTCAAGATCCCGAGGGGACATCTGCAGGTACACCAATCCCTCTGCTTCGCAAACAATGTCTGAGTAACGGGAGAGCAGCTCATTCTCCGTCATCTGGTAGGTAACCGTCGACGGATCAGCGGTCAGGCGAGTTCCTTCGGTGATCAGCAGGTCTATCTTCTTATCGTGGCATAGCTGAATAAACCGGTCGATCCGTTCCGGATGCTTCCCTTGGCGGCGCCAATCCCCTGTATAGGCGATTCTATGCACGCCGTCGTCAATAATAATGCCCGCGACACCAGTCGCATTGTGATCCATCTCCACAATCTGCATCGTGAATGCTCCGAAATGGATGACGCTCAAATCATCGCAGGCGTTAATTCGAGCCTTAGTATCGGGGCAATGTCCACCCGCTACCATTCCCCGGAATAACGAATGGGAGTCGAAGCTCATATACACAGGCAAGTCCGGGTGAGCATACGGAAGTACAGCCATATGATCGGTATGCATATGTCCGATAAACAGACTAATACGCTCGTATTGCGGAAATTCCCGTTCACCCCAGACCTGCCGTACCTTGGCTACATTCAGTCCCTGGATGTGCTCTGGATCATACAGCTCGAGCAGCGGAGCGGTCATGCCGCCGAGCAGAAACTGGCGCAGCTCACGCCCAGGCGTAGCGCCCACCGGCTCGTACAGCGTCAGCTGCTTAGGGAACAGCAGGCTGCTGTGCTCGACACCGAAGTCGAATAAAACCGCCTGCCCTTCTTTGCCGTAGAAGACCTGTACGCCCCCGGATTTGCCTACGCCTCCAAAGAATGTCAATTGCCCTCCCTGCAAAACGATCTCCTCCTTATTGTCCTGATGCCTTGAGTAAGAATGGAACCTTCTAACTTTTCGCTACCGTAGGAACAACGTCCTCCATGGAGATGATGGCTCCATAATGACGCAATTTTTGTCTAATCAGCTGTACGTCAACCTCTTCAGGCGCAATATGCTGTTGAGCGGCTATGGCTGCCCCAATGCCCACGCCCTCTCCAACCGACATACATGTCGGCATCACTCGCGAGGAACCGAACACAACCGGGTCCACACTGATGCAGCGTCCGCTTAGCATAAGCCCCTTCACATCTTTAGAAATCGTAGCTCCGTAGGTGATGCCATAAGGCCCGGCAAGTGACTTAATCAGCGTGGAGTCGCCCGTACCGCTATGGATATCAATGATATAAGAACCGAGCGCGATCGTGTCCTCAGGAATGACCCCGTTCACTGCCGCATCTTCTCTGATCATCTGTAAGCCTTTAATCCGGCGTGTCTCACGAATACCCAAGAACGGTGCAATGGAGGATAAGTAAATATTCTCAAAGCCCGGGATATGCTCTTTGAGCATATTAATTAGAGGGAGAATTTGAAGGTTCGACTCAATCTCGCCTCGGCTCAGCTCTTCAATCTTCGTGCCGTCGAAATTCAAGATACGAATACAATTTAAAGCAATATACCCTTCTCTTGGCAAATTAATATAAATGATCGTATCGCGGTCAATCGGGCACTTGCCTTCCTGCCGGAGCTTGGAGATCGTATTCTTCAAGCCGACGAACACATGATTCTCACTCGCACGCAAAAATTCAGCCGTATACCCCGGTCGAATCTTCATCGAGGATCCATGCTTCAATTCCTGCGGATGCGCTTCCAGATGATCCATGAACTTCTCCAGATTGAAGCCTCCGACCGTAAACATCAACGTTGGCGGCTGCGTCTCTCCATTGGCATATTGCCCCTTCTCAAATTCCGCACCGGCCATGTAGGCCACATCCCCGTCGCCCGTCGCATCAATGAAGACGTCGGCGAAGATTTCAATTTCTTTTCCCTTGCCCTTGAGAATGACGGATTTCAGCTCTCCGTTCACAACCGTGGTGCCAATGATTTCACAGTGTAATAATGGGCGTACCCCGTATTGCTTTATTTTCTCGAACACTACGATTTTCATTAAATTGGGGTCAATGACCGTCGTTGAATTATGCAGCGGGCATTCTCTATGACCGAATGACCCTCCTAATTCAATCAAGCGATCCACCAGCTCCTGAGGCAGACCTCTGGTAACCTGACGCCCTTGGGCGTCCAAGAATGCGAGTAAGGGCAAGCCGATGGTCATATTCCCGCCTAAAAAGCCTTGACGATCGACCAGGATGGTCTCTGCGCCTTCCCGTGCGGCCGCAAGGGCTGCACCTACGCCCCCGGCGCCTCCGCCAAGCACCAGCACCTGCGTATTAATGATTTGTCTTGTTGAATTATGTTCCATACTAGACCTTCTTTCTGTTCAATTTATAAGTGTATAAGCAAGAAATGAACTAACTCGTGCAAGATTGATCATTCTTTTACATTATACGAAGCGAACTAAGGCCTGAACATGCAATATTACTTCATGAGGGATGTACTTTGTTTCAACCAAAGGTCGAACAAAGTAGAAAACCAATCCATCATAAAGCTATTAATATCTGATCGTTGAAAACTAATAAATTCTGATATTACAAAAAAAAAATCGGGCTCTCCCACTAACTCGGAGTGCCCGATATTTAATCAAGAAGGTAGAATCACAGCAGAATCAAGAAAGCGTACGCAGCGCTTCCGGGGTAAAAGGCTTCAGCTCGTCCAGCCGGCCCTCCCGGACCTTAGCCGCCCATGCCGGATCAACCAGCAGCGCTCGGCCGACTGCAACCAGATCAAACTCTTGATTGTTAAGTTTCTCGGTCAAGGTATCCACGTTCGCCGTACCTGCGCTCTCCCCTCTAAACGAAGATATAAACTCATTATCCAGACCTACAGAGCCCACAGTGATTGTCGGTTTGCCTGTTAATTTTTTTACCCAGCCTGCGAAATTCAGATCGGAACCGGTGAACTCCGGTACCCAGAAGCGGCGGGTCGAGCAGTGAAATACGTCAACTCCCGCTTCTACAAGCGGAGCAAGAAATTGGGCCAGCTCATCCGGATTGGCTGCCAATTTCGCCTCGTAATCACTTGATTTCCATTGCGATATCCGCAGTAGGATTGGGAAATCGGGTCCCACGGCGCGACGGCAAGCGGCAATAATTTCAGCCGCAAAACGGGTTCTTTTCACAAGATCTCCGCCATAGCTGTCGGTGCGCTGGTTCGTTTTCTCCCAAAAAAACTGATCGATCAAATAGCCGTGAGCGCCATGAAGCTCAATTCCGTCAAAACCGATCCGTTTGGCATCCGTCGCCGCTTGTGCGTACGCGGCAATGACGGAATCGATCCTTTCCTGGCTCATTGGCTCATTGACTTTTTCCCCGGTCGCAAGATCCAAGCCTGAAGGTCCGATCGGCAGCTCCTCCGGGTTCGGAACCACTCCAACCTTACGGTCGGTTCCGATATGCCACAACTGCGGCATAATCAGCCCGCCGGCTGCATGTACTTCCGAGACTACGCGAGCCCACCCCTTCAGCGCTTCCTCCCCATGGAAATTCGGAATATTCGGATTATTGGTGGCAGCCGGATCGTTGATCAGGGTGCCCTCCGTAATAATAAGCCCTACACCGTTCTCGGCACGGCGACGGTAATAAGCAGCCACATCAGGACCCGGCACTCCTCCGGGAGAGAAGGCTCTTGTCATTGGAGCCATGACGACGCGGTTCTTTAGCTTCAACGTACCAAGCTTGAAGGACTCGAATAAAGGTCCTAGCTTGGAGGCAGACTGGGTTTTTTGACTATTCATTTAAGCATTACCTCCATTATGAATAAATTCTGCTATCATAAAGCCTCGCCACTCAATCTGCAATATAATTTATTACAGTTTCCGAATTTACTATACCATATTATTTGCAATAGCACTACTTTTTACATACCTGTCGGAAGTGAGATAAAGTTCTAGTCACACCATCTGGAACTAAAAAAGCTGGTGATCCACTATATATTGTAGTGAATCACCAGCGCTTTATTTTGAAAAAGACTTTGTCAACAATCCCATTTTCGCGGTCACGGTCGCTCAAGGACGAACGTCTCGCCGATCATCGCGTAGTCATTGCCGGCGAGTCGGCTCACCGGCTTTAGCTTGGCAGCATCGATATGCTTTCGGGAATCGATGATCCCCTCCGCGATGTGGAACTGCACGACTCGGCCGATTAACAGATCGGCCGCCGGCGCATCCGTGGTGCCACCCAGTGGGATCGCTTGTTCCAGCAGGCATTCCATGCGGATGGACGCTTCAGCGATCCCGGGAACGGCGACGACGCGGCTGGGTACTGATGTCAACCCAGCTAGCGCCACCTCGCTCTCCTCTGGAGGGAGCGGCGCGGCGGCGGTATTGATAGCTCTGATGTAGGACTCATCGGAGATGTGCACGACGAACTCCCCTGTCGTGACCGCGTTGAACGAGGTGTCCTTGCGGACACCTTGTTTACGCTGAACCGACACCGCGACCATGGGCGGATCCGCGGTGACAATGGTGAAGTAGCTATACGGAGCCGCATTCAGCACTCCAGTTGCCGATAACGTCGTCACGAATGCAATCGGCCTTGGAATAATGCTGCCGGTCAGCAGCTTATAATTGTCACGCTCGCTTTGCGAAGACGGATCTATCGCGATCATCGACATAACACATCATCCTCCTTTCAAAGTCTTGTACCTTACTGCAAACTGTCTTTCATCCATTCGGCAGCAGCAATAACTTCCGAACGCGTCAGTTGATGGCCGCCAGCCTCCCAGTGGACGTGGACATTTGCACCTGCCGTGCTGAGCAATTCCTCCAGCTCGACGGTTTCCTCCGGTGAGCAGATCGGATCGTTACGCCCAGCGCCGATAAAGACCGGCACATCCGTCAGATCCGGCAGCGCAATGCCGCGCCGCGGAACCATCGGATGGAGCAAAATCGCCCCACGCAGCGCATCTGGGTAATGGAACAATAAGCTGCCGGCGATATTCGCACCGTTGGAGTAACCAACCGCCACTAGATTGCGACGGTCAAACCCATTCTCGACCGCAGCTTGGTCGAGAAAATTGTAGAGCTCGGTCGTACGGAAGATGAGGTCCTCCTCATCGAAGATCCCCTCTGCCAGCCTGCGAAAAAATCGCGGCATACCGTTCTCCAGCACATTCCCTCTTATGCTGAGCACCGAGGATGCAGGAGAGATCGCTTGGGCAAGCGGGAGGAGATCCATCTCCGTCCCACCTGTGCCATGAAATAGTACTAGAACTGGTGCTGCAGGGTCCGATCCTTGTTGAAAAATATGTCTCATTGTGCATCCTCCTTCAATACTCGCACAGCAATCGGAGTCAGATTGCGTTCAATTTGTTCACGGTGTTCTTCAAACCATGCTGGCAGCATGATTTTTTCACCCAGTACTTCCGGCGCTTCGTCGCGAGCGAAACCTGGAGGATCTGTCGCGATCTCGAATAGGATACCACCTTCTTCGCGGAAATAGATCGCATTGAAGTATTGACGGTCTACGATCGGCGTTGGATGGTAGCCTTGACTCTCAACATGACTTCTCCAAAGCGCATGCTCAGCGTCGTCTTTTGCCCGCCATGCGATGTGGTGAACTGTGCCTGCACCGCCGGCGCCATACGCCATCGGCGTCACGTTAATATCGATCACGTTGCCGATATCACCATAAGATCTGAACCGGGCGTAGGCATCTTCTTGCCCGATTTTTTGCAGCCCCATCACGTGTTCAATGAGATGAGCCGTTTTGTCCGGTGCTGTACTGTAGAGCACTGCACCGCCGAAGCCTTTGATTGCGTGTTCGATCGGAACCCCGCCAAAAGCCCATTGGCTTGGCGCACCGCCAGCGCGCTCCACGATCTCCAGCTGCAAACCGTCCCGGTCCGAGAACTGCAGGTAGGTTTCGCCGAAGCGTTCCGTTTTCTCGAATACAACGCTAAATTTGTTCAGGCGCTCTTCCCAGAAGCCAAGACTGCCAACCGGCACGGCATAGGTTGTGATACCGACTTGGCCGCCGGCGATGCATCCTCTACGGGAGTTCGTCCATGGAAAAAATGTTATAATTGTGCCAGGGCCTCCGCTTTCATTTCCAAAATATAGATGGTACACTTCCGGCGCATCGAAGTTAATTGTTTTTTTCACCAAACGAAGTCCAAGAATTCCTGAATAAAAATCTACTGTGCCTTGCGGACTTTGTACAAATGCGGTGATATGGTGGATCCCTGCGGTTTGTTGTTGTGTCATTACCGAACAACTCCTTTAATTTTAGATTCTTAATTTTAAGATATATTAGTAAAAAAAGCGATCTTACCGTATACCGAATTTCACCTTGTTGGAGGTTAAGAAGGATCTACTTGAACCCTTCCTGCGCAAATTTGCCCAACTTCTTAAGAAGCGCACTCGCGACCCTCTGTTCATCATGCGTTAATCCCGCGACGGCCTGCTCGATGATCTTCGTGTGACTTGGGAATACATCTTCAATAAATCGCTTACCTTGCTCCGTAATTTCGGCAAAAATGAGTCTACGGTCTTCCGCCGAAGTGTTGCGGACCACATAGTCTTTCTTCACCAATTTATCGACCACGTAAGTAATGTTCCCTGAACTCATCAGCACCTTGCTGCCAATTTGTTGTATCGGCTGCGGGCCCTTATGGTAAAGAAGCTCGAGAACACCGAATTCGGTGCGATTCAGACCGTGCCTCCGAATATCGCGGTCGCCGTGAGCGTTCACCCACTCGCTTGCCCTAGACAGTGCGATGTACAAATCCAGTGCAATATTTTTATCGGAATTAATGACATCGCTCATTATCTTCACCTCACAAGTTGTTGTGTTTTCGTTTTGTTTTAATCTTAAATTTAAGATACTCTATTTTGAGATAATAGTCAACACACAATTTTTTTTGGGGAAAAGCGGACGGAAATCACCTTACCCGCACCCCGGTATCATCTTCCCTCTCTGCATTGCTTGGTGAATATTTTTCCTTTTTAGCTTGCATAATATGTGTAAAGTTTTAACAAGGCGGTATCGTAAAAATGTAAAATATACATGCAGCTTTAAAAGAAGCTTCAAAGTCGGATGATTTTATTCAGTCCGCCATGACCATCCATCATACACTTATTCATTTTTCCTATTACAATTCCGTTGTAAATCATGAAATGATTCATCGTGATCTATTAACCATGATTCAGCTTTCTAAAGTTGAAATTCATGATTTGAATACTTTAAAAAATTTGATTTCTATTGATGGAATCAAATTGTCGTCAAACCTGGATGAGATCTCGCTTAGTTTGATTAAGGGCTTTATCTATGTTCAATTGGACTCCAATCTAAATGAAGGCTTATTAGTTAATGTTGCTGATATGGAAAAGGGCTATCGATCAAATAACTTATCCGAGAACGAGTTCAGCGTGATCGGTCCGCAAGTAGCTTTCGTCGAGGATCTCGATACCAATCTGAATTTACTGCGAAAGGAAATGATATCGGACAAGCTGGTATTTGAGGAACAAATCAAAGGCTCTCTATCTAAAACAAGAGTCGTTATTGTATATCTCGACGGGATCACCAATCCGCAGCATCTAAACACCGTAAGACAAAGACTCATGGATTTGGACTTTGACGTGATCTTTGATAGTTCTACACTATCCCAGATTATCGCAGACAACGGCAATACACCTTTCCCTTTATATATGTCAACTGAACGTGTGGATCGGGTTAAATTTAGCCTTCTGAGCGGGCATGTGGCTATTTTAAGCAGCGGGTCTCCTTATGCAATATCAGGTCCCACCACCTTGTTTGATTTCTTCTACTCGCCGGAGGACTTTTATTTGCCATGGGTTCTGGGTTCATTTGTTAGAATCATACGTTATGTAGGGGTCGTATTTTCCGTCTTTGCTTCATCCATTTATGTTTCGGTCATGACTTTTCATCATTCCATTGTTCCACAATCACTATTAGGTCCGATTATCGAATCCAGAGCGAATGTGCCCTTCCAGCCTTTTTTGGAAGTACTCCTTATGGAGATAACGGTTGAGCTGTTACGTGAAGCTGGTGCCAGACTGCCGTCAAAAGTCGGTCAAACGCTAGGGATCGTGGGCGGTGTCGTAATCGGGCAAGCAGCGGTTCAAGCCGGTTTGACGAGCACTATCTTAATTATTATTGTTTCGCTTTCCGCGTTGGCTTCCTTTACAACGCCGATTTTCAAAATGGCAAACACGATACGATTTCTCAGATTTCCGATCATCGGATTATCGGCCTTATGGGGCGGTTTAGGTATTACGATCGGCATCTTGTTTCTATTGGGTCATCTGCTGCGTTTGAAATCTTTTGGTATGCCTTACATCGTTCCTGTATTCCCTTTTCGGTACAAAGGTTTTAGAGAAGCCATACGCCTCAATTATAGCCAAACTTGGGTTAGACCTCCTTATTTACGCCCGCTCTTTGCTAGAAGATATACGGTTCAAAAGCACAAAGATATCGGAGACGATCTCAATAATGAATAAATTTCTTCGTCGCAAAGGAATCAGCATCATGAAAATGGTTGTATCATTTCTTCTCGCAAGCCTCCTTTTATCCGGATGTGTAAAAAATGAAATTATCGATCGGATAAAAATTTTGCAAAGCCTCGGTATAGACATCCAAGGAGATACAATTAAGTCCAGCGGCTCTTACGCTTCATATGAGAAGAATGAGCGATCGCAGTTATTAACCGGTGAAGCACAATCATTTAACGGGGCAGTGCATTCCCTTAATGCTAAATCGGATGAGCTAGTTGTAATCGGACAATTGAGGACATTTGTCATTAGTGAAAAGTATGCAAGAAAAAGCATTCAAGAGCTTGCCAGCAATCTTCTTCGAGGTCCTCTAGTCAGCAATCGTGCTTATGTTATCATAACGAAACAAGAGATAAGCTCGATTTTGTCCGAAACCGTAAAAAATCCTCCTTTCTATTTATCGGATCTAATCAAACAGAACATGGTGAACGCGAATACACCATTGTCCAATACCCATCTGTTGCTTGATCAATATTATGGAGAGGGTCAAGATATGTATTTACCAGTATTGGATAAAGACGAAAACGGTGTTCTTCACATGGATGGCGTCGGTGTATTCAAGGAAGATAAGTTACATTTATTTCTATCCGATAAAGAAGCATTATTCCTAAAAATTCTCAAAGACATATCGAAAACGATGACCGGCACCTATGAGTTTATGACGAAACAAAAGGAACTCATTAATTTGAAAATATTACATGGAAAACATAACATCATGCTTGAGCAGAAAGACACCGCAGTCATTTCCTTAAAACTAGCTATCGATCTTAAAGATCTTCCGAAAACAAAAAGTTCAATGGACAAGGGCGATTTACTTGAGATTAAGCAACAAATCGAACAGCATTTCGCAAGCGAAATTCGTGCATTGTTGAAAAAATTCCAAATGAACGCAGTAGATCCCATTGGCTTTGGTGAGATCTATAGAAGCAAGGATAGAAATTGGAACGAGCGGGAATTTAAGACTAAAACATACCCAAACATCAAGTTCGAAGTAAAACCGGAGATCATTATTTCGCAATCGGGAGTTGGCATTGGTGCAGAAAAGCGTTAAGGAGAATTACTTGATTTCAGGATTTTTAGTGTTTTTCTTACTCAACGCATCTCAAACTGGCTTTGGAGCAATAGCTGCTGAAAATAGAATTTTTAAAGACGCGGGTAATGATGCTTGGATCTCGGTTCTTATCATGGGTTTAAGTCTACATTTGATTATTTGGATGATTTTTAAGATGCTGGGCAATCCCACCAAAGATGTCATTGACCTGCATCAAATGCTCTTCGGACGTTTCTTGGGCAATGCTGTTTCGCTGCTTATGATCGGGTATTACTTCGTTTCAGCTCTGTATGTTTTCAGAATTTACATTGATGTTTTGCAGGTATGGATATTTCCGAGCATTACAACTTGGGAATTTACAGTCGTACTTCTTTGCTTAATCTATTATCTCGTATCCGGAGGCTTTAGGGTTTTAACTGGACTTGCTTTTTTCGCTGTTGGAACCTCTGTGTTAGTATATCTCCTCATTTATTACCCGATTAGATTTGGACATATTTCTCATCTGACGCCGATTAATAATCATTCCGTTGGTGATTTGCTCAAAGCATCTAAAGTTTCTTATGGCCTATTTATTGGATTTGAAGCGCTGCTCGTTTACTTCCCTTTCATAAAATCAGCTGAAAAAAATGCAAAATGGGCTCACTTAGGCTTGCTGCTCAATACGCTTCAATTCACTGCAAGCATCGTTAGCACCCTGATGTATTTTAGTCAAGGTCTGCTAATAAACACGCTTTATCCCGCCATAGTGGTTACCAAGATTATTGAGTTCCAATTCTTAGAGAGATTCGAGTATATATTTATTTTTAGTTGGCTTATCATTATTATTCCGTCGCTTTGCCTCTCCATCTGGAGTTGTATAAGAATAATAAAAAGAGTAACGCATCTCAAACCACGTATCTCGTTGGCTTTGATTCTGCTGACTTTCTTCATTGTAGTCGTTCAATTCAACGATCGTGTAAAGTTCAATGAGTTAAGCTCATTCGTTGCCGAAATTGGATTTTATTTCGTGTTCGCCTATATCCCACTGCTGTTTATTCTTTACTTGATCCGCAGTATGAAAAAAGCTAAGTTGAATACAGCTTGATTGGAGCTGACCAGCTTTAATTTAAGCATATCCGCAGCTGCCGTATTATCCCTTTCCATAGCAGGTCAAAGTCTGGCAGCAACCTCAACCTTCACTGATTTGGAGCAGGTTGCGGCCAAAGATAAAATTATTTCTCTTCAATCGCAAGGTCTCGTATGATTTATAACGCTCTCAAGTACATCCGCCCTGCATGAGTCAGTCTCCGGCATCGGATTCATTCGGCGATACTCCAAGGGATGGAAGCAGCCAACCGTTGATACCAGCCGGTGGTCCAACGGGTCAAGCTAAAGCCGATTCCATAGTATATGAGAACACCCAATATGGCTTTCGTTTCACTCCTAACAGCTGGAAGGATTATACGATTGTAGATGACAAGTGGGAGGGGCTTTCAATAGCTGATTCGTCAAGCGAGCACGTGGTGGAAAGTGGTCCGATTATTTTAGTTATGAAAAGATTCAATACCTGTTATTTCAAATTTCGATAGCGACCATTAGAAAAAAAGTGGATCGTCGGCTATGCGGCCGCCATGATCCACTTTTAATTAACGTCATATACCCGTAAATCGAATCTCTCTTCATACTGCCTTAATAAATATAGGGTTGCTAATCGCTCTGATCTCCCTGTCTTTTTCTACAGTTACCACGATCCATTTAACTTGATCCACTGCAATGCTCGGAAGCTGCAAACTATAATCATAGACAGGCTCCGCGCTTTGAGCCTCGCTTTCTGTGTCCACAAGTCGATTCGTAAGCGGAATGTATGTTTTTTGCTCGCCATTCGTGTACAAGCACAGTCTCTCCAGTGGTACGTTGGACAAAAGCGTAACATCAGCGGTAAGAAACGTCTTTTCGGTCACAAGTGTTTCCCCAGGGCCTTTGCCGTCCAAAGATACGCGAAGCAGCGGGCCGCTTGTTAAATAGCTATGCCCTTTGCGTAGCGCGTCCAAAATGGACTCCACCGTCAATGCCTGCTTTACTTGGATATACGTTTGCACGCAACCGCTTCCTAAGCGATTTTCTGCCCATTCCTCCATAATAGGCGTTGTTTCTTGAAGCACCTCTATGAGATAGCGAAGGACATCCTGTCGCTCAGCTGGAAGAGAGTCAACTAAATCACTGCCATGAGCGATCATCCATGAAAATTTTTCAAGTAGTCCGTGGAAGTCATCTACCCATATATTATGGGTATCACTACCACTAGTAGCGGCAACAAAACGCCCTTCTTCAAGCAGAGACATCCAGAATTGAAAGGCGTCATAGTTAGGCGTACCTGGGATCATCGGGTTGGAGCCATTCCATACTTCAATCGTATCAAATATTTCTACCATATCCGTAAACTTCGGATCCAACGAAATCGCAGGATTCCTGTCACGTGGATGGTTGATCTGCGGAAGCCCACCGCATGCTCTAATCTCATCCGTAGTCCGAATATGCTCTTGCCGCAAATATAGTTCTGTTCGCTCTTCCTGTTTCGGTATTTTGTAAATCACGTCTGTATGTACACCTAATGATAGTACATGTCCATTGGTAGTAGATATCTCTTTAGAAACAATGGGTAAAAACGTGTCGGTAGCCGTAGCGAGCCAATCTTGATGATTTTTAATATTGTGATGATCGCTTAACGCGCCATAAGCAAGTCCTGCGGCTTGCATAGAAAATGCCACTTGTTGAGGCGACTCAATGACGTCATCCGTACCGCCGTGCAGTGGACTTGAGTAGACGCTGTGATGATGTAGATCTCCAGCATACCAGCCTTCTCCACTCCAATCCGCCATTTGCGGAATGCAGATTTGACAAGCCAGCTCCCCATTAGCGGGAATGATAATTTCCTGCTTCACAATCTTGTAAGCTGGGCCTTTGGAAACTTCGAGCATATAACGACCGTTATTTCCGTTGTTTAAAGGAAGGGGCAAAGTAACAGTCCCATCCGGCAAGGTATATTCACGGATAAAATCGATTCTATTGTTTGCCTGAGAGATGGTTTCCATCGTTTCGAAAGTGAGCATCGGAAACAGCTTTACTTGTGCGATCATTCCGTTACCATTTGTATCAGTTATGGTCAACTTAAGCGTCCCTTGAGCTTGCGGAGTAGTCTCTGGTTGAAACACGAATCCTCTGTTAGTTAGCTCCTCTTCCAAAAACTGAAGGGCTTCTAACAGAGCTGGCGGCGAATAACGTGGCAAGCCATTTTCGTTTGGCATAATGCTGCTGGCTGCTTGCAAATACTTTTTCATGACCATATGATTATGTCCTCCTGTGTATCGGTTGGTTACATTCAAGTCTTAATTCAATCCTTTGCTAAATATATAATAGTCGAAGTTAATTGCTATATAATAATAAATAAATTATATAAATCTACAATATTATTGTTTATTCGACTTTTGGTCTTGCGAATATGAGATTCCAAAAAAAAAACCGCCTGATGAACGGCGGCAGCGTCGGATACAGCATGTCGAAGGCGATAAACAGGACAGGTTTCCACACGTCATCAGGACAAACGATTTCGTCCACAAGCGAATGGAAGGTCCTCTCCTCCATTCAAATTCCCCTCACCGCAGATTCAAATGCCGCAACTTATCAGGATTACGTATAAGATAAATCTGCTGAACTCTGTTATCTCTAAATGCCAGGCTAACGACGGTCGGAAAAGGTTCGGATGAACTGCTTAACACAAAACCTAGCTGTCCATTCACCTTTACAAGGCGAACGGCACCTGAGCTGTCGCCTTTGGATGCAAGGCCTTGAATGAATGCGAGGACACGCCGGCTCGATGTAATAGGTTTAATCGCCGCCATGACTTTACCACCTCCATCGCTGTAGAGCACGATATCCTCTGAGAGCATCGCGAGCAGCCCTTCCATATCGCCGGTAGCCGTGGCGTGTAGGAAACGCAGGACGAGTTGATCAGACTGGGAGTTCGGAGTGAGCTCAGTGGGCGGCATATCTTGGATTTTTCGTTTGAGGCGACTGTAAATCTTGCGGCATCCGATTTCCGTTTTGTTTAGGAAGTCGGCAATATCGCAGTAGTCGTATTCGAAGGCTTCTCGAAGAATGAATAACGCACGTTCGATCGGGGTTAGCCGATCGAGCAGGACGAGGAAGGCATAAGATATGGTATCCTCTAGCATGATCGTTTGGAGCGGGTCTTGACCTTCGGCGGAGGCTGCACCTGAAGCGACCGCATATTCTTGAACGAGAGGCTCCGGCAGCCAGGGGCCGACATATACTTCTCTTTTTTTTCGCGAGGACTTCAAGTAATCGAGACATCGATTTGTAACGATTTTACATAGATACGCTTTAAGGTTGCGGACGCTCCCGCCCTCCTTGTGGATGTTTTGCTGCTGTACCGTAATAAATAGGTCTTGCACTATATCTTCGGCATGCGTAATTGAACCTAGCATACGGTAGGCGATGGAAAGAAGAAGCGGTCTGTACGCTCGGTATACGGAATCAAGCTCCACGATGTATCCCTTCCTTATCTTGATCACTACCAGCTATTATACCTCGAGCGGCCTCTTTCGCGCTCGCCAACGATGCGTTAACCAGCATCCCCTCACTTCCGACCCAATCGCCGGCAACATACAGACCGGGCCTGCCTTCAACCGCAGACCCGGGTCTGCCCGAGAGTCCGCCGCTATTGGCGGTGACGACGCCATGTGAGACGAGCATACGCGGCAGGAAACGCTCTTCAATGACATGCTTGCGCCACCCTGGCTGAATGAAGTCGAGAAAACCATTGAGCTCACGCTCGTCTTGTTGGGCGTCCGAGCCTTTGGGATCTGACAAATACTTCATGACGTGGACGACATGGTGACCTGGATGATCAGATAACGACGCTGCTGCGGAATGGTTGGAGTAGTACCATGGATAATCGGCGCCTAATACAAATTTTGTATGTGGTTGAGGCATACCTAATACGACGAGATCAAGACACACCGCGTGTACAGGAATAAGCTGTTTATATACAGCGGCTTCTTCAGGAGTAAGGGAGGGATTGAGGAGAGCCAGCGTATCAGTAGGTCCAGCAGTGGACAGTACGTGACTAGTGGTGAGTTGCATTCCGTCCTTTAGTGTGACTGTCATTTCGGGGTAGCTGCCGGCAATCTCTCGGACTGGCGCGCTCATGCGGATCGACACGCCCGCCAGCAGCGCTTGTTCATTCAGCGCACTCACAAGAGTTTGCCAACCTCCGTCCACGTACATAACCTGGCCATGCTTAAGCTGGTCTATTACAGCGCCCGCGCTGAGCTGCTCGGGGGCGTCACAGTAAGTGGATACGCGAACGAACGCAAGCACGACACTGCGCACTCTCGGACTGCTGATTTGGGATTCCAAGTAATCCTGCAAACTAACCCTGTGTAGGGTGGAAGTGTCTGCGTTGCGAAAACGACTGTAGAAGCGAAGCAATTGGGTCTTCTCATGCCACTTCAAGAACGACCCGAGCAAAAGCTGCGCGAACGGCACTGCCTTCTTACCACCGCCCGCTTCCTCAAACACGAAAGTGCCTAGCGGCTTCGGTGCCGCTCCGGAAGGTATAACGCCCACCTCCCGCAAAATGGGAAGTGCGCTTTTATAGAGAGCATGAGCTCCCAAGTTTACTTGCGCGGATGCGATCTCGGTCGAAGCAGCCCTGCCTCCGGCATGCGATCCTTTATCGAGTATCAGTACAGTCATGCCTGCTTTTGCCAAAAAAATTGAGGCTGTTAATCCAGCGATACCTGCTCCAATAATGGCAACATCCCATTTCGGCTCATTGTGATTCTGCTTCATGTATATCATTCCTTTTCGGTTTAATGCATACATGACGATTAACAGAATCCGTTTGTGACAACACAACATCATCCAGAGTATTAAGGAGGAACAATATTCCAGCTTTCCCGTCGTCATTGTGTTATCGCAGACCATTAGCCGCTCAGCTTTACCGCGAGCCAGTCGTATGCTTTACCCCGGACACCTCGTGTTTGCCAGGGTGAATATCCTGCTCAAGATGTTGCTCCGCTTCCGCGATCCGATAAATAACCTTCATCTGCTCCAACGCTTTCAGCGCACCGTGCAGCGGGAACCCCGGGTCCCCTTCCCCTGTTTCAATTAGCAGCGGGCGAGGAGAAATGAGCCCGATGATTTCAGGCATGTCGGCGTACTGGTACAACCCGGGAATGTAATTATCCGAGCAGTGCGGCTTGCCCATCGTGCTGTCCTGGAACGTGTTGGTGTAACCGCTGATTACAGAAGCGCGGATGCGCTCATCCACAGCAGCCGTCAAGGCGGACACCCAGGCGCCTCCCGAGAAGCCAAAGCATCCGATCCGATCCGGCGCGATATCGCCTCGGGACAGCAAATAATCGATGCAGCGCATCATCTCATGCACACGAACCGGCCAGCGTCCGGCCGGCCATCAGCAGGTTGGTCGCCAGCCGGAAGCAGGAATTTTCCTTGGGCGGCTTGTCCTCGTCCTGCTTCAGCCTCCGGTAGCCGAGGCCCATCAGCTCGGGAACGATCACCGCGAACCCGCGCTTCGCCAATGCTACCGGATAATCCTTATAAATTCCGGGTTCTTCCGTACGGATGCTGCCGTCCGGCAGCAGGCCGCCCAGATCCTTGCTCCCGTAGCCGTAACCGGGGCAGGTGAGCACAGCCGGGAAAGGCCCCTTTCCGTTTTTGGGCAGCAGCAAGAAAGCCGGCATTTGCAAATTTGGCATTGTCGTCAGTTGAATGAGCTCTCTTGTGTATTCTCCGCAATCGACAGCTTCTACCGTTACGGGCTCAAGCGGTGCTGCATCACGCGTAGGCAGCACCAACGCTTTCAAAAGCTCGGCCTTTAGAGACGCCCTCCACTCCGCCCATTCCGCCTGCGATGCGGCTTGGAACGACAGCTGCCGGGGCTCGCTGTAAAGCTGTTCCAGAAACTCGTCCGGGTTCCATTTCATTTCAAAGCTCCTCCTCTTGACATTCTCATCGACAAATCTCGAAGTAAATTGTAAATCAATCAAAGGGAACTATAAACTGTTTCTTTTCAAATTTTATGCTGCAGCCCCAAGTGGCTCTCTAATGATTATGAGGTGGAATGGAGTAGGTCGAAACGGCATCCAGACGTTTGCGAGCAACCGATGGCGTGTTTGCGTCATTAGACCCATGTAAAGGATCCATTCGGTGCCGCCAGCTCTCCACCGCATAACCGTGTTATTCCGCTGTAGAAAAAAAACAAGATACAGCTTCTCTTTAGGGAGACAGCGTATCTTGTTTAGGCCCGCCTAGACGTTTTAGGTAAGATTCTTCATGTTCATAGAGAAGATGAGAGGAGATAACAAAGAAGAAATTATGGCGACCACAATCACAGCATCTTGAATCTCTTTGTTTATCACTCCGAGTCTTATACCGATGGATGCCGCAACAACAATTAACGTCATTCGTGCTGACAGTAAGAAGCCTCCGGCTAGAGCCCTTCGCATTCCGAGGATTGGCGAGAGACACATCATTGGAAGGACTTTAACGACAAAGGCCGTAGAAAGAAGAAGCGGGACCCATCTTAAGGATTGGGGGGAATGAATAAATTCCGTGACATTAAAACGAAATCCGACCATAACGAAAAATATAGGAATAATCAAGGCGTATCCTATTCCTTCTAACTGTTCTTTAAACGGATGGTTATCATGAAGACGAAAGCTTGCTAGTAAAAAACCGGCCAAAAAACTCCCTAGAATAGCCTCTGAACCTGTCATGTCGGTGATAATACCGTATAGACCAAGGATGGCAAGAAGCCCCTGCAATCGGGCAACGGCATTTTTTTGGAATTCCAGTCTCCAGAGTGAGGTTTGCCTCAATCTGATGATGGTTTGATAAATAACGATGGATAATGGCAGAAGCAGCCCTACGGAAGCCTGATGCCACGTAAATCCAGTTTGATAAGATCCTCCGATGATGGAGAGCACGATCATGGTTATGAGATCGGCTAGAATGGCAGACGTTAGAAGCAGTTGCCCATACTCGCTTTGAATGACACCAGCTTCCTTGAGCACCGGCATCACAATTCCTAGTGAAGTGGTTAAAAGTATAAGCATAATCATCCAGGAATGTAGAGCGGGGTCAATTTGATGGATTCTAGTCCCAAGCAGAAATGCCAACAACGCAGTTCCCAAAAAAACAAAAAAACCGAACATTAAAGGGGTTTGCCAGAGCTTCTTCCCTTGATTGGTGCGTAGTAAGTTTAAATCGATCTCCATTCCCGACAGGAACATTAAATAATAAAGTCCAAACTCGCTCAGACCGTCCAACCACTTGATTTGCTCTTCATGAAACAAGCCTTTACCGTAGTAGGAAAGGAGTAGTCCTAATATTAAATACGCCAAAATAGATGGGATACGGAATGTTTTCATTCTGTTTAGTAGCAATTGCACACCAAATATACATAGATACAACCAAAAAAGAGGTATTAACGCACCATGCCCCATAATCATGAGTCCCCCCATTCTTTATAAGGTATGCTAGTCCAATTGGTGATTATCACTTTTATTATGTGAAAATAACACCTACCATTCTATTTGTGCAGCATCACACCTCGTCTTTTTCGGTACCTTGCAAACAAAACTGCCCTCAACGCGTTATCGGCCGCAATGCTGGCCCAGACGGCAGGCAATCCCCACCCCATATTCCAAGCAAAAACATATACGCCGAGCGTTCGGATCCCCCAGATGCCGATTGTTGTCACAATCATCGGATATTTGCTGTTCCCGCCTGCTTGGATTGCGGAGGTATCCACTAGTGTGGAGGCTAAAAACGGCTGTGAAACGGTGTCGATGGCCAGCACGATGAGCAGCAATTGGATAACCTGTTGGTTATCCGTAAACAGCCGCCCGATCCAAGGCGTGAAGCTGCAAATGAGCGCGGTGATGCTGGTCATCGAGGCAGCCGACAGAATATAGCTCCAGCGTCGGTACGACTGCACGGCAGCAAGGTCCTTGCTGCCGATGGCCAGCCCGATAGTAACGCTTGCGGACGTAGCAAACCCCGCCCCGACGGTTGAGGCAAATACCGTCAGCGTTCCAGCAATCGTATGTGCCGCATAGACGTTAATTCCCATTCGCACTATAAGACCAAAGTAAATGACCTGCCCAAGCCGCATGGAAAGCCGCTCAGCAGCAGCGGGTACGGCAAATTTAATCATTTCGGTCAAAAGCGGCAGCTGCCATATAAACTCCTCTTTGTGCAAGCGGATCGCTTCCATGCTTCTGGATTTCCACCACAATCGAAGCATCGCGTACAGCCGTGCGATAACCATGGCCCACGCCGCCCCAGCCAAGCCGATCCCTTGGAACGACCCGATGCCGAAAATTAGAACGTAATCTAGTACGACGTGAAGCACGTTCATTTCAAGAGCGACTTTGAGAGGCGTTTTGGTATCCCCCGTGGCGCGAAACGCCGCTGATTGAGCGGTAAACATTGCGATGAGCGGGGAGATGCCGAGCACAACTTGAAAGTACGGCAAGGCGATTTCTTCAAGCTCTCCGTACGCCCCGATGGTGTGCAAGAGTGGAACCGAAAAAAAGACGGATATTAACGACAGGATGAGACCTAACGCCAAGGCGACCACGTAGCCGTGCCAGACAACAGAACGTCCCCGTTCGAAATCTTTGGCCCCCACGGCACGTGATAGAAACACGGATAAAGCAGTGGAAACGGCAGTGAAGACACCGATGTATGTAAGGCTGTAAATATTCGTCACGCCGACCGCGTTCACGGCGACGAGCCCGATTCTAGCGATAAACCAGGCGTCAACAACACCGAGAAGGCTCTGTAAGTAGGCTTCGCCGATTGCAGGAATGGCGATAGATGCGACTCTCTTTGCGGGGGCAGGTAACATGTATAATGCACTCTCCTCTTGAACTACACCTATCTTACGCCTTATTCGATAACTTGAAAATAAGTAACGCTAATCCCTCTGACCTAATGACAAAAAAATTCCCCATAGCAACGGGCTATGGGGCGCCACTCATCTTTTCATTTCCATTTGATGACCTCGTTTGGCTGCTTCTTCCGTTCTCATCGTTGTGAGCAAAAAGGAGATGCCGAACTTATCTGTGACAATGGCACTTCCAGGACCATAGGGTACTTCTTGCAGAGGCATCACGACTTGACCCTCCCGCCTCAGATTTTCGTAAAATTGAGTCGTCTTCTCAAGTTCATCGGTATTAATGCAGACACTGACTTGGGTCCCGATTCTATGAGACATGCCAGGGAGCGTATCTGATATCATGATGCTGGTCTCACCAATTTTGAGTACCGAGTGCGCCACCAAATGTTTCTTATGCTCCGGGACTTTGCCTGGTAGGTCCCCCAATCGATAGATAAATAACTGCTCTGCATCCAGTGCCTCTTTGTAAAACGCAATCGCTTCAGTGGCATTACCATCGAACATTAGGAAAGGGAACATATATACCGTCATATCCTCATCAAAACTCCTTTCGCTTATTTTTGACCAACCTTCATATCTATATATTACATTTCGTGATCGTCTTTATGCAAATGGATGTTCGGTTTTTTAAACTGGCAGCTTCGGCTTGATATCAGGCACTGCACATATAGTTATTAACCTACATACTGTAAAACAGGGTTGACTTTTCGAATAGTGCATTATCTTTATCAAACAAACGGAGGTATTGTATGACAAAATTTTATTCTTTTCACGGGACGATCACTATGATTAATGATTTTTTTACAGGTCCAAATGGTGAAGGATGTTATAAATTAATATCTGTAGACAACGGATTGGGAGCATTAGTAAATTTCGTGGTGTCACCCAATACTTATTTTGTAGACCATGTAATGGTGTCAGTAGGAGATCAAGTGACTGGATATTATGACGGAAATGCACCTGCTATTTTAATTTATCCTCCACAATATCAGGCAATTGTCATGGTAAAAAATAGCCCCTATCAGAATGTAAAAGTAGATTATTTTAATTCTGAGCTGGAGAGTAGTGATGGACGATTACGATTAAATATTACTCCATTTACTCAAATCGTATTAACAAATGGGCAGCAATTTTCAAGACCTCCTGCAAACCGAGATCTAATTGTTATTTATGGGCCTACCACAAAAAGTATCCCCGCCCAAACCACACCCTATAGAATTATAGTTTTGTGTTAACAGGCGTTATAAGCTCCAATGATTTCAAATAGGAGCTGTCTTGGGGCAGCTCCGCGAGCAAGCAGTCCCTCCGGTTTCACGCCGCACGTGCATTTCATATTAGAGCTCCATTTTTCTCCTTACCCAATTTGCAAAGTTGATCTTAAAATCTTCTTTCAACGCTGCGTTAGGCGTATCAATCCGCTTGGCATCTTCAAACAGAAATACTGGCGATGGAGCGTCGAAAAGAATCATTTGCTGCAGCGCGTTCCGATGCCGCACAATTTCCTCCTGATACATCGGATCTCCGTATAGATTGTTAAATTCCAGAGGATCGTTACGCAAATCGAAAAATACCGATTTCACGTCGTCCTTACAAAGAATCAGCTTGTACTCCCGGGATCGCACCATGTACTGATTGCCTCTTGCATTCTCGGCAAAAACAAAATCGCGCTGATCTCCGGAACCCGCAAGACTGCGCCCCGGCATGTCTACTCCCGGTTGTAGTCCGGCAGCCTGAATCAAGGTAATGCCAATATCGATACTGCTGCTCAGCTCGGCGTTGCGTTCCCCCGCCATGCTCTGCCCCGGATATTTAACGATTAGTGGCACTTTTACGAGCGGGTCGTACATATAATTCTGTTTCAGCAGCAGATGATGGAATCCCATATATTCACCGTGATCGCTGGTGTAAATGATTAAAGTATTATCATAAAGCCCTTTATCCTTCAGCAATTGCAGGATTTGCCCAATATAGTGGTCAATATGAGAGATGGAGGCATAATAATAAGCCATACATTGCCGAAGCTGCTCCTCAGTAAGCTGCTCATGCGGAAAAAAGCCGGGATGCATTTGTAGGTCTCGTGCAATGCAGCTCTCTTTCCATCCAGGCAATAGGGACAGACCCTCCGGAGCGTACATGTCACTCCATGGAGCCGGTGGATCGAAGGGATGATGCGGTTTTACGAAGCTCAAAAACAATAGATTTCCTTCATCCTTCCACTCTTGCACTTCCTGTAGACCTTTGCGGCCGATCCATGCTGTAGAATGATGCTCCTCTGGCAAATCCGACACCATCGCCCCCCGGGACTCCCAATAATGGCTGTAAGCTTGAACGCGGTATTCATTGACCTGATCCAATAAATCTACATGGTCGACAAGATCCCGCTCCTGGAGATAACGGTGATAATCGTCTTCGAACCTGCCATCGCCGTTCTGCTCGGCAAGCTCCATGCTCATGAAGCCGACATCCTGGTAAGTTGGCGTCAAATGCATTTTGCCTATTGCTTTTGTAGTATAACCGGCTCGTTTTAGTGCTTTTGGATAAGTGTCCAAGCCCGGTTGAACAGTGCACAGGTTGGACCAGCCCAAATGCTGGTGCGGGTATAAGCCGGTCAAACTGGAATACCGGGAAGGGGTGCAAGACGGTGCATTGCAAAAATGGTTCTCATAGGTTACACCGTCCTGTGCGAGCCCGTCCAGATTCGGTGTCTGTATATCCTTGTTTCCATAAGCCCCCAAACAGTCGTAACGATGCTGGTCGGCCATGATGAATAAAATATTCGTTTTTTTATCAGACATTACAAATCCCCCTACTTATTTATGTGTTGAGGCAACGATCCAATCTAATAATTGCTAGGGATATCCTTTCAAAAACATTTTGCCTTGGTTTCATACCACAAGGACGAGCCGAGCAACTCATTTATGAGAAACTCAGCTCGGCTGTTAATCAAGCAGAAAGGTGACTAGTCCAGACTGGTTGCCTAAATCTTTAAGCTTTAAATTACTATGGCTCGTCGTAGATGTTCCCCCGAGTAATCGGATTGCAACATGGATTCATGTGTCTCATTTACATTCCTCCTGCTAAAATAGAAAGACTTAAAAAGTAACCCTTGGAATTAATAATTTTGATTAATGAATAAACCAACAAGATGCAAATACACATCGTAGATATTACTGACACCAGCCAAAAAAATACCTCAACGCTTGACTTCAAGCTAAGATCACCTCGTTTTCAAGTTGTCTCTAGCTGCAGTAGCACATGTCACTCACCTCCTCCACTGGGAACCAGATACATTTAATGTAAATTCCCCTCAGAAATACAGAAGACACTCCGCTTGTTAAAACGGAATGTCTTTTGGATAGCTTCACCATACCATCGGTAGAAAATTCTGTCAATTGTTTCTATGCTCTACCCCTTCAAGCCGCTGGTGCTAATGCCTTCAACGATAAACCGTTGGAAAGCGAAGAACACTACGACAATTGGCACGAGCGACAACGTGGACATCGCGAACATGCCCCCCCAGTTGTTCAGCGAGTCGCCATCTAGAAAAAGCTTCAATGCCAGCGATACCGGATACAGCTTCGGCTGATTCAAGTACAGAAGCGGATTGATGAAGTCGTCCCATCTCCAGTAGAAGGAGAAGATCGCAGAGGTTACGAGCGCCGGAATGATCAAAGGAACGATGATGCGAAAGAAGATGGAATATTTACTGCAGCCGTCCATCTTGGCGGCCTCGTCCATCTCCGGCGGAATCGTGCGAATGAACTGCATGATCAGGAAGATGAAGAACGGCATCCCGAAAAAAGCGGGTACAATGATGGGCTTGAATGAAGAAAGCCATTCAAGCTTGGAGAACATGACGTATTGCGGTATAACCGTCACGTCGTGCGGCAGCATCAGCACCATCATAACGCAGCCGAACCAGAAGGAGCGGCCGCGGAACGGAATCCGTGCCAGACCATAAGCGACTAGCGCGGAAGAGCAAACCGCCCCGATGGTGGACCAAATCACGAGGGTGAACGAATTCTTGAAGAACGTGCTGAACGTGTTCCCGGCAAAGCCCTTCCAGCCGCTGCTGTAATTTTTAAATTCAAGCTTACTGGGGATTAAGCTGTAGGCAGTGGAGAAAATCTCCGTATTAGGCTTCAGTGAGCTGACCGCCAGCCAAATGATCGGATACAGCATTAACACGGCAATGATACCGATCATCGTGTGAGTGATGAGCGAAGCGGAAAACCGTCTGTTCAGCGGCATATTATTTGTCCCCTTTCGCCTCGTAGTGCACCCAATACTTCGAGGATTTGAAAATGACAAGCGTAATGAGGCCAATGATGATCAGCATAACCCACGCCATCGCAGAGGCGTAGCCCATCTCGAAAAACACGAACGCACGGCGGTACAAGTAAAGCGAATACAGTAATGTATTGTCCAAAGGCCCGCCTTCGCCCCGGGAAATGACGTAAGCCGGAGTAAAGGTCATAAAAGCCCCGATGGTTTGCATGATCAGGTTAAACAAGATGATCGGACTAAGCAGAGGAAGCGTGATTTTGAAAAAACGGTACCACCCGTTAGCGCCATCAACCCCCGCCGCTTCATAATACGATACCGGGATATTTTTTAGCCCGGCCAAAAAGATGAGCATCGACGAACCAAATTGCCAGACGGATAATGCGATCAAGGTCCATAATGCGGTCCCCGGACTTCCGATCCATGACGTGTCGGTATGGATACCTATTAAGCCGAGAGACGAATTGAGCAGCCCTTTGTCACCGAAAATTTGAATCCACATGATAGAAACGGCAACGCTTCCGCCGATCAATGAAGGCAAATAGAAGGCCGAGCGGTAAAAGCTGATCCCCGAAATCGCTTTATTCAGCAGCATCGCTACAAACAAAGCGAAGGCGAGCCGGAGCGGGACGCTGGCAAACACGTACGTAAACGTCACCTGCAGCGATTTGATGAGCTTGTCGTCATCGGTAAACATCTTATGATAATTATCAAAGCCAACCCATCTTGGAGCTTCCATGAGGTTGTACTCCGTGAACGAGTAGTATAAAGATGAAATAATCGGAAACATGGTGAAAATGAGAAAACCCAGTATGAATGGAGCGGTAAATACATAACCGACAATATTGTCGTTATCCCGCAGTTTCATGGAAAAATCAACCCCCGCCTAGTGATATGCGCTGTTTAGCCCATTGCCCTCGTCAGAGAAAAAAGGGCCAGCACGCAGCACGCAGCTGTTGTCCTGACCCGTTTCTCTTCGAAGTTATTTTTTGTTTTTCGCGAGAATGGCGTTGGCATCCTTGCGGAATTTAGCCGCTCCGGCTTCAATCGATGTCTTCTTGTACAGGATCTGCTCCATCGTATCCGAGAGCAAATTCATAACCTCCACCGAGCCTGGCGGATATGGCGGATCGTTAGGACTGCTGTTCTTTTCCGCCCAAGCGACGAAGTCGAAAACTTTCTTCTCATCCGCAGAAAGCAGCGGCTTCAGCCCTTCCTGCATCATGGAGTTGATCGGCACGCCCCGCTCGCCTTTCATAATCTTATGAGCGTCGAGGTTGTTGATGAAGAAGTTAATGAACTTGATCGCTTCTTCCTTGTTCTTGGAGTTTTTGGTCAAGGAGAGCCCTTGGCTCGATTTGAGGAAAAGTCCCTTGGTACCGTTAGGTCCCGGAGGGGCAATCAAATCGGTAGCACGCTTCGCGGCGGACGTCCAGGCGATAAATTGGTTGGACCAAGTGAAGCTCATGCCGGCATTGCCCAAAACCATTTCATCGTCTTCCGGCGTCAGCTTCTTCAAGGCCATTTTGTCCAGTGGAAGCACATAGCCGGCATCGTACCATTTTTGGTAACGCGTCATATAATCGATAAACGGCTTGTCGTCATTGTAGCCGAGCGCAGTGCCGTCCGTGGTATAGATGGTTTGGCCCAAGGTGCGCAGGTAGTAAGGGAAGTACGTTTTGACGTCCAAGCGGTCGGCCAAAATTTTGCCGTTTGCTTTCAGCTTTTGAGCTACGGACTCCATATTGTCCCAAGTCCAGTCGTTCTTAGGCACATCGATTCCGGCTTTTTTAAACATATCCACATCCACGATAGGGCCCAAAGCGTTAACGCCTAAAGTAATCTGGTATTGCTTGCCGTCGTACTGGCCGATCTTCAGGAAGCCCTGGGCAATGTTTGATTTATCGAGTAAACCCTTGTCCATATATGGGCCCAAATCCTCCAGCTGACCGCGGCCGCCAAATTGGCTGATATATGCGTCGTCCATTTGAATAATGTCCGGCAGCTGGTTCGCTGCGGCTTGTGGCGCGAGCTTTTTCCAGTAATCGTCGAAAGCGGCGTATTCCGGCTCGAATTTTACGTTTGGATGCTTTTGCGAATAAAGCTCCAAAATCTTTAATGTGTAATCGTGCCGGGCTTGTCCGCCCCACCAAGCGATGCGTAAGGTTACAGGTTTGTCGGAGGAAGATGAAGCGCTTTCATTTTTGGGAGCCGCAGTAGAGCCCCCTCCCGTTTGGTTTTGTCCTCCCCCATTTGAACATGCGACTGATGAAAGTGCGAATGCGGCTGTGAGCAGAAGCGTCAAGCCTTTTTTCATAGTACCTTGCCTCCCTATTGGATTTTCTGCCTGTAATTGATAGCGCTTACATTATTAATGTATACAAAAAATGGATGGACAGGAATATAAAAAACCGACTTTTTTGTTCAAATAACCGACTTTTTTGTTGTTGAAATTAAATCATCATTAAATTAAAAAAGTAATAAAACGGGAGGCCACTTAAGACCTCCCGCTTAACGTCAACCTCCCAATGCTGAGTAACCCCGCTTATCGTTAAAGAACGGGCCACGCGCCCACGAGCAAGCCAGATGCATGAGCAGCTCCGCGGTCATTCGCTCTCTGACGGCCGCAAAGCGTTCTTCACGGTACACATTATTCAACTCGTTCGGATCTTCTTTCAGATGATACAACTCCCCTGAGTACTCGCCCACTCGCGTTACCGAATCGGCGATGGACCCGGGAAGGTAAAGAATCAGCTTCCACTCCTTCGTTCTCCACATCAGGGCAGGTGCGGAATGCTCGACCGGCGCTCCTTTGCCGTGAAATTCGCAGAACGAGCCCACGCGCTTCCTCTCGCCCAGCAAATCGAGCCCGGGCAGCCGGGGATCCGCTTCGAATCCGGCCACCGGTGCCAAGGTCGGGATCAGGTCGATCAGCTCGGCCGGCCTGTCGTCCAAGTTTCCTCTTTGTTCTGCCGGGATATAAGAGCCCGATAAGATCATCGGCACCCGGACGCTGCTTTCGTACAAGCAGTATTTACTGAATCGGAAGTTTCGTTCCCCCAGCATTTCTCCGTGGTCGGATACAAACACGATCAACGCGTTATCCAGCCTGCCCTGCTGCTCGAGCTTCTCCAGCGCTCTTCCGAAGTAATGGTCCAGCCAAGTGCAGTTGGCCCAGTAACGGAGGGTTGTCCGTTTGCGTTCGTCCCGCGTCATGCCCTCCCAAACACGTCTTTTCTCCCAATACTGCTCCCTGCTGGTGCTGCTGACTTCATCGGATGCTTCCAGATGGGTGTCTGCCTCAGCTTCCCACGGCGGTTGAAGGATATCCGGAATGTCATCCAGATTGTATAAATCCTCAAATTGCTTCGGTACGTTAAAGCCTGCATGCGGCTTTAAAAAGGATAAATACAAAAACAACGGCCTCTCAGGATCCAATCCGTTTTCTATAAAATCCAAGCATTTCTCGGCCACCCAGCCGTCCCGATGCTTCTCCATGGAAATTTGGCTGGTGCATCCGATATACCCGTTGGAATTCTCCTCCCCTCCGCCGTAATCCTTGGTTTCCTCGTAGTAAGCCCGCAGCCCTTCCGGATCGTCGTCTCCCATCATTACGGCTCCCTGCTCGTAATGTCCGCTATCTTTCGCCAATCCGACGGCCCGTACTTCAAATCCGCGTGTTGAAGGATTGGAGTCCTTGAGTCCGTGGTTCCAATGCGTCTTGCCGAAGCCCGCCGTTTGATACCCCGCCTTGCGAAGCAGTTCCGGGAGCGGATCCCCAGGAAGCTTATCCTCGTCAAACAACCCGCCGTAATTGGTTCTGACACCCAGCTGGGAGGGATAATACCCGAACATCATCGAGGTGCGACTCGGCACGCACATCGGGGCTTGGCAGACCGCCTGCGTATATGTAATCCCTTGCTCGGCCAGCTTGTCAAGGGTGGGTGTGATGATTTGCGAGTTAAATCGGCCGATGCAATCCCATCTTTGCTGATCGGTCATTAAAAAAATAATGTCAGGTTTCTTTTTCATGCTGCGGGCCTCCGATATTTATGTATCATCCTATCTTCTGTAAATTGAACTAAACTGGGTTTTTCCCAAAATCCATTACAATCTTCCCATAGTTACCAGACAATGCATCTTCGAATGCGCTATTATAGTCAGTAAATGGAATGATTTTGGATACAACGGGTTGAATGTTAAAGTTTTGATCCCGCAAGTATACCATCGCCTGCTGAAAGTCATCGGGAACGTTGTAGATGATTGATCCATGTATGGTGATTTCGCTTCTGACTACCCTAACAACTGGTATGGTGGCCTCTGGCGTGAGTCCGATCAGAACCATTTGTCCACCCGGCGCTACAAGCTGCAGCCCTGTTTCAAAAGCACTTTGTGCCCCGGCCGCCTCTATGACGATATCAAATGTTTCCCCATTCAATTCATTCGGATGGATAGCCCTGATGCCCCCAAACGATTTTATTAGCTCCAGCTTGATAGGATTGATGTCTATAGCAGTTACATCGGCGCCTAAATAATTAGCTAGTGCGACGGCGAGCATGCCTTCATTTCCAGACCCGATAACAGCAACAGTGGTCCCCTTTGCAATATGAACCTTCTTAAATGCATGCACTATCACGGCAAACGGTTCAACTAGTATCGCTTTTTTATCGGGAAGGTCGTCTGGGACCGGCATGACATACTTTGACGAGATAACGAATTGTTCTGAGAAGCCGCCATTTACTGTAACGCCCATCGATTTCTTCTCCGGACAAATATTGGTCTTGCCATCCATACAGCTACGGCATTTGCCACAATACGAATTTGGCTGAATGATAACCCTTGTACCCGTTTCATAAGGTACGTTTTTTCCCGCTTCGATGATTCGTCCGAGCAACTCATGTCCCGGTCGAAGTGGATAAGCAGCATGCGACAACTTCCCAAGAAACACACTAAGATCGGATCCGCAAATCCCGCCGTAGATCAATTGAATCTTCACTTCGTCGTCCATCAAGGCGGGCAGCGCTGCCATAGCTTTTAGTTCTATTTGCTTCGGCTTATTTAAGAATAATTCCAGCAATGATATCCCACCTTTAATGTGTTAGAGAACACATAAACCAACTTACTTAGATGCAAGTAAATGCACCATCAATAATAAAATCTGCCCCTGTAGTAAAGTGACTCGTATCTCCAGCTAAATATACAGCGATTGCTTGCAGCTCTTCCGGGCGCCCCATACGGTGCAGCGGGGACATGGCATTCCATTGTTCAATTAAAGGTTTCAGTGTAGGGGAGTTCAAGGTTAATTCCGTACCTATGTAACCAGGGCTAATACTATTAACTCGAATATTTTGTTGCGCCCATTCGACTGCCAATGATTTTGTAAGTTGTATTACGCCTGCTTTTGATGCATTATATGAGCATTGTGGCTGTGGAGTATTAACAATATGTGCCGACATAGAAGCAGTGTTAATAATCGAACCGCCCTTGCCTTGTTTAATCATCTGTTTTCCGGCTGCCTGAGCAGTTAAGAAAACGCCTGTAAGGTTAATATCAATAACTTTCTTCCATTGTTCAAAAGTCATTTCAGATGCTGGAATATTCATACAGATTCCCGCGTTACAAAATGCAATATCTAATTTTCCAAATGCTCTAACAATATCTTTAATCATTGTATCCACTTGTTCAGGTGATGTGACGTCCGTTTGAAGAGCCATTGTTTTGGCACCATTCGCAGCTAGCTCTTCTGAAGTTTTTCTGGCCTCGTCCATATCAATGTCCACGATAGCAACTTCTGCCCCTGCCTCAACTAAAGCGATTGCGATATTCTTTCCGATGCCTCTTGCGCCTCCTGTAACTAATGCCTTCTTTCCATCCAATCGCATTTTTTCTAAAATCCCCATGGTCCGATTCCTCCTATTTTATTGTAATGAATCATCCACTTCCCAGCTTGGTAAAGGCTGTTTGAGACCATCTTTAATCCACAGAAATTGACCGTTGATCTCGGAGGATTCGGGTTTGGTCAAGTCAAGGATCCGCCTTACGGTCTTATCCGGTGAGTCCCCACCCGTCTGCTGAACCCACTGGACCCAACCCGTCATATCTCCACTGGAGGCGGAGGTGGCTCTTATAGTATCAAACATCTCGGTCATCACCTCGCCTGGATGCAGCACATTTGCCGTAACGCCAGTACCCTGCACCTCTGCAGCCAATTGTCTGGTGAACAGATTTAACGCCGCTTTGCTGACGGCATACGCACTGTTCTTCGGATTCGGCTTGGAAAGCGATGCGGCAGAGGTTATATTAACGATTCTCCCCCAACCTTCTTTGACCATCGCTCCGACAAACGCCCGGCATATTAAGTACGAACCGGCCGTGTTCGTCATAAGGGTATGGATCCAAATATCAGGGTTGCTGTCCGCAATCGTGCTGATCTCCCCATAAGTGCCTGCAGAATTGACTAGCATTGCAGGTACGCCATGCTTCTCTAACACATGTTGTGCCAGTATGTTGACCTCATCTTTATCCGTTACGTTTGTCACGTATAGAGCGGCTTTTCCGCCTTCTCTTTCGATGGCCTCTAGCGTCTGTTTGAGCATCGGCTCTCGTCGTCCAACCAATATAACTTCTGCCCCCTCGGATGCAAGACCGATTGCTATGTCTTTACCCAAACCGCTTCCCGCACCGGTGATCAAGGTTATTTTACCTTTGAGCATGTTCTTCGTTCCTTCCTAGCGTTATTTCTCCGAATCGACTGAGATCTTCCTGGTCCTCCACTCTAAACTATACGAACGTGTTTTGGGTTAGTCAAATCCAGCTCAGGGAATGGTGGGTAAAAAAACAAGAGCGCTGCTGGCGAGGATAGCCAGTGCGCCCTTGTTCACTTTTAATGAGTCACCAATCCTAAATAAGTACGGGGATCGATATAGTCCATGTGAGTTCCAGTAATTCCGGTTGCGACGCCAAAATGAAGATGCGGGCCTGTGGACTCCCCGTCACTTCCAACGACAGCAATGACTTGCCCCCGTTTTACTTCTTGGCCAGCAGTAACATAAATACCGTCACCATACATATGCCCATATACGCTCATTAACCCGTTAGCGTGTTTAATCACGACCCAATGGCCGAATCCGTTAGCTTGCCCGGCGAACAGTACAATCCCGTTATCGACAGCAACGATCGATGTCCCCAGAGGAGCACCGATATCAATTCCTGCATGAAATCCATCAGCACGAGAACCGAAATCGGAAGTGATCTCATGCGAGGAAGGAACGGGCCAGCCCCATGCATCAGATCCATCAATTTTCTGTACTAAGGTTTCCTTTAGCCGCGCTTCCACAGCAGGAGCGAGCTGCGCATCAATCCCCGATAATTCTTCGGCTTCTTTTGCAGCAGCCCCCTTCTCTTCTTGATTCTTCTGCTGCAGCTGAGCCAGAATGCTTAGGCGTTCATCGCTCTTTTTTTGTTGATCCGCTTTCGCCGTAGTGAATGTATTTTGCTGCTCCACGAGTAAGCTCTTCTGCTGCTGCAGCTCTTCCTGAATGCCATCCAGATTTGCTTTCTCATCATTAATGGTTTGTATTAGACTCTGATCTTTCATTACGATCATTGTCAAGTAAGTCATGCGGTCGATAAAATCACTAAAATTCGTTGAAGAAAAAAGAACATCCAAATAAGAAACCCTTCCGTCGATATAGATGTTTCGAAGTCGAGTCTTCAGAAGACTGTTTCGGTCTTCCATCCGTTTCTGAGCATTGTCAATCTCCGTTTGGTAGGACTGAATCTTTTTTGTAACTTCATCGATCTTCGGTTGTAATTCTTTGACCAATCGATCATATTCAAAAATTTGCTGATTAATGGTAGAAAGCTGACCATACAATTCGGTTTGCTGACTTTCCAATTGTTGGATGTCCTTCAGTCGCTGGTCATAGGTATCTATCATACTATTTACTTTTGTATTAGGGTCATCAACACCAGCATGAGCGATACGATAACTGGGCAACAGCAGCAAAATGATCATGAATGCTTGAATGATTCGTTTTATGGATATCATCGTTGTTCCCTCTGTTAGCTCTATGATGTCTTTATATTAAATATATAAGCAGACTCTCATAGTGTCATTGGGAACTTAATGGATCCCTACCACGTTTCACCTTATTGCACCATTAGGGGGCTAAGCCCACGAACAGTGTTACCGGAAAAATTCTTGTTTAAAGTGGTTTCTTATTGGGTACGGAATTGTGTTCCGAAAAGTGTGTCGCACTCTGAATAAACATCTCTAAGTTCGTTTGTTCACGGTTTCCTATCTGTTGAACTTCTGAAAATTGCTCGTTTTTCAATGTCATTAAAGCTACTTTAACCACTCCAAGTGAAGATTGGATCATCTCGATTAATTCGACCTTTGTTTTAAATTGTGCTTCAAATTCCTTATCGCGATCTCTTGTGAATGGTTTATGATTTATTCCCTTGCCTATACGCTCGTTAATATTGCCATTAATATGAATGATCAAGTTGGTTATGCTATTACTAGACTCGTTAGGATGCCAGTTTACCTGTTCGACATCTAACTGATTCAGAACCAAAACGATCCTTCTCTCAATGGCATCAAATCTGTCGGCAGTAACAGGGTGAATGGCATATGCACGCCGAATTGTATTGGATGCAGCTTCGGACAAGCCGATAGGGCCGATCTTGCCTTCTGCAACGAGTTTACTCATCGCCGCGATCGTCTCCTCAATGAGCACGATTGGGTCGATACACGGTGAAGGTAACCAGATCGATGTAATCCTTTTTAGGCGGCGCAGCGAACCTTCGATAGCTTCAACGACATGCTCTGGACTTCCGTCCACTACGCGCTTGCCATCGACGATCTTGACCTTACCATCCTCCGCAAAGCCAAAGCCAACCTTAGTTGCGGTCACTACACGCTCACGTATAACCAGCGAACGCGCGGCCAAGCAATTCTTCGTTGTGCCCCATTCCATAGGTTTCTGCGGTGTCAAAGAACGTTACGCCTAGTTCGACTGCCCGATGCAGCGTAGCCAAGCTTTCTTTATCATCGCTTGGTCCGTAAATGTATGTGCTCATTCCCCTACAGCCAGCCTTCTTGGCTGACTTTCAATCGCTGTGATCCTAAACCAACAACTTTCATGGTATTTCTCACCTCTGTCCTTATAGTCTTTCAATTCTGATATCAAATATGCTAACTTTTTTGTTTAATCGAGTTTTACACCGGTGAGCAGCTCGCTGAGTCGCCAAAGCCGCCAGCGGCAGCTAACCATTAATGTATTATTATTCGGTAACATCACATCGTCGCTGACGTATCCGGCTATCGGCGCTGCAAGTTATATCAGTATAGGCAATTTCTTGACCCGTTTGGAGTCGGTTGTGATGGCTCTTTGGGTGGCCGGGGCCTTTTTGAAACTTTCGGTTTATTATTATGCCCTTGCGCTTGGATCCGCCCAATGGTCTAGGCTAAATGATTATCCGCTTCTCTTATTCCCCTCCAATGTTTTTTTCAATTATACTATTGAATTTGTGCTTCCTTTACTCTTGGTAATAACCGCTTTAATAAGAAAACTAGCTACAACTGCCGATAGGTTGTAATTAAAACAAAGAGACCCCGGAAATTTTCCAGAATCTCTTTGTTGATCTATTATATTATGACAAGAACTCAACGCAGACCATATCCCACACACCTAACTCTTCAAGCTCTGCCGTTAAAACGTCATCCCTGACTTCATAGGGAACAGGTCGGCCTGATATACGGGCTTCTACATTATTTACCTGCTGACCGGGCTTGAGCTTCAATGAAAACTTGATGTTATGGCAGGCAATGCTTTCCTTAATCGGCCGTTGTCCAACACCATTGACCAAATGCAGCATATAGAGGTTGTCTTTTTTAAACAGGCTAATCTGTACCCCATGAGGGGCATGAACTTCCAATTGCTTCTTTTCTCCCAACATGATGTCGATATAGGCACCAATTAATTTACAGAAGTCGTTGAGCCCATATTCTCTATACAATCGGCTGGGCTCATAGGCCAGATACATGACCTTCCCACTTTTGAATTTACTTATCATACTTAAGGGTACCTGAGTTTGAGCTGCCGGCAAGCTGGCCCTCTCCGGCGGGGCACCAACAGAATCTGCAGGAGCAAAAGGGGGAACCCAGGTGGTGTAGATCTCCGTATTCGATTTCGGAACACAAAACCCTACTTTTCCGCGAAGCGGAACTAGTCCCGTATTCCCGAGCTTGGTATGCAGCACGCTGCCCGCAGGCTCAATCCGCTGATAGGCTGCTACCATTGGCTCGCTGCAGACAATCTGCCCTTCAATTCCGAGCAGGTGGAGTACGGGACTGAGCTCGATACCGGAAGTACCTTCGACAATCAGATGCCCGCCAGTGCTCACATATTCCTCCAACAACCTGCTCGCCCCTTCAGGAAAAGCAAAGCCTTTAGGTATGACTACGACGGAGTAGCGTTTCATTTTTTCAAGGTCCAGCTGATAATGTGCCATCATTTCGAATTCAATGTGGTTGCTGATCAGTCCATCTGCCCAACCTTGGACGTACGTGCCGTCGTCACTAAGCAACAGCACCTGAGCCGCACACTTGGCCTCATCCATGTCATCTTCAACTTTTTTGATCATCTGGTTCAGTTGGGTAACGCCGTCCAGGATTCGTTTATCCTCAATGGTGTCGCAAATTCCCGTAAGCGTGGACCAATGCGACCCTCCATTGGCCTTAATTTGCGCCGACCAGTAAAGGAATTCCGGCACCGGCAGCCCCACATGCCGCCAATCCATTCCCGGGCAGGCGTGGATAATACCGATCGGAGAAGGCAGCTCCTCCATAGTCCGCCCCATCTTCATACGAATGGCCGGCTCGCTCCATTCTGGGATATTCTTTTGACCTTTAGAAAGCACGTCCTGCGCTTCGGTGCAAAGCATATTCCCCGTCCGGCTTCGCTCATTGATATTATCTGCAGGTAAGGTCATATTGTGTCCTAAATCGAGGTTAAAAGGAAAATAATAGCGTGTAAAAAGCTTGTCCGGAGCCTTTGTGCGCATCAAATCCCAATATTTTTGCGTACTCTCCGTGTTGCAGGAGGCTAACCAATCCGCCTCAAATTCAGAAGCTTTTTCAGGAATGGGTTTTCCATATTTGGTCAGGTACTTTTCTTGGCATACACCACACCAACAAGGCGAAGAGTAGCCACCGTTCCAAAAAATTCCGTCAACATCGTAGTTGTCCAGAACTTCGTTAAGTACGGCGAGGCCTACCGCCTCATTTTGATAGCCGTTATTAATGCAGGTCGTGTAAAGCCGCCGCCATAGACCAGGACGGTCATTCCCCCGTGAAATGACCGTTCCATCCGGATTGCGGGCGAACCATTGAGGGTTCTGATGATAGATATAGTCCTCGGCCAAAGCAAAGTCAAATCTGGCAATCACCTTGATATCTCGAGCATGGCATGTATCCAATATTTCACGCAGAATATCCCTTCCATTTTCCATATATTCGTTGACATGATGGAAACGCACTTGGCTAGGATACCATCCCACGATGCCGCCAGCGTTGATTACAATAACATTGGCGCCCATCTCTTCCGATTCGCGCGCAATTTTTTCCGCGTCCATCAAGGGGGCGTCCTTCTGCTGTAAGTTGAACTGTATGATCCGAAGCGGCTTTTGCCACCATAACCGTTCTGAAGTCATCTCCAGCACCATCCTGAAATTGTTTTTCAAGCAATGTCCAAACGCTTTCTATTGCTTGTAGCTTTATATTAGCATCATCATTTTCAGGATATTTATATAAAACTGTAATAACTTACTATATTCCTAAGTGATTTATACTTCTCTCTATTACCTTCACCTTAACCTGACAGCCCCTCTGTTTTTTGCAGCAGTTGTAATATGTTTGTTTTTATATTCTTTAGGGGTGATTCCGGTATACCTTTTGAAGAGGGCTGAGAAGTGACTAAGATGCTTGAAAGATAACATGGTCGCCACATCATTGATAGAGTATGCAGGGTAATATAAAAACAGCAGCTCTGCTTCTTTGATCTTTTGCTTGTGGATAAAAGTAGAAAGATTAGTGCCTGTTTCACAAAAAAACAGGTTGGATAGGTAATCCGGACTAATCTGCTGTTGGATTGCAAGCTCCTTTACCTTCAGATTATCAAAAATGTGCTGTTGGACGTAGCGGATACATTTTTCTACGTGAAGAGAGTAAGCATGCTTCTCCTCCTCTTTGATTAATCGGATAAACAACTGTATGGCCTTTTCAAGAGCATCGATTAGCTCTACGCGGTCCGTTACAGTGCTGATATCGGATATGATGATTTCACCTAGCGCGCAGGCTTTTTCACTATCCACATGATGATCAATGGCAACACGCATAGCGGTGTCGATGAAGCGAATGACATTGGCGCGGTCATTGAAAATCGCTTCCTCCTTAGACATACGGTCCGGCTGCCCGGATATTTTATACTTATGCAATACATCTCGTATTAAATGAATATCCCCTTTTTCAAGGGCTAATTTAATATATTTCTCCGACTCATAATACTGATAGATATAGCCGCTGTGCTTGCGTTCCATAGCACGCTTCATCCATTCGTTCGGATCCACGACAATCTCCCCCTGTCTTGAAATAATGCGTGCCATAAAGAATGCGATGACCGGTCATATCGCGCGGATCCCCTTTCATTTAGCAGATCGTCTATATGGTACAGCGGATTGCCCTAGCTCCGATGGAGTCCAATTTGGTACAACTATATCAAAACAAATAAAGGAGCAGAAAACAATGACTAATCAAGTCGTGTCGGAGGAAAAGATTTGTTTTTACAGGGAAAATGGGTTTGTCAAGTTCGATAGCATGCTGTCGCAGAAGGAGTTGGCCGAGCTTCGGGAAGCGCTTGATGAGGTAATGTCGGTCGACAGCGAGCGGTCGTTCTCCAGGGTCAAGGACAGCGCCTATTACAAGATGCTGAATCAGAAGGTGAACACATGGAGGGATTCGGCAGCAATGGGCAAGTTCGTTCTTCATCCGCGCCTCGCGCAAATCGCGTTGGAGCTGTCAGGTGCCTCGGGCATTCGGCTGTTTCACGATCACGCCTTGTGGAAAATGCCCGGAGACTCGAAACCGACGCCTTGGCATCAAGACGCCCCCTATTGGCCGATGAAGGAGACCGGGCCGCTGTCGATCTGGATTACGCTGGACGACGTAGACGAACAGAACGGATGCATGATGTTCGTGCCCAAATCGCACAATGTCGGCAAGCTGAAAGGGATCAGCCTCACCGAGCCTGAAAGTCTGTTCGATTATTTATCCGACGACGGGAACGAGCCATCAAAGGCTGTTGTCGTACCGATGAAGGCAGGCAGCTGCACATTCCACCACGGCCTGACGTTCCATTACGCCTTCGCCAACCAGACTGATAAGCCGAGAAGGGTGCTGGCTATCATTTATATGCCGGATGGCACAACATTTCTAGAACGAAAGCATGTCGTGACGGATGAAATTTCGTTTCGGGAAGGAGAACCTCTAGGCGGTCGTCTTTTTCCGCTGCTAGCCATACGGGACGACGCTTAGTTCAAACACGAACAGGCGCAGCGATTTCCCGGGCGTGGCAGCGATAATGGTAGCCACCTCATGCCCCCTTATACTAGACGGTATGTGCGAATCATACTGATAGAGGTGAAGAGGAATGGATACAAAACGTTGTTTATTTTGCAACAAAATAGTTTCTTTTCAAGTAAAGGACGAAAAGGAAATTTATACCGGTTGCTGCTGCGCCCCTGAAAGTAATTACAGCCTAACAGTAGAAAGCTATGCATCGTTTGCGTCCCTTTCTCTAGATTTATCACGCCAGGCTTTTCCAATCATTTCCGGATATATAAGAAATTCGACCGTTTGCGGTGAAAAGGTTGATGTGTCTTTTGAGGATCTGGAAACCATATGCAACTCTGCGGATATTCCAGTGACGATCGAAGAGAAGGAATACTTATTACTTCGTTATTTGTATAAGCAATGCACGGGGCCTGATGAACCTATACACATCCGACCTCTATCGGAGCATTATAATTTAGCCTATTCACGTAATTTACAAGAATTTGTTTATATAATTGAGCGGCTTCGGGATAAAAAATGGATCGAGAGATCCGGAACCACTTTTCAGCTCACTAAAGACGGCTGGGACGAAACTGCGGCAAGAATGGCAAAAATAGCACCGGAGCCATGTGTGATATTGCTGCACAAAACATCCTTGCAGCAAATATGGCGGGACTTAGTCCCCCCTTTATTGAAGCAATACGGATTTCACGCCCGTTTTGTAGAGACATCGAATTTAAATGAAAGCTTAGAACTCATTTCAGAGTGCAAGCTGTTAGTCGCAGATTTGTCTGATGATACCTCTAGGGGGTGTTTTGCCGCTGGCTATGCATTAGGGATAGGGATTCATGTTATCAGCACCATACCGTACAGCCTGCGGGAAGCACTGCCTAGACTAACGAATCAATTAAATACAATTTATTGGGAAAAAACGGAGGATCTCTCTACTGCGTTGCGGACTACGCTATACGCATTAAGCCCATCCGTTCACCAAGAGGAAGCAAAATAATTCAAGCACTGGCGCTGAGCCAGTGCTTTTTTTGTTTTTAATCTCGCGAGCGCGGGCTCCGCTATCGCTTGCATTAGGTGATCGACGCCGCGTAGATGGACTGGATGGAACGGGTCAGCATCTCGTTGAACTGTTCGTCTGAATGTTGATCAGACAGGTCTTCCGCCAAGGCACGGGAGAAGCTGGCGATCAAGCCATGATTGCGGGCCAGCCGCTCGTTGGCTTCCTCTCGATTGTACCCGCCGGACAGTGCGACGACCCGAGCGACGTGCGGCTCCGCCATCAAATCACGGTAGAAATCGTCCTCGGTTGGAATCGAGACTTTCAGCATAATGGTCACATCGGGTGCAAGAGCTGACAGCTGTTTGAAGATTTCGTCCTTCAAGATCCGTTCCGATTCCCGCTTGTCCAAGCTGTTAATATCGACCTCGGGCTCGATTATGGGGACAAGTCCCATAGACCAAATTTGCTTACCAAGCTCGAATTGCTGCTCCACTACCTTGCGAATACCTTCCGGATTCGCCTCATGAATGACCGAACGCATCTTCGTTCCGAAGACATTGCGCTCGACCGCCCGCCGGAGCAAACCTTCCAGATCGGGAATCGGCTTAAGCACCTGCACGCCGCTGTCGGATTCTGCCAGCCCCTTATCAACCTTCAAAAAAGGCACAATCCCTTTCTTCTCCCACAAGTAGTCGGCCGTAAACATCCCATCAATCTTTCGGTCTATGGTGTTCTCAAACAGAATGGCCCCGAGGATGTATTTCGCGTCAAATGCAGGGCTCTTGATGATGCGAGTCCTCATTTCATGCACCAGGGAAAACATCTCTTCGTCGCTAGAATAACGGCTCGGCTTGATGCCGTATTGCTGAAGCGCTTTCGGCGTGCTCCCTCCGCTTTGGTCCAGCGCTGCAATGAACCCTTGACCCGTGCGAATTCGTTCCATCTGCTTATTGTTCATGTACGAAGTTCCTCCTAGAATGCGTTTTTTTTATTTTACATCAAATCGGTCAGGTTCCGATGATTTTATTACAGCATCATTGTAGGTTTTTAGGATGGTCTAATAGCACCCGAGTGGAAAACATCGATGGAGACGAGACATCAGCTGGTGGTGGCTCCGGATTACGTAACCATTGTTCCATCCACTTTTCAAATTCTCCAACCGTCAGAGATTGCTTTTCCCTTACCAGCTCATATCCGAGCTCTCCATTGATCTCAATTGTGGCATTCTTAACATCGGACATGCTGCTAATACCTTCTTGCCGTAGTCTCATTTCAAGAAGTTCAATCGTCATCCTAAGCTTTCTAAGCTGCATTAAGTCGACTTTTCCGTCCTCAATAACTTTCACAGGTTTGCCTGCTATCAACCATTGAAGCCGGTCTGATTTCAAGGTTAACCATTCTAGAACGAGCAAAGTAAGCAGAAACGCTGCGACTGCAGCAAGGGAGCGCCAAATTTCCTGTCCAACAATGCTGTGGGCTAATAGTTCTCCAGTCGCGATCATGACTACGGTTGTAGCGACGGTCATCTGAGAAATAGATTTCCGTCCTGACAGACGGACTAGAAATACACCAGTGATCACGACAATTGCGCTTTTTAATAAGATCCCCCACTCAAGATCCATAAAGACTCATACCCCCTCTGATGACAACCACTTGTTGACACGATTATTTTTACCATAAATGGGAACTTTCATTAGGGATTCCACTGAATCATATCAATAACCCGTGCTTAATTTCGTCAAATTGCCCTGCTGGTATTCTTTGTATGCCCCCCTTGGCTTCATTCTAATAATTCGCTAATATAAAGTAAGCAAACTTAAAATAAAAAGCATAAGGAGAGACCATAATGACTTATCATTCATCTGTAACATCCGAGGCGACCGAGCACCGGCATGCCGACCACGAGATCGACCCGCAATTTCTGAACCGCTGGTCGCCGCGCAGCTTCAAGGAGAAGCCGGTACCGGACGAGGCACTGTACCGCCTGTTCGAGGCGGCGCGCTGGGCACCCTCCGGCAACAACGAGCAGCCGTGGCGGTACATTATCGCCCGCACGATGGAGGACCGCGCGACGTTCCTGTCGTTTATCGCGCCGAGCAACGCCGCGTGGTGCAGCAAAGCTCCGGTGCTCGTGCTCGTCGCCTCGGCCATGATCAACTCGCGCGGTGCCGAGAGCCGCTCGCACGCATTTGACGCCGGCGCCGCCTGGGGCTACCTCGCACTGGAAGCGGGCCGCCAAGGGCTGATCGCACATGCTATGGGCGGCTTTGAGCGCGACAAGGCACGTGAGACTCTGGGCGTGCCGGCCGATTACGCGTTGCACGCGGTCGTTGCGATCGGCTACCGTGGCGAGCGCGAAGCGCTGCCGGAGGCGCTGCAGGCGCGCGAGCAACCGAGCAGCCGCAAGCCTCTGGCCGAGCTGCTGCACGAGGGCCGCTTCGGTGCGTCCATCTCTAATCCGTAGACCATCTCTCCGATCCAACAATGCGTTATTATGTTAAACGGAAAAGGCCCGACTACGTGTTTGAGCACGCATTCGGGCTTTTTCATCATTTCATAGTCTTTGTTCTTGCTGTTTCGGCATGATTTTATCAACGGTTTTGAACAAAATTCTAAGGCTATACTGAAATCTAAAACCGCTGAATAATAATCGCTTTCATTGGCAAAATAAGATTACCCCAATTAAAAAGGAGTGCTTACAATGGCAAACAGAAGTAATCAACTGGTCGTTCAACAAGCTAAAGCTGCTCTGGATCAAATGAAGTATGAAGTTGCACAAGAGCTGGGGATTCAATTACAACCGGGCTACAACGGGAATCTGGCAACACGCGATGCAGGATCAATTGGTGGTAACATCACTCGAAAATTGGTTCAAATTGCCGAACAGCAGCTGCAAGGCTATAAACGATAATCAAGATCTTTAGCCAACACGAAAAAGACTGCCCTTTCCGTCATGGAAATGGGCAGTCTTTTTCATTCGCAGATCTCAAACGATAAGATAAAACGCCTTAAGCGGTCCATGAACTCCTACGACGAGATTCATTTCGATATCAGCGGAATTACTTGGTCCCGAAATAAAATTGATGCATGAGGGAACGGCTTTCCCCATCTCAACCTGCTGATTCATGTCATGGACGGCCTGTGTGATGCGCGGCACAATCGTCTCTCGTGGAATGATCGCTACATAAATGGTAGGCAAGAAATGAAGCGCCCGCCCTTGCCCTTCCCACGTCTTAACAACGATCGTCCCGGATTCCGCAAGCGTATAATCACTAAAGACAATTCCGAAATTGGCTTTTTCGGCCACGTGAAAGTTCTCTTCTTTCTTGGCTGCGTCCCATTGATAGACATCAATGTTTTCTTCGGGCCATTCTTGCTGAAGCAGCGAGGTTAAGCCATATTCCTCAAAACGCGGATCTTGAGAAGCTACGATAGGCCCGCCACCCTGTTCAGCAACAAGCTTCTTTAGAGTGTCAGATAATTGAGCCTTAGTGGTTTCAATAACGGTCGTATGAATCTTATTACAGTGCTGTTTAAACACTTCAACAAGCTCATCGTTGCTGTACTCCGCAAGAACATCCCAATTGACGTTATGCTTCCATTCAGGCCGCGTGACCCCGCCAGTCTTACGCTCTCGTCCAAGCTGGCTTGCTATATGATTTAAAAAGGAATCTCTGTTCTGGATTGTTCCCGGCATGATTACTCTCCCTCCTGCTTTGTATGATTTTTAAACCAATCCCGGAACCTTTCTTTGCTTGGCGCGGGAAACTCTCGAATGTCCGTCCAGTTTTTTAAAGGTCCAACCCCTTTGGAGACGCGATCGCCCGTTGTAAAAGGACTCATTGCAGAAGGGGCCAGCTTAGAACCCACGCGATACATTGCGGCAGAGGACGCTCCCATGCTAAACATTTTCATCGCTAATTTTTCTGCTAAAGGCGCACGGCCTTCTTTTTCTACAATCACCTGACGATGCTTGAGCAGCAAATTATGCAGCGGGATTTTTACAGGGCAAGCCTCAGTACATGCTCCACATAAGCTCGATGCATAAGGCAATTCTTTATAATCATCATATCCCCCTAAGAGTGGTGTTAATACCGCTCCAATCGGGCCTGGATAAATGGAACCATACGAGTGCCCGCCGATATGGCGATATACCGGACAGACGTTAATGCACGCCGCACAGCGAATGCATTGCAGCACGGATCTGAACTCAGATCCCAGAATCTCAGATCGGCCATTGTCTACGATGACTAAATGAAATTCCTCCGGCCCGTCTCCTTCTCCTTCGGCGATCGGACCTGCAACCGTGATATAGCTGGTCAGCTTCTGACCTACTGCACTGCGGCACAACAAACCGACCAAAACATCAAGCTCTTCCATTGTAGGGACGAGACGTTCCATACCCATGACGGCAATCTGCGTTTTAGGAATGGCCATAACCAGATCCGCGTTCCCTTCATTCGTCACCAAACAAAGCGAACCCGTATTCGCCACTGCGAAGTTGCAGCCGGTAACCCCGATCTCAGCCTCCATAAATTTTTCACGCAAGATGTTCCTTACAAACTTCGTCATTTCGTAAGGATCTTCGGTATTCCCGTACCCCAGCTTATCTTGAAAAACTTCACGGATTTGGGCTTTATTTTTATGAAGGGCAGGAGCAACGATGTGTGAGGGCGGATCGTGATCATCGAGCTGAAGAATATATTCGCCAAGATCGCTTTCTACTACCTCACAGCCAATGGCTTCGAGCGCCTGATTCATATTGATTTCTTCCGTGACCATCGATTTCGATTTCACGACTTTTTTCGCTCTCTTACGCTCTGCCACTTGTTGAATATATTGAGCGGCCTCTTCTTTCGTCTTGGCGAAAAAGACATGACCTCCGCGCTTGGCCACATTATCACTCAGCTGCATCAAATAATAATCCAGGTTCTCCAATGTATGTTGGCGGATTTGTTCTCCAAGGTCTCGCCACTTCTCCCAGTTACCGAGTTCCTCGGCTGCGGCCATTTTTCGAGTTTGAAGCCGCTCTTGCGCGGACGATACCGAGCGGCGCATCACCTCGTCATGAATCCCTTCACCCATCCGCTCATTAAACTTTTTCTCGCTTATTTTCATTGACATGGCTATGCTCTCCTTATTTGCTGTTCAGGACCTCAGCAATATGCATGACTTTCACGTTTTTCCCCAACCGTTCCATTCGACCGCCAATGTTCAGCAGGCATCCGCAATCCGCACCTATCAAATAGTCAGCATCCGTATCTACTACACAATCCACTTTCTCATCTACCATTTGCTCTGAGATGGGAGTCATCTTCACAGAGAAGGTTCCTCCGAAGCCGCAGCAGTTTTGGGCATTGGGAAGCGGTACAAGTTCTAGATCCTTCACTTGATTCATAAGTACAAAAGGAGCATCCTTAACCCCCAACAACCGTGTCATATGACATGAAGTATGGTAGGTTGCTTTTCCAGATAATCTGGCCCCTACATCCGTTACCTTAAGGACTTCGACGATGAATTGCGTGAGCTCGTAGGTTTTATCGGCCAAGGCCTTCGCACGCTTCTTCCATTCCTGATCGTCTTCAAAAAGATGAGGATATTCAACAAACATGGTCGCACAGGATCCAGAGGGGGTGACTACATATTCGGCATGTTCAAAGGTACGGATCATATTTTTAGCGACGTCGATCGTCTCTTTTACATATCCGCTGTTATAAGCTGGCTGCCCGCAGCACACTTGTGATTCTGGAAATTCGACTTCGCATCCTAAACGTTCAAGCAATTCTACGGTTGACTTTCCTACATTCGTCTGGAACATGTCCACTAAACAAGTAACAAATAACGATACTTTCATAAAACAACTCTCCTTTTTGCCTACATGTCATGTGATCAGGTTATCAGACAACTTGAATAAAAAATAAACGATATACATATTTCTCAATCTCACTCCATCATTATACCTTTTTTTCTTCATACATAAAAGCTGCTCTGTTCCGATCCACAATCTTTTCTTTCCTTTATCCCCTTCCCCTTCGTTTTTCTTTAGTAACTAATAACTGTTGTCAAAACAAGTACAGTTATGATATGGTGTAACAACATAGAGAGAAGAGTTCCGGATATGGAATGAAGAATAGGAGAAACTTATACAATGACTAACAAGAACAGCCAGTCAGCCGTCAGACTTGCTCTGCTGCTTGGTTTATTTTCGACGCTTGGACCTTTTACCATCGATATGTATTTGCCTGCTTTTCCACAAATTGTTGAGCAATTCGGTACGACAGCTTCCCTCGTACAGCTCAGTCTGACCGCCTGTTTATTGGGACTTGGCATCGGCCAACTGGTCATGGGCTCCCTTAGCGACGTTTATGGCAGGCGCAAGCCGCTGCTCATTTCCATGGCCATCTATGTTGTGGCAGCATTAGCATGTGCGATCTCCCCGAATATTTGGCTGCTGATCCTGGCGCGGCTCGTGCAGGGGTTTGTTGCATCGGCGGGGATCGTTATCTCCCGTGCCATTGCTCGCGATATGTTTAGTGGTCACGAGCTCACCAAATTTTTCTCGCTTCTTTTGCTTGTCGGAAATTTGGGCCCGCTTGTAGCACCGGTCACCGGAAGCGGTGTTCTAGCGCTCTCAAGCTGGGTTGGCGTATTTTTTGCTCTAGCGCTGCTCGGCATTTACCTCTTTGCCATGACCAAATGGAGTCTCAAAGAGACACTGCCTGTCGAACGCCGCAGTCCCAGTAATTTTACTCAGCAGCTGCGAAACTATGGCTCACTTTTGCGTGATCGCTCCTTTACGGGCTATATGCTCGCACAGGGGATCATGATCGCGGGGGTATTCGCCTATGTTTCCGGCACTCCTTTTATTTATCAAAATATTTACGGAGTTTCCCCTACGGTATTTGCTTTGCTGTTCGGCTCCAACGGCATCACCTTGATTATCGGCTCGCAATTGGTCGGTCGAATGGCACACCGTGTATCGGAACAGACCTTCCTGTTATTCGGTCTATTGCTCGCGGGTGCTGCCAGCATCGCCGTCTTATTGGTTGCGATGTTCCACGGGCCGCTGTACGCTCTCGTGATTCCGCTCGTCTTCTTCGTAGCGGCCATCGGTATTACATCCACTGCAGCGTTTCCTCTTGCGATGGAGAGCCAAGGCCATATGGCTGGTAGTGCGGCTGCATTGATGGGTGTCATCCCCTTTTTGCTTGGTGCGGTCGTTTCTCCGCTAGTCGGCATTGCCGGGGAACACACAGCTGTTCCGCTCGGTGTCATTATTTTGACGACAAGCGCAGCAGCGATGCTCTCCTACTTCCTATTAGTGAAACGAGTTTCGACTAAAAAAGCAGAGAGCTTCGCAGTAAAGAAACAAGTGGAGCAATTCTGAAGCACAAATAAATGAAACGAAACAGCCAGACACGGAATCAAGGTGTTGGCTGTTTTTTTGTCGTTGCTAAACGTCATTTTTTTGCACCTCGTACGACGCCTCCTCGGATTACCCGTTCTTCCCCCCTACGTTATAATGAAGAGAGCATCCCATTAAGAGACAGGAGGCGTTATGAATGAAATCGAGTATTCGAATCGGCATTATCGGCAGCGGCGGCATTGCTCGTGCCCATGCGAAAGCGTACAAAAAAATACCTGGCGTTGAAATCGTCGCCATTGCGGACGTGGTTCCCGGTAAGGCAGAGCAGTTCATCGCCGACCAGGAAATTCAAGGCGCTGCGGCGTTCGAGGATCATAACCGGCTGCTGGAGCTGGACCTGGACGGAGTTAGCGTATGTACGCCGAATGTGGCCCATCATCGGGCAAGCATCGACGCGCTGCATGCAGGTAAGCACGTGCTGGTCGAAAAGCCGCTTGCAGTTACGCTGCAGCAGGGCGTTGAGATGGTTCAAGCTTCCAAACAAACAGGCAAAATGCTAAGCGTCGGCTTCCAGCCCCGCTATGACCCCAATATGGTTGCGATTAAAGAGCTGGTCCAGTCCGGTAAGCTCGGCAAGATCTATTACGTCGAGACCGGAGGCGGGCGTCGCCGTGGTATGCCGGGAGGCACCTTCATCAAGAAAGAGCTCGCCGGCGCTGGCGCTATGGCCGATATCGGCTGCTATTCACTAGATATGGCGCTGAATGCGCTCGGGTATCCGAAGCCGCTTACCGTATCGGCCGTAACCTCCAATTACTTCGGGACGAATCCGAAGTATCACAAAGAAGCGGCAAGCTTTGAGGTCGAGGATTTTGGAGCCGCCTTCATTCGTCTCGAAGGAGACATTACGCTTCAGTTCAAAATCTCATGGGCGATGCATATGGACACGCTCGGCGCTTCCTATTTTCTTGGAACGGACGCCGGCTTGAAGGTCACCGCACCGTATAACGGAAGCCCGTGGAACGGGGTTTGGGACGGCGGAGTAGGTTCAATTACGATGTATCATGATGAAATCGGCAGACATGTCGAAACCAACATTCCTGTACTTCAGCATCAGGTGGACCGTTTTTTTGAAAAAGTAAACGATTTCGTCCAAGCGATCCGTGAAGATCGGCCAGCACCGATCCCAGCCGAGCAAATTCTGTTCAATCAAGCCATTATCGACGGGATACTTCGTTCATCCGAAATCGGCAAAGAAGTTGACATCATCATCTCGGAATTTTAAATGTAATAAACAAACAAGCGCCGTACATGAGGCTGCCAACATCCGGCGGCCTTACGTACGGCGCTGTTCCGTTCCCTAATGAAACGGCTTCAAGACTAACTTATTTACTACCCTTCTGAGCCTTGTAATTTTTTACATACTCGTCTTGAACGGCCTGGCCGCCCTGAGTCATGTACTGTTGAACCAATGATTTATACAGGCCATCCAATTCGGCTGGCTTAGCAACAATTAGTTTGGCCAGCATTTGAGCTGAGAGATTCTTAAGCTCTGTATTGCTTTTTGCATCAGCTGCATTCGGTGTTGAATAGAAGTAGGTTGTATAATTGTCCACCATACCTACCTTTAAAGCATTCTCTGCATCCTTTTCATAACCAGGATATCCTGCCGAAATGGCTGCCGTATTCTTCTGCTGATCACCAAGCTCGATACCGTTGGAAAGGATATCATAGTCGAGGTTATTTGCAACCGTCATCATCTTCTCGCCGGTATTGGTTGTTCCCGTCTGTTTTGGAACTCCATTAACCATGTTGTAGTCCACGCCTTCCTGACCGTTCTGGAGGAAGAGAGTTACCTTAGGATCCGCCATCCAGTTGAGGTATTGAATGGCAAGGTCCACATTCTTGCTTGTTTTAGGAATAATGATATACATCCCATTCGGGCTGTACACGTTCTTAGGATGTTTGCCTGCATCATTCTGCCATGGATCAATAGGAATAAGCTGAGCACCAGGAACGTTCTTTGCAAGGTTGGCATAGGTGCCGGGAGCCGTCCTGTACGGACCATCCCAGTTCGTCTGAAATGCTCCGACTTTGCCATTGGATATATCTGCGTCCAGCAGTTTTCCATCCTTGTCCGTGGCGAAATTCGGGCTAATCAGGCCTGCATTATACATCTTGTTCATATATTGAACCGCTTTATCAAACCCTGGCATACTCCAGTTTGTCGACCAGATCGCTTGAGGCTGAAGTGTAGCAAACTGTTCTTCCGTAAGGTTAGATGGCTTAAAGGCTTCTGGTATATAGCCCATTCCGGGACCTGAAGGTTGCAGGGAATAACCATAAGGAATGACACCGCTTACATTTCCGGGATTCTTTTCTTTGAATGCCACCATGGTGTTATAGAACTGTTCCGGTGTCGTAGGTACTGGAAGACCCAGTTTATCGAGCCAGTCTTTACGGATAAATGTATTGTTACCTGCGAGAACCGTCCTCTTACCCGGTACAGCGAACTGCTTGCCATTAAATTTACCGTACTTTAATACATCATCGCCAAGATACTTGGTAAGCGTAGTTCCATACTGCTTGAGAACTGGATCAAGCTCTGCCAAACCACCCTGCTGTACATAATTATAGACAACACCCTGCGTATAGGTGTAGGAAATGTCAGGTGCCTGACCGGCTGCCATCAATACGTTCAACTTGTCTACTTCCTGGGCTCTAGGAACGGAAACATAGTTTACTGTGGCATTAAACTGCTTGCCGAAATTATCGTTGACATACTTTGTCCAGAAGTTATTATTCAAATCCGGCTGTCCGGGTTTGCCTCGGTCGAAAACTTCGACCGTTAATGTTCGATGCTCTTTTGCAGCGCCTGTTGTACCACTTGCTGCACCACTTGGTGTGCCACTTGTCGTATTACTCTGGCACGCAGCCAAAGTAGACATAATTGTTAGCGCTACCAAAGAAACACAGATCGATCTATTTGCCTTTACCTTCAAAGAAACCCTCTCCTTTTGTAAATTTGATATTAATACTAATTTATTTCTATAAATTCGCGAAATCGATGAAATATCATCCATTTCGCGTACCTATATCAACCTTTAACCGCACCGATCATAATCCCGGATACAAAGTATTTCTGGAGCCAAGGATACACGAGAAGAATCGGAACCGTACCAAACATAATACTCGCCGCCTTCAATGCCTCCGAAGGCAGATTTACATTGACATTCTCGCCAGACATTTGCTGTGAAAGATTGATCACATTGTACAGCTTGAGCTGAATCGTATATAAATGCTGGTCTGTAATGTAGAACAGCGCATCCTGAAAATAATTCCACCGGAATACGGCATAGAGCAAGCTGACTGTGGCCAGTGCGGGCTTGGAAAGAGGCAGCACAATCTTTAGCAGAATCTGCAGCTCGTTGCATCCGTCCAGGTGCGCGGCTTCCTCCAGGCTTTCAGGCAAGCTCTGGAAGAACGATTTCAGGATGATCATATAGTACACGCTCATCATCCCCGGAAGAACCAGTGCCATGGGAGTGTTCAAAAGACTCAGATTCTTTACATTCAGATAATCCGGAATCAAACCACCGCTAAAATACATGGTAAACAGCATGATTAGCAATAGTGCATTTCTGCCCTTGAGTCTTTTTTTCGTCAGCGGGTACGCCGCCAGTATGGTAACCGCCAATGAAATGAGTACAAATACAGCCGTCAGGATCACCGTATAAACCAAGGAGTACAGCATACCGGCATCCCCGAATACCACCTTATAGGCTTCGATATTAAAGTCTATAGGATAGATGGTCACCGCCTGGGATATAATCGCCCTATTGGAGCTAAGGGATTGTGAAAGAATATAGAGAAACGGAACCAGGCATATAAAAACCGCAATGACAACAAAGAATGCTGCTGAATAGTCAACGATTCTATTTTTTAGATTATGTGACATAGGTCAATCCCCCTACCATATTCCATTTTCGCCTAATTTGCGTGTAATAAAATTGGAAGTTACCAGGAAAATTAAGCAAATAATAGATTGGAACAGGCCTACAGCTGCACCGACTGAGAAGTTCGCTGATTGAATACCTACACGATAAACATAGGTGCTGATAACGTCGCCAAAGTCCATAACAAGGTTGTTCTGAATGTTGAATGGACGGTCGAAGTTAATCGCCATAATATTACCGAGCTGCAGGATCAGAAGGATCGCAATGGTTGGTCTGATACCAGGCAACGTAACATGCCAAATCTTCCGGAATCTTCCCGCTCCATCTGCGTCAGCCGCTTCATACAGCTGCTTGTCAATACCCGTCATGGCAGCAAGATACAAAATGGTACCCCACCCTGCGTTCTGCCATACGCCGACTAAAGAATAAGTTGCCACCCATGCATATTTGTCGGTGAGGAAAGGTAACGCTTGACTACCCATATGGGTAAGTAAGGAGTTTAACATCCCTGTAGGAGAAAGCAGCTGAGTAACAATTCCGCCGATAATAACCCAGGAAAGGAAATGCGGCAGATACAGAATGGTCTGGCTTACCTTTTTAAACTTATTCCATACCAGCTCATTGATTAAAAGGGCCAAAATGATCGGTGCTGGAAATCCCACAATCAAATCCAAAAAGTTAAGCATCAAAGTGTTTCTAACCACCTGAAAAAATTGCGGCGATGAGAAAATTTGCTTAAAGGTTGCAAAGTGATTCCACGGACTCATGCTGACGCCTTGAAAAATGTTGTAATCCTTAAAAGCAATCTGGATGCCATACATAGGAGCATATTTAAAGGTCAAGATATACGCAATAGGGATAATCAACATAAGGTATAGGATATAATCGTATTTGATATAGAAAAGCAGACCCTTCTTTTTTACCAACGGCTTTCCGATGCTATCCTTTTTATCCAGAGCAACCGTACTATTCATTGCTTTCATGAACTACAACCTCCTTATAGAGCCTCCCTGCTATACTCCCGAGTAGGCCATAAACCCACCGTCTACTGGTACCGTGATACCGGTTACAAAACCCGACATCTGATCGTCCGCAAGCCACACTAGCGTGCCCAGCAGATCTTCAGGCTTTCCAAATCTTCTCATGGGCGTATGGGTGATGATTTTATGAGAGCGGGCGGTTAAGGAGCCGTCTTCGTTCGTCAGAAGCCTTCGATTTTGCTCCGTCAAGAAAAAGCCCGGGGCGATCGCGTTCACCCTGATACCCACATCCGCCATATGAACGGCCAGCCACTGCGTGAAATTTTCAATCGCCGCCTTCGCAGCGCTGTAGGCCGGAACCTTCGTCATCGGGCTAGGAGCGCTCATCGAGGAAATATTGATGATGACCGCGCCTTCGCGGTTGATCATATTTTTGGCGAAGGCCTGTGTTGGGATGAGCGTCCCGAGGAAATTCAAGTCGAGCACGTAGCTAAAGCCTTCTTCGGTCAGATCGAAAAACGTTGTAATCTCCTTATTTCCCAGATCCTCCGGCTTCAGGGTTTCATTCGTTGTGCTGCCCTTGGGATGGTTGCCTCCCGCTCCGTTGATGAGAATGTCGCAAACGCCCAGCTGGCGCGTCACGGTTTCTTCCGCCGCCTTTACGCTTTCCGCATCCAGCACGTTGCAGGCCACGGCGATCGCTTCCCCGCCGGCTTCCCTGATGTTCGCCGCAATCTGCTCTCCTTTTTCCAACGTACGGTTTAAGATGGCCACCTTCACGCCATGCCGTCCAAGCTCCCGCGCCATAGCGGAGCAAAGAACGCCGCTGCCTCCCGTAATAACCGCTACCTTACCTTTTAAATTGTCGTTGATTGTAAGCATGCTGCGGCCTCCTGTTTTGTTCTTTCAAGCGAGTCCCAAATGCCCCACAAATACATAATGCCGAGAGCCCGGTCATACAGCCCGTATCCAGGACGGCACTGCTCGCCCCAAATATGTCTTCCGTGGTCCGGCCTGGCGTAGCCGGTAAAGCCCTTCTCGTGATACGCCGATACAATATCGCAGATGTCGACCGTACCATCCTGGGCTCGGTGAGAGGTCTCAATGAAATTCCCGTTCTCGTACAGCCTCACGTTTCGGATATGGGCGAATGGAATGCGGTCTGCAAATTCCCTAACCATGCCCGGGATATCGTTGCTCGGGTTTACGCCAAGCGACCCGCTGCACAAGGTGACGCCGTTATAAGGGCTATCCACCATTTTCAGCAGTCTGTGGATACTGTCCCGGTTCGTCATAATTCTCGGCAGCCCGAAAAGTGACCAAGGCGGATCGTCCGGATGAATCGCCATTTTGATGTCGTTAATTTCGCAAACCGGAATGATCTGCTCCAAAAAGTATTGGAGATTGCTCCACAAGTCCTCTTCCCCGACGTTCTTGTACGCCTCAAAAAGCGCGGGCAGACGCTTCATTCGCTCCGGCTCCCAGCCCGGCATCGAGAAGTCTGGATTCTCGTTGATGACGCGGACCAGCTCCGCCGGATCATTCATGCTGTCGATCTTCGCCTTTTCATAAAAGAGCGCAGTGGATGTGTCCTCCAGCGGCTCAAATAAATTCGTACGGATCCAGTCGAACACCGGCATAAAGTTATAGCAAATAACCTTCACGCCGACCTTGGCCAGCCTCTCGATTGTTATTTTATAGTTGTCGATATATTGGTCCCTAGTCGGCAGGCCCAGCTTGATATCCTCATGGATGTTGACGCTCTCTACAACCTCAAGGTGAAAGCCGTATTCGTCAGCCTGCTTTTTGAGCTCCAGCATTCTTTCAAGCGGCCACTCTTCCCCTGCAGGGATGTCGTGAAGCGCCCAGACAATGCCTTCCACACCGGGAATTTGTCTGATTTGGCCGAGGGTTACCGTATCGTTGCCTTCTCCAAACCATCTGAATACCATTCTCATCGCTGATTCCCCCAAGCTCTACTTTACAAGCCTTCAATGATTTTGGCATCGCGCTGCGCTACCAAACAAAGCTCAGCCGCTTTAAAGGCATGTTCCTGCGTCATAGCGATCTCCGTGCGGTTCAGGCAGTCCATAATCAGTTCCCCGAAAAACGGATATCCAATCTGGCCTTTTACGTTGAAATGATACTCACCCTCATGATTCACAAGGTACACGTGCCCGCCGCCTTGTTCTCTGGCTATATCCACGTATTTGCGCAATTCGATATAACCGTCGGTGCCCAGAATAATCGTACGGCCGTCCCCCCATGTGCTGAGGCCGTTCGGCGTAAACCAATCGACACGGAAGTATCCCGTGGAACCGTTGTCACCCACCAAGTTGCAATCGCCGAAATCCTCGAACGTCGGAAATTGCTTGTGGTTGTAATTAGCCAACTGGCTGTTCACCACTTTCGCGTCCTTGGAACCGGTGTAATACAAAAATTGCTCGCATTGATGGCTGCCGATATCGCACAGAATGCCTCCGAATTGCTCGCGGTTAAAAAACCAATCCGGCCTGGACGGCACGTTGATCCGGTGCGGTCCATATCCGCTCACCTGCAGCACACGCCCGATCGCGCCCTGCTCGATCAATTGCCCGGCATAGACCGCGCTTTCCACGTGCAGTCGCTCACTGTAATAAACCGCATACTTCAAGCCGGTCTCCGCAACCTTTTGCTTGGCCTGTTCCAGTTGTGCGAGTGTTGTAAACGGCGCTTTGTCCGTAAAGTAATCCTTTCCGTGCGACATGACGCGCATTCCAAGGGCACAACGTTCCGACGTGATGGCCGCGCCGGCAACCAATTTCACCGTCGGATCCTGCAGCACCTCCTGTTCGGACCTTGCCGCCTGGACTTCAGGATACGTTTGAATGAATTTGTCCACCTTAGCCGGGTCCGGGTCGTACACCCATTTCAGCTGTCCACCGGCTTCAATAAGCCCGTTGCACATTCCGTAAATGTGCCCGTGATCGAGACCGATCGCCGCGAACGGGAAAGCTCCCTTCTCACAAACCGGGGCAGGCTTTCCTTTCGGTGCGTAATTCATGCCGTCTTGTGTTTGCATAGCCTTCATCTCCTGTTTGTTGTTTATTTCTTATACTCGCTGCCGAGCGTAATCTCGTTCTTCGAGAAGGAAACGACCGATGAAGTCTTCTCGTAAAAGTGTGGTGCGTTCGCGAGCAAGCTGTCTCTCGAATAGAACAAATTGTCCTTCGTTAAAGGCAGGCTTACACTCTTCCCTGTAGCCGACGCTTCATAGACAGCCGTGATCAGCTCCAGCGTTTTGCGTCCTTCGCGGCCGTCAATGAGCACTTCGAGCGTGCCGCCTTCGATCGCCTTCATCACATCGTCAATTTGTCCAGCGTGCCCGGTATACGGGAGATCCTCCATGCTGTTGTATGTGTTCTCAAGCTCCTCCTCGAGCGCGGTGTTCCGAATCGGAAATCCGTTTTCCTTAGAGGTGGACGCATACACCTTCCAAGGTGCGGATATTCTTGCCTTTTCCCCTTGGAATATAAGCTGCTGTTCCTCTCCGTGATGCACGACCGAACTTGTAATTTGCGCCAGGCTTCCGTTGCCGTAAGAAAGAATCGCTACGGAAAGGTCCTCGACTTCCGCGTTGTCATGCGACGTATTGGTCGTCACCGCATGAACTTTGTCCGGCATCCCCATCATCCACTGCAGCATGTCAATATGATGAACGGCGTGGTTGAGCGTACAGCCTCCGCCTTCCTTTTCCCAAGTGCCTCTCCACCACAGATCGTAATAGCAGTGCCCTCTCCACCAGTGGGAGTCGACCTGTGCATGTACGATTTTGCCTACCTTTCCGGTGTCGAGCGTGCGCTTCAGCTTCATGATGGGATCCCTGAACCGGTTTTGACCGATGACGGACAAAATGCGATTCGACTCGGAAGCCGCTTCCAGCATGCGGTCACATTCTTCCAAGGAGGAAGACATTGGTTTCTCGACCAGTACATGCTTTCCAGCGCGCAAGAAGTCGATTGCGATTTGTGCATGCGTATACGGTGGGGTGCAGATCGACACCAGATCAATATCGCTGTCGAGCAGTTCATGATAGTCTTGTACGACTCTGCAGTCGAGCTGGAATTTCTCTTTATATCGGACGGCCTTTTCCTCGTAAATGTCACATAACGCAACAACTTGGCATCTTCCCTTAAACGAGGATGCATAAGCCTCCAGATGCGAATTGGCGATCCCGCCTGTACCGATTACAGCTATTTTCAACATTGTCTTTCACTCCTTAGATAGATTTAAAAAATTTGGCGTATTTTTGTTTTAAATTTTCTTTTTCAATCACTACGAGCTCCAGATGATCCCTTAGCATTTTTTCCGCCTGGTCGGGGTCCTTCTCCTTGATGGCGCTTACAATTCCACGATGCTGGGCAAGGATGATTTGCCAGTTGGAATCGGAAGCAAGCCGTAAAAACCGGATGCGGTTGTCATGCGTTGCCATTTGTTGAATTAGTCCCCACGTACGGGCTCGGCCGCAGCCGATCATAATCGATTTGTGAAACTCCTCGTCGAGCTCAAACAGTCGCCCGTAATTCTGTTCGGATACACACAGCTCCTGCAGTGAGACGAGATTTTGCAGGTGAAGCACCTGTTCCTTGCCGAGCAGCTCACATGCTTCCCGAACAACAGCGGATTCCAATGTTTTTCTGAGAAACCGGGATTCTTCCGCATGCTGCAAATCGATAAGCGATATGACGGAGCCCTTCTGAGGGGTGGTTTCGATTAATTCCTCCTGAGAGAGCTTAACCAATGCTTCACGAATCGGCGTCCTACTGACTTGGAGCATTTCGACCAGTTCTTTTTCCGAGATAGACCGGCCCGGCTCTAGCCGCAGCTCCATGATGTTTTTCTTCAAGGTGTCGTACACGAAATCCCGTATGAGTCCTCTTTTGTCCCTTAAAGCGTCAATCTGTATACTCATAAGACCTCCTGCCCGCGGATAGACGATCCGTCAATAGTCCTTTAAGCGCTTTCATATGACTAAGTATCCTTGTATACTAGTTAGAGTATAATACTAACATACCACCACTAGAGAGGATTTGACGATGCGCTAATCGAGATAAACATTTACCCATTTCTTGCATTTGCTCCCAAATGAAAACGCTGTATAATGGATTTGGAATAGATTCGGATGAACAAGGGGGACGTATACATGTCTGTTATGATCGCCGATTCCGTTGAGCTGGGCAGGCTTCCCGATGTTCGAATGTCCTTTCATCTGATGGGACTCCATGTTCGCGAGGTCGGTTCCGGCTGGACCTATCCATCTCACGAACACCCTATGTACGAGCTGCATTGGATGATCGATGGGGACATGCAGATGGTCGTAGAAGGCCAGATTTACGATCAAAAAAAAGGAGACCTGCTGTTCATACGTCCGGGTCTCACGCATTCATGCAAGTCGTCAGGCTCGCATGGCTTCACTTTTTTTTGCGTGCATTTCAGTGTAGCCGATCCCGTGTTCTCCAAGGAGCTGGAGCGCCATCAAGCCGTCTGTTACGAAGCCGCCTCTCCCCTTGTCAAAAAATTGGTCCCCTTCCTAACGAACTTATGCAATCTTGCAACTGAAAACAGGAGTCGATCGCTTTCCGCCGCAAAGAGCATGAGGGTATACGCAGCCGTGTTTGAGCTTTTGGGAACGCTGGTGGAGCAGCTGTCACAAACCGACGACGTCGTTCGTACGAAAAAGGAATTACTGGCCGCCCGTATTTCCGAATATATTGAGGTTTCGATCCGAAGCAGTCTGCTTCATGGCCAATTGGAAGACAGCGAAAGAACCTTCGTCCAAGATATAGCCGATTCCTTAAACTTGAGTCCGTCCCATGTGAATCGAATATTTCATCAGGTTTATGGGAAAGCTCCCCGCCAATACATGTCGGAGATTTTGTTAAGCGAGGCCCAGCGCCTGCTGCTTCAGTCAGACCTGTCCATAGATCATATAGCCATGATGCTCGGGTATAAAACAAGCGCGCATTTCAGCCGCCAATTTAAACGCTGGACTTCCATGACCCCGAGCGGGTACAGAAACAGTACACAGCTTGAAAGCCCGAACGAACGATAAAGCGGCCCCGGATTATCAAAAAAAATAAGCCGCGATTTACGCGGCCACTCGTGAGATGATATAACGAATCAGGACGGCTGATGAGTAACATTCAACGAATAAACTTGAACTATTGTACCTGGGGTAGCTCCCGGAGCGCCTGCTTTAGCCGTCTGGTCATAGTTGCCGACCTTAAAGTAAAAGTGTTCTCCCTCAAAGCTTGGCGGCATCGTGAAGGTGCTGGCCTTGCCGTCGATAGTGACGGTGATTGTAGTTCCCGTGAGTGAAAGTGAATAGGTGAATGGCTTCCCCAGCGGCACATTACCAATCGGATGAATCGTTGAGCTCCCGCCCTTATTGGTATCCTCAAGCATTAATTTCAAGCTGCCGTCTTTCGTGTACTGTACCTCGAGCAGCGGTTTGCTTGGCGAGGGCGGGGCTTGGAAGATCTGCCCTATAGCCGTGTTGCCGGGTACTTGGGTCACTTTTTCGATAACGGTCATGATATTCGTCCCGCTCGTTGCCCAGCCGCTTGTGATTTCACGGAACTCTGTACGGGGATGCAAAGAACCTGAGGAAGTGGTTCCCGTGGTCGGGCACATAAACGTCATGGATCCGTCCGTTTTGTCCGTATAGAAATAAAGATCTTGATAACCGCTCGGCCCTTGGAGCTTCCCTGAAGAAATGGTTGTAAATTTAGAGCCTGTCGGCAGCTGAAGCTCCCATTTCGAAAGATCGAAATTGCCACCGGGAGCGAAACTCGGATTGAGCTTGGTCGTGTCTTTATCAACACTCTTCTCTGCCGCAAGGCTCGGCTGCTGCTTTGTGCTGCAGGCGACGGTTATTGCGGATATAAGCAAAATAGCTGTAATACTCGAAAGCATCCGTAAGCTTCTTCTATTCATGCTTAGAAATTCCTGCCTTTCTGCGCCGGTTACGTCGAGATCCGTGGGGTCATTGCTTCACTAAAACAATAAGCATCGGCAGTAAAATGAACGAAGCCAAGGTGGTCCATAAGATGCTTTTGGATACTAATTTGGGTGAAGCATTGAACTTTTCGGCCAAAACTACCGCATTAACAGCAACGGGCATGGAAGACAAAATAAGGAGAACCGAGAACAAAATACCTTTGATATTCAAAACATACAAACACAAGCAAGCGATTAGCGGCGAGATCAAAAGCCGGATCGTGATCCCTGTCCAAAAGCTGGTCTGGACTTTCCGGTCCAGATTGGCATTTTTCACGCCCACCATTTGTGCCCCCAGAATGGCCAATACGACAGGTGAGAATGCTCCGGCGACCATGGTGACCCCCGTTTGAACGCCAGCCGGCAGGTGCAGATGAAATACTCGCAGCACAATGGCCAGCATGGCGGTATAGATGGCTGGAAGGGTGAACACGGATTTTACTGCACTTTTGAACGAAAACTGGGATCGGGCGGCCAAGTACACACCGAAGGTGTTGGTAATGATCATCTGGATGACAACGTAGACCGATGCTCGATCCAAACCGAGCTGCCCGAAGGAAAGCATCACAAGCGGAAGGCCGTAATTGACGCTGTTTGTCAAACTGGATATGAGAGTTAGACCTGCCAGCTCAGGAGAAGCGAGTTGGTTTAGTTTGCCGGCGATCCTGGCTACCGTCCAGAGAATCAGCAGATTTAAGATACAGAAGGCTAAAGTGTGGTACATTTCCCCATAAGAAATTTCAGCTTTCATCAACGTATCAAAAATAATCGCGGGACTTAGAAAGTATAAAAAAAGTGTGGTGAGAGGCTTCGTATCCAAATCCCTAAAATATTTTAGGAGAGCACCTGCAATGACCGGAATGGAAAGAGGTACGATGACTTGAAATAAAGTAGTAAATACAGTCTGAATCATATCCTGACGGCTCCTCTTTAGAAAGTAGAAAATTGGATCTTTAGATACTGCCCGAACGGCTCAATCCCCGCCATACGAATGGCCAGGAGTCTCTCAAATCCTCGTTTCGCGACGGCTCCGGTGAAACGGCAAAGCCGTACCTTTTTCGATGTCATATTGACACTGGATCTCCGGTATGAAGGAATACCCAAACTCCATCTTTCAGTACGCCCTTTCTTCTTTATATACAACCAAGTATAAAAGGCTTCAACCCATAAGGTCAAAGCCTTAATCATCACGCCATCGTCTCCAGCATTTTGAGCGAAACTTGGTATTGCATCGCTTCCTCCTGTACGTATCTCCTGAACTCCTCCATCGCATATTTGGCCATGCGTTCGACTTCCGTGCCGTTACTACCTGCGATATGCGGCGTCAAAATGACGTTGTCTAGCTTGAGCAGCTCGCTCTCCCGATGTACGGGTTCCGGAAATGTGACATCGAGTATAGCGGTTCGAGTAGGTACGTCACGAAGCGCAGAGATCAAATCGGGCTCAACCACCTGTTTGCCCCTGCCCGTATTAATAAATGTGGCATACGGCAGCATCCGGTCGAATTGTTCCTTGTTCAGTATCCCTACCGTTTCGGGGAGATTTGCCAAATGATTGGAGATCGTCTGGCATTGAGAGAAGAGGTCTGTCAGACCAACTTTGGTGACGTTTAGCCGTGCGGCCACTTCATCAGACAAAAAGGGGTCAAATACCAAGATTTCAAGCTCGTAAGGCTTCAGCAGCTCGATCACTTTACGTCCGATCATGCCGGCTCCAATGATGCCGACCTTTGCGTTGTAATTGCCGGGAAACGCATTAGCATAACCCGCTGCTTCTTGACGGTTCTGGTGTTTGTAAAGTTGGGCACTTTGAAAGAAGCCTTTGTTGGCAAGCACAATTTGCGCGGCCGTATACTCTGCCACGGGTACGGCGTTGGCGGCCCAAGCGCTGACCACGGTGACGCCGCAGTGCAGAAAAGGCCGCGCAAATGATTGCACGCTGCCAGCTGCGTAAAAAAGCGCTTTCAAATTCGGCAAATAATGCCGGATTTCATCCTCTTCCAATGCTGGCATGCCCCAGGTGGAAAATGCGACCTCCATCGATTTCAATGCACTGCCATGCTCCGCTAAATTTTCCCTGCTAATCACTATCGGATAAAAATCCGCTAGCTGGTGTAGTTCATCACGAACACCGGGCCTATAGACCGATTGTATGGTTTCTGCCCTACCTATAAACATCGCCTGCATCTTCTTCATCTTGAGCCCCTCACCTCACCGATCATAGCATCGTTTGATCCGTACCGAGTCACATCTTACCGTATTCTACATTCAAGTATAAATGAGCTTGCATTGATTGGAAATTACTGAGATATTTGAAACTTACTTACTTCAACGTAACCTATCTAGCATTATTTCGCTTAATTATTAATGAAATCGCCATTGCAAGCAATGCTAAATCAAATTCATATCCGTTAATAAACCCCTTGTTCCAAGTAACCGTATAAATAGCCCCAATCATAACTATAGAGATTCCAGTTGAAGCCACTCGTGTAAAAATTCCAAGAATTAGCAATGCTCCTCCAACGACTTCAATAAATGTGACCAAATAAGCGATATATCCTTGCAATCCAAAATCGATTTGAAAATGATGAACGGTTGCATCCATCCCTTTTACTTTTTTAAGACCATGTGCTAAAAAAATAACTCCTAATACGATTCGAATCAAAAACGTAGAAAGATCAACATTTTGAACCTTCATCCCTCATCCCCCCTATATTGTACAACCTATGCTGCAGGGTATTAGGACATGATACTCGAGAATAGGGCTGGGATTCACATCAAATAAAAAAAGCCGCGATAAACGCGGCAACTGTGTGACCCTACAGATTCAATTAAACCCACCGTTTACACGAAGCGTCTGACCCGTGATCCAACGGGCTTTGTCGCTGACGAGCAGATCGAGCGCATTCGCGATGTCCTCCGGATCGCCAAGCCGGCCGAACGCGTTCATTCGACGGAACGATTCGATTAGCTCCGGCGATTTGCCGTTCAGAAACAGATCGGTCGCCACTTGCCCGGGTGCGATGCAATTGATGACGATGTCCTTGGGACCGAATTCCTACACCTTTTTCCTTAGTGGGCCTATCGGTCGTTCCGGTTGAACAGATGCGTGGATCGATCATGCGCGACTATGGATCATCATTCATCGTTAGCACTTTTACTCTCGATCCCATGTACACTTGCCTTCAGCAAATATCTAACGAATCTATAGTTTACTAACAGGATGACAAATAGGAATGGATATGTAATAGCGGAGTGCCACAGCTTCCATCCTTTGTGAGTAAAGAAATTAGAATATTCATCCGCAATCCACTCGTACCCTGTTGCAAACAAAGAACAAGCCAAAATGAAGATCGTCTTCGCTTTTATTGATTTTTTGTAGGGAAAGTAATTCAGGAAAATGATATTTGTCGAAGGGTAAATGCCAATAGCTCCGATCAAGAACTTGAGTTGAACTCCTTCTTCAAAATATTCATACAGATGGAACTTTATATCCAGCACCACATCCGTGATAATAGCAAAACATAAAGCAAACAGCGCTGTAGCGTACATTTCAATTTTCGAAATACGCTTTTGCATAAAAAGGACAATCAAGTTGAATACGATGACTGTAGTTAGCATCAGCAGCATGGGGGTTCCTACTTCCAAATGGGTACTTTAAATTTCAGGAGCAGTAAAATGGTAATTACTAACGTAGGTCAAATAGTCTCTACATAGCAGGTTTTAGAGAAGGTTAAGAAAACACAAATATAGAACGGTTTTATAATAAATATGCCATTTTTTAATGGCCCCCGAAATGATATCCGCAAATAAAAAAACTCCATTACAGAACAAAATCAAAAGGTAGCCCTTCCCTCCAAAAATCATTATGAAAAAAGGGATATATCAGCATTTACTATTTACTTTAAATGGATGTTTTATCCATAAGAGAGCCACTTTTAGAAGTTCGTTGTAAGAATAAGGAATAACCCTGTAGGAAATACTGGAAACGATTAAGTTCGCACGAGACACTGTTGTTTAATGCGTTTATTGGGTTAAGTACGCAGGGGAAAATCGAGGTTATGAATCATGCATCCTTGTTGATTGTAGGCGACAGCCTCTCTCACGACAGCACTTTCGAGGGGAACAAAGCGATTTTAATCAGCAGGCTGAACCTCAAGGTTTCTATTTTGGAAACCAAAGGATCTCCGCCACTCGCCACGATCAAACAAGAACTGGAGGACCTTTTGACCGTCAGGTTTGAACGGATGCTGCGGAAGTTCCAAGCCAAAGAAGCCGATATCTTATCTCTCCCAAAGCTCGACCAGTCGGCCTTCGGGATCTTCAATCCAAATAAACTTTCCATATTCACTAATCTCTTCTTTCTTTGCAAGCGGCACACCAAGATGTTCAAGATGCTGAATCGTCTCATTTCTTATTTATCCAGTTCAACCCATTTGACAGCGTGGGTTCGATCATAGCCGTTAGCAAATACCGTTACATTCCCTGCGCTTATGTATTTAACTTTAACGCCTTTGAACGGAACATAGTACCCACTATCCTGTTCTTCGCTCTTGCATTTCTCGTTAAATTCCTCCGTTGACTTAACAATACTTCCAACACCGATTTTCTCCATTTTTGAGTTTCGTAATACATTCATCTGGTTCCCCCCACAGCTTTACTAGTTTCGGTTAGATCTCAAATTAAGAATAATAGATATGAAATGTCGATGTCCCGGATAAGGCGCTGTCACATGAGAGCTACAATTGTCAAAATATAGATTGTAATAACAAAAAAAGCCCGTTCCGTCAAGGAAAGAGCCTACATTATTTATGTGAGCTTCGTGATGATGTGGCAGTGTAATAATTTTTGTGCTTTAAAATTGAACGCCACCTTGTCCGCGGTCGAGCTTGAATTCCATTCGATAATGCTGATTCTTCACGGCATTAACATTGTCCAGCACTTCGGCAGCTGTTCTCATCCCGCAGATGGCAACGCTTACACCTGGATGAGATAGCACGAAATCCAAAGCAATCTGCTGCGGATTGATTTGGTCCAACGCCTCTGGTGCGATTCGTCGCATAAATCGGGTAAAGGCTTGGCTAGTCAGCGGCCTCATAACAACGACGCCAACATCGTTTTTGACGGCATCTGGAATAAGTGGATCTGCGGCTCCTTGATAAAACAAATTGTAACGAACCTGAATGACATCAAAATGTCCGGATTGAATTGCCCACAGTAGGGTATGGTCCGCATTTTCGTTCGTGATTCCGATGTAGCGTATTTTCCCTTGCTTTTGGCACTCTTTTAACGCATCCAGCGGCCCGTCTTGGACTAGACGCTTATAATCATCCTCCGTCAAGTACCCGCCGTGGAACTGCATGACGTCAATATAATCGGTTTGTAACCGCTGCAAGCTGGCGTCTACAGAGCGCATTACTTCGTCATAGGCAAGCTTTGACGGAACCTTTGTTGCAACATACGCTTCCTTGCGGCGCGTCTTTAATACTTCTCCGATAATACTTTCGCCAAGCCCCTGGCCATAACCCGGTGCCGTATCAATATAATTGATACCTTGGTCAAGAGCAGTATGAAGCGCAGCTGCAACCTCGCCCCGGTTATTGTCGGCATCGTAGGCTTCAAGGTAATTGTTGATCCCCATCGGGGCGCCGCCAAAGCCAATGGAGGATACGTTTAAACCGGTCCGTCCAAGCTTTCTGTATTCCATGAAAATCAGCTCCATTATTTTAATTTCGATATTCGGTCACGTCCATCGAACCGATATAGGATAATGCCTATATATATTATATAACGGGAACCATTAATATTGCTTTACCCTATTAATATTTAGCCCAGTAAATTTTCGCTTAAGAAGTATTTAATTTGATGCGTTGGGGATTCTACTAAAAAGTAGCATAGGAGGCGGAAAACATGAATCAAAAACAGACGAACTGGATACAAGTGGGAATATTAACGGCATTCGCTGTTGGTTTTAGTGCTTGGCAAACCAAAACCATAATCAACAAGCAAAACCAGATCCTAAAGGAGTTAAATGAGATGCGTCAAAGGTCACGATAAACTTTTGAATCAGGATAGGACCGCTAACGCTACCTTCCAATTACGACGCATCCGTGTGAGTTGATCAGTTAGTTCCGATAAGGTTTGCTGAACCTGTGGCGCAAAATTACGGAAATCCAATTCTGGTTTGAGCTTGGCTCCCTCACGAATAACAACGGCTGCCGTTTTGTCTTTATTTTTATCGTACCGCATACACAAGCCTTAATTGCGCTCCATATCTTCACTCGCGGTAAGATTGGCTTGGTGCCAAGCTCGCGCCCGTTCTTTCAATTCCTCTACAAAAGAGCGCTTAAGGTCCTGATATCCCAAAAAGCTATGGGGTGCTCCGCTCTTTTGACACCGCACATCAGCACCTTTCCAATAATCTCCCATATTCATCTGGTTGCAATCGTCTTCCCCGGCTTTTTCGAGTCGGGCCTAAGGGGTTCAAACCCGCGGATCCATTTGAAGCGATTGACTTTTACAATTGCCACAAAGCATTTCAGAATCTGGTCCGATTTCAAGCAGATAAATATGATGTAGGGTGACAAATCAAACACAAATGCGCTCAAGGCTGAAGCTGGTAAAACGATAAGCCACATGAAAATCGTATCGTTGTATAAAACAAACTTCGTATCTCCGCCGCTGCGTACGATCCCTGTTAAAGACGGCATCTGGTAGGCAGTCCCGACCACAGTGATGGACAGCACCGTCATGAACTGCAGGGCTAGAACCCTTGCTTCCGATGAAATCGTATAAAAGTCGAGGACATGGTCCTTGGTAAAAAACAGAAGAATACCGGTAAATACACCGACGAAGAGATACAGGATCTGGAGGGTTTTGGCATAGGCTTTAATTTTATCTATATGCCCCTCACCTATCGTTTTACCTATCACCACCGTTGTTGCGCTAGCCGAGGCAAAAACAACCACCGATACAATTTGAAAAACAGTTGTCGCTATACTGTTGGCTGCAATGGCCGCTGCTCCCATATGCCCCAGAATGGCTGTCTGTGTGCCCATGGCGAGTCCCCAGATAAAGTTGGACATCAAAATAGGTGATCCCAAGCTGAGATACTGTTTAAACAATGGCAGCTCCATTTTGAAGAAATCACGTAATTTCAACTGAATCTTTCGGTCAAAGTATTTCACATAAATACAGACAATAATGAGTTCGATGATTCTTGCTGACAAGGTAGCGACGGCTGCCCCTTGCACTCCTAGCTTTGGAAAGCCATAATGCCCGTAGATGAGGAGATAATTCAGGCACACATTGACAATGAGGGTGGTCGATGACAGGATAAATCCGATCTTGACCGTCTCCACACTTCTCATGGTGGCAAGCAAGATACTGGTAATAGAAAAGAAGAAATAAGAAAAGCTAATGATCTTGATGAATTTTTCCCCTTCTGAAATTACACTTTCATTATTGGTAAACAACGACAAACATACTTGAGGAAAGAGAAACACAACCACCCACATCATCAATCCTACCAGAATGGAAAGCCGCATACCGATACTGGAAATCTTCTTGATCGATTCGATGTCTTTCGCGCCCCAGTATCTAGAAGCCATAATCACCAGGCCTTCACCTACACCCATGACAAGCATTTGCAGCACGAACTGAATCTGATTCGCGATCGCGACACCGGAAAGCGCTGATTCACTAAATCCGCCGATCATAAGATTGTCTGATAGATTGACTCCGAAAGTAATGATGTTTTGCAAACCAATGATAGCGGTCAGTGTAAAGAATGTTTTGTAAAATGATTTCTCCCGCACAAATAAACTCATGATCCGAACCCTTCTTTTTTTGAAAGTGTAGTATCCATGCATTATTGAAATATTAGACGCGCCAATAGGCAAATCCTGCGTTCTTTGCGGCGAAGCTGACCGTATTCTAAAAAACCTCCCACTACATGGGCCTGTACTATACAATTTTGCTCCCCCCATCCGGTTTAGGTCAAAAATGTGCAGCCCCAAACGCTTCCGCTTATTGTAAAGTAAAGGTAAGACTTATGTTGGAGGGAATGGCCATGAAACCGAATATTATTCTCGTGATGACGGACCAGCAAAGAGCGGACGTAAGCGCAAGGGAAGGCTTTCCTTTGGATACGACCCCGTTTATGGACTCGCTTGCCCGCCAAGGCGTCTGGTTCGATAAAGCCTATACGACGTCCCCTATTTGCGTGGCCGCCCGCTGCAGTCTGCTGACGGGCCGTTACCCCAGCGCCCACCGTGTCCGGGAGAACGGAGGGGTTAAGCATATCCACTATACACAGGACCTATTTGGCATCATGAAGGAGCAAGGCTACTCAACCGGGCTAATCGGTAAAAATCATTCGTATCTGAAGCCGGATGATGAGTCTGTCGATTATTACTATCCTATGGAGCATTATGGAGCTGCAGGGCCGTTACGCAATGAGGATGAACGAACGTTTATTGAATGGCTCGGCCGCTGCTCGGTCAACCAAACGGAGCCTACCCCTTTTCCAGTTGAATGCCAAAATCCATACCGTGGAGTTACGGAAGCACTGGATTGGATTGAGGAAGTAAAAGAAAATCCCTTTTTTCTTTGGTTAAGCTTTCCGGAGCCTCATAATCCGTATCAAGCACCCGAGCCTTATTATTCGATGTTCCCTCCCGATTCGCTGCCACCGCTTCAAGCTACTACGCAAGCGCTGGAAACGAAAGGCTTCAAATGGCAATGGTGCCGGACGCAGGGCGAGCATTTCAATCCTAACTTCAAAGCCGACATCGACCGTGTACGCTCCAATTACTTCGGCATGCTGCGCCTGATCGACGATCAGCTGCGCCGTTTGGTCACTAGTCTGGAAGAACAAGGCCTAATGGCAAATACGATGCTTGTGTTTGTGTCGGACCATGGAGATTTTGTGGGAGAATACGGGCTGATCAAAAAAGGCCCAGAGCTGCCCGACATCCTGCTGCGCATTCCCATGTTCTGGTTTGGTCCAGGCATTCAGCGCAACGATGGGCCTCATGCTGCGCACGTTTCCTTGGCGGATATCATGCCGACACTTTGTGAAGCGATCGGCGCGGACATTCCCATTGGCGTACAGGGCAGGAGCCTCTGGCCGATGCTAACCGGGCAGGACTATCCGGTACAGGAATTTTCCAGCGTGTACGGTGAGCATGGCTTCGGCGGATTGGAGTACTCGGAGGACGATCACTTGGATATTAGCCGCTTTGGCAAGCGAGTTGAAACCGAGCAAGGCACGATTATCCGGTTCGATGAGCTTAACACGGTAACTCAGGCCGGCTTTATGCGTACCATCCGCAAAGGGGATTGGAAGCTGAACATGAGTATGCAGGGCACCGTTCAATTGTATCGGATCAGCGAAGATCCTCTGGAGCTGAACAATCGGATCGGCGATCCGGAAACGAAAGAGATGGAGACGATGCTGCTTCGCGAGCTCGTCATCTGGATGATGCGCAGCCAGGATCCCCTCCCCCTTCCCGGACAGTACTCTTATAAGAGGGCGGAAAGAAACTACTTGGCGCCATATTCGACGCATGGCTGAAGCTGACGCCCCGCCCCACAAACAAAAGAGTTAAGCTCATGATGGCTCGTGCTCATGAACTTAACTCTTTTTTAATGCCGAGAAATGTAAATGTAATATTACTTATCATTGACCGGACATTATTTTTATATTAATATGAAAACATTCTATTTATGTCACTTTATATAACATGTTACTCACTTAGATAAGCTCGTGAAGGGGCTTATTGCGATTCATTCATTACAAAAGGAGTGGTTCGGATGACCCTTATCAAGAAAGATGCCCCCCAAATTCAACTTCCCCGTGACTGCACATTTTCACCATCTGATTGGTTAGTCCTAGCCCAATATTGGTATCCTGTCGCGATTGCAGAAGAAATCAAGGATAAGCCAGTTTCAGCTACGCTTCTTGATGTAAACCTGGTTTGTTATCGCAGCCGCGGTCAAGTAATCGTTGCCCGTGATCTTTGCTTTCATCGCGGTGCTCCGCTTAGCAAGGGCTGGGTAGAGAAGGATGAAATCGTATGCCCGTATCATGGCTTTCGCTATAATTGTGAAGGTGTCTGTACAGCAGTTCCCGCTCACCCTGATAGTAAAATCTCGCCTAAGCTCAAATTAACGATTTATCCGTCTGTAGAAAGGTTTGGACTGATCTGGACTTCCCTTGCTGGAACGGAAGTGAACCTACCAGATTTCCCTGGTTGGGACGACCCGGAGTATTTGAATGTCTTGCCGCCCAGCTTCGATATCGCAGGATCTGCAGGACGTCAAATGGAAGGCTTCCTGGACGTATCGCACTTTGCCTTTGTGCACACGGAGACATTCGGGGATCGGAATAACACGGAGGTACCGCAATATAAGGTAAGTAGAGAAGGCCCTACTTTATTGGCTGATTACTGGAGCACTGTTAGCAACTATGGTAAGGGTCAAGAAAACCCAGCTCCAGAAGGATTTATGTGGTTGCGAGCCTTCCGGGTATTCGCACCTTTTGCAGCATCATTAACCGTTCATTTCCCTAACGACGGCAGACTGATGATCCTGAATTGCGCCTCGCCTGTCTCAGCAAGATCTACTCGCCTGTTCTGTCCAATCTCAAGAAATTTCGACAAAAGCGTCCCTGTTGAAGATACGATAAAGTTCAACCTACAGGTATTTCAAGAAGATTGCGAAATGGTCGAAGCGCAAACGCCTGAGGATCTGCCTCTAGATCTGACGGCCGAGGCTCACATTCCTGCAGATCGAACCTCTATCGCCTACCGGCAGCTGCTGATGGAGCTTGGTTTAGGGCGGAGTTATACCTCATAATTAGGAGCAAAAAGGACCAAGGAGTGAAGCGAGAACTCGTAGCTCCTTGGTTTTTTCGAGATCTATTCCCCATCGACTACTCAGCGATTTCTCCAAAGCTAAAAAAAAGTATATCGAATTTTGAGCACTATATTTTTGGCCAAATCCTCGGCTGCCCCGATCCACGTATTCTCCCAGTAGATTTTTTGAACCAGCTGCTTACCGGTCAACGTAGGAACGCCTGCCGAAATGCGATCAATCAGGATTTGGCCGGAGGCATTCATTCCATAATCTCCAGTGATGAAATACTCAATTCCCGCTGTTTTGGCGTAGTCGATCGATTTAGAAGTATATCTTCCGTGCGGCAGACATAATAACGAAAACGGATCTCCTAACCGATCATGGAGCACTTCCTGCGCGTGAAGCAAGTCAGTTTGGATTCGCTGCTTATACTCATTTTCTGTTTCCAAGCGTCCTTCCTTATCCAAGTAGATTGGGTTCGTCACAGGGGAAACTTGCTTCCCGTTGTTCCCCTCACGAAAGTCGTGAGAATCGAACGTATGCGAGTAAAAGCTGAACCCTTGCTCGTGCATCTGCATGATTTCATCCCATGTCATAAAGGGCGGCGTTTCTTCGGTCTTATCCACTGAGCCGACAATTAAAAAATTGGTTGCGCTCATTCCCTGCTTCTTGAGCTCTGGATACGCATACTTATAAAAGGATTCATAGCCATCGTCAAATGTGATGACTACCGCCTTAGGAGGTACTGGCTTTTGGTTTCTAAGAAATAAAACGAAATCCTCCATGGAGATCACATGAAAGTTTTGTTCTTTCAAGGCGTTCAGCTGGTCAGAGAACCGCTCCGGCGAAATGGTGAATTCGGATTCTTCCGGATCAATATGGTGGTATTCCAGGACGGCAACTTTATTTTCATACTTCGTTGATTTAATCGTATTAGCGTATAAGCATGCAGTGAGTACGACGAAAGTTATAACGCCAACCAACAATTTCTTCTTCATTGATTTCTCCTTAACCTTTCACTCCATACATGTGCCACAAAAAATGCTATATGTGCCACCTATCTAAACTGGATTATACGCCAACTCTAGCGAGAAAGGAAATCTAGACAGGATACAAAGAAAAAACAGCTAGTCACGGTTGAAGCTTGTGTGACAGCTGTTTCTCCTTTTGACTTCTCAGGCCTTACGTCGGTATAGGATGCCTAAACACCCTAAAAGTCCGACAAATCCAAGCCATTCCCAATTCCGCTGCACTTTATTATCAGTTGAGCTTAAAATGTGCGCGGAGGTTATCGTAGGATCATAAATCTCATAGCTTCTCACGCTGTTTAAAGAAGGATAATAACCGTTTCCAGTATATCCAGAGCCAGAAAATCCTGCTCTTCCGTAAGGACCTCCTGAACTGTCGTGAGGTTGAAACGTAGTTTCTGCTGTTAGCTTCGATAGAAAGATTGGGCAGCACACCAATCCAAGGATGAGTAAAATTGTTAATTTTTTAACCATCGTAATTTCTCCCGGAGGTTTTTTAAAACTTAGTATCTCCAGAAGAGAAATTTCTACTATTGCTGAGTAACTTGCATCATCGGCAGTTCAATCACTACAGACGTGCCTTGATTCAGCTCACTGTGAAACGAAAGCGTTCCTCCGTGACATTCGATAATTCGTTTGCATACCATCAGCCCTAGTCCCGTTCCGTTAGTTTTGGTAGAAACGAACGGCGCGCCCAATCGGGATAACATGTCCTCGGATATTCCCGATCCTTGATCTTGGATGTAAATACGGATACTATGATTTTGCTCCTTTCGGATCGTTACCTGGATAACACCACCTTGAGGCATGGATTCGATGGCATTTTTTAAAAGATTAATTAACACCTGTTTGATTTGGTCCGGAATACATTGAATGGCGGGTATGTCTTGATACATCTCGATTTGGATTTGGACGTTATACAGACGAGCTTGTGGCATCATAAAATGGACCACACTCTCCAATAGCGGTTGAACCTGGCTCTCCATAAAATGATTCAGGTGCGGTTTAGCCAGCGTCATAAATTCATTCACAACGTAATTGATATGCTCCAACTCTTCCAGCATGACCTGGACGTAGTCTGTGTTTTTTGCTTTTAATAATTGAACAAACCCTTTTAGTGACGTGAGAGGATTGCGAATATCATGTGCGATACCCGCTGCCAATTCACCAATAAGCGATAATTTTTCCGCTCTTATGATCATTTCTTCAGACTTTTTTCGCTGGGTAATATCTCGAATAACCGTCTGTACAACGGGGGAGCCGAGGTTTCTGTGTACATAAATAGACGACAGCTCTACATCGATCGAGACACCATCGATTCTTCGCAGCGGAAACTCCATAAACTCTGTATACTCATCCGACTCGAGGACCTGTTTGGTTCGTCTTCGTACGCGCTCCCAATCTTTGGGATAAAAGAAATCGTACACCGATGCCCCTAAATAATCTTCCGTTGAATGTCCTCCCAAAAGCTTGCAGCCGACATCATTGACAAACTGGATGATTCCATCCATATGTAAAACAATCGGTTCCGGATTTAATTTGATTAATTTGCGATATTGCTTCTCTCGTTCTAAGAGCTCTTCTTCCGCCCGTTTCTTTTCGGTAATATCTCGTTCCACCCCGATAAATCCAATGACGGTACCTTGCTCATCCTTGACTGGAGAGACGGTTACATTCGCATGAAACGTAGATCCGTCTTTCCGCAATTTAATCGCTTCGAAATCCGAATGTTGTGCTCCATCTAATAGTGACTGATATAGCTTGAAGACCTCATCTTTATATTGATCGGGAACCATTGGCAGCACGGTGCCAACCACTTCGTCACGTTTCCATCCATGTAATTCTTCGAATTTCTTATTCACTTCCAGCACTTTTCCATTTACGTCGACGAGAATCAATCCGTCAGAAGTTAAATTCATAAGAGAATCGATTAGATATTCTTTCCGCCACATGGTACTGTACCCCTAACCCTAGTCTCAATGCTGTTTTTTCAATATTCTTTATTCAGCTATCAAAACCCTTTAATGATATAAAGTATCATCATGACGGTCTTTATATGAAATAATACTACAAAAAAACTATTCTTTCGACGATATCCGCGTAGATGATGGGATACAAAACGGGGAATTCAAGGAAGATCTAGACCAGGACGCATTAGCTTCGTTTGCCTTTACGTTACTGGAAGGTGGCATTATGTTGAGCAAGCTTGAAGGTGACAATCGATTCATGAAAATGAATATGGCCAGTTTCTCGGCCTACCTGCAGCAAGTTTGCATGAAAATCCATTGAATAAGCAAAAATAGCCTGATCTACCGTCATTGCGCGGCTGTGAGCAGGCTTTTCTTCGTTTACCTCTGTTCGAAGGTCGGAATAAAGGTCGAGCACAGCTGTTCCAAAAACGTGTCAGGTGAATAGCCGCGAACCTCGCGTTGAAACACATAAGATTCATTTTTCAACGCCATCAGCAGCATGTCGGCCTTAAACACATTCCCAGGGCCAGCGGATTCGCTGGCGGTCATCTCGCCGAACAACTCGCAGAAGATTTCATGCAACTCATGATACACCGGGCTTGGGCTTCGTGTACTCTTCCCCGACGCCGGCAGCGCCCCCTCCTCGACCCCTCTTAGCAGCTCCAGTTTCCGCTCGCGGAATCGGATAAACAAGCTGATGATTCCTCTTAGCCGTTGCTCGGGCGAATCCGCCTCGCGCTCTTTCAGGTAGGCGTAAATATCGTCGAAAAGCAGCACCAGATTGTCTTTGATCAAATCCAAACACAGCTCGCTCTTGTTTCGGTAACGGCGATACAGGGTTCCTGGTCCGATTTGAGCTTCGATTGCTATTTGATTCATGCTGACTTGCTCCACGCTGGTTTGCTCAAACAGCTTCAGCGCCGCATCCAGGATACGCTGGCGGTTCTCCGCCGCATCGCGGCGTTCTGGCCGGGTCTGGAGTTCTCCCTTGTTCTTCATATGATCAAATCCCCACCTCTAAATTACAAAGCTTTGACAAACGGAGACTTCTCCGTTTATTATTTAGTGGAGAACTCTCCGCTTATTATAATCCAATTCCAAAGGAGTAACAACCGATGAATAATCAAGAACACACAGCCTTGCTGGTCATGGACATGCAGAATGGCATCGTATCACGCTTTCAGCACAATCAGGAGGTGCTGCAAGCGGTTAGGCGTTCGGTAGAAGCCGCAAGACGGCACAGCATTCAGGTCATCTTCGTCCGCGTCGCGTTCAGCGAAGGCTACCCAGAAGTAAGTCCCAGAAACAAGACATTCTCTGCCATCCGTCAAATGGGCGGCATGACGGTTTTGGACGAAGCGACGCAAATTCACGAGTCCTTCCAGCCCAAAGACGGGGAACCGGTTGTCACCAAGCACCGGGTCAGCGCATTTTCCGGGAGCACCCTGGAAATCATTCTCCGCTCCAAGCAAATCGATACCTTGATTTTGACCGGAATCTCCACGAGCGGCGTTGTACTGTCGACGCTGCGGGAAGCGGCCGATAAGGATTATGCCATCCGCGTGCTCTCGGACGCATGTGGCGACCCTGATCCTGAAGTTCATCGCGTGCTCACCGAGAAAGTGTTTCCTCGTCAAGCAGAGGTGTCCACGGTCGACGATTGGGTTAACGGCCTTCCGAACGATTGAGGGCAGTCAACAGAGAAAGGAGCGAAATCATCAATGTCCGATCGAACCCCTTTTTCCTGGAAATTCACGGCGCCGCTGTATATGGGATCGACGCTCAACCCGATTAATAGCTCCATGATCGCTACCGCTCTGGTGCCGATTGCTGCGTACTTGCATATCCCAGTGTCACAAACAACCTTATTGGTCACAGCCCTCTATCTGGCGAGCTCCATTGCTCAGCCTACTGCCGGAAAACTGTCCGAAGTGTTCGGCCCCCGCCGGGTGTTCCTTGCCGGCATTGTTCTGGTACTGCTTGGCGGCTTGACGGGCGGGATGGGGCAGAACTTGATTGCGTTGGCCGTTTCGCGGATACTCATCGGCATCGGCACTTCGACTGCTTATCCGTCAGCCATGCTCCTGATCCGCCGAAGAGCCGAAGCGGCAGGGATGTCCAAGCCGCCCGGAAACGTGCTGGGCGCGCTTCAGATTGCAGGTGTCTCCACGTCTGTTGAGGGACTCCCGCTTGGCGGTGTGCTCGTGGCCGCGTGGGGATGGCGTACAACGTTTTTGATCAATATTCCCTTTGCGCTTACGGCGCTGTACATGGCCGCCCGCTGGATTCCCCGGGACGAGTCGCTTAAAGGAGAATTGAATTTCCGGAGGATCGCCACGCGAATCGACTTGGCCGGCATTATCGGCTTCGCCGCCGCTATAACCTCCCTCCTGTTTTTTTGTTTTCACTGCCGGATCCATCCTGGATTGCTCTCGTACTGGCTCTTGCACTTGGCGGTGCTTTCATCGGGTAAGAGCTGCGCGTGGAGCATCCTTTTATTGACGTACGCCTGCTTGCGTCGAATCTTGCCCTTACCCGAACCTACTTGCGCTTCGCGTCACTGACGTTATGCATCTACACGGTGCTTTACGGTGTGACGGAGTGGATCGGGACGGCTCGAGGCATGTCGTCGATGGAATCCGGTCTGATGCTGCTGCCGATGAGCGCACTCTCGGCCGTCGTGGTAGGACCGATCTCGAAACGGAATCTAATCCTTGGGCCGCTCATGGTTTCCGCCTTAGCTTCCATTGTCGCCTCGATCGGCGTTCTCTTTCTCACAGCAAGCACGCCGATGATTTGGATTTTGACGATCACCTTTATTTTCGGCATTACTATGGGCACAATGGTGAGCGGAAATCAGATTGCGCTGTACACTCAGGTCACGGCGGATCAGATCGGAACCGCGTCGGGTCTTTTTCGCACCTTCGGGTATATCGGTTCCATCGCTTCTTCGGCTTTAATCGGCATCGTCTTTCACCAGAAGGTTTCAGATGAAGGAATGCATCATATCGCCTTGATCATGATCGCCATCAGCATAATAGCGCTTGTCATGACCCTCACGGATCGACGGCTCCGAGAATCTGCGAAAGCGGCCAGGGCAAATGCTTGAAACAAGCTTTATCACACAGCCCAAAAAGGCCGCAAATTAATTAATACGCGACCTTTTTGGGTTATTTTCTTTCCCGCTTCAGCTTAAGCTTGTCCCACCTTAGTTGATTCAAAGGTTTTGACGACCTTATACATCCCCGGTTCAAAGGTAGCCAACTTCAATGGTTCCTGAAAATACGGCAGCGGCTTCGGATCATCACGCATCGCTTGGTAATCCACCATGCTTCTCCATAGCTCAATAAAATATCATTAGCTCCACTTAGAGCAAGTGCATCTTGGATTCCGCCTCATACCACGGCACCGAATAGCCAGCCCCTTTTGCGCAGAAAATTGAGGAGGAGGTATAGAGAGGATCGGCTTCCTTGTTGTAGCCTAGCCGTTCGATCACTTCCTCTGCATTATGGCACCGGTCGTAGCCGCAGAACCTGAGGCGGATGCTGCCGCGTCCATGGGTGAAAGAAGCTAGCTCCGTGCTGTAGCTCATAAATGTCGAGACGGGCACCCTTCCCGTAATGACTGCATGGGTATCAAGCGTCTGCATCGGCTCGAACGTACCTGAGGCACGCTGAATATCGGACAGAACTCGGCCCATCTCGTCGATTCCCACCTTGATTTTGAAGTCGTAATAGGGCTCCAGCAGCAAATTGTCCGCTTTCTCCAGTCCCTGCCTCAGTGCGCGGAAGGTGGCCTCGCGGAAATCGCCGCCATGCGTATGTTCGTTATGTGCGGCGCCTCTTAGCAATGTAATCTTCAAATCAGTCACGGGCATGGAGGTCAGCAGACCATGATGCTCGCGTTCATAGAGATGCGTCCGAATCAAATTCTGATAGTTAAAGCCTAATACATCTGGATGACATGCACTCTCGAATTGGATCCCGCTTCCTCGTTTCCCCGGCTCAAGCAAGAGGTGCACTTCCGCATAATGCCTTAGCGGCTCGAAATGCCCATAGCCGGTCACAACGGACTGGATCGTTTCCTTATATAGAATTTCAGGTTGACTAAAAGAGATTGCGAAGCCGAATCGCTCTTTGACGAGCTGCTGCAGCACTTCCAGCTGGATCAAACCCATGACGCGAATGTGAATCTCCTGCAGGCTCTCTTCCCAGACGACATTCAAAGACGGATCCTCCGCATTCAGAATGCGAAATGTACCGAGCACTTGCTGTACATGCAATGAATCGTCGAATTGGACTTTCGACTGCAGCGTCGGCTCCGACTCATAGGCCAACTTGTCGGAATAGAGCCCTAAGCCTTGTCCTGCCTCGGCGGCAGATAAACCAGCAACCGCGAACAAATCGCCGGCGGCCACTTGTTCTACCGACTGCGCTTTCATACCGTTAAACAATAGAATTCGTGTAATCTTCTCGTCGTATCGCAGTCCGTCTTGCTCATAGCCGAGCTGCTCCCGCAGCTTTAGCGTACCGCTCAGCGCTTTGATGAACGTTAGCCTCATTCCGTTTGCATCGTGCCGAATTTTATAAATTCGCCCCCCGAACGGCGTTGATTCGTCATAAGACGATGTCGTCAATTGATGCAGTTGCTCCAAAAATTCAATAATGCCCGTATCCTGCAGCGCAGAGCCATAGGCACAGGGAAACAGCCGGCCGTCTCGCACCAGCATCTGCAAGGCCTCCAGCCAGAAGACGGGATCCTCCCTTCCCTCCAGAAACGCTTCCAGCAGAAACTCATCCCGCTCAGCCATAGCCTCCCGCAGCGCCTCACTGACGATACCGTCCCCAAAGCCATCCGTGATGGAGCAGATCTCCCCGGTCAAATGACGACGAATTTCTTCTTCGGCTCGTGCAACATCCGCTCCGATCCGATCCGTCTTGTTGATAAAGAAAAACACCGGAATCCGATGTTTGTGCAGCAGCTGCCAAACCGTCTCGGTATGGCCTTGGACACCTTCCACAGCGCTGACAATCACAATGGCGTAATCGATGACTTGAATCGCTCGCTCCATCTCTGGGGAGAAATCGACATGCCCAGGCGTGTCAATCAAATAAAACACATCACCTTTATATTCCATCACCGCCTGATCGGCGAACACTGTAATCCCCCTGGCCCTCTCGATATCGTGGCTGTCCAAAAAGGCATCTTTATGATCCACCCGCCCCCGCGAGCGGATGCTATTCGTATGGTAAAGCAGTTGTTCGGCAAAAGTTGTCTTGCCCGCATCCACATGGGCTAACAAGCCAATCGTTAGTCGCTTCATAACATCCCACTTCCGCAGCTTTCATCTAAAATCTCACCTTTCATTAAAACACAAGCATCAGGAGCAAGTACAGCTACTAACCCATAAAAGAAAAGAGCCGCGAAATTCGCGGCCCGACTATGATGCCCCTATGGCAATGGTTCCTTTTAATCTGGTCATATTAGATTGGCCTCCCGCTTTTGGCCTCTGAGAAGACTTACAAGCCATAAAATAATTGGTAAGCCTACAATGAATATAGGGAAAATGTAAATGATCCATACGAATTTGGCATAATCCAATAGTCCAATGATGTTTGCGGGCACGAGGGACATCGTGAAAATGACGGCTGCTGCAAATCCGATCACTGCTCGCCAATTCTTGATGCCGAGCAATTGCGCGGTTCCGAAGCTGTTGATGAATAAGTAAATGGCTAGCTTTACAAAAACGCCGAAAATCCATATAAACATAATCCAAACATCCATGTTTTGAATGAATTCTAGATAATTGATAAAGCGCACCATACTAAAATAGGGAAAAATTAAAGTGGAGCCGACATTGGTCCCGAAGGTCATAATGACAAAAATAGCCGTAAAGACGGCGATCAAGGACGGAACACAAATCGCGAGTAAAGTGGGCTTCAGCATCTTTTGCGAATTCGTAATAAACGGCACTAACATCATGATCATCATCGACTCTCCCAGGAATGAGGCATTCACGAATGACCCCTTCAATATGGCTATGGCCCCAGAGTCTGCATATATAGGCAAAAGGAGCGAGGGGCGCAGATTAGGTACATTTAATCCGAACGTTATGATAATGCCGACTAGAAGCAGCGGTCCGGCCATTTCACTGAAGCGAGCAATGGCTTCGATGCTTCCTGCGTAGTTGATGTACACCATAGCGGCGACCATAAGGATTGCAATCACCCAAATCGGCGTATCGTGAAACAGAAATTGCTTTATAAACAAGGAGAAGATTCTCAATATATCGGCAGACACCGTAAACCACATTAAAATATACAACACAGCGATGAGCTTTCCGACCCATTTTCCCAAGAGCGTCTGCGCAAACTCCACCAGGGTTTGAGAAGCATTCCGCTGACACACTTGAACGTAAATCAGAGTCACGACAAATCCAATGACACCGGCCACGGCAAGGGAAATCCATGCGTCCTGTCTAGAAGTTTCAATCGTAGGAGATACCGTGAGCCAAATACTCATGGAAATTTCTAACGTAGTGAGCGTCCAAAACAACTGCCAAGGTGTAATTTTCACTTTCGTTCTCCAATCCCTGGGATACGCCTTCCGATATCCCCCGTGTTCTGAATTTTCAATTTGACCTTCACGGATACCTCAACCGTCGGGAAAAGCTGATCCCAATTGCCCCGAAGCTGTTTCCATTGGTACGGATGCTCTTTGTGAATTTCTTCTCCGATTCCAACCGCATCTTGTCCAAACTGCTGCTGCAGCTTCTTAATCGTAGCTTCGACCTTCTTGGCTTTGATTTCATTGAGCTTACGCTCCAGCGGAACACGTTCTGCGGTTACGGAAACATCAATATTCGTGTTGTTTTCCAGTACTCGTCCCGTTCCCTCAAGCTGTACAAAAGCTTTAATTCGATTACCTTTAATTTCTGTACGAACGAATTTCTTTAAATTGGATTCGTATAAAGAGATGCTGCCTTCCTCGATTTCTTCGGTGATGAATTGTTCTTTTAATACCCCTTTCACCCAGAACATCTCCAGCGATTCTCTCCCCCACACTTTACCGACCATTTGCAAGTTTTTATTAAAGATCGCAACCGATTTCACTTCCATGATTTCCGCTTTCTCTTGTTCATTATTCGGTGAAATATCGACCATCGGCATGGAAGGCCGGATGCCATCCAATCCTACATCGAGTAAAACATCCCGCAGAGCCGTGTCCCCTAAACGACAGTATCGGTCTTGATCTACAGCGACGATGGCGGAGAATTGATTAAAGGGACTGTTAATTTTTAATACATCTTTGCCTTCTCCTTGATTCACAACGAAGATATCCGTGCGCATCCGCGTATCGGTATTCCGTGTAAACTGATCCATGATCTCGACTAACCCTTTTCTGGCAAGCTTTTCACCAATGAAAATGGATCTGCGGTGACCTAGAAACACCCTGCGGGGCAGCTTATCTTGAACTTGCTGGGTCAAGTCAACGATGGACGTTCCGGTAGCCGTCAGAACAATGTCTCCTCGTTTACCGGATCCCCCGCCCCCTTGCTTGCTCTTGAAATCGGCGGGAACGGCAACCTGAGCGCTTTTGACAAGCTTTCCATCCTCCGACAAATCCAGGGCCGTTCCAATCCAGAACGCGTAATTATTAATTTCATTTCGATCCCAGCAGCCCGTCAATAGCGTGGTCAGTATCAAGCACATCATTAGACCGACTTTCTTCATCATGGCTTACGCAGCGCCGATATGTACCGTTTATTCATTCGTAATAGCGTATCCTTCCAGATATTTTGGCCGATCGGAGTTAACGGTTTTAAATAGGGGACACCGAAGGATTTCAGTGTCACAAGGTGAATCATGACGAACATGACTCCAATCGCGACCCCATACAGCCCCATGAATCCACCTAATATTAGAAGTGGAAACCGCAATATTCGAAAGGGCAGTGCCAAGCTATAGCTCGGAAACGCAAATGAAGCAATTCCGGTACCTGCAACGATCATCACGATGGGAGCTGAGATAAACCCAGCTTGGACAGCGGCTTCTCCAATGACCAGTGCCCCTACGATACTCACGGCTGAACCGATGGCTTTAGGCAGCCGTAGACCGGCTTCTCGCAGCCCTTCGAACATGAGCTCCATGAGCAACGTTTCGATCACGGTGGGAAACGGAATCCCTTCTCGAGATACCGAAATACTGAGCATGACAGCAAGCGGGATCATTTGGGGATGGAATGTCGTAAGTGCAACATAAATAGAGGGAAGTAAACAGGACATCATGGCAAGCAGGAACCGCAAAAGCCTCACAGCCGAAACATATAAAAATCGTTCATAATGGTCTTCCGCCGCTTGAAATCCCGCCCAAAAGGTCATCGGCACTAATAGTGCATTGGGAGAGCCGTCGACGATAATCGCTATTCGGCCTGCCAAAAGACTCGAGGATACGGTGTCCGGACGTTCGGTATTTTGGATTTGCGGAAAAAAGGATAAGGTCTTGTCCTCGATAAATTCTTCAATATATCCGGAATCCAGCAGCTGATTCGTTTGAAACGCTTCAAGTCTTCTACGGACTTCTTGCAGCAGCTCGGGTTTGACCTCATCTTCGATATAGGCCACAACAAACTCCGTATTCGTCAGTTCTCCGGCTTGATGCTTCTCGAATTTGAGCTTCGGATGACTGATTTTTCTTCGGATCATGCTTAAATTAGTTTTGAGGTCCTCGGTAAATCCTTCACGCGGTCCTCGAATATTCGCCTCATTCGATGGTTCATTAATGGCGCGCTGTTTGAAATCGGTCAGGTCTGCTACATAAGCAAAAGGCTTTCCGTCTACAAAAATGGCTGTACTGCCTTTCAACACTTTGGCTACAATTTCCGAAAGCTGATTCACCATTTGATATTGCTTCAGCCGATCAACATCCTGAGAAAGCAAACAGGCTGTAATAATCTGTTCCAATTTATCCGAGTCTGTCAGCTCTTCAATGTACACGAGCAGCAGATCGGACTGATCCATAAATTTTAAAGGTCTAAATACGACATCCGCACAATTATGAAAAATATGTCGCAATGCATCGGAGTTGACGTTAACACGTTCGCTCACGTCCAGTGGAAGGGTTGGCTTGCTAAGCTCTATGGCACTTCCCTCCTTTCCCAATTTTTCGATTTTTATTTTGTGTGGATTTATGCTGCATTATTCCAAGAAATAGAAAAGGAAGCACTACCGCTTTCGCAGCAGTGCTTCCTTCTACAGCTCATCGACAATGTCGCCTGCAATCAGAGATCTGGTCGATGGGCGTTTAGCCGCAGCTCTGTCCCCCGCTGCCCCGTGGAGATAAACGCCTAGTGCAGCCGCCTGTGCGGCGGAACACCCCTGGGCGAGCAAGCTGCCGATGAGGCCGGCGAGCACGTCGCCGGAGCCGCCCGTGGCCATTCCCGCGTTCCCGGTGACGTTGATGTACACCTCGCCATGCGAGGTGGCGCACACCGTGCGGGCTCCCTTGAGCACGAGCGTAACGCCGTGCTCGGCTGCATAGCGACGAGTGAGTTCGATGCGATCTCGCTGAACTTCCTTCGTCGGCAGCTTGGCGAGCCGCGCCATTTCGCCCGGGTGAGGCGTCATTATCGTAGCCTCCTCCCTTCTTCGCCATTCCGGGAAGTCAGGCGCATCCGCGATCATGTTCAGCGCATCGGCGTCGATAACGAGCGGGAGGGTGGTGCTCTCCCAGACCTCGCGAAGCCACTCGGTATCCCCGTTCCAACGCCCCATGCCCGGCCCCACGACAAGCGCTTGCTTGCCCGTTATCAGCTTTAGTAAATCTTGAATGCTTGTGCCATCCCAATCCCCTTGCCCGTTATCGCTAACAGGGACAAGGATCAGCTCCGGCTGGTGCCCGACAAGAGTGGGAACAAGTGCAGCAGGTGCTGCCCAAGTTACGAGGCCGCTGCCACCCCGCAAAGCAGCCGTCGAAGCGAGCAGCCCCGCTCCGCTATACGCGCGGCATCCAGCGGCTACAAGCACATGGCCGGCTGTCCCCTTGTGAGCGTCTGGGGCGCGTCGTAAAGCAGAAGAGGCAGCTAGCTTTCGTTCCAGTGCCTTATCGTTCAACTCGAACGTGGTGACTTCGTGTTCGTCGGCAAGCCCGACAGGAATTCCAATGGGGCGCACTACGACCTCCCCTGCGCACTCGGCACCAGGAAACTGCAGGAGTCCGCGTTTTTTGAAGGCCAATGCTACTGTCTTGGTCGCACGGATACAAGGCTGGTTGATCTCTCCGGTATCCGCGTTGATCCCGCTGGGAATATCGATGGCAACGATCGGGAGCCCGCTGGCGTTCGCTTGTTCAATAAGCTTGGCATAAACGTGGCGAGGCGCACCCTTTGATCCAGTGCCAAGCAGACCGTCGACAACTCCGTCATAGTCGCGCCAATCGAGAGTGTCGATCCCGTATCGCATAGCCTGGATCTGCAGCTTCGCGGCAATATCCCGCTGCACGGCTGCGTCGCCTGTAAGCGATGCCGGATCAACGGTGTAAACGACCGTCGCTTCCACTCCTGCCTCCAGCAAATGACGTGCGGTGACCAGCCCATCAGCGCCGTTATTGCCTTTGCCGACCAGAATCAGCCAGCGCCGGCCAACCTGAGGAGCCATACCGATGATTTCTTCCGCTACGGCGCGCCCTGCATTTTCCATCAGAACTAATGCTGGGATCCCGATGCGCTGAATGGTATCAAAATCTATGCGTCTCATTTCCTCGGCCGTAACTACATGCATAGTCAATCCCCCTTGTAATACTTTATTTCATCTTACTGTACCTGATAGGCATCCGTACAGACACATGGTGATCCACCTACATAAAATGAATTCAGTATGACAAATACCTACGGTCTCATTGAATAAGGAGCGATTAAGATGGCTAGTATTCCGTCCCCCTCACGGTGGGGTATCCAAGCTAATGCAGGGGGTAGACCCGTTGTGTTTGGCACATTTAGCATCAATTCGGTTACTGGTAACCGAGTAATGGGAAGTATTAATTTTCGTGGTTCGGAGATCCCGATCCATGGAACGTGGGATGAGGGAGCCAAGCAATTAAAAATGGACTCCCCTTATGCATCGTATTCTGGTCATTTAAGTATATTGGATGATGCATCCATTAAAGTGCGGCATTATATCCTAAATGGAACACTTCTTATGAAGCCTCCCTCAATACAAGCAGGTGAGCATGGGACCTGGATTGCAACAACAAATACGAGACTCACAGGCACTCCGATTCCGAGTCAAGAGTTGCCGCCAGTCGGAGCTTTTTTAACAACAGTCTTACTCAATGGGGGTTTAGAACCTTGATTGATGATTTTCCAGATTGAGATGAAAATAAAAAAGTCCGCGGGATATTTACGCGGACTTTAGACGTACTCTACGATTATTTTAGAATATCTTGCGCTTGTTCGATGATTTCTTGAAGGATCGCCGCAGCACTTTGGCCAGATGTGAGCATCCTTAAGCATCAGAATGACTAAAATATATGCGAGCAAAAAGCTTCGGGATTTTAGAATGCTCCAAATCATTTCATTAGTTCCCCTTTCTTAAAATCCTGTAGTGACTGTGCGTACATCCTCCAACCATCGGGTATCTCCTTCATCTCATTGCAGTAAACGGCCTGTAAATAACGGGACAGGTTCGTTACTTTTTCCTCCACAAGCACCTCTCGGATCTCTGAAGGCTTCGTAGGCACATCATTTTCCCGTACCATCTCGAACTGCTCTAGCGGCAAAAACATTTGAAGACTCTTTTTATAGGAACAACGATTCGCGTACCGAGGCGAGCTTCCGGAATCGTACTTGGACAATTTCACTCTGTTGTGGTAATCAAACAGCAGCGAATAGGCATCGAGTTGAAGGATGGCGAAGGCTTCCTGAGGTTCTCGTTTTGAATACATCTCGAGCATTTTAAGACAGTCGCGATACGTCGGCCAAAAAAATACGTGCTGATCCAAATAATGATAAAATTGTTGATGCGTTGTATTGGCGGCCATCATTTGATCCGCAATCCGCAGATGAGCATTGGCTATATAGACTTGGCCGTGAAAATGAATTTCTCTTCGCACTTCCCGTCTTCCATTCGACCAAGCCGGATCAGCCTGATGACTTGAGTACAAAGCATCTTGCTGCACCATGGAAAGCAAGTTTCGGACTCTCGTAAAATGAAATAGCGACTTCCGCTTCGGACTGTTCGTTATTTTGGTTAGTACCGGATCACTCATACCTTGATACCTCTTATCGGATCTCCATTCTTAGGCATTCTATCATCCCCTGTTGTCACAAGGTTCATACAGTACGTTTGCTATGCAGCTTATGTTACCACAATGAAATTTGATGTAGTTATGAAAAGATTCAATACCCGTTATTTCAAAATGTGATAGCTAGAGGGCGTAGTAATCTCGAAAATAACTCAATACAATACTCAACGCAAAGAAGAGATAGCTTAATAGCTATCCCTTAAATTCTCAATCGACTCCCGTTAAATCAATTTGTTGTCTGTTTTTATTGAGTGTTGTCATCGCTTTTATATTCCAAAATATCACCAGGCTGACAATCCAAAGTCTTACAGATCGCTTCTAATGTTGAAAAACGAACCGCTTTCGCTTTCCCATTTTTCAGAATAGAAAGATTCGCCATAGTAATTCCAACCTTCTCCGAAAGCTCCGTTACACTCATTTTTCGTTTTGCTAACATCACATCAATATTAATAATAATCGCCATATCATCCACCTCAGACCGTCAAATCATTCTCTGATTTTATGTTAATCGCTTCTTGTAGAAGCCGTTGAAGGATAGCAGCAAAAATGGCGATAACGGACGAAGCAAAAATGATGATAAGTCCTATTAATCCAATCGGAGGGTCAACTTTTTTCGCTATTAAATGAAAGAGTGGCAAACCTACTACATACAAACCACTGATTATAAACGCACAGCGCTTGATGTTCTTTAATGCCTTTACAGATAATTCGGAGAACGCTGCGTTCCCATCAATGTACCGTAACAGATTGAAAGCCTGATAAAGAGCAAAGTAAAAAGGCACAGCCGCTCCATACATTAGGATGAAAACGAGATATTTCATTGAAGCCATATTGGGATACAATTCTGCTGCGAAATTCGCTATATGGGGCACCAAAAATATACATAAAGCAAGAACCGCTAGCCCTATAACAAAAACAGCTATTTTTAAAAACAAAGTGGTGACTTCTCTCAAAATAAACACCTCACAATATTTAATGACAACCTGATTTTAGCACAATATTTATCGTTCATCAATAAATACACATTGTTTTATATCATATTATTATTGTTATTGATTATTCATTTTAATTTCTACAAATATAAAAGGATATAAAAAAAGAAACCGCAGTAAGCGGCTTCCCCTTATTTGTTTAACGCTATTAACAATCAAATGGTTGCATGCCTTAAGACAACATTTCTCTCTGAGCACGATAGAATTGTTCAAGAACGGGATCTGACCTTTTAGCATTGCTTATGACTTGAATGGGCCGTTGAGTTTCTTTCAACTTATTAATCACTCTCAGCTGCTGCTCCACTCGCTTCATCTCCTTCAAGATTTATTCTTGGTTTAGCTTCAAGGCATATCTTCTACGTCGTTCCTCCAATTGGATCGGTCCTTCAATCTTATCAAGCCATTTATTGAAGCTTTTGATCGCATCGTGTGGCATATAATAGTAGCTGTAGTGGTATTTTTTACTTGGGTCGTCTGGTTTAGGGAACGAGTCCCCATATATCGCATAAGGTGCAGCTGAAAAAAAGAAGCAGCCGTATTCAGTTACCATGCGCAGTTCGATACATATGTCGCCGTGTAATTTAAAGTCAACAATTTTCGGGACATCCTTCGGGTCTCCACACTCTTCTTTTATTAGTGCTTTATAGGCAAAAGCAATGAATGACTCCACTTCCTCTTCTCCAAAATGTTGTACCCACATCACCCGGTCGAGTAGCGAGATTTCGATGCTTTTCCCTTTTCCTTTGGCTTCGATTCTCAAGATCCATCCCCCTATCACTATCAACATGCTCTTATACTTATGATTTCCAATTATAGTAAAATCGAAACGTCTGCTAGAAAAGTTCACAAACAGAAAAAGCCCGAAACCATCCGAGTGATTCCCTCAGAGTTTCAGGCTTTCAAGCTTTCAGCTTATGCAGCAGATTATCGTTTAGCGGCAGCGTACCAGCTTGGCACTACATTTTCAAACTGATGGTGATCTTCCAAAATCGTCCGTATTCGTCCCAGCATAAGCTCTAGCTGCTGCGGGACAACCTTTAAGGTCCACGTGATCGACGGAAGCATGGTCATGGCTGTGTAAAGGGAATATAACGGCCAGAAATCTTCCGGTACATCTCCATCAAAGTAGCCGTCGATTTGGCCTGCCGAGAACGGAATGCTGTCATGACGGGTGAAATAAGCGACTTTCTGGAACTCCTCATAAGGATCGCCCCAGTCGAACCGGTTGAAATCGATCACACCGGAATAGCGCCGCTCGTAGATCAGGAGATTCGCAGGATGAAAGTCATCATGCTGGAACCGGTTAGGCCGCCCGTCCATCAGCTTCAGATGATCGTCTATAAAACGCAGCACCATGTCTTCCTCCGGAAGCTTTACGCCGCAGGACTGATATTCGGCGAGCTGCTGCAGATACTTGTTGCTCCTTCTCTCGTTCCAGCTCTTCATGTGAAGCGGTGCCATTACTTTATGAATGAGCTTCAGCTCCTGGCCAGCCTCTAGCCCGATCACGTACTGCTCGTCTTCCGTCAGGCCTGGCAGTAATTCCGCCGCGTCCTCGCCTTTCACATAGCCCAGGACAAGATAACAGATGCCCCACTCCTCAACGACCCCAAAAGCAATCGGCTCAGACGTATATACGCCTAGCTCGTAGACGCGGCGAATCATATCGAATTCTTCTTTCTTTTTCTCCGACTGCTGTATTGGAGCCGTACGCAGCACATAGGAGGGCTGCTCCTCCTTGCGATGAATGAAATACTTCCCGTCCGCTGAGTACCCTTTATGAATCTGCGTGATCGCTTTCGCCTGCCTCAGAGCGGGAATATGTCTACGAATGGCAATGATGTCGTTGATTGGAACCATGGTTTCACCTCTCCTATTAATTAATATAAGCCGACAGGATCGTCCATTACAATATTTCAATGTACCCTTCTGTTCCATTCACGCGAATGCGCTGCCCGTCTTTAATCCGTTGGGCAGCATTTTCCACCCCGACAACAGCTGGTAAGCCATACTCACGCGCGATAACAGCTCCATGGGTCATCAATCCACCCACTTCGGTGACTAATCCTTTGATCGATACAAACAATGGTGTCCAGCCAGGATCAGTAAAGGCGGTGACTAAAATATCTCCGTCCTCGAGATTCGCATCCTCCATGTTTAAGATGACTCGCGCCCGCCCTTCTACAACTCCAGAAGAAACTGGTAAACCAACCATCGCATTAGCCGGCAGATGATCACTTTTGTACACACCTGTAATGATTTCACCATCCGACGTCATTACCCTTGGAGGTGTTAATTTGTTGAAAAATTGATAATCCTCTTTTCGTTTCCTGATGATCTGATAATCAAGCTGGTTGGTACGCACGACTTCGTGAAGCTCTTCAAACGCGAGATAAAATATATCGTCTCTTTCATGAATTACGCCGGCACGAACGAGTTGCTCGGCTTCTTTCAATAAAGCCTGCTTATATACAAAGTAGCGGTTAATATAGCCGTATTTCGGATATTCACGATACCCGATGAAATTCCGGATGAGGCTGATCATTCGCTTCGTCTCTTCGGCTTTTTGTTCACCGTCCGATAATGATTTCAAACGATTTAGTAGCTCTTGTTCTTTGGCCAACGCTTCCCGAAGCCCTTGCTCAAACTTTCGATGGCCAGCATTAGGCTCAAAGTGCTTGATGTTATTGAGAATCATAGGGACGAGGGTCATCGGTTTTTCACTCCAACGCGTTCTACTAATATCAATTTCTCCGGCACACCGCATGCCGTATTTAGCAAGATACGCATGGATCGCGTCTTTAGTCTCCTGTCCACCTTCAAACTTACCCAGTTCATCCAAAAAGCTTTCCTCTTTCACATGCTGCAAAAACTGAATGACCTCTGGATAAGGACGTACCACATCGGCAACCTCCATTAGTGCCAGACCCATTTCTGAAGTAATATTGTTGGGTACAGATTGAGAAAGCGTATCGGCCGCATTTTTTTCGCCTAACCACTCGTTCATTTTCTCATTGATCCATGCTGAAGCATTCATAGCGGCCATAAATACAGCCGTGCTTTGCGGGTCAAATAAGAGCTTCTTCAGCTCCTGAATGTCTTCCAGAATAAAATCAAACAACTCGGATCCGGACTTCGTTTGGATATTTTGTTTTAACGCATTCACCGATGCTTGATTTCGAGTAATCAAATCAGAAACGATGGCGGGATTGTCTTCGAATGGAGCATGCACATCTGTACTGCTCTTACGAGGACTCGGTGTTGTTGAATCATCTGGCAGCAATTTAATAAAATCTTCTCGCTCTACTATGGTCGTCAGTGCATTTTTTATGAGCGGATCGGATTTTCCCAAAACATCGATTAACATGCTCCTGCCGACAGGTGAAGCTAGTCTAGGTGTAACATCAACAAACAACCGTCCACCAGCTTTGCGCATAGGCGCAGGAGTGATTAATAGATAAAACGATAAGCCCAGTGGTTTGATGGGATCGGTCATCATTTGTTGATGGCCAACCGATAAGTAGACGTGATTTTCTTGGTCATTTGCCTCAGGGATGGGGAATAACGTCGTGATGGGACGGCTCTGGACAATATAAAATGTATCCTGAGCCAGACACCATTCGATATCTTGTGGAGAGCCAAAATAAGCTTCAATTTGTCTTCCAATACGTTCCAGTTTTAAAATTTGCTGTTCAGTAAGCGTCTGTGACTTCTGCTGCGCCGGATCGAGCTGCTGAGTCTGTGTTCCGCCTTCTTTCCGTCCATAGATAGCTAAGGTTTTGGTCGCTATTCTCTTATCGACGATTTTCCCTTCCTTGACTTTATAACTATCGGCAGATCCCAAGCCAGACACCAGTGCTTCTCCCAGTCCATAACTAGCATCGATGGATAGCACCTTCCGGTTCGAGGTGACGGGATCCGCCGTGAATAATATCCCCGAAGCCTCCGGGAAAACCATCTTTTGAATGATCACGGATAAATACACATGACGGTGGTCGAATCCATTTTGCATCCGGTAGATTACCGCGCGATCCGTAAACAGCGAAGCCCAGCATTGGCTGATATGCTGCAAGATGGCTTTTTTGCCTATGATATTTAAATAGCTGTCTTGTTGACCGGCAAAAGAGGCATGTGGCAAATCTTCAGCCGTCGCACTTGAACGAACCGCATAAGCATGGTCCTCGCCCAGTTGGGACAGATAGTGAGTAACAGCGTTCTCAACCTCGGAAGGAATCTCAGCTTCCAATAGGAGTTGTCGCAGCTTCCTGCTGATTTCGCCAATTTGATCTCGATCTTCTACTCTTAGCGCTGACAGCTGCTCCAGCAAAGCATGATAAGCTTCGTGTTGTTCGATCGCTTTTTGGTAGCCCAGGGTGGTAACACAAAATCCTTCAGGCACTTGTAGTCCTTGAATTTTGGATAATGCCCCTAAATTTAACCCTTTTCCGCCAACGAGCAAAAGCTGAGTTTTTTCGATTTCGTGGAAGCCGAGAACAAACGAGCTCATTCACATCTCTCCTAACCATTAAATTGAGAAAGCATTTGACAAGAGCTAACCGGCATGCTACAATAAAAGTATAAGATGGATCAACTATGCTTAAATGATTAAATCACAGTCGTGACTTGATTATATCATCGAGTCTTTAAATGTGCAATATGAAAGAACCTGGCGATATGATCCAGGTTCTTTTTTGATTTTCTCCGCTATTTTTGTTTATTGTAAGCACTGTGCCTCTGCAATATACCATGCATACGAATTTGTTTATGCAGCTTAATACTCGCCTTTAATGACAAAAAACGAACCGCGAATCGTGCCGGCCAGCGCAGACTTCTGCCTAGCAAACTTAAACCTGCCTTCTAGCTCCTCTGGTACCTCCATTCCCTCAGAGAGCTTAAACCCAACGGCCCGCTTCTTGGGGTCATCCACCGTATACATGACGTTAACCTCAAGACCACTCTCATAAAAGACGTAGGCCATTTTAATATTTTCCACTTGGAACTGCGACGTCTCTAAAGGCTTGGCCGCAAACGCAAGATCCCGTTCTTTTTTCAAGATGCCGTTCACATAATCCAGGGTCCCCTGGCTTTCGCTGGCGGGTACAACCGTGAATTCATGCTTGTATTTGTTCATAAAGTAACGAGCCTCATTCGCACGTAAACCGGCAAGCGCTTCCGCTACTGGTGATGATTCCAAACCAATCGTGGACACCTTTTTAAAATCAACGATATAGGACATTCCTTTCTCTCCTTTTTTCTCTTGAATTTCTACCCCACAGTGTTGCCAAAAACGTATGAATTGAGCCAGTCTGATTCGATTCCTAGAGGTAATTCATTGTAATTTTGGTCCTATTTGATTACACTTATCGTAACCGAGGAAGCGGTTGAGGGTACGGCTGCTCGCCGTAGTCCGAGTAAACCAGTTGGAGAAAGGCAGATACCGATGAATTTGCAATATGTTGCAGAATTGCTCGACAAAGTGCGAGCCAGCAATCCGCTAGTACATAGCATGACTAACGTGGTGGTAACCAATTTTACGGCTAATGGATTGCTCGCTTTAGGGGCATCACCGATCATGGCGTATGCAAAAGAAGAAGTAGCCGACATCGCGCGGATTTCCGGAGCCGTCGTGCTCAACATTGGGACATTGAACGAAACGGAAGTAGCGGCGATGAAGCTGGCCGGTGCTTCGGCAAACGAACAAGGCGTACCGGTGATTCTCGATCCGGTAGGCGCGGGGGCAACGGCGTACCGTACCCAAGTGTCCCGGGATTTAATGAGCGAACTGAAGGTATCCATCCTTCGCGGCAACGCAGCGGAAGTAGCGAACGTTATCGGGCATGCTTGGCAGATCAAGGGCGTGGACGCTGGCGCAGTCGAAGGCAATATTGCAGAGCTGGCACGGACGGCGGCTCATCAATGCAACACGGTCGCAGTCATTACCGGAAAAGTAGACTATGTGTCCGACGGCTCGCACACCTATGAGATTCATAACGGCGACGCGATTCTGACCCGCGTGACTGGAACCGGCTGCTTGCTGACCGCAGTAATCGGCGCTTTCGCGGCGGTTGAGCCGGATGGCGTGCAGGCTGCAGCTGCGGCGCTCGTCTATTATGGCGTAGCGGCGGAAATCGCGGCGAACCGAACAAAGGAGCAAGGACCGGGCAGCTTCCAGATCGAGTTCTTGAACCAGCTGTCGTTAGTATCGGCCGACGATGTGCTGCGCTTAGGGCACATCAAATAAAAGAGGAGCTGCCAGCTCCTCCCTTCCCTCACCCTCTAGGATCAAAAACCATTCTCTTCAGCATACTTCCCCCAATGCGGACGGCGATCGTCGATATCGATAAAGCCGTAGTCGTCCGACAGCCCCCAGGAGCTTAGCAGTTGTCCGGATTTATCAGAAACCTTAGGATCGGCCGCAAGGGCTGCAATTCCCCTAGCCACAAAGTATGGCGTCTCCGACTGCAGAAAATGAATATCCTGTGCAGCCGCATCACGCCAATTCTCCTCCTTCACGCCGAAATATTCCAGCATCGCCTCGGAGCGAAGAAATCCGGGGGACACAGCAACCGCCGTCACACCATGCGGCTTGAGGTCGACCGCCATCGCCTGCGCTAAATGGGATACACCGATTTTGGCCAAGCTGTAGAATAAATTGCCTCGATAGTGATACCCGATGCGATCGGTAATCTCTACAATAAGTCCAGCTTTGCGTTGTATCATAATGGGTGCGGCATAATGCGCCGTCATGATGTGAGAATGTACAGCTTGCTGCTGCATCAGCAGTCCTTTGGATAAGGAACACTCCCAGAAGCCTTTGCCCCACTCCGCAAGCGGATCGCCTCCCACACATCATTGACCAGGATATCCAACCGTCCGTCCTGCTCGGAGACAATGCGCTCGAACAGCTTCTGAATTTCTTCTTCCTTGGTATGGTCAACACGGATGGCAATGCCATTGCCTCCCGCCTTGGAGATGAGCTCAGCGGTTTCCTCAATCGTCTCCGGACGGTTCATCGGAGAGCGCTCAGCCCTCGTTGAACGGCCTGTCACGTAGACTGTTGCTCCGGCGCGTCCGAGCTCAACCGCAATCGCCCGCCCCGCTCCTCTCGTTGCTCCTGAGACTAAAGCAATCTGGTTCAGCAGCGGTTGTTCTTCCATGGTCATGATCGTTATCAGCTCCTTAGGAAATAATGGATTCGACATAAAGAAAATATTTCCTCTATTTCTTTAACGCCGCTTCAATCAGCTGATTGACCTTGTGAACATCTGCAGGCGCTGTCGGTTGATCGGACAGGTGGAAATCCGACTTTAGCTTGGCGATTCGAGTGACACTAGCGTCAATCGTTGTTTGAGGGATTTTTCCGCTTTGAACAGCGGCTGTGAGTGCGTCAAGCACGGCTTTTTGTTGCTCAGGGTCGTGTCCGACGAGTACGATATCTGCACCAGCCATGACAGCTTTCACCGCTGCGGGCCCGATCGCTATGGTTTTTCCGACGGCCTCCATCGTCATATCATCGGAGATGACAACGCCGCCGAAGTTCAATTCGCCACGGAGAAAATCTTGTATGATAATGCGAGACATCGAAGCCGGCGTATTCGGGTCCAGCTTGGTCATCAGAATATGCGCAACCATCACGACCGGAGCCCCCTTCTGGATCGCGCTTGCGAAAGGCACAAATTCGGTGGTTCGAAGCCGCTGCAAATCATGCTCTACCACAGGCAGCCCATAATGAGAATCAACGGAGGTATCACCATGACCGGGAAAATGCTTCACGACCGGAATCACGCCTTGTGACTTGATGCCCAGCATTTCTTGAACGCCCATGGACGTTACCCTGTTCGCGGTAGTTCCGAACGCACGGTCGCCGATGACCGGGTTGTTTGGATTCGTATTGACGTCCAGCACCGGAGCATAGTCGGTATTGAACCCAGCCATCTTCATCGCTTCTCCGAGCGCTGAGCCGACGCGGTACGCATACTTAGGATCGTTCGTGCTCCCAACGGTCATACTGGCTGGAAAAGCCTTGATCTCCTTCGGTAAACGGGATACGCGTCCTCCCTCTTGATCGGCGCTCAGCAGCAGCGGCAGCTTGGACTTGGCGTCGCGGTTCACTTGTTTAAGTCCATTTAACAATTGGGACAGCTGTTTGGCCGATTCAACATTGTTGCTGTATAAAATGACTCCCCCAACGCTCCGTTCCTTGATGAGCGAGCTGATTTCCGGCTGCACCGCGGTGCCGTCCATGCCGACCAACACCATCTGGCCGATTTTTTCAGTCAAGCTCATTTGAGTTAAGACGTCCATCGTTTGATCGTGAGCAGGGGGCTGCGGTGTGGGAGATGCGGGAGGGAGTTCTGACGTCGGTGTGGGTGTCGGTGAAGCAGCGGGCGCTGTATGCGTGGTCCTGCATCCGACCAGAACTATGAGGATACCGATTATAATGGCATAGATCAATAACATCCGCTGAAGCTTCATAAGCAAATCTCCTCTCCTATAACATTAACACTCTAACCAGAATAGGGCTCATTATTCCGTAACGACAAAAAAATGCACACCATCTTGGTATGCATTTCTCGTTGGATTATTTCCCAGGAAGCAGCGTCTCCTCATCGTACCATGGGTTCAGATGAATGAGCACCTCTTCTACATCATTATGCTGTGCCATAATGATTTGTTTGATTTTGCGGGAGATGTCATGTCCTTCCTGCACGCTCAGCTGCGCCGGTATCCCTACCCGAACATCAACCATCACATATTTGCCGAACGCTCGTGCGCGGATCCGATCAATTCGTTTGACCTCGGGAATGGATAAGACCAGATTCTGATAATCTGTAAGAATTTCGGAGGGGACCGTTTTTTCCATCAAAATATCCACGGCTTCTTTCCCCATCTGATAAGCCAGCTTTAATACAAAATAAGCTACAACAATCCCTGCCGCCGCATCTCCATAGCTTAAAAAGGCGATCTCATACTTGTCTCCAATCAGTGCTGCGCCAATCCCAAGGACGGCTGCACTTGAGGCATACACATCGGCGAGATGATCATAGGCAGTGGCTTCCAGGCTTTTACTGCTGGTCACTTTACTAATTTTAATGCAATACAGATACAGCCATTGCTTCCATACTAAAGAGATCAATGCAGCAATCAATGCAACCATACTTGCTTCGGCTGCCACCGAAAAAAAAGATTCGAAGGAATAATACGCGATATAGACAGCTGCCAAACCCATCACAATGGCCACGGTGGCCGAACCAATCAGTTCGCTTTTGCCATGCCCGTAGGGATGATCTTCGTCGGCAGGCTTCTGAGCCACTTTGGCTGACCCTAAAGCGGCAATGGTGGCAATGACATCTCCCGCATTATGAATCCCATCCGCGATCAAAACTTGGCTTTTGAATAGGAAGCCCACTACAAGCTTTATGCCGGTCAAGAGTAAATTGCTGATTAAGCTGATCCAAATTGCTACCACATTAGATTTACTTTCTTCGCCATTCAACTTCCCTTTACCCCCAATCACATGTCGACAAATATCATAATCGATGTAGACCGTGTGGGTCTAGAGAAACAGTTTTGTAATGACCCTTAAATGTAAGGAGGGGGAAACAAAGTTGAACCCGTCCAAATTCTGTGAATAAAGGCTAACGCTTACCCCGTCATAATCCGTTCCACTGGATAATGGTATTTGGCATCCTCCTGCTTCCCGCGAAGGAAAAAGAAGCAAGTGGTTAAGCCGATTCGTCCGAGAAACATCAACACCATAAGAATGGTTTGCGAAAATGTACCGAGCTCCGGCGTAATTCCAGTAGATAAGCCTACGGTGCCGAAGGCAGAGCAGACCTCCAAGATAATACCAATGAGCGGCAGATGCTGGTTGGCTAGGCTTATTGCAATTACCGAGACGACACACATCACCGTCGCAAGAAGCGTAATCGCAAGAGCCTTCAAAATATCCTCCTGATGAATTTCCCGTCGAAAGAGTTTAATGGACTGGTATCCTCTCGCATATTGGTAAATAAACAGCATATTTAAGGCAAATGTCGTCGTACGGATGCCCCCGCCTACGGAATTTGGTGAGCCGCCGATAAACATAAAGATGCTCATTAAGAGGAGGGTCGGCACCGATAACTGGTTAATGTCGAGCGTCGTCAGTCCGGCGCTTCTAGTTGTGGCGGTTTGGAAGAGCGCGTAGAAGAAGCTTTCGTGCCAGGACATGTCTTTGAAGCAGCGTTCGTTTTCGAATAACAGCATCAGGATTGTGCCGAGCACCAGCAGAAAAGCATAGGTAACCGTCGTGATTTTGGTAAACAGCGAGAAGCGAAATGCTCGTGCATCCCCCTTGCGAAGATGAGTTAGGTAGGCCTTGGCTTCTATTAATACAGGAAACCCGATGGCGCCAAAAATGATTAGAACGATCGTTACGAGCTGTACAAAGTAATCGTTGGCATACGGAGTCAAGGACTGTCCTGTGATATCCATACCGGCATTCGTCGTAGCGCTGACGGAGGCGAATAAGCCCTGAAGCAATGCGTCCTGCCAGGTCTCATAATAGCTCAAGAAACGGATGCCTAAGACTACTCCTCCAATAAGCTGGGTCAGCAGGGTGATCACCAAGATTTCTCTCATCAGATGAACGAGTCCCGATAGCTCGAACTGATTATTATCCATCATGATCAGGCGGCGCTGGCGCAGTCCGATTCGCCGGCCCAGCAGGAGCCAGAAAAATGTACTCATCGCCATAATGCCGATCCCGCCGAATTGCAAGACGATCATGATGACGACATACCCCCATACGCTGTACGTATCGGCGACATTGAACACGGCTAATCCCGTATCACTGGCTACGCTTACGGCGGTAAAGACCGTATCGAAAAAGGACACATGGACACCTGGCTTACGCACAGCCGGAATGCTGAATAAGAGGACGGAAATGGCCATCGCCAAAAAGTAATAGCCGGCAATCACTTGGGCAGGAGATCGTTTTTCGATCCAAAGCTTTAATTTCGTAGAAGTGCGCATGGTTTCAACGGCTCCTCCCTTCCATTCACAAGTTGATGCAAAAAGGCTACATCCCATTTTTCGCCCAAATCCGGTTGAATATTCTTTCGGGATAACCTGAATTACATAAATCAAACTCGACCTGGGAATGAATAACCTTGGCAATAAGTAGAAAAAGCAAAAGAGGTTATTGTGATGTCGGATACCACGAAGCAAAAAATTGTCGAGAGTGTCCCCCAGCATGGCTTTCTCGGGCACCCCAAGGGGTTATTTACCCTCTTCTTTACCGAGTTTTGGGAGCGGTTCTCTTATTATGGCATGCGGGCCATTCTTGTGTTTTATATGTACTATGAGGTGTCCAGGGGCGGTCTGGGACTGGATAAAACCCTTTCGCTTTCGATTATGTCCATTTACGGTTCGTTGGTCTATATGTCCGGCATCATCGGCGGCTGGTTGGCCGACCGAATTTTCGGCACTTCCAAAGCCGTATTTTACGGCGGGATCCTGATTATGTTTGGGCATATCGTGCTTGCAGTGCCGGGCAGCGTCACTCTGTTCTTTGTCTCCATGGTGCTCATCGTACTGGGGACAGGCTTGTTAAAGCCTAATGTTTCCAGTATCGTAGGCGAAATTTACGGTGAAAAAGACAATCGCCGCGATGCCGGGTTCAGCATTTTTTATATGGGGATTAACCTCGGCGGGTTTCTTTCTCCACTCGTTGTCGGAACTCTGGGCACCAAGTATAACTTCCACCTTGGTTTTGCTATTGCGGCAGTAGGGATGTTCCTGGGGCTCGTCATTTTTTCACTAACCAAGAAAAACAATCTCGGTCTTGCCGGCACGCTCGTCGCTAATCCGCTCTCTCCCGCCGAACGGACTAAAGTGTTCCTCCGAATTGGCCTGGGTGTGGTTCTAGTGGTTATCGTACTGGCGATTGTTATTCCGATGGGGCTGTTTTCCTTTAGTACATTTGTTAAATTAGTAGGAATTCTCGGGATTCTCATTCCAACTCTATATTTCATTGTCATGTACAATAGTTCTAGAACGACCGCTACCGAACGTTCGAGGATCCTAGCCTACATCCCGCTGTTCATTGCCTCGGTTATGTTCTGGGCAATTCAAGAACAAGGATCCACGATCCTGGCCAATTATGCCGATGAACGCACGCAGCTGGACTTTGCAGGCATCCATATTTCCCCTGCTTGGTTTCAATCTCTAAATCCGCTGTGTGTGATCATTTTCTCGCCCCTATTCGCCTTGCTCTGGGTAAAGCTTGGAGAACGCCAGCCCTCCATCCCGGTCAAATTTGCCTTAGGCCTATTGTTCTCCGGCTTGTCCTTCCTGGTGATTCTATTACCATCTTACTTTGGCGGAGCCGGGTCCTTGGTGAATCCATTGTGGCTCGTTCTGAGCTATTTCACTTGCGTGCTCGGTGAATTATGCTTATCCCCTGTGGGTCTCTCCGCTACGACCAAATTAGCGCCCGCGGCCTTCTACGCGCAGAGCATGAGCCTGTGGTTCTTATCCAACGCGGCTGCTCAGGCGGTGAATGCACAGATTGTTAAATTTTACACACCCGCGAACGAAATGGGCTACTTCGGCAGCATAGGAGTGATCTCCATCATTCTTGGTTTCATCCTGATCCTACTTGCCCCGAAGGTTCAAAGCTATATGAAGGGTCTACGATAACAACCAAGCCGCCCTGCGAGATGTCGCAAGGCGGCTTTTCGTTAACAAAATCGATTAGAGCTCGATGTGCTTTATTACTTTGGCCGGATTGACTCCTACGACGACATTGTCGGGAACATCTTTGGTTACTACGGCTCCGGAAGCGATAACCACGTTATCTCCGATCGTAACCCCTGGATTAATAACTGCCCTTCCTCCGATCCATACATTGCTGCCAATCGTTACCGGTTTTCCATACTCTGCCCCAGCTACACGTTCGAATGGATTTAGCGGGTGCAAGCTAACATTTTTTGTTTCTCGGTCTTCATTTCCAAAATTCATTACATCCCTTTGTTAATTAAGTCACAAATCGTCGTTTATTGTCGAATAATTATGATAGCGGAACTATATCGATTTGGAGTGATTTCTCGTGTTTTATTGTTTGAATTGTAATAAAATTCATTATTTTGCTACCGAAGAAGATTATATCTTTTTGACAGGCTTCCATTTTGTGGAGAATCGAAAATTACCGGCTGGCTTATGCCGTCAGAAGTACGCTTCCCACGTACCTAAGGATGCTCTTACTTTCCGAAGATAAGCCATGCCCATTTCACCCTTTTGCATGCGATCACCAAGCCTAAAGGAACGGTTAGAATGATCAGTAATCTGATCCCAATGCTTGGATGATATAACGCCGATGAGTATGGAAACTGCATATACTGCTTCGCCAGAAAAAGTAAAGCCGGGTGCATAAAGTATATTCCTAAAGAACACTTGCCATACGCGCTTAATAATGTAGATGATTTGGGCCAAGTTAAAGCTCCAATATAGATGGCAGCTAGTGCCGCGAGTATGGAGTATAAGTGCACAACGATTTCTTTGATCGCAGCATGTATTGGGTGCCCTGCTAGTTCCAGTTCGGCGATGATCAGGTGGAGCAGCATAAAGAGTAGTGCAGATGACAGAAGCCAAGGAGAATAAGTTCGAATCCAGGTACTGACGGCCTGATAGTTCTTGCCTGCTATACATCCGACGACAAAGGCCTCGAGATACGTAGTAAATACGATCGATTCGTTTTCAATCCAATGATACTGATGATTCAAAAGGCCAATTAGGGCTTGAATCGCCACACTTCCGATAATAAGCAGGCTGTAGTGAAGGTTCACCCTTTTAAGCAGCGCAAAAAGTACGGGAAGCAGCAAATAATATTGAATGATGAGGATGATGTAGTACAAATGGTACTCGGCTCTCCCCGTGAGCAAATCCATTAAGTACGCGCGTAGGGACCCATTGCCATTGGGTTCAAACGCGTGGTTAAAGAAAAAATAAAATGTGGACCAGAATACATACGGAATGAAAACATACTTTAGCCTTTTCCGGTAAAAGGCGAAGATTTGGTCGTTCTGCCACTCCTCAAAGTAACGATAAAATAAAACGAGTCCGCTCAAGAAGATGAAGGTCGGAACGGAAAAGTGTCCCCCTCGGTTCAAAGCTGCATAAATAGCGTATGTCCGACTTTCAATCGGCGTATCCATTAGCGCTTGTGCAGTGACGTGGATCATCAGAACGCCCAGGATTGCGACTCCTCTGGAGACTTCAATTTCCCTTAAGCTGGGATAGCTCATATGATATCAGTCCTCATTTATAACGGATTCGATCGCTTGAGACTGAACCTCATCATATTATAAATACATTTTATTTATCATATTTTCCATTTATAAATAAAAGCTTAGAATTTCTTTCTTTAAAACATAAAAAAGTCGAGCTCCAATTGGGAGTTCGACTTTTTGACATTTTATGAGATATCTTCTGTCCCTCTTATGGATTCGGAAGCAATTAACGCTTTTGTCTTTCAGCACGCTTGACATATTATTACAGCTGCAACTATCCTTTTAAGTAAGGGGTATATCTGTTCTGCTAGAGCCTGTCCGTAACTAAACGATTGGAGTCTGTATTATGAGAGGAGTGGATAAGGTGAGCAGCATGACATTGGATGGATTAAATACGCCCTGTTTGCTTATCGATGTGGAGACCATGGAACGAAATATCCAAACCATGGCCGAGGTAGCGAAGCAGCATGGCGTGAAGCTTCGGCCGCATGCCAAGACGCACAAAATCCCTCGGATCGCCCAGATGCAGCTGGACGCTGGAGCATGCGGCATCACGGTGGCGAAAGTATCAGAGGCCGAGGTAATGGCGAGCCATGGAGTGCAGCGGATTTTTATCGCCTACCCGCTTATTGCTATTGCCAAGATTGAGCGTGCGGTAGCGTTAAGCCGCAGCATCGAGCTGATTCTAGGCGTCGACAGCTATGAAGGAGCGGTTCGCTTGTCTGAGACTGCCGCTCGGCTCGGCCACGTCCTGCAGGTCAGGCTTGAAGTGGACACGGGCTTGCACCGAACCGGCATCCCATACGAGCAGGCCGTAGGCCTGGCGAAACAGATTCATCAGCTGCCTCATCTTCAGCTCACGGGCACCTACACGTTCCGCGGGCCGCTCCTCGATGGTCGACCGACACTGGATCGGGCTGCGGCCGGCCAAGAAGAAGGCCGCGTTATGGCGGCTCTGGCCGAGAAGCTGCGTGCGGAGGGCATCCCGATCGCGGATGTCAGTGTCGGCTCGACGCCGACTTCGGCCTACGCCGCTGCAGTTGAGGGCGTGACGGAGATCCGCCCCGGCACGTACGTGTTTCATGACCGGATGCAGGTCAAGTACGGGGTTTGTGCCCTTGAGGACTGCGCTGGCAGCGTCCTGGTGACGGTTGTCAGCCGGCCTACGGCTGACTTGGCGATCATCGATGGCGGCAGCAAAACGTTCGCCACCGACGTGCAGCCGAACACAGAGCCCTTAAAGCTGACCGGCTTCGGTCAGGTGATCGGCTTCGAGGATGCCGTGTTTGAGCGGATGACCGAGGAGCACGGGATGCTCCGGCTGGGACCGCTTGCGCAGGATGCCGGAATACGCGTTGGCGATACGCTGCGCATTATCCCGAATCACATTTGCAGCACCGTCAATTTGCACAATCAGGTCATCCTTGTTCGAGGGGATTTGGCGGAGACCGTTCCCGTGCTTGCACGCGGGATGCTCGAATAGCAGCATATCACATTATGGAGGTGTACGTCCCATTATGGCACGTATCGAACAACGATTATTGGAGCTAGGAATTGAGCTCCCACCTGCACCCGAACCTAGGTTTACGTATATCCCCTGCAGCCGTACTGGTAATTTGATTTATTTGTCTGGGCAAGATTGCCGCATTCAAGGCGTGCTGATGTATGAGGGCAAGCTCGGGACGGACATAACCATTGAGCAAGGTCAAGCCGCCGCACGGCAGACGATTATCAACTGCTTAGCTGTGATGAAGGGTTATCTTGGCGATCTGGACCGCGTCGTCCGCATTGTGAAGCTGCTGGGGTTTGTGAACAGCGCGCCCGGATTTGCCGATCAGCCGTACGTCATGAACGGGGCCTCCAATTTGCTCGTGGATGTATTCGGTGAAAACGGAAGGCACGCTCGTTCGGCCATCGGCACCAGCGAGCTTCCGTTTCACACGCCGGTGGAAATCGAGCTGATTGTGGAGATTCGCGATTAAGTTGTATAAAAACAGCTGCCGTCTTGGACTGGAAAGTAAAGTCCTTAGACAGCAGCTGTTTTATTGTTACCGTTGTCCGTTAGTTAACTTGTTCAGCTCAATGAATAACCGTTCCTTCATGGTCTTCAGGACTTCATCATTGGGTTTCACATCATCCGCATACATGAATATGCCAATGCATATGAGAATCGCCAAATAAGATATAAATGGAAAAATGTCATTGGTTCATGGAATTTAGTTTTCGTTATCTGCTCTATTGAGATCGCCGCATGGAAGCTCTTATCGGACCTAACATTCGTGAAAGAGTTAATGCGAGAAGAAGATCTCTTTCGCAACTTTTATCGCGTTTAAAACTTTTGGGAAGCCCGTGTAAGGTGAGCATTGTAGTATGGCTTCAACCGCTTCTTCTTTCGTTAAACCTACACGAAGAGCGGCGTTGATATGTACGTGCAACTGAGGCTCGCATCCACCTTGAGCGGTTAAGGCTCCTAAAGTAACGAGTTGACGTTGTTTAGGATTTAATCCTGAGCGGCTATAGATTTCACCGAATGTAAAATCGATGATCTGTTCTGCTAATAGAGGGGCAATATCGGCAAGCGAATCAGCAACAGCTTCGCCATGTTTGCCGTCAATTTCTTGAAGCTTTGCCAAGCCTCTTTTTCGTCGTTCTTCTATAATTTGTAGTAACTCGTCCTCGATGTTTACTTCGATATTTTGTTCAGCAAAAAGCTGCTTTGCAACGCCAACCGCATTTAGAGCACGAGGGAAGCCACAAAACGGAATGCAATGTGTGGCAATTTCTATAATTTCGTTCGGCGTAAGCCCCACTTTTAAGCCGAAGTTCATGTGCCATTTGAGTTGACTTGGAGTATCACCTAATGAGATTAACGCAGAAATCACGATCATTTCTCTTTGGTGATAGCTTAGTACGGGATTACTAAAAAGTTGCCCGAAAATCTCAATAATATATCTACTGATGTGAGGGGATACGTCACTTAAACCATTTATGACACCTTGGATACCTGCTTCATCAGTTTCTTGAAACCGTTTTTTTCCGATTTCATACGATGAGTTCATGGTTCCATTACCTCCAGTTGTAGGTTTTCTAATTCCCATTGACGGTAAATTTCTATTTTTTCGTTAATGACTTCATAATGTTCTTGAAGCCTCTCGATCTGTTCCGCTAACTTGTTCTTGTGGGCTTCCAGCAGAATTCTCCTTTCTTTGGTTGTAGAGGAACCTTGTCTTCTTAAGTCAGCGATCCGTTGCATTTGCCGAATGGTCATTCCTGTTGTTCGAAGCCTTACCAAAAAACGAATCCACGCTAGATCGTTTGCAGAATATTGGCGGCGACCGTTAGACCCCCTGGCAATCGCATGAATCAGACCGTTCTTCTCATAGTAACGCAAGGTGTGTGCGGTGATGCCGGTAAGGTCAGAAATAGCTTGTATGCTTAAATATTTTTCCATAGAATAAGTTTACATCTTAGAGCGCGCTCTAAGTCAATAAAACATGCAAAATCGATGCAAAGACACTTAAGCCACAAAAAAAAAACGCCATTGCGGCGTGTATTTCAGCTAAAGTGTTCTCCGTTACTGACTCTGACTCTCAATTATTAACAATAAGAATTAACATAGCCTTTTTATAAAATTTTTCTGGTCTTTTGTAAACTCGTACCCGCGTTTTTCATAGAACTTGTGAGCACTTTCGCAGCTCGGATGCGATAACAGTTTGATTCCAGAAAATCCATGGCCCTGTTTTGTGCGCTTTATACAAAAAAGAAAAAGCCCATAAAGCTATGGGCTCATTAAAACATCTCTACACGTTGGAGCGGCTCATTTGGTTCACAGCGCTGAACAGAGCCTTTACCGAGGAGGTCATAATATCTACGTCGATGCCGCAGCCCCAATATACGCTGCCGTTGGAAGCTTTAATTCCGATATAAGAAACCGCTTGTGACTTAGAGCCGGTTTCCAAGGCGTGCTCCTTATAGACCAAATCGGAGTAATTCAACCCAAGATCGGTTTGCAGCGCATTGCTGATCGCATCGAGTCTTCCGTCTCCAGTGCCGGTAATTTCCTTGACTTCATTGCCAGTTCGGATCGTGACGATGGTTTGGAAATCTTCATTGTCACTAAAGCGGTATTTAACAAACTCGACCGGTTGGTTGATATTTACATATTCTTTCATGAAAATATTTTGAATTTCTTCCGGCATCAGTTCCTTTTGCTGCTGATCCGATACGTTTTTCACGCAGTAACCGAAGTGTTCACGCATTTTCGCTGGGAGATCAAGGCCGTACTTTTGCTGCAGAATGTATCCGATGCCGCCTTTGCCAGACTGGCTGTTAATGCGGATTATATCGCCTTCGTACTCTCTGCCGATGTCTTTCGGATCGATCAGCAGATAAGGAACCGACCAATTGGCTGGCTTCTCGTCCTCGCGCCATTTCATCCCTTTGGCAATGGCATCCTGATGCGAACCGGAGAACGCGGTGAATACAAGCTCGCCGCCGTACGGGTGACGCTCGCTCACTCTCATTTTGGTCAATCGCTCATACACGGAGATGATTCCAGGGATGTTGTCAAAATTCAGCTTTGGATCGACTCCGTGCGAGTACATGTTCAAAGCCAGTGTGACAATGTCTACGTTCCCTGTTCTTTCCCCATTTCCAAACAATGTACCTTCGACGCGTTGAGCTCCAGCCAGTACGCCCAGCTCGGCATCCGCCACACCGGTTCCTCTATCGTTGTGCGGATGGAGCGACACAATAACATTCTCGCGGAAATTCAAGTTCTCGCTCATATACTCGATCTGGCTGGCGTAGACGTGAGGCATCGACATGGATACCGTTGCAGGAAGATTGATGATGACCGGGTTCTCTGCCGTCGGCTGCCATACGTCGAGCACGCTGTTACAGATATCCAGTGCAAAATCGATTTCGGTCCCTGTAAAGCTTTCCGGCGAGTACTGGAACTGAAAATTACCCTCGGTTTCCTCCGCACACTGCTTCAGCAGCTTCGCGCCGCTGACCGCGATGTCGATAATTTCTGCTTTGGATTTACGGAATACTTGCTCACGCTGCGCTACGGATGTCGAGTTGTACAAATGCACTACGGCTTTTTTTGCACCCTTGAGCGAATCAAAGGTTTTGCGGATAATGTGCTCTCTGGATTGGGTGAGCACTTGGATGGTTACATCATCCGGGATCAAGTTCTGCTCGATCAAGGTGCGCAAGAAGGTAAACTCCGTCTCCGATGCTGCGGGAAAACCCACTTCGATTTCTTTGAATCCAATATCTACAAGGAGCTTGAAGTACTCCAGCTTTTCCTCCAAATTCATCGGAACGATTAACGCCTGATTGCCGTCACGAAGGTCAACGCTGCACCAGGTCGGAGCCTCTGTAATATATTCCTTCGTCGTCCATTTCAAGCTGGTCTTCGGCGGCATAAAATAGCCTCTTGCGTACTTATCAACGTTTTTCATGAATGTTCTTCCCTTCATCAATTTATCTGCGCCGACCCGGAAATGATCGGAGGTAACAAAAAAAGCCCTTCATCTCCAATATACAGAGACGAAAGACTTTGATATCTTACGCGGTACCACTCCGAATTCATGCCATCGCCGGCATGCACTCTACGGATACGGGTTTATAAAAACAGACAACCCTTGTATCCTCCTGATGATAACGGTCAGGTTCCGGCTCCACCTACTGAACCAGTTCAGCGAGCAACTCCAAGGCGAGTTCCGATCTTCTCCACGGCTGTTTCGCACCGACCAACAGCTCTCTGTTCGCTTAGAAAACCATACTATTCCTTTTCAACGTATTTTGAAATATTTGTGTTAATGTTATACCACCCATACATTCGTGTCAAGTAGATAAGTACAAACTTCATCAAAACATACTGAAAGGAACAAGCTCCATGCCTATTAACATAATTACTACGCTTAATACTGCAATGAATGTGTACACGAATAATAGCTATGTTCTTCACAGGATCGTAAATAACTCCGCTAAGCTCGAGATCGTATACGTGCTTTGAATGTCTGCCGGGCTTTTCTTCATCGTTCTGTTGATCCAGCAAGTATCAATGCCTGACCGAAGTCCGCCTTTAATATCCGTATTTAACGAATCTCCAATGACAAGCGCTTCTTTTTTATTGAAATTTGAAATATGACTCATCACGTGATCAAAAAATTTAGTAGAAGGCTTTTGATGGCCGATGCTTTGTGAATCAAAGATGTCTTCAAAAAAATCATACAGCCCCGACTGCTTCAATCGTTTGATCTGCGTGCGGGATACACCATTCGTGACTACAAACAGCCGATGGGTAGCAGATAAACGTTGACAGACTTCCAAAGCGCCTTCGATCAGCAGCTGGTTTCCTTCACCCAATAGTTCCCGATACTCACACTCCCATACCATCCCATCGACGACTTCCCCTAGCTTCAGCATCGTTTCTGAAAATCTGGAGTTCAGCACGGCGTCTAGTGCCATATTTCCATTTTCGTATTCGGTCCATAATTGTTTGTTGACAGAATTGTAGAGCTGAAACAACTCATCCGTAAAAGCATATCCGTGCTGCTGGAACAATTGGGCTAACGATTCCCTTTCATTCGCACCGAAATCCAGCAGTGTATCATCTAAATCAAATAGCAGGATCTTGTAGCTCATGGTTCCTCCCGTCACTGAATACGATAGCTCCCCGTACATGAATGCACAAGGAGTTCGATTTGGCGATCTGTTAACAAATCCTGTGGCACGCCCGCATCCGAAATTTTGGTTACGGCTTCCGAAAAGGGTTTGCAAAGAATCAGGACGAACTTTCTAATCGAGTCTCATTTCCATATTGTCATTTTCCCTTCATTTTTTTGTCAATTAGTATATTCAAGATCGTTTCTTCTTACACTAAATAAGACAATCCGCGGCTTCAATGTGTGACATCTTGTTTGCTGGAGTTTGTCCAGATTTATGATAAGTTAAAAAATCGACCGCCACAACGCTAGGTTGCGACAGTCGATAATGAAAAGGTATTATAATGATTGCGTAACGTTGGCATATCTACGCACACGCAGCTTAGCTTGCTCGGCATGCCCTGCAAAATTTTCGATTTCACACAGCCGCGCACAATATTCGCCAATCATTGCCGAGGCTTCCGGCTTCACTTTCTGGTACGTGCAGGTTTTGATAAACTTCCCAACCCACAGTCCCCCGGTATATCGTGCCGCTCCTTTCGTCGGAAGGGTGTGATTGGTGCCAATCACCTTATCTCCGTATGCGACATTCGTTTCTGGGCCAAGGAAAAGCGCACCAAAATTCGTCATATGATCCAAGAAATACTGCGGTTCTCTGGTCAGTACCTCTACATGCTCGTACGCTAACTGATTTGCTTCCGCTAAGGCTTCTTCCTGACTATTGACCAGAATAATGGTCCCATAATTCTCCCATGCCATGCGGGCCACTTCGCCGGTAGGCAAAAGCTTAAGCTGACGCTCGATTTCCGCTTGCGTCTCTATAGCCAGCTTCTCTGAGGTGGTGATCAGCGCACAGGGCGATGTTGGACCGTGCTCGGCCTGCCCCAACAAGTCGGTAGCCACCATCTCGGCGTCTGCGGTTTCATCGGCAATCACCAGCGTTTCTGTTGGGCCCGCCAGCAGATCAATCCCGACCTTCCCGAACAGCTGTCTCTTTGCTTCGGCTACATAGGCATTGCCCGGTCCGACCAGCATATCGACCGGTGCCAACGTCTCAGTGCCTAACGCCATGGCTGCCAGCGCCTGAACTCCGCCGAGGATATAGATTTCGTCCGCTCCGGCAAAGGACATGGCAGCCACCGTCGCGGCCGGGATTTGTCCGTTGATCGGTGGCGTACAGGCAATCACCCGTTTCACGCCTGCAACCTTGGCGGTAAGCACACTCATATGTGCGGAAGCCACCATAGGATATCTCCCTCCCGGTACGTAGCAGCCTACGCTGTTCACCGGGATGTTCTTATGTCCCAGGATGACCCCTGGCAAGGTCTCCACTTCAATATCCTTCAGAGCTGACTTTTGCGCTTCAGCAAACCGCCTGACATTGGCTTGGGCAAACTTCAGGTCCGCGATTGTTTGCTCGGGTAAACTTCGGATGAGCTCAGCGATCTGTTCTGGACTCAGCTTAAAGGTTTCGGGCGCCCATTGATCTAATTTGGCGGACAGCTCGCGAACGGCTTCGTCCCCTCTTGTCTGTACATCTTCAAGCATGTTCTGCACGGCAATTCTAACTTGCGCATCTGCCTGGGCAATTTCAGTGGAGCTCTTTCCCGTCTTCAATAATCTGGACATGTATTAGGCCTCCATTTATCCATGCATACGTATGCATTAATAACATATAAAAAAGGTATTAAGCAAATACCTCTTTCATGACAGCGTATGCATTTCTAATATCAATATAATCAGGAACTCGTGTTTATGTCAATTATTTCCTATGCTTCACCGTCTCCCGTTCAACCAATTGTCCCTTGATCCATTGGGATACGCCCTGCTGCTGCATCTGCCCCTTCTCTTCAATGCTTGCCAGCAATAAATCGATGGCTGCTTGAATCATCTGTTCCACCGGCTGCGTCCATGTCGTTAAAGCATAGCCAGCCCAAGAAGCGGGCTTGATATCGTCGAAGCCAATGATCGAAACGTCGTCAGGGATGTGTACGCCGATTTTTCTCGCGGCATCCATCGCGCCCAGTGCCATGATATCATTGGCACAAAAAATCCCATCCGGAGGCTCCACGCTCGTTAACAACCGCGAGGCTGCTTCGAAGCCTCCTTCGTAAGTATAGCCCCCGTGATCGATGATCAGATTGTGGCCGTATTTCGTCAACGCTTCACGGAATCCCTTTTCCCTGTCTTGACTGGTCGACGTATTAGGGTTTCCCGCGATAAAGGCCAGACGGCGATGACCGCTCTGAATCAAATATTCGCCAATCCGATATCCACCATCCACGTTATCGCAGCAAACCGTATGGCCATGCGAGCTTGGATGATAACGGTTAAACAGCACCATCGGCATATCCAGCTCCGTGAGATGGGTAACAACGGATGACGATAGCAGCACGTCCGTCACAATCAAGCCCTCGATATTATAGGCCAGAAACGGGGATAATTCCTCGCTCTGAAGGTTGTCATTCTCCGAACTCAGTAATAGGACGTTGTAGCCTCGTTGTTTAAGCTCACCGGATAATTTGCTTAACACCTCTGGATAAAAAGGATTATCGATATCCCCCATGACCAGTCCGATCATATTCGTCTTTTTGGTGATCAAGCTTCTAGCCAGCAAATTCGGCCGGTAGCCCAATAGCTCTGCGGCTTCGAGAACACGCTTTTTAGTATCCTCCGAAACGGATGCACCGGGAGTGAACACTCTGGAAATGGTGGATTGGGAAACCCCCAAATGCTTAGCAATATCGTGCGCTGTAACCGGCTTTTGCACCATGATCTCCTCCATCTGCTCAAAAACATATATATATAAAAAAAGCTAGAATTATCATAATTGTTGCGAAAATCCACTTCCAAAGCAATGATTAATTAAAACTGCTTCGGATGGAAACAGTAAAATTAATTTAGTTGACCTTATCGAATTTCCGTGTTAATTTGTATATGCAAATGAATAAAAGGATTTGATCCAATGAATGAAGAAGAACAGGTATTAATTCACTGTCTTTACTTTACCGCTAGTCGGTTTGCTCGAAGTATTACAAAATTAGCAGAAAAAACATTTGATTTTGGAGACCTAGCACCTTCATATCTTTACATGATTATGATTGTGAAGTTCAATCCGGAAATCACACAGAAGGAACTATGCCACAAGTTATCAATTGCGCCTTCCACAAGTACAAGGTTTATTGATAAACTTGAAAAATTAAAGCTTGTCACCAGAAAAATGGATGGAAAACAAACGTTGATCTCATTAACTGCTGAGGGAGAAAAAGTGTACCTACAGTTTCGGGTTTCATTAAAAAATTTGTTTAACAGCTATTCCGAGGTATTAGGTATTGAGTTCAGTAAAGATCTAAGTAAGACTTTACACGAAGCGAGCAATAAAATAGAAAGGGAAACATAATTTTTTTAACCATTCATTTGCATATACAAATAAGGAGGCTGTGTTTATGCCAGAGCAGGAGCCTTAGCAGTGTAAAAGAAGTGATTCCCCATATGCAAAATGGTACGGTTTTGTTTACAGGCGGCGGGTTAGCCCTTTATCCATACGCTGATTATTCTTCTTTGGCGATCGGGAAATCCGGTATACGCAACTTAGCGTACAGTTTGCACCAAGAATTAAGCCCTAAAGGAATTTATGTTGGAACATTAACAATTAATGGATTCGTAAAAGAAGGAACTTATTTCTCACCTGAAAATATTGCAAATACATTTTATAGTATGTACGAAAATCGAACTGAAACAGAAATTATGTTTGAAGAAAAATAAATTTTTTTAAATTAACATTTGTATATACAACTATAAAATCGTTTCTGAATGAAATTATGAATAAAATCAAAACTAAAAAATAAAACAAAAGGAGATTTACAATGAAAACTCTTGTAATTATTACTCACCCTAACTTGGAACAATCCCGAATTAACCGTACTTGGATGCAGGAATTGAAAAAACACGAAGAAATTACGGTCCACACGCTATATCAATCGTATCCCGACGGAAAAATAAACGTGGCATACGAACAAAGTCTATTAGAATCACATGACCGTATTATTCTTCAATTTCCATTTTACTGGTATAGCACGCCTTCTTTGTTAAAACAATGGCAGGATGAAGTTCTCTCCTACGGTTGGGCATATGGACCAGGAGGCGACAGGCTGCACGGTAAAGAACTAGGTCTTGCGATTTCGACATTTGGACCAGTGGATTCTTATCAGCCTACTGGCTACAATCATTTTACCATGGAGACTTTAACAACTCCCTTACAACAAACAAGCAATCTCATTGGTACCCGCTTTATGCCGTTATTTGTATTAAACGGTGTTATGCATGTTACTGATGAACAACTTGAAGAAAATGCAAAAATGTATGTTAATCACGTTCTTCAGCCATCCTTAATTAAAGCTAATTAAACGTACCCGAAATATTCGGCGTTACACCTGGTTTTACCACAACAGACCTCAATGAAAATGCTCCCGGAGGTTAAGCGAAACAAATTATAATGGAAAAATTCTTGATAAAAACGGAACTATACCGTGGTAGAACTTGATCAGAGAAAGAAAAACGGCTCAGTGTTGGACTGAGCCATTTCAATCTCTAGGATAATCCACCTTCATGATATCCATAAACGGAACCTTAATGATCCCGCTTTGCTGCTTAATATGTACCTTCCCGGTTCTAGGATCCATTGAATCAATTACCCCTCGAACGGGTTCCTCCCAGCCCCAAACCGTTAGCATGATCTCTGAGTTTTCATACTTAGCTTCAGCTAACTGATTCCCAATCTCTTCGAGTACGAATTCATCACGCGTCGGTCGTTTTGCTACTTTTTGCTTTGCCACAAGCATTCCCCTTTTTAGTTACCAGCAGAACCATGCTTTAGTCTTTCCAAGCGCCCTACTCTCATGAAATTCATTATAACACAAAAAAGCCAGACCGAAATCTGGCTTCTCTAAACACAATGAACCTATTTGTGAGTCTTATAGTTTTAGCTGATTAATGATAGACAATAGCGCCCGATGGCATAGCCTGATTGAGCTACCAGATCCTTCAGAGGGTCGGGAAGCCGCGTGAACTCTTTATGCGTCTCGAAGGTGAAGTCGCCTTCGTAGCCGATTTCAGCCAGTACAGGCAGCAGCTCCTGCCAGTTTACCGTACCATGGAAGGGAAACATATGCCCGTCTTCGTGTCCATTGTTGTCGTTCACATGCGTCGCTTTGAGCCGCTTGCCAAGGATGCGCAGCTCGTCTCGCTGATCCTTAAAGATGAAATTGCCATGCCCGAAATCCCAGCAAGCCCCGATGCCTGAATCATTGCAAGCGTCAATGAGGGCCACCAGATCCGCAGCTCTGCTCGCAAAACGCCGTGTCGATTTTTCGATCATGTTCTCGAAGGCGATGCCGACATTGTGTTTTTTTGCAAGCTCTAGTGCGGGGGCATGAAGCTCCAGATTCTCTTTTACGCACGCATCTAGGTCGAATTCTTCGCCATCTCTGCCCGGTGCGGGATGCAGGATCGCCCACTTGACGCCGAGGATCGAGCTGGCAATGATCGAGCGCCTCATCATTTCGTGATAGACTTCCTGCTTTTCCTCCGGCAATGCATCGACACGACGGGTAAACACCGGGTGCGACTGGGTGAAGATGATGCCTTCTTTTTCCGCCTCGTTCCGTAAATCTTCGATCAGCTCACGCCAATGATCCTTCGAAAGATCGGATAAGCCATTTAAAGCTGCACAAAAATTGACGTCCAGCACACGGAAGCCCGCCGCCTTGCATCGGTTCAGCGATTCCTTATAAGACGTGTACCCCCCATCCAATCTGTAGCCAAAAAAATTCGTCGATGTCGAAAGCTGCATTGTAATCATCCTTTCGATATTGGATTTAATGGCGCTCTGTCTTTTCAAATCGATCCGAGATGATCTGAATGAACAGCACCAGTACAGCTATAAGAATGGAGCCGTAATAAAAGCCCGCCCCAACGCCAAGGCCAATACCAGCCACAATCCATAACGAGGCAGCGGTCGCTAGGCCTTTTCCTTTTGCCATGATCGCTCCTGCACCCAGAAACCCAATGCCGTTAATGACCTGTGCGGCCAAGCGCGCCGGATCGGTAAGTAAATTCGGCTCGATACTTGGATCACTTGGATGATTGCTAGGATCCATATCGAACGCAGCGAACCCGTAAATCGATAAGAGCATCAGCAGGCACGCGCCAATGCTGACTAAGATATGCGTGCGAAAGCCCGCGCTCTGCCCCCTCCACTCTCGCTCAAATCCAACACAAGCTGCTAGTGCCCCGGCAAGCAAGACTCTACCAACTACTTCCAAATGACTCAAATCCCATACGGTAGCCATACACTCATCTCCATCGCAAGATCAACTAACAACTTTAAGGCATTGAAATGGGCACAAAAAAAAGATAACCGGACTACTTTCATGAAAAAAGTAGTTAGTTACCTTGGGTTTCTCATCGTCTCATCCCGAGTATTTTTTTATCATAATGCATTGCTCCTAGATATACAAGAGTGAATTTAGACGCATGGCTTACCTGCTTATCCTTTCGTACCCGTTAATGTGATGCCCTCGACAAAGTATTTTTGCAGGAGCAAAAACATGACGATCATAGGCCACGTGGCCAGCACGGCTCCGGCCATGATGACGGGATAGTTCGTTAGGTTTTCTCCTTGCAGGGTGGCCAGTCCAACAGACAGCGGCATTTTGTCAGGGGAATTGTTAACTACGAGCGGCCATAGCAAATCGTTCCATGACCAAAGCATCGTCATAATCGCCAAAGCGATCAGACCGGGAACAACCATGGGCATCATGATTCGCGAATAGATCTGAAATTGATTACAGCCGTCGAGCTTTGCTGCTTCCTCCAGCTCCTTCGGCATGGTCATAAAGAATTGGCGCAGCAGGAAGGTTCCGAAGGCGCTGAATAAGCCGGGTACGATCAACGCTTCAATGGAGTTCAGCCAGCCCAGATGCTTCATGATCATATATTGCGGAAGAATATAAATTTGCGACGGAACCATCAGCACGGACAGCACCAGTACAAATAACAAATGACGTCCTGGAAACTCAATCCGCGCAAACGCATAAGCAGCCAGTGAGCAAAAGAGCAGCTGCCCCGCCGTTTTCGATAAGGAGGATACAACCGTATTAAAGTAAAAGTTCAGAAAAGGCAAAACAGCGGTTACATCCACAAAGTTATGCCATTGAAATTTGGCCGGAATGATGACGGGCGGCACGAGGGTCGATTCACCAAACGATTTCACCGATGTTAGAACCATCCATAGAAAGGGCCCGATCATAAACAATGCGCCGGCAATCAGCAGGATATGAACTCCCAGCTTATAAGCGGATCGAGACGTTTTCACGCTCAAGACGGTTACCTCCTTCGTCGCAACCGTTACAGCGGGTAAATCCGATGTCGGTTGTCGACAATATCCAGCTGCTATTCATAATGAACCCATCGCTTTTGCAGCTTCATCTGGATGACGGTAATGATTAAAATGATGACGAATAAAACCATGGCGATCCCTGCAGCATAACCTTTGTTATTCAGCATGAACGCGTTTTTGTAAAAGAGAAACACGACCGACTGGGTGTGCTCAATGACGACGCTGTCGGGCCCGATCATCATAAAGACCAGATCAAACACCTGGAAGGCGCCAATTAACGAGATGACCGTCACGAAAAAAATGGTCGGAGTAAGCAGGGGCATCGTGATGCGGAAAAATTTCGTGTAGGGTCCGGCGCCATCCATCGAAGCGGCTTCATAATAGGTGGACGAAATGCCCTGCAAGCCGGATAAAAAAATAACCATGTTATGTCCAATGGCTGCCCAAACCGCAACGATAACCATGGAATAAAGAGCGATATCAGGGTCGGTCAGCCACGCCGGGCCTTTGATGCCGACCACGCTCAGCAAGTAGTTGATTAGCCCGTAATCAGCGCTGTACAGCCACTTCCATACCATAGCGATCGCCGCCGGCATGGTGACTACCGGCAGAAAGTAGAGCGTCCGGTAGACGGTGACCCCACGAATTTTTTGATTCAATAGCACAGCAGCGAGGATGGATAATGAAACGCCGAACGGGATCGTTAAACAGGTGTATACCAGCGTGTTTCTGAGCGAAATCCAAAACAGACGATCGGTCAGCATCGTTTCGTAATTGTTCAGTCCTGACCATTCGTAATTGCCGAAGGCTCCCCACGTAGTAAAGCTATAGTAGAATGTCTGAAAAACCGGCCAAATGTGGAATATAGCCAGACCGAGTACCGTAGGAGCGATCATTAAATAACCCCAGAACAGGTCTCCCCTTGTTCTTGGATTCATCCGCAGCCGGCTTCTCACTTTTTGGCTTCCGTTGAGCGGGACGGCTTGATTCGTGTTGGTGTCCATTTCAGCAGTATTCACGTCGCGGCCTCCTTACAAAGGTCGTTCATTTGGGGTGCCCCGCCCTAGGGTACTCGGGATTAAGGTGCTAAGGTATGGGTCAAGCCAGGGCCGGGCACGCGCTTATTTGCTGTTTTGCTCTTCCTTGAGGATGGCATTCATTTTGGCTGCTACTTGCTTGGCCGCTTCTTCCATCGGAATTTCCCCGGACAACCCTTTGTTGAAAGTAGCCTTTTCTTCATTCTGCCATTTGGCCGTCTCTTTAGAGGATGGGTACGGCACCGCATATTTCAGCTCATCGATAAACACTTGAAGATGGAAATTCGGATTGGATTTCACCCAAGCATCCTGTGTACCATTAAAAGCGGGGATTACGGTACCGGTTCTAGCCTGGATGTCGGCAGCCTCCTTGGAGCCCAGGAACTTCACGAACTCCCAGGCTTCCTTCTGCTTTTTTGAGCTGGCAGCCATAACATTGCTTAAGCCGTGAATGACCGTAGCACGAACCTTGCCTTGCGGCAGCGGAGCGACATCGACTTTGTCCTTGGTGTATTCGTTTTGGTTGAATTCAATTTGCGTCCAGGAGCCATCCATCAGCATCGCGACCTTGCCGGATTCGAACAAGTTTCTTGCAGCGGTATCGGTCATTTGCGCAACGGTCGGCGACCATTGATTTTTGATCAAATCCGACCAGAATTTAAGGCCCTCAATCGCCTCCGGTTTGTCGTAGCCGGACGTTTTTTTATCAGGTGAAATCACATAGCCGCCGGCTTGCAGGATGGTATTATAAAAGGTGGTTTGCTGGCTCTTCGCCAACGCGGACGCCATGCCCCACACGCCTTTGGATGGGTTCGTCAGCTTTTGCGCCGCTTCCTGTAGCTTTTTCCAGTCCCAAGTATCGTCAGGGTATTTCATTCCTGCATCGTCGAACATTTTCTTGTTGTACCAGAGTCCGATCGTATCAAAATCCTTCGGCATCCCGTAGAGGGTTCCGTTCAACGAATACAGGTCGACAAGCGATTTGGGATAATTATCTAAGCTCATGTTATCCGTTTTCGCTTTATCCGACAGAGGAACTAGCATTTTGTTCGAGGCATACTTAACAAAATTGGCGGCGTTGATCCAGAAGACGTCCGGCAATGTACCGCCTGTCGCTGCCGTTTCCAGCTTCGTCCAGTATTGGTCAAACGGCGTGACCTCAATTTTGACTGTAATGTTCGGGTGGGATTCCGTAAATTTTTTCGCAATCTCCTGCATGGCCGGCGCCTGGTTCTGATCCCACAGCCCGTAGGAAAGCTCAACCGGCTTATCCTTACTCCCGCTGGGTGTTGACGACGAAGAGCACGCTGTCATGGCCAAAGCTACTCCCGCGACAGTAAGCATGGAAATCCACTTTTTCATTGCGCACCACTCCCCTGCTTTTATGATCTAGCTCTTTAATCCATTGATGTAGTCTTCCAAGACTACCGTTTTCCCCGTAACGCGAGAGTGCTCTACAGCGAAGGCGATCAAATGGCTTTTGGCGGAAACCATAGCCGAGGTTCTACCGGTCGATCGGCGATTCACCTGCTTGATAAAATCTCTCATGATCAGCGTGTCTGCCCCATCGTGCCCGCCGGCCACCCGCTCTGGAGTGATCACCTGTCTCTTGCCCGAAAAATGATGGATTTCAATCTCATTGCGCTTATGATTGCCGCGAATTTCCCCGGTCGTCCCCATGATTTTGAAGGTGCGATTAATCTCGTTCGTAAACGCAGTCATGGTAAACGCGACGGTCACTTCGTTATCAAAGAGTAAATTCGCGACCTGGTGATCCACTACATCGTTGTCGCAGTGATACACACATCGGCCGTACGGGCCTTCTTTAAGCGCTTTTAATCGGGCTTCCCGATTCGGTTCGAGCGCGACGACCTTGGCTGGCCATTCGTCTTTATCGTGATAATAAAGCTTGAGCGCGGAGTAAAGACACTCATGCTCCACCTTACAGCCGTCCGTACATCGAACCGTCGAGCCTTCCGGGGCATTCGCCTCCGTAAAGTGTGTCAGGCTCCCAAAGGAAGAGACCTGCACGCATTCGCCACCCACAAGCCACTGCAGCATATCCATATCGTGGCAGCTCTTTTGCAGAATCATCGGGCTGGATTCCTTGCTGTTCCGCCAGTTGCCTCTAACGAAGCTGTGCGCCTGATGCCAGAACCCTACGTTTTCAGTCCACTGGATCGACATCGTTCTGCCGATGATCTGCTGATCCATCAGCTGCTTTAAGGTGCTGTAATAGGTGGAATACCGCATGCCGTGGCAAATCGTTAACAGCCTTCCCAAGGACTCCGCCTTTTCCGCCATCTCCAGCGATTCACGAGGATGGGGAGACATCGGCTTTTCGAGTAAAATTTGATACCCCTTGTCTAAGGCAGCCATCGTAGGCTCATAATGCTGCGAGTCCTGCGTGCAAATGAGCAAAGCTTCGCACAGCTGTGGCTGTGACAGTAGCCCCTGCCAGGAAGAGAATTGGCGTTCCGGCGGGATATTATGCAGCTTGGCAAATAACGCTCGTCTCTCTTCGTTCGGCTCCGCAACGGCCACAAACTGGATTTCATCCGGCCTGTTCAGCGCGTACGAAGCGTAGGCGAACATCCCTCTGCTGCCTGCACCGATTAAAGCGGCTTGTATCATTTCCACACTCTCCTTTAGGTCAGTTCATTATGTATGTAGAATGGTTACTTACTTCCTGTAGACGGCATGGCCTTTCACATAGGTAGCTTGGATCTCCAATTCGTCGTCCACCAGTAGAAAATCCGCATCCTTTCCCTTTTCCAAGGAGCCTTTCCGGTCCTGAACCCCAATTTGTCTGGCCGGGACCAGCGTTAACGAAGGGAGAATGTGCTCCATCGGATAACCGGTAAATTGCATGACATTTTTTAGCGCCTGAATCGTCGTAAGAGAGCTGCCTGCCAAGCTGCTTCCATCCTTCAAATAAATTTGCCCGTTCGTCATGGTGACATGCCCGTACTCTCCATCCGGCAGGCCGGCACAGGTAACTGCATCGGTAATCATACACACGTTCTCAGGCGTCTTCGTTTCAAAAAGAAGCTTAATCACAGCAGGATGAACATGTATGCCATCAGCGATCAGCTCGGTCGTAATTTCATTCAAAATAAGTCCCGCACCGGCGACCCCAGGCTCGCGATGATGCAGAGGACTCATGCCGTTGAAGTGGTGGGTCGTATGGTTGACGCCAAGCTTGACGGCCCGCTCTACCTGCTCGAAGGTTGCATCCGAATGCCCGATCGAAACGGAAATCCCGCGGTTCACGAGCCATTCCACCGCTTTGAAGCCGCCTTCGACCTCCGGTGCAAGCGTAACCAAGCGGATCGTATTCCCTGAGGCAGCGATATATTCGGCAAGCTCACTTGGGCTCGGCAGACGGATGTGCTCCCTTTTTTGCGCCCCACGCCGCTTGTCGTTAATGAAGGGTCCCTCCAGATGAACGCCCAGCAGGTCGGCACCGGAAAGGCCGGTTGTGTGGGCTTCCGCCGCACATTGAAGCGCTCTGATCGTCTTCTCTTTGGCATTCGTTGAAGTGGTGGCCAGAAACGACGTTGTCCCGTGAGCGGCATGAAAGGTGCTCATTTCATTCAGATCGTTCAAGGTGCCTTCCATCATGTTGAAGCCATTGCCGCCGTGCACATGAACATCGATAAAGCCCGGAAGCACGCTAGCGCCAGCTACATCTTCTATTACAGCGCCTGGGGCTGCTTCGAGCTCGGGTCCACCGATAGCTTCGATCTGTCCATTTGAGCTTACAAGGATGCGGCCGTTCTCCACAATGCCGTTCGGTGTGTACAGTCTGCCGTTAACATAAAGCGTGCTCATTGAGTGTCCTTCCTCCCTTGCCTTCTTTCAAATGAATTCCGACTGGCGTGTTGCAAAGGCCGCCGCCCCGATAAGTCCGGCCGAATCTCCCAGTTCACCCAGGCAAACCTGCGGTCGTTTAAGCAGCGCGGGATACTGCGCTTCAATGGTCTCGCGGATCGGCGCAAGCAAAAATTCACCCGCCGACGCTGCACCACCTCCAATGATGATCACCTCGGGATTGAGTAGAAAGATCGCCGTCATGAGCTTATGAGCGAGCGTCGTTCCCACATCGCGGAACAGCTGCTGCGCAAAGGAATCGCCTTTCAAGCAAGCCTGATAGACGTCATAAGATGTAATCGGCTGCTCCAAGTCACGAAGGCACGTATCCTTGCCCGAGGCAACGGCTTCCTTCGCCAATCGGGCAATGCCGGAGGCCGACGCGATCGTCTCGAGACAGCCGCGTTTGCCGCAGTTGCAGGGGGAGTGCTCGCCCGCAACCGTGTCATGGCCGATTTCGCCGGCATAAAAGCTGCTCCCGCGCACCATTCGCCCGTCAACGAACAGCGATGCGGCGATTCCCGTACCGAGCGTGAGGCCGATCAGATTAGCGAAGCCTCTCCCCGCCCCTGCGATAGCCTCCCCCAGCGTATAGATTCGCACATCGTTGTCGATGTAAACCGGAGTTCCACCTAACCTTCGGCTCATCTCGTCCGAGAACGGTACGTTCACCCAGCCAAGATTAGATGCCCCAAGCGCCATGCCTTGGATCGGGTCCACCCTACCCGGCACGCCGGCTCCGACTTTGGAAATGCGTCCTGCGTAACCTGCCTCCTCGGCCAGCTGTTCAATAGCTCTAGTCAAGGCGTCGAAAAAAATGGCGGGATGGCTCGTTTTGTTCGGAAAATCCGGCTTCAGCGTGGGGATCGTCCGTTTGGTGAGCAGCCTGGACGTCCCATTTCCATTTGATGCCTCGTCAAAAACGCCGATTACAGTATTGGTGCCTCCGATATCCACTCCAATAACGGCCTGCTTCATGTGATTCTCCTCGGATTTAAGCTTGGCTTGCATGACGTTCACCACGCTTCAATTCTTGGATGTATTCGTTCAACTGAATCGTTCTGCCGGTGATCCGAGAATGCTCAGCCGCAAACGCGATCAAGTGGCTTCTGGCCGAGACGGCTGCGGACGTTTTGCCAGCCAGATCCTTGCTCGCGACCTGCCGGACAAAATCTCGCATCGTCAAGTAATCCGCCCCGCCATGCCCGCCTTCGTAACGCTCAGGGCGAATGATTTCTTTTTTCCCCGAAAAATAGTTAATCTCAATTTCATTGTTCTCATGATGCCCTTTAATTTCACCTTCCGTGCCCATGATCTTAAACGTACGCGTATTCTCCGTTGAGAACGCTGTCATTGTAAAAGCGACGGTGACCTCGTTGTTAAAGATCAGGTTCACCACCTGGTGGTCGACCACATTATTGTCGCAGCGGAACACGCACCGGCCGTAAGGCCCTTCCTTAATGGCTTTCAATCTGGCTTCGAGCGTCGGTGTCAAACAAACCGCCATCGGAAAGCCGCTGTCCTTCTCGTTATAGTAATGCTTAATTGCTGAGAATGGACATTCATGCTCCACCGCGCAGCCATCGGTGCATCGCTCGGTCGAGCCCGCCGGAGCATTCTCGGGCTTGAAATAAGACAGCTTTCCGAACGAGGATACCTCTACGCAGTTCCCTCCAATGAGCCATTGCAGCATATCCATATCATGGCAGCTTTTTTGCAGAATCATCGGGCTCGTTTCATCGGAATTGCGCCAGTTCCCGCGAACGAAGCTGTGCGAATGGTGCCAGAAGCCGACATTTTCCGTCCACTGCACCGTCATCACTTTTCCAATCACCTTGGCATCCAGCAATTGCTTGAGCGTACTGTAATAGGTATCGTAGCGGGACACATGGCACACCGTCATGATCCGATTTCTGCGCTCCGCCTCCTCCGCCAATCGTATGGTTTCCAGCGGGTTCGGGGACATCGGCTTCTCGAGCAAAATGTGGTAGCCCCGCTCCAGCGCTTTCATGGCAGGCTCATAATGCTCACGGTCCTGCGTGCAGATGAGCACGACATCGCACAGCTGAGGGCGGTCTAACAGCTCCTGCCAAGATGTAAATTGCATTTCCGGGGGGATGCCATGCTCCCTTGCCAGCAAGCTGCGCCGTTCCTCGTTAGGTTCAGCGACGGCAATAAATTGAATTTCGTCCGGTCTTTTCAGCGCGTAGGAGGCATAGGCAAATATTCCTCTGCGCCCTGCTCCAATTAAGGCAGCCTTAATCATACGTTGTCCTGCTCCTTTGCTGTTTTGAAAATGGGTGAACACGAAGTGGCTTATCTGTGGAATTTAATGAGCATGTCATGTTCGGTTCTTATCATCAATATATTGCTTGTAGGGGACAAAAAGAACATCCGACGCCTGCTTGACATCGAACAACTTCTGTTTTTATTGTAAGATTATGGTCACAAAAGATTAGGCTAAGGGGCGGGTTCTTGATGAACGAAAGACAGAATGAAATCCTTCAGCTGCTCAAAAAGCATGCGATGATGAAAATCCATGAGCTTAGCGAACAATTGAACGTTTCCCCAGCGACCATTCGTAGAGATCTGACGGAGCTTAGCAAAGCAGGTGTTGAACGTGTCGGGGGCGCCGCTTTTTTAACCAAACCATCCCTTCCAGGTGACCGGACAACAGACATTCCCTCCGATAACCAAGTGGGCTGCATCGTTTCTGTTTCGATCTCCAGTAAACATATGTACCCCTATTTCTCCCCCATCCTGGAGGGGATTGAGAAAGGGCTCGCCAAATTCGGGTATTCGCTTGCGTTCATGCATAATTTGGACGACATTCAGAATGAGGCGATCCTGCAAAAAATGGTTCACGATTACAAGCATATTCGTGGAATGATTGTAGTGGAGGGCATTAAGCCGGAGGTTTATGAGCTGATTAAGAAGCATTTTCCCTATATTGTAGGGATTGATATTTCCGATTCCAGTGTTCCTGTCATCGCTTATGATCGGGTAGCTGCGGCTTCGTCTGCGGTTCGTCATCTGCTTGACCAAGGGCACAAGAAAATCGGTTTCATAGGGGGAGCTGGACTCACCGGAGAGATGGAACGGGAGAAACGATACCGAGGATATAAGCTGGCCTTGCAGGAGGCGGGGCTGGACTTGAATCCGAACTGGGTCATCAATGCCGAATGGGATGTTAATAAAAGCTACAGCGGTATGCTGGACATGTTTAAGCGCAATCAAGACTTGCCAACGGCCATGTTTTCGGCGAGCGATATGATGGCGATGCCGGCCATGCGGGCGGCGACGGAGATTGGTCTTCGCATCCCCGAAGACATGGCTTTCATCGGGCTGGATAATATCGAGCTTTCGCAATATACCAGCCCTCCGTTGTCTTCGATTCATATTCCTAAAGCTGAAATCGGCATGGTCGCCGCCAAAACGTTGATCGATTATTTGCAAGGAGCGTATCCGCTGCCGTTCAAAATGCTCATGCCTTATCAAGTGATTGCTCGGCAGTCGTCAACGTTTCAGCGATAAGAGGTCTACAGATTGTTCAAGGATCGTCTTATCCCGCAAAATCATGAACTTAAATGAGTAATCTGTACAATGGGTCATGGAGTCATTCATCAATGCTAACGCTTGTTCTAAGGGCATCCATTTGACCCTCATCCCAAGCTGCTTTTCATTTTCGCTTAGAGTTACTTGACGAGCTTCATGCTGTGCTCTTGCGATATAACAATAGGAGAGCTGCATAAAATCATTCCTGAGCTTATGCTCCTCGATGATTCCAAGCTCATGAATGATTACGGCTTCATAGCCTGTTTCTTCCTTGATTTCACGCAGAAACGCGACTTCAGCGGGCTCGTTCTCTTCTACGCCTCCGCCTGGAAGCTTGTAGAGATTATGTTTCGCCATATACATCATGGCAACGTGGAGCTGGTCATCGACCAGAACTCCCCTTGCCCCGTACCGCGTAACGCGATCCATGAATTCAGGGGTACCGCCGATAAAGTCACTGTCTGTTATTTGGTTGATCAGGTGCAAAGTGTTTACCTCGAATCAAGAATATTTTTCGCATGCTCGAATTACTATATTTTACCACGCAACCCCATTCCCCGCACTAAAAGCAAACAAGCTGCTGCTACTGGTAGTCTCCCCGCACGTATTCAGTTTTTCTTAACCGAATGCAGTCGGCAAGCTCGACGAATTGCAGCGCGGCCCGTGTGTCGCACTGCGGTTTGCGTCCGCCCCGAATGTCGTTAAAGAAGGATTCATTTTCCGCATAAAATCCATTGGTAATGAATAGCTCCTCGCTTCCGGAAATTTCCTCCCCGGAGCGGTCCAGCTTCACCTCTCCGCCATGTACGTGAACAAGCCGTCCCGGGTGGTCGTAGGCAGACCAAATCGGCAATTCCATGAAAAAGGTATGTCCCAAAGCTTGAACGGTTGCCCTCTCAATCGAAATGCCTGAGACCGGTGTGAAGTTGATGTGCGCCACCGCGCCGGATTCGAATTCACAGTGCATGAAAATATTCGATACCTTGTCGCCGAGATGAGGCAGCTCCTGATAGTGAAACCGGACGTAACGGTAAGGAGAATCGGCCCAAAAGGCCGCACCGCTGATCCCGTGTATGGCCGTCGTTTCGAAATCATGCTCCACCCGGTGAAGCCGTGAGAAATCGTAGCGGATGAAGTGAATGTCTTCCTTAGCAACTTGTGAGCGGATTAAGACCTTCGCCTCCAATGCGATGGGCACATGCCAGCGGTTGAGGGCAACCTGATGTGGAACGCTGTACCGATCGGAGGCGTCGATCATGCTGATCGCCTCTTCGCGGCTTAAACCCGGGGGCTTTTCCATCATCAGCGGGAAGCCCAGTTCCATGACCTGCACCGACATCGCGGCCGTAAGCGGCTCGGGCACGACCAGGCATACCGCATCAGGCTGCTCCGCCCGCAGCATTTCTTTGAAATCGGTATAATGCTTGTGAAAGCCGAACTTCTCCTGGAATGCTTGAGCCTTCTTGGCGTCCAGGTCGCAGCAGGCTGCAAGCATGGTGTCCGAATAATCCTGGGCGTATTTACGGTACGAGGGCCCGTGGACTCGGGAAGCTAAGGAACCGCATCCAATAGTGCAAATTTTAAAGGTCACGTTGATCTCCCTTTCTTATTACAACGTCTGCGTAGGATCCAACACCGGCGCCCAGCGCTGCTGTGCCGGAGGCGTCGTATCCAGAATATATTCGCGGTACGAACGGCAGCGGGCGATCTCCGCCGCATAGTCTGGATCCCCGATTCGATTGGTTTCCTCCTGGGGATCGGTTACCAGATCGAAGAACAGCTCCACCGGACCGCTGCCTTCTCCCCCTTCACTCCACTCATAGTTCAAATAGCGAACGTATTTGCAGGCTTCGTTCTGAACCATTTGCCAGCGCCCGCCGGGACCGTCCGATTCCGAAAAAGCATAAGGGCGAATCCGCTCTTGCTCTCCGGTCATAATCGGCAGCAGCGACCGCGCTGGAACAACGCTGTGATAGGCTGGCCAAGCTTTGCTAAGCGCCTGCTTCGGATCCAGCCCCGCGATATCTAAGATGGTTGCGGTCAGATCGATGAGCTCCACTGGTGTATCCGTCACTTGGCCTTGCAAGTAGTCCGGATGACGGATGGCCGTAGGGACGGTGGCGGATTGCCAATACGGCAGCTGCTTGGCTACTCGCATATGATCCCCCATCATTTCCCCATGATCCGAGGTGAACAAGATCACGGTATCGTCCAGAAGCTGCTCCTCCTCCAGCTTGGCTAGAATCCTTCCGATCTGATCATCGATGAGCAATATCATCGCTTTATAGGCTTGCCGCAAGCTGTACAGGCGCTGCTTAGCCTCATGACTCAACATTTGCGGTCCGTCTGGGATAAAATCATCCGTCTCCTCATAAGCCACGCGGTCTAAATAAGACTGCGGCGGATCATAGGGCGGATGAGGCGAAACGAACGAGCCGAAAATAAAGAACGGACGGTCCGCAGGACGCGACTCAATCTGCTTGACAATGTGGTCTCCGATGACGATATCTACATAATCCTCTTCCGGCAGCGGTGAAGGCTTGCCAATAAACTGCTGCTTTTCGGCCATTTTTTCGTTTTTGCCGTAGGCTTGAACAAAGTCGCGGTAGTGCTCCAGAAGGCCTTTGTCCGCTAAGTAATGGCAATAGTCGCAGTAGTTTTTTTGAGCCAGCTGCTTCCCCGCGACCTCCCATACCGTATCGAAGCCATAGCGGCGGATTTCTTCTTTTAACCCCACCAGATCATGCCCTTGCCCGCGCTTCGTGCTAAACGGCCAGCCCTGCAGCCAATGAAACTTGCCGATGCCCGCCGTGTAATACCCCGCCTTCTGCAAGGCTTGCGCATAGGTGGGATGCTGCAAGCTCAGATCGCCTGACATCGACAGCATGCCGATCTGATGCGTGTATTTGCCTGTCAAAAGCGCGCAGCGAGCCGGCGTGCAGATCGGGTTGACGCTGACGCAGCGGGTAAAGCCCACCCCTTCGGCGATTCGGTCAATATTCGGCGTATGCAGCTTGCCCTTTCCGTGAAAGCTGACGTAATCCAGCCGGAGCTGATCGGTCATGAGCAAAATGATATTTTTGGTTCCCGCCATCTGTAATCCTCCGTTTCAATCGCCATGGGCAGCCGTCTATCCTTTGACCGAGCCCAGCAGCATACCTTGATTAAAATATTTTTGCAGGAATGGATAGATGACCAGCAGCGGCAGTGCAGTCAAGACAACCGCGGCCATCTTGACGGCCGGGCCGAATTCGAAATCGCCCGCTTCGCGCTCCATGCTCATCACGGCTTGAATCAGCATCTGGCGTAGAAACACCTGCAGCGGCCATCTGGCGGAGTCATTCAAATAAAGAATGGCATTAAAGTACGTATTCCAGTTTTGGACTGCATAAAACAAAGTGAACGTAGCTACCGCAGGCATGGAGAGCGGAAGCACAATCCGCAGAAACAGCCCCAGCTCACTGCAGCCATCGATGCGGGCCGCTTCCTCCAGCTCCCCCGGAATATTCTGAAAAAAACTGCGCATCACAATCAGATTGAACGGAGCGATCGCCGCAGTCAAGAAAAGCGCCCAGTAGCTGTTGAGCAAATGCAGCCCTTTGACGACCAGATAGGTCGGAATCAGCCCGCCCCCGAATATCATCGTAAACAGAACCAGAAAGTTGAGCACACGCCGTCCTTTTAGCCAGGTTTTACTAAGCCCGTAAGCCATCAAGCAGGTCATCGACATGTTAATGAACGTTCCCGCCACCGTAATATGGACCGCGTTGCGGAAGGCCGATAAAAAGTTCGCATTGCTTAGTAAATAGCCATAAGCATCAATCACCCATACCTTAGGCAGTAAAAAAAAGCCCCGGGTCAATATTTCTTGCTTGCTTGCAAAGGAGCTGAATACGACATAAATGAACGGCAGAGCCACCATCAGCAGGATCACGCACAGCATCAAATGAACCATGAAGCCAAAGCCGGGGGCGTGCCCGCGGGAATCGAAGCGACGGGTCTTGATCAACTTTAGTACACTCCCTCTTCGCCGATTTTTTTGGATACGCGATTGAACAGAACAATCAGCACCAGACCGATGACCGACTTAAATAATCCTACAGCCGTCGTGTAGCTGAACTCCCCTTGAAGCACCCCAGTCCGGTACACGTACGTATCGAACACATCGCCCACTTCCCGATTGAGTGAATTTTGCATCAGAAAAATATGCTCAAAGCCAATATCCATTACATGCCCCAGCCGCAAAATGAACAAAACGACAATCGTCGAACGCAGCGCCGGCAGTGTAATATGCCACATCTGTCTCCAGCGTCCCGCTCCATCCGCCACGGCCGCCTCATACAGCGTAGGGTCGATCGAGGCCAGCGCCGCAAGGAAAATAATCGCGTTCCACCCGGCTTCTTTCCAGATGTTCTGCGCGGTATAGAGCATGCGAAAGTACGAAGGATCCGTCATCAGCTCGATCCGATTATACCCCCACGTCGCCAGCAGATTATTAATTCCCCCGTCTTGGGTGGCAAATAACAGCACGGTCAAGCCGACCACCACAACCCAGGATAAGAAATGCGGCATATAAACCAGCGTCTGAACCACCTTGCGAAACCAGGCTCTGCGTACTTCATTGAGCAGGACGGCCAGCAGGATCGGTGCCGGAAAGAACAGAAACAAATTCAAAGCACTCAACACCAACGTATTTCGAAGCAGCATCCAGAAATCCGGATCGGTGAACAGACGGACAAAATGATCCACTCCCACCCAGGGGCTGTCGGCAAAACCAAGAAACGGATCATAGTCTTGAAAGGCAACGACGATGCCGGCCATGGGTACGTATTTAAACACGAGGAAGAACAGCAAGCCCGGCAGGATCATGGCGTAGAGCGGAATACCGCGCATCCAAAGTTTTTTGTTCTGGCTCGCGATCCGCTGGGGAAGCCGTTCCGTATGGCCTGCTGCAACGGAAGCGGAAGGGTTGCGATTCACTTTCATCCGCAGGGTCTCCTTTTCAACTAATAATGGGAAAGGATGAATCAGGCCCCTCTTTGCAGAGAGGCCCACAGCTTATTTCAACTTAGCGAATTCCGCATTCACTTCGGCCGTAATCTTGTCTCCCCCGCCGGATTTCCAGTCGGCTACGACCTTATCCACGTTATCGAGCGGGTCTTTGCCAGCCACAATCTTGACCATGCCATCCATAAATTTCTGCTTAAGGTTGGTTCCTTGCTTCACATCGGTCTCGGAATCCAGTCCGGCTCCAGGGTTGCGGATCGGGAATTTATCATTGAGCTTGTAGAAGGAGCTGATTTCTGCGACCTTTTTCTGATCATCCCACTTTCGCACTTGAATCAGCGGATCGTTTCTGCGGATAAGCCACATGGAGAGCAAGGAAGGACGGTCTTTATCGAAGGCATCCAGCTTCGTATATTTATCCCCCTCTTTTTTATAATGCACACCTTCGATTCCGTTCTTCGTTAGGAGATCGCCTTCATCGGATAGCATATAATCCAGGACCTTGAGAATGCGCTCCTGCTTTTTCTTGTCGATTTTCGCGTTAATGGCGATTTTGGTTGAACCGCTCGTAAATGTCTTTGAGCCCTGAATGCCGGTCGGACCTTTCGGGGGCTCGATCTGGATGACCTCAGCTTTTGGATTCGTCTTGAGCAGTGTGGCCATCGTATTGGAGTGAAATTCATTGGGGTTAATATACGAAATCCCGAGCTTGCCTGCCTCAAATTTATTGAGAGGATCTCTGTTTTTATTGACGGCAAAATCTTTATCCAGCACGCCTTCCGCATAAGCCTTTCTCAAAAATCCGACAAAATCCTTCCACTCCTTAGCCATGCCAAGCGACGGGACGAGCTTGCCGCCGTCGTTCTTCCATTGATTCGGCAAACCGAAGGCATAGGAGGCATAGTCAATATCCTGCATATCAAAAGAGGGAGTAATGTTAAGCGACAAGCCAACGGTATCGTTCTGGCCGTTTCCGTCCGGATCCTTTTGGGTGAATGCCTTGGCCGTTTCATAGAGCTCATCCAAGGTTGTCGGCACCTTCAGCCCGAGCTTATCCAGCCAATCCTTGCGAATGACCAGCGCGTCCCGGGTTTCGATCGAATAGTAAGGTACCCCTAAATACTTATCCTTCGGATTAAGCAATTTATAGTCGGCTTCCGAAATATACTTCGTTAAATTAGGATAGCTGCCAAGCAACGGTTTCACATCTAGAAAAATCCCTTTATCCCGCCACTTCTTGAATTGATCCGTATTGACCGTGAAGGCATCGGGGAAATCATTCGATGCGGCAATTGCATTCAGCTTTTCCACATAGTTATCCGAGGGCACCCACAGCATTTGTAAATCGACATTGAACTTCTCGTTGATTTTGTCCAGGATCGGATGCTTCTCCGGCCAGCCTCCTCCGACGTAGCTAGTGGTCATCATCGTTATTTTCAGCTTGTCTTTCATGCCGTCTGCCGCCGCCGTAGTATTCCCGCTTGCAGGCCCCGTACCTGATGCACTCGGCTGCTTGTCAGGCTGCTTGTCACTGCTGCTGGAACAGCCCGCTAACATGCCTGCCATTAGAATGGCTGCCAACGTCCCTTGTACATATTTGGACAACCCCATCATCCCCCTGTCATCGATTGGCTATGATCTGATAACGCTTTCTTTCAGTATAGCATTCGGCTCCAACCCGATTCCTTAACCAAATTATCGATTTGTTGACCAAATTTTATCTCTTGCTGAGGAAGGCGAATGGTAATGACCGTCCCTCTGCCTGGGAAGGAAACGACACTTAAGCCGTAGGGTACTCCATACTGCAGGACAAGGCGCGCGTGAACATTGGCGATCCCTAGAGACTCCTGCTCCGCGTAATTTTCACTGGTTCGAAGGGTTAGCGCCTCCAGCTTCTTCTGCAATTCATCCAAACGCTCGGGAGGAATACCGGGTCCGTTATCGGCAATTTCGATGCACAGGTCGGTTCCTTCCTCATAGGCGCTTATGATAATCGCCGCTTTTCCGGCTTTGGGCTCCACCGCGTATTTAACCGCATTCTCAACAATCGGCTGCAGGGTCAGCTTGACGATGGCATGCTCGAGATATTTTTCATGGACGGTAATCGTGCTCTGAAAGTGCTTCGGAAACCGGATATGCACAATGTTCAAATATTTCTTAAGCACCTCCAGCTCCTCCCTCAGGGCGACCTCCTTCCGATCCATTCTCGCAGTATATCTGTAGACCTCCGCTAAGCTTTTAGCCATGACAATAACTGCGTCCTTCTTCTCCAAGTAAGCCATACTCCGGATAATATCGAGGGAATTATACAATAGGTGCGGATTGATCTGATTTTGCAGCGCCCGGATGAAAGCGTCCTTCTGCAGCAGCACATGCCGCGCTTCCCGCAGCTTGAGCTCGGCCACGTCGTCCATCAGCTCGTTCAGCCGCTCCACCATCTGATTGAAGCTCCGGTTCAAATGCTGAAACTCATCCGATCCGGGGAGAATGGGCGCACGAACCTCCAATCGTCCTTGAGCGACCAGCTCCATGCTGCGCTTCAGCCGCTTGATGGGCTCGACCAGCCGATTGGACAGCAGAGGCACCGTAAGAAAAATGACAAGAATAATGACCGTAAGGGCCATCATGGAAGATCGGCGAGCTGCCAGCAGACCGCCCGCCATCTCATCAAAAGGAACTTGTGCTACGATATACCACCCGGTGCTTTGTGATTTCACTACGGCAATCAGCTGCTTGCTGCCCTGCCAATTCTGAACGCTAGTCCTCCCCAGCTCCGTAAGATCCAAGCCTGCCAGTCCCGTTTGGTCCTGTTGCAAACCAATCCATTGCAAGTTCGGATGATAGATCACCAGCCGGCTCCCGTCCACTATGAAATAAGCGCCATGGTCGGCCAGCCCGGAATTGGCGAACGTACGCGCGATTTCCTTCAGCGTAATGTCGACGATGACTCGTCCGATCAAGGCTAGATTGTCTTTGCTGTAGATGGGAATCACCAAGGAAAGCACGATCCCTCTCCCGCTCTGGGGATAAAAGGCTTGATGCGAAGGCAGTACGGCAGCGGAACCGTCATCGGCGAGCGCGTACCATGGCTCTTTCACATAAGCGGAGCTTCCTCTTGTTGCTCCATTGCCTGCGATCACATAGCCGTTGCTGGCCACAAGAAACATATCTACGATTTCCTGGTGGTTCATTCCCAAATATTTGCGCAGCGCCTTGCTCAGCTCATTTTCCGTCTCCAGATCGGGGTTGTCCGGGTGAACTAGCCAATCCTGAACTTGATCGCTCTGGATGAGCGAAACGGTCGATTGCTCCAGCTGGCTAAAATAATAATCCATATGATAGTTCAGTCTGGACGCCGCTTCGTGTGAAATGCGGAAAAAGTCTTTTTCCACTTCTTTACCATACGAATATTGTGTAAAGGCCGTAATGAGAAGCACAGCAAGCAAAGTGACGCTCAGAAACGCCACCACCGTCTTTTGTTTGATCGACGCCTGCTGCAGCCATCTCATGTCCAAATCCCCATCCGTTTCCGATAATCCCCCGGCGATAATCCCTCCATCTGTTTAAAGGTCCGGTTAAAATAAGGCAAGGACACGAAGCCTGACAGCTCCGCGACCTCGTAAATTTTCAGCTCTGGATTTAGCAGCAGCGACTTCGCTTCATTCAACCGCAGCTGATTGATATATTGAACAAAGGACACGCCCGACGTTTTTTTAAAGATCATGCTGAAATAAGAGACGCTCATATGGACATGCCCAGCCACGACGGAAAGCGAGACCTCGTCTTTGAAATGCTTTTGCAAATAATCGCTTGCTTTTTTGATCGATGCTTTGACCGCTGAATCCAAATGCCGGGAGGAGCTTCGAATCCAATGCTCAGCAAGCTCTTTGGTATGCTGATGGATCTTCTCGTCCGTGCATTCGCATGGGAACGGAATTCGTACAAACTGCGGATCCATCTCCTGCAGCAGCGCGTTCCACTTGACGGACAGCATCCGGATGAGACTTCTCCCGACCGCCGGGTGAGCCGTCTTAGCATTTAACTGCTCCAGCAGCTCGCTTTGTTCCCGCATCAAGGTCTGCTGGTCCAGCTCGGGGAGACGATCCAGAAACCGCTGGAGCAGCACCACGCGCCCATGGGCGTCCGCGAGCCCCTCAAGCTTTTTCAGGGACCGGTTTAAAGCACCCAGCAGCTCCTCTTCGTCCACCGGCTTCAGCATATACTCCGTTACACCATACCGCATCGCCTGCCTGGCATATTGGAAATTGTCATAGCCGCTTAGCACTAAGCTGACGACCGGCAGCTGGCCGTCGTAAATTTGCTCGACCAGCCACAAGCCGTCCTTCTCCGGCATCATGATGTCCGTGATTACAATATTAGGCCAGTATACATTCAGCAGCCGCCAGGCTTCTTCACCGTTCGCAGCTCCGGCAACCACCGTAAAGGGGGCGTCCAAGCGCTCAATCATTTCGGTAAGCGCACTGCGGATCCATACTTCATCTTCGGCTATTAGCACTTGATACACCCGGATTCCCCCTATTCTAAGCAGCGTAGGCTTGGAGTTAACTTGGAGCTAGTAAGCCCAGTCTCTCGGCAATGGCGCTTCGATCTGCAAAAGCTTCTTCAACAGCAATCCGCGCATCTCGGCGATCACCTCTTGATACTCAGCCTCCTCGGCCAGGTTCTCGTATTCCAGCGCACTGCGCTCCAAATCAAACAGACTCTCCTTGCCGCTGACCTCCGCGATGTAACGGAAACGATCGGTACGAATGCTTTTCCATTGGTGGAATTCCGTTATGACGCACGCTTTCTCCTTCACCGACTGACCGCTAAGCACACCGAACACCGATTGCCCTTGAAGCTGTGGGTGCATTGGAATACCAGCCGCTTCCAGCAAGGTAGGGACAATATCTACCCCTTCCACCAGCTGTGAAGTCGTCGTACCGTGCGCGCTGCTGCCTTGAGGACAGGACATGATTAGCGGGACTCGGCTGACGCAATCCGGTGCTGGGTAGCCTTTGCCATAGCGTAAGTATTCGCCTAGAAACTCGCCGTGATCCGAAGTAAATACCACTAAGGTATTATCGGCAATGCCGAGTGATTCCAGCTTCTCCATGATTTTTCCGACATAATGATCAACCTCCGTAATCATCGCATAGTAGCCGTGCTTCACGGAACGAAGCTCCTCATCGGAAAATCGCTCCCCTGTACGCTTACTATTGATATCCTCGGGGTATTGCGGCAGGCTGAGCTTTTCCTGATCGTACAAGTCCAAATAGGTCTGCGGGACAATCCAAGGCGCATGTGGAGAGTAAAATCCTGCTATACACATAAACGTCTCGTTCTGATGCTGCTCGATGAACTCGATCGTCTGCTCGCTGACAAACGCGGAATGCGTCAGATCGTCTCTGGAGGCAAAAGCTTGCGCATGGCGCGGTTCGCGTACGGGATGTACAATTCCGTCCTGAACGCCCATTGTTTTCTGCCATACCGCCGCAGCTGGGGGTAAGCCAAGGCTGATCTTGTCCAGCTCCTCGGGCGCCTTCCTCCGCACCCAAGCACGGTAAGCATCTTCATAGCTGCCGGGCTCATCCGATATTTCGAGATGATCAAAGCCATAGCAGGGATGAACGGTCCGATGGTCGCGATTCGCATGAGGAAGAAAATGCAGCTTGCCGATATTGGCGGTAATATAGCCGTAATTTTTGAGCATATGGGCTACGGTCACAGTAGAGTCCGGTACAGGAACTCCCATGTGAGTGATTTTGAGGGTCGACGGATATTGTCCGGTCAGCATACTGACTCGGCTCGGCATACAGAGGGGATTGTTTACAAAATAGCGGTTGAAATTGACGCCTTGCTTAGCTAATCGATCCAAATTGGGGGTAATGATTTCTGTATTCCCATTCACTCCAAGAGCATCCCATCGCTGCTGGTCTGTATAAATTAAGACAATATTAGGCCGCTTCATTCTTAGCTTCACTCCTCCATATATGAAAAGAAGATCGAGTGTAGTGCAGTACCGCACGGCCACCCGATCCACATTCAACCTATTTTTCCAAGCTAAGCTAACTTAAGCAAATTCCTGGGGATGGCGTCGCTTGAGCTCAGGCACGGCCGCACCTCTGCCGGTTTGCTCGAGCCGTTCCACATAGCGTGGAAGAAAGCCTTTGGCATGGAAGGGGCCTCCTTCCTTCATGACGGTCCACAGCGGGTCTACATCGTGCTTCATGGTGCTCATCATGTCATCGTGCCACTCGTTCAATAAATAAACGGCTTCCTTGCATAGCTCCGGTTTGTCCTGCGCCAAGTCCACCTGCTCATGCGGGTCCTCTTTCAGGTTATACAGCATCTCTTTGTTGAACAAGTGGTACCCATCGTGATACGTGCGGATGTATAAATAATCTCCAAAACGGACGCTCCGTTGGCACACATGGGCGCACTGGGAGATGACCAAAAACGGTCTGCTGTCCGCAGCACTCGTATCGCCTGTGATCGCGTTTGCATAGCTTTCTCCGTCCCAGCTCGGCATCGGCTCCTTGCCTAGCATTTCGGCGAGCGTAGGGTTCAGGTCCAGATGGTAATGGAATCCTTCATCTACGGTGCCACTCGTTTTACCCGGCCAACGAATGATCATAGGAATCCGGCAGGTGCCTTGATCCGCCGTTCCATGCTCACCATAGATGCCTAATTCCCCTTGGTTCTCCCCATGGTCCGCCGTGATAATGACGATCAGATCCTCCATCACCCCTTGCTGCTCCAGCGCTTGGAATATCATGCCGACGTTATCGTCCATAAACTTAATTCCGGTGTCATATCCATCAATCATGCGCCGTAGCGAAGCGCGGTCGGTAATTTCTCCCGGATGTCGCGGGTATTTCGGATTCGTGTTGCTGTCGTACATGTTAATTTCGCTGGCGCTGTGCGGTCCTACCTTTTTGATGTGATGTTCCAAAACGTCATCAGTAATCCATTCCGGCAGCGGCTCCTGCTCAAACGGATGGCCAGCTTCCAGTGGAGCACGGTATGGGGTATGCGGGTCCCAATAATTCACGTAAAGGAACCAGTTATCGTCCGCTGCATTGCGTCGCACCCAATCCAGCACCGTCGGAGTCACTTCCTCGGCAGACTCCATGCCGCTCTTGCCGGTATTATGTATTTCATTGAATCCCGCATAGAACGTCCAGGCGGAATGACGCTCGCCGAATGGACTGATCAGTGCAGTACGCATGCCGGCCGAACGGAACAGCGAAGGCAGGCTCTCACGGGCGAGGGTATCCTTGAACTTACGGTCGATGCCTTCATGACGAACATCGGCTGCAGTGCCCCCATGTCCGACCACTCCGTTATGTATGCCGAACCGTCCAGTCATCAGGGCCGTTCTAGACGGAAAGCAAGGAGCGTCTGAAGTATAGTAATTCGTGAACCGAATGCCCTCGCGCGCGATTTTGTCAATGTTTGGGGAGGTGTTGCGATGATAGCCGTAGCATCCCAAGTGGTCCGGGCGGGTGGAATCCAAATCCAATAGCAGTATCCTCATATCAACTCTCCTTGGCTGGATATATTAGTGAAAAGCCTGCGAAGCTCTGTCATGTCCTTCCTTTTCATTATAGATACTCTGTATCGCACCGCCTATGTACTATGTTATGATTTTGGTATCATTTCACTCTGATATTTAGGAGTTGGCATCCGTTATCATTGATATTCAATCCGTGCACTGGGACGATCAGAATCCGAATTGGAGCAATGCTCCCGTCCATGTACAATATCATATCCTGGTGCTCGTCACGAACGGACGTCTCCGTTATTCGCTGAACTGCACTTCATTATTTCCGGAGAAAGCCGACATCGTGTATATTCCTGCCGGTACCTTGCGTGCGGCCAGCAATGCTCCGGATCTTCTGCACCAGAAATATGCCGTAATTTTTCAGGCTGACGAGTCCGTTCATGAACGGCTTCCATTTTTGACCCAGCATAGAAATCAAATCATTAAATGCTCCAATTTTGAGTATTTGAAGCAGCGATATTCAACTCTATACCAGCACTGGGCTGAAAAGCAGCCATACTATGAGATTTTAGCCAGTGGAATTTTTCTGGAAATCCTAAGCTACGTTCAGCGTGATGTAACCACTAGACATATTTCTCCGGTCAAGGTAAGATTGTCCGACCGATTGAAGGAATATATCGTGCAGCATTACCGCACAGCCATTAAGCTGGAGGAGCTCGCCGCCATTATCGACCGATCGCCGAATTATGTGATTGCTCTGTTTAAAGAAACGACCGGGATGACCCCTCTCGAATTCATGCTCCAATTGCGTATATCCAAGGCGCACGAGCTGCTGCACCACACTCGTATGACCCATGGCGAAATAGCGGAATATCTCGGTTTTTACGATTCCTCTTATTTCTTTCGGGTGTTTAAGCGTCAGATGGGTTACCCGCCTTCTGCGGTTAGAAACCAACCTCTCGCTTAAAAGCTGCCGTTCTCGGGTCGTCCGAGGCTTGCATCACTTCGAACAAACGCCGGCGTAAATCATTCGCAATGTCTGCATAGCCCGGCTCGTCGATCAGGTTGTGAAACGCATCGGGGTCCGTTGAGAAATCATAAAGCTCCTCACGCACGCGGTACAAAAACAGCTGCACTCGCTGCGCAATTTCAAGATTCTCATTCGCTCCTTCGACCATTGCTTTGAACGTCAAGCCATCCTGCGACTCATTTTTGAATACCGTCTGCTGGTCCGACCAATCGTTCCAAATATAGCCGAAGGTCACGTTTTGCATGCAGCGCATCGGATAGTCCTTATTCCCCGAGGTCCGGTTAAACATCGTAAAAACATGATCCCGTTCGGGTTGCTCTGCGCTTTCCGTGAGCAGCGGCAGGAAAGATCGGCCATCCATGCCCTCGACAGGCGGCAGCCCTGCGGCCTCCAGCACGGTCGGCATATAATCGATACCCGAAATAAAATGCTTGCTGTCCACTCTGCCCGGTTGTATGTGGTTGGGCCATCGAATCACCCAGGGGGTTCGTGTGCTGTTCAAGTAACAGTTCGTTTTGGCAAACGGAAACGCCATTCCGTTGTCGCTCAGAAACATGACCAGCGTATGGTCCTCTTCCCCGGATTCCTTCAGCGCGCGCATAATTTCACCCACCGTCTCGTCCGCTCGGTGTACTGACGTAAAATATTCGGCGACCTCCTCGCGAACCTTCGGCAGATCAGGCAGGAAACCGGGCAGATCGACTTCCTCCGGCGCAATCGTTCTTCGAACCGGCGTATGCTGTCCGTAGCGTGCCAATTCATCCCTGCTGCCGGCAAACGGACGATGCGGATCGTGCGAGTTGACCATTAGAAAAAAAGGCTTGCCTGCTTCCTTAGCTTGTCTCACCGAGAACTTCGTCTGCTCGTAGTAAACCTTCGGATCGCGCCCATAACCGCTCGTCTTGTTCATCGTACTTATGCAGGAGTCCCAGCAGTATTTCTCCAAGGGAGCCAGATGGTCTTCCTTCCCGATAATCCCATTCCAATAGCCGGCGGCACGCAGCTGCTCCTGCAGGGTCGTTACGTCCTGCGCAATCGGCTCAAAGCCAAGCGCCCCATTGCGATGAGGATACCTTCCGGTCATGAGCACCGATCGCGACGGCTGACAGACCGCAATCGTCACGTGGCTGTTTACAAATTGCATCCCCTCGGCAGCTAACCGGTCAATATTCGGCGTGATACCGGGAATAGAGCAGCCGGCCATCCCCGGAGAATCATAGTTCATATCATCCACCGTAATCAGCAGCACATTGGGCTTCAATGCTAGGTCACCCTCTCTTGAAGTTTTTTTATGTTATTATTCTAATTCGGACGAGGTAATAAAATGCCTATGAAAAAAAGGGCCCACAGCTCACACTGAGAACCCTTGCTTCTACAGAATCACATCAAGCTGTCGTTACATTGACTGGAGCTTTTTTCTGTGAACTATAACTATGCAAAATCATACCTATAATAACAAGCACCATGCCCATCCAAGATAATGCTGCGGGAGCTGGACTCCCCAACAGGACTAATTCCCCCACCACAGTAAACAATACTTCTAATGATTGGGTTGCTTCCACAGCCGCTAGCTTGTGCATGTTGTCTTTAACCAGATCGGTAGCGCGAAAAAATAGGATGGTAGCGACAACCCCTGAAGAAATGGCCACGATGAAAGACTGCTGCATCTGTCCAACTTTCGGAAGTCCATCCGTAAGTAGACCAACGATGGAAATTAGCAGCCAGAATGGAAGACTTGCAAGGGTCATGCCCAAGACGCGTTGATAAGAATCTAAGCGGCCTTGACATAGCTCCATCATTTTTCGATTCCCTAGTGGATAAGCAAACGAAGCAATAATGACCGGGAATAGACTGAAACTAAACTCTTTCACCGAAAAGTGATGGACTTGCTCCACTTGCATTAACGCTATGCCCATCAGGATGATGAGAGACATGGAAAGTCCCTTGAATGGGATCGTTCCTCTCCTTTTTACCATCCCGTAGGGGGTTTGAACGGTTTCATAAAATAAGGGAACCAGCAGCGAACCCGAGATGATCGTGATTTGCCAAGTACCCGCAACCAGCCAACCGGGACTATAGGCAGCTGCAAAGCATAATGGGGCATAGAACAATCCAAACCCTACTGTACTCCATATCATCCATTTCACCCAATATAGTCTCATTTCCTGCAAAAGCGGCCTTAAATTTTTTCGACTGATGACAATTAGCAAAAGAAACGGAATCATGAATAGATATCGAAGGGAAGCAATCCAAATCCAACTCCCTTCTGCTAATGACATGGCTCGATTTAAAATAAAGGTAACGGCAAAAAAGAACGAAGCAAAAATCCCTAATACAATCGAACGCAATCGTTTCACCTCAACTTGTTGAAAGGAGCCTTGATGATGGAAAATAAGAAATCGACCATGCAATAATATTAGCATCACATCGTTTATCTAGCTATACTGCTAAATCTCCCCCGAAAGTTTACAAAATAAACACAGTATTCTAATATGATAAAAACACCATAAATAGGGAGCCAATGTGATGTCGATTGAACACGTGGTACAGCAGCAAATTGAATTTTATAATAATCAGGACATGGAAGGATTCGCAAGTACATATGCCGATGATATTACAGCATATAACTTCCCTGATAATACGATCATTTTTAGCGGTAAACAAGCACTAGTCGAACGGTACACAGAAACCTTCAAAAAAAAGATGCATGCCCACATTAACAATCGATCCATTGTCGGAAACAAGGTCATTGACTGGGAAATTGCAACGAATGGTCTAACCGGAGAATCCAATAGTTTAATGGCCATATATGAAGTTGAACATGACTTGATTACTAAGGTTTGGTTTATTCGGTAGAAAAATGTGAAGGTAGCCGATCTTAGCGAAGTAAAAACGCAAAGCGACAGTCCAGGACATACGTCCATGGACTGCCGCTTTTTTTTATTCTCTATCCCCTGCTGGAATAATACCTTAACTGAATTTCGCACTCATCCATACCCTCTCGAATCGCTTTCAGCCGCTGAATCGTTGCTCCGTCATAGAAGCCGTAAGCTAGTCCGTCGGCACCGCCGAGGGCGACTGTGCGGATCCCTTTCCTGATCAGATCAGGTGTCGCTTTCGCACGGGGGGCGATCGAGTCGATGATCACCTTCTCCTCTCCTACTTGTCTCCTTACATTGGACAGCCATTTGCCCTTATTCAGAACCTTCTCTTCATCACCTGTCTGCTCGGCGTAATCCATAATTCGGATGGAGTCTACATACTTGCCGATCTCCTTCAAATTCTGACCAATGAATTCGGCTTCAGGCCAGCACGTGTTAAATCGGAAGTCGACCTTCGAATTCGCCGCATGAATGGCTTCCGACAGCTCCTTGAAATATCTGGTGATGGATTGGCAGCGGAAGGTCAGCCAGTCGTACAGCTCCGGATGCTCGATCAGGAACATAACCGCCGAAGAATTGCCACGATTCAGCAAATGCCAGTCTTCGTTGGCTTGCAGGGTGGCCCGTTTCATGATATCCGCATAATGGCGGACCGTGCTGCGGATCAAATCCCAATCGAGCCCGGCTTTTCGAGCTTCTCTTTCGCAGTTCGCGCAGAAGCACCCGCCAAGGGTTACGCCCAGAAAAGGGTGCAGCTGCAGCTGCCCTTGATTGGTCAAGAACGAGCAGGTTTGAATCATATCGATGTCGTAGTGGGTCACAAGGTCTGTCGCGATCGCACACATGTACGCGCGTGCGTCTGGACTCGTCCAGCAGAGCTGTTGATTCGTAAAGTACCCATGTGCCGGAGGATTGCCGTAAATGTCGCGTTGGATACAGTCAGCAAACTCCCCCGCCCCTCTCACCGAATCGAGCGGCGTATGCGAGATTTCAGCACCGGGGCCCATTCCCCGTTTCCTTAAGGCAGTCGTAAACTTATCAAGCCAGTCTACATCTTTAAGAAATTCACGGTCACTCGGCAGCGGCTTGATCCTTGAATGCTTGTAGGACTCAGGGTGAATCTTAAAGTAGCTCCGGCTGTCCTCCGCCAAGTATCGTTTGCGCACAGGGTTGTGATGGTAGTAATTATCGTGAAGCGGACGTTTCTCATGGTGCATGATTGCCAGCATGTAAGCAGCGTTGTTGCCGGCATGCTCCTGGAGATTATCCAGAATGGACTCGATGCCTTCGTCATGCATATCCCACGGGTATATCCCGGTCGTCAATTCCTTCCAATACATGGCACACCCACCCATCATGAATTTTTGGCGATCCGTCCCGCGAATTGAGAAGGCGTAACGCCGTAAAATTTTTTGAAAATTTTATTAAAATAGTAATAGTCGTGGTAGCCGGTTCGCAGACTGATTTCATCAATGGAATGCTGGCCGGATTCCATCATCTCCGCAGCCTTCTCCATGCGCAGCTTCGTGACGTAATCGCTGAAGGTATAGCCGGTGACCTTCTTGAACAATTCGCTGCAATACGTCATATTGATATAGAACTTCTCCGCCAGCTCGCTGAGCGAAAGATCGCCATCATAAGCGGAGTTAACATAGTTCAGCAGCGCCTTAAAATTCTCGTTGCAGCTTCCTTGCTTTTCAACACCGACGTTGGCATCTATGAGGATCTTTTCGACTAGCTCACTCAGGTGATAACAAAGCTCCTGCAAATTATCGAAGCGGCTCAGCAGCTGATCGTAATCGAAAAATTCCAAGCGGCACAATTGTCGCTCGCTGCACTCTGTTCTTTTTTTCATTATTGAGACAACCTGGTTCCACAAGGACAAAGCGTGATAAACTCCAAGCTCCTCTTTCACAAACAGCTCGGGCAACCCTTGAACTACTATGCGGAATTCCGGATAGTTCCGAAGCATAATCCATTTCTCCAGCTTTCGGACCGCACCCTCCAGCTTGGAGCTCGACTTTTCCTGATACTGTATCATGGTGTGCCGTCCATCGATGAAATGATTCGCTGCAGCCATTTCGGATTCTCTGATCAGTCTCGACAAATCACCTGCACGATCAGAAACGCTGCTGAGCCCGATTCGAATATCGCCGCTCCATGCCGAACGTTCGAGTACAGCTCCTACCCCCGCGTAAAGCCCTGGACCGCCGTTCACGATCAGCATCGCCGTCAACGGGCTCCATTGAAGCAGCAAATGGGGAATCTCGGAGAACCTGGCGTTTAGCTGAATGCGATCGATAACCGCTTCCGAAGCATACGAAACCACCTGCCAATAATCGCCGTCCATTCTAGACAGCTCTTCGGAAAGCAGTCCTAGCGGATCAGATGCTTCTGCTAATAGCTGCTCCCTTAACTGTTTACTACGGTGTATGTATTTGGTATCCAGCTGCTGGCGGAGTCTTCCGAGCATCGTATTGGCTTCCTCGGGGTCGATCGGCTTCAGCTGGTAATCAAAAGCGCCTTGCCGTAAGGCCTCCTTGGCATATTCGAATTCAGCATAGCCGCTGACAATGACAAACTCGCTATCGATTCCCTGTTTTCTTGTCATACAAAGCAAATCGATACCCGACATCTCGGGCATCCGGATGTCCGTAACAATCAAATCTGGCTTCACTTTACAGATGATTTCGAAGGCTTCGGCTGCATCAGTCGCTCCGCCGACGATGCTGAAGCCTAGCTCCTCCCAGCGGAACAGCTTACGTAGACCTTCCAAGGACCAAATCTCATCATCGACGAGCAGCACCGTGTACATGGATTTCCTCCTGCCCCAGCAGCGGCCCCGTCCGCCTGAAAGGTCAAACGGGCGGGACACGCGACTAAGTGGAATGGTGGCCGTTTACCTAAGAATTTCTATGCCTGCCTCCAGCATGCCCTGCTTCACCGCATCGAGCAGCTCAAAGGTTGCCCCGTCGTAGTGGCCTAAGGAGAGGCCATCAACACCTAGCGTACTGAGCACTTTAATGCTCTCCCGAATCAGCTCAGGTGTCGCATTAGGTCTTGGTGCAAGGGCAGCGATCAATGGCTTATCGTAGCCTATGCCCCTTCTAATCTTTAATAGCGTGTTGCGTTTTCTCTTAAACTTATCTAGAGCTCCCGTCTGCTCCGAATAATCCGAGTCCCGGACGGAATCCAGATAATCCTTCACGGCGGCGAAGTCCAGCCCCGCCAGCTCAGGATATCTCAAATAATTGTTGTAGCGGAAATCGACATTAGGATTGGCGGATTTGACGGACACATGGATTTCCTTAAACAAGGCCGCAATCGACTTCATTCGGAACTCCAAGAATTGGTACAACGATGGATTCTCAAGCAGCAAACCGGTTTCCAGCAGGTCACTGCCCATCAGCACGTGATTGTCCATAACCGAGTCGAGATTATTATAGGCTGTCGCATAAACCATCTGCTCAAGCTGCTTCAGATCGCTGACGATCTTATCCCAGTCGTAGCCAAGCTTTATGGCTTTCTCTCTGCAGTGATGGCAGAAGCAGCCACCCTTCAATACGCCAAGCACGGCGCCAACCTTGTTCTCAGGATCGTTTTCCATGAACCATGGGGCCTTCACGGGCTCCCCGATCGCAAACAGCATCATGCACGTCTGAACGAAGTCGACATCGTGGTTTTTGACGGTATCGTAGAAGATCGCTTTCATATATTCCTTGACGTGGTCGTTGTTGCAGCAGAAGTGACGTTCGATGATATCACCGTGAATATTTTTTTGAAGCACGTCCGGGAACTCCTTCTTCGCAACCTCGCAGTCAAAGAAGGTATGAGAGATTTCCGCTCCCGTTTTCAGATTGCGCTTTCGCCCATAGGTTGTGAGCTCATCCAGCCAATCCTTCCCTTGAAGAAAATCTCGCTGCGAATAAAGCGGCTTCAGCGGGGTGTTCGCGAAGTTCTTCTCATCCATCCGGTAATAGATGCGGCTGTCTTCCGGCAAATAAAATTTCCGCTTCGGATTGTGCGTGTAATACAAATTGGTGAGCGGTCGTTTTTCCTTATGCATAATCCCGACCAAATAAACACTGTTGACCAAGCTGTGCTCCACCACGTTATCGACGCAGGTGGCTACTCCCTCATCGGCCAAATCCCAAGGATAAAGGCTTGAAGCGACTTCTTTGATATACATAGCTACTTCGTCTCCTGTCGTTTAAATTACTTTTTACCAAAAAACTCCTCATAGCTCTTAGCGAATTCCCCTGCGGACTTCTTCACATCAGGATTCTCCAGCATTTTAGCCTGGAACGCCTTAAAGTCATCCATCGAAATGGCACCACTGATGGCTTTGGCCTCCATGGAGGCAAACTCGTCCTTGAACTTGGACCAAGCGGTGCTCCAAGCATCGGATTGCAGGACGTTGAAAAGCTCGATTTTGGCGTCAATCTTATACAGCACTTTCATTTCCTCACGGGTTTGCAGGTTGTAGCTCATAGGGGCCAGCGGACTGTCCACTTTGGCAAATTCCGCTGTGGAGAAAATAAATGGTGCGTTAAACGAGCTGTTCACTTCCTTCTTACCGGCGTCGGTCAGCGAAGGGAAACCGTCCTTAAGGACGTAATGGACGCCTTCAATCCCGAAATTGACGAAATTATAGTACTTCTCATCGGACGTGGCATTGAGGAAGTCCAAAATGCGCAGCATCTTCTTCTCGTCCACCTTCTTAGAGATCGCCATTCCGCCGAAATAGCCCAAATCGTAAATGTGAGCGAAGCCTTTAGGCCCCTTAAGATAAGGCAGCAAGGTCACCTTGGCCCCCGGCTGCGTTTTCTGATTCTCCTGCTCCATGCGGTATTTGTGCCAAGCATTCTTGACGAAGGTCGCCGAACGGCCGGTCATGAACATCTCTTCCTGCTGGGTGCCGTTGATGAGCGCGAATTCCTTAGGAATCGCCCCGGCTTGGTACAGATCCCGCATGTAAGCCACATAATCGGCGTAATTGGAGGTTAGGTTCGCATGAATAATACCTCCGCTGCTGTCCCGAACCGGATCGCGGGTTCCGAAGGCGGCCGCAAAGTATCCGGCGTTAGGAATGACACCGATCGTATCGATCTTCCCGTTACCGTCCGGATCGCTCTTGGCTATCGTTTTCACGACGTTTGCGAACTCTTCAAGGGTTGTAGGCGCCTTCAAGTTGAGCTTATCCAGCCAATCCTGACGGATAAAAACAGCCGAATCGAGGTTCCCGCGAGTCCGTGGCACAAAATAGTTTTTCCCGCTTACCTTGCTCAAGGTCCAGGCGTTCTGGTTCGTGTATTTTTTAAAATTCGGATACTTGCTGAAGTCCCCCAAATAAGGCGTCAGGTCCCAGAAGGCCCCGGCCTTGACGGCTTTTAAGACGCTGGGCGCGGTTGTATTCGTAATTTGCATCAAATCGGGGATGTCGCCGGACGCGAGCACTAGATCCAGCTTTTGCTGATAGTTGTCAGCCGGCACCCAATCGACTGAATAATCGACATTGAACTCCTTCTCCATCTGCTTCCAGAACACACTGTCCTTGGCAGGCGCCTGATTGTACAGGTTGGCGATCCCTTTAATCTGCACCGGATCGGGCTTTTTGGCAGGCTCGGTTGTCGTCGTCGTTCCACTTGGAGCTCCCCGGGAATTGCTTTCCGTCGCCTGTGGGCTTGAGTTGCATGCACTTAGAAGCACCGAGCTAATGATGAGAAAACTTACGCCAGTAACTAATCTCTTTCGTCGATTTGTTTTCATAGCGCAGCCGTATCCTCCTTTAGAATATTTATGGCAATCACTCAGCCCTTGATGGAACCGAGCATAGCTCCTTTGATAAAAAATCGTTGCACGAATGGGTACACGGCCATAATCGGAAGCATAGCGAGAACCACCGTAGCCATGCGGACCGTTTCGGTCGGAATGTTGAGCAAGTCAACCATCCCTGTGGTGCCTGCGCCGTTGGTCGAGGAATCCACCAGGAGTGTTTTCACGTAGACCTGCAGCGTCATTTTTTTGGAATCCGTCAAGTAGATTAAAGCGTTGAAATAGGTATTCCAGTGCCCCACCGCAAAAAACAAGGTTAACGTGGTAATCGAGGCCATGGACAGAGGGACGATGATGCGAAAAAAAGCACCGATTTCCGTGCAGCCGTCCATCTTGGCGGATTCCTCGAGCTCGGCGGGCAGCGAATCGATAAAGCTTTTGGCGACGATGAGACTCCAGGAGTTTGTAAGCACCGGCAGGATTAACGCCCAGGGTGAGTTGATCAGACCGAGCTGCTTGACGAGCAAATAATTCGGCACGATCCCTGCGTTGAACAGCAGTGCGAAGATGACGATGCCCATAAACAAGTTGCGATGCGGCATTTCCTTCTTCGTCAAGGCGTAGGCCATAGTAAAGGTGAAAATCACGTTCAGTGCGGTACCGACAACGGTGATGAACAGTGTATTTTTGACCGCTCGGAGAAAATTGTCATTGGACAAGATGTAAGTGTAGGAGATGAACGACATCTTCTCGGGAATGAAGTACAGCTTGAATGGCTTGTAAACGGACGGGTCGGTAAGCGAAACGCTGATGATGTAAATAAACGGGGCAATGCAGATTAACGAGATCAAACTGACCGCGATGTATACGATGATATCTCCTAGCGAGAGCTTCTTAGTGTTCATGGCACGAACTCCTTTATCCGCTGCTCATTCTAATAAATGCCGCTGTGGCCCATTTTTTTGACGGCACGGTCAGCAATCAAGACCATAATCAACCCCACGATGCTTTTAAAAATACCGACGGTAACCGCAATACTGAAGTTCCCTTGGTTAATCCCTTGATTGTAGCTGTAGGTATCAAACACCTCGGCTACATCGCGAACAAAAGGGTTCGTCATCAGCAGCACCTGCTCGAAGCCGACGTCCATCATATGCCCCAGCCGTAAAATAAACAGCACGATGATCGTCGGCATAATGGATGGCACCGTCACCCGCCAAATCTTCTGCATGCGGGTCGCCCCATCAATCGTTGCGGCCTCATAATGCGTCGGATCAATTTGGGACATCGCAGCGAGAAATAGAATCGTACCCCAGCCGATTTCCTTCCATGTATTTTGCAGCAGCAGCACCCACCAGAACAGGTCCGGATTCGAGAGAAACGCGATGGGCTTGCCACCCATATTGACCACGATCTTGTTGACTAGCCCTACATCCGAAGAAAGCATAAAGAACGTCATTCCAGCGATCACAACCCAGGATAAAAAATGCGGCATATAGATGATCGTCTGATTCAGCCGTTTGAATTTTTCCAGTCTCACCTCGTTAATCAGGAGCGCCAGCAGGATGGGAGCCGGAAAATAAAACACCAGATTCATTAGGCTGATCACCGTGGTATTGCGAAACATGAGATAAAAATAGTCGCTGGCGAAAAACTCCTTGAAGTATTTCAATCCAGCCCATTCGCTGTGCCAGAACCCGGCAAACGGACTGTAATCCTTAAAGGCCAGCAGCAGCCCCCACATCGGAGCCAGCTTGAAGAGTAGAAAATAGAGGACGCCGGGCATCACCAGCACATAGGCGTAACGATATTTGAAATACAGGCTCTTCTGGACTTTCCACGCAGATCTTAAGGTAGTGAAGGTCGATTTCCTGGTAGTAAGGGTTCGTTCTCCCAGCTGCATACGGTACCTCCTCACGGTTTTGTGTCACGTCCACGTCCTGAACTCTTGTCATCATTGTACCGCTCCGTGTAAGCGCTTAAAATGTACTGTTTTCGGAATGTTCAGACGATTTTCGGTTAGTGATGATTCGGCAGTTGAATGACGACCAGGGCTCCTCCCTCCGATCCATTATCGACGTGTACAATTCCATAAGGCTCCCCATAGAGCAGCTTAATCCGCCGATCAATATTGAGCAGACCGATGCTTTTTCTCTCCAAATCGTTGGTGCTATCGTCCGAGGAATTCCAGGCCGCAAGACTCTCCCGCAGCTTCTCAAGCGTCTCCGGGGAGATGCCTTTTCCGTTATCCTCGATTTCAAACCGAATGCATCCGTCCGATAAGCTTCCGCGCAGATAAAGTGTACCAGGTCCCTTTTTTTGTTCAAGCCCGTGAAAAACAGCATTCTCTACAATGGGCTGCAAAATCATTTTGGGAATGACACAGTCCTCGATCGTTTCCTCCACCTCATACATGACCGAAAACCGGTTGCCTTGACGGATTTGAATAATTTTAAAATAGTCTTTAATGCAGCCCAGCTCGTCCCTGATTTTTACGTAATTGTTCTCCTTGATGCTGTACCTGAAAATTTTGGCCATGGAGGTGGTGATGTCGAAAATTTCGGGAACCCCTCGGCTTAACGCAATGCTTCGGATGCAGTCCAGCGTATTGTACAGGAAATGGGGGTTCACTTGACTCTGGAAGGCTGAAAATTGGGCGTTTTTCTTCGCGAGCTCCGATTTATACAGCTTTTCCTTCGAGGCGACCACCTCTGTGTTCATATCATCGATATTATCGAGCATCTTATTCATCACTCTGGCTAGCAAGCTGATCTCATTATGATTGGTGATGGTCAATCGGCGTGTGCTGTAATTCGGTCCAAGCGTATTCATAAACTGGGCAATCTTCGTGATCGGGCTGGTGATGCTTTTATGGATCACAAACCAGAAGCCTAGGAGAACCAATGCTACGATCCCGCCGGTTAAAGTACCAAATTGCTTGAGCGCGGTGAAATCCTGTGTATGCTCGATATCCGGCAGCACGCCGATTACCCGCCAATCCAAACCCGACACCGTCCGTTGATAGACGAATGGCTGAGGGTTCGGTGGCAGCAGGTCCTTGCTGCGGCTGCCGGCTATTAAATTATTTTTGGCATCCACGATCGCGAGCTGCTGCGGGTTGTCGTTCGTCTGCATGCTCGAAACTGTCTTTACGAAGCTGTCCACATTGTAAATCAGAATGGTCACCATCTCCGTTTTCGTTTCTGTGGAGGAAAACGATTTCGTGACACAGACATAGAACGGCTTGCCTCGGTCATGGCCGTCGAACACATAATGAACGGGACCTGTTGGGATCGCCCCATTTTTATACAGCTGGCTGACCTCATGCACCACCCAAAAATCCTCTACCCGGTACGCGCCGATGTTGATCATGTCCAGATCGGAGATGATAATGTCGTTGATGTTTTTATTCGAGCGCATGATCGAATCGATCATCACCTGCATATTGTTTTTCAGTCGAAGTCGCTCCTCGATATCCGCGGAATTTACAAACTGATACGTGAGATCGTTGTAAGAGATCAGATTCGCGATATTATTCATTTCCGCCGAAAAAGATACCGCTTTCATTTCCAGCTGTACTAAGGTGTCATTCAGGAACTCGGAATAGTTTTTGGTGTTGAGATGCTTGAACCAAAGGAAGTAAATCGCCTGTAGTGACATAATGATGCCGATCGACACACAGACAAGCAGCAGGAGCTGAGATTTCAGCTGCATTTTCTCCAGCTTCTTTAACATTAGCTTCTCCACCATTCCGTTTAGATTTGGAACAAAAAAACCGCGTTATCCGCGGCAATGAATGAATGCATTTATGCGCTTGTATCTATAGCATCAGATTACCTTAACGACACCCGGTACTGCTTAGGCGTCATACTCACGTACCGCTGGAAGGCACGGTTCAGGTTTCGTTCGGAATAGCCGACCTTTTCGGCGATTTCCATCACGTTGAGGTCGGTATCGCGCAGCAGCTGCTTCGCATGCTCCACCTTGTATTCCATCACGTATTCCACGAAGGAAAGCCCGACTTCTTTCTTAAACAAGCGGCTAAAATAGGACGGGCTCATGCCCACCATTTCCGAGCATTCGACGAGCGAATGGTTCGCGCCTCCATGCTCCTTGATGTGACGGCATACCTTATGGACGACAACACGTGCTCCCATCTTCCGGCTTTCGTCAGTAATCTGCTGATACAGAGGAAAAATGACTTCGATAAACCATTCATAAATTTCCCGGGACGTCTGCCTTGCCTTCAACTGATCAAACCAATTATCACCGAGCTGATCAATGACGCCGGGCCCTTTTTCTTCCAGGGATTGAATAATCGATGTTAGCAGCACATGATAGCATTGAAAAATCATATTATAGGATTCCGACGTTTTGACATTCTGAGAAAATACATTCAGCTCCTGCTCGGCCAAAACGAGCTCTCCCCTAGCCAGCGCTTCAATGATCAGACGTTCTTGATCGCGCGGGTACGTGAACAGGGTCTGTTTGCCGATTTGATCGAGCTCCTCAAAGGAAATGACCGTCTGTGCTTCGTCAAAGATACGGTGCTGCAGCGCGCGCTGAGCTTCACGATAGGATTCGCTTAAATGCAGTACGTCCTCACGCTGTCCGCCAATCCCAACCGCGACGGAAAACGCCATATACGTTTGCAGCGCGCTGCGAATTTCTTCGGCGAACGCTTTGACCTTGGCAGTGATCTGTGCAGTCTCTATTCCTTCGGGAAAATGAAGGATGGCTACGCCTTCCCGTTCGCCATGCTCGACTACATAGCCCTGAAGTGCCGACTTCGCCAAAAGCTCGTTCATCACATTTGTGACCGCGAACATAACGATGGCCCCTTCGCTTGGAAGAAAACGCTTTTCCTTAAAAATATTTTCCACGATGGCGACCAGAACGACAAAGCGCCCCTGAAGCGGAATTCCGTATTGTTCGCATTCCTCGCATATGGTCGTTTTACGGCCGACATAGCTCTTAAGCAGCTTGATGAGCAGCTGATCCCGAAGTCCGGGCTGAAGACGCTTTAAGTACCCTTCCAGCGTGGTAGCCTGCTCGTTCAAGTAACTGAGACACGATTTGATATATTCGATTTCGTTGCCCTGCGGCGTAATTTGGCCCTTCTGCAGATGCTCCCCGTACCGGATCAGCTGCTCAATCGGATTGTAGGCCCGGCGCGTGACGATCAGATTCAAAAGAATGCCGACGAATAAAAACACACCGATGGAAAATACAATCACCCAGCGAATCCACAGGAGCTGACGCTGCATGTCGCTTTCCGGGACTAAAGAAACATAGGTTCGTCCTAGCGTCGTGCGGTTAAACTGCATGAGCAAATTTTGTCCGTCCGCCGCTTCCACCCGCTCGTTGTCCGCCGAAGGCTCCGAGTTTAGCGCCGCCTCCTTCAGTCCGGGAACGGATTGCGCCGGCAGCCCCAGCAGCTTCCGGTCCGTCGAATGCAGCAGAATGCGGCCTGAGGAGTCGAGCACGGCCAAGGCTTGATTTTTCGAGTTGGTCGAGTAGTTGACCAGCGTGCTTCGCAGCGTTTTCTCTTTGACGTTAATGATGACCACGCCCTGCGTTTCACCCGCATTCAGCAAACGGACGAACGAGATATCCCCTTCTCCGCTGCTTCTAGGGAGATACGTCCACTTGACCGTTTCCTTCTGACTCATAGCGGCCTCAATGTCCTGCTTATACCCGAATCGATCAATCGGACTATAGCCGTAATCATTGGACAGCACAAACTGTTCCTTTTTATCATAAAAAATGATCTCGCTGATCATGCTGTTCGCGTTCTTATGTAATGTCAGGGCATCCAAGATGGACATCTGAGTAATGAAGTCGGTACTAAAGCCGCTGCGGCCTAAATTTTCCTTGATGGACGGATGGACCGCGATTTTCAAGGAATCATTCTCGATGTTGAACAGGACGTTCTCCATCCGATCCTTCAGCAGTACGAGCGATGCCTGGTTGTTTTCCGTAATTTGCTGAGTTAGTTCCTTCATAGAAAAATGATAATATGTGGATCCTGCGAGTACGACGGGGATGGACACAGATAAACAGCCGAACCAGATCAGCCGTTTCAAATAGTTCGCCCTGGGAAAAAAGGAAGTCAAAATACGGGTTAGCCAGGTAAAACCGTTTCTCATGGTACGTCTCCTTCGTATAACGAGATGGGAAATTATGACTTGCTGCTATAGCCACATTGTACCGAAATTTGCGCAGACAAAAAACAGACATTTCTTGCTCTGCCTGTCAGCATGACGGCAAGCCAAAAAATGTCTGTAATTAACGGACCTGCTATTCGTTTATTCCCACTCTACTAGCAAGCATTCCCAGACCTCAAGCCGCGGCACGGTCAAGAAAAGTCTACCTTCCTTCAGCTGGTATTCCAGCGGGGAATCGGAAATAATTTGATGTACCCGCTTGACCTTCACATTGTCAGGGACGCGCAGCTCGACCTCAATTTGATGCAGCGGGAGACTTCTCGACAGCGGCCGGCGGCCGGCTCCGTTGACAAGGTGAACCAATCGGTGTTTGTCCGTGGCAAACTGGGTGACCTGCAAGCCTTGGTAGTTCGTCACCTTCAGCTCCGGACCTACGCCGAGCCCGAGCTCTATGGCGTTGCCCAGCAGCTGATAGTGCTCGAACAGCTTAAATTCATTGATCAGCTGGCTGAGCGAGAACGGCAGATATAGTGCCGTTCCTTCCCCTTGCCGGCTTAGCAGAGCAAGCGGCAGATCGGTGCGGCTGACCGGCAGCGATGCCCGCTCCGGCGGAGCTCCGACGCTTTCCAGCGGCGAGAACGGCGGAACCAGCGTGGCGAGCAGCTCGGCGCCGGAGCCCTCCGGCTGGCAATAGACGACGCGGCCGCGGTGAGCGATCAGCTCCGTCGATTCCAGCCCTTTTTGCAGCGGATTGGCTTCGCCCTCGAATCGCAGGTAGGACGCGACCAGCGGCTCGCTCGTATACAGTTCTGGAGAAATCGCGAACAGCTCTAAGAGCTCCGAACGCTGCGGCAGGCTGCCTTCGGCCACGACATGACCGCCTTGGCGCACAAAACCGCAGAGGCTTGCCGTAAATTCATCCGTATATTTCATCCCTTCAGGAATTATAAGCACCTTGTAGCGCGCGAGCCGCTCCGGCACCGCCTGCTCCGTCAGCAGCACGTCGAATAACAGCTGCTTGTTAATCAGCCCGTCGGCCCAGCCTTCGCTGGACGCATCCGCCGTCCACATGAGCGCAACCTCCGAGCGCGGCTCTGCCCCATCCATGTAAGGATCGACCTTGGCCACTTGCTGGTTGAACTCACCAACAATTTCAAGGATGCGCTTGTCACCGATCGTATCCGGCACACCGGTCAGCGAATGCCAGATGCTCCCTCCGTGTGCCGGAATTTGCGACAGCCAGAACCGGTATTCCGCCGGCGGAAGCCCCGTATGACGCCAGTCCATCCCTGGGCTAGAATGCACGATACCGAACGGGACCGGACGGTCCGGCAGCGATCGGCCAAGCTTAATGCTGAGTGCCGGCTTCCAGAATTCAGGGATATGATGATGACCGAGCGATAAAATATCCTGCGGCTCTGTACAGAGCATATCCGTCGTTTCGGCACGGTCAAAAATGTTGTCGCGGTACAGATTGTAATACAAAATCATTGGCATATCGGGCTTTTCTTCCTTGATCAGCCCGTATAGCAAGTCCATATTATCGCGCATACACCTGGATGCCCAGTCCGGCTCATAGCCGGCTTTCTCCTTTGGCAGCTCCAAACCGTATACGGCTTTGTATTTTCTGCGGCAGCCCTCGCAGCTGCATGGGACAAAGCCAGGAGCGTTGAAGAAAATACCATCGATGTCATAGCGGCGAATGACCTCCTGCAGCACTGGAGCTGCCACCGCTTCATTGCGGTAGGCTCCGTTGATGCATGTGGACATCAGCAGCGACCAGTCGCCCGGCCGTTTCGCCCCTAGGATGTGCGGTTCCCCTTCCGCATCGCGAACGAACCATTGCGGGCGCTGCAAGAACGTCGTGTCCGCCGCCTTGCTGAAGTCGAAACGGGCGATAAAGCGGATATCTTGCTGATGACAAGCACGGATCACTTCCTGCAGTAAATCGAAATCTTTAGGCAAAAACTCGTTCACCGTATGGTACGGCACTTCGGTCGGATACCATGCATAGATGCCTCCGACGTTAAAGACCATCGTATTGCCGCCCATATCCTTAATTTGCTGCGCAAGCCGTTCGGGATCGATGCGGTCCGTGTCTCTCACCTGCAGGTTCGGCTGGATCACCCGCAGCGGTTTTTGCCACCAGAGTCTCTTAGACAATGCCATGTTTGATTCCCTCCCCCGCTTTATTTACCACCAAACCCTTTATAGGCCGTTGCGAATTCCTTAAATGCGGTTTTCATTTCCGGCAGATTGACAATTTTATCGACATACGCTTTATATTCGTCCATGGACACTTGGCCTACGATCGCTTTGGTCACCATCGATTTCCATTCATTCTCATATTTAGGCCAAGTGCTGTTCCAGGTGTCCGAAGTAGTGTAGGCAAACGGATTGACCTTGCCGATTTCGTCGAATTTTTCCACTTCTTTCTTCTTGGCGTCGTTGAACGCTTTCGTGCCGCCAGCGCTTTCTACCTTGCCCCACTTCGCATAAGCAAGCACGCCCGCACCTTTGCTCGTCGTGTTGACTTCCTTGACCCCTTGATCGGTCAGCACCTTTTGACCGTCGACCAGCTTGTAGTGCACGCCTTCCAGCCCGTAATAAGCGAAATCGGTAATTTCATTGGAGGCCGTGTATTCGAAATACTTGAGCAGCTGCTTGACCTTCGCCTCGGGAACCTTCTTCGAAATGTAGTAGCCGCCGGACACACCAGTTTGCAGCGCCACAGCATCGCCTTTCGGACCTTTCAGCTGAAGATTGAGAATTTTCGCACCCGGCTGCGTCTTAGCATTCGATTTCTCCCATTCGTCGTCCCACCAAACGCTGCGCACATAAGACGCCGCACGGCCCGTTTTGTACAGCTCTTCAGCCTGTGTTTTCTTCATGACCGCAAATTCCTTGGGCAAAACGCCATCCTGATACAGACCGCGGAACCAGCCCACCATGTCGGCATATTGCGGCGTCAATTGCCAGTGCAGCAGACCGCCTTCGGCATTATAGGTTGGATCGAGTGCACCGAAGCCGGCGGCGAAGCTTTCATCACCGTCATTGACAATGACAGCGTGACCGATCAGGCCGAGCGTGTCGTTTTTGCCATTTCCGTCTGGATCGCTGTTCACAATTTTCTTCAATGCCGCTGCGTATTCGTCAAGCGTTGTTGGCACCGGAATGCTCAACTTGTCCAGCCAGTCCTTGCGGATCTTGATGCCGGGATCGATTCGGGAACGGGAACGCGGCACCGCGTAAATTTTGCCGTCCATGCTTAAGTATTTGAATGCGTCCTTCGCCATGTTGTTCTTGAGATTCGGATATTGGCTGAAGTCGCCGAGGAACGGCGTCAAATCCCAGAACGCACCGTTTTTAATCGCGTTGAGCAGTGTTGGCCGGGTGGACGTAGGCGAGGCCAGCACCTCCGGCAGATCTCCCGATGCGAGCAGCAAATCGAGCTTCGTATTCAGGTCTCCGTCAGGCACCCATTCTACATCCAGCTTCGTGTTCGTCCGCTTCTGCCATTCACTCCAGTACGCGTTGTTCATGTCCGGCACATCGTTATAGAGCCCGGCGAACATTTTGATCGTTAATGGCTTGGCGTCTTTGTTTGAATCCCCCTGCTGCTGCTGAGCTGCTGTCTTGCCGGCCTCCTGACCTCCGGTTGAGCATCCAGCGACCATAGACGCGGCTACGACTACGGTCAAACTAGCCGATGCCCACCCTGAAAGCGTCTTCTTCATAGAACTTCCTCCTTGAAATGGTTGATTTCGTAATGATCGTAGCTTACCGACAAACGGCGTAAAAGAGACAATTCATGCTTGCGAGGTAGAACACATATTTTGTCCTGCTCACATCAGCCCTTGATCGAGCCCAACATGACTCCTTTGGCAAAATGCTTCTGCAGAAACGGATACACCGCCAGGATCGGCGCCATTGCGAGCATGATGGAAGCCATGCGAATCGTTTCCTGCGGCACAATCCGGTCATCTCCACCGGCCCCTGCCTGACCGACGCCGGTCGAATCGGAATCGATGACGAGCGTTTTGACGAGCACCTGCAGCGTCCACTTTTTCGAATCACTTAAATAAATGAGCGCGTTAAAATACGTGTTCCAATGCGATACGGCAAAAAACAGCGTAAACGCCGCGATGGCTGGCATAGACAGCGGAATGACAATCCGTAGGAATACCCCTAGATCGGAGCAGCCGTCAATCCGGGCGGAGTCCTCCAGTTCGGCCGGAAGCGATTCCAAGAAGCTCTTGATGACGATCAGGCTCCAGGCACTGGTCAAGCTTGGCCAGATAAGAGCCCAGTACGAATTCAGCAGCCCCAGCTGCTTTACGAGCAGGTAGCTCGGCAGGATGCCTGCGTTGAACACGAGCGTGAAGATGACGGCCCCCAGCATAACCGGGCGGCCGGGCAGCCCTTTTTTGGTCAGCGCGTAGGCGAAGGTGAAGGAGACGATGATGTTGAGCACGGTCCCCACCAGCGTGACGAATACAGTGCTTTTTAACGCGTTCATGAAGCTGTTCGTCGACAAAATATACTTGTACGCGGACAGCGACCATTGGTCAGGGACCAAATAAAATTTCAGCGGGATGTACGCCTTCGGATCGGTGAAGGAGACGCTGAACACATAGATAAACGGAAAAATGCTGATCAACGATATGAGTGCCAATAAAGTGTAGTTGACATAGTCGAACGCAGTTAGTTTCTTGGTAGCGACAAAGCTCACGGGCGGCCCTCCTCCTTAGTAAATGCCTTCCTGACCCATTTTTTTGACCACATAATTGGACATCAGTACCAGCACGAGTCCGACAACGCCTTTAAACATGCCGACCGTAATGCCGACGCTGACCTGCCCTTTCAAAATGCCGATACTATAGGCGTAGGTGTCGAATACCTCGGCTACCGAATTGACGAGTGGATTCATCATGAGCAGCAGCTGCTCGAAGCCGACGTCGGCCATATGACCGAGCCGCAGGATGAGCAAAATGATGATGGTCGGACGGATGGCCGGCAGCGTAATGTGCCAAATTTGCCGCCAACGTCCTGCTCCGTCTACAACAGCTGCCTCGTAGCGCTGAGGATCGACACCGGCAATCGCTGCGAGGAAGATAATCGTCCCCCACCCTGCTTCCTTCCACATGCTCTGCGCAGTGATCAGGCCCCAGAAATAGTTCGGGTTCGATAAGAAGGCGATCCGCTCGAAGCCGAGCTGCATCAATACTTTGTTAATAATACCGACTTCTGACGATAAAATGAAATGCGTCATACTGACCACGACGACCCACGACAAAAAGTGTGGCACATAGACAATCGACTGGTTCACCCGTTTGAAGACCTCGTGCCGGATCTCATTGAGCATTAGGGCGAGCAAAATCGGCACCGGAAACATGAACGCAAGGCTGAACAAATTGATCGCAAACGTGTTTCTCAGCATAATATAAAAGTTTCGGTCGGTAAACAGCTCGTGGAAATACTTGAAGCCAACCCATTCACTGCCAGAGAAGCCGGCGTACGGATTATACTGCTTAAAGGCAAGCAGCAGCCCCCACATCGGTACAAATTTAAACAGAATGAAATAAAGAATACCCGGCAAAGCCAACAAATAGATCGTTTTGTACTGCTTAACACTGATCCAAAGCCGAGAACGGGACTTTTTCGCTGGCATGGTGAGGGAGGCGTCAGGTAATGCGGTCACTTGGGACATTCAGATGCTGCTCCTTTCCCTTCCTCAGGTAGATTTTATTAGAATAGCTTCATAGCTTTGCAGTGGGGACACTTCCAGGATATAGGCTTCGCCGTCCCGACCAAGACTAAGGTCAGTGCTGCCTTTCAAGCTTGCAGCACTAACAATCGGAATTCCGCTCAAGGTGATGCGGATCTCATGCATGGGAATCGGCTCCGCATAAGTGACCCCGTTAAAGCCCGACAGGTTCAGCAGCTGGAGCAAATAGCCTTCGTCGACCTGATCGAAAAACAACTCCACGGAGGACGGCGCATTGGTCTGAAGCTGAAGCCGGTTTGCCGCGCCGCTTGAACCTTCTTCCAACAGGTGCCCGATCAGGCCGGTTACGAGGCGCTTATGGTCCTCATAGCCGTGCTTGTAATACAACGTGCCGGGCTCCCAAGGCATATACGCAGCTCCTGAAGGGGTCACGCTAACGCCATAATAAGCGGAAATCTCATGGCCGTACGCTCTTTCCGGCGGACCGAACGAGGCTGGCGAGATCAGCGGCAGCAGCTTCCGATTATCCTTATCCGGGTTCGTAAAATCAAACGTCCCGCTGACGACGACCCAATCCCGGTCACCCAAGCTCGCAAACCGCTTTTTATCGTCCACCTTAACATACGCGGCATACGTGTCGGTCAGGGAACCGGTGATTTCCGTGCGGAACATGTCCCCGAGCGCCTTTCGGCTTCGCTCGTCCCCTGTCAACGCATGTCCGGTGGCGAGTAGTGCCGCTCCGTGCTGCTCATGGAGCTTCTTCAGCGCCTCGAGCTGCGGTTCATTGAAGCGGACGTTACCGGGGAGCAGCAGCAGCTTTTTGCCGGACAGGCTCTCCGCCTTCGCCGGCAGCTGGGATTGAACGACCACATCAAACAGGATGTGGCTTTCTTTGAGCATTTTGAACAGGCCATGATATTCTTGCAGCCCGACTGCTCCTGGGCCGTCCGGCTTGACTAGAATCACGTCGGCCATGGAACGGAAATGCCCGAAGTGCCGTTCATGCTCCCGATGGAAGCGGAACGCGTTTCTTACTGCATCGAAATTGTCACGATCCGGATACCCTTCGAACGTGCCGATGATGCAAAAATCGAGCCCCGAGCCGCTGGCGATGCTTTCGTACAGTCGAATTTCCACCTCGTGCTTCGACACCGCGTTGAACCGGTAGGTTAAATCGATCGCATTGATACAGCAGTTGCTAATCAGCTTGTCGTCCCAGGAATCCTCCACCGCCTTGACGTTCTCCGAAGCGGAGTACAGCCACACCGGATGCGGTCGTTTCAAGGCGGTGTTGGACTCCTCCCGCACGATGTCGATCCCTTCGGTAAAATAAGTGCTGATCGCCACTTCCGGCCTAAGCCGCTTCACGACCTCACGCACCCGTTTCAGCAGCTCGGCTGTCGTCGCAGCCTTAAACTCCTGATAGTCAGCATACGATGGATCGCCCTCTTTTTCCGGCAGCTCCTTCCCGTACATCGAGCGAAAACGCGCTTGGCAGCTATCGCAGTGGCAAGGACCATAACGGTTGCCGCTGTAGTCGAAATGGGTGTACCCGAACATATTGAAGAAAATACCGTCCACTTCGTAATTCGTCAGCACTTCCTCAATCATCTGAAGCGAATACTCCTGCTGGTAGTATCCGTTAATGCAGGTGTGCACGATGCCATAGTAATTGACTTCCGTGCCTTCTTTGCTCCGGTAAAACCATTCAGGTCGCTTTGCAAAGATGCTCTCATGCGCCTTGCTGAAATCGAACCGGGCAATCAGCTTAATCCCGCGGGCATGAGCCTTGTCCACCGCTTCGCGCAGCAAATCCTTTTTCAGATATGGCGTTACATACTGGTACCCCAGCCGGCTTGGATAAAAAGCAAAAATGCCCCCTGCATTGATCATCCACGTGTTGGCACCGAATTCCTGCAGCCGGTCAAGCTCCCGGTCGACATTCATATCGGCGTCGATCTCTCTGAGGTTATTTTGAATCAGTCGAAGGTTGTTGCCGTCCCACCAGTTCATCCTCAATTCCTCCCGCTTTCGTTTTCGTCGTCTTCAGGTCAAATTATAGCGAGCGGCCCAATGGCAAAATACAGACAATATTTGCGTTGTGCTCGGGCGCGAAAGACAAGCAAATTTTGACCCGATCCACGGATGACAGTTGGCGAATGGCGCTACGTCAACGGAATACCGGACATTTCACTCCGAGGCGTGTACGATAATTGTCCGTCCAGCGCTTCATTCGGCGACAAGAAAAAAGACGACCGGTTCTAGTGTCTTTGCACTGTTCGGTCGTCTTTCTATGTCTTGGTCGTTATGGTGCGGTCAGTTCAACAGTGATTGTAGCTGAGCCAGCCCAAGGTGTGATTCTAACACCTTCCTGTCTGTCTGTCGCCTCTCCACCTCGAATCGCTGCTACCTTGTGCACGCCCCGCAATACGATGTGCCAAGCCTTCTCGGCACCGGCTGCGTTCAATTCGATCGTCGTTCCCGTACGCACTGCCTTGGCTCGAAGCACCGGCTGGCCATCCAAGTTATGCACCACACTGGCAGCTGTCGCCCCGTCCTCGAGTTCGAACAGATGGAAGGCGACTTGATCCGCAAAATCGTAATCCGGACGCTCTGGATTGCTGCCAATAGCGATCAAGGAGTTCGGCCTGACCAGCAGCGGCAGTGTCAAGTAGCCGTGCTTCTCCTGGTGCCATTTGCCCCCGTTAACTGGTTCGCCGTTCAGGAGGTTCGTCCAGCGTCCCTCTGGCACGTAATAAGAGACCGTTCCTTCTTTATTAAAGATTGGCGCAACCAGAAGCCTCTCCCCTAGCATATATTGGCGGTCCAGATAGTGGCACGTCGGATCGGCAGCAAATTCTAACACCATGGCTCGCATCAGGGGGAGCCCTTTCTGTGCTGCTTCAACGGCATGGCTGAACAGATAGGGCATCAGGCGGCATTTAAGCTGCGTGAAATAGCGCAGAACATCCACCGCTTCCTCGTCAAACAGCCAAGGCACCCGATACGACTCATTGCCGTGCAAGCGGCTATGCGAGGATAGCATCCCGAAGGCGACCCAGCGCTTATAGATGTCCGGCGGCGCCGTCCGTTCGAACCCGCTGATATCATGACTCCAGAAGCCAAAGCCGGACAGCCCGAGCGAGAGTCCGCCTCGCAGCGTTTCCGCCATGGAATCGTAGTTCGCGGAGCAGTCGCCTCCCCAGTGAACGGGATACATTTGGCCTCCAGCGGTAGCAGACCGCGCGAAAAGCATAGCTTCATTTTTGCCGCGATGCTGCTCTAGCACTTCAAATACCGCCCTATTATATAAGTGAGTATAATAGTTATGCATTTTGTACGGGTCCGAGCCGTCATAGTACACGACATCGGTTGGAATGCGTTCGCCAAAATCCGTTTTGAAGCAGTCGACGCCCATATCCATTAGTCGCTTCAGCTTGCTCTGGTACCATTGGACCGCAGCAGGGTTCGTAAAGTCTACCAGCCCCATCCCGGCCTGCCAAAGATCCCATTGCCAAACGCCTCCATCCTTGGCCATCACCAGGTATCCGTTTCTTGCCCCTTCCTCAAACAGAGGCGATTTCTGGGCAATATACGAATTGATCCAAACGCAAATACGCAAGTCTCGCTCCTTTAAGCGGCGCAGCATCCCTTCGGGATCCGGAAACATGTCCGCATCCCATTCAAAGTCACACCACTGATACTCCTTCATCCAGAAGCAGTCAAAATGGAACACATGCAGCGGAATCTGGCGCACCGCCATGCCTTCGATGAAGCCGGTCACGGTCGCCTCGTCGTAATCGGTAGTGAAGGAGGTTGTCAGCCAAAGTCCGAACGACCACGCCGGTGGAAGCGCAGGTCTTCCTGTAAGCTTCGTGTAGTTGTCGAGCACATCCTTCAAGGTATCCCCGCCGATAATAAAATAATCCAGACACTCCCCCGGCACACTGAAGCCGACCTTGGACACGACCTCAGAGGCGATTTCATACGATACTCGCTCCGGATGATTGACGAAGACGCCGTAACCCAGGCTCGACAAATAAAAGGGTACATTTTTATAAGCCTGCTCGCTGCTCGTTCCTCCATCCTCATTCCAGAGATCGACCGTCTGACCGTTTTTCACAAAAGGGGTAAACCGCTCGCCTAAGCCGTAGATTTGTTCGCCAATGCCAAGATCCAGCATCTCCCGAAAATAGGGTGTTCCATCCGCATCTTTGATATAAGCCGCACCTTTGTTGACCGTTCCCGTCAACCTTCTGCCTTGATATACGAATTCAAGTCCCCAGGAAGGCGATTTGCGCACGACGGCGGAGAGCTCCCCGCTCTGCAGCTTCACCCCCTCCTCCGTTCGATCAATGGTTAGCTTCATGCCTTGCTCCACATGAATACTGAACTCCGGGCCAATTCTAGCATGACCCGTATGATGCGCCCAACGGACGCGAATCACATTCGGGATCGGCGAGCTTAGCCCAGCCGTCAGCAATGCTCCGTTCAGCGTATCCCCTTTTCGCTTAATCGGTCTTGTCGCAGCGTACACCTTGACTAGATCACTGCTAATTTGGATGTCCCTCACATCCATCGGATATTGAATATCGACACCTTTTCGTACTTGCCAGTACCCGTCCGTAAACTTCAATGATGATCCCTCAGTTTCATGGATTATTTATGAGATGGTCTGCATCCATATTTTGGTCTTTCCTGCAACGGATTAAACTTCAAACAAAAACCGTCCGAAGCGCAACCATACGCCCGAACGGTTCTTTTTGCTTACTTGGTGCCGCATTACGGCTGTAACAGCTTGTACAACGCTTGTGTGCCTTTTTCAGCGTAACCCAGGTCCGCCAAGCGCCGGTATAACGATTCCGCCAGCTTTAACCCCGGCAGGTCCTGCCCCATCTCTTGGGCGGCGTCAAGGGCGATGCCCATATCTTTGATGAAATGCTTCACATAGAAGCCCGGCTCGAAATTGCCTGCGATAATGCGCGGAGCCAGATTGCTTAACGACCAGCTGCCCGCCGCGCCCGTTCCGATACTGGTCAGCACCGTTTCCGGATCCAAGCCGGAGGCTTTCGCATAAGCCAGTGCTTCGCATACCCCCATCATATTGGAAGCAATGGCGATCTGATTGCACATTTTCGTATGCTGACCAGCGCCAGCTTGCCCCTGCCTTACGATATTCGTGCCAAGAAGCTCGAATATCGGACGTACCGCTTCAAAATCCTCTACGCTGCCACCCACCATAATGGAAAGCCTGCCTTCGCGAGCTCCCACATCCCCGCCAGATACCGGTGCATCCAGCGAATGAAGCCCTTGTTGGATCGCAGCCTCGTCAATCCGCTTTGCAAGCAGGGGGCTCGAAGTGGTCATGTCGATCAGGTAAGCGCCTTCCTTGGCATTCGCAAGCAGTCCCTGTTCCCCGAAATAGATTTCCTCCACGTCCTTGGGGTATCCGACCATCGTTATGACAGCATCGCAGGATGCAGCCAACTGGGCCGGGGTTTCATGCCAAACCGCCCCCTGGCTGATCAATTCAGCCGCCTTCCCCTGTGTTCGGGTATAAATATGCAGCTTGTACCCCGCATCCAAAATGTGCTTGGCCATGCTTTTCCCCATCACGCCGATTCCGATAAAACCGATCTCACTAACGCCTGGTTTCAATGCCATTCTCGTTTCTCCTCCAATACTTCAATTCATGGAATGATCATACTCCGTTTATCGATTAAACCATGCCCGGAACAAGCAGTGTAGAGACATTTTTTGCGTAAGGAGGGTTAGTCAAAAATAGTCCGATATCCGGCTGCGAATTTTCATAGCTACAGTGTGAGATCAAGAATTGTCTATATATGCCAATGAGCTTGGTTTGTTAATATTGGAAGATGGAAGGTCTATTCCCTGATCGAAAACATCCGAAGGAGTGTGTTTAAGCAAGACGCCGCAAAAAGAAACTCATACCGTGCAAGCGTATCACAGCGGCGAGCCGATGGTGAATCTGCTTACGGTGAAAGACCTTTACACGAAGGGAGAGTAACAACCATGTCCTTATCCTCTGCCAAAATGCTGTCTGCACTGTTAAACGATCTGCAAGTGATCGACCTGTCCCATACGCTCGAGGAGAATATGCCCTCCTATCCGACGCACTCCCGGTATTTTCACACCTTGTGGGACCACTTCGATCAAGGCAGCCGTGCGCTCGTCTACCAGCTGATCCTGAACGAGCACACCGGCACCCATATGGATGCCACCGCCCATTTTATCCAAGAGGGACATCCCGCACACCGCTATATGGCGGAAACGGAGATTACCCAATTTTTTGGCCGCGCGCTGACGCTGGATTTTTCGCATTACGAGGCAAAGGATACCGTCTCCCTAGAGGAAATCGTCACGTGGGAGCAGCAGAACGGCTCAATCGAGACCGGTGACATCGTACTGCTCCGGTTCGGCTGGGACCGCTATTGGACACCACGCACGGTGGACCACCCATATACCAAAAGCTGGCCAGGGCTTGGCGGCGAAGCTGCGGAATACTTGGCCGGCAAACGCGTGAAGGCGGTCGGCTGCGATACGCTGGCGATCGATAGCTCCTTTGCAAGCGGTACACCCGCGCATTATGCGCTCCTGGGCAACGGAGTCAACATCATCGAGAACCTAACTCGGTTGGAGCAAATATTAGGCGAATCCTTCGTCTTTGCCTTCCCGCTAAAAATTAAGGAGGGCTCCGGCTCCCCTATTCGTGCTTTGGCATTCAAATGAACCCAACGAGGTGCTCCGAGATGAACAAATGGTGGCTGGAAAAGCCGATGCGTCTTATTCAAACGAACCTGCGGGAAATTGACGTCCAGACCGATCCGGACGAATTCATCGGCAGCTTGAAGCCCTTCGCGGCGGATGTGCTGCTGCTCAATGTAGGCGGGATAGTAGCGAACTATCCGACCGAGCTGGCCTTTCAATATCGGAACCCGCTGCTGGTGAACGACTTCGTCGGCGAGATCCTGCAGCGTGCCCACGCCGAGGGCATGCGCGTAATCGCCCGCTTTGATTTTAGCCGGTTAAACGAGGCGATTGCGCTGTCTCATCCCGAATGGCTGTACCGCAGCCTGGAGGGCGGCATCGTCAACTACAACGGGCAAGTACATACGTGCCTCAACGGCTTTTATCAGCAGGACTATTCGATCCAAATGATGACCGAAGCCGCCTCCAGATACCCGATTGACGGAGTGTTTATCAATATGCACGGGTATGTGACGCGGGACTATAGCTATAATTATTACGGTATCTGCCAGTGCGAAAACTGCCGGGTGCGCTTTCACGGCATGTTCGGCCATGACAGCCTTCCGCGTAAGGAAGACAGCAGTGACCCGGTCTACCGGGATTACGAAACGTTCAAGCAGGTGACCATCGGCGAGCTTTTCCGAAGACGTTCGCAGGCAGTCAAGGCGGTCAATGAGCACATCGCCATTTGCAACTACACACCGGAGGGAACCGACATTTTCCGCTTGGAGTCGAATACCGGGATCGACCGGCAGCTCCCGGAATTCAACTTTTCCGCATCCCAGCATGTCAGCATGGTGATGAATTCTTGGGAGCAGATGGCTGTCAGCAACTCCGCCGTTCATTTTGTCGATTTCGCCATGCGCCATTCCGCCGTCTCGCCCCATCATACCGCCGCCCGTCTCGCCCAGGACCTGGTACACGGCGCTTGGCTCGACTACTATGTCATCGGGACGCTAGGCAACCAGGATGACCGTCTTTGTATGGAAGCTGTCAAGGACATCTACACCTTCCACCGCGACAACGAGCAATACTACACCCAGCTGCAATCGCATGCAGACTTGTGTCTAATCTATCCGGATAGCAGCAGCTATTACGGAAGCATCAAGGAGTTTCAAGGTCTGTACCGGATGCTATCGGAGCAGCATGTGCTGTTTGACGTAGTGCACGACAGTGTGCTGAACGAACCACGCGCTGAAGCTTTGCTGCGCCGCTATAAAGCGGTTGTACTGCCGGACGCCAGAAATTTGTCAGAGACCGCCTGCTCAGTTCTGGACAGCTACGTTCAAGCTGGAGGAAAGCTGCTCGCAACGGGAGGCAGCTCCACCTGCAGCGAAAACGGCACCTCGCTTGGCGCTTATCGGCTAGCCTCTTTGGGGGCCGATGCGATCGAAGAAACTCACCCTCGCAAGCAGGGAACGTATTTCCGCATCCGTCCGCAGGATAAGGAAAAGCTTCGAGGGTTCGAGCCATTGGACATCGTCTATTTGTACGACGAATTTTTCCAGGTTCGTGCCAAGGCTGGCAGTGACTCGCTCCTTGGCTACATTCCTCCGTGCATGTTCGGTCCGCCTGAAAAATGCTACTATACAACCGTCACGGACATCCCGGGTCTCATCGCGCAGGATTACGGCCAAGGCCGGACGGCACTCTTGCCTTGGACCATTGGCCGCCATTACGAAAAGCTCAGCAGCCATGGCCATTCACAGCTGATCGCCGCAGCGCTGCAAGACCTGCTGGGGCACGAGCCTGGCATCCAAGTGAGCGCCTCCCCTACGGTCAAGCTTGTCGCCCATACTTCGGAGGACGGCAGCCGCCTGCTGCTGCATTTCGTCAATCTGTCGGGCCAGCTAGGCACCGCTTTTCACGCGCCGCTTCCGATGCGGGGCATCGAGGTATCGGCGAACCTGCTCGGACGACAGCCGCATAGCGTGCATGCGCTTAAGGCCAAGACCGCTCTGCCCTACCGCCTAGATTCGACTGGCCGCATCCTACTGGAGCTGCCGGAGCTAGAGCTGTTCGAGACGATCGTGGTCGAGCTGAATTCATAAGTTTCATAATATTTAGCTTTATAAAAATAGCGAGAATTGGCGGCAGCTGTCACTACGCAACCAATCCTCGCTATTTTTTATTGCTTATGTGATTGATTCTTCTTTTTTGCTTCCCGCTTTATTCGTAGAATAAGGATTTGTTTAATCACAAAGTAAAAAATGACAGCCAAACCAAGACCCATAATACTCGCACCCACCACTAGCTCCGCACCTTTACGCAGCAGCCCTCTAGCCCACTCCCACCTATGATTCATAGGATTGAAGTCTTCATGAAGCAGCACTCTGCCGATCATGATCTCCAATGGAGCCAAAGGAAAGGCGATGAGCTTGGTAAAGAAATAGCCGATTAACGCCGCCGTCATACTAAGCTTCGTCCACCGGATCGTTGCAATCATGAGCAGAACAGCAAGTCCCAACGTAGGCAAGGTGAGCAATAAGGCTAATACCCCGATGGCATAGCTTAGAGCTACAACGTGCGGGCCTGCTGGGTCACTCAACAGTTCTTTCCAATTCTTCACGATCTTTGCCTTCAGCGTGGCTAGAAATGGTTTCATTACCAAACCCCTTAGATAAGGTCAAGGCTGCATCTAATTCATATTATGAAGCTTGTACTCACGCCATTCCTCAGGCAGCAAGCTTTGGTAGCGCGGCTGCAGGTAGCGGTCATCGATAAGCAAGAGCACACCGCGATCGGTCTCCGATCGGATCAGGCGGCCTCCCGCCTGCTGCACTTTATTCATTCCAGGGTAGACATAAGCGTAGTCGTAGCCATTGCGGCCGATAGAGTCCATGTACGATTGGATCAGGTTGCGTTCCGCTCCGAGCTGCGGCAGGCCGACACCGACAACAACAACGCCGGTTAACCGATCTCCAACAAGATCGATCCCTTCGGAGAAGCTGCCGCCAAGCACAGCAAAGCCGACTAGCGTGTCCTTCCGATCCGCTTCGAATGCGGCTAGAAACTGCTCCTTCTCCACCTCCGACATCTGGTTCCTTTGTACCAAAATGCTCATGGGGTCGACCCGATCCGACGGTTCAACGCCTGACAATTCTGTAAAAGCCTCATAAACGCTGTTCATAAACGCATACGACGGAATAAATATCAAATAGTTGCCCGGATGCTGCGCCACTACTTCATAAACCGCCCTCGCAATCGGCTCGCGGCTGCGTTCTCGGTCTTGAAATCGCGTGGATATGGGCTTAACGAGAACCTCCAGCTGCTCCTTAGAAAAGGGCGATGGTACCGAGACGGAATAATCGCCCTCCCCCGCGCCCAAGGCATCCATAAAATAGGATAAAGGTGAGAGCGTCGCCGAGAAGTAAATATGCGATCGATACCCCTTCCCCATCTGCTTCAGTAAATACGAAGGGTCCAGGCATAACAGCTTGAGCGTGACCTCGCTTTTCTCTTGTTCGGTCAACGTAATGTACCGTTCATCATATAGCATGGCGATGCGTACAAAATTGGCAGCACGGAAGTAAGTATCCAGCAGCAGCGAGCTAGATGAACTCGACGCAACCAATACGTCCTCCACCTTGGAAATAAACGCCTCGAGCAGCCCAATCAGTTCCTCTGGAAGCTCCTTCTCCACTTGCAGCGAACGATCGCCCATCTGTTTTCGAACCGAAATCAAATAATGGTTCACCGCTTTCGCTGCGTCGTACACCTCTTGGTGCACACCTTTAAACTCTCGTTGAATGGCGAGGTAATCCGACTTATTCAACGTGCTCGAGTACATTTCACGCGCCCGGTCCACCAGATTATGAGCTTCATCCACAAGCAATACCGTTTTACGCTTCTGCTCCTCAAACTGCCGTTTCAAATTCACTCGCGGATCAAAGATGTAATTGTAATCGCAAATCACCGCATCGGCGACATAGGCGATATCGAGCGAAAACTCAAAAGGGCAAACCTGATGCTTCCTCGCAAATTTCTCGATCACCTCACGCGTCATGGCCGTTTCGTTGTGGAGCAGATCCAGCACGGCCTCATTGATCCGGTCGTAGTAGCCGTTTGCGAACTCGCAATGCTCTTTGGTGCAGCGAACCTCTTCTTGAAAACACACCTTTTCCTTCGCCGTAATCGTTACGGAGTGCAGATGCAGCCCTTGGCCATGTAAAATCGAAAAAGCTTGCTCCGCCGACGTTCGCGTAATGGTCTTCGCAGTCAAGTAAAATAGGCGCGAAAGTAATCCTGCTCCAATTGCCTTCACGGAGGGAAACATCGTCGACATCGTTTTTCCAATGCCTGTCGGCGCTTTAGCAAATAAATTATGCTTGCCCTCGATCGTCTTGTATACCGCTCCCGCCAGCTTGCGCTGCCCCTGCCGATAGGACGCGTATGGGAACACAAGTTCCCTAATACTCTGATTACGCCGCTCCTCATGCTCTTTTCTAGCGCGCGCGTAGGGATAAAATCGCTGCACCACATCAACCAAGAACTGTTCGAGCTCCTCGAACGATGCCTCAACTGTGAATCGCTTCAGCTCCCTGGTCACCACTTGCATATAGGTCAGTTGGACGCGCATACGGTTCAGCCCCTGATCTTTGGCTATCATATAAGCGTAGCATTTGGCCTGGGCCCAGTGAACAGGATAAGAGTTTTCATCGATCAGACTCAGATCAGAGGAAGTCGATTTGATTTCGTCCACGGTCCATCCGTCTTCAAGCTTAAGAAGTCCGTCACAACGCCCATCGATGACAAAGACAAGCCCACCCTGCTCGAATTCAGCCGATACATACACTTCCCGCTGATCCTGTTCGTTGTATTGTTTTTGGATATCCTGGTGTGCCTTGGTCCCTTCGGTCAATGTCGTGCTCGAATGGAAAGCCGCATCGATACTGCCGCTTCGATATACATATTCCACTAGGGAGCGCACGGAAATGGGAACGCGATCTGTCATCGTCGGTCTCCGATCTAGAACGTTTGTTCTATTGTATCATGACCGCAGATGAAAAAGAAACACCCGACTTCATGAGAAGCGGGTGTTCCCGTCGATCCTTATTGGGAGGCCGTGACCGTTGTTCCTTCGAAATTATTTTCCATGCTCGATCACAAGCTTACCTATTTCGTTCGACTCAAAAGCTCCCTTTAACCCTTCAATCGCTTGTGAGAAAGGAATTACCCGTTCTAAGGCAGCTTGAACATTGACCAGCCCCAGTTCAATCATTCGCATGGCCCTCGGAAATTGCCAGGCCGTAGCCATCACTCCGACCAGCTCGATCTCCCCAAACACCAGATCCAGTAAATCCATCGGAATTTTGGATGAAGGGATGCCTGCCATTACACATCTGCCGCCCCTCCGCACCAGATGAACCATTTGCGATACGGTTGCGGAAATGCCGACACACTCAATGACGATATCCGCCCCTCCGCCTGTAAGAGTTCGTACCTTTTCAGTAATCTCCTCGTGGACTGGATCTATTACCGCGTGTGCCCCGGTCTTTAAAGCGAGCTCGCGTTTCTTCGCCACAGGGTCACTGATGATCACCATACCGGCTCCTGAAGCCAAGGCGACCTGCAGAGTAAACTGACCGATCGAGCCCCCTCCAAGAATCACTACTGAATTTCCCGGTTGAATCCGGCTTTTATCGACAAAATTAATCGCACAAGCCAACGGTTCAACCAGTGCTCCTGCGAGATCCGATAGATTGTCGGGGAGCCGGTGTACACGGTGCGCTGGCACCCGTACATAATCGGCGTAGCATCCGTCCTCAAAAATACCTAAGTGGGACATGAAGGGGCACAAATTCACTTTCCCCTTCAAGCAATAATCGCATTTGCCGCAAGGAAGGATCGGTTCAACCGTCACCCGGTCTCCCACGCTTATCTTTTGTTGGGTGCCGATGTAAAAATCTGCCTCACTGCCGACCTTTTCCACAACCGCGGAAAATTCATGCCCCATGATTAGCGGGAATTTCTTTTTCTCCTGCCCTAGATCATGGTAAAGAACGTGCAGGTCTGTCGCACAAATGCCGGAAAACAGTGGTTTTAATAGGAGGTCTTTCGGTCCGTAATCCGGGGTCTGTGTTTCGATATATGCCGCCAATCCCTTCCCCTGCTTTTGTATGGCTTTCAAACCCTCATCCTCCCTTCTGCCCTTTTACATTTGGATACTAACTATATTCCAAGTAACAAGGTCTCATTCAATTAATTATATGAACAAAAGTTCACTACTTTTCAATTTTCGGGGCAGCACCTATAATGCTAGGTGTACGGACAGTCATTATGTATATTATACATGACGCCATTTAGATCAGGTCAAGGGGGAAGTTAATTGAACAAGATTGTAGTTACAGGCGGTGCAGGCCGACTCGGTAAGTGGGTCATCAAAGAATTTTTGGAGCAGGGCTATGAGGTTGTGAATGCGGATATCCGGCTGCCGGAGGAGCCGCTATGTAAAACGGTGATCACAGACTTGAAAAACCTGGGTGAAGTGTATGGCCTGTTGTCCGGCGCGGCTGCTGTAGTGCATCTGGCGGCGATTCCAGTCGCTTATTCCCACCCCAACGAGGTAACGTTTCAAAATAACGTCATGTCCACCTACAACATTCTTGAAGCGGCTTCGGGACTCGGGATCCGCAAAGCAGTGATCGCATCTAGTGAGTCGTCCTACGGACTCGTATTTGCCGTCAAGCCCTTTGCGCCGCAGTATGTACCGATGGACGAGGAGCATCCGCAGCTTCCACAGGACTCTTATGGCTTGTCCAAAATTGTGAATGAGCAGACGGCGGAGATGTTTCATCGCAAAACCGGTATGCAGATCGTTTCCTTCCGTCTTGGCAATGTGATTGCACCTGAGATGTATCAAAATTTCCCAGGCTTTATTCATGACCCGGAAAAACGGAAAAGGATTTTGTGGAGCTACATTGACACACGCGATGCAGCAGCAGCTTGCCGTCTGGCGATCGAGGCGGACGGACTGGGTGCGGTAGCCTTGAACATTGCGGCGGACGACACAAGTATGGATATCAAAAGCCGCGATTTGATGGCTGCTGCCTATCCCGAAGTTCAAAATCTGCGCGCTACTCTAGACGGATACGAGACGCTCCTTAGTAACGAGAAGGCGAAAAAGCTGCTGAATTGGCAGCCCGTTCATTCCTGGCGCAGCTACGTTCAATATTGAGAGGGTGGAACAAACGATGAATTTTAGACATGTGGGAAAATCGGGCCTCCGGGTCAGCGAGCTTTGCTTAGGGGCGATGACCTTCGGACGCGAAACGAGTGAAGAAGACAGCTTTCGGATTATGGACCGCTTTACGCAGGGTGGCGGCAATTTTATCGATACTGCCGATGTTTATACGTCCGGTGCTTCGGAAGAAATCGTCGGCAAGTGGCTGAAGTCTCAGCGTCGCGATGATTACGTCATCGCCACTAAGGTGCGTTTTGCCATGGGGAGTGGCCCCAACGACGTCGGATTGAGCAGAAAGCATATTCTCGCCGGAGTTGAAGCCAGCCTGCGTCGGCTTGGGACCGATTATATCGATTTGTTTCAGGTTCATGCTTGGGATCCAAAAACACCGCTGGAGGAAACGCTTAGTACATTAAACGAGTTGGTGCGGCGCGGCCTAGTACGATATATCGGCGCCAGCAACTTCCGGGGCTGGCAGCTGCAAAAGGCGGTTGATGTGAGCAGACAGCATGGCTGGGAGGCGTTTGTTTGTCTACAGCCGCAATACAACCTGCTGGCCCGGGCAACGGAATACGAGCTGATCCAAGTGTGCCAGAATGAAGGGCTGGGTGTCATTCCGTGGAGTCCGCTTCGCGGTGGCTGGCTCAGCGGCAAATTCCGCAGGGGCATGGCGGAGCCGCCGAAGGATAGCCGGGTAGCGATCGCGGAAGAGAAAGGCTGGAGCGAATCGTGGAGCGTGTATAATAATGATCATACCTGGAACGTGATCGATGAGCTGTTCAACGTGGCCGAGCAGTCCGGGAAGACGCCCGCTCAGGTGGCTATCAACTGGCTGCTTCAGAAGCCAGGAGTTACCGCACCGATCATCGGCGCTCGAACGATGGAGCAGCTGGAAACGAATCTTGGCGCGAGCGGCTGGGCACTCACTTCTGAGCAGATGGAGCAGTTGGATCAGGCGAGCGCGATGCCGGTGTCGTATCCTTACGACCGTGGCGCCACAAGGCAGCAAAGAAACGGCAGAGATTATTAGCTCATATGATTAGAGCGATTCGGAAAAGAAAAGGGGCTATCCCACAACTCGTCGTTTAGTTGATGACGAAGGGATGTCCCTTTTTCTTTCCCTCCGCTTTGCACGAAGCGCTCAGACACCGGGGCGAGCTCTTAAGCGGGTTTTCCGCTTTGCACGAGGCGCTCAGCCCCCGGGGCGAGCTCCTAAGCGGATTTTCCGCTTTGCACGAGGCGCTCAGACCCCAGGGCGAGCTCCTAAGCGGTTTTTCCGCTTTGCACGAGGCGCTCATACCCCAGGGCGAGCTCCTAAGCGGATTTTCCGCTTTGCACGAAGCGTTCAGACCCCAGGGCGAGCTCCTAAGCGGATTTTCCGCTTTGCACGAAGCGCTCAGACCCTAGGGCGAGCTCCTAAGCGGATTTTCCGCTTTGCACGAGGCGCTCAGACACCGGGGCGAGCTCCTAGCTGCGCGGTGAAGAACGGAACGTTCTAATGAACCCGATCGCGAAAATCAATGGGGAACTCGCCAACATGCTTTTTGAAAATTTGGCTAAAATGCTTCGGATTCCGATAGCCGACGGCTTCCGCGACCTCGTACATCTTCATGCCCGTATCGGTAAGGAGCAACTCCCTAGCCTTCTGGATGCGATATTCGATCAAAAACTCGGTGAACGTTAAATTCGTGTACTGCTTGAATAAATCGCTTAAGTAACTGGAGTTCATGTTCAGCTCGTCCGCAATAGCGCGGATTTGCAGATCCTGATGGTACCTTTCATGTATGATCGCTTTGATCTGCTCAATGATTCGGCGGCTTTTTTTCCCAGCCGAAGCCGAAGCTGGATCCTGAGCCGAGTCGTGCAGCTGCTCCTGCGATAACGGCCGGGGAGATCGCTCCTGCCCGGCTTGCTCCGCTTTTTGCAGATCCTTGATCAGCTCATCCGGATCCACCGGCTTGAGCAAATAATTCATGGCCCGATATTTGACTGCCTTTCGGGCAAACTCGAAATCCGCATAGGAGCTGAGCACGATCATTTCACACCTGTACCCCCGGTTATGAATGCACTCCATCATTTGCAGGCCATCCATCTCCGGCATTTTGATATCCGTAATGACGACATCGATCTCCTGCTGCTCCATCAGCTCCAGCGCCTCTCGCCCATTACTGGCACTGCCCGCCACTGTCCAGCCCCAGTCCGTTCTCTCAATAATCGTTTGGATTCCCCGGCAAACCATGTGCTCGTCGTCAACTATGAGAATGTTCATCCGGCACCCCTCACTCTTTAATGGCTCCCGCCGTAATGCCTGTAATATAGTGACGCTGTATGATCAAGAATAGACCAACAATAGGCAGCGAGCTTAACACCACGTTGCTGAATTTGGCCCCCACATTCGTCGAGAATTCGGTGTCGAGCAGACTGACCGCAATTTGCAAAACATATTTGCTGGGCGAGCTGATAACAGTTAACGGCCAGAGAAATTCGTCCCACACCCCAAAAAAAATCATGAGCCCCATCGTTAATAACGGAGCTTTGAGCAGCGGAACTAAGATCTGTGCAAACACTCTGATTCTGGAGCAGCCGTCCATAAAGGCCGACTCTTCCAATTCCTTAGGCAAGCCCAGGAAAAACTGTCGTAAGAAAAAGATCGCATAAGCGGAGCTCAAGGACGGGATAATGAGCGCTTTGTAATCGTCAATCCACCCTAGATCCCGCATCAGCATGTAACGAGGCAGCAGTAGCACTTCGCCCGGCACAATCAGCATAGCGATGATGGATAGGAAGAGAATCTCCCTCCCCGGAAACACAATCCGAGAAAATCCAAAGGCCGCCATGGAATCAAACAACAGACTCCCTAGAGTTATGGTCACCGCTAGAAAGATGGTGTTCCCTAAATATTTGAAAAAAGGAGTATGAAACAACACCGCATCATAATTATCCCATGTCACGCGCTCCGGAATAAACAATGATTTTCCTAAAATCGCGTTCGGTGTAAACGACTTCAAAATCACATAGATCAGCGGGATAAACACGGCGAAGACGAGCACGATTAAAATCGCATATTTTAGGACAGACATGCTTTGCTTTATGATCATAGGTCTCAATCCTCATTTTTCATAAATTGATACTGGACGAAGGAAATGAACATGATGATAAAAAACAAGATGACCGCCATCGCCCCAGCATATCCAAAATCGCCCGATCGGAACGCCATACTCCAAATATAATGAACGATCGTTCGCGTCGAATCGGCCGGTCCCCCGTTCGTCATGACCATAATCGGTGTAAACAGCTTAATGCAGTTCATCGTCGATACAATGATAACAAAGAGCATACTGCGGCGAATCATCGGAAGCGTAATGTAATAAAACTTTTGCCAGGCGTTCGTCCCATCGATGCTGCCTGACTCGTAGAGCTCTTTAGGCACCTGAGTTAGGGCAGCGATAAAAATAACCAAATACCAGCCCCAGCCTCTCCACATGCTGACCATGGCAATCGACAATTTCGCCATTTGCGGATCGGTTAGAAAACTCAACGGAGGCAAATGCAGGACAGCCAGCATCCCATTAATGACACCGGAATTGGTATTCAGCATTTCCTTCCAGAACATGCCGACGATGACGAACGACATAATGACCGGGATAAAATAAGTGGTTCGAAAAAAGCTGATTCCCCGCGTCTTCCCACTCAGCAGGATAGCAATAAATAAAGCGAGTGCCGTCTGAAGTGGAGTAATGACAAGCGGAAAATAAAACGAATTCCATAGCGTTTTAAGGAACAGCGGATCATCAAATGCGGCGATATAATAGCTTAATCCGATAAACTGGGCATGCTGCTCCCCTTCAACCATGCGATACCGATTCAAGCTCATCCAGAATAAATGAATGGACGGATAGACCGTAAATAAACCCATTATCACCATCGCGGGGAAGATGAAAAAATAACCGTCGCGGATTTGCCTCAGGTAAAGGTAGTTCCGCCGGGCCGGTTTGCTTGCGGCTTGAAGCACCGTTTTGTCGGCCTGCATGCTCATGTCACCACCCCTTTCTTCTTGTCTCTTGTTATGAGAAAGCAGCACTGCCTCCAAAGAAGACATGCCGCTTTCTCCAGCTGATTTACTTCGCGTATTTCGATAGCACCTTATCGATATTATCTGCCGCTTTGTTCGCAAGCTCGGTCGGATTTCCTCCATAGGCTATAGCACTCATCATTTCAGCGAAAATCGGGGAAATTTCAGCATACGCCGGTGTTACCGGTCTGGCTCTGGCGTTCAGCATCTGCTCTCTGGCCAGGTTGAAGGGATACTCCTTTAGGGTTGGGATCGAATCCAGCGCACTTTTTCTGGACGGGATAAAGTTGAACATTTCCGCAAATTTCTTATGCCCCTCTTTTCCCGTCAAGGCATGAACGACCTTCCACGCGGCGTCCGGGACTTTCGTTTTGGCGCTGATGCCGACGTTCCAGCCGCCGGAGGAGCCGTATTGCTTCTCGCCCTTCGGAAGCGGCATGACACCGAATTTTAGGTCAGGATATTTGGTCTTCAGCGCGTAGGAGGTGGAAATGTTGGAAATGTACATGGACAGCTTGCCATTCTCAAAGCCGGATTGATCCTTGGTGATCGATTCCAGTGGAGATACCTTGTATTTCTGGAAGTAGTCCTGGTACTCCTGAAGCACGGCGATCGTCTTGGGACTGTTGAGATAGCCTTTGGCGGTCGTATACTTTGGGTCCAAAACCTCAGCGCCATGATTCCAAATATTCAAGAAATGAGTAAACGAAGCGCCTTCGTTCGTCACGTCCGGGGCAAGCCAGCCGTAAGGAATGGCGCCATATTGGGTGATTTTGCCGGAAGCATCGCGGATCGTCAGCTTTTGTGCGGCATCCAAGTATTGATCGAAGGTCCAAGCGTTGCTAACCTTGTCCGGGACGTTGGTGATGCCTGCTTTGGCAAAATGATCCTTGTTGTAATAAAGCACGACGCTGGAGTCAAATAAAGAGGCGGCGTATTTTTTTCCGTTGTAGGTCGTTTTTTCCTTAGAGGATGGAACATAATCGTCAAAATCGGCGTTATCCCAATACTTGTCGAGCGGAAGCAGCGCGCCGGTATATGCGTAATTGGCCGTGTAAACCCCGTCGACGTCGAACATGTCGGGAGCGTTTCCGCCGCTAATGGCAATCCGGATTTTGTTCTCGTATTCGGCCGGAATGACGACGATTTCCAGATCGACCTCTTTTTGAACCTCATTTAAGATGTCGGTTTTAATGCGTTCGATGTCGGCTGCAGGACGGTTCGTCCAGTAGATGACCTTAGGCTTCGGTCCGTTAACATTCGCTTTATTGGCGCTTGGAGCAGTTGGATCAGCGGAATTGCTGCAGCCAACGGTCAATGCAAGCACGGCAGCCATAGACATGGCCGAAATGCGTTGCCCCCATCCCCTATTTTTTCTCATATACAGCCTCCTCAGCTTAAATTTTCGTTACGGATTCATACTGTACTGGAACCACCTGTCCGGATTCGGCCGACCGTTTAATCGCTTCATATAGCACCAGGCTTTTATAGCTTTCGTAAATATTGGATCTCGTCGATCGACGCTCACGGACCGCTTGAAAATAATCGACGATTTCAGCGAAGTGCCCTGTTTCATTGCCGCTATCCCCATTGCTAATGAACGTAGGCGGCTCACGCCACTCGACTGGCTTTTCATTTTCGGTGATTTTCCAGCAGGAGGAATTATGAATACTCATAAAATTACCGCCCTTGACCGAGATCTCCACTTCCTCCGTCGGTACGCCAAACGAACGCGCACAAGTAAAGTTGAAGGCTCCCACCGCACCGCTTCGATATTTGACGCTGACCGCATACCCTTCCATGCCTTTTGCAAAGCTGAAGACCTCCTGGGCTTCCCCGAACAAATAACCCGTTACATCAATGCAGTGGATGGCAAAATCAAGCAAAAACTCCGTTCTCGGACTTTGGTTGGAATAAGGTCCCGAAGCATAGTCGACCGAGAGCGAGACCAATTGAGAGGGGTCGAATTGGTTGATCCACTGCTTGGCTCGATTGTAGGCTACGCTGTATCTTTTCTTGAACGCGGTTGTGCACAGCACGCCGCTTTCCTCTGATTGTCGGGCGAGCTTTAGCGCCATCTCCGCCGAAGGGGCTGAGGGCTTTTCCGTATACACGGGAATGCCGAGCTTCAAGATCTCTTTTGCAATCTGATAATGCTGCTCCGGCCCGATACACACAATCACGCAATCCGGATGCTCCTTTGACAGCATTTCCTTATAATCGCTATAAGCTCTCCCGCCATAAAGAAGCGCTTTCAAACCTGCTTTTTCAAAATCCAGATCGCACACGCCGACCAAACGACCGCCCGCTGAGGCGATATACGGATAAATTCGCTTAGATGCTAAATTCCCGGCACCGATGATACATACGTTAACGTGCTCCATTCGATGGTCTCCTTTACAACAAAGGTTGGATATACTGCCTCGCTGCTTCCAAATAAGTGAGCGTATTTTCTTTATCTTCGACTTCCATTTCCACCACGTAATCGCCGGCATACCCCGAAGCCTTCATCGTCTCGAATAAGCCTGCCAAATCAATTTCACCCGTGCCAAATGCAACGGACTGAGGGCCGATCTGATCCTTGATATGTACGAGGGCAATCGAATCGCCCAGAAGCTCCAGCCCTTCCCTCCATGACACCCCGACCGAATGAAAATGACCTACCTCCAGCAGCGTTTTCATCCGACGATCACCAATCCCCTCAATGACCTCCCGATAATCCTGTAGCGTAGCAATGGGACTGCCTGCGTGATTTTGCAGCACAGGCGTGATATCAAGCATAAGCTCCTCAATCGCATTCAGAAAAGGCACCGCATTACGGATATAGAGAGGACGGCTTTTCGCCTTAAACAACACCACGTTCACACCCAGACGTTGGGCAAAGCGTGCGGCCTCAATCGCCCGGTGCAAGGATTCTTCCTGTTCGTCAATAACAGGCAGATGCATCGAAGTGAATTTCATTCCGTACCTCTCGGCCAGTGAAGCATACCCACTCGGATCGGAAGTATAATTTACCGAAGAGCGCGTCCAAGAGGTGAACAGCTCGAATTTCTCATAGCCCATACCGGAGTAGGCCTTGAGCACTTCTTCCAGAGTCAATTCCGGATTACTGCAGGGGCTTACGGCAATGTTTCCCATTCAACTCCTCCTTTGCTTTAGCTCGTATGCGTTTACAAATTTATTATACCCCTCGGGTTATTAGGCAGAAATGAGTCTGGCATTGGAAATGGTACACTCAGATTGGTTTTTCCCCTCCGATTCCCACTTCACCCGCATTGAGGCAGCGTAATCCTCACCTTCGTCCCTTCTCCCGACAAACTTTCAAAGCTCAATCCATACTGGCTTCCATAACACAACTGAATACGTTGATTAACGTTATGTATTCCGATCCCCGTACTCCCATTCGAGCGGGCTGCCAGCGTGGAGTTCAGGACATTCAAAGATTCGGGTGTCATGCCGATTCCATCATCCACCACTTCAAGCCTTACCTGTCCCTCTTCGAGGTATCCGTTGATGACGATCTTCCCCTGGCTCCTTGCTTTAAACCCGTGAATCAAACAATTCTCGACGATCGGCTGCAGGATGAATTTACATATGGACAACTGCTCGATTTCCGGCTGCACCTGAATTTGCAAATGGATCGTGTTACCGAAGCGCGCTTGCTGAATGGCCATAAAATTGCGGATTTGGGCGATTTCATCGCGAATTTGGACCGGTTTATCACTGTCGTTAATGTTATACCGAAGCATCCCGCATAGGGCCCTTACGAGACTCGCGACTTCATTCTGGTGGTCGACAATGAGCCTCCAGTGAATCACATCAAGCGTATTGTATAAAAAATGGGGATTAATTTGCGCCCTGAGCACCTTGAGCTCCGTTTCCGTCTGCTTCAGACGGGCTTCATACACCTCGCTGATCATATGGTCAATCTCTCGCAGCATGGTATTGAACGTATGGTTCAGTCTTTCGATCTCGTTATAGGATTGAATCTGCACGGGCTCCGCGCCGAGCGGCTGCTTCAGGTTGCTTAATGAAATGAGCCTCATCTTGCGTACGAGTTCTGTCAACGGAGAAGTGATGCTTCGGGAGAGCCATGCCGACAGCGCCAAAGCGACTGTAATGCCGATGACACTGACCGCCAGAAAAATGCGCTGCATCCACTGGAGCGGACCCACGATTTCGCTGAGTGGAGTCACGGAAATAATGTACCAGCCGGTATATGCGGAGCGGTTATACGCGATCATCTTGTTGCCTTCAATTTTGGCGAGATTGTACGCCTGGCCGGCGGCGATCTCTTTCATGTACTCGGCATTCAGCTTGTTTCCCACGTCCTCAGCATGGGTGCTATACAGCACCATCCCTTCCCCATTGACCAGGTAGTGCTCCTTCCGTTTGGAGTCCAAGATGCTCATGAACTGGGACAGCCGGCTGTATTTAAACTCAATGACCATCGCTCCAATCGAGGTGAATGTAAATTTATCGTAGATTTGCCGCATTCCCGCAAAGGTCATGTCTACGTCACCCGGTACTCGCTTAATGGAGCCGGACAATATAAAATTGCCAGCCTGGTAACTGCTGTCGGGCTTGCTCATCAGTTCTCTCCATCGTCGCTCTTCCGGTTCGGAATCGTAGAAATTGCCGTATTTTAGAATATAATCGGAGTTTTTCAGCAGTAGGATCGATTGAATATCATCACGCTGCGCCGTCAGTAAACTGAAGTAGCCGCTAACCTGCATTTTCTTAATAAAATCCGAAGGGGAGCCGGAATAATCCACCAATAAATCCCGAACGTTGCCATTCCACATAATGGTCTTGGACAACGACTCGAGCTCCTGCATCCAGCTGTCCAGCTTCATGTTGGTTTGTTGGATCGTATTGAGTGCATAATCGCCGACCACATTTTTAGTAAAATTGGAGATGTAATAATAGAGGACAATGCTGCTCGAAAGAAAAATAATGACAATGAGCAGTGCATAATAAGCGAAGATTTTGCTTTGCAAGCCGACGTTTTTCATGGGTCTCCATGAGCGTGCCCTCTTCATTGATTACACCTCTTTATTTATAATTGTAAACGCTTACCATTTCTTGGGTACGCGATTGCAAATCCAGTGTAATGGGTTTGCTAAGGATAGTAAAGGGATAAAAAAACAAGCTCCAGCCGCAGAAAACACCTGCAAGCTGAAGCTTGTTTTTTCATCGAATGGCGATAAATTATGACATGGCCTGACCGACAGGATATTCCTTTGTCTGCATGAAATGCTGCTCTAGGCAGCTCATGACCGCTAATACCAAGTCCTCACGCCAGGGCGGAGCAGCGACTTGGACGCCGACCGGCAGGCCGGCGCTTTGCTCGTCGACCTTCGAGGCCGCCTGCACGGATCGATCTCTGCTTCGGCGGCGGCTCTCCGTTTCTTCGGACGGACACGGGTCGTGCTGACGACGCCTGCAGGCATGCCCAGATAGTTGTACAGCAGCGCATACGATCCTTCATAGGACATGTTCAAGGACAGATCATGCTGCAGGGACGGAGTTAGGAACGGAGGCGCGATCAGGACGTCGACCTGCTGCCGCTCCATTTCCTTAAGGAATCTCAGCTGGTACTGCTCCCGAAGACGAACAAGCTCCCGCCGCTCGTCTTCGGTCTTGGCTCCTAAGTTGGGAACGATATGACGACCCGCGATGTTCTGACCCAGCAAGCGTAAGATCCCGGAGACGATCAATTTCATGCCTATGCACAATGCCCTTCGGCTTGCCTGAGGGAACGCGGCCAGGCGTCGGCTTCAGACCGTGAATGCCGCAGCAATGGGACGGCGGACGGATACTGCCTCCGACATCCGTACCCAGGCCGAGCGGCGATCCCCCGGCTGCAAGGATCGCCGCTTCGGCGCCGCTGCTCCCGCCGGAAGACCGTTCCTCTGGGCGCCAGGGGTTGCGTACCCGACCGTACACTGGGTTGACCGATTCGCAGCTCATGAGCAGCTGCATAATATTGCTTTTGCCGATGACGATTGCACCGGCCTGCTTGAGCCGTGCCACGCCCGGATCGTCAGTCTGCGACAGCTGGCTTCGCCGATGGGGTAAGCCCCACGTACTAGGCGTCCCAGCCACATCCAGCGACTCCTTGATCGTCACGGGAACACTGTGCAAAGGCCCCACCTCCGCTCCTCCCGCCTCCAATTGACGATCGGCCTCCTTAGCAGCCTTCCGGGTTTCATCAAAGAGCGGTGGCCATCGCATTCAGCGTAGGATTCACTTCCATCATTCGCTCAATATGGGCTTCAACTAATGCTTGCGAGGTCCAACGTCCCTCACGGATTCCTCTGGCCATTTCAGCTGCGCCGAGACACAGCAGCGCTTTTATTTCCATGGCAGTCAGCATCGTTCTTTCCACCGTCCCCTGATAATAATTTGATCACTTAAAGTTTAATTTGTGCCAATAATCATACCAACCGTCGGTCTGTCAATCGCATTCTTATGGTCTAAGGAGATATTTTTTCTAGCTTCCCCTATTGTGCGCCCATCATTGTATCGTAAAATGATCATACAAGTCTTTGTGTCTTTATCTCGAACTAGATGGAGTGATGACTTTGAAGCTGTGGTCTAAGGACTGGCCGCGCGGCGTACCGCTGCTGCTAGCCAATTCGTTTCTCATGTCGATCGGTTTTTACGCTCTGATCCCTAATTTGTCCGTTTATCTTACGCATTCGCTCGGATGGGCGCCGCTGCTTGCCGGAGTCCTGCTGATGGTGCGGCAATTCAGCCAGCAGGGACTGATGACGCTGACTGGGATGATTTCCGACCGGGTCGGCTATCGTCTGACGATTTCGCTCGGGTTTGTGCTGCGCGGTATCGGGTTCGGCATGTTTGCCCTCGGTACAAGCCCGCTCTTGATCTTTGTTTCCGCTATCATCGCCGGGATCGGTGGCAGCCTGTTCGAGCCGACAAGTGATGCGGCCCTGACAACGCTGACGAATGTGCAGAATCGATCTCGCGCGTACGCGGTGAAGAAAGTAACTGACAACCTCGGCATCGTGGTTTCGGCCCTGCTCGGCTCGTTGTTGGTTTCGGTGAGCTTCCATCTGCTCTCGCTGATCTCCGGCGCTCTGTTCGTGATTGCGGGCATCATGACGTATATTCGCCTGCCGTCCATCCGCATCCAGGTCAAGCCGGTCGCTTGGGCCGACATGTGGCGAACCGTTACGCTAGACCAGCCTTTCGTTCATTACGTAGCGGTCATGATCGGATACTTTTTTCTATTCATGCAGCTGTATCTAGCGATTCCTGCCCGCATTGTCGATTTGACGGGACAAGCTTCCTCGGTATCCGTCGTGTTCCTCGTCTTGTCCATCATGATCATCCTGTTTCAAGTTCCAGTCAGCCTGCTGGTAAGGAGGCTCCACGCAATCCGCGCCATCCAGGCAGGCTTCGCGCTGCTCGGAACAGGACTGCTCGTGCTGGGCTTTGCAGGCCATGTCGCGGTTTTTGTCGCGGGCATTGCCCTATTCACGGTCGGGATGATGACGATCGAGCCGGCCAGCTTTGATCTGACGTCACGGCTAGCAAGACCGGGCATGACGGCAACTTATTTCGGATTTTATTACTTGGCTATGGCCATCGGCGGCGGAATCAGCCAGGGTACGGGCGGCCTGCTGATGCAGCTCGGATCATCCTCCGGGCTGCCGGGGCTCCTCTGGTGGATCGGCGCATTCGTGTCGCTCTTGGCTATTGCCGGTGCTGAACCGCTGCGTAAATCGCTTCCTGCCAAATAGATCCTTACTCATTCGCCTTGTCCATTTGTCCACTTCAAGCATATATAAAAGCAAGAATGTATGCGGAAGCAACCTGCATTGGTTATTGAGGACGATATGGAGTGAATAAGACGATGAGAACACAGGTGGGGATCTTGATCATCCACGGGATGGGCAAGAAACGTATGGGTTACTCCAAGCCCCTGCAATTGCGGCTCCGCAGGCGGCTTGCCGGGATGACAGGGCTCGATATCTCTGTTCGGGATTTTGTATTCGAGGAGGTTGTCTGGTCGGATATCGTCGAGGTAAATCAAGACTTCGTCAGGAAAGCCGTCAAAGCAGAGTTTGATGATGAGTTGGAGTTTGACATGGCCAGATCCTTCATCATCAAGTATGCGGTGGACGTCCTGGGATACCATCGGATCGACGTCGGCCAGACAACCAACGCTTTGCACACAGCCATCCATCAAAGAATTGCGGAATCGCTGCATCAGCTGCGTAAAAAGGTTGGACCGGAAGCGCCCGTCTGCGTTATTGCTCACAGTCTTGGGACCGTCGTGTCCAGCAATTATATTTACGACATGCAGATGCAAAAAAACGTAGTGCCTCCCCTGGAAAATAACCACCTGGAAACCTGCCAAACGATCGCCTCTTTCTACACGCTCGGCAGTCCGATCTCACTCTTCAGCCTAAAATACATGAACAAGGATGAAAGTACGATCCAAATTCCCGCCAAGGAAACCAACCGGTATCGTTACGGGGAATGGGTCAATCTGTATTATGATCGCGATATTATGGCTTACCCCATCGCCCAGTTCAATAATAATGCAAATTTGAACGTGAAAGACATCAAGCTGGAGAGCAACAGCGGATTGCGAAAAATGATCTACGTAATCTGCCTCATCCTGTCTCTTCCCTTTGCGCTCCTTCCTCTCATTTCGAATCGAATTAAACAGCTGTTCAAAGTCGCTTCCAGAGTATTGCTATTTGGTTTGGGCGTTGCGTCTCATAATCGGTACTTCACCGATAAAGCAGTGATCGAAACGATCACCGAGGGTTTAATCAAGGTTTGGCAGTCGGTGCAATATGACAAAGCTTAAGCGAGACAAATGGCTGCAATATCGCATCTTGCGCACTATACCTGCTCTGGCTGCCCGGATACCGGAAACACGGCTGCTGAAGCTGAACATGATGACGAAGCTGCTGCCTCAGTATCAAGGCATCGTCCTTAAGCCACGCGGCGGGCGGTTCGGTCGGCACATCCTTTTCATTACCCTTAATAGGTCTAGATCGTATCGGGTGCACGTGGAGAAGAAAACGTTCACTTTTAAAAAGACCAAACCGTTAATCCAATGGATCAGCAAAATGACCGGCTCAAGAAGCTATATCGTGCAGCGGCGGCTGTGGCTGGCGCGAATTCGAGGCAATCCGTTTGACATCCGGATCATGGTGCAGCGAAGAAAAGGAGCTTCATCGACTTGGAACGTGACAGGCTCTTACGCGAAAATCGCGGCGCAGGGATATCTCGTCACGAACGTGCCCAGCGGCATCCTTCCGGTGTCCGAAGCGCTGAAGCATGCGAGAATCGGCGACCGGAGCTTGCTCGTCCAATGCGAACGAATCGCGCGTTTGGCAGCGAGACGACTTGGAGAGCGGTTCCCCAAGCTGCGGCAGGTCGGTTTCGATCTGGGCATCGATGAGAAGCGGCGGATTTGGATCCTGGAAGGCAATTATAAGCCGGATCTGCTGCCCTTCCGACTGTTGAAAGATTCCTCGATATACCGCAGAATCCGTTGGTATCAGAACCACTAAAAAGGAGGTAATCTTGATGGGGATAAGATGTGATAAGGAAATTAACGTGAGCGTTAAGCAAAAAGCAGGAGCTATCTTTGTCGGAGCGCAGGAAATGGGGCTTCAAAACACCGAATTTATTAATTCTTGCATGGTCGATGACCCGAAGATTGTTGACTGCTTCGCTGTTCCGCTTCCTACTCGGGAGATGCGAAGACAGGTCTCAATAAGATCCAACGACGGATTAGGAAAGACGAAAGTCTTCGTTATGACCCGTCTAGTCAATACGCCTTTTAGAACGATATGCATTAATGTTACGGTTATACCGTGACGACGCACCAAAGAAGCCGCCGGTCACGCACACCGACAGCTTCTTTACGTTTACTTAAGTTAATACGCCGTCCAACCGGCGTCTGCAGCGATAATCGTCCCGTTCACAAAGCTAGACTCATCGGAGACCGAACAGCCCGCCGGCCGAAGCGACATTGACGATCACACCGGCCTTTTTTTCCGTCATGATGGGCAGCACCTTGCGGATCGTTCTCATTGGGCCGGTTGTATTGATGGCGAAGACACGGTCCCACAGCTCGTCGGTCAGGTCTCCGGCCGGGACAAAGTTGTCCATAATGCCGGCGTTGTTGACCAGAATGTCTACCGTTCCGTATTTCTCCACCGTGGTATCGATCAGCGATTGGACATCTTCTTCCTTAGCGACGTTTGCCGCTATCGCCAAAGCCGTTCCGCCTTGAGCTGAAATCCCATCCACGACAGCTTGCGCTGCATCAACGCGAAGGTCCGAGACAACACCTTAGCTCCTTCTCGTCCAAACATTTCTGCGATGGCTTTCCCCATGCCAGAGGCGGCACCGGTGACAACGGCAATTTTTCCAGATAATCTCATCAGATTTGCAGCAGCTCGCTTCGTTCCTCCTGCGGGCTGTAATTTTTCTTGGTTTAGTATTTAGCACACTTTACAAAGCCTAAATCGCAAAAAGGCTGCCTTTCGGCAGCCCTTGGTGCTTAATTAAACCATGTTCTATGGAATCTTCACGGTCAGCTCACTGAGGTAAAGTGCTGTCGATATCCCGTTGGACGGGCCGAATTCGAACTCTACCGAATCGCCATATTTGCCACTTTTGTCACTGATCTGCAAGGCTATTGGCGCGTGCCCTTCCGGCAGCCATTTGGCTGTAGCCTTGTAACGGCCGATCGGAATTTGATCCACGCCCGCTCCGCCTGAGACCGGTCCCCCTCGCTTGATGATCGTTTTTCCTGTACTGCCATCCAGCAGCGGACCTACAGGTGTGAGGGTCACTTCCAGATCGCTCATATTGAACTCCGGCAGCGAGTCATCTGAGGATAAAAAGAACGGATAAATATAAATCTGTCCGTCAAACTTGTTCCATGTAAAGTTGCGGACGGCTCCGGTGCTGCCCGAGAATGGAACATCTTTGTCAACTTTTAAGTGGAAGGTGTACTCTTTATCGTTAAATGTTTTGGTGATATCGCCGCCCATTCGCCAGGACGTTGCGATTTGAGGCAATTCGATCCGATAGTGACCTGTTTCATCGGTAACGCCAAGAATGTTGCTGTCGTAAAGCAAAGTGTTATCTGCAAAAACGACGACGTCCGGAATCGGCTGACCATTGGCATCACGTACATAGCCTTTGACGACATAGGGCTCCGCTGCTTCTTTTGGGGGCTCAGGGACCGGAGCAGGGCTAGGCGATGGCTGCGGTGCTGGAGCTGGTGCAGGCGTTGGTGTTGGCGTTGGTGTAGGTGTTGGCGTTGGTGTAGGTGCTGGCGATGCAGTCGCTTCTTCAATTTGAACGGTCGCTTCGTTGCCAGTTCTGGAATAGGACACGGCGTATCCGCTGTTCTCCGCCACAAAGCGCAGTGGTACTAAAGTGCTGCCATCCAGAATCTGTGCAGGCACATCCAAGCTCACGCTTTTTCCATTTACTTTAGCGGAGGTGCTGTTGATCGTCAATTCAATGGCAAGACCCTCCTTCGTTCCAATCGCCTGCTGTGTTCCACCGGATTCCTTCCATTGAACCACAAAGCCTAGCGTCTCGAATAATTTGCGGAACGGGACCAGCGTTGAACCGTCTTTCAGGATCGGTTGGGCGCCATCAAACTGAAGCGCTTGACCCTTGAAAAGCACATGAATCTGCGGGCTATCCGGTACTGGAGCAGGCGCTGGGCTTGGTGCTGGAGTTGGGGCTGGAGTTGGAGCTGGTGTAGGTGCTGGAACTGGAGTTGGCGCTGGCGTAGGTGGTGTAGGTGCTGGTGTCGGGCTTGCCGAATCAGAAACTATCATGGGACTTTTATATTTGATCGGCTTGGATACGACTGTACCTTGCGGGGTCCCGATCTCCAAGACATAATATTGCGTTTCTTTAATCGTGCCGTTATCGCTAGCGTACAAGTCGAAGGTAAGCTCACCGTCGAATTCGCCGACCGGTGCCTTTACATCCTTCCGAAATCCAGGGTTGATTATGATGCTTTCATGAGTTGTTCCGCTTGACGATGGCACAACTTTGTCCTGCACAATGCCCAGCAGCCACCCGGTAGTAACGTGGTTCGTCCTCCATACCCCTTGAGAATTGTCCTTGCCATAAGCATCCGTTGAACGCAGGACGACAGAATTGATCACCGTATGCTGAGCAAGGCTCAGCCGCAGCTTGAAGTGTCCATCCTTATTGCCCTCCGGTGTAAAATCAGCTGCACCTACCACATCGGACGCCGTATCGAGAAGGCTGAATTCCTTGATCTGCACCCCTGCAGGAGGCGTTTCACCGAAAGCATTAGCGATACTGCCAAACGTCAAGCAGCCTGCAAGCAAAAAGGTCATGACCGAAGTATAATTTCGTTTCCCGAAGCTCCATTTCATACGCTCATTACTCTCCTTTATGAATCACTTGGTTGGATTTGGTTTCTGAAGTAATCATACAATGCGCTTCATCCATATTTCTTGAGTCATGGCAGGGAAATGATTGGGAATAAGTTGGGAACCGATTCGGGAAGACATAACGAAAAACCTCCCTACCCCACTGTGAAAGTGATGGTCTGGAGGCTTTATGCGCTTGCTTTGAACCCTATTCCTCACGCGTTTTTTGCACCAAACGCTTTGCGGCATTGCGATCCGAAACCTGCAGCTTATTTAAAATGTTTGAGACATAATTGGCTACCGTCTTATTGCTGAGATGCAATCGAGCGGCAATCTGGGCGTTGCTGTCCCCCTCTGCGATCCGCTCCAAAATCTCCAATTCGCGTTTGGTAAGCTCCGAGAAGGCAGGATCATCCACGGGAACCGATTGGGGTTGGGAAAAATAGTGCATCATCCGGCTGGCAATATCCGAGCTGAAGACAGCGCCGCCGTTGCCTACCATTCGGATGGAGCGCAGCAGCTCCTCTTCGTCGGAATCCTTCAGGATGTACCCTTTGGCCCCTACACGCATAGCGGTAAAAACCGACTGATCATCTCGAAACATCGTCAACATCAGCACCTCGATCTCCGGATGCTTGTCTTTGATGATCCGTGTGGCTTCGATCCCATTCATTCCGGGCATACGAATGTCCATCAGCACGAGATCGGGATGCAGCTGCTCCGCCAGAGCCACCGCCTCCTCCCCGGACGATGCTTCCCCAATAACCTCCAGATCGTCCGTCGTCCTCAGCAAATTACGCACGCCGCTGCGAAATAAGGGATGATCCTCTGCAATCAAAATTTTCAACGTCCATGCTCCTCCTTCAGTTCAATTGGCAAAATTGCCAGCACACGCGTGCCGCCCTGCTCCGCAGGCTCGATCGAGCATTGTCCGCCTAATTCCGCCGCTCTCTCCTTTAGCGATTGGAGTCCAATTCCGCCTTTGCCCGGAAGTCCAGGCGTGTAGGCCGAACGAAAACCAGTGCCATTATCCGTCACTTCGACGATCAGCTGCTTCAGCGGCGAAAGCTGAAGCTTGACGATGCATTCGGTAGCTTGGCTGTGTTTAATGACGTTGACCAGCGATTCCGTAACAATTCGATAGGCCGCCACCTCCACTGCGGCCGGCAGCTCCGGAAGCTGTGGAGGTTCATGCAGCCGGATGTGGATCGGGATGGTGCCTTGCTCATCGGCCAGCAGCTGTGCCGGCTTGTTCAGCTCGCTGATTCGCTCCCCAATCGCGCTGATCAACCCGAGCTCATCCAGCGTTGGCGGGCGCAGATCGTGCACAAGGGTCCGAATCTCCCCCACCGTCGCCCGAATCACCGTTCTGAGGTCGCCCAGCATCTCAATCGCTATGTCAGGCTTCTTCAGGACATATTTCTCGGCCGTCGCCACGTTAAGCGCCAGAGCCGCAAGTCTAGGAGCCAGATCGTCATGCAAATTTTTCCGAATTTGCCGGCGTTCTTCTTCTCTGGCTAGAACGAGTCGTTCTCGAGATTCCTGCAAATCTTGAGCCAGCAGCTTCATGCCGAGGGTCATGTTCACATTTTCAACGATTGGTCCCGCTTGGTGAAGTAGCACATCCAGGAACTTGTTGTCCTCGGACGAGAAGGCTTCTCCAGGAGAACGAGCGGACAAATAGAGCGTACCGAGCCTCTCCCCGCGATGAATAATGGGAAACGACAGCACCTCGTGCAGCGGCTCTCCGGATGTAGCGACCAAAGCGTCCTGCCCTCCCACACCGATCGCAATGCCTGCATAAGGCAAGCGCAGCGACTCCTTCATGGTGGAAGCGAGCGCCTCCAGCATGGCCTCCGGCGCCATCGGTCGAACGAGCTGGCTTCCCAGCTCCAGCAGCACGGCATACGGATCGTCGTGCCGGCCTTTTAGCATCCGATTCACGAGCCGCTGCAGCTTTTCCCTGAGCGGAGCGAAGATTACCGCCACGATCGCCGTTGCAGCCAAGGAGATGATCAGATTATTTTGAGTCTCAAATAAGCGGCTCAAGTAATAGACCGAAAAAATATAGATCGCAGCCACACAAAGCGACAAGGCACCATACACCAGCGTACGATTCACAATCGGGTCAATATCCCACAGCCGCTGCTTCAGCACGGCCATCGTAAGCGTAAGCGGTATCGCCAGTAAGCTTAGATTCAGGAAGGCATTGAGATACACATAAGTTAGCGCGCTGCCGTCATTCATAGCTGGGTTAAATAAGATGCTCATCCCGATAAATCCAATCAGGCCCACAGCGAGCCCGTACACCACCCATTTGGTCTGCTGCCGCTGCGCCGGTGATGATACTTTCAAGTACCGATAGATTTGCGAATAAACCAGAATCAGCGTCGACCCAATATACCACACAGCAAGAAGGTAAGCGGAACCGCTCATTTCATTCCAGATGATGCCGCGATTAATGAAACTGCTGACTTGAACAATGAGAATCACAATAAAAACGCCTACAGACCATCTCGGCACGAACGACCCGTTTGGAAACAGCAGAAACAACAGGGACAAACCAATCCAGCCGAGCGTCGCTACCCCAGAGAACCACCACTCCATAGCGGTATTCCCCTGAAAAGCAACAGGCACTAACGAAGGAAACGAGGTGCCGAACGCAACCATGGCCAAGCCAGCCAGAAGCGCCATCGGTTCACGAATGCCTTTCCAAAAAATGAGCATCGCAGCCCCATAAAAAACCAACGTAAAGATGAGGTCAATACACACGAACAGCACTGCATAGGTCTCCAGTGACAAGTGAATGGCTCTTGCATTCTCAAGAGGCATGGCAGGCGCATAATTGCTGCACCCGTTTACAATACAAGTCGAAATGAGATTTTGGTAGTACTTGGGGATCCCCGCACAATAGATCACTGCCGAAGACACAGAGAACAAGACGGCAAAAAGCTGAAGGCAAACGAGGAGCCCTAGGTTCGGGATACGGTCTGCAGGTACTGCGGTTCGATCTTGTGACATGAGACCTCCTCCAAATAAGGATACTTTTACCTCTATTATAGCGGGCATCCCGCGGACTGAATACGGTGAAGCCGCAACTTCCCAACGACTTCCCAAGTTTCCCGAAAAGTGTCCCAGCCGCAGTTTCCCAAACGAAAGGAGTGCCCTGCCCTATTTTCCGTGATTTCCTGTCGATTATAATCGAAATCGTTAGCATAACGAGTTGAACTGGAGGTTGGAAAACATGATTAAAGCAAGAGCAATTCCATGGTTGGGTATGATTTGTTTGCTGGCCGGCCTTAGCCGTATGGGGATGACGCCAAGCTCCCTGATTTGGGGGACGGATAGCCTTCCGGAGCTGACGTGCGGGATTGTTGCAAGCATTCTCATGACGGTCGGTACGTTGGCTGTCTATCTGGTCCAGTCTAGGGAAATCGGAACGATCGGATTCATATCTGTACTCGGTATCATGATCGGAAATATCGCCATAACCTTCATGCTGTGGTCTGCGATCCTTTCCATCGATCCGGCCAGCCCCCCGGATGGCGCGGTTTTCACCCTTTTGCACCTGCTGGCTCTTATCGGATTGACAGGAGGAACGCTGCTGTTTACGATCCTCTCCTACCGAGCGAACGTATTCCCACGCTGGGTTATCGTCCTACTCGTCATGATGCACTTTTCGATGGTGCTGCCGGTCGGAGACAATAAATATTTTGCCTTCTTCTGGGGATTAGCTTATGTAGGCATGGGGTATACGGTCTGGGCAGGAAGATTAAATCCATCGAAAAAAAATCAAACGACCTCAGTGCCCAAATAGGGCTAAGGTCGTTTTTTTCGTAGATTTCCTCATGGCTTCAAATATTTTCCCGTAATCGATTGCTCCGCTTGAGTGATCTGAAGAGGCGGGCCTTCGAACACCACCTGACCGCCCCTGCTGCCTCCGTCCGGTCCCATATCGATGATCCAATCCGCTTGGCTGATCACATCGAGGTTGTGCTCGATGACAATTACCGTATTGCCGGTGTCTACGAGACGATTCATGATCTCCAGAAGATGACCAATATCGGACATATGCAAGCCGGTTGTCGGTTCGTCCATCACATAGATGCTGCCCTTCTTATGGAGCTCGCTGGCCAGCTTGATCCGCTGGCATTCTCCGCCTGAGAGCGTGCTGAGCGGCTGGCCTAGAGTAATGTAGTTCAGCCCCACATCACTCATCGCCTGGAGCTTGCGTACCACTTCTTTGAGCTGGAAAAACTCCAGCGCCTGCTCCACCGTCATCTCCAGCACATCCGCAATGGACTTTCCGTTGAACTTGTAGGCAAGCACCTCTTCCTTGAACCGTTTACCTCCGCATACCTCGCAAGGCAGCTTCACACTCTCAAGGAAGGCAAGGTCTGTGTACACCACGCCCAGCCCTTGGCAGTTCTCGCAAGCGCCTTTGGAGTTGAAGCTGAACAAGCCTTGATTGACCTTGTTCGCAGAAGCAAACGCCTTGCGCACATCATCCATAATGCCCGTGTAGGTCGCGGGATTCGAGCGTGTCGATACGCCTACCGCCGACTGATCGATCACGATCGCTTCCGGATGCTGGCTGAGGAATACTTCGTTAATCAGCGTACTTTTGCCCGAACCGGCAACACCTGTAACGACGGTTAGCACTCCGGTTGGAAGCTCTACACTGACGTTTTGCAGGTTGTGCAGTGTAGCATGGGTAATGGACAGCTTGCCCGAGGGCTGTCTGGAAGTCGGCTTCAGCTGGAGCGGCCGCTTCATATGGGTGCCAGTGAGTGTACCTGACTCCAGCAAGCCTTGGAAGCTTCCTTCGTACACGATCGTACCGCCGCGGCTGCCGGCATGAGGCCCAACGTCGACAATATGATCCGCCACCTTGATGACATCGGGATCATGCTCGACGACAATCACCGTATTGCCCTTGTCGCGGAGCTTCTGAAGCAGCTCATTCAACCGGTGCACATCCCGTGGATGCAAGCCAACGCTCGGCTCATCAAAAATGTATGTGACATCCACCAGACTGCCGCTCAGATGCTTCACCATCTTGACGCGCTGCGATTCGCCGCCCGACAGCGTATCCGTCTCGCGGTCCAGCGTCAAGTAGTCGAGTCCGATATCCACCAGATGCTGCAGCCGCTCTGTCAGCGACTTCACGATCGGCACAGCGATCGCGTCGTTAATCTCACGAACGACACGAATGAGCTGACTTACCTCCATCGAGGACATCTCCGCAATGTTCAGTCCATTGATCCTGCAGCCGAGCGCAGCCTGGCTGAGTCTCGCGCCGCGGCAGCTGGAGCACGGGCCTTCGGTGATGTAAGGCGTCACTGCTCGTTGTGTTCGCTCAGACATCGTCTTTAGATCACGCTTGATATACTTATTGGTGAACTTCTCGATGACGCCTTCCACGGTTATATTCACTGCTTTTCCCGCGAACTGCATCTCAATCTTCCTCGCCTTACCGTAAAGCAGCTGCTCCAGGTCTTCCTTCGAATAATCGCTCAGCTTCTTGTCGGGATCGAAACCCGACTGCACGAGTATCGTCCAATCCATGCTGTCCACCGAATAGTCCGGCAGCAGGATGGCGCCTTCTTTTAACGACTTGGTCATGTCCAGCGCCTTGGTCATATCGACACCCAGCTTTCGACCAATCCCATTGCACTCGAGGCACATCCCTTGCGGATCATTAAACGAGAACATGTTCGCTGTTCCAACATAGGGCTGGCCTACTCGAGAGAAGAGCAGACGGAGGATGGGAGAAATATCGGTAATCGTGCCCATCGTGGAGTGGGAACCGCCGCCCAGCCGCTTCTGATCCACAATCACAGCCATGCTCAGGTTCTCAATTGCATCCGTATCCGGCTGCGGATATTTGGGCAGGAAATTGCGAACGAACAAGCTGAAGTTCTCATTGAGCAATCGTGTGGATTCTGCCGCAATCGTGTCGAAGACGATCGACGACTTGCCGGATCCGGATACTCCGGTGAAGATGGTGATCTTTCGCTTGGGAATGCGCAAGGATACGTTCTTGAGATTGTTTTCCCTCGCGCCCGAGATCACGATATACTCTTGATTCCATTCGTTCATGCTTGACATTCTTATTGCTCCAGCAATTTTTCAAGCCCGCCGCACCAGTTCGTCCAGCCAAACTTCGCGCCTTGGAGACCTTGCGGATTGGAGAATCCGGTTTGCTCCAGGTGAAGATTCACTTGGCCGTCCCCTAAATCCTGCAGCGTCCAGGTGACCGTGTGCTTCTCCCCTCCGCTCGCCCATGAATAGGACAACCGGTTAGGTGCTTCCACAACGAGAACCTCACCTTCGATTAGTCCATTCCAATATTGGGTTGGCTCCGTGCGAAAATGAAACTTATGTCCTACGATAGGCTCAAAATCATTTTCCATAACCCATCTGGCTAGCTGCTTGGAATCGGTGATCGCAGACCAAAGCTTCTCCATCGTTGTCTTGTACTGAAAATCCAACGTTAATGCTAAACTCATTCTTCTTCCTCCTCTAATAACTGGACTAAGCGCATCATATTCGTACTCCAGAACCTACTATAGAACGCCACCCAGTCTTGAACCTCTCGAAGCGGTGTGGCATTAAGCCTATATCGTGTTTCCCTGCCAACTTTCCGGTCTACTACTAATCCAGCCTCTTTAAGGATGGTCAAATGCTTGGAAACCGCTGTACGTCCCATTTGAAACTGTGCGGTTAACTCATGCAGCGGGAGCTCCTCCGCCTCAGCTAACAGACGAATCAGCTGGCGCCGGGTTGGATCTGCAATCGCGTCATACACATCACGCAACGGATTGATCTCGCTCACAACACCCTCTCCTAAAAAATTGTGTAGAGTTCTCATTCGGCCACCATTTGGTGTCGTATTTATTATAGGACACCTTTCGGTGTCGTGTCAACCATTGTTATTATTATGTTCAAAAAAACAGCCCACTTCCGCATGAAATCACGCAGAAACGGGCTATACGTTTTAGATTAGTTAGTTATGCAGTTATGCATTGGAGTTCGCCGATCTCAGCTTCGCCAGCTGCTCCTCTACGAGGGAATTCCGCGCTGCTGCTGCCGCCGCTGCCGCTGCTTGAACACTTTGCAGCTTAGCTTCCTTCTGTAGGATGACTTCCTCCATCCGCTCGAATCCGCGGAGCGCCGAAGCCGATTCCCTGCGGGTGTAGGCTTTAACTTGGGATGGACTAGCCTGCAGCTCTTGCGCTTGTTCGACCTTCTGAGCGCGGCTTAGCAGCTCGTCCTGTTTCAGCTTCAAAGCAGCATATTGCTCCCGGGCCTGGGCCAGGCGTTCCATTAGCTCCTCGGATTCATGCTGAGTGGTATCGTAGGCTGCCTTCAGCTGGGATACCTTTTCCAAGTCATCCAGCTTGGCCTCCACGGCCTGACGAGCTTCGACCATTCGGTCATCCGCCATCGCTTCGCCCGCTCTGCGCTCTTGCTGCTCCGCTCTCTTGGTATAGTAAGCGATCTGCTGCTGAAGCGTCTTGCCTCGGGATGCTTCCTGAAGCAGCGCGGCTTCCATGTCCTGAATCTCTTCATCCAAGCTGCGGACATAATGGTTCAGCATCATGGACGGCTTTTCCACTTTATCTAGCGCTTCATTCACAACAGCCTTTGACAAATCCATTAATCTTTGCAAAATTTTCATTTGAAAAATCCTCCTATGATGTTAAATTAATAAGACGGGTAATCCATGTAACGACCGGCCTTCGGTGTTAGCATACTTGCGATGAAGTATAGGATGACGGTTGTTCCGAAGCTCGCGAACAGCGCGACTACCATTAGGATTCGGATCAGCGTAGCGTTGATGCCTAGGTATTCGGACAAGCCACCACAGAGTCCAGTCAGCCAGCTATTTGTTGCGGAGCGATATAATTTTTTCATGTTGTTTAGTTCCCCTCTCAAAATCAATCCTTGATATACTCCTATTGTAAGGAGAACCGGTGGATGTCGAAACGGACCCCAGACCGTTCTTGAGACTAGACTTAAGTTGGGGAACTGGACCGACTTAGGTGGGGAAGCTGAATGAAAAAAGTATCCTTTTCTCATAATAAACAAAGATTGATGCACTTCATCCCGTTGCAGATGGACCCCGTCATTATTAACCCTAGGAGGTTTTGCATATGCTCGAACCAGGAACTATTCTTACCAAAGATAGCGATTTTGAAAAAGCGAGAAATGAAGGATGCACGATTGAAGCAAGACAAAGAGATATAAAGGTATTCGGACCTGGAAAGATTACTTCTTATGGAACTCACCAAGTAACCATTGGCGAGAAGCCGCTGCTCCGAACTGTAAATCAATTTATCGTGGTATAATGCGACAAAGCTGCCGTGAAAGTACGGCAGCTTTGTTCTTAAGTGAGGTGATCCAGACGAATCGTCGGACACCAAAACTTCTCGATATATTCAACCACCAATCGGGTGCCTTCCTCATGGCTCACATACGGGGGACGTGCCGGATTGTACATCGCATCGGTCAAATCCCGCGCCAGCACGACGTTGAAGCCCCATCCGACCAGCCGCTTAATCGCAAAGCTTCGGTTCAGCACACACATATTCGTATGAACCCCCATGAAGATTACGTTGGAGATCCCCTTTGTCTTCAGAAAGCTGTACACCTCTCGCCCGTCATCTGTTATCCCATCCACGGTCTCGTCAATTTCTAATAAAGGATGCTGCCGGCGCCACACGCGGCTGTTGACTTCATGCTCATCCTCCGTATCACTTCCACCGTCGGAATCGTCGATCGGAAGCCGATGTTCCGTAAGATCAAGTCTCGCTGCTGGCAACTCCATCAGTTCAAGCTCCGATAGTCTTTTGCGTGCAGATGAATCCGCATAGAAGCTCATCGTGTCCGAAGGAGCAAACAGGATTTGCACTCCTTTTTGTCTCATGGTCTTAAGGACCTCATTCATTCGAACCGCCATACTGGCGACTCTTTCCGTGGCTCCCTTAGACCAATGACGATCCCACATATCACACACGAGGATGGCCGTTTGATTGACGTTCCATTGTTGTTCCGTGGTCGTGGCATGCCAGTTTCGATATCCATTTTCATTCAGAATCAACTGCTGCGTTGTGGTGGAGAGATTGATGTGCATGAGATCACCCTTCTGATTCGTTTAACAGCAAGTCATACAGCGTGCAGGCCACAATTTTGACCGCGCGGATCAGGTCTTCGAGTTGGACATGCTCATCGGCGCGATGACCGTTCGCTTCCTCCAGCGTTCGGGGACCTGCGCCGAACATGGCGGTAGCAATGCCTTGAGCCGCAAAATGCCGCGCATCCGTATAGAGCGGAACGCCATGGATGGAGAGCTCCCCGGCATCCTTCATCAAGCTGCGCCAATTGGCGGCTAGTGCTTGAATGATCGGCGTATCGTTCGGAACCGGACCGAAGCTTTGAGCATGGAGGACACGGTGGATTTCAACCTCCAGCCCATCGATTTTAGCCGCTGCGCTTTCCACGATCCGCCTGAACTCCTCCTCGGCTTCAATGGGATCTTCCTCGGGGATGAGCCGACGGTCCACCCGACACCGGCATACATCCGGCACGACGTTGGTGTTGATGCCACCCGAAATCAACCCGACAACCAGGGTCGGGTGATCAATCCCGTCTACTGTAGAGTGCTTACCCTTCAGCACCTCTCGATACGCATACAAGGACTGCAATATGCTCACCATTGCCTCGACTGCATCGATCCCCGTCTCCGGAATGGCTGCATGGGCAGACTTGCCAATCGCTGTAATTTCAAAATGCAAGCATCCATTATGCGCATTCACAATGGCGTGAGTAAAGCCAGCGACCAGCGCCATATCCGGCCGAATATGCCCTCGCTCCAGCAGCCATTTGGGACCCAGCTCCCCACCGGTCTCCTCATCAAACGTAAAGGCCAAGTCTACTTCACCCTGCAGCTTGCCTCCGACCCCTGCCTGCCTCAATGCCTGTACGGCGTAGGTATAGGCTGCTATGTCCGATTTGGAGACCGCTACTCCCCGGCCATACATCTTCCCGTTACGAATTTCCCCGCCATAGGGATCAACCGACCACCCAAGCCCCGGCGGCACTACGTCACCGTGGGCATTCAGTGCAATTCGTGGACCGTCTCCGTCTCCGAAGGCGACAGCAGCAACGACATTCGCCAGGCTGAGCATGCCGGCCGCTTTCACTTCGCTCGGATCCACTTCCAATAGGGAGACCTTCTCGAAGCCCATTTGCGACAACTGCCCGTGGAGCCGGCTGGCGATGGGCAAGCAATCTCCTGCCGGATTGTCTGAAGGAATCTGCACTAATTGCTGGAGAAATTCAATGATTTGCTCACGATTCTCCTCAATCCACCGGATGATCTTTTCCTTGTCCGATTGCATACCCCCGCTCCTCTCCTGCGTTCTCAATAAAATATCTCAAAAGATGAAGTGCCACCGTTTTCCGATAAATCGCCGTCGAGCGCTGATCGTCAATAGGCTTAATGATCCGTTCAAAATCAGCAACAATCCCATTCACGACCGCAGCCTCCAGCGGAAAAGCTTCCCCTACTATTTTTTGCTCAATAGCCGCGGAACGTACAATGGTGGGGCCTACCGCCCCGAACGCAAATCTAGCGTCAACAATCTGGCCTTCGTCCCAGCGCATCAAGCCGGCAAATGAGATTTTGGTGATCGCATCGGCTTTTCGGTTCGCCACTTTCTCAAACACAAAGGAAGTATGATCCTCCTGCACGTTTGGCAAAATGATTTCAGTTACCAGTTCATCCTTTAACCGCTTAACCTTTCGTGGCCCCTGGATAAAATCTCGAATTTCCACCTCCCGATCTCCTTTAGCGGATTTTAGTTGTAACCTAGCATTAAAAAGATACAACAAAGGCAGCGTATCTCCTGCAGGGGAGGCATTGCAAATGTTCCCGCCCAGCGTACCTCGATTTCGTATCGCCGGAGCGGCGATTTCTTTGATCGCTTTTTTTAAAATATTCGGAATGAGAGGATGCCCCAGCATTTCGCTATACGTACAACAAGCGCCGATATGAAGGTCCTGATTCACCCAGCGAATCCGCTTTAATTCCTGTAAATGATCGATAAAAACGATGGGCTCATCAAACCTAGCAGGCGCGCCTCTCGGGCTTTTATGCTGTACCATGAGATCGGTGCCGCCCGCGATAATTTGGCAGTCTTCCCGGCTAAGCTGCGCAATGGTTTCATCTAAACTCTTCAAACGGTAGGAGGTTACCATAGGCCTTCACCCTTTTTGGCGGCTAGATCGATCGCATCCACAATCATGTTATAGCCGGTACAGCGGCATAAATTCCCGGAGATGCCTTCACGAATCTCATCCTCGGTCGGGTGTGGATTTTTGGATAATAGGGCTGCACTTGCCATCACCATCCCGGGAATGCAATAACCGCATTGCACCGCACCGGCCTCCGAATAGCACTCACTTAGCAGCTTAAATTGCTCACTCTCGCAAAATCCATCAATGGTGACAATCTCCGCTCCTTCCATCGCACCAATGGGAATGAGGCAGCTATTTTGCACGAGCGTATTCACAAGGACACTACAAGTCCCGCATTCTCCATCGCCACAGCCTTCCTTGGAACCGATCAGCTGAAATTCGTCTCTTAATAGATCGATCAATCGCAAAGTGGCAGGAGCATCCGTTTCTACTTCCGTTCCATTCAGGGTAAATTTAATCAATCGCCACCCCCGCCCTTCTTCGTCAAGCTCTCGATAATCAATTCCGGCGTAATTGGAATTTGATAAAACGGAATTTGCAGCGCATCCTCAATCGCGGCTTGCACGGCTGGAGCTCCTCCCGTTAATGGCAGCTCGCCGACACCTTTGGCGCCATAAGGTCCACCGGCATACGGATTATCATAAAGCTTGCTTTGAATATGGACGATATCCATCGCGGTTGGCGGGCCGTAGTCTGAAATGCTTTTTTGCTGAATCTTGCCTGCTTTGGACGTCATTTTTTCCATAAAACCGTATGCGATTCCCTGCGCCATGCCGCCGTCGATCTGACCTTTAACAATCAGATTATCAATTGCTTTTCCGATATCAAAGCTTCCATAAATCTTCTCCACTTGAACCAAGCCGGTCAGCGTATCCACTTCCAGTTCAATCAGATTGACGCCCCAGGAATAAGCCGGATAAGCATCTCCAGAGAACTTGGCCTCATCCCAAGGAATCATCTCTTCGTGAACATAGTGTTCAACTACCTCTTGTTCAATGCCAGATTGCCACTGCGCTTTCAGCTTGCTTGCTGCCCGCTCCAGCAATTTACCGACAATCATCGTCGTTCTGGAGGCTACGGTGGGACCCGAGTCAGGCACTTCCTTCGTGTCCGGATAGGGAAACAAGATATCTTCGTAAGGCAGCGCCAGCTTATGGGCTACGATTTTGCTCAGGGTGGTTAGCGCACCTTGCCCCATATCGGAGTTGGAGATTTTGATCAGCACTTGATCCTGTTCGGTTTTGGCCAGCTTAACCGTAGCTTTAATATGGTCTCGTTCCCCGCTTCCGGTGAAGCCACAGCCATGCAGGAAAAAGGAGGCGCCGATCCCCTTTTTGTACCGCTTGCTTTGCTTGTTAAAGCTTTGATTCGCTTCTTTTTTCTTCGAATAGTTCGCGGTCTCCATTAAATCTTGGATGAGGTCATCGATTAGAACCGGATCTTTGAATCTCCCACCCGTTATCGTAGGGTCGCCTTGCTTCACCAAATAGCTCCGTTTATATTCAATCGGATCACGCTGCAGCTTCTGGCTAATGTGTCCTAGAACACTTTCAATCGCTGCAAAGCTCTGCGGTGCGCCAAAGCCTCGAAAAGCCCCGTTAGGCACCGTATTGGTTTTCAACGCGTACCCTTTCGCATGAAAGTGCGGAATTTGATATACCCCTGCGCTGTTCAATAAAGACCGCTGCAATACGACTGGACTGAGCCCCGCATTGGCCCCTCCGTCTAGAAACAGCTCCACATTCATACATAAAATATTTCCTTGCTCGTCTAAAGCCGTTCGATATTTAAATTTGGCTGGATGCCGCTTGGTCGTCACCTCAAAGTCTTCAGCCCGGTCGAACAGCAGCATGACGGGCTTTTTGACCACCTTAGCAGCGATGGCCACATGACAAGCCATCATGGAAGGGAAATCCTCCTTTCCGCCAAACCCGCCGCCGGTCGGACTTTGGACCACCCTTACCTCATCACCTTCACAGGCGAGTGCGCTAATCAAGGCATTTTTTACATAGTAAAGACACTGCATCGACCCTTCTACACGGATTTCATCATCGGAATAAATTCCAAGCATGCCTTGGGGCTCCAAGTAGACATGCTCTTGATAGCCCGTCTCGTACTCTTCTTCTATGATTTGATGCGCACTAGCTTCGATCGATTGGATCACCTCGAGATTTTCTCCAAATTCATGGTAAGCGAACACACCTGCTTGATCCTTCTGCCCAATGGCTTCATCTAAGGTATAGACAGCTTGATGCTCTTCCAGATCCACTTCCACTTCATCTAGCAGCTGATGTAGAATCTCAAGCTTGGGGCCAACGAGCATGAAGATCGGCTCCCCAATATAATTGACCCATTCATCTGCAAAAATCGGCTGATCCGGACGCAGCAATTTGACAAAATTCCCACCAGGGATGTGCTCTGCGCCAATCTTTACAACCCCTTCAGGCAATGGCGGCAGCTGGATGGACCGCACTTTGCCATAGGCGATCGGCGAGCGATATAAGACACCATAAACCATCGATTCGAGCTTCACATCACCGATGTAAGCCAGCTGGCCTGATACTTTCCCATCGTGATCTTTCTTTTTTACAGAGCTACTAATATCTTTAGCCTGCATAGGAGCAGCCCCCTTATGGCAGTTCGTTGTAATACTCGGTCGCTTGCATAAAATCCTCCGGAGTATCCAGATCCATCAGGACACCAGGATCGTCTATATTCATATAGTTCTTTTCATAGTCTTGCAAAATCTTACGCAGAGTAGCATCAACCCCCGCTTCAGCAATACGCTTCTTAATCTCACCGGTTAGTTTAATCGGATGGCCGCCCTTCCTCTGAAAGCTTGGGATCACCACGTTCCCCGGTGCTCCGGCTAGCTTCCAAATCGTTTCCTTGTGAACCAGCGGGCAATCTCCCGGTGTAACAAAAAAACTACAGGCTCCTACTTCGCTGCAGCCCCTTTGAACCGAACTAAACATACCTTCGTCAAAGCTCGGATTCACCACGCATACAATCTCCATATCATAGCTGTTCTGCATCTTCGTTATGGCTTCTTGGATCCGTTCCCACTGAAATCCACTGACAACGATCACCCGTTTACATATGCCTTCAAATTTCGAAATGGTATGCTCCAAGACGGTCTTGGTCCCTAGCTTCAGGGTCATTTTAAAATCTCGCGCTCTGCTTGAATAACCGGCTGCAAGGATGATCGCTTCCATCGCTTCCATCGCTTCCACCTCTTGGCCCCCTTGGGCATGTAATAATATATGCTCGTGTCAAATGACATATATCCTCCCGAATCCCTTAAAGCGGCTCAATAAATACATACTGAATGCCGCCGCATATGCCTCCATCTTCATAAAACAAACCCGAGGTCAGATCCACCGTGTGCTGTGCGCACCTCTTAGTTGCGATAACCTGCAGGGCGATTTCAATCACTTCGCCTTCCCCGCAGCCCCCACCGATCGTTCCGGCGATGGTCCCATCCGTATAGATGATCATTTTGGCGCCAACCTTTCGGGGTGTGGAGCCCTTCGTCCGAATGACGGTAGCCAGAGCTGCCGCTGCGCCGGTTGACTGTATGCTCACGATCCGTTTCATCAGCTCCAGCTCGCTCATGTTTCTTCCTCCTGCCTGTCCACGATAAAATGACCGATGGTTTCCTTGAGTGATTTACCGGACCTCTGATTTTTCACCTGCAAAATCTCCGCCAATACACTAATGGCGATCTCCTCCGGCGTTTGTGCACCAATGTCCAGGCCGATCGGAGCGTATACGTTTTGAAACGAGCTATCCGGAAGCTCTTCATGGAGCTGAGAAAACACACCGGAGATGCGTCTGCGGCTTCCGATCATTCCGATGTAGGGAACCGGCAGATGCAGGATCTCACGGAGAATGGCCACATCATATTGATGGCCGCGCGTGAGCAGTAAGATATAAGGCCGGTCCGTAATGTCCAAAGCTCGGAAATACTCGTGATATGAGCTGCATACCACCTCGTCCGCCCAAGGAAACTGTTCCGCATTCGCAAATTGAGGCCGATCACAGACGACCGTGATATAAAACCCAAGCTTATGTCCCATCTCCACCAAAGGCTTCGCCACATGGCCAGCTCCAGCAACGATTAAATGCAGCGGCGGCGAATACACGTCCACAAAATATTCTATTTCGCAGCACTGGATTCGTGAGATAAAAGTCTTTGATTTTTGCTGGATCATTGCGGTTCTTGCGTTTTCCAATACGGGCTGCCAATCGTCCATGGATAGCTCCTGCTCGCAAAACACTTCGCCGCTGGCGTACAGCAGCAGCTTGGTTCCCACAGGCACCCTCCAAGCACAGCCCTTGTGGGGATCCTGAAGCTGGGTCCGGGTGACGGTAATTAAGGCAACGCCTGATCGATTTTCGATGGAGGAGATCAATCTCGGATACAGTTCCATAGAACCCGCCCTCTCTGAAAACGAAGCTTGTTCTATACATATTTTTGAATCGCAATTCTAATTACTGGTGATGCTCGTTCGCTTCCATGCGCCTGAATATCCCCACAAAATCTGGTTAGTATAAAAAGGAATTATAAGTAAGTTTGAGCTTGAATGAGGAGGGAGGAGACTGGCGAGTGGATAATTTTTTGCATGCCCTACTTAAAGAAACAGAATTGAATCGTGATTTGAAAATTAAACCGCTGCAGCTGGGTTCCGATGGTTTGTGGCTGGTTTATTATGAATCCATCGTGAATTATCAGGAAACGGTCGACTTTATTTGGAATTCTCGAACGACTCCGCCTCCAACAGAATCCTTCAGTGACTTATGCAGCCGATTAGCTGGCAAGGAATTGACCTCCGACGATATGAATAAGCTTCATCAAAACCAGGTTGTTCTACTTGATCCGAATGGCGAACGAGCATTCAGCTTTCTAGGAAAGCTCAACAACCTTTCGAGAGCTATCGCTAGCCCGGAGAACGAATTTTTACCGTTTGCCCCGGCGGTCACATTCATGGAATCATTAACTACCAACATCGGACTACTGCGAAATGCGTTCAATTCGAAGGAATTAAAAATAGAAGGCTTCACCTTTACTGGAGCAGCAACGAAAGAGGCCTCTTTAATCTACAACGCCAAACGGGTGGATAAAGAGCTCCTGGATCAAGTCCGAAGCTGTTTACAGAAAGCATCCGATCGGGATCTGCAGAATGGACAAGACCTGATAAAAGTGCTCGGCTGCAATCGAATGAACTTATTCCCCCCTTTTTATAAAACCGAAATCCCTGCCCAAGCCATCTACTCGATCTTGAAAGGTAGAGTGCTATTGATGATTGACGGAGAGCCCGTAGCTTATGTGCTGCCGCTACTATTCTCCGATTTTATTGCGTTGGAATGGGATACCCAATTTCCTATACTCATCATGCTCGGTCTTCGAAGCTTGCGGATCTTGAGCTTATTAATCGCTCTATTAACTCCCGGACTGTATGTAGCTCTGGTCTCCGTGAATCCAGAAGCGCTGCGAACCGAGCTTGCACTTTCTGTTGCTAGCAGCCGAACCGGGATCCCGCTGCCTACGTTTTTGGAAATGCTGTTTTTGCTCATTGTTAGTGAAATTACTATTGAATCCACACAACGGTTGTCCAAAGTCATTGGTGCAACCGTTACCCTTACCAGCGGTATTGTTCTTGGTACTGCCATCGTCGAGGCTAAGCTTGTCAGCAGTCTGGTCATCATCGTCCTATCCATTTCCGCAACCGCTAACTTTGCCTTTCCGAATTACATCAACTCCTTATCCATTCGTCTTATGAGGGTAGGGATGATCGTGCCGGCGGGAATGTTTGGTGTATTTGGCTTGTTCGGCAGCTTTATAGCCATTTGCTTTTATGTGTGCGCGATCGAACGATTCGGTGTCCCTTTTATGAGTTTTTTGGACACCAGAAGAATTGGCCAAACCTAGAATAAAGAAAGGAGTGACTCTGTTGATTTCCCGAGTGAATTCCATCATTACCATCCCTCTATTCTTCTTCGGAACTCACTGCAGCATCATCTTTCTATTATTTCCTAGAGCGTTGCTGCGAACTACGAATCACGGGCACTGGGAACCAGCTCTGCTGAATATGATTATTGAGCTATTCCTTCTGGTCTTGCTGCTAAAAGGGTTGAGCAAAGCTGGAAATTTGGATTATGCAGATTTACTTCTACCACTCGGCCGATGGATGAGCTCCTTCCTTCTGATCCCACTGACTTTGTATTTACTCCTGATTGGGATTATGGGAATTCGAGGCTTCGCTGAACTCATGCAGATTGTTTTCGTGCTGCGATCACCGTTATATTCTTTATTGATATTACTGTGCCTAATTACCTATGTAGGATCATCCGTTGGACCCCGAGGCATCTTGAGGGCTAGCACTTTCCTATCCCTCTTATATCTGCCGGCCCTTTTGTTTGCCTTACTGGGTTGCAGTATTAATAATTCCAAGTGGGATAATATTTTCCCGATCATAAACACAAGCTTTGATTTTATGCACCATGGAATGTATCTGGTCTCTTTATTTTCGATCTGCCCTTTTCTTCTTCTAGGTATGCTTCCTCCTGTGACCAAAGTACGGATGAAGCCAATCTTACTTACAATGGTACCTTTAACTATCTTATATATGGTTATCGTTTACATTCCGATCTTGGTTTATGGGATCAACGCTGCATCTCTCATGAATTATCCATTGGCAACGAGCATTGACACCGTCAATATTACCTGGACCATATTTGATCGGATATCCATATTTTATGCCGCTGCATTACTCGCTTTTGTCATGTTAACCGCGTCCTTTGTGCTCTGGTCTTCTGCTTTGTTAGTGAAAAAAATGGTGCCGATTTGGAAGGAATCCTATATCAGACCTATCCTTTGCTTATTTATTTTTATCATAGCCTTCCTGATTCCAAACTGGAATTCGTATATGAGTATTGCCTCTAAGGATGTTTGGTTTCGTCTCTTTATTTATATCCTCATCCCGCTTGCCGTTTATTTTCGAGGTGGCTTCATTCAACGGAAGGAAAGAAAGTAGGAATCAAATATGATGCTTAAAAAGCTTTATACGGGAACTCTACTGATCCTTTGCGCTGCTTTTTTAACGGGTTGTTGGGATATTAAGGACCTCAATCACCGGGTGCTACCGATCGTCATGGGCATTTCAAAGGGTAAAACACATAAATACAGGCTTCACATTCAGATTCCATTACCGGAACGAAATCGTCTCATTTCGAAGGTATATTACAAAGAAGCCGATACCATCAGTAAAGCACTGACGGAAATTGATACGGACATTGAGGCCGGTATCGATTTTATGCACGTGCAATTAATCGTGATTGATCGCAAGGTTGCTGAAGAAGGAATACAAGATGAAGTTGCATTTATCATGAGAAGCCAGCAGATCCCCAGCAAAGCGCTGCTAGCCATAACTTCAGAAGAGATGGGTGAGCTACTAACTCGCACAGGCAATGTGATTCAAAATGAAGAGAGCGCACTAATTAACTTTTTCAATAAAAATGCCGGCTGGAGTCCCGAGATTAATTTAGCCTACATTTGGAATGCCTTTGGAGCAATCCATTCGGACACAGAAGATATCACGATCCCCATCCTCCGTTCAGGTAAATCAACGATGCTGGAATTTTTGGGCTCCGCCGTGATGGCCAAAGGTCAGATGAAAGGGGACATTGAAAAAGAACAATCTTTATTGATTAACTTATTTGAGGAATTGTTTGAAGGTTCTGTTGTTCAAGTAATGGGGGGGGCGAGTGTCGCTATTGTCAAATGTAAAAACGATCTCCATACGGAATGGAGGGAACAGCATCCCTTTCTACGAATGAACATGCGGCTCTCCTTACACTTAATAGAAAATAATGATAAGCGCTCCGAGCACGAGATTGAAGAGGCATTTTCAAAGGATATAAAAACGCGATATGAGGAATTATTCAAACATTTGAAAAAACTCCGATCCGATGCGTTAGGAATTGGGCAGCATTTCAGAAGCAAGCTTCCCTTGGACCAGTTACCAAACTGGCGTCAAATGTATTATCCTAATTTAGAGACCGAAATGAATATCAAGTGCAATATTTCGAATAGTGGAGATATTAGGAGTAATTAAGCCTTCATAGCAGAAAAGGCCAGTTCACGAGGAATAGGCCTTCAATACAATAACCGCATTGTGTCCGCCAAAGCCGAACGAATTGGATAATCCGATTCTCGCCTTCACCTCGCGAGCTGTGTTTGGCACATAGTCCAAATCGCATTCGGGGTCCGGCTGCTCCAGATTGATCGTCGGAGGAATGATTCCCTCCTGCAAGCTTTTCACCAGCGCGATGGCTTCAACCCCTCCGGCCGCGCCCAGCATGTGTCCGGTCATGGATTTGTTAGCGGTCACCGGAATACGATAAGCATGCTCGCCGAACAGCTTTTTAATGGCTTTCGTTTCCGATTTATCGCCGATATCCGTACTTGTAGCATGTGCACTGATCACATCGACTTGCTCCGGCGCAAGCTTGGCATCGGCCAGTGCCAGCTTCATGGCCTGAAGTGCGCCTGCTCCCTCGGGATGCGTGGCAACGATATGGTAGGCATCCGAGCTGCTGCCATAGCCGATCACTTCCGCATGGATGCGTGCGTTTCTGCGAATCGCATGGGAAAGCGACTCCAACACGACAATGCCGGCCCCTTCCGCCATCACGAAACCATCTCGCTCCGTGTCAAACGGGCGGCTCGCCCGCGCAGGCTCCTCATTTCTCGTCGATAATGCAGTAGCATTGCTAAAGCTCGCCAGTGAAATCTCGTTTACCGCGGCTTCCGATCCCCCCGCAATAATCACATCGGCCAGACCCAAACGAATGACGCGCATGGCCTCTCCAATCGCTGTATTTCCGATGGAGCATGCGGTTACAGGTGACAGTGTTGGTCCTAGGGCACCGAATCGGATGCTGATCATCGCCGCAGCCATATTCGAGATCATCATCGGGACCAAGGTTGGACTCACCCGCTCCGGTCCGCGGCTGTTGAGGATATCTTTTTGCTCCAGCAGGGTTTGGATCCCGCCGATTCCCGAACCAACGTATACGCCCATCCGTTCTCGGTCGATCTGATCCAATACTAAGCCTGAATCGCTTACCGCTTGTTCCGCAGCGGCAACGGCAAATTGGACGAACCGGTCCATCCGCCGCGCCTCTTTGCGCCCAAAATGCGCATCAGGGTCAAAGTTTCGCACGATCCCCGCAATTTGAGTCTTATGTCTCGACGTATCAAAAGTATCGATCCGGGAAATACCCGATTCACCCCTAACCAGCTGATTCCAAAAGGATTCGACTTCATTGCCAAGCGGCGAGATAAGCCCCATTCCTGTAATGACTACCCGTTCCATTGTGTGTAAGCCTCCCTTGATCTTTCCTGATTTGTTCCTATCTTGTCATGTATGCTATCCTATTACAAGTTGCTGTTTATCATAGTATAATTACTACCAGTTTAAGATCAGCACGTGGAGGGGTCCGATGAATCACGAAACGAGATTACAGGCATTATCCGCCTTCCTGAAAGCTCAGAGAGGGAAAATCAGCCCGGAAGCCGCTGGATTTCCGACCGGTACACGAAGAAGAACGCCAGGGCTACGACGCGAGGAAGTCGCCCAATTGGCCGGGGTCAGCTCTACCTGGTACACCTGGCTGGAGCAAGGCAGAGACATCAAAGTATCGTCCTCGGTGCTCGATTGCATTGCCGCGGCGTTGAAGCTCACGGTGGATGAACGTAAGTACTTGTTCTCTCTCGCGCTGGAGACAAGCTCCGGCATTACCGGTGCGAGCCTGCTGCAGGATGAGCAGCCGCAAATCAGCGCATCCTTAAGCCGAATTATTACGGAGCTTCGCTATTGCCCGACGATCATCTCCGACCGTCGCTGCCGAATTGTCGACTGGAATGAAGCGGCAGCCCACGTGTTTATAAACTTTGAAGAGATGGCTTTCGAGGAGCGCAACTTGATTCTCTTACTCTTTTCGAGAAAAGAATTTCGCAGACTGGCGGTTAACTGGGAGCATTTCGCCAGCGGATTTCTGGCCATTTTTCGTGCATACTACGGTCAATATGTGGAAGATGAATGGTACGATCGGTTTCTCACGGAAATGAAGGAACGCTATCCTGACTTCCACCAGCTTTGGGAGCAAAGCAAAGTCAGCTCTGCTCCGGAGGTTACGATCGAATTTCGTCATTCGAAAGCCGGGAAAATGCTGTTCGAGCTCACATCCTTACAGGTTCATGGTCCGGATGATTTGCGCTGCAGCATTTATACCCCGGTGCAAGGATCCACAACGGAAACCAAGCTAAAGCAATTGCTTGATGCTTAAGCAGGATTAGCGGTTAAAACGCTCGTTTCTTTGCGCTTTTTCATTGTAAATAGCAGTGTAAACAGAGCAATCAGTCCGACGAGGACGGCCATCAACCAGATAGCAGAGCTAAAACCGAGCGTGCTGGTAGCCACGCCTCCGCCATACCCGCTGGCGCCTTGGCACAAATAAGCGACCACTAGCACTGCAGACAAAAATTGTACTCGATACGAAGCTGGAGCGTTCATCGCGGCAAGACCGATCCCGCCGGATGCAGAGAACCCAAACGCAAGACCCCCTAGGACGGACGAGCTGATAAATAAAATGAACGAGTGGATTTCCGCCGCTGTGACGAGTAAAACGGTGCCCAAGAGGATGGAAACCATCCCTGCGCGAATGGACGTAATTGGACCTAAACGTCCGGCAATCGTTGCACTGACCGCAGCCAGCAAATACGAGATCGACAGCACCGTGCCGATGACAAGAATGTCCTGGGTCCCCACCACATCGCGGGCAATTTGAGCTCCTAGCGATAAGAATACTGCGCCATTGGCAAACCCAGCGCCTACGGCCAATGCGGCGAGCGCATAAACGCCCCATAAGCCTTGCGGAACTTTGACTCCTTGCAGCTTCCATGTGCGCTTAACAGCAGATTGCGATTCAGCTTTTTGCGGAAGGAAAAAGCACAATATTATGCTTAGGACTACTAGTGCAGCTAGGACCCAATAGCTTAAATACAGCGGCGCTGGTGCATATTTGATTAAAGCCGCGCCAATAATCGTAGCAAGAAACAGACCGAATGCCTGGGTAATCGTGTTAACTGAGCCCGGCAGCTTTTTGTTCGACGATGGATTAAATTCCACCAGTGCTGCTGCGCCCGACCCTGCTGTTAATCCCACTCCAATCCCTTGCAGAACGCGTCCAATAAACAGCCAAATAACACTCGGTGCCAAGGCAAATACTAAGGCTGCAAGGAGAAGCGAAGCTAGCCCGGTAAGTAAGGTGTTCCGGCGCCCGATGTAGTCAGAAATATTCCCCAGTAATAAGAGAATCAAGGTAAGCACGATCGGATACACAGAAAAAATGCCTGTAGTTACGGCTTTCGTAACATGCCACTGCGACGCATAGACTGGAAAGACAATCGATGGTGCTGAACTGGACCATAAGCTGATCATGAGTACCCATGCGACAATCCAGAATGCCGCTTTGGAAGAAACAGTTTTCATGAGCATCAACCTCCTAATATTTTTGAATGGTCGTTCTTAAAATCGCATAAAAAGTCGTTTCTTTTGCGTTTCGAACACGGTGTCACCAGTCATTGTCGAAATGCATCAAGTTGTGAAATAACATTTAAGAATGATCGTTCTCAAAATAGCAGAATAAAAGAATAGCCATTCTTAAATCGTTGCGATTGATCGTCGAACATATGACTTAGTATATTTCATTTAAGAACGTTCAGTCAAGAACTATTTACGGAGTTCTTATCCTAGGATAAGAAACCATTGCTTACTTAAATACGGATAACGCTACGTTCACGGCATCTTCAAGTACTTTTCGATCGGTAACAGATTTTGCAAGCACATAAAGCCCATTTCTCGTACTTAGAAGAAACCTCGCCAGCTCTCTCACACTATGCTTGGACTTTAAGCTGCCTTGCTGCTGGGCACGCATTAGAAAATTCGTAAACCTGACTTCCATATCCAACGTATACGCCTCAATGCGGCGCGAAACCGTGGGATCCATTGCCCCAAGCTCCATAGCTGTATTGGCGATTAAACAGCCGCGGCGGCCCGTTTCTTCGTTCATGGCGATATCGATCAGCCTGGAGAAATAGCGCTGCAGCGCTTCCTTAGGGTCGCCCGCTTCCTCAAGCAAGCCCATGGTTCGGTCCTTGGAGGTTTCTCGAAACCGATCCAAGCAGGACAGAAACAGCTGGTTTTTGTCCCCGAACGTATCGTACAAGCTGCCCCGATGAACCCCGGTATGCTCAACCAAATCTTGAATCGAGGTTCGTTCGTACCCTTTCTGCCAGAACAAGTCCATCGCTTTGCTAAGCGCCGCTTCCTGGTCAAACTCTCTTGGTCTTGCCATCTCGCATCCACCTCCTATTTTTCTATCATATATGTTTAAGAACGATCAATCAACTATTCTTTATAAAAAGAGCCACGACGGACTAGCGCGGCTCCCATTAATATGATCATTTTTATTGCTTCTCATTCCTGCTGCTGTTTGTATCGCGGTGCGACTCCGATTACGAGCAAATGGTAAATAGATTACAGCTGACACCGTTAAAGCAGCGGCTACCGCCATACGCCGCGGGTTGAATTCGTATGGAGCAGCAGCAAAGATTCCCTATATCAGCCCCAGTGCAGGAACAACTTCCGCCGTCTTAATGAACGATTAATTCGTTGTCAAAGCTTCCAATTGAACTTCGACGCCAGCTGGAAGATAGGCAACCGCCGTTGGCGTATTAATCACTTCCGCATTCATGCTGTCCGCCGCTGGATCGGTTAATGTGTACTGAATGACCGCGTGCTTCTCATCCGTAAACTGAATATTCCGAATTACGATGCTATACCCACCCGTAGGCTTTTGCTCTCGGCTAATCGTCACCTTGTTAATGTCATTCGTGACTTTTTCGACGTTCAGGCTCACGTTTTCGGTTTGGACAGGTGGCGCTGGCGGTTTCACTTGGGCCATAAACTGAAGCGTATTATAGATCCACGTGGCGGACTCCCCGCGGGTAAGTTCACCTTTCGGATTGAAGTTTCCATTCTTGTCCAGTTCGACGATTTTATAATGCACGAGCCGCGCGATACTGCCCTGCAGGTCTGGAGTAATGGAAGCCTCATCCTTAATATCCGGTGTAATGTTAATTAATGGAAGCTGCGCTTTCTGAGCCAGAGCATGCTCCAGCAAGCTTGCGAACTGTTCCCGAGTGACGGATGAGTTAGGGTTCACGTCCTTAGGGATGTCCAAATTATGATAGTGCGCAATGACAAACGCGTCCGCATACCATGCATTATCCTTCACATTAGTGAAAAATTCGGAAGCATGTGGCTGATGGTCGAAACGCATAGCATCTAGATTATAGCCAAACGCTCTTACAAGAAGCTGTACGCTCTCCGCGTAACTGATTTTTCCTCGAGGCGCAAAATGATCGGCATCCACTCCATTAACGATTCCCCTCTCCTGAAGCATGTTTACGGCTGCAGACTGACTGCCGTCCACATCACTAAAGGCAAATGCCGTACCAAAGGATATACTGCTGAACACCATAGCTGAAGTAACAAGTACTGTTAGTTTCTTTTTCATAATTCTTACCTCCTGAAGTAGTTTGATCTTCCATTTCGGAAGTCAATCACTAAACGACGGTTAATTACTAAAGGTTACAGTTATATTTGTAAATAAATTGTAAACGTTGTTCGCGCGAAAAAAAGCCACCGGGAAATCGATTTCCGGCAGCTTTGAATGGATTGATTTTATACGGACGTTCCAAGCTTCATACCAAGCTCCGACAGCCACCTCCGGTATGCGATACTGATTCGGTCGCAACGCAGATGCAGCTCTTCCTGCAGATCTAGAGGAAGCAGCTCTGGCCTTTGGCTTTCGACGACGCCGGCATCCTGCTCGATAATCAGCTTCTGGAAATCCCGGTATTCCTCATCGGGCAGATCGAATGCATAATTGCGCGATACGAGAATAAAAACCGAGGTGAACCGTTCCCCTTCAGGCAGGGCAGCAAATAGCATCGAGAACGTTTCCCCCGTTTCTTTATTCGTCTTCTTCAGTCTCGCGGTGAGTGGTCTTAACACCTCATACACGTAGTAATTGTCCATAGGAAGCCCTCGGCCGTCCGGGTCAGGCTGATATACACCGATCTCATCCGATACAATCCGGTCGTTCTCCAGCCGTGCTTCATGAGGCGAAATTTCCGGATGCTCGGAATCCCCCAAATAGCCTTCATGCAAAAAGGCCAAGTGGCTCACATCGAGAAAATTTTCCACGATTCGGGGGGCCGCAGCTTGAAGTTTGAATGGGCCGCAAGAAACCGTGTGAAAGGCTGGGTCGTCTGCTTCTTCGTACAATGGGATCCGGCCGAGCTCAGCTTGTGCATTCAGGCTGACCCAGATGATGCCGTATCGCTCGACACAAGCGTATGTCACCGCCTGCGCCTTAAGCGGGATAGCTGCCCCCCTAGGCAGCTGAGGAATGGACACACAGCGCCCGCCGCTGTCGTAGGACCAGCCATGATATGGGCATACGAGACAGCCGTCGCGCACTTTTCCAAGCGATAAGGCGGCTCCTCTGTGGATGCACAGGTCTTTAAACGCTTTGGCAGTCCCGTCTGAGCGGAAAAGCACGATACGCTCCTCCATGAGGATGGCCTGCTTTGGTGTTTCGTTCAAATCAGCTGCGAAGCAGATCGCATGCCAGTCGTTCGACACTACGGGATCGTTCAACATGCCACCGACACCTCCGGAGTTATTTGCCGCTTACAAATTGAGTCGTGAATGCTTGCTCGATCGGCTCTTGCTTCTTCAAAAGTCCGATCTCGAACAACTGAGAGGACAGCGTGGACCACCGCTCCTTCGTCATGGTCCCTACTCCGCCCTTCTCTGCATCACCTATGAAAATGAGCGGCATTTCCGCCTCTGCTCCGAAGGTCATCCATTCTTTGGATAAATCCGGATTCGCCTTGCCGATATTCGGGTTGATCTCCTCGTAGTTCGTTTTGTAGTAGCTCCAGCCCTTCATCGACGCTTGAATGTACGCTTTGACAATGTCCGGATTTTCCTTCAAATACTTCTCGGTCGTAAACAGGACGCCGGCGTACGGCTGATAGCCGGAATCGTGCACCATAAGGAAATCGATGTCCATATTTTGCTTCTTCATCGTGAACGGCTCCGATGTGATATAGCTTTGGATGACCGCGGTATTGTCACTAACGAAGGGCCCCATTTGTCCGGTATACGCCATCTCCTTGACCTTATCCAGCTTGTTGGCCTTCTTGATATATTCCCAATAAGCAGCCCCTGATGCGATGATCGACACTCTTCCGTTCAAATCCGAGAAGGTCTTGATCGGTTCACCTTTGTGGAACATAATGGCCTGTGGGGTTTTCTGGAAAATCGCGGCCAGCGCAACGACTGGAATACCTTGATCTCTGGCCAGCAGGATTTCATCCGCCTGAGCCATGCCGAATTGCGCTTTACCGGAGGCGACGATTTGGATGTGCGACACTTGCGGCCCTCCCGACTGAATCGTCATATCCAGGCCGGCATCCTTATAGTACCCTTTGGCCAGTGCAGCGTATTGTCCCCCATGCTCCGGCTCTGCGAACCAGTTCGTCACCTGCGTAACCGGGACCAGCTTCTTCTCCGTGCTCTGACCGGCCGCCGGTTGATCGGCTCCCTGCGATGCTGCGGGTTTTTCTGTCGACGAACACCCTGCCAATACTGCGGACAACACCATCAAGAGCGTTAAAGATCCGGTGAATAAACTTTTTTTCATGGTTATCCCCACCCTATCCAAAATGTGCCTTCGGTTTGCCCTCATTATAGTGGGGATGGGCTGAGCGAACAACGATTTCCGTACATTTTTGTAATAAAACATAACATACATAGGTTTTTTTGTGCAGATCGCCAAACATTATGGTAAATGGGAACACTTATCGTTCGTTTATTTGTTCTGTGACGATGTTGTGATCACCTGATCAATGATCCCGTACTCCAGCGCTTCCTGTGCGGACATAAAATAGTCCCGGTCCATGTCTTTTTCAATTTTCATGAGCGACTGGCCGGTTCGTTCTGCGGTAAGCTGGTTGATTTTTTCCCGGATCTGGATAATCCGTTTCGCACTAATCGCGATGTCGCTTGCCTGCCCTTGCGCTCCCCCATGCGGCTGATGGATCATGATCTCACTGCTTGGCAGTGCGAACCGCTTTCCTTTTTCACCTGCAAGCAGTAGAATCGCGGCGAACGAAGCGGCCATCCCCATACAAATGGTATGGACTGGCGGCTTGATGAACTGCATCGTGTCGTAAATCGCAAATCCGGCAGAGGTCGAGCCGCCCGGGCTGTTGATGTAAAGGGAAATCTCTTTCTCCGGGTCCTCCGCGGTCAGAAACAACAATTGGGCAATGATGCTGTTAGCCACCTGATCATCGATCGCTGACCCTAGAAACACAATGCGGTCCTTCAGCAACCGGGAATAAATATCGTAGGATCTTTCCCCGCGTCCGGTTTGCTCGACTACATAAGGAACATACACGCTCATCTCTTGAACCCTCCAGTTGGTTATGACTTTTTACACTTGGTAAACGAACCAAGGCTGCCGGAGGATACGGTAACGTAGCCGATGTTCAGCTTCACCAGCCGACGATGAAGTCTTATAATAAATAATAAAAATCAGCGTATCTTTGTGATCACCACGTTCGTTTACAGAGTAAAGGAGCTGGAAGCATGAACATCACCGATTCCATACCCATGGAGCAGCTGCAGGACATCGTCCATCGCTACTGCCTTTCACTAACGGGATCCCGCTCGGATGCGGAGGATTTGGCTCAAGACACCTGGTTAAAAGTCATCCGTCTACCCCATGGATTAGGCCATCCGAATCCCGAAGCGTTATTGCTGCGCATCGCCAAAACCACCTGGATCGATCAAGGTCGAAGAAAGCGCGTTTTAACCCGAATTCTTCATCAGGAGCAGGCTGCGCATAAAAAGAATGCGATCCACGAGAAAGAGCTCGGCCTATTTGAACTCGAGCGAATGTTCCATGCCTTGCTCCAGTATTTGTCGCCAGTACAGCGAGCCGTGTTCCTTCTTCGGGACGTCTTCGGTTATTCGATCGAGGAGACGGCTCATCTGCTAGACACAACCGCCGGAGCAGTGAAAGCGGCGCACCACCGGGCCCGTCAATCGCTCGGGGGAGTCAAGCAAGCGCTGTCTACGAACTCGCTGCCGCTGCTTGAGAAGGACGAATTAAAGGCATTACTGCGTGCCTTAGCCTCTGCTTACGCTTCGGGTGATATTGAACTGCTGCTGACGCTGACCCTCCGTGCGGATCTGGAGCCGGCTGCCGCGATTGGCATGATCCAGAACCGCCTGCTGTTTAATAAGCATTCATTCGGGAATCGAGCATCGAATCCAATTGCATTTTGTGGAGTTGCTGCAGCGTAGGGGCAGAAGCAAACAAAAAAACCGATCCTTAACCACTTTAAGGAATCGGTTTTTGCATTTAATACAGGCATTTATCTCAATCGGTCTTCGATGAAGTGTAAAAGAGCTGCTTTCTCTGCATCAGGAATCCATTCCGACAATCTAGCCGCTGCGACCGGTAACATCCACTCGTCAATGTCACTATACTGCAGTCCTGATAGAGATAGATAATGAGCTAAATAGCTATCATTAATTTTCGCTCTCAACTGTTCAAGTGCATCTATAACGTTCTTAGGAGCTTCATCAGGTAAGGTACCGAAACGGAATAAGAGCAGCGTGCGGGCAACATCACCGGCCGGATTACCGATCATGGCCGTCATCCAATCGATAATCCAAGCACGATCACCGCTCATCACATTATCCGGGTGAAAGTCGCCATGGCATAGGCTGGCTCCATCCGGCAGACGCTCTAAATCATCCAGAATCTGTTGCTTCACATCGTTCGATAGCAGCGAAGCGCCTCGGATATTGTGCTCCAGAGCCATTTTTTGCCTCAGCATGGTCGTCCCTTTCCATCGCTCCGCGTCGATTTCGGTTTGATGGATGCGGTAGTGCAGCTGTGTAAAATCGTACGTCAACCGCTCAAGCTCACTGGGCATTTGAACACTCCTTCGCAGCAGTGTCGTGCCCTCGATCCGTTCAAACACGATCCCCTTCCTCTGATCCATGTCGACGACTTCGTACGCGATTGGACTAGGTATTCCAAGGTGGGCGACCATCTGATTGACTTCATACTCATAGTTCACCGCTTCGGCAGGGAACCCGGTCCTGTAAAGCTTGATGACTTTCTCATGGTCATGCTCGAATATTTCCGCTGTGCGGCCCTCGCTAATCTTGTTCAATGGGAATCATCTCCTCCAGAATGACTGACCTTCGAATCTTTTTCGGCTGATCAGGTTAAAATAAGAACTGGAAATGCATGGGTATAGGAACTGCGTTTCTAAATCACATTATACAGGAGTGAAATGGAATGGCTAACCATAATGAACGGAATAGAAATGATGAGACCGAAAACCTCTCGAACAACACCACTGACAACAATGAGGCTGGAGAAACTCTAGGCACAGTGAGCGGCGGCGCTGTAGGTGCTGTCGTAGGCTCTGCCTTGGGCCCTGTCGGTACCGTTGTAGGCGGAATTGTCGGCGCAGCCGTTGGCAACAAAGTAGGCGACGCAGCAGATAGTTCGATGGACCAGGACGAGCAGGAAGATTGATTGGGTTCTAGCCCATCCATAGCCCATCCATGAAATAAGCCTTAGCGCCACCTTGACTGAAAGGTGATACTAAGGCTCTTTTTTATTGGATGGTTTGTTCCCCAGTCCAAACGTCTGTGCATTTAATAGTGGTCATACTTGTATTTGCTCTCGTCTTCCCAGTCAATCTCAGGGGTTCTCATGCATAGTTGTACCAGTAACAAGTATATGGAAGAATGAACTAACAGCATGATTAAATACATATTGTATCACTCCTTACTCTACTAATCACATTATACAATGGTATATATTTACATATAAACCCTGTTTTCCCTAAAATTTTGTTTAGAGTTCTCACTCGAAAGGACCGATTTTTTGACAATTGTTTGGATCTTGTAAAAATAAAAAAAATCCGCTGGGGTAGGAACTGTTGACAAACGACAATACACGATTAAGTGATACAACATCTAGAATTAAAAACGCTGATGATCCACTATATATTGTAGTGAATCACCAGCGTTTTATTCTGAGGCAGACTTTGTCAACAGGCCCGGGGTAAGCGGATTTTAATGATAAAGCTTATCTAGTGTTGGACGGATTCCAGCCGTCTTCACCTGCTAATATATTCGACAGGGTAAACCTTGCCGCGTCGGACGCTTCCAGCTGCTTCGACCAGCGCACGCGCTGATCCGCAGAGCTTCCCGGGCCGGAATTACCGAATTCGCAGAATGCCGTCGTCGTTTCACTCTCGGGCTTGTCCCAATTGTCCCAGCCTTCAGGATGAATATGCGCTCCTAACCTGCAGCCAATAAATGCCGACTTCGCGTGATTTCTCCACGGACGGCCGAGATACACCGACCTCGGAGATGCTTCACCGGTCAGGTCGCAGTCCAGAAATACATAACCGTACGGCTGCCCCTCCGGCGTTGAAGGTGCCGTAACCCATCCTTGCACCGCTTTATTTTCCTGCCGATTAGAGAAAATCTCACACCGGTTGAACACAGCCGTAGCAGAGCCGAAAATGAAGTCAATGTCTCCGCGGATGAAGCAGCCTTCGTAATACTGTCTGGTCGGTCTCCGAGGGTGTCCCTCACGCGGCCCGCCAAACGTCGCCCGCTGGATCGGCGCTAATGGGAGCGGACCCGTGAACAGCGTATCCTGATGTGCGAGGAATCGGCAATTTCGAAAGCTTGTACAATCTCCGTCAACGTAGGCGGCAACCGCTTGACCCACCAGATCGCCGATGCCGGCTGTATTTTCAAACGTTAGATTTTCGGCATGCACATGATCGGCCCCGATAAATACCGTGTACGAATTAAACGTTTCATAGCGCTCGCCGTCCGGGAACTGCATTAACGCATAGTCATCGAACGTAATGACCGTTTTCTCCTGGTCTTCCCCGATCAGCGAAACCCAAGGCTTAACGATATGCAGCTTCTCCTTATAAGTCCCGTTCTTAATTTGAATTACTACCGGATCTGTGTTATCGCTGGGAATTTGGTCCAATGCCTCTTGAATGCGAGTAAAATCGCCGCTTCCATCTGCTGCTACGAGCATCTTCGATCCATCCTCTCTTCAATGAATACCCTATAGTTTACCATATCGAGGTGTGCCATGAAATGAAAAAAGCCCCTCACCTCGAGGGACTACTTTCTAAGCAGTTCATCGACCTTCGCTTTCATGGAGCGGATCGTCGTCTTTTTATACTGCAATCCAAGGCGAAGCACCTTCAGCTGCTCTCGACGAGTTAATTTTTTAAATCGCGGATCCTGCTTCAAAAACGAGCGAATAATTGACAGCCCATTGCCGGCGATATGCTCTGTATTGGCGTAGGGGAGCTCTTGAGTGGGTAACTTGCGTTTCAGCAAACGATTTATTAACGCGGCAAACGTAGATGAAAGCTTGCCTTCATCTATAAGACAGGGCACGGCTGTTTTTTTTGAATGCCTTTTATAGTAGTCCAAATGTTGGCTGCCATTGATAACAAGGTAGCCGCCGTCTTTTCGACTCTTGCGGACGATCAGCAGCTGCATGCAATCCTGTGCGACTCTGCGAAGCTCCCGGCTGCGCTTAGTTGGTTTGGCGGCGGGCTCCGTTTTAATCTTATGAAGAGGTATATATTGCACCGTAAATCCCATCCGGCAGCACCTCTCTTGCGTTTTGGTTATTTCATTTTATGTAGTCTAGTGCGAGAGTGCTATGAAATTCACGGATAAAATAAAAAGCCCGCCATGTGGCGGACTTGAGTATGGTTCGCTTGATCTATTCGCGGGTTATCATCAGCTTGTTGCCATCCGGATCTTTTACGACGAACCAATGGTTGTGCTCGATGTCTGTGACCAATTCTACGCCAAGCTGTTTCATAAATTCAAAGGAACCCTCCAGATCATTGGTCATGAGCATAAAAGCAGGCGTCTGGATCGGCGGAGCACCCTCAGGCTCATCGCCGCCCCACTTCGGCATCGTATCCAGTACGATACCGGTCCCTTCCATCGGCAGAGAGCATAGATGCCCGGCCACGATCTGGCAGTCCGCCACCTCGATCCCAAGCACTCGGCAGTACCAGGCGCGGGATTTCTCCATATCTCGTACAGGGACGAAAATGCTCCCCACTTTATTTTTAATGGGGCTGGCGTATTTGGAATCACTCGCGGTTTGCTGATCGTTGTTCATTGGTTTCCCTCCATGGATCATTTTGAATGCTTTCGGCATCATCACCGGTCGGTACCCTTCCGGCGGCTCTTTGCGTATAGGATTGCTGCTCATCATCGATCCCCCACCCTAAGTTATCTTGCCACGATGGGCACATAGCATTGCACGCTCACCGATCGATCGAAGTCATTCACAACACAATGATAATGCGCGTACCATGTTCGCTCTTCGTCCAGTTCATAATCAGCGGTGGTGCCGAGCCAGCGGTACATTCGCTCCAGCACACCTGCCATGGAGCCATAGGCGCCGGTCTCCATACAAGCATACAAACCGCCTTCCAGCAAGTTCATCCGATGGGCGTCAACTTGAAGCGGTACGTACCCTTCTGGCAGAGCAATATGCACTTCATACATGCTGAGCTCGTCTGACGAATTGCCGTAGCTGCAGCTCATGTAGACTTGAAGCCGTCGATCCCCGGCGAATCCGTTACTTGTTAACCATTCTGTAGAGGCTTCATCCGCCTTGCTCACACAATCGATGCCTTCGGCTCGAAATGTCACGACGCTCACCGACGGCTGCTCCACAACGGCGATCGGTTCCAGCGCAGGGCGGCGTTTCACCGGCAAATAGAGCTTTAAGCGCGAGATTTGGCCACCGTACTGTTGATATTCCTCCAGAAAACCATGATCGCCAAGCTCAAACGTGCTTCGCGGCAGCCATTCCGACAACAACCGGTTCCATGCGGCGACGATCTCAGGCCCACTCCCCGCCGGGGTTCGGGTCATCGCATAAAGACCACCAGACAGCTCAATCGTCTGCAAAGCTGCTTGAATCTGCCGACACGACTCGGTCACAGCGACCACTTGATAACCGTAGGGCCGAAGACTTCCGCGCAAATCAACATTCCAACCGAAAAGTCGCAGCTCCCTTGCATCAATTCCGCTATCTGCTAGCAGCTCTCGAATCCGCTGCAGCGCTAGATCTTCCCCCCCTTCCTCCTGTACCGCGGCGTGCAAATAGCCAATGCCTGGTTGCGGCGCAAGTCGGATGACCTTTACGTCAGGGTAACGCTCGGATATTTCCTTTTCTTCCAAATAGCTCACGCGTTCGTTCAGCTGCAGCCGTTCAAAGCTAAAAATCAGCTCCGCTTGCCGGTATATGCCAGGGGTCAGCCCGGTGCTTCGCTTGAACGATTTGAGGAAGGCTTGATACGTGTCAAAACCGCAGCGAAATCCAATATCCATAGCTGATAGATCTGTTTGTCGCAGGAATCGGGCTGCCTCGCTCAGTCTTCGTTTGCGAATATATTCTTTGATGGGATGGCCCGTCATGGCATAAAACAAACGGTACAAATTCGGCAATGACATGGCTGCCGCCTCTGCGATCTGCTCTAGGTCAAGAGGCTCGTCCAGATGCTTCTCGATAAAATCAATCGCCCGCTGGACAATTTCGGCGGTTTCCACAGCGTCCCTCCCTTCACTTCCGTGCCTTCATCATAACAAATGCTCCATGCGCTGGAGTGTATTTTTTTATCAAAAAGCAAAAAAAGCCCGCATAATAGGGACTGTTGACAAAGTATGGCTAGGGAGTAAGTTCCCTAGCCATACTTCAGTTTTTGGCATATTTTCTCTTGAATTGTTGCGATTTGCGGTGGCTAACTTCCCCCTTATACCGCTCTTATCATACGTTTTATGTTTAAAGCCAATGCGGAAAAAAGGCAATGTTCGGTGGCGTTCCGAATGCCCTTCTTGTAGGTCTGTGTGAGGTTATGACATCTT
>NZ_VNJI01000029.1 GCF_007786445.1 Paenibacillus cremeus | reverse complement strand
ATCGCCGCAATCGACGGGACAAATCTACCTTGCTCTGGACCCTTATATTCGCGCTTACGCCCCCGGAATTCCGCGCGATTTCTATGAGTTCAACAAGAAAATCATTGATGAAAAAGCGAAAATCAGTTCGGGGAAAATCGACGCCGGTCTATATTCCGAAACTGATCAGAAGGCAGGCGCTGAGCTTCGCAAAAAAATTCAGGACGTGAAGACCCAAATCATTCTCGGGAAAAGACCTCTGTCCGATTGGGACTCTTACGTCGAACAATTAAAGAATGATAAAGATCTGATCAAGATCACTGAGGAATTGAACAAATCGTACCAAGTCCGAATTTCATCCAAGTGATTAAGGAGTGTTACAATCATGGCCGATAACCGAATTGCAGATGTGCTTATCGTGAGACATCCCGAAGGTCAGCAGGCTTCCGAGCCTCAAATCGACTGGGCGGTCGGACATTTGACGAAGATCCTGCAGGAAAAAGGATTGACTGTCACTTCATCGGATGAGAAGAGTGCAGGTGGGGATGCCCGCTTGCAGATCATCATCCCGGGGAAGGGCACGACAACCGCAGACATACCCGATGTTCCGGAAGCATTCGGAGTTTTTGCAGAAACCCATGAAAAATTGAACACGCTAGTCGTAGCTGGGGCGGATACGCGAGGTTTGATTTATGCCGTGCTGGAACTGGCCGATATCGCCAAACATTCCTCAACCCCATTGGCAGACTTGAAGTCGGTTCAAACGTTCGTGGAAAAACCAAGCAATTCCATACGCAGTGTGACCCGGTTGTTCAGCAGCGAAGCGGAAGACAAGAGCTGGTTTTATGATCGCTCCTTTTGGGATGAGTATTTGACGGAGCTCGCCACTCAACGATTTAACCGAATTACTCTTGGTACAGGCGTAGGATATGATTATTTAATAGATAAAATCGTAATGGATACCTACTTCTGCTTCATGTATCCATTCCTGATTTCGGTTCCGGGATATTCGGTTCAGGTGGACGGACTTTCCGTCGAGGAACGAACAAAGAACCTCGAGACATTGCAGTACATCAGCGGTCAGGCCAAGCTTAGAGGGCTTCAATTTCGGTTAGGTCTGTGGAATCATGCTTATGATTACGGTCCCAATAATACCAATAAGAAGTACAAGATCGAGGGGCTTGACGGTTCTAACCATGCGTCCTATTGCCGGGATGCGCTAAAGTATCTGCTTCAGACCTGTACCGATATACAGGGAATTACCTTCAGGGTTCATTTCGAAGGTGGTGTGCCCGAACCAACCCATGATTTCTGGAGAGTTGTTGTCCAGGGGATCGAAGCATCAGGACGTCAAATTGAAGTGGATTTTCATGCCAAGGGCGTCAACGATGAACTGATTGATATTGCCATAAGTACCGGGGGACCCGTAGTATTATCGACGAAGTATTGGGCGGAACACGCGGGTTTGCCGTATCATCAGGCATCGATCCGGGAAAGGGAATTTTATCCAAAACGTCCAGGCGACAACAAAACCGCGGCTCATTCCAGCATAGGTAATCCCGAAATCCGGAGAGGGGGCATGGAAGTCACCTCGAAACGAAGCTATACCCGTTACGGATACGCCGATTATTATCGCGATGACCGCAAGTATGGAATCGTTCATCGGGTATGGCCGGGGACGCAGCGAATCCTCATGTGGGGTGACCCTGCCATGGCAGCTGGCTACGGCCGCTACGCAAGCTTCTGCGGGTCGCTCGGCATCGAGTGGTTCGAACCTCTTTCCTTCAAGGGGCGTAAAGGTTCAGGTTCACCCGGCGGGCGCGAACTTTATGCGGATGAGCAGCTGCAGTTGTTCAATCGGGATTGGACAAAGTTTTCGTATACATATCGTTTGCTGGGCAGGCTTTCCTATAATCCGGATACTAACCCGGATTCGTGGAGAAGGTACCTTCGGACGGAATTCCAGGGTGCCGCTGAAGCCAGTGAGGAATCATTGGCGTACGCTAGCCGAATTCTGCCGTTGATACTCGTCGCCCATGCCCCTTCCGTCGCAAACAACGTATATTGGCCGGAGATGTACACCAATATGCCGCTTTACAGAGACGAAAAGCCCATCAACAATCCGTACAGCAATTACGGCTACCCTTATAATTACGATTTTGACACGCCTTCACCACATACCTTTGGATCAGCGAGTCCGCTTGATCCGGTACTTGTGTACAGCGTTAACGAATTTGCGGACGATATTCTTCAGGGAAAACGGAAAGGGAAATATACTCCTTTGGAGATTGCCGACATCCTTGACGACTTGGCCGACAAATCGGAACGGAGATTGGAGGAGGCATCAGGCAAAATTCCGAACCGCAATGAAACCTCATTCCGAAGAATGGAAGCGGATGTAAAAGTCATGATGTGGATTGGCCGGTTTTTTGCCCGTAAATTCCGTGCAGGGCTCGCGTATGCCTTGTTTGAGAGAGCGAGTGACGCGAGCTTGCTGCAGGAAGCTTTGGATTATTACTATGAAGCCCGCGATGCCTGGAAACAGGTGATCGATGCTTCCAAAGGAATTTACAAAGATGATATCACCTTCGGGCGCGCTCATTATTCGCGGGGACACTGGGCGGATCGGTTGGCGGCGATTGATGAGGATATTTCCGCACTCGAGCGGATGCTTGATCCAATCCGTTCCCAGAAATCAGAACGATCAAGGTCGATGAGTGATTTGCTTAGCTCCTTCACGAAAGGAGTTCGCCCCGAATTGAAGCATTCGCCGGTCTCTTATTGCTACAAAGGTGAACCGATTCATATTCAAACGGGTTTTACCGAAAGACAAACCGATATACACGTTCAACTTCATTATAGGCACGTGAATCAAGCGGAACCGTATGTCACTGTGGACATGGAACAAAACGAAACGGGATACTTCGCGACCATTCCTGCTGCATACACGGATTCGCCCTATCCACTTCAATACTTTTTCGAGGTGAGAAGCGTAAATGGAGATGCGTGGTTAATGCCGGGATTTGCAGACGACCTGTCAAATCAACCTTATTATGTACTGCATCCTCAGGCTTCACGCTAATCATTGATTTGTAAAACCGCGAACCCCGGTTCTTCGACGAAACGGGGTTTCTTTTTAGACGGTTTATGATGTGGAGAAAATTTTATTGTGGAAAATCCTTCTATGAATGATAATTGAATCATTAACGTCATCTTTAGGTGGGAGAAACATGTTCAACCATCGTTTATTTGGAAGAAAAATGTATAGGAATAATTTTTTAATCGTTCTTTGCATCACCATGATTCCTACTTTGTTTCTCGCAGTAGCAGCATATTTTGTTGGAAGCATGCAGCTTGAGAAAGAGGTTACCCGCAATCATTCATGGCAAATACAGCAATTGATGGGTAAAATGGATGAAAGTTTTAATCAGTTGGAGTCGACGGTCAGTCAATTTTCGATTCATCCCCTATTTGGAGAAGGTCTGAAAAACATTAATCTGGCAACGGATTACGAGTACGTGCAAAACCTATACCAGTCTTTAATGCTCATGAAAGGGACAAATCACTTAATCAACAAAATCATCTTTTATTCCAATCCGCATCAAGCGAGTATTACTGAACAAGGAGTTCAGAGCATCAAAGACACGGAGTCCGAAGCATTTTTTCGTAATTTGCTTGATAGGGAACAGTCCTTCTTTTGGAGCGATGTTCCTGATTTCTACAAAGGGAAAGTATTTCCCAAAATGCTTGTTTTGAAGACCCCTGTTAATACCAGTGCCTACGGTGTGATTCTCATCTTGTTGGATTCCAATAAAGTGGAAGCGCTTTATAACCAGTCCCTAACCTCCATGCAAGATTTTTTCCTCGTCATGGAGAATGAGAGGTCAATCGCATTAGGAGGAGTACCGGCGAATTCTGTGCATTTGGCAGCTTCTTATGAGAAAAATCACTCAAACCATCCGGACATTTTATCCATCAACGGAGAAAAATATTCTGTCACCTACAACCAAATGAGGCGTCTTAACGAGTCATGGGTGTATATGGCTGCGACGCCAACGTCCCGAGTCACAAACCCAATCAAGATGATTGCCAAATGGATTATGATCGTTAGTGTCTCTTGTATATTTTTAGCAATAACCCTATCTTGGGCGGCTTCCCTGCGCATTTATAAACCGATCGATCGGCTTACTCGGGAAAAAAGCATGATCGAACAGAAGCTGCATAATTCGTTGCCTGAAATGAGAGACGGTTTTTTTCTTCAACTGCTCAACGGCCATTTATATTCATTAAACGAATCTGAATTGCAGACGAAATTGACACAACTGGGCTGGGAAATTCAAGCCCAAAGTTATTCCGTTCTTGTTGTCATGTTGAGCGGACTCCCCAATGGCCAAAGTTCGTTCTCCAAAGGTGACGAGCAATTGCTCGGATTTGCAGCAACCAATATCGTCGAAGAATTGATCCGGAAACGGTTCGTACAATCGCATGTAATCAATAATCAAGACCTTACGATCGGTGTTTTGATTGCACACCACCTGCAGGAAAATACCCACGAACGGATGAAGCAAGAATTATTTCAATTTTCAAATGAAATCGAGAATACGATCAATTTCATACTCAAGCGTCATGTTACAGTCAGTCTTGGTCGAATAATCGGTGAATTAAAGTTCGTTCCGCAAGAAATGCAGAGAGCACGGGATTATTTGAAATATCGCGATATAAGTAAAGCAAATCAAATTCTGGATATCGAAAATTATATTTCCACAAGTAAAATCTCATTTTTCCCCATTCAAATTGAAATAGATATCGTCCAAGCCATTCATTTATGGAAGGGTGAGGAAGCTATCCAGCTCATTCATAAATTTGGGGACGAGATGGAGGCCAACTCCCAATTTAAAATGGAAATCTTACTAGGTATGCAGATCCTGCTGGGAAGTATAGAACGTGCCGTACTGCAGGCCGGTTTCCATCCTTATAATTTGTATAAAGGGAAAAATTTGTTCGACGAATTGAGTCAAATTCAAGACAAGGAAGAGATGATCCTTTGGTTTTCTGAGACGGTGATTCAACCTTATATCGAAGAAGTAAAGAAAACACAAGCTTTGAAAAAAAAGCAAACCATAGACAGGGTGCTGGAGATCATCCAGCAAGAATATATGAATGATATTTCCCTGGAGCAATGCGCGGAGAGAGTTGGAGTCCTGCCCTATGCATTAAGCAAAGCTTTTAAACAGGTTACCGGAACAACGTTTGTTGTTTATGTGACTCGTTTGAAAATTGAAAAGTGCAAACAATTGATTACGAATTCAAATCTGATGCTGGGTGAAATTGCTAGTGAATTGGGTTGGCATCCGGCTTATTTAAACAAAATATTTAAAAAATACGAAGGTATCACCCCAGGGCAGTTTCGAGAAAAATATTTTTCATGAGGATGGGGTGAAGCTTTCCCGGTAAATTTGCGGAGTGCCTCGGATATCCTTGTCATCGATATCAACAAGGTTATGAAAATATCGGGAATTCCTTTGATAACTAAATTTAGGGGTGTATTCAAATGACAATGGATGCGGATCTAACAATTAAGGAAGTAAGAATCATCGAGCTGGTCGATCTTAACCAGCAACATGAGCAAAGGTTTGTGGAAATCGTGAGCTACGGCGGATTAACAGGCCATGCTGGACCTTTGGACGGCCACTATCAATTTAGTGCGGTCAATAGCAGACTTCATGTGTTTAACAAGCATCTTGCTGGGCGAAATCTTTTTGATCCTGCGATAGAGTTTTCTTCACTATGGGATGCTGTGTATCCGAGCAACCCGCTTACAGCTTATGAACACGGAAAAGATCCTTTGACCGGCGAAAATCTATGGCGTTCTCACCGCACCTCAAGGCATACCGCAACGGGAGAAATTATCACGGCTTTCAGTGCCGTGGATATTGCCATTTGGGATTTGCGAGGGAAGGCGGAAAGAAAGCCGGTAAGTCAACTTTTAGGCGGTAAGCGGGCCGAACTTGAGGCTTACATTAGCTGTATGGGAAGCAAGACTCCCGAGGAGGCGCTGGAGAAGGCAAGGCGTTGGTACGACCAAGGCTTCAAACGGCACAAATGTTTTCTTCCCCATAGGCCGATTGATGCGCTGGGTATCAAAAAGAATTTAAGCTTTCTTGAGACACTGAATAAGCTGCTGCCCGGTGATTCACAAGTTATGTACGACTTAAGCAGATTAAGTGATCAAATCGACGATATATCCACCCGTAAATCAAGATTATCCTGGGCGAGCAAGTTGGTTAAGGAGATGGTCCCCTTTCGCCCGGTTTGGATCGAGGAGCCTACAGCCCCGGACGATATTGAAGGCTACGAGACCATCAAACAAGCTAACCCGTCGTCGGTGTTGGCCGGAGGGGAACATCTCTACACCCGTTGGAGCCTGAAGCCATTTCTGGATAGAGGGCTGCTTGATTATGTTCAATGTGATCCGGAGTGGTGTGGAGGTATTTCTGAATCGATAGCCATCTGCAAGATGATAGAATCCTCTTATCCTAAGGTTCGCATAGTGCCGCACGGACATATGATTTTGGCAGCGCCACACATTGTAGCCGCACAAACCATGAATTTATCCCCTTTCGTAGAATATTTATACCAAGTCATCCCAGATAGAGTCCGTTATTTCCAAAGAGCGGTTGAACCGGTTAACGGCACACTAGAGGTACCGCAGGAGCCCGGAGTCGGCCCCATACTTGATAATACCAAATTTAAAATTACCCGAATTTATCAAGATGAGGAATCCATTTAGTGCTATTCCATCCCAGTTCATTTCAGGAGGCAGACACTATGAAAAGCAGCATTAAAATCAATACGCAAGCGGCAGCTCACAAAATCGACCGAAACATTTACGGACATTTTGCCGAGCATCTGGGGCGCTGCATCTATGAGGGGATTTGGGTCGGTGAGGATTCCGACATTCCCAATACGAGAGGCATCCGAAACGATGTGGTTCAGGCGCTAAAAGATATGAAAATTCCGATCCTGCGCTGGCCGGGCGGATGCTTCGCCGATGAATATCACTGGAAGGACGGCATTGGACCTAAGGAAACGAGAGCCCGAATGATTAATACGCATTGGGGCGGCGTGGTGGAGAATAACCATTTCGGAACGCATGAATTTTTCGATTTGTGCGACATGCTGGAAACGGAGCCGTATATCTGCGGGAATGTCGGCAGCGGAACGGTTTATGAGATGCAGCAGTGGGTTGAATATATGACCTTCGACGGGGAATCTCCGATGGCTGACTTGCGGAAAGCAAACGGTAGAGAAAAGCCCTGGCAGCTGACCTATTTTGGTATAGGCAACGAGAACTGGGGCTGCGGCGGCCGCATGAGAGCGGAATATTATGCGGACCTTTACAGACAATACAGCACGTATGTAAGGGATTATGGAGAGAATTCCATCTACAAAATTGCCGCCGGTCCAAGGGGGGACAATTACCACTGGACGGAAGTACTTATGCGGGAGGCAGGGCATTTCATGGACGGATTGGCGCTCCATTACTACACGAGGCTGAGGGATCACAGTATCGTGATTGAAAATCCCGACGGGAACCGATTTTATTTGAAAAAACCGGATGCGGTGAGAGGCCAAGCTGTCGACTTCGACGAGAGCGAATGGTTCGGCATTATGAAGGCGGCCTATTTCACAGAGGAGCTTGTTGCGAAGCACTCCGCCATTATGGATAAATACGATCCCGAGAAGAAGGTAGCATTGATTATCGACGAGTGGGGCACCTGGTTTGACGTTGAACCCGGCACGAATCCCGGCTTCCTATATCAGCAAAATACGATGCGAGATGCCGTTTCTGCGGCGATCAGCCTAAATATTTTCAACAATCACTGCGACCGTGTAAGAATGGCGAATATTGCCCAGACGATTAACGTGCTGCAGGCGGTGATTTTAACGGAAGGGGAAAAAATGATTCTGACCCCGACGTATCATGTCTTTGAAATGTTTAAAGTACACCAGGATGCCATGATGCAGCCGATTGAGATTAGCAGTGGCACGTATAAATTCAATGGGGAGGAAATTCCTCAGCTTAGCGTATCCGCTTCGGTGGATGAAGCAGGCAAGCTGAACATTACGCTTTGCAATACGGATCCGAATCATTCCGCTCCGGTGGATTGCCTTACGGGAGAATTCGCGGGTAAGCAGGTAACTGGCAGAATTTTGGCCTCGTCCTCCATGAATAGTCATAATACATTTGAAAATCCGGATCTGGTCAAGCCTGAGGTGTTTACCAGCGTGCAGCTGAACGAGGAAGGTTTCCATGCAGATATCCCGCCTATGTCCGTTGTCGTCCTTACCTTATCTTAAATCGGAGGCACCGGATGGCAAAACAAGCCCAAAGGAGACGACCGAGCTTGAAGCGCTACTTGGAGCAGTACTCGGTATAGCTGCAGCCTTTTTAAATCAAGCTGCTTTTCTCTATTGGGATATGAATTTGAATCACCGTGCCGATTCCTTGTTTGCTAAACACTTTCATTCCGTACTGCTCACCGTACATTAATTTCAGGCGTTTGTTAGTGTTCATAAGACCGATATGGCTGGAGAGCTCCTCTCTGTGCTTCAGATCGTCTCGGATTTGCCTCAGCCTATGCGCTGGAATTCCTAATCCACTGTCGATGACCGATATTTTCAACTCGGGTGATCGATCGTGGATTTTTACTTTGATGGAGCTTTTCCCCGCTTTTTCTTTGATCCCATGATAAATCGCATTTTCCAGCAAGGGCTGGAGCAGCAGCCTCATTACCTGCCTAGCTTCGATTCCCTCATCATACTCCCAGAAGACATTGAACTTATCTTTATATCGTACCTTTTGGATATCGATGTAGCTTTTGGCGTAATTAATTTCATCCCCTATTGTGGCCGGAGTATATGGGTCCTCCAGGGAGTACTTCAGCACGTCCGAGAGGTTTTCAAGCATTTCGTTAGCCTCGTTGGGCTTACCGGTAAACTGCAGCACCTTCCAATAAATCGTTTGCAAGGTGTTGAACAGAAAATGCGGGTTAATCTGCGATTGCAGCGCCAGAAGCTCCGCGACCTGCTGCTTGTACTGCCGCTCATGCAGCTGCAGCTTTAAATATTTTTGCTCGATGAATTTTTGTAAAATATTATTAATAATAAAGCCGAACTCATCTTTGATCGTAGTAGAGCGAAGAACGGGAAGCGGGGTATTGTCGTTCGCAGAATTGATAATTGCAATGATGTCCTGGATCCGCCGATCATTTTTCTTATTCAAATAAAAAGTTACAATTAACCCGAGCGTAAACGACAAGATTAAGATTAGAATCGTCAGCTTTTGGATATCATTAGGCCCCTTGTACAATATCCGCTGAGGGATCACCGAAATATATCTCCAGTGATACCGGTCCGATTTTAATTGCGAGATCATGTAAGTATCCTCCGCGGTCTTCACTCGAAAAAAGGAATCGTTGCTCGCACCGATAAATTTTTGAATATCCTCAACCGATAGAGCGTAGGAAATCTTGTTTCGGAGTACGATCTTGCCATGATCATCCACAATCATAATTGCCTGCTGAGGCGAAGTCGGCAGCTCATTCAGCAACTTCTCAAAATAACTCAAATTAATATTGAGAACGATCACGCCAACCTTGTGCGTCGTATTGACAGGGGCCAAGTTTCGATACAGCGTCAAGATACTCGTAGGCTTCGTTTCGAACTCAAAATTTTTCACTTGCCGAAGCTCGGTCCATGCATTTTCATAATGGGAGAGGAAGCTCTGGTACCATGAGGTATCGATAAAGCTGTCCAGCTCGGCGAAGCCGCTTTTGGTCGTGGCAATAAACTGATGCCGTTCATTTTCGAAATACACATAGATTGATTGAATGTAGGGCTTGGCGTAAGCGGGAGTCTCAATAAAGCTCCGGATGATTTTTAAAAACTCCAGATCCTCATAGCTTGTCGTGGACTTCTTTAACGTCTCTTTCAAGCTGACTGATATTTCCGGGTTGGTACTAAACATCAGGCTTAAAGAATCCATCTCGTTAAATGTCATTTCCACATTTTGCTGCGTTTGAAACAAGATGGTCATGTTGTTTTTATCGATTTCATGCTCATTATAGCTCTTGGTGGTCGTGATGGAAAAGATGCCTAAGATTAAAATCGGGATACATAGCGGCGTTATAAATAAAAGCATATTTTTGGTCAAATATCGGTAAGTTAGCGCTTTCAATTTGTTTCCGGTTCTAAAGGTCATGTTCGCTCAAGTCCAGTCCGCTTTGTTTATTTCGGTATTGTGTCGGGGTTAGATTATAATAGCTTCGGAATACTCTGGAAAAATTTTTCGGATTCGTATATCCGACCTGCTCGCTGACATCGTACGTTTTCAAATTGATGTCTTCCAGCAGCTCCGCTGCTTTTTTCATTCGGACCTCAATTACGTAATCGTAGAAATTTTGTCCGGTTTTTCCTTTGAAAAATTTGCTGAAGTAATGCGGATTCATGTGTGCCTGTCCGGCTGCGCTTTCTAAGGTGACATCCTTATAGTGGTCCTGGATATACCGTTTGACCACAAGAATGATTTTATCATGATGGCTGATCGGCTCCGGGGGCTTTTGAATGCTGGCCTGAAGCTCCAGGGCGGGCTTGGCGTACTCCTTGTCCAGCTCTTCTTTTATCTGATTGAACACATGAACCAATTCGGTATATTTCACCGGCTTTACAATGTAATTTTTGACACCGAACTCCAGCGCCTTCTGGGCATATTCGAACTGCCGGTATGCGCTTAGAAACACAACCTTCAATTGTCGGTTTAACGCGCGGATGTTCTCAGCCAGAGCAATCCCTGTCATAATCGGCATTTGGACATCACAAAGCACGGCATCGACCGGATGATTTACAATGTATTCTAACGCAGCTTTCCCATTGTCTGCCTGATGGACAATTTCAAAGCCGATCTCATGCCAAGGGAAGTAATCGGAAATCCCTCTTCGCACTTCCTCCTCATCATCCACAATCAGAAGCTTATACATGATGGCTCACCTCCAAGATCGATCATGAGCATTTTACCATACTCCGCCGGTCCTCTTATCAGAATGTTAAGAATCGATTTCAAATGTTAAAAATTGACGACCATCCTCAAGATTAAGGCAATAATAGAAGGTAAATCTAAATTCTGATTACTTGCCGCAATCCGAATAAATCTTATCATTAAAGTATAGGCGATAAGCGATCGATTGTCGCTTGAAAAAAATGGATAGGTGAAAACGCCTTCTTAAGGGGGAACTTATTTTGAAAGCGAATACGAAAGCAAAAGTGAAGATGATCGGTTCCACGATCGTTGCAGCCTCCGTTCTGTTATCCGCAGTAGCTTGCGGGCCAGCCCAGGAGAAGTCAGCCGAATCCAAGGATGCGGCAGCTCCTAAACAGGTGAATTTAAGGTTTGTCTGGTGGGGGGGAGACGCTCGCCATAAAGCAACCATTGAAGCGATTGAAAAGTACCAGAAGCTGAACCCGAACGTGAAAATCGAGCCTGAATACGGAGGGTTTGACGGCTACTTTCAGAAGCTGACAACGCAGCTGGCTGGCGGTACGGCTCCCGACATCCTTCAGATTGACTCGCCGTGGCTGTACGACTTTTCCAAGCAGGGCGAATTTTTCGTTGACCTGAATAAGATCGACGCGATCGACAAAAGCATTTTCAATAAAAAATTCCTGGATGAGCAAAGCTCCTGGAAGGGAAAGCTTCAGGGTCTGCCTACTGGCGTAATTGCCAAGGAGCTGTTCATTTTCAACCAGGATTTCTTCACCAAGCACAACATCGACCCGAACACGCAATGGACCTGGGATAAGCTAATCGAGGTTGGCGAACGCGTGCACAAAGAAAACAACAAAGATTATCTTCTCCATACCGTAGATCATATCCGGCCTTTATTAACGACTTACATGCTTCAGAAAACGGGCGAGTCGCTGGTCAAAGACGATTTTACCATTAGCTTTGATGAGAAGCTGGCCACCGAGGCATTCGCTTACTTAAAAACGATGCTGGATAAAGGTGTGCTGCGCCCGTTTGAAGAATCGACCGTGGGCGGAGCCATTGACGAGCATCTGAAGTGGCAGAGCGGAGAGTCCGGCATCATGATGGATGCGAGCAGCGTCATCCCTAAGGTAGAGGGCAACAGTAAATTTAAGCTGGGTGTCGCACCGCTGCCAATTCTGCAGGGGACTAAGAATACGGGGATTGAAATTCGGCCGGCCCAATTGCTCGCGATTAACGCCAATTCCAAAAATGTAGCGGAAGCGGCCAAATTCCTGAACTGGTTTTTTAAAGATAAGGATGCCATCCTGACGCTTAAGGATTCCCGAGGCATTCCAAGCACCGACTTGGCGATGAAGCTGCTGTCGGAAGCCAAAGTCGTCTCGCCGCTGGTAGCTAAAGCAACCGATGAGAACACGAAAATTGCAGGTCAGCCTCTAAGTCCGGTCAGCTTCGACGGCCAGCTCATTAAGATCTTTACCGATTTGGTGGCGCAGGTCGCTTACAAAAAGCTGACGCCGGAGCAAGCCGGGGCGCAATTGGTCAAGCAGTACAAAGATAAGCTGCAGGAGCTTAAAGCAACGTCGAAGTAAGCGGTTTTCACAAAAAATAGAGTGCTGGCAAAACTGCGCAACGAGAAACGTCATCACGAGGTCAGGCTCTATTTTTTTGTACCATTTTTTAAACAGGATGTGATGGTGATGATAATGCAGCTGCGACGAAAAGTGAAAATAGCGAACCGCAAAGGCGCTATTGGACTGTTATATATCAGCTTGTGGTTGGTCGGTTTCCTTGTATTTCAGCTGTATCCGTTTGTATCTTCCTTTGTGTTTTCCTTTACGGACTACAGTCTGCTGAAAACCCCCAAATTTGTGGGCTTGGACAACTATTATTATATGTTTTTCAAGGATCCGTTATTTTGGAAGTCCTTATGGGTTACATCCGTTTATGTATTTTTCTCCGTGCCGGCTAAGCTCGTTTTCGCCTTGCTGATTGCGCTTGTGTTAGCGATGAAGCTGAAGGGAATCAGCATTTTTCGGACGATCTATTATATCCCGAGCATTATGGGCGGCAGCGTAGCGATAGCCATCTTATGGAAGGTATTATTCGATACGAATGGAATCATCAACCAAATGCTGTTTTACTTATCGATTGGCCCCATCAACTGGCTGGGAAGTCCGGATGTGGCGCTCTACACGATTGGCTTGTTGACGGTTTGGCAGTTCGGCTCCTCCATGGTTATTTTTTTGGCGGGACTCAAGCAAATCCCGGAAGAGCTCTACGAAGCGGCGAAAATTGACGGAGCCTCCGGCTTCCGCATTTTCTTTAACATCACTGTTCCCATGCTGACGCCGATTATATTTTTCAACCTGATCATGCAGATGGTCAATGCGTTTCAAGACTTTACAGGTGCGCTTGTCATCACCAAAGGCGGCCCGCTGAACTCGACTTACTTGTATGCTCTTAAGCTCTATGATGACGGCTTCAAGTTTTTCAAAATGGGCTACGCCTCGGCGCTTTCCTGGGTCTTGTTCATTATCATCATGCTTTTGACCAGTCTGGTGTTCAAGTCCTCCTCCTCCTGGGTTCATTACGACGACGGAGGGAAAACCGTATGAAGAAGCCCACGGCGTATGTGTTTCTAGCTGTACTAAGCGTGCTGATGATTTATCCGCTGGTCTGGTTATTTTTCGCCTCCTTCAAGGAAAACAGCGAGATATTCGGTTCGCTCTCCTTGTTCCCTAAGACTCTAAGCTTTGAGCCGTTTATCAAAGGGTGGCAGGGCGCAGGCAGGGTGAATTACAGCCACTTTTTTCTCAATACGCTCTATCTGGTCGTTCCTACCGTCTTATTCACGATCATCTCCAGCGTCTTGGTCGCCTACGGCTTTAGCCGATTCGAGTTTATATTCAAAAAGTTTTTGTTTACCCTGATGATTTCCACTCTGATGCTGCCCAAGGCCGTACTAATTATTCCAAAGTTCATCTTATTCCGGAATTTAGAGTGGCTGAACACGTATTGGCCGTTTATCGTACCAGCGATTTTTGCGGCGAATCCGTTCTTTATTTTTATGATGGTGCAGTTTTTTCGAGGCATTCCCCGCGAGCTGGACGAATCGGCGCACTTGGATGGATGCAATTCCTTTGCGATCTTGTACCGCATTTTAATCCCTCTATGCAAGCCGGCGATCGTGTCGATCGGGATTTTCCAATTCATTTGGACCTGGAATGACTTTTTCAACACCTTGATCTATATCAACAGCGTAAGTAAGTTCACGGTCTCCCTGGGCCTCAAAATGTCCATCGATACGGTGGCTGAGGTGAGCTGGAATCAAGTGATGGCGATGTCCATGGTGGCGATCGTTCCATCGATAGTCATTTTCTTTTTGGCTCAGAAATATTTTGTTGAGGGCATCGCTACATCGGGCTTGAAGGGATAACGAATAATAAACCATTTGATGGAGGTCATCGGTGATGAAAAGTGTTGCGATTATGGCATTAGAGAAGGGCCGTGTAGGCTATCAGGAGCAAGAGGTTTCCGATCCGGGAGCCAAAGAAATCCAGGTCAGGGCTTGTGCGTCGGTGATAAGTCCGGGGACGGAGCGGGCCTTTATTCTGAACTTGGAAAATACCGATTCGCATTACCCTCAGCATCTCGGCTACAGCTGTGCGGGCGTGGTCGAGAAGGTGGGAGCTGAGGTTACAGACTTTGCTGTAGGCGACCGTGTGGCTTGCATTATGTTTCACAAATCGATTGCGAACGTAAATGCGGTAAGAGCCGTGCATATCCCTGATGGAGTCTCCTTCGAAGACGCTGCGTTCATCCGGCTCGGGGTGATCGCGATGCAGGCGGTCAGAAAGGCGAACATCGAGCTGGGTGAAACAGCCATGGTCCTCGGTCTGGGCTTGATCGGGCAGATCGCCATGCAGCTGGTCCGCAATAGCGGGGCGATTCAGGCTTTTGGGGTAGATCGGGTGGAGAGCAAGCTGCAGATGGCCTCGAGATTGAATAACGAGCCAGTGATTAACTCCGCTGAGGAGAACTGGATCGAGCAGCTCAAAGAGCAAACGGGTGGAGCCGGTCCCCATGTCGTCATCGAGTCCACAGGGTTCCCCGAGCCGATCTCGCTTGCGCTGCAGTGCGTCCGACGCTATGGGCGTGTCGTTTTGTTAGGCAGCACGCGGGGCGATAGCTCTATTAATTTTTACCGGGATGTGCACAAGAAAGGCGTGCACATCATCGGCGCACACATCTCGACCAATCCTGAGTTCGAGTCGCATCCAGGGTATTGGACGTTCAGGGACAATGGAAACTGCTTTCTGCAATTGCTGAAGCTGGGGAAGGTTGACATGCAGTCGCTGGTAACGAATCAAGTGAAATGGGATCAAGCTGTGCCGGCTTACGACAAAGTGCTGTCATGGGATAGCGGGGTTCTGGCCAATTTGATCATATGGGAGTAGGTGTACCTCGTTCTATGAAGGATGCCATTCATTTTGCCATTATAGGCTTTGGAGAAGTGAGTCAGTATCATGCCAAAGCTATCGCCGAATTACCAGGAGCGAAGCTTGCGGCTGTGTGCGATCGAAATTTGGACAAACGAAAGAAAGCCGAGGAGCTCTACGGCGCTGCCACCTATTCCGATTATCACGAGATGCTCCAGAGGGACGATATCGACGTAGTCAATATTTTGACCGCCAGCGGAACGCATGCGGAGATCGGCATCGCTGCGGCGAAAGCCGGGAAGCATGTCATCACGGAAAAGCCGATCGATATTTGTCTGGACAAAGCCGATGCGCTGATCGACGCTTGCCGCGAGGCCGGAGTCAAATTAAGCTGCATCTTTCAGCATCGATTTAATCCGGCGGTCATGGAGATAAAAAAGGCGATTCGAGAAGAAAAATTCGGCCAGTTGAATTTTGGGGCCGCCCACACCAAATGGTATCGGCCCCAGGAGTATTACGATCAAGTAGCCTGGCGCGGGACCTGGGCATTGGACGGCGGAGGCGCCGTGATGAACCAGTCGATTCATTATATCGACCTGCTCCAATACATTATGGGCGACGTGGAGGAAGTGTTTGCGTACTGCGCTACAAGAGCGCATGAACGCATTGAGGTCGAGGATCTGGCGGTGGCTTCCGTCAAATTTAAGTCCGGAGCGCTGGGCATGATTGAAGGCAACGTTAGTGCATACCCGGGCTTCTATACCCGGCTGGATGTGTATGGAGAGCACGGCAGCGCGGTCATCGAGAGCAATAAGATGAAGGAATGGAAGCTGAAGTCTGGGGAGGGCTATGATTCGGGTCAAGAGCAGTCTCCTGTCAATGCTCACTACTATCAGCTGAAAGATATGATGGATGCGATCAAAGAGGATCGGCAGCCCTTTGTGAGCGGTGCCGAGGCCAGGAAGTCGCTTGAGATTGTCCAAGCCATCTACCGCTCGGCGCGAACGGGAGCCCCCGTCAAGATTACAGGTTAAGAAGGAGTTTAATGGGATGACACATGTAAATGATAAAGCGGATCCGATCACAATCGCATACATCGGTGGAGGCTCAAGGGAATGGGCATGGAAGCTGATGAGCGATCTCGCCCTGGAAGAAAGCTTGAGCGGTGAAGTCAGGCTATACGATATCGATTATGCAGCCGCTCAGGATAATGCCAGCATTGGAAATCGGTTGTCCAGCCGGACGGACGTGAAAGGCAAATGGAATTATACAGCAGTGCGGAGCTTGCCGGAAGCATTGGCGGGCTGCGATTTTGTCATCATCTCCATCTTCCCGGGTACGTTTGAGGAAATGGCTTCCGATGTGCATACTCCGGAGAAATACGGCATTTACCAGGCGGTAGGGGATACGGTTGGGCCGGGAGGCCTGGTACGAGCGCTGCGGACCGTCCCGATGTATGTCGAGATTGCCGAAGGCATTCGGGATTATGCTCCAGAGGCATGGGTGATTAACTACACTAATCCGATGACGATCTGTACCGCCGCACTTTACGAGGTGTTTCCAAAGATTAAGGCGTTCGGCTGCTGTCATGAGGTGTTTGGTACGCAGCGGCTAATGGTCAGCATGCTGGCCGAAATGCTGGGAATCGAAGGCGTGAAGCGCAATGAAATCAAGGTGAATGTGCTGGGCATCAATCACTTTACGTGGCTGGACAGCGCGTCTTACAAAGGGCTTGACCTGTTCCCGCTGTATAAGGCATTCGTAGATAAACATTATGAGGAAGGCTTCGAGGCGAGAGGAACCGAGTATTGGAAAACGGATATTTTTGCTGCTGCAAACAGGGTCAAGTTTGATTTATTTCGAAGATATGGCCTCATTGCGGCGGCAGGGGATCGGCATTTGGCTGAATTTATGCCGCCATCGTACTTGAAGGACCCTCAGACGGTGGCGGAGTGTAAGTTTAGCTTAACTCCGGTCGAGTGGAGGGTAGGGCATCGCAAGGAGCAAGTACTGAGAAATCAAAGATTGGCGCAAGGAGAGGAACAGGTCGATCTTAAGCCTTCAGGTGAGGAAGGTGTGCAGCAGATCAAGGCGCTGCTTGGCCTTGGAGAGCTGGTGACGAATGTCAATTTGCCGAATCAAGGCCAAATGCTCGGGCTGCCCCAAGGCGCTGTTGTGGAAACCAATGCAGTCTTTAGCAGGAATAGCATCAAGCCGGTGATCGCCGGACAATTGCCGCTGGGCTTGCATAGTCTGGTTGCCCGGCACGTCACGAATCAGCAAACTGTGCTTCAGGCGGCGTTGACGAAGGATAAATCGCTGGCCTTTCAAGCGTTTATTAATGATCCGCTAGTTACGCTGGATGTTAAGGATACGGAGAGCTTGTTTCAACAGATGCTGGACAATACCAAGGCCTATTTACCTGGCTGGTCAATTTAGAGTAACGAACGTCTTTGTTCCGGGGGCAGTGAACCGGAGCAAAGACGTTTTGTTTTGAGTTTTTCTCCATAAAATCTTATTTAAAAGCGGGAAAATCGTACAGCATCTCTGTACTGTCTTTCTATAAGTACACTTGCAGGAATGGCAGTGGGTAAGTTACTGTATATGCAATTCTTTCTTTGTCACTTACTACTTTCGAGGTTTGAGGTTGTCGGAAAATTGAGTTTTACGGAACTTTGCTGGAGAGACGCCAATCTTATTAGTAAAAACGCGAGTAAAATAATGAACGGATTCAAAACCAGCGATCTTTGCAATTTCTTTAACTGCCATTTCGCTGCTCATCAGCATTTCTACGGACTTTTGAACTCTTTTTTCCTGTAAGTAATGAATAAAGGATTGACCCAGATGCTGTAAAAACAATCTAGACAAATGTCGCTCCGAAATATTCAAATATTGTGCAATGTGCTTTAGGTGTAGCGAGGACGATAGATTATCATCTATATATAGCTTTGCTCTGTGCATGAGCCGACTCCCGCTTGTGTCCTGTATCGTGAGATCGCCAGTTGTAACCGATTGACTCTTAAACAAATACAAAAAAGATTTCAAAAGAGAATGGCACAAGTGACGGTACATGTCTTCATTTGCAGGAGCGCCTGATTTTACGAGTCCTAATATGGCGTTAAAAATTTGGACAGAGGGTGACGATTGAGCATCTGGAATAACCACATGCATATTCTCGGCCAACTCGTTGAACTGATTAATGATTGTGAGCGAAGACTTGGATTCAATGACTTCAAATGCCACAAAAAACAAAGCGAGTCCGGTATCGCTGCGAATCTGATGCCAGATACCTGGACGCGAAATAAACATCGTGCCTGTAGATAAGGGATAAATGCAGTCATGATCGGAGTAATTTCCCTCCCCATGCATGACATAACAAACTTCGAAAAAAGAGTGCCGATGCACATGATTATCGTAATGCTTAGGCACCACACCCCAGTAATGGACAAGAAAGGAAGCCGTATCCCCTGAAAGATCAATAGCGACTTGATTCAAAAGTGCATTCGCTTGCTTATACAAGTAGTGCTCCACGGTTTCACCTCCTATGTCCGGATTATACAAAAAAGAGGCATTTCTCTGCAAATACAGCAGCCCAAATTCAGAGCTATAATGATTTCCGAGTTACTACAGCATATGAGGGGAATTCCTATGGCGAAATTGTACAATAAATTACCTTCAATTGAAATCAAGGGCTGGGAACAAGCGGTCTGGAACGGTTACGGGCAAATTTCTAAGGAGCTGCAGAGATCGATTTCAGGCAAACAAAGGTTTGTTTTGACCATTGAGTGCTATCCTGGTGTGCGAATCGAAGAAATCGTGACAGGGCTGCAGGAGCATCTGAACCCGGTAAAGGTTGTTTATGTAGAGAAAGCAGTAAAAGATCAGGAACGAATTGATAACATGATTGAAAGATGTTTGACGGATGATCGAGTATTTGGCTACATGGCTCCGTTTGATATCGTCGATTTTTACGATAGCAAGAAATTGGCTCAGATACAGGCTGAAATCGCATCTTTAAATGAGGGTGTCATTCTTGTAATCGGAACAGGAGCGTCACTTGTATCTAATGCGGATGCACTCATCTATGCCGATATGGCACGTTGGGAAATCCAGCTCAGATACCGCAGCCATGAATTTGGCAATTGGCTCGCAGACAACCATTCGGAGGACATTCTTAGAAAATATAAACGCGGTTATTTCGTTGAATGGCGCGCGGCGGATCGAATGAAGCGCGCGATATTGCCTCAAGCGGATTATTATTTGGATACCAATGCTAAAGATGCCCCCAAGATGCTGAGTAAAGACGCGTTATTTGACGCAATGAAGCAAACGGTAAACAGGCCTTTTCGGTTAGTGCCATATTTTGACCCTGGCGTGTGGGGAGGGAAATGGCTGGAAGATAAGATTGACCTGGAAAAACGAGAACACCCTTACGCTTGGGGATTTGACGGTGTGCCTGAAGAAAATAGCGTGTATTTGGTTGTAGGAAGTACTCGAGTTGAAGTTCCCGCGATTAATCTGGTCTTTTTTGAGAATAAAAATTTGCTCGGAGAGAAGGTTTTTGCAAGATTTGGGGCGGAGTTCCCAATTCGTTTCGACTTTCTCGATACTATAGGCGGCCAGAATCTGAGCCTGCAGGTTCATCCGCTTACCGATTACATTCGTGAAACCTTTGGCATGTCCTATACGCAGGATGAAAGCTACTACATGCTGGATACGGTTCCAGGGGCAGTCGTTTATCTCGGATTAAAAGACGGAATCAGGCCTGAGGATATGATGATGGATCTGGAACGCGCACAAGCAGGCGATTATTCCTTCCCAGCTGAAAAGTATGTGAATCTGTTCCCGGCGAAGAAGCATGATCACTTTCTGATTCCGGCAGGTACGGTTCACTGCTCGGGTGCTGGCGGGATGGTGCTGGAAATTAGTGCAACGCCATATATTTTTACGTTCAAATTGTGGGATTGGGACAGGCTTGGCCTTGATGGGAAGCCTCGTCCGGTTCATTTGCAGCATGGTCGTAAAAACATTCAATGGGATCGTACAACGGATTGGGTCGAGCGAAATCTGGTGAATCCGGTGGTAAAGATCGGCGAAGGCGAAGGCTGGGTTGAGGAACGAACAGGATTGCATGAGCTGGAATTTATTGAAACCCGAAGACATTGGTTTACAGCTAAGGTCAATCATCATACCGAAGGTGGCGTTCAGATGCTGAATCTGGTAGAAGGGGAAGAGGCTGTAGTAGAGAGTCCTTCTGGCGCTTTTGAACCGTTTATCATTCGTTATGCCGAGACGTTCATTGTTCCTGCATCAGTGGGAGCCTATACAATTAAACCAACCGAGCGCAGTCAGGGAACGCGGCTAGGTACGATTAAAGCTTATGTGAGAAGCTGACATGGCTGGAAGGCGGGGTGTGCGATGAATATTGCGGTAGACTTTGGTGGGACCAATATAAAAATCGGTTTGGTTGAAAAAGGAGCTATCATCTCGAAAACGAGCATATCGGCCCAATCGGATACTGGGTTAGTGAAGCGACTTCCGGTTGTTAAAGCTACCATTCATGAGTTGTTGGCGCAGAGTGGTTATACTATTTCGGAATGCAGCGGAATAGGGATGGCAACTCCTGGATTAGTGGATACTGATAACCAAACGATATTGTCAATTAACGATAAGTATGCGGATGCAATCGGCTTTTCATTTTTTGAATGGGTTTCTGGAGCTTTTTCTTTGCCTTTAGTGCTTGAGAATGACGCCCGCGCGGCACTGATCGGGGAAACGGCCTATGGCGTTGCGCAGGGGGAAACGAATGCCGTATTGATGACTTTTGGAACTGGCATCGGGACGGCTGCCATTATTAATGATCAAATACTTCGCGGGCGTCATTATCAGGCAGGCATTCTTGGAGGGCACTTCACGACCAATATTAACGGCCCATCATGTAATTGTGGTAATATAGGGTGTCTGGAGGCTCAATCCGGTTCATGGGCTTTGGAGCATCAGGCAAGACAGCACGTCGACTTTATGGGGAGTAGATTGGCCCATGCGTCTGAAATTAATTATTTAACAATTGTAGAGGCAGCTAGAGCCGGCGATCGCACCAGCATCGATCTATTAGAGGATTTGATATCGAATTGGAGCGCGGGTATCGTGAATCTCATTCATGCGTATGACCCTGATGTTGTCATTCTAAGTGGGGGGCTAATGAAGTCAAAGAAAATCATCGTCCCTCTGCTTGAAGAGCGCGTTCACCGGTTGGCTTGGACACCGTGGGGAAAGGTTCGATTTATGGTGGCTGATGATCCGGATACCTCGGTATTGTTGGGCGTCTCTAGGTTGTTAGAAAGGAAGAGGTAGCGCAAATGTCCATTCGATATTTTGAAAAGCAAAAAATGTGGATACTAAAGACGAAACAGTCGGAATATGGAATCGGTATCGACGGCAAGGGCAACATTGTAAATTTATATTGGGGCGGCTTGCAAACCTCTGATATCGATTATTTTGATATTGATAGAGACTACGAACATCCCGGTGCAGGAGCGATGAGTCCCTATAAAGATGAGATTATGCCTTGGGGTGGATACCGGTTTGCCGAGCCTGGAATTAAGGTTACTTTTTCGGATCAAATACGAGACCTGAAGCTAGTTTATAGTCATTTTGAAATAAAATCCGACAATGTTTTGATTATTTATTTAAAGGATGATTTAAAACCACTTTTAGTTAAGCTCCATTACAAATTGATTCCAGAGTTTGATTTGATTGAACGTCACGTTGAGCTAGTCAATGAGGGGTCGGAACCGATATCCGTTGAGCAATTAATGGGGGCCATTTGGCATTTTCCCATCCAGCCCGACTATCATTTGACCTATTTGACAGGCCTCTCCAGAGGGGAAAATAAAATACGTCATGAGCTTATAAACGAAGGTAAGAAGGTGCTTGAAAGCCGTCAAGGTAGAACAAGTCATCACGCTAACCCCTGGTATGCCATTGATTTTGGCGACGCACAAGAGGAGCAAGGCGATGTATATTTTGGTGCAATTGCGTTTAGTGGCAACTGGAAAATTGTTGTAGAAAGAACAAACTATCAAACCTTGCAGGTTGCAGCGGGGTTTAACGATTTTGATTTTACATGGCATCTAAAGCCAAGTGAAACCTTTTCTTCGCCAACATGTATTGGCGGATTTACGAAACAAGGATTCGGAGAGGCTAGCCGTAATTTGCATAGCTATCAATTAAAATATATTTTAAGAAATGCAAATGAACTTAGACCGGTGGTGTACAATTCCTGGTACCCGACTGAGTTTGCCATTAATGAAGAAAATCAAAAGGCTTTGGCCAATCAAGCGGCAGCGCTTGGTGCGGAATATTTCGTTGTTGACGATGGCTGGTTTGGTGATCGATTTGATGATCATTCAGGTCTGGGTGATTGGTACCCTAGTGAGAAAAAATTCCCGAATGGGCTCAATCCGCTCATTGATCATGTCAAATCCTTAGGGATGAAATTCGGTATCTGGATAGAACCGGAAATGGTTAATCCTGATAGTCATCTTTATCGTAAACATCCGGAATGGGTATATCACTTTCCAGGTAGAAAGGGTACAGAACTCAGAAATCAGCTCGTATTGAATTTCTGCCGCGAAGACGTTCGGGAATATATTTATAACTGTTTGGATGAGCTGCTATCGAAACATGATATTGCTTACGTGAAGTGGGATATGAATCGCTCCTTCAGTGAGCCTGGTTGGCCCGAAGCGCCAAGTGAACACCATAAAGAAATTTGGGTTAGACATACGTATGGTGTTTACGGTATGTTAGAAAAACTTCAGAAAAAGCATCCTCGTGTCATGATCGAATCTTGCTCTGCCGGAGGAGCGAGAATGGATATGGGCATTATGAAATATGCATATCAATTGTGGCCAAGCGACAATACGGATCCATTTGATCGGCTGTTCATTCAAGAAGGGAATTCACTTGCCTATACCCCGAAAGCGATGATGGCATGGGTTACCGCTTCACCAGATGACAATAATTTAAGAAAAACTTCTCTGAAGTACCGTTTTCATAGTGCAATGATGTGTCCGCTGGGCTTCAGCTTAATTTTCGATGATTTTAGTCCAGAAGAATTGGAAGAGATCAAATCTTACATCTCGCAATACAAGGAAATACGTGAAACGACTCAAAACGGTAAATTGTATCGTCTGGTTTCACCACGCAGTCAATACGGCGCGGCTTTCCAATTTGTGAACGATGAATGCTCGCAAACTGTGCTGTTTGCCTTTAGACATGCGCCGCAATTTAGACATCCGTCATTTTCAATCAGACTAAGAGGCCTGGACCCACAAGGAATTTACGCTTGCAAGCAATTTAATCTTGAGCGAAGCGGTGCTTCCTTAATGAATCGCGGAGTGAATATTCCACTGTGGGGTGATTATTCAAGCGAGCTTCTTGTATTCGATAAAATAAATTAAATAAAGAGGAAGGTGTCACTAGTCATAAAAAATGACTGGTGCACCTTCCATTTGTTTATTTAGTATAGGCATATAGAATCGTTTCCAGATTCAGTTCCTTTGTTGAATGAAGAACCATTTTAGCATGTCCAAGCACAGAACGATCACCGATGCCAACTGCGAACATTTCCGCATCATTAATTGCACTTACACCTGCTGCTGCATCTTCAACGCCGATACATCTGTCTGGTGTTGCAGCAACAGCCTTTGCCGCTTTTAGAAAAACTTCGGGGTCCGGTTTAGAGCGAATAACGGTGGCAGCATCCACGATATGATCGAAATACTGGATTAAACCTAGTTTTTCAGTAACAAAAAACGCATTTTTCGAAGCGGAGGCCATGGCAATTTTAATGCCAGCCTCTTTAATCTGTTTTAAGAAGCTTTCAACGCCTGGCAGAACATCTTTCTCAGTGATACTTTGAATCAGCTGCACATAATGATCGTTTTTCTTCGCCGCTAACGCTTCTTTTTCTGCACTCGTGAAATCATTTTGGCGTCCGCCATGCTCTAAAATGCGTTCAAGCGACTCCATTCGGCTAATTCCCTTGAGCGTTTCGTTAAATTCACGGTCGAAAGGTATACCAATCTCTTCCCCTAGTTTCTTCCATGCCAAGTAGTGATACTCAGCAGTATCCGTAATTACGCCGTCCAAGTCAAAAATTATTGCTTCAATATTGTATTTCATTAATTTCCATCCCTATTTTATTTTTTGTACTGATTTTCGTTCCTCTAAATGAGCTGGAACGATTATTGAGCGTTCTGTATCGGCTTGTCCTTGAATTCTTTTGAAAAGCAAATCCGTTGCAATTTTCCCTAGTTCAGATACTGGAAGCTCGATTCCTGTCATAGGCGGTGAAAGAAGTTGTGGTGTGATTCCGTTAGACAAGCCGACAATTGAAACTTGCTGAGGAATTGAAATTCCTAGCTGAGAAGCCGCATGATAGAAACTCATAATTTTCAGCTCATCAACAGTGAAAACGGCGGTTGGCAAGCGCTCAGACTGAAGTAATTGAATCGCTCTCTCGTGTGCATCTTCAAAAGAGTAACCACAATCAATAATTAGATCCTCACGCACAGGAATTCCATTATCAATTAAACATTGTTTATAGCCATCCACACGATCGATTGCTGCATTATATTTTAACGGTGCATGCAAGCAAGCAATGTCACTATGCCCATTATCGATAAGGTGCTGAACAAGGTTATAGCTATTGGCAAAATTGTTTGTGTCAATCGAAAAAATGTTGTTAAAGTTTCTTTTTACTTTCCCAATGACTGCAATGGGGATACTGTGTTTATCTAATTCATCTAAATAATCCTCATTCACAGGGGAACTTAACATAATAATGCCTCGGACCATTTTGTCACGAATTTTGGACAGACACTTCTCCATAACTTCTTTTGTATTTCGAGACGTCTGAATAATCACATCAAAGTCTTCATTCTCTGCATACGAAGCGATGGATTGAATAACCTCGGAAAAAAATGGATTACCCGCGGTTGTGTTTGATGGTCGTGATATGACGAGTATGGCATCGAACCCTGAATTCGTTAAGGCACGTGCAAGCTTATTGGGCTGATAATTCAATTCCTTTATCGCTTCTAAGATGCGTTTGCGACTTTCATCTGAAATATTTGTTTTTCCGTTTAAAACGCGTGAAACTGTTGATTTGGAGACTTTAGCATGACTAGCTATATCATATATTGTGGGGTTATTAGGTTTGATTGAAATTCACCTCGTAGTTATTTGAGTAAATGCAGAATTATAAATTTCTGTTGACTGTTACGGTTAAGCTATTATACAGTAAACGGGAAATGATTCATATTTTTTTTGCCCTTCGTGGGATCGGTACCACAATAGTGTATCAGCATCTTGCAGAGGAGTAAAGGACGCTTTTTAAAATACTTTTATCCGAGAATATTTGATGATGTACTTCCCAAAAATATATAAAAAGGATGGATGTTTACGATGAAAAAGCTTGTTGCAGTTAAGCCGCGCGTTGCCGAGTTATTAGATTATGAAGATCGTGCAGTTGCAAGCTACGAAGTAAAAATCAAAGTTCAGTTTGCTTCACCAAAGCACGGGACCGAGGTTGTTGATTTCCGTGGCCTTAGCCCATTCATCGATGAAGAATTCAATGAAGAGTGGAAGATGTTTATGCCGCGGCCAGAAGGACAAAAGAAAGGTATTGTATTCGGTGAATTCCAATTAGGGAACCAAGTTGTAGGAACGATTTGTGAAGTGGGTACCGACGTGACGGAGTATCAGGTGGGAGATGTGGTTTCCACTTATGGACCCATTATGGAGACGGTCATTGTCAACGGAGTAAATAACTATAAACTGCGTAAGATGCCCAAGGGAGCATCTTGGAAAAACGCAGTATGCTATGATCCTGCCCAATTTGCAATGGGCGCTGTACGAGATGCCAATGTACGTGCCGGGGATTACGTTGTTGTTGTTGGCTTAGGCGCCATTGGACAAATTGCAATTCAATTAGCGAAAAAAGCTGGCGCTAGCATCGTTATCGGTGTAGATCCCATCGAACACCGTTGTGAAATCGCAAAGAAACATGGTGCGGACTACACGTTTAATCCGATCGGCTGTGACTTGGGCTATGAAATCAAGAAGCTGACCAATAAAATGGGCGTTGATTCCATCATCGAAACAAGCGGAAGCTCCAGCGCATTACAGGCTGCACTAAGAGGAATCGCTTATGGAGGTACCATTTCATATATAGCATTTGCGAAGCCTTTCCCGGAGGGGTTCAATTTAGGTCGCGAAGCGCACTTCAATAACGCCAAGATTGTTTTCTCTCGAGCATCTAGTGAGCCGAATCCGGATTATCCACGTTGGAACCGCAAACGAATCGAAGACACTTGCTGGGAACTATTAATGAATGGATATCTGAATTGTGAAGACTTGATCGATCCCGTTGTTGCATTTGAAGAATGTGCAGAAGCATATATGAATTTCGTAGATCAGAATCCTGAATTAAGTATAAAAATGGGAATTGAATATAAAAAATAAAGTTCAAATTTGATAAGGCAGAAACGCGTGTTCTGCCTTACAATTTATCGTCCTAACAGGAGGATAGCGATGAAACGCAAATATAAAATTGCATGCCTTGGAGATTCAATGACCGCATTTTGGGGAGCGGAAATGCCCGAGCTCAGGGATGCATTAGACAGGGACTTTCCAAACCAGCCCTTTGAATTGTTTAATTATGGTGTTAGCGGTACTCGGGCGGAGTATGGGATATATCGCGTCACCCACGATTTCCCGAATCCGTTTGGAGTGGGTGTGCAAAAGTGTCTGTCTTCCGTAAGCCCTGATCTGGTCGTGGTGGAGTCGTTCGCATATAATCATCGTCTGGACGGAAAGCATCGAATTGACAATTATTGCAACGTCTTGAGTCGACTGTTTGATGTCCTTCGGGCGACCACTCCTGCCAAGCTGGTATTCCTCATAACCATTCCTCCAGACAAAGACAGTTTCTTAGATCATGTTCCGACGTACCGTGATGTAGCAATAGAATTAAGGCGGGAGTGGGCCGAATACAGTGAGATGTATCTAAAAGCTGCCGTTCAATTTGCTTATGATGAACAATTGCCGTGCATCAATGTGTTTGAACGTGTTCGGGAAAAAGTAGGATCGGGAGTTCCGATCCGTTGGTTTATTGACCAAAATGACCATATTCATCCCAGCCGCTATGCTTACGAGCTTATTGCGGAAGAAATCGCAGGAGCCATCCGTCGACTGGATCTCATCAAATAAAAAGGAATGTATAACGATGAAAATTGGAACGCAGAATCAACCCTTTTTTCCAGAAAACATCAAAGAAAAATTTACTTTCTTAAAAGAGGCAGGATTTGATGGCTTTGAAATCGATGGAAAGTTTCTTTTAGAAAATCTTGAAGAAGTAAAGGCAGCGATTAAAGAAACGGGGCTTGAAGTCGCTACGGCATGCGGAGGTTATACCGGTTGGATTGGGGACTTTATTGAAGAGCGCCGACTAAAGGGACTAGCAGATATTGAACGTATATTAAAAGCGCTAAAAGAAATTGGCGGCAAAGGAATTGTTGTACCTGCTGCATGGGGAATGTTTACCTTCCGTCTTCCGCCAATGACTTCACCGAGAAGCTTGGAAGGTGATCGAAAAGCGGTAACAGAGTCATTGATATTTTTAGATCAAGTTGCTGGAGAAACAGGAACAACGATTTATTTAGAGCCGTTAAATCGTTATCAAGACCACATGATCAATACGCTTGCAGACGCACGTAAGTACATTGAAGACAACAACTTCAAACATGTGAAAATCATTGCAGACTTCTATCATATGAATATTGAAGAAGATGAGATCAGCACTGCTCTTCATAAACATAAGGATTTGGTCGAGCATATTCATATTGCGGACAACCATCGCTTTCAACCAGGAAGCGGCTCCATAGATTTTAAGAAGCACTTTGACCAATTAAAAAAAGATGGCTATACGGGTTACTTAAGTTTTGAACACCGTGTTCGCGGTGAGAACCCGAAGCAAGAATTCCTCAAAGGATTGGATCACATTAAGCGTTGTTTGAACTAAACGATACTGAGGATGAACTATGGTGAAAAAGAAAGTCGCATTGATTGGCAACGGTCAAGTCGCTGAGAAAGTTCACATTGCTTATTACAATACACGAGAAGACATAGAGATCGTTGCTGTTGTAGGTGCCACTGAAGAGAACGTAAAGCAATTCGCTGCACGTCACAACATTCCTAGCTTCTACACCAATGCGGAAGAAATGTATTTGGTCGAAAAACCAGATATTATTAGTGTTTGTACGCCCAATCGGTTCCATTTTGACAACGTCATGCAAGCACTTAAACATAACTGCGATGTGTTGTGTGAGAAGCCGCCTGCCATTAGCGCGGAAGATGCGAAAAAAATGTTCGAATATGCTAAACAAAAAGGGAAGATTCTTGCCTACAATTTTCACCACCGCTTCGCAGACGATGTTACTGAGCTTAAAAATAAGATTGATCAAGGTATTCTTGGGGAAATTTATTTTGTAAAAGTGACAGCTCTTCGAAGAAATGCGATCCCAGGTTGGGGAACTTTTATAAATAAAGAAGCTCAAGGCGGAGGACCCCTTATTGATATCGGCATTCACATGTTGGATGCTGCCATGTATGTGCTGGGATACCCGAAAGTAAAAAAAGTAACCGCGAAACTATTCCAAAAGATTGGAATCAAGAAAAGCGAAGGGGCCTTTGGGTCATGGGACCCTAAAAAATATACAGTAGAAGATTCGCTTTTTTCTTATATTGAATTGGAAAATGGCGGACTTATTCAGCTTGAAACTTCCTTTGCCCTGAATTTGAAGCTGGATGCCAGAGAGAAAACAATCATGAATGTGGAGCTTTGCGGCGATGAGGCGGGGGCAACGATGTTTCCGGCTGAAATCTATAAAGATGATAAAGGAGAACTGGTATCTTTATTTAAACGCGAAGCGGCGGATGAAGATCGACATACCAAAAGTATGCAAGCCTTTGTCAATCGTTGCTTAGGCGGAAATGATCGATTGGCGGATGGAGAGGAAGGATACTCCATTCAAAAACTTGTTGAAACAATATATCAGTCAGCTGAAAAGAATGAGAGTGTTGAGTTATGAGTGAAGTAAAGCCTTTAAAAGAAAAACGATTCGACTTGCAAGCAGTCAACAAGTATGCCACGTTAATGACATTAGGAAATGGCTATATGGGTATTCGAGGCAGCTTTGATGAAAATTATACAGAACAAACGCGAGGAATGTACGTTGCGGGAATTTATAACAGGTTCTCTAGCAATGACGTGAATGAAATCGTCAACTTGCCGGACCTTGTAGGAATGAAAATTGAAATCGATGAAGAAGTTTTCACCTTACAGGCTGGTGAAGTTATTGAATATGAACGCAATCTTGACCTATTTACGGGTGAGCTAGAAAGAAAGCTGGTTTGGAAAAACAAAAAAGGTCATCGGTTCCGGTTCCTTTTCCAGCGATTCGTCTCAAAAGCAGACCTGCATACGCTTGCATCGAAAGTTACCATCACGGCCCTTGATACTACCGCAGCTCTTACGTTGAAGACAGGGATTGATGCGCAACAATCTAACTTTGGCAAGCAGCACCTAATTGAAGAAAATGTACGTGTCATTGACAAAAGAATCATGCATGCGACCTATCGGACATCTGAAAGTAATCATCTAGTGGCGTTGTCAACTATGATTAATGTATCGCCTGTTTCGGCACCTGTGTTTGTTGCCAAAAACCGTCAGCTTACCGCAAGCATCTCACAAAACCTTCAAGTGAATCAGCCATTCGTACTTGAAAAAATAAGTGCTGTGTATACTTCTAATGATATAGATGCTAAAGAAGTGGATGTAGCTAGCATTCAATCGGTTGAACAATATAGCTTATTTGGCTACGATCAATTGCGCAACCAAACTGCTGCTAAATGGAAGGCGTTTTGGGATCACAAGCGCGTAAAAATTTCTTCAATTGATGAAATGGATCAATTCGCACTCGACTTCTCTATTTACCACCTTGAGATTATGACACCAGCACATGATGCAAGATTGAGTGTAGGAGCCAAAGGATTAACTGGAGAAGGGTATAAGGGACATGTGTTTTGGGACACAGAAATATTTATTGCGCCTTTTCACTTATACACGGATCCTGCAGTAGCGAAAAAACTTCTAATTTATCGCTATCTTCATATGGAAGAAGCCAAAAGTAAAGCCCTCAAAAATGGCTATGAAGGCACACTTTTCCCTTGGGAAAGCGCACTGACAGGACATGAAGAAACCCCGGAGTTTGCGGCCATCAACATCTTAACAGGAAATCGACAAAAAGTGGCTTCTGCTATTGCGGAACACCATATTGTCGCGGATATTGCCTTTGCCGTTGTTCAGTACTACTACAGCACCTTTGACGAAGCGTTTATGCAAAAAGAAGGGATTGCCTTACTGAAAGAAACCGCGTTGTTTTGGATCAGCCGCGCTTCCGATGAAGGTGGTCGTTTGTCCATCATAGATGTTATTGGGCCCGATGAATATACAGAGCATATTGATAATAATGCTTATACCAATTACATGGCGGCTAATAACGTTCAACAGGCGGTCTTTTTCCTCGAAAAATATAATCATGAGGATTTGACGTTTGTTAAGCGTGCAAAAGAGTTCCTACAAAGTTTGTATTTACCAGCGCCAAACGAGGAGGGTATTATTCCACAAGATGATACCTTCTTAACGAAACCGGAAATTGATTTAACAAAATATAAACAAAAGCAAGGAAGTCAGGGCATTTTATTAGATTATTCCCGCGCTGAAGTTAATGAAATGCAAATCTTAAAGCAAGCGGATGTCGTTATGCTGCTGTACTTGATGCCGAATTTATTCTCGGCTGAAGTTGTTAAGAAAAACTTACAGTACTATGAAGAGCATACGATTCATGACTCGTCGCTCAGTAAAGCTATTCATGCCATTGTGGCCGCAAGGTGCGGGGAACATGAAATGGCGTATCGATGTTTCCAAGAAGCGTGCCTGATCGACCTGGGACCTAATCCAAAGTCGTCGGATGAGGGTGTTCACGCTGCTTCTCTTGGTGCCAACTGGTTAGCTGCAGTATTTGGATTTGCAAACATAACGATGGAGCAAAACCAGCTAGTGATTTCACCCAAATTGCCAAAAAACTGGTCTGAGCTTTCTTTCCCATTTGAATGGCAAGGATCAAGCTTGGTCTTTACAATTTCACAGTCGGAATTGAGTGTGGTTAAAAAATCAGGCCCAGAAGTTTCCATAAAAGTAGCTAGGCAGATTTATAATATTCAAGATCGAATGCTAATACCACTACATGAATAGTATATGCGTTCTGCGCCTCTGTACCCATATATGGTTGGAAAATGTGGGTTACAGAGGACATTATAAGTGAATTGACACTGTCAAATTGATGGGTTATAGTATTCATGGGAGCGGTTTTATAGTTACTTTTGTGTCATGGAAGCGGTTGTATTTTTTTTTACGTACCGTGGGAGCGCTCCCATTGAAGTGGTTTTTTTGACTGGAGGGGATCTTCAAAAAGCTTTTTCTTGAAAATAAACAGTCATATTTTGGGGTATACCTAAATTAATACAAAATGGAGGACTACAAATGAAAAAAATATTAGCGGTTTCAATGACAGCAATGTTAGGAACCAGTATGATTCTAGCAGGTTGCGGCAGCACGAGCACCAGCCCAAAAGGCAGCAGTGCAGCACCATCTCAAGAGGCAAAGCAACCTGACCAGCCTAAGACATTAAAAATTATTTTTACAAATGCGCAACAACCATCTGAAAAAGAATACGTGTTAAACACATACGTTAAGAATTTCGAGAAGAAGTACAACGTGAAAGTAGATGCTGAAATTATTCCTCAAGCTGATTTAATTAAAAAAATTGGTACGGAACAACAGACTGGCAACGTGGTTACAGATGTTGTGGTCGTAGATACTGCGAATATGGCCCCGTATATTAACGGAGGCTGGACACAGGATATTTCCAAGATTGTAGCAGGTACCGGCGTGACGTTGACTAACATGTTCGATGGATCAACAAATAAGGACGGTAAAAGATTTTTTGCTCCAATTTCATTCGATGTGTATTTGACAATGGCGAACAAGAAAGCTCTGAAATATCTCCCAGCTGGTTTAACAGATAAAGATGTAGTAACAGGATTGACATGGGATCAATATTCAGACTGGGCAGTGGCCATTGCCAAAGGTGAAGGTACAGGTAAAACCATGTATCCTTCAAACCTGACTAGCTCTCAATTGCTGTATCCTTTGGGCGGAATGGGGCTAGCCTATGGTGCTCAATTCCCGCAGTTTGACAATGCTGGATTCATGGATGCAATGAAGAACGTTGAAAAAATGGCAAAAGGCAACGCGTTCTATGCTGAGCAGGCACAATATACTTCGCCGACTGATCCAATGAAAAAAGGTGATGTTTGGTTAGCTTTTGCTCACATGGGTCCACTGGGAGTTGCATATTCGGCCTCTCCAAATGATTTTATTGTTGGTGCGGCACCAAAAGGCTCTAAGGGAGCTGGATCAACAGCGGGAGCTTGGACAGTAGGTATTCAAAAAGGTGCGAAAAATCAGCAAGCTGCCGAAGATTTTGTGAAATATGTCATGGACCCTAAAGTAGATTATCAGTATACAGTGGCTATGGGTGGGTACCTGAGCCCAATCAAACAAGTTAGCGATCTGCTTGAACCAACGGATGTGATTCAAACTGCGGGCTCCAAAATGCTTGATAACACAATCATTTCGGGTGTACCTTCAACAGATTATACAGACTGGAACGCAGTAAAGCTGCTCTATGGCGACTTGTTTAACAAGATCCTGAAGGACAAAGCATTGCCGGATGCAGCATATTTCAAAGATATGCAAGGAAAACTTGACGGACTGAAAAAAAAGTAAATACGCAAACTTATTAAGTTGAGTGAGGGAGTGCTAGTGCTTCCCTCCTCAATTTTTTTCAGAAGGTGGGAATACGAGTTATGAATAAAAAAGCGATACCCTATTTATTGCTTCTGCCTGCTTTTATATTTTATGCGGTTTTTTGGCTCACTCCGGTTGCTGCGGGTGTGAAGGAAGTATTCATAGATATCCATGGAAACTTCTCGTTAACCGAAAACTTTAAGCTAATGTTTCAATCCGAATTGTTTGGGCAATCCGTAATGAATACTGCTCTTTTTGTCGCAATATCCGTTGTACTGCAATATGTGCTTGCGCTAACATTAGCCGTGTTACTTAGCAGAAGGTTCAAAGGTGCGAAAACGTTAATGTTTGTTTCTATGATTCCAATGGCCGTTACACCGACTGCTGTTGCAATCCTTTGGAAAACGGGGTTGATTAGCGATGGGTGGATCAATTCCATCTTAATGACCTTACACCTCATTCATGAACCTATTTCTTTTTTAAGTGCAGAGGGATTCTCCGCTTTACTGCTTATTATCTTGATCGATACGTGGACGGTTACTCCATCCGTAATGATCATTTTAATTGCCGGATTACAAGGTATGCAAAAGGAATTCAGAGAAGCCGCGTATACCTTCGGGGCTAATAAATGGAGAATTTTTAGAGATATTACACTGCCGATGCTTAAGCCTTCAATCGTAACTTCCATTATTTTGAGATTGATTGCGGCTATTCAGGTTTGGGCGATTGCAGTTATGGTTGTCGGATATAGTAAGGTACCTTTCCTAGTTGAACGTGTGGCATTTTATGTAGATGCTGTTCCTGGTTTAGAAACGAGTAGGAAGCTTGCATTCACGTTATCTTTTACGACTACTGTGATTGTGCTTATTGTGTCGCTTGTTTATTTGAGAGTCACAAAGAAAAATTCAGCGGCAGGGGGCAATAAATAGTGAATAGACTCAATATGATCCAAAAAACAGTAATGAGCCTAATCCTGTCTGCTATGGTCATCTCTGTTGTTGTTCCAATCGTATTTTTCTTATCCGTTTCATTTTCCAACGATTTTGAAATGAATGAATTTCCGAAAAAGCTTATCCCGAGCACTTCCGTTACGGTTAAGGTAGCGCCTGCCGATCAAGGAATGTACGAGATTTTTTATAACAATGGTGAAGGATACCGTTCCATTATAACAACAGGAAATCCTATAAAATTAGAAACTTTTTTTAATCGACAATATGCGGTGACGATTCCAGGAGATGAGCTGCTAGAAAAGTTCAGTAAAACGAAAGAAAATGGCCCCATGGAATTCACGCTTAAAAAAGATATGCTCTATAACTTCAAGCAATTTTTCACGATCGCTACAAAAGCAAAAAGTTCGCTAGTGAATAGTATACTTGTTTCGGTTTACACGATAATCATTTCGCTAACCATTGGCAGTTTAGCTGGGTATGCAATGGCGCGATTTAATTTTAAGTTCAAAGAGACCATCAATGTTACTCTTCTCATTGTTCGTATGTTTCCAGTTGTAGGAATCAGTATCCCGATGGCGATTTTGCTTATTAATATCGGTTTATTTGATACATTATGGGGATTAGCTATTTTGTATTCGATCCCTAACATTGCATTAACAGCATGGATTACATCAAGTATCTTTGTAGGGATTAACAAGGAATTAGAGGAAGCCTCCTATATTTTTGGTGCGAATAGTTTCCAAACATTCATGAAAATCACTTTACCGTTGGCGTTTCCAGCACTGGCAGCCAGTTCCATGTATGCATTCTTAACGGCATGGAATGATACAATTTCTGCTTTAATTCTTACTGATCAAAACCAAACGTTAGCATTAGTTGTTTATAAAGCTATTGGAACTTCAAGCAGCAGTCTTCAATATGCCGCTGCGGGTAGTTTAATCTTAATTATTCCTGCATTGGTATTTACTTTTATTGTAAGAAAGTATGTAAACCAGATGTGGGGCGGAGTCGAAGTATAGGAGGTAATTTGAATGAGCTACTTGGTGCTGAAGGATCTTGAAAAGAGATATACAAAAGATGGTAATTTGATTGTTAATAAAATGAACCTTTTGATTGAAAAGGGAGAATTTATCGTATTTCTAGGTCCATCGGGCTGTGGAAAAACGACAACAATTAGAATGATTTCTGGATTGGAAGACGTTAGCGGCGGCGATATTCTTATCGAAGGCGAAAGTATTTTGGGGAAAAAACCAAAAGACAGAGGCGTGTCGATGATTTTCCAAAGTTATGCGGTTTGGCCACATATGACGGTTTTCGAAAATATTGCCTATCCGCTGAAACTTCAAGGAATTCCTAAAGCTGAGATCAAAGCACGCGTTCATGCTGCAGCGGAAGCTTCTGACATTACAGCATTGCTGGATCGATACCCTGCACAAATGTCGGGTGGACAAAGGCAAAGGGTTGCAGTTGCACGGGCCATTGTCATCAAGCCGAAGCTTTTCTTAATGGATGAGCCGTTATCCAACCTAGATGCTAAGCTAAGGGTTTCCATGAGAACAGAGCTTAAAAATATTCATACGCGAGAAAATTCTACTTCCATCTTCGTCACACATGACCAATCAGAAGCGATGAGCTTGGCGGATCGCATTGTTGTCATGAACAAAGGAATTATTGAGCAAATTGGAACGCCAATGGAAGTGTATCAAGATAGTGCGACAAAGTTTGTCGCTTCATTCATCGGGACACCGCCAACAAATTTCTTTGAGGTAAGGATAGAAAAGAGAGCAGACGCTTTATATGCAATTTCAACAGGATTTGAGTATAAAGTTCCTGATAAATTAGTCCATGCGTTGCTGCCGTACAGAAATAAAAAAGTAGATTTAGGAATTCGACCGGAATTTATCGGCGTTTCTCTGGAACAAACTTCTTCATCGGATCATCTATGCGAGTCGGTTGTTCAGTTTGTTGAACCTCAAGGGACGCATGCGATATTGATCACGGATATTGGTGGTGTTGAGACAAAAATTATGACAATCGACCATATGGAAATTAAACCCAACACCAAGGTCACATTATTTGTGAAAAACGACAATGTCATGTTCTTTGATATCGAAACCACGCAGAGAATTAAATAAATTATTGGAGATGGATTATGAATAAAGAAAAGGTTCTTCAAAGTGTAGAAAGTAAATTAAAGCTTATTTATAAGAATGATTATAAAACAGAGTACATGGATTTATTGAGCGAGCTCATTTCTAAATGGGAAAAGGCAAATTGGATGCCGAATGATCCGGTCACCCAAAAAAATGTGTACCTAATTACGTATGGGGACAGCATTTATGAAAGTGGAGTCCCAACCTTAGAAACCTTAAACAAGTTCTTACAAGAACAAGTGAACGGAGTCATCACAGACGTTCATCTGCTTCCTATGTTTGAGTATACATCCGACGACGGATTTTCGGTTGTAGACTATCGTCAGATCGATAAAAAGCTGGGCGATTGGAATCACATTCAATCCTTTGCCCAGGACTTTAGAATGATGTATGACTTTGTAGCGAACCATTTATCTAAAAGCAGTTCGTGGTTCCAGGGATACTTGAACGATGAAGAGGAATACAAAGACTTCTTTATTCCTCATGATGAAAATTTTGATTATTCTAAAGTCATTCGTCCAAGGACTTCTCCTTTGTTCCATGAATATAAGGGGAAAAATGGTGTAAAAACGGCATGGACAACCTTCAGTGAGGATCAAGTTGACGTTAATCCGAAAAGCTTTTCCATGTTGAAGGAGTTAACCGATGTCATTCTCCTTTATGCCAATAAAGGTGCTTCCAGCATTCGATTAGATGCCATTGGATTTCTTTGGAAAGTATCTGGAACGAGCTGTATGCACTTGAAAGAGACACATGAAATTATTAAGCTTTGGCGCATCCTGCTAGACTATTTTAAAAAGGATACACAAATCATTACGGAAACCAATGTACCTCACAAAGAGAACATCAGCTATCTGGGCGATGGCACAGATGAGGCGCATATGGTGTATCAGTTTGCTTTGCCTCCTTTAGTTCTGCATACCATGACTACGCATGATTCAAGTAAGCTAACGAGATGGGCAAAGACAATTGATAAAGTTTCGGAAACGGCAACGTATTTTAACTTTTTAGCAAGTCATGATGGAATCGGTGTAAGAGCGACAGAAGGTATTTTAACAGATGAAGAGAGAAAAGTACTTGTCGATAAAGTCGTAGAAAATGGCGGTAGAGTTTCGTATAAGAACAATACAGATGGCACCCAGTCTGTGTACGAATTGAATATTAATTATTTTGACGCACTTGTCAACCAAGCAGAAGACCAAACATTAGAATTGAAAATAAAAAAGATGCTTGCAGCCCATTCTATCCTTTTATCCTTTGTAGGCGTTCCTGCCATTTATTACAATTCTTTATTTGGGTCGACGAATGATTACAAGGGACTTGAAGAGTCTGGAATTAACAGAAGAATCAATCGAGAAAAATTCGAGTTCAGCTTCATTAAAGAAGCGCTAGTCAGTGATGAAAGAAGAAGCAAGGTATTTAATGGGCTGAAAGCACTGCTACAATTAAGACAGGCTGAGAGTGCATTCTCGCCGTATGCAAGCCAAAACGTAATCGATCTCGGTCCCGCTTTCTTTGCATTGGAAAGAGTAAACGATCAGACCGGCGAAAAAATAACGTTTATTCTCAACGTTACCGCGAAAAAGAATGATGTAACCGTTGCGATCAAGGGTACCAATATTTTAAATAACGAAATCATTGATGGCAAAGTTGAACTTGAAGCGTATGAATTTGCTTGGATAAAAGCTTAAAATAGGTGAATGTCATGAAAGTAGTCATTGCCCCTGATTCTTTTAAAGGTAGTTTATCCGCTAAAGAGGTTGCGGAAGCTGTTGAAAAAGGGTTTTTGAAAGTGAGTAAAGATCTAAGAATTACGAAAGTCCCTATGGCGGATGGCGGCGAAGGAACCGTGGAATCATTGGTTGATGCTACGGGCGGAACAATAATTCGGGTTCGCGTAAAAGATCCAATTTTGCGGGAAACAGAGGCGTTTTATGGAATTTTGGGTGACGGAGAGACAGCAGTGATTGAAATGGCTGCTGCCTCCGGACTGCCGTTACTTTCACCGGAAGAGAGAAACCCACTTGTAACTACAACATATGGCACCGGTCAGCTTATTTTGAGTGCCATTGAAATGGGCTGTAAAACGATCATTCTTGGTCTCGGTGGAAGTGCCACGAATGATGGCGGATCAGGAATGGCTCGTGCTTTAGGTGTGAAATTTATGGATGCCGAGGGACAAGAAATAGAGTTTGGCGGCGGAAGTTTAGACCGATTAGCCACGATCGATTGCTCAGCCATGCATCATGGGGTTAACACGGTCAAATTTATTGTAGCCTGCGATGTTGATAATCCTTTATGCGGGGAGAAGGGTGCATCCAAAGTTTTTGGTCCACAAAAAGGCGCGACGAAGGAAATGGTGGAAACCCTGGATCAAAATCTGATGCATTACGGTAAGTTGTTGGAGGCTTACTTGCAAAAAGAAATTGTACAATTTCCTGGCGCAGGCGCGGCCGGTGGCCTTGGCGCTGGCGTATTGGCCTTTTTAAAGGCGGAGTTGAAACGGGGAATTGAGATCGTGATCGAAGCCACACAGCTGGAAGAAGCGTTGAAAGATGCGGATCTAGTAGTTACTGGCGAGGGAATGATCGATTTTCAAACTGCGTTTGGCAAAACTCCTCAAGGAGTTGCTAGCTTAGCCCAAAAATACAACATTCCAGTCATTGTAGTTGCAGGTGCCATTGGCCGGGATGCTCATACCTTATATGACCAGGGAATTGACACTATATTCTCCATTGTCGATAAACCAATGCCACTCGATGATGCCATTGAACAAGCCTCTCAACTGTTAGAGGATACTGCTGAACGAATCATGAGAACGATTAAATTGTTTAATCGTCATTCATAAATAATGGAGATGTAATCATAGATGACGCTTACTAATATTGAAAAGCACCACTTACTGCCTAGAGGTATGTATTTTCAAAAGAAATCGTACGAGGATGTTCCGCTTCTTTCTTTTGAGGAAGCACGGAGCAGCCTGCCGCAGCCTATTTATGAGCAGCGTCCAGACTATTTGGAATGTTACTGGAAAGCATGGGAGATTGCTTACCGCAATCTGCATGTCCCAACGAATGAAAGCGGGTTTGTCAGCAACTTTATCGACGCTGCGTTCAATCAGGATGTTTTTTTATGGGACACCGTATTCATTACCATGTTTTGCAATCTGGCAAATCCGTATATTCCAGGGATTCGGTCCCTCGATAACTTTTATTGTAAACAATTCGAAGACGGTGAAATTCCTCGCGAAATGGTTCGCGAAACAGGTAAGGATTTCTTGCCTTGGGTAAATTATGACCGCCTGCCGTTGCACTCCTATTTTCACAATCACTACGGTCACAGAAGACTTTTTCAAACCGCTCGGCCAGCATTTGAAGAGATGTTCCAGCCAAAGCTTGGTAGAACCGTGGAGGTTCCGCCTTATCTTACACTTGATAATTTGAATCATCCAATCATGGCCTGGGCGGAATTGGAAAGCTACAAGCATACGGGTGATGCCGCACGTTTGGAACTGGTATATGAACCGAATCTGCGTTATTATGATGCGCTCCAATATCATCTGCAAAATCATTATGGTTTGTATGTTACGGATTGGGCGAGCATGGATAACAATCCGCGCAATAAATACTTAGGCAGTGGTGTTGATATTAGCTGTGAGATGGTACTTCTCGCACGCAATTTGATCGACATTGCCAAAGTGTTGATCGATCGTTGCCAAAGCAGAGGAGATAAAGAGAAAGCGGCTCATTATGCCAGCCAGATCAATAGGCTTGATGAGGAAGCTAGCCAATTGACTGATACCATCAACCGAATGATGTGGAATGATAAGGTAGGGTTTTATTTTGACGTTCAAGAAACCGGTGAGCAAGCTCCAGTAAAAACGATAGCAGCATATTGGTCGCTACTCGCCGGGGTGGCAACGAAGGAGCAAGCGGAAAAACTGGCGAGCTGGCTCAATGATCCGGCAACATTTAATCGGGTACACAGGGTGCCTGTATGTTCAGCCGATGAGGAGGGCTACGATCCGCGCGGTGGTTACTGGCGAGGTTCCGTCTGGGCTCCAACGAACACGATGGTGATTCGCGGTTTGGAGAAATACGGTTATAAGGATCTTGCAAAGGAAATTGCTTTAAACCACTTGAATAATGTGGTGCAGATCTTTAAGGATACAGGCACAATTTGGGAGAATTATCCGCCTGATGCCGTTGATTCAGGAAACGCTGACAAAGCCGATTTTGTAGGATGGTCCGGTATTGCCCCAATTCTTTATCTGATTGAACATGCCATCGGTATTAAGGGTGATGCCAGAAGCAATGAGTTGACTTGGCAGCTTACTCCGGGGCAAGGAACCGTTGGATGTAACCGTTATTGGTTTGCGGGTAAGACTCTTAATTTGCTTGCGAAACCTCAGGACGATGGAGCTTATCGCATTTTTGCCTCTAGCGACGCACCGCTTACATTAAAGGTTAAGCTGATCAATAATGAAGTCATCCACGAAATAAATGGAGATTGTGAATTTATTATTGAGGCCGTGAGATATTCTTAAACTGAAGATGACTTCTGAATTCGTTATTCGTTCGGGGGTCATCTTTTTTTATCTTCATTAACAACACACTGTTCAAGCGAATAGTTTAACCGGCCCGGAGCGAGCGATCACTGAAAGCAATTTATATTTCATGGGTTGGTCTACTTGCAAAGCGACCCTCGGCGTCAAGCAGCTGAGGGTCGCTTTTTTCTATTCACATCACGATTTTCCCCGAAAGCCCAGTTGATTCGAAATGTCCTTGGTAGTCGTTACCACATGTTGGATAAAGGCATCCAAATGAGGTTGAACCCGATCCGTCGGGCCGATCATGCTGATGGAAGCGTTGACGGTCCCGTCCGCATCGAAAATCGGTGCGGCGATCCCGGTGACGCCGACGTTGCGCATATTCGAGCTGACCTCGTAGCCATTGGCACGAATGCGGTTGAGCCGTTCTTTGATTTCCTCCGGCGTGGTCATCGAGTACGCGGTAAACGTACGGATTTCCTCCGATAGAACATGGTCGATAAAGCGATCGTCCCGAAAAGCTAGAATGGAGCGTGCAGCCGATGTGGCATATAACGGGAATCGCCGGTATGCGTCAACGTTGAAGCGGATGGGATGCTTGGATTCGATTTTGTCCACATAGATGGCTTCGTATTGATCCCGGGCACAGAGGCATACGAACTCCTGCGTTGTATCCGCAAGCGTTTGTAATAACGGCTTGGCGAATTCCGCCAGGTTATGATTCGTCAGAACCTTATTTCCGAGCTCTAGCAGCGTATATCCAAGAGAATATTGTTTATTGGCTGGATTTTGTTTTATAAAGCCTTCGCTTTCAAGCGTCATCAGCAGCTTGTGAACGGCTCCCTTGGAGAGCTGAAGCTGACGGCTGAGCTCGCTGACACCCAGCTCCTTGTCGGAATCGAGAAACGCTTTCATCAATTTACAGCTGTTTTTAACGGAGGATAAATGATTGTCCATAGGGGATCCAATGCTCCTTATGAGTGGGCAACCGCGGCCGAGTGACATTTTCAGATGGAGTGTAACATAAACGATGCTATTTTCATAGATAAACTTGCATTGCAAGAAATCCCTAAAAATGCATTGCGTTACAAGGCATTTGCATGATAAGATTTTACCATATTCACATATAGAAAACAACGTTCACATATAGTGAACAAATTTTGACGAAATTAGGGAGGATTCATATGAAAAAATGGGGTTCGATTTTTTCTGTCGCTGCACTCTTCGCTTCTTTGCTCACAGGCTGTGCTACTTCTGCGCCAAAAGCGGTAGACACTTCCTCGGGGGCGGCAGCAGGTAACGCGCCGGCCAATGCCACTTTAGCGCCGGAGAAGCAGCTCGTTGTAGCCGGCAACGGAGCAACGGTTGAGCAAATGATGAAGGATGACATTTTCAAGAAATTCAACGCGAAATATCCGGATGTAAAGCTAACCTATGTCTCCGGCGTATCCACGGAAATCGTCGCCAAGGTGAAAGCCCAGAAGGCGTCCCCCCAAATCGATGTCACCGTAATCGAAGGCGGAGAGCAGGAAGGCGGACGCGTGGAAGGCTTGTGGGAGCCGCTTTCCGATAAGGACATTCCGAATATCAAAAAAGTCGGCGCGGATTTGAAAGTCAAGGATAACAGCGGGGTAACCGTCAATTTTACGCCCATGGGCATTTCTTATAATGCGGAGATGGTGAAAGCGAAGGGGCTGCCGATTCCGCAATCGTGGAACGATTTGGCTAAGCCTGAGATGAAGGGGAACCTGAGCATCGCGGAAATTTCGAGCAACTTCGGACGTTCCGCCCTGATCATGCTGGCCTACGCGAATGGCGGCTCGGAGAAAAATATGGACCCCGGCTTCGAGAAACTGAAAACGATCGCAGGCTACATGCCGACCTTCGCCAAAACGTCCGCGCAGCTGCAGCAGGATATGCAGAACAAGACAGCCGCTTATACCACATGGACCATGGCCAGAAGCTTGGTGCAAAAGGATGCGGGCTTGAACCTGGAATTCGTCATTCCTAAAGAAGGAGCCAACCTCGTTCCGAACGTCGCCACCATCGTCAAAGGGGCGAAGAGTCCGAATGCGGCGAAGCTGTTTATCGATTTTCTGTTGACCGATGAGATTCAAACCCTATACGGCAGCAAGCTGTATTACAATCCGGCCGTGAATGTCAAGCTTCCGGATGATTTAAGCAAAAAGCTGAGCTTCGACCGCAGCAAGGTCGTCAACTTCGATCTGGAGGTCGTCGGACAGAAAACACCGGAGTGGCTTGACCGCTTCAATAAAGAAGTAGCTCCTAAAGTCGGAAAATAAGGTGAGGCCCCGTGAGCAAAAACATTGACGTCGAATTGAGAAACATCCAGAAAAGGTTTGGCTCCAACGTGGTTGTAGATAATTTCAATATCCAAATCGAGCAGGGAGAATGCGTCTCCTTTCTCGGCCCGTCCGGGTGCGGGAAGACGACGACGCTGAATATGATCGCCGGCTTCCTGGAGCCCGATCAAGGTGAGCTGCTGATCAAAGGGAAGCGGATGAACGGCGTTCCGTCCAACAAACGGGAGCTCGGTATGGTGTTCCAGACCTATTCCCTCTTTCCTCACATGACCATATTTGAAAATGTCGCGTACGGGCTGAAGCTGCGGAAGGTGCCGAAGAGTGAAATGACTGCGCGAGTGAACAAAGTGCTGGAGCTGGTCAAGCTTCCCCATGTGGCGGAGCGGTACCCTAAGCAGCTGTCCGGCGGGCAGCGGCAGCGGATCGCCATCGCGCGTGCACTCGTCACCGAGCCAACGCTTCTGCTGCTCGACGAGCCGCTCAGCAATCTGGACGCCAAGCTGCGCGAGGAGTTGCGCGATGAGATGAAGCGCCTGCAGCAGGAGATTGGAGTCACGACGATTTTTGTTACGCACGATCAAGAGGAAGCGCTCTACATGTCCAATCGGATTGTGGTGCTGGACCATGGGAAAGTGGAGCAGATCGGCACGCCATGGGACATCTACAATCGCCCGGCCTCGGAGTTTGTACACACCTTTATCGGAAAGTCGAACCGGATGCTGGGGGTTATTGAGAAGGTGGACGACAGCGGGCTTCGGCTAAGATCCGATGCCGGAATCCAATTGTTCGGAGACCTTCGCAACAAAGTCGGTCCCGGAACGAGCGTCTCCATCTATGTAAGACCGGAGAAAATTACGCTTCATCGCGAGAACCGCGGAACGTCTGGTGTCAATCGGGTCAACGGGACGGTGAAGCAGACCTCTTTCCTCGGCGCCTATACGGAATGCGAAGTCGAGGTCGGGAAATATTCCATTATGGTGCGTATGCAGAGCACACAGCAGGAATCGGCCTTAGCTTCTGGTCAAGAGGTCTATCTGGAATGGAAGCCGGAGGACGTGTTCGTATTCCCAAGAGAGGGGCAAGGATCATGACGCAGGATCGTAGCCGTCTGACACGAACCGCGCTTCTGCTGCTCGGCCCCGCCTTGGTCGTGCTGCTCGGCATTTTTCTGCTTCCGATGCTGTACATTCTGTTGCTGAGCTTTCAGGATAAGCATGAGCATTTTTCATTCGAAAATTACTTGTTGTTCGTGAACGATCCTTACTACGCCCAAATCCTATGGCGGACGGTCAAGCTGAGTCTGTATACCGTGATCGTCTGTTTTCTGCTCGGTTATCCGGTGGCGATGTTTATGGCCCAGACGACAAGCAAAATGCGGGGCATCATTACCTTCCTGATCATCGCGCCCCACCTCGTCAGCGTCGTCATTCGGAACTTCGGCTGGGTTATTATTCTCGGGGAAAAAGGACTGATCAACAACGTGCTGCTGAAGCTGGGCATGATCGAGAAGCCGCTCAAGCTGATGTATAACGAGCTCGGCGTCGTGATCGGGTTGACCGATTCCCTCATCGTGTATATGATCCTGGCGATTGCTACCAGCCTGTATCAGATTGACGGCTCTTTGTATAAGGCGGCGGGTATTCTTGGCGCCGGCAAGGTGCGCACTTTCTTCACCGTCGTGCTTCCTCTGACGCTGCCCGGGATGCTGGCCGGAGCAACGCTGGTGTTCAGCTTGTCCATGAGCTCATTTGTAACACCGGCTTTAATGGGCGGGACATCGGTGAAGGTGCTTCCGGTCATCGCATATGAGAAAATTATGACCCAACTGAATTGGCAGCTGGGTGCCGCGATGTCGTTTCTGCTGCTGGCGTCCACGGTCGTTCTCGTGACCTTGTTTACCCGGCTTGTGGAGACGAAGCGTTATAAAGAGGTGTTTTCCTCATGACAAAAAAGAACGGGCTGCTCGGCACCATTACGTTTCTCGTTGTGCTTTTTGTGATCTCGCCGTTGTTAGTCGTCATCCCGACCTCCTTCACGTCGGTGAAATACTTGTCGTTTCCACCTGTGGGCTTCTCCGGCATGTGGTACGTCAAAATTTTCGACCGTCCGGAATTTACGGAGTCGTTCCTCTTTAGCGTTGAGCTCGCCGCATTGACGGCGGTCATTTCGACCCTAATCGGTACGCTTGCGGGGCTTGCGTTAAGCAAGTACAAATTTCGCGGCAGCGGCTTCATTAACGGTCTGCTGCTGTCGCCGCTTACAGTGCCTGCGCTAATCATCGGGATTGCGCTGCTGCTGTTTTTTACTCGGGTGGGGATTGCCGGCACGTTTGCGGGCTTGCTGCTCTCTCACGTCCTGATATCCATTCCGTATGTCGTGCGCCTTGTATTAACGGGGCTGAGCAGCTTCGATTACACCCTTGAGCGGGCAGCTTATATTATGGGAGCCAAGCCGATTCATGTCTTCCGGGATATTACGCTGCCGCTGCTGAAGCCGGCGATCATGTCGGGGATGATTTTTGCCTTCCTGACCTCGTTTGACAATGTGACGGTATCGCTATTTTTGGTTTCTCCTTCCACGACGACGCTGCCGCTCGCGATTTTCAGCCATATGCAGGAGTCGCTGGATCCGCTCGTAGCTTCCATCTCGTCGGTTGTCATTTTACTAAGTCTTGTCTTTATCATCTTATTGGAACGCGTGTATGGTTTGGACCGTCTGTTCGGCTCCAATTCGCAATCCCACTAACGGAGATGCATTACAACCATGTCATTCAACTTAACCGAACAAATCGAATCCTATCTCCCCGAGCTGCTCGATCTGCTCGAGGAAAGCGTCAATATGGACTCGCCGTCCAAGTGCAAGGAAGCGGGCGACCAGATGGCGGATTGGTACGCGCACCATTTTACCCGTCTGCTCGGAGGACGAGTCATCCGGGTTCCACATCCGGTGGCAGGAGATCGGCTGCTGTGTGAAGTGGGCGACGGCGCTGCACAAATCCTGCTCGTTGGCCATTACGATACCGTATGGCCACTCGGTGAGGCTGCCCGCCGGCCTTTCCGCATCGACAACGGCAAGGCATACGGTCCCGGCGTCTATGACATGAAGGCGGGGCTGCTGCAGGCGATCTTCGCGCTGAAGGCTTTGCAGGACATGCGCCGCTTTCCCGCGGGCAAACGGGTTGTGCTGCTCATCAACAGCGATGAAGAGATCGGCAGTCCTACGTCCCGGGACTGGATCGAACAAGCTGCGCGGCAATCGGCGGCCGCGTTTGTGCTAGAGCCGCCGATGGAGCCTAGCGGTGCGCTTAAGACGTCCCGCAAAGGGAGCGGCCGGTTTAAGCTTATAGTGAAGGGCATTTCCGCCCATGCCGGGGTTAACCCGCAGAAAGGCGTATCCGCCATTCAGGAGCTGGCCTGCCAAATTCAGAGGCTGCATGCGATGACTGACTTTCAGCTGGGTACGACGGTAAACGTTGGCGTAGTGCAGGGGGGCATCGGCAGCAATGTGGTGGCAGACCATGCCGAAGCGGAGATCGATGTCCGGGTCGCCACGCTGGAGGAATCGAAGCGGATCGAAGCGCAGCTTGTGGAGCTGGCGCCATTTCTGCCGAATGCCGAAATCCGCGTTACGGGAGGCATGATCCGGCCTCCGATGGAACGGACGGAAGAGACGGCTTCGCTGTTTGCCTTGGCGCGTGAGATATCCGAGGCGGAGCTGGCCGTTTCGCTGGAGGAAACCGCGACGGGCGGTGTAAGTGACGGTAATTTTACAGCGGCCGTCGGCACACCGACGCTGGATGGTCTGGGCGCACGAGGGGATCATGCTCATTCCCCGCTTGAGTATGTGCGCATCGATGAAATTCCGCTGCGAACAGCGCTGCTGGCTCGGCTCATCGAAAGCTGCTGAGAGAATGTCAAAGAGGTCAACCAGCCAGAAACGGCTGGTTGACCTCTTATTGGTTTATAAGCGGACTGTGATATGACGCTCTACGTAATCATCCGCCAAGTCAACGAAGGTGTCTGCCCCGACCTGCAGCGTTCCATCCGCAGCGTGTTCGTGCTCGGGCTCTTCCTGGGGAATTTATGTATCAATTGAAAGAATTTCACCCGGACTGAGCCATATGAGAAGCCACGATTTCATTGGTTGAACGGTCCTTGATTGTTGATAAATAGGCTTTCTTTCTTGAGCCATAAAATAAATAAGTGATGTCCGTCGGCTGTACATTTACTTCCTAGGATCATCGTAGCCGGCCAGCTTCTCGATTAAGACATCGCCGCTAATATAAGGCATGCCTGCGTTTACCCGCCTAAGTAAATGATCGCCAGGCCCATTGATGCCCTCGTTTGTCGTTGCAAAATAATGGATTCCTATGCTTCCCGCCAAGTCCAGCAGCTCTTGATTGTACTCGCCATGAGGGAAGCTTAGGATGGGGAGCTGCTTGCCCAGCTTTTGCTGCAGCAGCACATTGGACAGCATCAAGTCGGCCAACACCTTGGTACGATATTGCTCCTCCGTCTCCAAATTATCGGTACCGTCGATATACACTCGGTTAGCCAGGGGCGATACTTGATTTCCGTTCGCTCCAGTTTGCAGCTCGTGGAGGTTGTAGGAGTGGGAATAAAACGAAAATCCTGAGCAATTCATCTCCTGCAGCTGCGACCAGTCCAAAAACCTGAAATCGCCGTCGTGTGTGCCCAGATCGTTCACAATGACAAAATCGGTGGCGGTTATCCCCCGCTGCCTCAAATCGGGATAAACATAACGATAAAATGAGCTGTATCCGTCATCGAAAGTCAATACCACAGCATTGGGTGGCAGGTCATTAGTCCCCTCGAGGAAGGATATCAAGTCTTCAAGCGAAACCACGTTGTAGTGGTTGGCCTTCAGAGCATCCAGGTGAGCTTCGAATTTTTGCGGAGAAATGGTAATATCCGATTCGGTGGGATCAATATTGTGATACAACAAAATCAATGCTTTGCCGGTATAGTGAATTTGACTGGTATCAGGCACTGCTGCAGCACTTGTCATATTCCCGGGATTTGGGCACCTCACGCTAGCTTCGCTCGGTAGCGGCCGGAAGGATAAATAAATCGGAAGCTTCCACAGGGGGGAAGGGAGTAAAGTGGGGACAACCATTGGCAAGTAAGAGAGGGGAGAACCAGCCGAATCCAAGCCGGTCACGAATCCATCCGCGAAGACGGTCTGAACGCTCGAGAGGTAAATCAGCGGGAGAACAGCCGCCCATTGAATACACTTCATTATGATACTCCTTAGCTTCATAAGTGACCCTCCAATTCCCTTCTGTTGTAACCTCCATTTTAATTCCAAATTATTACTTTATGATGAATTAATGGATTACGATAGTGTGGAGCTGCCGCTAGGGTAGCTCCTTTTTTTGAGCATTGATGTAACGGAAGTTATCTTCAACTACGTTGTTTGTAGAGCGGCTGATTTTTTTGTGCCCACCTAAAAAAATTACAAAAGAATCTAAAACGAAAAGCGTTATCTTCGGAACTGTAAGCCTTTACAATGAGGAGGATCATAAACAAAGAGCAAAGAAAGGGGTACATAAGTGAGATGAAGACGTTAAAGCGAATCGCGCTGGGCATCGATAGTGTGTTCGAGAACTTTGCGCTGATAGCCCTCGCCTCGATGACGATCATCGTCACGATTCAGGTCATCACCCGCAAATTGTTTAACTATGTGTTCTTCTGGTCGGAGGAGGTCACGCTGCTCCTGATGGTCTGGTTCTCGTTCATGGGGATTGCCATTGGGTTCCGTGAAAAGCTGCATATGGCCATGGATAGCGTCACGAAGTTTTTTCCTGCGCGTGTGAACTGGGTGCTGGACAAGGTGATCGATATCTGCATTTTTTTATTCGGGCTTTATTTGGTAGTCAACGGCTGGGAGTTCACCGTACTTATGAACGAGTCCACGCTGCCTGCCACTCAGCTTCCTAACAGTGTGCAATATGTGGTCATGCCCATTACAGGGGTAATGATCTGTGTCTATTCCCTGCTTCAGCTCCTTGGGATCGACACCAAAAGACATCATGGAATCGAGGAGGGATCTGAATGATCAACGCAACTGCTATCGCCATTCTTCTACTCAGCTTCGTCGTTCTGATCGTGCTTCGGTTTCCGATCTCGATCACGCTGGCAGGCTCTACACTGATTACGCTGATCTATCTGGACATTCCATGGGTCGTCGTCGGTCAGCGCATGATTCAGGGTATTAATTCGTTTCCGCTGCTAACGATTCCGTTCTTTATCCTAGCCGGACAGATAATGAGCGCCGGGGGCATGGCCGTCAGGCTCGTGAACTTTGCGCAACTGTTTGTCGGGGCGGTGCGAGGCGGTCTGGCGATGGTGAATTGCGTCGCTTGTATGTTTTTCGGCAACATTTCGGGCTCAGCAGTGGCGGATGTCTCTTCGATCGGTTCCGTTCTCATCCCGGCCATGAAGAAAAAAGGCTATGACGCGGATTACGCCGTTGCTGTCACGACCTCCGCCTCGATCCAAGGCGTCGTGGTCCCGCCGAGTCACAATCTGGTGCTGTATTCCATCGCAGCGGGCGGAGTCTCAATCTCCAGCCTTTTCTTAGGCGGCATTGTTCCTGGGCTTTGCTTATTGTTCACGCTCATGGCCGTATCATATTTCATAGCCGTTAAACGAGGTTATGCCAAAGGCGAGCCTATCCAATGGGCGGACGTGCCCAAAATTGTCCGCGACGGCTTCCTCTCTTTGCTGACCGGAGTGATCATTCTCGGCGGCATCTTAAGCGGCTGGTTCACCGCCACCGAATCGGGCGCCATGGCGTGTGCCTATGCGTTCATCCTGACCTTTTTCGTGTACAAGGATGTCCCATTGAGCGGATTTTACTTGATTCTTAAGCGCACGTTTCGTACGGTTGCTATGGTGCTATTTTTAATTGCGGCATCGGATGCCTTCGGATGGATTCTTGCCTACCTGAAAATTCCGGCGCTGGTCACCGATCTGTTTCTCCATATTTCAAGCAATCCGATGGTGATTTTGCTGCTAATCAATGTGCTGCTCTTGCTCCTGGGCTTTCCGATGGATATGGCGCCGATGATTTTGATCATGACTCCCATTCTGCTGCCCGTCGTTACGTCGCTCGGTATTGATCCCGTCCATTTTGGCATCATTCTGATTCTGAACTGTGGGATTGGGCTCATTACTCCGCCGGTTGGAACAGTCTTGTTCGTCGGCTGCGCCATCGGCAGGGTATCGGTGGATCAAGCGACGAGGGCGTCGTGGCCATTTTTCTTCGCGATGTGTGTGGTGTTAATGCTAATCACCTATATTCCGGACATTTCGCTGTGGCTCCCGCATCTCGTTAATGGGAAATAACGGAAGCTAAAATAATTACAAAAAGACATAAAATGACTCACATATGCATTGAATGCGCTTGCAATTATACTGAAGTACGAGAGCAGGATAAAAATATGTTTTCTAAAGGGGAGAAGGATATGAAGAAGAAAATGATCATCGGGTCCGTGGCCGCTCTGCTGCTGGGTGGGGCTGTTCTGACAGGCTGCGGAAGCAGCACTACTACGAATTCGGGAAATAATCAGGGAGCTGCGGGGCCCGCTAAGACGGAGGATAAAAAGCCAACCTTAACCATGCGCCTAGCTGATACGCACCCTCCAGACTATCCTACCGTACTAGGGGATAAGAAGTTTGCGGAGCTGGTGGCCCAAAAGTCAAACGGACGGATCAAAATCGACGTGTTCCCTTCCTCTCAATTAGGCGAAGAAAAAGCGGTCGTGGAGCAGGTGCAGCTCGGCGCTATCGAGTTCACGCGGGTCAGCACCGGCGTCGTGGCGGACTTCAGCAAAGCGATGGGGGTTTTCAGTCTCCCGTACATTTTCGATAATGAGGAGCATGAGTGGAAGTTCCTAAACAGCGCCGAGGGCAACAAGCTTCTGGATAGCTTATCCGCATCGCGATTCGCCGGTTTGGCCTATTACGATTCCGGGGCGCGCCATTTCTACAGCCGTAAACCAATCACGAAAATCAGCGACCTGAAGGGGCAGAAAATCCGCGTCATTCAAAATAAAATCAACATCGACCTGATCTCTGCGCTGGGCGCCAGCGCAACGCCCATGCCGTACGGCGATGTTTTCAGCTCTCTGCAGACCGGCGTCATAGACGCGGCGGAGAACAACTGGCCGAGCTTCGATACGTCAAACCATTACACCGTAGCGAAAAATATGATTCTCGATGGTCACCAGCGCGTACCGGAAGTGCTGATGATGAGCAAGGTCGCTTTCGACAAGTTGTCGGATGAGGATAAAAAGCTGGTGAAGCAGGCCGCTCAGGAATCCGTGCAGTATCAACGGGACGAGTGGAAAAAGTTCGAGAAGAAGTCCGAGGAGAAAATTCGCGCGGCCGGCGTGACGATCACCGAGGTGAAGGATGTGAAGCCTTGGCAGGATGCCGTGAAGCCGACCATCGACAAGTATCGCGCTGAGTATAAAGATGTGCTGGACGCTATCGACAAAGCCAGAAAATAATCATAAAATTGTACGGGGGGCCTATCATCAGGCTCCCCTTTTGTGCCAAAGAATCGAGGGGGCGGAAGGACATGTGGAAGCAGTGGCAATCTATCTATCGAGGCATCCTGAGAACGATCCTGCTGCGCGATCTTCCGCTGACGAGCAAGCTACTCGTGTATTCCGGTTTGCTCATTGTCGTGCCGATGTGCTTCATTGGCTTTGTATCCTACATTCGTTCCTCAGATGTGCTGGAGAATGAAGCCAAGCTATACAGCTGGCAGATCATTGAGCAGGTCAACACGCATGTCGGATATTACGTGAACGATTTTGAAATCAGCATTTTGAAAATCGTCAACGATCCGGTCATGAACGCATTAACGAAGATTAGCTCCAAAGAGGAGCTTGAGACGAGCGGTATGCAGGATGACGTCAAGCAGGTGCTAAAGCAGGCTGCGTATTCCCGCTCCGATATTTCCAATATCACGGTAGTGCTTGAGCAGATCCAGACCTTTGATGTGTGGAGTACGCCAAATGCGATTCGGACGAACGACCCCCAGAACGAATATTGGTATTCCAGCGTTCCCCGAGGGTATGAGCCTAAGATTTTTACCCGGATGATCCGGATCGACGACCGCAAGGAGCAGGTAATCTCCATCGCCAGGCGCTTGGTCAGTCCGCTCACCCTGCAGCCCATCGGAATGATCATCATCGATGTGAATTTTAAGCGGTTTCAGGAAATTGCCGAGAAGGTAACGATCGGTCGTACGGGCTACATGTACATTTTGGATTCTGAGGGGCGATACGTCTATCACCCGAATTTTAATTTCCTAGGCTTGCCGGCGGAATTTGAGAATTTGCCCAACATTCTGACAAGCGACAGCGGATCGTTCGTAACCACCTCCGGCGCGAAGCGGCTGCTCACCTACGCGCATTCGTCTTTTCTGGGGTGGACGCTGGTTACGTCGATCCCTTACTCCGAGCTGCTGCAGGGGACGGCCTACATCCGCCACACGATTTTTCTCACGGTATGCATTACGTTATTCGTGGCGGCGATTCTCGGGATTGGCTTAGGCAGCAGCATCATCCGGCCAGTGAAGCGACTCGCTCGCTACACAAGACGAGTGGAGGCGGGTGACTTTACCGGCTCCGTGGAAGTCGAATCCAAAGACGAGATCGGGCTGCTCACCCATAGCTTCAACCGGATGGTGGGGCGGCTGCGCAGCTTGCTGGATGAAGTGTATTTCTCCAAGCTTAGGGAGACGGAGCTGGCGCTGCGACAGCGGGAAATTGAGCTCAAAGCACTGCAATCGCAGATGAATCCGCATTTTCTGTATAATTCGCTGGAGACGATTCGAGGGATGGCGCTCGAGCAATCGGTCGATTCGATCTCCGATATTACCGGTGCGCTGGCACGGCTCTTGCGCTATAACCTGAAGCAAACGTCGCAGACGGTTTCCTTGAAGCAGGAGCTTTATTTTGCCAAGGTGTATTTGCAAATTCAGAGCTTCCGCTTTGAGGATAAGCTGGAGGTGGAGCTGGACGTACCGGAATGGGCGCAAAATCAGCTCATTGTCCGATTCTCCCTCCAACCGCTGGTAGAAAACTGCATCGTGCACGGGATCGAGCCTGCACTAGGTATCACGAGAATTCGTATTTCCGCCTTTGAGGGCGAGGGGAATACCTTTGTCGTCCAGGTCAAGGATACCGGGATGGGGATCTCGGAAGAGCGGCTCGCGGAAATCCGCCAAAGCTTGCGCGAGAAGGATGTCATGGACGGCGGACCCAGCATCGGTATTGTCAATGTGCATCGCAGAATCCAGTATTTGTTCGGAGCAAGTTATGGCATTACCATCGATAGCCAGGCAGAGCAGGGGGCCGTCGTGCAAATTCGTTTGCCGTTGACGGGCTTGACGAGCTTGACCGAAGAGAGGAGAACGAACGTTGTATAACATACTGCTAGTGGAGGATGAACGCTGGGTGCGAACGGCCGTGAAACGGACGATCGAGCGGACGGAGCTTCCTTTTCAGGTAGCGGGGGAATGCCAGAATGGCTTGGAGGCGCTGGACTGGCTTCGAGACCGGGACGTGGATCTTGTGCTTGCGGACATTCGGATGCCGGTGATGGACGGCTTGACTTTTCTCTCTCAACTTCGCGAGCGCGAGTGCATGGTATCCGTCGTCCTGGTCAGCGGTCACGATGATTTTAAATACATCCAGCAGGGGCTGCGTCTCGGGGTGTTTGACTACTTGCTTAAGCCGGTAGAAGTAGAGGAGATGAAGGGCTGTCTCGTCAAATGGATGGAGAACGTGGGGAGTCAGAAGCCGGCCAAACCGGAAGTCAAGGATGCACAGGAGCTGTCTCCGGTCGAGCTGGTCCTGGAGCTCATTGCCGAGCGGTTGCCCGGAGAGATTACCTTAACGGACGCGGCGGCTGCGGTCCATCTCAATCCGAGCTATTTGAGCCAGCTATTCAAACAGCGCATGAATCAGACCTTCGTTGACTACGTGTTACACGCCCGCATGAATGAGGCGGAGCGATTATTGACGCATACATCGCTTCGAGTTTCGGAGATTGCCGATCGGCTCGGCTACGCGGATGTGGCTTATTTCAGCAATACGTTCAAGCGGCTCAAGCATTACACCCCTTCGGAGTACAGAAAACGATTGACGGGTATTGGATGAACCGGGTGCTGCTGAGAGAATGTCAAAGAGGTTAACCAGTCCGAATCAGTTGGTTACATTTACGGAGCTGGTCATTTGATTAAATCCATAGAAGAGCATCAGGGAGCTGGCTTAATGGCAGCTCTTTTTCGTTGTTGAAGTAACGGGTACGAGATAGCATGGCGATGGAACCGCCCCATCGCTTCTTTTAGTTTCAGTACACATCGCCCAGAGCTACTGGGCGAATAAGAAAGGATTTTATGTAGAGTCGTAGGAGATGATAAGCGTGTATTTCATAAGCGAGGATCATAAGAAGAATTATGAGCTCAATTCATATTCTTAAGAGGGCATGAATCAGACTTTAACCTTTATCAGGGAAGTTTTCATTCATTTCGCGTTATCGATGTTTAATCTCCGTTATTTCTTCGAACGCTATAATCACTTAAGCTTAGTCTATCGGCAAGAACAAAGCATTACAGGGGGCTAGCCGAACAAAGGAAGCTCGGCTTACAGCTTAAGGGAGGATAAAGAAGATGAAAACATCTGTAAAGCGCTTACTCGGCGTAGGGCTTACAACCGTTATGGCGACAGGCATGCTGGCAGCCTGCGGAGGCGGTAACAATACACCGTCGGGAGGCGCACAGGGACAAGCCGCTCCAGGCGCCAAACCTTTTCAAGGCAAAACGTTGACGCTCGTGACTGCCAACCATCCGTGGGGCGAAGCGATCAAGCCGCTGCTGCCGAAGTTTGAAGAGCAAACAGGCATGAAGGTGGAAGTGCAGAGCTTCTTTGAGGACCAGCTGACACAGAAGCTGACCGTTCAGTTTACGACCGGATCGACGACTCCGGACGTGTTTATGTACCGCCCGCTGCAGGAGGGCCAGCTCTTTTACAAGAACGGCTGGGTTCAACCGCTCGACGACTATGTGACGAAGGACCCGAGTTATGATTTCGGCGATTTCACCAAGGCGGCTGTAAGCTCTACAACTGTTGACAAAAAGCTGGCCGGCGTTCCGATCATCACGGAGCAGGAAATTCTGTATTACCGTAAGGATCTTCTGCAGAAAGCCGGCATTGCCGTCCCGAAAACGATGGACGAGCTCGTCGCCGCTGTCAAGAAGCTGCATGATCCGAAGAACGAAATGTATGGCTTCGTGGCGCGCGGTCAGCGTTCGCCGCTGATCACGCAGGTATCGTCGTTCCTCTACTCGGAAGGCGCGGACTTCATGAAGGACGGCAAAGCGACGGTCAACTCGCCTGAAGCGATCAAGGCGTTCTCGACCTACGCCGATTTGCTCAAAAACTACGGCCCTCCGGGCGTGCTCAACATGTCTTGGCCGCAGGCGATCGGTATTTTTGCTCAAGGCAAAGTTGCATTCTATACCGATGCGAACTCGATCTACCAGAATGCGACTGATCCGTCGAAATCGACGATCGCCGATAAAGTGGGCTTCGCGGTATTCCCTAGCGGTTCCGCCGGCTCCAAGCCTTACAACATTACCTCCTGGGGCCTTGCGATGAATTCCAAGTCCGCGAACAAAGACGCCGCTTGGGAATTCATTAAATGGGCGACGAGCAAAGAGATCGTGCTTCAGACGCAGCAAAAAGGAAACCCCGGTGCCCGAATGTCCGTATGGGATAAACCGGAAGGCACGACCGGTTTCCCGGCCGAACTCGTACCTGTCATCAAGGAATCTTCCAAGGGCGGCGTCGACCATGATCGTCCGACCGTTATCAGTGTAGGCGAAGCCCGCGACGCGGTAGGCGCCATAGTACTGAAGGCGATGACCGGCGAAGACATTAAAGCGGCCGCCGAGCAGGCGAATAAAGAACTGCAGACCATCATCGACAAGGACAATTCGAAATAAACGGCTTTATAGGGAACGAACAGGAAAGTGTCTTCGCGGCAAGCCTTGTGCGGCACCGAGGGGGCACTTTTCTCTTCTTCCGGACAGTCTGACGATATCAAAGCAAACCGAAAGGGGTTGGAAAGAATGCCGACCAGCTGGTTCGACCGCAACATCAAATGGATCTACACCTTGCCCGCCCTGTTGTTCGTTCTGCTCATGATGGTGTTTCCCATTGCGTATACGGTGAGAATCAGTTTTTATGAGTGGAGCATGTCGGCGACCACGCCGCCGAAATGGGTGGGGCTAGCGAATTATATGGCACTGTTCAAGGACGAGCGCTTCTGGCACGCCGTAATCTCGACGTTCCAGTTCACGCTGTTTGCGATCGTGCTGCAAACGGTGCTCGGCGTTGCGATCGCCCTACTGCTTAACCGCGAATTCATGGGCAAAAACCTCATCAAAACGCTGTTCCTGCTGCCGATGGTCGCAACACCCGTTGCGATGGGCCTTGTCTGGCTTCTCATTTATGAGCCGTCTATCGGGGTGGCGAATCTGCTACTGAAATCTCTCGGCCTACCGGCCCAGCTGTGGCTGGCTTCGCCGACCCAGGTCATTCCGTCGCTCGTGCTGATCGACGTATGGGAGTGGACACCGATGATCGCGCTGATCGTCATGGCGGGCTTGTCGACGCTGCCCTCCGATCCTTATGAGGCTGCTGACGTGGACGGTGCAACGCTGTGGCAAAAGTTCGCTTACATCACGCTGCCTCTTTTGCGACCGACGATCATCGTAGCAGTTATGCTGCGTCTGATCGACGTGCTGAAGACGTTCGACATCATCTATTCGACGACCCAAGGCGGTCCGAACCTCGCGTCTGAGACGCTCAATCTGTATGGATACGTACAGGGTTTCCAATACTTTAAATTAGGCATGGCTTCGTCGCTGCTCGTCATTTTCTTCGCCCTCGTCATGGGCCTTACGTTGCTTTTGATATGGGTACGCAAACGACTGGAGGTGTCGGTATGACGGCCATATCGGTGAAAAAGAAACAACGGCGGCTGAACTTCCTGTATTCCGCGTTAACCGTCATCGTGCTCTTCTCCTTCGCCTTCCCGTTCCTGTGGATGCTGCTCGCCTCCTTCAAGACGCAGGCGCAGATCATGTCGACCAAGAACTTCCTGTTCTTCGCGCCGACCGGCAAAAACTATGCCAGTGTATTTAGCCAGTATGCCTTTATGAAGTTCATCATTAACAGCTTTATCGTGGCGGTCGGCTCTACGTTGGGCTCGCTTCTGCTAGGTTTGCCGGCAGCGTACGCAATCGCCCGGTATAAGCTGCAGGGTCTTGGCCTGGTGATCTTGGTCGCAAGGATCATTCCGGGGATTACGTTCCTCATTCCCTGGTTTATCATTTTCAATAAAATGGGACTCATCGACACGTACGCTTCGCTTATCTTGAGCCATATGCTGGTCGGTCTGCCGTTCATCATTTGGGTCATGATCTCGTTCTTCGAGGGGCTGCCCACCGAGATCGAGGAAGCCGGCCTGATCGACGGCTGTACGAAATCGCAGGTGTTCCTGCGGATCATTCTGCCGATCTCGGGGCCGGGCGTCATTACGTCATCGCTCTTGTCGTTCATCTTTTCTTGGAACAACTTCATGTTTTCTATTATACTGGCAGGAGATAAAACGAAGACGCTGCCGATCGCCGTATTCAACTTCATTTCTTACTCCGAAATCAATTGGGGCGCATTAATGGCTGCCGCCTGCATCATTACGCTGCCGGTGCTGATTATCGCACTGCTCGCTCAGCGTTATATCGTAAGCGGACTTGCAGCAGGCGCGGTGAAGGGGTAATACGGTCCGTACGGCAGGGTGCAACTCGCGAAGGGATGGGGGATTGGATGGCGCGGACGACCTTGTTTCGCAAAGCTGTGGCGGCGATCATACTGCTACTGGTACCGACCCTGATACTATACGGCTATTCCAATAAAGTCAGCGTGAATGTAGTGAAGGATGAAATCCAGAGCTCGAGCCTGAGCCAGCTGTCCTTCTTCCTGAGACAATTCGATTCCAACGTGGAGCAGCTCTCGCTGTTCCCGGTTATTCTCGGCTTCGACCCTTATGTTCGAGCGTTTATCGAGCATAGGGGCGGCTTTGTTTTTGACACGCTGAAGGAACAATCGCGGATTTCCGAGAAAATTAGCCTGCAGAGCGTATCGAGCCCATGGACCAATGAGCTTTCCGTCTTTCTTCCGCAGGAGAAGAAGGTCGTTTCGAGCAATATTTTCAAGGTGTACGACGCGGAGTACGTCAAAAGCCATCTGCCTCTGCAGCAGTGGAGCTATGAGAAAATTTTCGTTGGCTCGGCCGAGATTTATCACTTCGTTCGCCAGTATGCCGACCCCGCCAATTCCAAGACGCCGGAGCAGGTGAATGCGATGCTGCAGGTCGCTTTTCCAATCGACAATATCGTGACGATGCTGGATCAAGTGAAGGCCGGGGGCAAAGGAGATCCATTCCTGTATCAAGCGGGGATGGAGCCGATCATGAACGGAACGTCCGACAGCGTGAAGATTCATCAGTTGATCGGTGTTTTGGGTCCGGAACCGCTGCTTCCGATAGGACACCGGGTCGTCGTTCTAGGCGGAAGGCAGTATTCGGTCAATTTCGTCCAATCCGGCCAGCTGGGCTGGTATTTGGTCGATTATTTGCCGGTGGATGCCATTCTGAAGCCGATTACGATGTCGAGCTTGCTTTTCTACGTCAGCTTCGGACTGCTGCTGCTGCTCGGACTTGCGATGGCCTACCTTCTGTATCGCCATGTACAGTACCCGATCCGGAAGCTTCTTCAAGGTGTCCAACAGATGCGCAAAGGGGACTTGTCCACCCGGATTCATGCCTATGCCGATAATGAATTCGACTTTCTGTTCGATCGTTTCAACGGTATGGCGGAGCAAATTCAGGAGCTTGTCGAGGACGTTTACGAGGAGAAAATCCGCCGCCGCGAAGCGACGCTGAAGCAGCTACAGGCGCAGATCAACCCGCACTTTCTCTACAATAGCCTGTTCTTCATCATCAACACGGCCAAGCTCGGTGATCAGGAATCCGTCGTGGCGATGGCGCAAAATCTGGCGGAATATTACCGTTATACGACCCGGGTGGAGGAGCAGAACGTGCCGCTCCAGGAGGAGCTGCAGCTCGTCGAAAGCTACCTTGCCATCCACAATTTGCGCCTGCAGCGGCTCTATTACGATATTGAAGTGCCTGAAGCTATGCAGGAGCTGACGCTGCCGCGGCTCTTGCTCCAGCCGCTGGTGGAAAACGCGATCGTTCACGGAATCGAGCACATCCCAGGCGACGGGGTAATCCGGATCCGCGGAAGCATGGACGGAGGAAGATGCCGGCTGACGGTGGAGGACAACGGTACGGGACTTGCCCAAGGGGCTTTGCAAGAGCTGCGCGACAAACTGCTGCAGCCGATGGACAGCGGCATGGGCTGCGGCGTCTGGAACGTACACCAGAGGCTGCAGTACGCATTCGGCGAAACGGCGGGGCTGACGCTGGAGTCTTCCGGGCTCGGAGGCCTACGCGTGACGCTGGAGTGGAACCCGGAAGAAGGCAAGGAGCGCAAGGCGCTCATAGAAGCGGAAGAAGGAGGAGACGATTCGGATGGCGGAGCTGCTGATCGTAGATGATGAATTGCATGTGGTGCAGCGGCTGGCGAATCTCGTGCCATGGGCATCGATCGGTATCGGGCGCGTGCATACGGCGCAATCGGCCTACGAGGCGCTGGAGCTGCTCGCGGAGCATCCGGTGGATATCGTGCTCAGCGATATTCGGATGCCGGGCATGACGGGATTGGATCTGGCAGAGCGGTTGCAGGCTGGGTGGCCGAAGACCCGGTGCATCCTACTGTCGGGCTTCGCCGAATTCGAGTATGCGAAGGAAGCAATGGTACGCGGCACGGCCGATTATTTGCTAAAGCCGGTGAAGGACGAGGAGTTGCTGGCCACGGTTGAACGCGTGCTGCGAAGGCTGCAGGCGGAGTGGGCCCAGGTGCTCTCGCAAGAGCGGGCGCTTCGCACGCTGCGGGAGAACCTTCCACAGCTTCGGGGTACCCTTCTCACGGAGTTGCTGCAGGGCCGACGCTATGCCCGGGAAGGGCTGGTGAACCGGATGCGTATGCTCGAGCTCCCGGCGCTGCTCGGCGAGCCGTTCACTCTCCTCCTCGTACGCATGGAGGATCCGTTCCCGAGCTACGACGCGCATAGCTTGGCGCTGCTCGAGTACGCAATCGCGAACATGGCGGAGGAGCTGTTCGCCCCGCAATTCGAGCTGTGGCCGGGGCGCGACGCACACGGCTATCTGGTGTTCGTGCTGAAGGCGGCCGATTCTTCGTACGGAGAAGGCGGCGAGTCGGAGATGCTACGCCAGCTGGAACGGACGGCTGCGAAGCTGCAGCAGGCGATCCGCACGTATTTGAAGGGCACGGTCACCATCCTGCTCAGCCGCTGGGGCACGTTCCCAGATGAGCTGCTCCCGGTATACGATAACACACTGACGGCACTGCGGCAGCGGATCGGCAGTGAGCCGGAGCTGTTGCTGACCGTGCACGGGGAGGCGGAGCTTCCTCTGGCTGGCGTTTCACCCATCGCGAGCCTGTACGAGCTGCCTACACTGACACAGCTCCTCGAGGCAGGGCAGTGGTCCGCGCTCGAGGAGCGAACCTCCCGCATTTTCGAGGAGCTTCGGCGCATCGGGACGGAGTCAGAGGAACACCTGCTGGAGGTGTTCTTCACCGTCTCGTCCGCCGCAACCCAGCTCGCGCACAAGAACGGCCGCCTGCTGTCGGAGCTGGCGGGCGGCGTTTACGAGAAGCTGCTGAAGGGCACACCGTACCGCTCGTTCCACCAGCTTCAGGAATGGACGGCCGATCTGCTCGTCCGGCTGCAGCGCAGTAGCGAGGAGGAGGCGAAGGATTCCCGCAAGCGGATCATCCAGCAGGTGCACCAGTTTGTGGAGCAGCACCTGGCTGATGACGTGTCCCTGCAGGCGATCGCAAGCTACGTTTACCTGCATCCGGTGTACGTGTCAAAGATTTACAAGCTCGAAACTGGAGAGAATCTGAGCGATTACGTCTACCGGGTCCGGATGGATAAGGCGGCGCAGCTGCTCTTGAACAGCCAGGAAAAGATATACGAAATCGCGGCGCGGATCGGGTACCAGAGGGCACATTCTTTTATACATGTGTTCAAGAAGCATACTGGACTCACGCCGCAGGAATACCGGGACAAGCATTTATCTCCTTGTTGAACGGAGAAGCAATCGCATAGGAAGTCGGGAATTTTAGGGTGCCCCGGCTTCTTTTTTTCGTGGGTTTGCTTGCGAATAACAAGGTTGTGTGAAAGGTGGCGCCAAATGACGGAATTACCGATGGTATTAGCACTAGTTATTGATGCAATTGTCCGGCGACAAACATAATCAAATACAGAGGGGCAGGCGAGTCGCCTTGCCTTCCATCTATTTAATTCTAAATGTGCAGCATTTGTTCAATGTCATGTAATTGATCACACATAGTTTTTGCCTCAATAAATGGATAAATTTATACTTCATGTAAATTTTATTCATTAACCTGCCGAGTTAAACTGCCCAATCGCTCAATGACGAAGAGAAGTTACAACGTCCCCTTTGCAGCACCACAGGCATCACCCTATCTGTAATTATGTTTACGTTTACTTCATCCTGTCGGAGTTTCTTGTCAAAATCGGGATTGGGATGACACCCCCATGTTCGTATCGGAGAGGTAAGATTGAGGAATTCGTTAAGCGGTTGGAAGTAAGGCGTACCACCCTCCTTATCATGATGGATCACACTCGAATTCGAGAACATCCAGCAGCGATCCAAGGTCAGATGAAAGAGCTTGATTTGGCGATTAGCGAGATCGAAGTATCTGAATAGAAGGGGTGTATGGGAGTTTTGGGCTTCATATTCAGCCTAGTTAAAAAAGCATCCGTCCCAATAATATTTAATTCCACCAATAGGCATAATAAGGAAAAGTTTATTTGTGGGGGGGGGATTGTATGTCTAAAAGTAAGGATTGGAATCAGATATTTGAAAAGAGAGAGGAGCTAAATCAATTATTAACGTCATTTTGGAATCATTATTCCCATTTGGGAACTTGGCAGTTCTGGTCGAATGTCATATTCTTGATTAGTCCTCTTATAGTCCTTTATTACACCGTGGATCGGAAAAGGATATTCGAAGTACTCTTCTTCGGCTACACAGTTCATCTGCTTTGGACTTACATCGATATAATCCTGGAAGAACTCAATTATCTTGTCCATCCGTACACGCTTACGCCAAAGTTACCGCTCGGGCTTTCCATGACAGCATCCATGATTCCTGTCACTTATCTTCTTTTATACCAGTATTGTACGAACAACAATAGAAATTTTTATATTTACTCATTTTTATTAGGAGCAGTTTTTGCACTTGGTTTTGGAGGAATGTCTGAGTATGTAGGACTCTTAATGTTGCGTAAAGGTATGAATTACTTTTACCTATTTCTCATCGATTTTGGAGTATCAACTATGGGTTATTGGGTAACTAAACTAGTATTAAAATTAAGAGAAGAAAACCCGCAAAAAAGATTGATTTTTATTAGAAATATAAAAATCAATAAATTTCGCGAAAGGGCAAAATAATTATTCCAAGTCATGTTTTTGAGGCCGTATCTGTGCATTCGTAAAAGAGTGCTTTTTATTGGCGATAACATTCCTAAGGAACTTTCTGAGGTACCCGCCGAAGGTTTCAGGACCTCTTTCTAGCTCACCAATTCGACTTTGATCCGTTAAAAGAAACAGCGACGGACCAAGACTAGAAAATAAAGTCTTAGACCTGCCGCTGTTGACATTCAACTAACGTTCCCGAGAGCTTCTGCAACCGCCGCTCCCGACCCGAGAATACTACCAATGTGGACACGTTGCGCAGCGGGCAGGAGAGTTTCAGTCGCGAACTCCATTACTCTTAGCGTAGGAACGCTGTCCGTCAAGGTCTGCCGCTGAACCGCTCGAGCGCTTCCTCGGTAACCGGAGCGAAGAGGTTGACGAGGTTTCCGTCTGGGTCGCGAAACAGGGCAGAGCGGTTCCCCCATGGCATCGTGTTTGGTTCCTGTACCCAATCGTCGACAAGCGGCTTCAAGCGCGCGTACTCGGCATCAACGTCGTGGACGCGAAATTCGATGATGACGGTGTGGTTGTCGGCCGCGCGCGCGGAACCAGCGCCGAACAGTTGCACCGTCTGGGAGTGGCCGATCGCCAGGGTACACGATGGCAGAACGAACTCAGCGAAGACAGGCGCGGGGCGCTTCGCCAAAACACCTGTGACTTTCTCATAGAACACGACGAGTCGATCCAAGTCGTCAGTAATTATGCGTACAGAAGCGAAATTCACGAGACATCATCCTTTCAATAAATTAACGATACGATACCGTAGCGTATCTTATCATATTGATCTGGAGAATACAAGTGACCGTATGACTAACAAATATGGTGCTCTGAAAATGCTTCGTTGCCTCATTGAAGCACAACCAAGGAGTGCTATAAATGGCAAGCCGAAATCCCCGGCGCCAAGGACCCTCCCATGGTATAATGTGAAAGACTTTTATTTTAAGGCAACGAAACCAAGTTTAAGTAATTTGATGTTGGAGGGAAGATGGTGACTACGTCTAATAAATCTGAACGTGTGCCGTCGGCCAATTTGAATAGACGCGTCGAGCGTTCACGACATGCCGTCCTGACCACTGCGTTTGAACTACTCAGCGAAGGCGGTGTGGCTAGCTTCTCCGTCGACGAGGTGGCGCGACGTTCTGGGGTCGCAAAGACGACCATCTACCGCCACTGGCCAACGCGCGAAGCACTGGTGATCGACGCCTGTTCACGGATGATTGCCGAGCAGGAAACGCCCGACACCGGCTCACTCGAAGGTGACGTCACGGCTATCCTGGTGGAAATCGCGCACCTGCTACCGACGGCGAATTGGTCCTTCGTCCTGCCGTCAATCATCGACACCGCCGAGCGCAATCCGGAGTTCGCAGAAATCCACAGTAGGATTCAGCGTGGACACGCCGCCCCCCTGCGAGAGGTCCTTCAGCGCGCGATAGGCAGAGGCGAGCTGTCAGCATACACCGACGTGTCAACTATCGTCGCAGCCCTGCTGGGGCCACTCTTCTACCGCCGCTGGTTCTCACGCGAACCGATCGACGAACAGTTCGTTAAGGCGATCATCAAACGCGTACTCGCTTCACTTTAGTGCGAGACGCCTACCACTCCTTGGCCGGACATCGATGGCGGACCAGCAAATATTTGTTTTGCGCGCCCACAGGCCTCGGCGTCCTGACACAACGCGATCGAACCCCCGACCTGGAGAGCGAGGGTTCGAAAACAGGTTAGATATCGCTATCATTAGTCTAATACTTTAATTTCACGGTCTACAACTATATAAAGCATAGGATACATGATGATGTAGAAAATCACACTCCATACCGTGTTCCATCCGTTAAAATAATCCATGCGGTCGGTTAGGAAAAAAACGTACTCGATGGCAGAAAAGACGATTATCCAAACTGCATTCATAAATGAGTGCAAATACGAACCAGCAACATATATAATATTTTCCGGATTTTTCCCTTTGTAAAAGGAAATACATTCAAATAAATGGTATTAATTGCAGGGTAAAGTCCGAAGATAGGTATGACCCCTAAGGTATCTACTCCTTTTTCAAAGTAGCCATATCAATCGTACCTTAAATCCAAAAATACATCAGTCATGATAGCCAAAAGTAATGCAAATTGTATTGAAGATAACTACAGATGCGATTAAGAAAATCAAAGAACAAACCCTTCTTTTAAGGAAATGAGCTACATATGCAAGTAAAAAAAGTGTTGCGGCGATTATCCTCCCATTACTTAAATTGAAAGCGGCAGCTGGTCATTTGACCGGCTGCCGTTTCGTTATGATTGAGCTATCATAATTCTTTTTCTATTTTAACTATCCATTTATAATACCCTAACAAGATTAACAGTAGGATAGGATTTATTAGTACTGAATACCACAATTTCCACGACCCGTAGTGAAAATATCCCCAAGGTGCGGGCAGCAACGCAATTAACTCATATATGGCGGTACCTATGACCCAATAAACAAAGTAGAATGTTTGTACTCTTAATGCACTTTTAAACGGATACCAATTTAGAAACATCATGTTAACGGGAGGAAGCAATACAAGATGCGCAGGCACAGCCTGCCAGTCAATGTCTTTGGTAAAATACCAGTAAGCATGAAATTTATAATCAACGAATGAATCGAATGTACCTTGAAAAATCGATGTAAATGTCCAAATATGAATAATTTGGTTTGCTGTCAGCCTCTTATTGGTTGTAAAGGCAATAAAATTAAAAACGATAATTGCGATAATAAGACCGATCATAATATATATCCTTTTCTCTTTATAATACCCGGATTTTAATGGTGATTATGCGCTCACTATAAAAAGGAAAAATTATGATGGAAACTACAAAAACGTTATTTGAAAAATTCGGTGGAGAAGATCCAATCGCGAAAGTAGTGGACTATTTTTATGAATTTGTTTTGGCAGATGACACAGTCAATCATTTTTTTTAAAACACGGATATGGAAAAGCAACGAAAGCATCAAACGAAATTTATTAGTTTTGCATTAGGAGGTCCAAATCAGTATTCGGGTGGAAGTATGGCAAAAGTCCACACCGGAATGAATCATCAACCGGTCCATTATGATGCTATTGTTCATCATTTGGGAGAAGCCCTGAAGCACTTTGGTGTGGATGAGTCGGATATCGACCAAGTTGCAAACAAAGTTAACACATTGAGAGAAGATATCATATACAAATAATTAAAAATTGAACTACCAGAGAGCTAAAACAAAAAAAGCGGGGCGAAAATCTGCCTAATTCAGCCGTGAGCGCCGATTTTGATTCCGTGAAACAATTGCAAAAAGACGGCTCGTGTTCGCATCCTTTGCGACCGAGCCGTCTTTCGGTTTATGCCGGATTGCTCCGTTTTGCTGCCCGATCCTCTGAAATAGGGGGTGGGAGTGTTTAGACTTTTCCGTTTTAGCATCATGTTTTTGCTAAAACTCTGCGGTCTGCCGCCAGCGGCGGTTGTTGAAGCCAACCATTTCGAATTAAAACTTTTGCAACACTTAAGAAATGGCAGTAGCATACATTGGTGCTAAATCTATCCGAGTGCTAACTCCCAAAGACGACCCGAAATTGGAAACCGAAAGTGAAATCAATGCTGCAATAAGCGTGAGCATCAAGCGATCTGAGTACGGTGGAATATTTGAATTGGTAATATTGGTATCCCACAATCGGAGGGAAGTAAGAAAATCATTATGCAAAAGGCTTGCGAATTCCTCGATGCTTTTCTCTAGCGTTTCAACGTTCTCTCTCAAGACCATTCGTACTTCCTTCAAATTTGCCACTTGGCTAAAAGCAATTGCAATTGCTTTATGCATGATTACTGTTTTTAAATTAGCAAAAAGACTAGATATTTCAAGAATGTCGAGCGGACGCTTTTGGTCTTTCGTAAAATTTAAAATAAAACCTTGTTCATGAACAAATTCAGGCGTTGTTGGTATTGGAACTTGTGGGAAATTATCAAATAGCTTCAACGACAGCATTAACTCAAGGCTTTTTTCGTAAAGTTCTATGGAATGATTATAGCCATTTTTATTTAACTCACGCACCTGTTTTCCAACGGAAGTACTCAGCGATAACCCATAACCAACCATACCGTTAGCAGTCATCGTATGCAAAAAATACAACAGAAATTCATCAGTGAATAAACGAGGTGCCTTAAGATTTACATCAGCCTCTGTGAACCCAATCGGAATGGGAAAATCCATTTCGTGAAACATGCCTTCCAACTGTGTAATCGTATCTTGAGCATATTGCGTTGCACGTTCATACAAATTCCGTATATTTTGATCTTCAATCACTTGTAAAGCGTGGGCGTTAAATCCAATGTAGAGACTGTTGGTTATGTACGATTGCCACAAGTTTGAAATGTTTGTTGTAACCAAATTATTATTCATAGGCTTTTGCTTATTGTTTTCATCTAACGATTGACTATTCCGATTTTTGGAGTTATTATGCGCTAACTGTATGGCTTGTTGAAACAATTGCTGCGTTTGCTGTACTTGTTCATTAACTTGTTGAGCAGCAAGTTGTGTCTGTTGAGCCAGTTGTTCCATTCTCTGGATAAATTGTTTGATCATTTGATGTTGTTTTTCCTGCTTATTTTGTTGTGACAGGAGTTCGTCCATCGGTTCCTCCTCCTAAAGACTTTACAATATAAAATCCCCTATAATTTCTAAAGGAATTCATTTCATCAGGCGAATTCATAAGCTCATTTTTATATTCTAATATTTTTGCAACCATCTTTTCATTACTTAGAGACGCAAAAAGTATTTTAATCTTACCCAACGCTGAACGCCGATATTCCTGCGCATAAAAGCTGTTCAAATGCAGATACTTACAGAAAAGGTTACATGAAGGGAATTATCATGGAGACTGAACATAATATAAAGCTTACCTCTGCTGAAATAGCCGAGCTTTGGTCGTGCTACATGACCGATAGTATGGCTATATGTGTATTGTCGTACTTTTTGAACAAGGTCGAAGATACTCAAATCAAGGAAGTTATTGAGTATGCACTTGGACTATCCCAAAAACATCTTGTCGACGTAAAAGCGATAATGCAAGGCGAAAATTTCCCAATCCCCAAAGGATTCACTATGGATGATGTAAATGTCAATGCTCCACGCCTATATTCGGATACATTTTTTCTCATTTACCTAAAGAACTTAGGAAAACTTGGGCTAGTGAATTATGCTATTGCCTTAGGTCACATGACTAGGGAGGATACATGTAAGTTCTTTACTGATTGCGTTACCAATGCGACAGCACTTTCCAACATGGCATCGAAAGTAATGCTTTCAAAAGGTGTATATATTAAGCCTCCTCATGTACCCAGTACAGAATCGGCGGAATTTGTTCAGAAGGAAAGTTTTCTTAATGGATGGTTTGGTGATAAAAGACCATTGAACGTAATGGAAATATCGCACCTATATCTTAACATTCAAACCAATGCTCTGGGCAAGGCTCTATTGATTGGATTCGCCCAAACCGCCCAAAACGATGCTGTACGTGATTTCATGATAAGGGGAAAGGAAATCGCCACCAAACACGTTAAAGAGTTCAGTTTGGTACTAACAGACGACGACATTCCTGCCCCAATGACATGGGATACGGACATTATGGATTCTAAAGAACCCCCTTTTTCAGACAAGTTGCTAATGTACCATACAGTTTCATTGATAGCATCTGGTTTAGGAAACTACGGTTTTGCAATGGCACAAAGTATGAGAAGAGACCTGTCGGCAATGTATGGGGCATTGATGGCTGAAATAGGGGCGTATGCAGATGATGGAGCAAAACTAATGATTGAGAAAGATTGGTTAGAGAAGATACCTCAAGCACCAGACAGAAAAGCATTGATTCAAGCATAGAAAGTCAAAAAAGCTACTCCAAATGACTTTTTTATATGTCCTAATATAAATAATGCAGGCTGTTACGCCAGAGCGAGCGTTACGCGCCGTCGTGCAGATGGAGCAAGGGCGGTTTTCTCCAAGGGCAATAAGAGCTTGGTCAGAACGACGCCGAGCAATGAGTTTTTCATAAACGATGATCGGCTTCCATCGATTGAAACGCGGATGATCGCGGGTTCGCGGCTCCGATATTATATTTATTTATGAAACATCACATTTAATTACTTCTTACCAAGGTTTAAGTATTTCTATTTAAATAAGTCCTTTTATTGCAAAAGTAATAATGTTACAATGCTAATAGCCAGGTAATATATATTTCTAATTAAGAAATAAAAGAAATGAAAATTTCATTTAAAGTGGAGTCGTTTTGATGGAAAACCCAATATTGCAGTTAAAAAATAAGATTTCTGAATTGACGGAAACACAGCGTAAGGTTGCAGATTATATCATTAAAAATCCGGTCGATGTTGCATTTTTAACGGTGGATCAATTAGCCGGCTTGGTAGGAACGAGTACTACCACGATCATGAGACTGACATTCAGTTTAGGTTATACCGGGTATTCGGAATTCCAAAAAGGTTTGCAAGAACTTCTACGTAATAAGGCAGATCCCAATACGCGATTAGCAGCGAATTTAAAAGATTTAAATCGAAGCGATTTATTTATCCGCTGTGCGGAAAACCATGTCAATAATATTCAGTCAACCGTACAAATGATATCCGGTGAAACGCTTCAAAAGACGTTGGACATGATTGTATCGGCAAAACGAATTTATTGTACTGGAGTTAGAAGCGGGTTACCTATCGCACAATGCTTGGCTTACGGTCTTAACAGGTTGTTAGGTAATTGCGATTTAGCTCATGCCGATCTTTTCGAATGGGCGGAACGTGTGCATACTTTTGATTCATCAGATTTGGTTATTGCATGCAGTTTCCCAAGGTATGCAAGAAAAGTATCTGAGTTTGTCGAACTTGCAAAAAGGAATAACGCACAAGTAATATCTTTTACAGATAGCTATTCCTCTCCATTAGCGAAGTACTCGGATATCATTTTGCCTTGTAACGTAAGCAGTGTAGCTTTTCACAATTCAATAATCGCGCCTATGTTTCTGGCCGACTACATCATTAGCGCTCTAGCAATAAATTATCCAGAAAAAACAAAGCAGCATCTGGATAAGCTTGATTCCATTCTAAGGGAAACGAATTATCATTTAACTTAACCATGTACCGGCAAGGGTATTAGAAAAAGAGCTCTAAGCTTTAACAAAGGCGAGCTCCCTTCTAATGGCCTTTTTTTGTTCTTAAAAAAGGGTTTACATGAAAAAAAATCAATGTTATTATACGACTTGTGGATGTAATAAATATTACATAACAATTCATTGTCGTTATAATTACTACATAAAATAATGAGGTGTCATGTAAGTGAACAGTTTATATGTTGGAATGCAGCAACCACTTCTGCCTGAAGAATGGATCATCAGAGCTAGACGTCTTAGCACTTCTCTATTTTGTGACGTGATGGGGCGGACAGGGGCAATGGATTATTCGATCAAGCCTGTTGCAACTGGCATGAAGGTTGTTGGAACGGCGTTAACGGTGGATTTGAGGCCGGGAGACAATCTATTTTTGCATAAAGCGATAAATGTCGGCCAAAAGGGTTATGTTTTGGTTGCTGACGGAAAGGGCCATGTTGCAAACGCTTACTTAGGTGAGTTAATGGCGGAAGCAGCGCAAAAGTTAGGGCTTGAAGGGATAATCATAGACGGAGCCACACGGGATAAAGAGGCACTTATCGAATTGAATTTGCCGATTTTTTGTAAGGGCTTCAATCCTAACGGCCCGCACAAGGACGGTCCCGGGAAGCTGCATACTTCCATTTCATGCGGAGGCGTTTCCGTACAGCCGGGAGACCTGGTTGTGGGAGATGATGACGGGGTCGTAGTTATTCCGCGAAATATGGTGGAAGAGGTCCTAGCATTAGCCGAGAACAAAGCAGATGAAGAGGAAAAACGAAAGCAAGACATCCGCAGTGGCAAGATTGAGCCTGCGTTTTTGAAAAAGGCTATGGAACGATACGGGTTGTAATTATTTTTTGTACCTAAACGCAACATGAAATATCAGAAGAGGAAGGAACGTTACTCATGCGATTGGGTTTTATCGGCTTTGGAGAAGCTGCGTTTGAAATGTCCTCCGGACTTAAGCAGCAAGGATTAGAACAGATCACTGCATTTGATCCCATGTGGAACCATACCAAGTTTGGAGCCTTGGTTCAGGAGAGGGCCCAAAAAGCTAAAGTTGAATTGTTGTCACAATCAGAGGAAGTATTGGCTCGGGCGGATATCTTGATTGTTGCGGTACCCGCGGACAAAGCTTATGATGCTAGTACTGCATTAAAACCGCATTTGAAGCAAGATTGCGTATATGTGGATGTATCTGCCTCTAGCCCGGATGTGAAAAATAAAATCAGTGAGAACGTTAAAGAAACGGGGTGTCGATTCGTCGATGCTGCGATGATGGGGCCATTACCGGTTTACAAGCATAAGGTACCTATTCTTGCAAGCGGCGATGGTACGGATACGTTTATTCAATTCCTGTCCCCGTATGGAATGGAAATTAGTAAGGTTAGCGAAAATCCGGGTGACGCCTCTGCGGTAAAACTCATTCGCAGTATTTATATGAAAGGGATAGCCGCTCTATTGGTGGAAATGCTGCAAGCAGCTCACCATTATAAAGTGGAGGAGCTTGTCATCGATTCAATCAGTGAAACGATGGATGGCACCAGCTTCGCCAGCACGATGAATCGATTGGTCACGGGCACATCCGTTCATGCGTTGCGTAGAGCGGTGGAATTAGAAGGATCTATTGAAATGTTGGAATCTTCAAGCATCAATTCCGTCATGTCTCAGGCCTCTAAAGAAAAGCTGCAGCTTCTATCCAGCTTCAATTTTAAAGAAAAATTTCAAGGTAAAACGCCTGCGCATTGGTTGGAAGTCATTAGCGAAATGCAATCATAAAATCCATCTTGGAAATAATCATTGGGAGGGGTTCAGTATGAAAAGAAAATTATTCACTTTTACGGCGGTTTGCGTTTTAGCTATAGGTACCTTAGTCGGGTGTACCTCACCGGTTGCTAAAAAAGGCGGCGAAGCAGCTCCAGGTTCAGCCAACAATCAGGCTAGCGCACCTAAGCTTGATTATCCTAAGAAGCCTATCACGCTAATTGTTTCCTTTGCTGCGGGAGGGGGGACGGACCTGGGAGCGCGTCTTCTTACTCCAATTTTAGAAAAAGAGCTGGGAGTACCGGTTGTAGTTGAGAACAAACCGGGAGGCGGCGGTTGGATTGGCTACTCCGACTTACTGACTGCCAAACCGGATGGCTATACGCTTGCTTATGTGAATACACCGGGTCTCATCACAGGGTATGTAAATCCGACGGCCAAGCGTAAAGAGAACCTGGACAGCTTTGATTTTATCATCAATCACGTTCTTGACGCAGGAGTAATTGCAGTTCGTGCCAATGACAACCGCTTTTCAAATGTTAAAGATTTAATCGAATATGCAAAGAAAAATGAGCTTTCCGCAAGCAGTAACGGTGTGGGGTCCGGGAACCATTTTGCTTCGCTGCAAATGAATAAACAGCTGGGAACCAAATTTAGAGCCGTACAATTCGGGGGAACATCCGAAGCATTAACGAGTGTGCTAGGAAGCCATGTCGATGTGCTGATTGCAAAAGTCGGAGAAGTGGTTGATCCGATGAAGGAAGGTCAATTAAAAGTTCTTGCTGTTATGATGCCGAATCGCGTCCCTCAATTACCGGATGTGCCGACTTTAAAAGAGGCGGTCGGTGTAAACATCGAAAATTATTCAATACGCGGTATTGCCGGTCCGAAAGGCATGGAACCGCAAATTGTAGCAAAGCTGCAAGAAGCGTTGGAAAAAGCGATGAAAAATCCGGATCACGTTAAAAAAATGAGTGATATGGGCTTGAATATTGATACAACAAAAGGCGCAGACTTCAAAAAAATGCTTCAGAAGGAAGAAGCCAGCGTTAACGAGCTTAAGAGCTTGCTCGGGTGGTAAGTCCTAAGTATTTAATTAACTTCTATGAGGAAGTGCTTTATTTGTGAAAAATTTAGGCGTTTACATGGCGATTTTCTTTCTTATCTATAGCGGAGTGATGTTTTGGGAGTCTTTATCCATGGATTATTACAGCGAATACGGTCCGGGTCCCGGACTGTTGCCGCTGTGGGTAAGCGGACTCATTTTCGTATTATCGGTCGCTTATTTGGTCATGTCGTTTAAAAAAGAAATCATCCTTTTAACAAACGTGCTGCCAAAAGGTGAAGGATTCATTAACGTAGTTGTTTGTATGGGCTCATTGGTGCTCTTTATGGTGCTGGTACCTTTCACAGGTTTTTTGATCGGCAGTACAGTCACATTGTTTATTCTTTTTTGGAGAGGCTATAAATGGTATTTAAGTTTAGGCTTATCCGCTTCGATCGCATTCATTATTTTTTGGGTTTTCGGCGTTATGCTGCAGGTGCCACTGCCGGTTAACGAATTAGGTTGGTAGGAGGAGCAACGTTTATGGATTCATTAGGCTACTTACTTCATGGTTTTGAAACGGCTCTCACTTGGCAAAACCTCCTATATTGCTTGGTCGGTGTCACTTTCGGCATGTTTATCGGTGTTTTGCCTGGGCTCGGGCCGACAGCCGGAACGGCATTGCTGCTGCCATTGACGTTTGCTCTTGAGCCCGTTTCAGCCATTATCATGCTGTCGGGCATTTACTACGGCTCGATGTACGGGGGGACGATTACCTCTGTGTTAATTAACACGCCGGGGGAGGCTGCTTCCCTAATCACCTGTCTTGACGGGTATCCGTTGGCTAAGCAGGGAAGGGCAGGAGCGGCACTGGGGATCGCCGGAATCGGATCATTCATCGGTGGAATTATTTCTATCGTCGGCTTAGTACTCATCGGTCCATTTTTAGCGAAGCAAGCACTAAAATTTGGTCCGCCAGAATTCTTTGCTTTAGTTATTTTAGGTTTGTCACTGCTGCTTGGCTTAATGGGAAAATCGTTACTTAAAGGTGTGATCGGAGCGCTTTTCGGATTATCCCTGGCATTTATCGGGCTTGATCAGAGCTCGGGTATTGTACGATTCGGATTCGGGCAGACAGAGCTGATGAAAGGCATCGATTTTATTTCGATCGCTATGGGGATGTTTGGACTTTCCGAATTATTTCTGACTGCGGAAGCAAGCTTGAAAGGAAAGGCGGAGGAGCCCCCGAAGGTTAAAGGGCTGCTGCCCAAAAAAGAAGAATGGGGACCTTCTATGAAAGCCATCGGGCGGGGGAGCGTTCTGGGTTTCATTATCGGATTGATTCCAGGAACAAACTCCGTAATTCCGACCATTTTAAGCTACACGATGGAAAAAAAGCTTTCCAAAAATCCTTCCCGTTTTGGTAAGGGAGCGTTGGAAGGGGTCGCCGGTCCGGAAACCGCTAACAATTCCTATTGCGGTGGTGCACTTATTCCGTTATTCACATTAGGCATACCAAGCTCTCCTACCATTGCCGTCCTTTTAGGGGCCTTTATCATGCACGGTCTTACACCGGGGCCGACTTTATTTCAGAAAAATCCTGACTTGGTGTGGGGAATCATAGCCAGTATGTTTATCGGTAACGCCATATTACTGATTATGAACCTGCCAATGGCCAACTTATGGGCGAAAATTACTATGGTTCCTTATAAGCTGCTGTTTCCCATTATCATTATCATTACGATTGTCGGGACTTATAGCTTGAATAACAGTATGTTTGATGTAGGGGCTATGCTGGTATTCGGAATCTTAGGCTATTTGTTTAAAAAAGCGGAAATTCCGTTGGCTCCGATTATATTGACGTTCGTATTGGGCTCTCTTTTGGAAAAAACTTTATTACAATCATTAACGATTTTCGAAGGCAGCTTCCTGGGCTTCTTTACCCGGCCGATTTCCGGTACCATTCTATCGCTTGCGATCATTTCATTCATTTTCAGCATAGTATCAGCGGTAAGAAATAAGCGGATCATTACAGAGGATGTTGAAATGTAAAAAGGCTAGTATGCTCATGAAAATGGCTTGTTATACGAGTCTCAGCCAGCGAAGAATTATCTATCATCAAGCAATATTGAAGGGGTTAGGAAAATGGGCCTTAGTATCAGTTCATTTTGCCTAGCTCCTTATATTTACTACAGAATCTTGGGAAGGTTTAGCTTTGCATTACTACAATTTATGTTCAGGTTGCAAACGCTTACCTTGGGGGATTAACAGAATGGAGGCCATGTGTATGAACCATACTGAAACCGTAGTAAGAATCGTGCAGGAAGCAAATAAATTCAAGTCTTCCATCGTTTTGAAATATCAAAACAAATTTATAGATGCGAAAAGTCTTTTGGGGCTTTACAGCACAATATCCGATTCTGCAGAACAAGAACTGCACGTTCATGGACCTGATGAAGTGGAAGCTAGAGCGGCGATGGCTGCGGTGTTTAAGAAGCACGGGCTGAAGTTTAAGTTAATCGATTCGGTTTGAAGAAGGGAAGAAGTAGAATGGCAGAAGAAATTCGGATTGCTAAAGAAACTCTCGAGCAATATGTTTGCGATATTTTTCAAGCGGCTGGATTGGATAAAGAACAATCATCGATCATATCAAGGCATCTTGTATTGGCCAACCTGCGTGGTGTCGACTCTCACGGTATTAACAGGGTTGATATTTACACGAAAAGGCTGGACCTTGGCATAGAGGGACCCACCGTTGTGAAGGCACAAAAAGAATCGGCTTCGAGCATGCTGATTGATGGAAGCGGTGGATTAGGCATTATCCTAGCAACTAAGGGGATCGAAATAGCTGTAAATAAGGCAAAGGAGACGGGATTAGCCGTAGTGGGAATTAAAAATTCCAGTCATTGCGGTATGCTGGCAGATTATACTCATTATGCCGCACAAAACGATTGTATCGCCATTGCTACAACCAACGCTCCTTCAAGCATGGCTCCTTGGGGCGGGAAGAAGGGTTATTTCGGCACAAATCCTTTCTCTTACGGCATACCTGCGGGAGAGGAACAAGATATTATTTTTGATATGGCGACGAGCGTAGTTGCCCGAGGAAAAATCACGTTGGCACGTAAAAACAATCAACAGATTCCTCTCGGTTGGGCTATAACCAAAGAAGGAAAGTCTACAACGGATCCAAATGAAGCATTGGATGGCGGCTTGGTTCTCCCTGTAGGAGGACCTAAGGGATATGGACTCGCGTTTCTGGTTGACGTGGTCTCCGGTCTGCTTACTGGCGCTGCGTTTGGCCCACATATTGGCAGTTTGTACAATGATTTAGACCGAAATCAAAATGTAGGGCAGTTCTTTTTTGTCATGCGGGCCGATTTGTTTGAGCCTCTGCAAGAGTTTAAAAGCCGTGTCGATCAAATGATACGGGAAATACGGCAAATTCCTCTAGCGGAGGGCTTCGAAAGAATTTATCTACCCGGAGAGCTTGAATTTGCACAGGCTGCAGAGAGAGAGCGGAGAGGGATTCCTTTTACCGAAAAGGTTGTGCAAGAACTGGAGAATGTCGGCCGGCGGTATGGGTTAAACAGTCCGTTTTAGCAGGCTAATCGAAGCAGTGTCCAAATTACAAATGTGAACATTAGCTGTGAAGGGGTAAGTAAAGTGGGAAGTGAAATACTTTTAGGCTTATTGAAGATTATACTCATTAACATCGTATTAAGCGGTGATAACGCTGTAGTGATAGCTTTAGCGTGCCGCAACTTACAGGCGGATCAACAAAAGAAAGCTATATTTTGGGGGAGCTTCGGAGCTGTAGGCTTGAGGGTCATACTGACGTTTATAGCGGTTTGGCTGTTGCAAATTCCATTTGTGCAGGTAGCAGGTGGCATTTTACTTCTGTACATCTCAATCAAACTTCTAAAAGATAACGATAATGCAGATCATGTACATTCAAGTATCCACATAGGAGAGGCTATCAAGACCATCATTTTTGCCGACTTAATTATGAGTCTGGATAACGTGCTGGCTGTAGCTGGCGCTGCCGGCGGGAATTTCCTTCTTATTGGATTGGGACTTATCATTAGTATCCCGCTTATCATTTGGGGAAGCCAACTATTAATGCGTCTTATGAACCGATTTCCCATCATTGTTATCATAGGTGCTGGGGTGCTAGGATACACGGCCGGGGAAATGATATTAAAAGACCAAGCCATTGGTGAATTATTTGAGAAAATGTCTTCATATATCCATTACTTCTTCCCGCTAGTATTGGCTTTAATGGTCGTAATCGTTGGTAAATTCATCAACCGGGAGAAGAAACACGAATTGGCGTCCGAAACTGTTGAAACCTCTATCTAACTTAGAAATTACCAAATGGGAGGAGGACAAGCAAATGAATGAAAAAATGGACGTCCTAACCATTGGAGTAAAGCATTTTAACTTATCCGTAAGTGAACTTATAAAGTTCGCACTAGAACGAGAGGAAGGGGTGCTGGCCTCCACAAAAGCCCTTCAGGTATTTACAGGCAAATATACCGGACGTTCCCCAAAAGATAAGTTCATAGTCAATGAAGGATCTATTAAGGATCAAATCGATTGGGGAACAATCAATCAGCCGATTTCTGAAAATCAATTTAAGCGTCTTTATAGGAAAGCTTTGGACTATATGGCCGAAAAAGAATTATTCATATTTGACGGCTTCGCCGGTGCGGATGAAAACTTCCGTATGCCTATTCGGATTATAAACGAGTATGCATGGCACAATTTGTTTGTCCATCAATTATTCATTCGACCTTCCGACGAAAAATTATTGGAGCATAAAGCGGATTTTACGGTCATTGCTCTTCCGGGTTTGAAAGCGGATCCAGTTTGCGATGGTACGAATTCGGAAACGTTCATCTGTATTTCCTTTGAAAAACGGCTAGTTTTAATCGGCGGCACAGAATATGCTGGAGAAATGAAAAAATCGATCTTTAGTGTTTTAAATTATTTACTGCCTTCTAGAAATGTCGTTCCAATGCATTGTTCGGCTAATGTAGGTGAACAAGGAGATGTGGCTCTTTTTTTTGGTTTATCTGGAACGGGTAAAACAACGCTTTCGACGGATCCTAACCGGAAATTAATCGGGGACGATGAACACGGCTGGTCCGAACAAGGGGTGTTTAACTTTGAAGGTGGGTGCTACGCTAAGTGCGCTTACCTTACCGAAGAAAAAGAACCGCAAATTTGGAACGCCATTCAGGAAGGCACAGTTTTAGAAAATGTTGTTCTGCATCCAAATACCTTTATTGCTGATTATGGCAACACTCGTATTACTGAAAATACCCGTGCTGCTTATCCGATTGAAATGATTCCCAATGCGTTGATTCCTGGGAAAGCAGGACATCCAAATGTAATCATTTTTTTGACTGCAGATGCTTTTGGTGTGCTTCCGCCGCTTTCAAAGCTGACAAAAGAACAAGCGATGTATCACTTTTTAAATGGATATACTTCTAAATTGGCCGGTACGGAACGAGGGGTTACGGAGCCGGAGGCTACTTTTTCCGCTTGCTTTGGCGCCCCTTTTTTACCGCTTCATCCTTCCGTGTATGCTAAAGAATTAGGCAGGAAAATAGAAGAGCACAATGTGAGAGTATATCTAGTCAATACAGGTTGGACCGGTGGTCCGTACGGAAAAGGAAAACGGATCGAATTGTCCTTAACTCGGGCGATGGTCTCTGCTTGCTTGGATGGATCAATAGAGCAAGCTAATTTCATAGCCGAGCCGGTCTTCGGGCTTTTGATCCCAGATAAGGTATTGGGTGTTCCAACTAACGTACTGCATCCACGGATTACTTGGGAAGATAAAGAGCAATACGATCTGGCTGCAAAGGGTTTGCTAAATCTTTTTGCGCTAAATTTTGTAAAATTTAACAAATAATCGAATAAACCTTTTTCCTCTGGCCTCACGGCAGCGGAATAACATAAATGGAGCTGCGCGGGTTTGCGGGCTCCGTTTTCTATTTATTTATGTTGAAACTTGTCCGTTAAGTGGGATCGATAGTAAGACATATCATTACGAAATAGGACAGTTCTTGTTATCCCCCCTTACAGGCCAATCATTCACAAGATCTGTCGCTAACATGCGTAATCCTCCGAACTTTATAATCATGTAGGAATCATTAAAACGAAATACGGAGGATGATTATGGCGAATGCGGATTGGTTAACTAAACGAAGCCGGGGAGTCCATCTGACGATCCGGGATATCGATTGCCGTGAGTTCGATGTGGAACGTTTGGCAAAAGATTTGCACGACCTGAAGGTGAACGTGCTCTCATTTTTTTGTGCCGGGTATGTGACGGTGCACCCAACCTCTTTATCTATCCGAGTGAGCCCATATCTCCAAGGCCGCGATTTAACCGCCGACATCGTAAAGGCGGTTCGCGCTTACGATATCCGCGCCGTGGCGGCGATGGACCTGAGTTTGATTCCGGGGAATGCGGCTGCGGCGCATCCGGAGTGGTGCTCCCGTGATGAGAAGGGCAAGCCATATAAGGCGAATGAAGATCTAGGTGATTTTTACATTGCTTGTCCGTTAAGCGGGTACCAAAACGAATATTTAGCCGAGATATTGCGGGAAATCGTCAGCCGATACGAGCTGGACGGCATCAAGTTCGGCGGCGGGAGCTACGGCTTCTCGTCATATGGGAACGGTATTTGTCATTGCGAACGCTGCAAGGCTTCCTACCACGAATACTCCGGTAACGAGGTCCCGACCAAGGACGACTGGCAGGATCCAAACTGGGGCACGTTCCAGCGTTGGCGCCAGCAGCGCGTTGTCGAGCGCTCCAAGTTTTTGTACGAATTGGTCAAGTCATTGGATCCGAATATGCCCGTCATGTGCAATAGCGTCTGCTTCGGGGAAACTGGCTGGACGACCAAGGGCGCGTTGGATATCGAGCGTATGGCGGAATATATCGATGCGGTACAGGTCGAAGCGCAAACCCGCGTTCGCGTGGATGGCGATCGTACGCATTGGGATTTCTTGCTTTGGCCTGCAGAAGAGGCTAATTATTTGAATACGGTCAGTAACCACCAGACGTGGGTGCTTGCTTCTTATTTTCAGGCATGGCCGTGGCGCAGAAACGGAGTGCCGCCTAAAGAACAAAAGGTTTATATGGCACAGATTTATGCAAACGGCGGGAATGCGATACTGAATTTGTCGGGTGGACCGATCCAGGGGCATCAGGACAAGCGGGGATTTCCGGCGGTCAAGTCGCTTTACGAGTTCGTAGAGCGTAATCAGGACTACTATGAAGGCGACCGTTCGGGCGCTAATGTTGCGATTCTCTACTCTCAGGACACGCTGTTCTATTACGGGCGGGAAAACCCAAAGGGGTATGTGGACGCGATCCGGGGCTTTGAGCTTGCATTGACCGATCACCATATTCCGTTCGATATCATTTCGGACGCAGTGGTGAAAAGGGGAGCGTTGGATCAATACCGGACCATTATTTTGCCGACGGCCGCCTGCATGTCCGAGGCAACGGCTGCTTCGCTTCGAGAATTTGTGGAGCGGGGAGGCAGCTTGATCGCCACCTTCGAAACCTCGCTGTACGATACGGGTGGGCGGAAGAGGGACGAATTCCTGCTGGCTGACCTGTTTCAAGCCTCCTATGGTGATACTGCCTCCGTTATGGGGGAAAGCAACGGGGTATACAAGCAAGCGTATTCCAATGTTCAAAACGCGGAGCATCCGCTGCTTGAACAGCTGGGCGACACCAGCGTAATCCCGGCCTCCGACCAGTTCTGCCAGGTTAATGCTGCCGCCGGGGCCGAGGTACCCTTAACGCTATCAGCTGCGTTCCGCGTATTCCCCGAGGGGATGTCCTACACGGTTGAGCCAGATACCGGGCATCCGATGCTGGTAACCTCAGAGCATGCCTCCGGTGGCCGAGTCGTATACTTTCCAGGGCAGCCGGACGCTGCATTTACCCGAATCGGTTATCCGGATTGGTCGCTGTTGATGGTAAATGCGGTGAAATGGACAACACGGGGCAGCTTGCCGCTTCAGGTGGAAGCGCCGCCTACGCTGCTGGCCACTTTAAGATTACAGGATGATCGCAGGGTCGTTCACTTGGTGAACGTCAACGGGGGCCGGCGAATGTTCCAACAGCTTATCCCTGCACGCGACGTGCAGATTACGCTGCCGATCGATCAAGGCTTCGTACCGCAACGTGTTTTGGCTCTCTCCACCGGACGTGAGTTACCGCTTATCCTTAACGGAACCCAAGCGAAAGTGACTGTACCAAGTGTCGAGGATTATGAGGTAATTGTTTTCCAGGGAGGGGGACAAGCATGACGACGGTGCATAAAGTTCGTAATTTCATCGGCGGGCAGTGGACGAATTCAACCGGAACGGAATTTGAAACTGTGCCGAATCCGGCTACAGGTGCCGCGATCGCACAGGTTCCGCTCTCAGTAAGAAGCGATGTAGAAGCTGCCGTTGCGGCCGCACGGCTGGCGTTTCCCGAGTGGAGCGCGATGGCGGTGCCTAAACGGGCGAGGATTTTATTTAAGTATCAGCAGCTGCTTGTCGAGCACTGGGAGGAGCTTGCGGCGCTGATCACGGAAGAGAACGGCAAAAGCTACACCGAGGCTTACGGGGAAGTGCAGCGGGGCATCGAGTGCGTGGAGTTCGCCGCCGGCGCACCGACACTAATGATGGGCGCCCAACTGCCGGACATCGCCACCGGACTGGAATCGGGCATGTACCGGTATCCGCTTGGCGTTGTGGCCGGCATCTCGCCCTTTAACTTCCCGATGATGGTTCCCTGCTGGATGTTTCCGCTTGCGATCGCCTGCGGCAACACATTTATTTTGAAACCGTCGGAACGAACGCCGCTGCTCGCCGGCAGACTAGCCGAATTATTGCAGGCCGCCGGACTCCCGGACGGTGTGTTTAATATCGTTCATGGCTCCCGCGAGGTCGTGAACTCCATTCTGGAGCATCCGGAGATTCGTGCGATTTCGTTCGTCGGCTCCCAGCCGGTTGCGGAATACGTTTACAAGAACGCTGCGGCACACGGAAAGCGGGTACAGGCATTGGCCGGTGCCAAAAATCACAGCATCGTCCTGCCGGATGCCGACCTGGATCTGGCCGTCAGCAATATTATTGGAGCCGCCTTCGGTTCGGCCGGTGAACGGTGCATGGCGTGCTCTGTTGTAATTGCCGTTGGCGAGGCAGCAGAGCCGCTCATCGAAAAGCTGAAAAGCGCTGCCGCTCAAATCAAAATCGGCAATGGTATGGACAGCGAGGTGTTTCTCGGTCCGGTTATTCGCTCCGTCCATAAAGAGAGGACGATCGATTACATCGAAACAGGGGTGCGCGAGGGCGCCCAGCTTCTTTTGGACGGCAGACAAGCCCCGGCGGCACAGATGGACGGTTATTTCCTCGGACCGACAATATTTGACCGTGTCGGTACGGAGATGAAAATCTGGAAGGACGAGATTTTCGCTCCAGTTTTAAGCATCGTCCGGGCGGAAAGCTTGAAGGAAGCGATCGCAATTACGAATCGATCCGAATTTGCAAACGGTGCTTGTCTCTATACGGATAGTGCTAAGGCAGTCCGTCAGTTCCGTGAGGAAATTGATGCGGGCATGCTTGGAATCAACGTCGGCGTACCGGCCCCAATGGCCTTTTTCCCTTTCTCCGGATACAAAAAGTCGTTCTACGGCGATCTTCATGCCAATGGCCGGGATGGGGTGGAATTTTATACGCGTAAAAAAATGGTGACTGCCCGATATTAAAAAGTCCCTAAGACATCAGCAAAATTAAGCGTTGGACAGATCATATCCGGAACGGACATATATTGCGATTTGAACTGGCAGCCCGCGTTTGTACAAGAACTGTCACTAACAGGCCGCCGGTTCGGACGCTATAGTACGAAATGTAAGCGATCACACTGAACAGACAATCGAGGAGGGTTAAAATGGTAGTTAGTAAGCGCTTTAATCTGGTATTGTCCACTCTGGTGTCCGTGGGACTAATTGCTGGTTGTGCGGGTGGAGGAGAAGCGACCAAAAAAACGGAAGCCGGCGGAGCCGCGGCCTCAGCCGAACCGCTAAAAATGCAATTTCTGGTTCCTTCGTATGCTGATGTTCCGAATATGAATGACGAGTACTGGACCGAGTGGCAGAAGCGGACGAATACGAAGCTAGATGTCGAATGGGTGCCGTCCGGCGATTATGACACCAAATTCGATCTGGTGCTGGCTTCCGGCAACCTGCCTGAAATCATCGTTTCTTCAAACATCACGCGTCCGACGCTTCTGAGCGCCATCAAACAAGGGGCGTTTTGGGATTTAACGCCGTTCCTCGGCGATTTCAGCAAATATCCCAACCTGAAAAATAACAGCGGTCCAAACGTATGGAACTACATGAAGCTTGACGGAAAGGTTTACGGCTTGCCGCGCAATCGTCCGCAAATCGACCTTGGGATCAAGATGCGCAAGGACTGGCTGGATAAGCTGAAAATTCCAGTTCCGACAACGTTGGATGAATATGCCGAAGCGCTGAAGAAGATTGTAAACGGCGATCCGGACGGCAATGGAAAAAACGACACCGTAGGGTTGCTAGGTCACGGATTCCTTGTGGCGGATGGGGACGAAACGTTCCAAGCGGCTTTTGGCGGATTGGACCCAGTCTATGATAAAGATGGCGGCTTGATCCGTAACTTTCTGACACCTAATTATACGGAAATGGTAGCCTGGTTCCGCAAGTTGTATGCTGACGGCGTTCTGGCGAAGGAATTTACGGCTGTTAAGAAGACACAAGCGGAAGAAATGTTTGCAACCGGCCGCGCGGCCTCTTATGTCCGTAATATATGGCGAGATTATACCTGGGAGCAGGACAACAAGAAAACACAGCCTGATGCGAAAGTCATTACGCTTCCGCCGCTCAAAGGTCCGAACGGTGTTGCTGTAAGTCTGGCTAACCCGACCTTTGGCGCTTTCTACATCTCGAAGAAGGTACCAGAAGCTAAGGTTCGGCAAATTCTCGACTATTTCGAAAAAACGACAACTACGGAATACACGGATTTCAACTACTACGGTATCGAAGGTGTTCACCACAAGGTGGTGGACGGTCAGCCGCAGCTCACCGATCTGGGCGTGAAGCAGGTGACAACCAACGCCAACCAAGTATTCTCCATGGCCTTTAACAACAAAATGAAGGTGCTCAATCCTTCGGCGCCTAAAGCCTACAACGATGCCAAAATAAAGGATGTCGAGGTGTACGGAAAAGTCGGCAAGCTGAATCCGTTCTCCATCATCAATTCGGACACGTGGACGGCGGCATGGCCGAAATTTGAGAAGGATTGGCAGGCCAATGTAGCCAAGGCGATCGTAGGCCAAATCTCTATGGAGGAATACAAAGCATACGTAGAGAAACTGAATGCTAACCCCGATTTCAAGAAAGCGTACCAGGAATACGCGCAAAGCTACAAGCAGTATTTCGGTAAGTAATCATTTCGATTCATTCAATCTTCTAAATGGGGTTCGGACTCGTCCGAACTCCCACTTTCATTTTCGTCCATTGTGAATCTGGAAAATAATTGAATCAGATTGGCAGAAGGAATCCTCGTGCCACGGGGCGAATAAAAGAAGTTACAAAATCCAAACCGTCACGGGGGACACCATGCTTAATTGGATTGCAAGTCGATTTCGACCATCAACTTCAGTAGGCGTACGCAGCAGTCAGGGGAAATACTTATACAGGCTGATTTGGTGGGGTTGCATCTCTGTCTGCATTCCGGTGATTCTAGCAGGTGCCGTATATTATCAACTTTCAATGAACCGGGTGAAGGAGCAGATCACGAGCGAAGGCCAATCATCACTTCTTCTCATGAGGGACCGTTCGGAGCATATGCTGCAGGGGATCGAACAGGAATCTTTAAAGCTGTCCGTGGACCCAATCCTGTCGAAGGTGAGCCCTCGTCAGGACTCCGGTAACAGCATGATCTGGCACACCGATTTTTTGGATAAAATCGCGCTCGTCAAGAACAGTAACAGCTTCATCGATGAGATTTATTTTTACAGCAGCTCTGAGAATACCGTGCTGTCCAATCGCTACGGGGTAATCGCCAAGGATGAATACCGCTATCGTGAGGATATAGACCGCATTATAGCCGACGGCGAAATTTCGAAGTGGGCTTATATGCCAAGCGCCCAGAAGGACGGTTATATTACCTTTGCCCGAGTAATACCCAATACGGGGGCGGAGGGGGCAAAAGGAGTTCTCGCGTTTGAGATCGACACGTCTTCGTTCAGTAAGTTTATGGAGGCAGATTCGTATATCTTGCCTTTAGAGCAGCATCTGGTGATCATTAACTATCGCAAATTATCCCTAAGGCAGGACTCCGGACAGGAAATCATCAATCAATTAGCAAGCCTGCCGGGTTTAGATACTATTCTGAAAGCCGAGCAAAACGCGGATAGCTTCATCGGTAAAGGTGTAAACGGAGCATCCGCTCAATATTTGTACAGCAAAAACGTATTCGGTCGGATCTATGTCACCGTTGTTTCGGAGGAAGTTATGGCGGGTCAGCTCAACTGGATCCGCGGTGTGACGCTCCTAGTTTTATTCTTTTTTATCCTGTTTGGGGTTATCCTTACTTACTTTAATTCGAAGAGAGCTTACAATCCGATAGAGCAGTTGATGAAGCACAGCAAGGCGCTGAGAGTCGGGCGAGTTCAATCGAAAGAAAACGAATTTGAATATATCAAGGAGTGCCTGGACTTTTTGGATAACGAATCGGAGAAGCTAGATCAGGTCATGACGAAAATTCAACCGACCTTGATCGAGCGTTGTCTCCAGCAGCTGCTTTTGGGGGAATACATTCGCCGGGAGCCCCTTCTGAGAGACTGCGAAGCCTTCGGTATTTCGGTCAACTCGACGAACGTTGTGCTCATTGTGGACGCCGACAATATTACTAAGGATAAGCGGTTCCGCCCTGAGGAAAAAGGGATCATCGCTTTTGTGATCTCCAATGTCATGGGTGAGCTGCTTCAAGAAAATGAAAGTGTCCAGGGCTATGTGATTCCGTACCAGGGAAAGGGTGCCGCTCTGCTACAGTTTCAGCAAGACACTGATCAGGCGACGATGCTGAAGATGACGATGAGGTACGCACATTCCGTATGTACTTCCCTTAAACACCATTTGTCGATGGATGTGTTCGTCGGCGTGGGAAGATTTTACTCCCATATCGATGATGTACCGGTTTCCTATAAAGAAGCCGAGATTGCCATGCAGTACCGGATTTTTAAAGATACAGTCCCGGTACTGTTTATCGAGGATCTGGAGCTAACCAAAAAGCAGTCGGCCTTTCATTACCCCAAAATCAGTGAACGCGCCATTCTGGAGTCGCTGGAGAGGGGTGAGTATGATGCTGCTGCGCAATATTTAAGTGAGTTTGTTGAAAGCTTAAGTATTTCACCTTCATATAGCTTTATCTATCAAAGCTATTACATGCTGCTTTTTTCCATTGTTGATAATTTGGAAAAGCAGGGCGTTAATCTTCTGGATATTCTTGAGCACAACCTGTTTGGTCAGCTGCAAGCAAAGCAAACCTACAAGGAAATCTACCATTGGTTTGTGGAAGTTGTCTTTCCGCTCTATCAATGGTTGGCGGACAATTACCGCAGCGAATCGGGTTTATCCGCCGTCAAAAAGGTATGCAAGTACATTAAAGAAAACTGCAGCAAGGACGTATCCCTCGTACAATGTGCCGACCTCGTCGGGATGAGTCCATCTTATTTAAGCCGGCTGTTCAAAAAAGAAACCGGCATCAACTTCCTGGAATATGTAGTCGAATGCAAGATGACCGAAGCCACAAGGCTGCTTTCGGAGACAAACCAGAGCATCAGTGAAGTTGCCGAGGCGGTGGGTTACTCGGAACGCAACTTAAACCGGATTTTTCAGCGGTATACCAAAATGACTCCAGGGACGTTCCGCACCAAGCAGCGGTCCTAATCCCTTAAGGCGCCTTCCATGGACTTGTAGAAGTCCCCTGGGCGGCGTCTTTTTTTTCTACGGCTGACCAATTAACTCACTGACTTTGTTTTCGATGTTTTTTAGGTAGCTGTGAGGGTTCCTTCGAAACCTCCGCCGCTTTGTTCCGTCCAGCAGACGTTCAGTCCATCTCTTTCTTTCTTGATTGAACGTGAGATAATCTACTTTTTGAAGACGTTCGACTATGTTGCTTTGCTTTAGTGCATCGTCAACCAGCACAACAAACTCACCACTGCGGAGAATGTAATCGTTCCAACTGCGTCGGCCTGTCATTCGGCGATGTTTGGTCTTGGTTTGACGAAAAAAGCGCTCGTGATCATTGTTTGTACGAGGGACGTGAGGCGCGTCATAGCAGGTGAAGAGCCCTTTCCAAAATCCTCGCGTGTAAGCCTGAACGTTTTTCACAAGTTCCTCG
>NZ_VNJI01000028.1 GCF_007786445.1 Paenibacillus cremeus | reverse complement strand
TCCCATATCCTGTGCCTGATGATATTCGTGTTCCTCGGGTCGGAAGTTTGCCTCCAGCTTCCTTCAGATTCCACCTTGCAATGGACACCCTTGCTCTTGGCTAGTGGTTGGCAACTACAAGCCCCCACAGCGGACTTTCACCGCCTAGTTAATCGCCATGCGTGGCGCACATAAAAAGAGACCTACATAACTGTAGGTCCTAACTTAAGCGGATGATGGGAATCGAACCAACGCTACCAGCTTGGAAGGCTGGAGTTCTACCATTGAACTACATCGGCATTTATGAGTGGTCGGGAAAGGCCCGATGATCATCGGGCCTTTATTCAGTCGGCGAATACTAAGATGGAATTTCTTTGAAAATTAATATTCTACTCCGATCACGTCATCATTTACATCGTCATAACGAATTTGTGTTGTAGTTTCAACCATAAACCCTTCTGTATGCTCATGAGCAGCAGTATCTTCATAAATTGTTTCAGGATCTCCGTCTGTCTCAATATCAATTTTCTCATTGGGCATTCTCGATTCCCTCCTTATTGAGTATAGGTTATCTTTTCCAATGTGCAATTATTATTATTCATAGACTGTTGCAACTCATTGAATTTGAGCAAACGGTTCTGGTGCTTGCCAAACGAGTCCGCCAATTATGGCGGGCTTTTTGAATAGGTGACTTTAACGCATTACCTGCTCATTCAACTTTAAAACCCCACCAGCCGATGCCGATGGAGGGGTTCCTTTGAAGAAGGGTATATCGATTCGGGGGCGACAGTATATCTTCGTTAGGCTTGTACATATTATCCAAATGGAGGTGATATTCAATGACTGTAGCATCACAAGTGAAAACAACTCTGGCTTCGCTTAAAAGTGCTCAAGCAGGCCTCGAAACATTTGCTTTGAGCACACAAAATCAGGAAGCGAAAACCTTGTTCGAAAATTGTGCAAAGCAAACCCAGCAAATCGTTGATCAAGTAAGCTCGCGTGTACAGCAGTTGGAAAGCGAAGAGCCACAGTATAAGGGATTCTAGGAATTAATAAAACGAAAAGACCCGAGGCGATGCAGCCCGGGTCTTCGCTTTTTGTACCGCGAAAGCGCTAAACGGTCGGCGATCCGAACCTTAAATGATGCCGATCTCATCTCAATCCTTGGCTCAGGAACGGAGTAATTTATCATATTCGGTTTCAATTTTTTATGCCCCTAGTGGTACTCAAAAAACTTTTTTCCGAAATATAGAAGCCCTACCTGTCATGACGGCGATTCGTTGCCGGCTACGTCGATTACTCTCACAAAATGCTCGTAGTCTCCACTAAATGCTGCAGTGTCCGCCGGCAGCATCTCATTTAGCAAATAAAGCGTAAGGTTCGTGGTCGAGATCGACATGACATCTTCACGACAAGCAAGAGCTCGAAAACAGTTCACCTGTTTTTAGCCGCGATAAAAGGCTTTTACAAGTACATAATGCGTCTGAAAATGTACCAGTTTCTGAATCCTTTGATCGATCTTGAATGGCAGGAAAACCAGAGAGAGCAGCCTGGCGTGCTCCAAGGTAAACCAAGGATGCCTCAAGCGGCTGGAACAGAGGAACCACTCTCATTCATGAAAATAAGCCGCCATATTCTCACACCACACTCTTTTTCAAAGACAAAAAAATGGACTTCCCATAGCTTAGATCAAGGGTGTCCATATATGGTGTGTAAAACTATATCAAAATACAGTGATAGCAAGGCTTCGACAACACTTCTAAGCAATAAATATTAAAGCTTCTTCCACCGTCCACTTCCCTTCGCCCGACGAATGCATGATGCCCTTTATCGTATCTAATTTAGCGCCATTCGAAAACGCGTGCTCGGTAAGCTCCATCAGCCAGGAACGAATAACAGAGCCGTTATTCCATACTCGAGCGACATCTTCATATATATCAAAAAAGAAATGCGATCCCAGCTTTTATTTTAATACATCAATCAGTATGTCATCCGACATCGGCGAAACAAATATGAACGATTTTAAGGTCAACCAGTTTTCCTGGTTGACCACTTTGGTTTAGGGTGGCGTATACATTGGAAGCTGATTTAGATCCAAGCGATTACGGAATTGGATTTGATATTGCCTTGGAGTCAGTTTCATATACTGCTTAAACAGCTTGTTAAAATGGCTCAAATCATTAATACCTAGAACTTGGGCGATATGAATGATTGTTGTCGGTCTCTCGTAACAGTTTGAGGGAAGCGTGAATGCGTACCTCGTTACGGGTGGACATTATTTGAAGGAGCTTGGCTTATTTGCATTATTTTGCTTCGTTCTTTTCCGTGAAAAATAGGTACAGGTGTGAATCCAAACTTTTCTTTGCAATCCTTGCACATAAGGATGTTTTCCTTCAATTCATTGAAATTCATTTTACAGCTCCCACTCTCTATGACAAATGCACCATAGAAATATTAGACGCACCAATAGGCAAATCCTGCGTTATTCTGCCAGTTAGTTTAATCCCCTAGGTTGGTCAATAACACATTATATGAAATCATAATTTACTTGACTGACTTCAATTTTATCACCAAGGGGGCGACCTTACTGTAGCCCTCATTTCACAGCCCGTCGGAAATGATATAATGTTCTTGTCAATTTCGGGAATGATATAAAGTTCTTGTCATTTGGTTTTGACAAGAACTTTATATCATAAGACAAAAAAACCGCGTATTAGGGACTGTTGACAAACAGCAATTCACATCTAGGTGATACAATATCTGGAATTAAAAACGCTGATGATCCACTATATATTGTAGTGAATCATCAGCGTTTTGTTTAGCCGAGACTTTGTCAACAGTCCCTATTATGCGGCTTGTAATGTATCAAGTTCTTGTCACCCGACAGTTTTCAATATGAATGATGTGTCACACTATATAGTGTTTGTGTTTACTGTTTAAAAAACTAAGTAAAAAAATCCGTTCCTCTATTCAGTGAAAACGGTTAGTTTTGTATGATGTGTCACATTATATACCGCAGGCATGCATTTCTCGAGTTCAATTGTAATATTTCTTGATTTCACTGGTATTTTTCGAACTCTTCTTTCAACCAGAGCTTATTATTTTGTGCAATGTATTGTTCCGTTTGGATTAACAACTCCACAAGCTGAATGATAAGGTAGTTTATTACCCTTACAATGGCCAATCAAACGTCACTCCATTTTGGGCTGCTTCTGAAACTCCGAATCCCTTGGCTTTTTATGGAAAGCAAGGTGCTAGAGTTGGTTACCCAATCACAATTAGCGGTTCTTTCGAAAATAGATTTACCTTCATCAGCGGACAAATATCCGGGCCGTCAGGTAGTGTAGACTATTATCTAGTTGACCGAACTAAAATAGCTAATGAAGATCATGGGTTTATGTTGGTTCCTAAAGGGCCGCTTCAATGGAACACCGCATATACGGTGACGGTTAGTTTTACACAAAGTATGATTCCTGAGGGAACTCCACCAATAACAAAAAATAATACTTGGAGTTTTACTACCGCGCTTCTGGGTCAATCGCCGAGCGAATCCCCTTGCTCGACAGCAAACGTTCATCTTCCACAATCTGTTTTGCGATATGCAGTTTCTTCGCTGACGGCTCCCTCGTGGTCAGGCACAGCTGCTCGACCTTTTCTCCGAGATCTGCCAAGTAGCGCAGCATGATTCGCTCCGCTTCAGGCTCACTACTCTTCACTTTGTCATAATTGGAGCATTAAAACTAGCGATCTCCGTGTTTTCTTTATCAATCTTCAGAATAACCATGGTGATGTCGTCTTTTTGCGGCAATCCATCCGTAAAATTATGAAGGGTGTCCACGACAACGGACTCGATCTCGGATACTTTTTTATATACATTCTTCCGAAGCAGCGCAATAAGCCGGTCAATTTTAAACATTTCGCCTTCGCGGTTTTGAGCCTCGACGATCCCGTCCGTATAAAAGAAAATCAAATCATCCTCTTTAAGATGGATTCGTTCTTCTTTGTATATCTGCCCGGGAAGTCCGCCAAGCATGACGTTTTTGAGGTTCGGAGGTTCAAATGCCTGCAAATCGGAACGGATAACTACCGGCAGAGTATGCCCCGCATTAGCATATATCATTATGCCTGTATTCGGGTCCCAGTCGGCGCAGAACACGGTAACGAAGGAATTTAACACCCTCAAATCCTTGTACATGGCGTTATTCATCGCCGTAAGGGTTTCCCCGGGACCTTGCGTCGATTCCGCCGCACTGCGGAAGGCTCCTCGCGTCAGGATCATCAGCATGGCAGCCGGAATTCCTTTCCCCATCACATCGCCTATCACGATGCGGAGCCTGCCGTTAGGAAGAGGATAAAAATCGAAATAGTCGCCTCCGATCAGCCGTGCCGGAATCGACACTCCAGAAACCTCACCTGCCTTTAGCTCCGGCTTTTCTCCATTTAACAGCTTGGTTTGAATATTCCGCGCCAAATGAATTTCACGCTGCAGTGCTGCGTTGTGGGAACCGATTTCGTCTTGGGAATGGAGCAAAAATCGACGAGAATACATCCTCTATAGGCCCCCTTTCAAAAGAGCCTCCATAATTCTGAACACCCCTACCGTTTCAAACAAATCACGGGTGCTGTCGTTTAATCCTGTAAATTCGACATCAAGTCCTCGTTCCTCCGCAGTATAAATGATCGAAATCAACGAACCGATACCCGTAGAATCAATAAAGTCGATATTGGTGAAGTCTATCTGTATTTTGTCGATATTTTCCGGAATATCGAGCTTAAAGCCATCTATGGTCGAATAATCCATCAGACCAAACAGTTTAAGCATAAAGGTTGAAGCGTTTATACTTGCCTCAATTTTCAGAGACATTGCGGGACCTCCATCATGACCGCAGATGCAGGAAATTTCAGTCCGACTGCGGTAAATTTTTTTAGAAAGTGAATTTTCCAAGCTGCTGCATCAGGGAATTCGAAAGATTGGAAAGCTCGCTGGATTGCCCGTGCAGAGACTTGATTAAATCGGAAAGCGTGATCGTGATCTCCGTCGTATTATTTGTTCTGTCTTTGGCCAGGTTACGCATTCCGTCCACTTTATCGAGGATTTCTTTTGCATTCGGGTTTTCCTTCTGTCCTTCCAAATGCGCTTCAATCTGATCCAGAAAATATTGAATATCTTCAATGGATTCCCTTGATTTGGCGGTCGTTTCCATCGAGATCGTGTAGACCTTCTCGACCGATTGGTTCGCTTCCACCTCCAGCACGGCTGAGACGATTTGAGCCTTTGTCGCTTTTTCGTACGTAGCCGTCAGCAGCTGATGAAGGGCGTCGGTCATGGTGTTTACGGAATGGGACAGCGCCTCCAGCTCCCCTTTGTCGGACACATCGCTTTTCACGGTTAAGTTGCCTTTTTCCAGATGATTTATTTGCTGAATAATCTTCTGTATGTTCCGGTAGATCCGGGTAAAAAAGCTGGCCGTCAGCATAAACAGCGCTACAAGGGACAGCAGACCAAAAATGATTAATAATATCGAATGGCGATACAAAGGCGCACTAATTTTTCCGTAATCCAATGCGATATATACGACCTGATCCTTCTGGACAGGCATAAACATTTTGTAAAGCTTTTTTCCGTTAACTAATTGTATGGAGGTATCTTTGACAGGCTGATCCGCCATTTTTTTTAACAAATTTATATCCCGGTCGGTTTGGTATTCGTGTTCGCCGTTTACGACTCTTTTTAAGGGCGGGTACAATTTCTGCTCCAGCGCGGGATCCGCAAACACCTTCGGAGTCAGCACCGCCGCTTCAACCACATACGGATTTTCCTGCTTTAGCTTCGGAATCCATGCATCCGGACCTACCTGCCGGATAAACTGGTTGACCTCGCCTGCCTCGATATAGGGGTTGATGACATATGAGGTTCCTGGAGGATGATAATAAGCGTATTTATAAAATGCGGCTTGCTCCTCATGTGAGCCCGATTGAGCAATTGGAAGCACCACCATATTGTTTTCTAAATACGTCGCTCCGGGAATCGGAGGTTTTCCACCCGCCAGAAGCATTGTGCCTGCCTCGTAGAAACCGACTTTTTTCATGCTAAACCCGATTTCCGTCGGGTCCGTGGAAGCGACCCCGACAATGTCGTCGCCCTTTCGGGTTAAAAGAGTAATTCCCGCGATCCCCAGCTGGTCCCGAATGGTTTTCAGATCATCGTTCCGAATCGTGTCGGGTTCTTTTCCTTTCAGCAAATCTGCGATATGTTTCGAATACGAAATCAATTTCAAATCGATTTGATGTTCAATGGCGGCGGATGCCGCGATCGTTTCTCCCATCCCGTTATTTACGCTTTGTGCCGCCAATATTGCTTGGCTCTCGGTCTCTTGCGAAATTTGTGTGTTGATTAAATATAACTGAATGCCGCCCGAGACAACGGCCGTGACGATCAGGACAAGAAGCATACGGATTAAAAATTGTCTTTGCAGCGAGCTTTTTCGTTGAATCATTCCGTCTTCTCCTTTCTTACTTGAGAGCAAACCAGCTCATGGCCCGCTGCCTGATTTCGGCCAATCGGTAATTGCAGCAATGCCCCTCTTCCTCATATTCAGTCAAGCTTTTGCCGGCAGGCAGACTTTCATACAATTGATACATGTCGGAGGAATGCACCATCTGATCTTTTTTCCCATGAACGACCATAACAGGCGAACGATATCGCAAGCTCTTGAAGTCTGGAATCGCCCTTTGCTCCGGGATTAACGTACAGGAATAATCCATCCGCTCCAGAAAGTAAGCCGGAAGCTGTAGCCTCTCAAATTGTACGGCAGGACTGCAGGCAACCGTCTTCTTGACCAGCGGGTGACAGCTTCCGTAAACGGCCCATGACGCCCCCAGGCTTGTGCCAAACAAATAAACCGGCAGTCCCGGGAATTCATCCGCGGTAAACTCAATCAGGTTATCCATAAAGGACTCCCATCTGGTTTTCGTACCTCTTAGGCCGTTAAAGGTATAGGTTTCTCCTTGTCCCGGTCCGTCAAAGCTTACGGTAATATATCCGCCTTGATTAAAATCCATTTCATATTTAAATAATTCCTCTTTCGTCGAGTCAATCGGATTGACGATAATAATACATCCGCGCGTCTGAGAAGGAATTCGAATTCTACCCGGGCATTTATTATTTTCGACTTCAATCTGTTTGTACCACGTTTCGATGGGCGATAATAAATCTGCGGAATGAAAGGCACGGATACAGGATGAGTACCATCTCCTTTTTTCCGTATTCCGATCCGGATAGATCCAATGAATCAGATTATATCCAAGCGAGGCTGCACGGTACATGTATTCCGCCTCGCCCAGCTGCTTCTGTTCTTTAAGCCGTCCGGCGATCGTTTCCATTTTATTGGATACGGATAGCCAACCTTCGCTCCAGCCTTCGATGGTGGTAATTCGGCTGCGGATATTAGTTAATTCATCGCGGTCTATTCCATGAACCAACCACCTCTCCCAAAAGCCATCGATCAGCATGGATGTCCGGAGCGTTCTCGCGATTACATCATCGGCATTAGACAATACTTTCATGTTTGGCACCTTCTTTCCCATGAAAAACGAGGATGAGGGTGGAGCCCCTGGAAGAAGTGGACAGCAGCACCTGCTCCGCCATTTTCATCATTAATGTGAAGCCCTGCCCCAGCGACTTTTTGGTTGAATAACCAGCCATCAGCGTCGTATAGGGAAGTATTTTTAACGGAAAGCCCGGACCTGTATCCTCCACCAGCACATGCAGGGAAGTTTTAGCGTCGACGATAGTAAGCTTTCCTTCGTTTGCGTGTTTGAGAACGTTCGTAATTGCTTCGGAAATGAGCAGCAAGTGACTCATGATCGAGGACGCCGAAACACCAAGCTCGAGCAGGCTTAGCTTGGCTAAATCCCTGGCCCTCGGGATATCGGATCGTTCTTTAATGATTGCTTCACAAATGATGTCCCCCTGCCTGAAGGAACTGACTTCCCCTTCCCGAATCAATAGGAATTTTTTTTGCGTGACGGCGTGCAGAACATCGCGGTATACCCGCCATACTGCCTCATCCTCGTGCTGCTCCATCGGTTCTGTGTTTCCGGGTGGAAAACAATGACGGATCTCCTCTTTCACTTCCTCATAAACCTTAAGCAGGTACTTATGATGTTTATCCGATAACGGCATTTCCTTAATTGAGAGATAAACATCTAGATCCTTCTCCACCCATTCAATCAGGCAGGAGGCCAGATAGATCAGATATTTTTTTTCATCATCCGTTAACGCTCCCGCTTCCCGGCATTCCGTCTGAAGCAACTGCCTCATCCGGCTTGCAACCCATTCGATTGCCGATTCCCTTTGATGTTCACGTAAGCTTCGCATGGAAGGGGGAGGCGGCAGCTCTTGCGATTGAACATTTGTATCGTGTCCTCCAAGACCAAAAAGCTTTTGGAGAAAAGTCTTCACAACGTATGGGCCACCTCCTGCGAAATTCCAAGCGAGCTGAAGCCCTTCCCGGTCGAGGTTCTCACCAACTTAATTATTATGATTAGTAAATCATTTCCGCCGCTTCATACCTATCACCGGCAATTCTTATTTTCCAGGTCAACAACCCGATTAGGAATACCTTCCTAGTTGAAGCAGTTTCTCCATTTGAACTGAGGTCAGGGGAGGATGCAAATAAAATCCTTGGACCTCATCACAGCCGGACTCTTGCAGGAAATGAAGTGTTTCCTCACATTCGACCCCTTCCGCGACAACCTTTCTATTTAGGGTATGAGCAATAGAAATTACGCTTTGAATAATGCTGGAATGAACCGAATGTGTGTGAATATGTTTTACGAAAGATTTATCGATTTTCACATAATCAAACGGAATCTCACTTAAATAAGACAAGGAAGAATACCCTGTACCAAAATCATCTAATGAGATCGTTACACCTAAAGACTTGATTTGATTTAATTTAACGATAACCGTATCAAAATCAAACATAGGCAAGCTTTCCGTGATTTCTAAATTTAGAAACTCCGGACTCAGCCCAGATTCGGCTAGAGCATATTGAACCCGGGTGACGAAATCCTCCTGTAAAAACTGCTGGACGGACACATTAACGGAAATGACCAGCGAATGTCCTTGATTGCTCCATTGTTTTGCTTGCTTACAAGCCGTTCGCAGCACCCATTCGCCAATAGGAAGTATAAGTCTCGTTTCCTCGGCTACGGGAATGAATTGATCGGGCGAAATAATTCCCATTTCGGGATGCTGCCAGCGGATTAATGCTTCCACACCAAGGATTACTTTACTTTGGACATTGTGTTTGGGTTGAAAATGAAGCTCAAATTCATTAAATTCAATGGCTTTTCGAAGCTGGGTGCCGATCCATGCCTTCCTTTCGTTTTTTTCTTCCAATCGCTTGGAAAAAAACTCATATGTATTTCTGCCCTTTTCTTTAGCGGCATACAGCGCGGCATCAGCTTGTTTGATCAGCATTTCCGCGAAATTGCTGTCCTTAGGGTACATACTAATTCCTACACTCGGAGTAATATCCAAAAAGGTTCCGTCGATTTCATAGGGTCTAGATAGCTTTTCAATCATCTCTAGTGCAATGGAAGCTGCATCTATCTCCTCTATATCCGAAAAAAAGGAGATAAATTCATCTCCGCCTTGTCTGCAAAAAATCCCCCTATTATTCACGGATACTAACCTTTGCCCGACTTGTTGAAGCAGGAGATCTCCAACGGAATGCCCAAACGTATCATTGATTGCTTTGAAGCGATCCAAATCGATAAACACGAGCATGCCGGTTGCATGCTGCTTAAGCCTTTGTTCCAGTAATCGCTTGAAATACAACCGATTGGGAATAGCCGTAAGGATGTCGTGATTGGCCAGATAGGTGACGATGGCCTCCGCTTTTTTACGTTCTGTAACGTCACGAATAATCAATAACGAAGATGTTTTACCGTCGATTTCTATCGTGGTTCCGATCGTTTCTGCATCGAAGATAGAGCCGTCCACCCGCAGCAGCTTCATCTCTTCCCAGCTTAACGTTTCTCGCTCAACCGTAACGGTTCGGCTTCTCTCGCGAGCCAGCTGATGGAATTCAGGGTGTACAAACGCCAAAACGGGTTTGCCGTAAATATCTTCAGGATCGTTAGTTCCAAAGCATTTAGCGGCTGCATCGTTCATGTAGACAAATTTCCCCTCAGAGTAAACAATGATCGGACTGGGCGACAATTCGACCAGTTTTCGATAACGCCGCTCACTTTCTTCCATTTTCCTTTGCGCTTCCGCTATGTCAGTCATGTCCCTAACTATGCCGAATACTCCTACAATTTCGCCGTCAACATAGATCGGCAAATTGGTTACGTCGAGATCAAGCATTCTTCCCTTTTTATCGATTCCTCTGGTGGCATATCTCTGGATATTGCCTTCAGCAGCCAGTTTAAAATGGTTGGCCGTGTCGGGAAGATCCTCTGCCAACACAAAAGGCTTGAAGGAAAATCCCTTCAGCTCATTCGTGTTATACCCGAGAAGCTTCTCGGTAGCCGCGTTTGCTCCGGTAAAATTTCCGTGTAAATCAAAGGAAAACACGGCGTCCGGCAGATGATTAAACAGCGATTTGAAATGCTGTTCCCGATCGCGCAATTGACGTTGAACCTTTTTCAGTTCGGTAATATCTTTAGTGATTCCATAAACCCCGACAATCTCGCCATTAACCTGAATAGGGATATTGGTCACATCCAACTCAAGACAACGGCCCATTTTATCTATTACTGTGACTCCATACCTTTGTTTTCTCCCCCGTTTCGCTTCATTAAAGTGATTCATCGTTCTGTTAATATCGGTTGGGGAAATCAGGGGCATAAAAGGCATACCAAGTATTTCTTGTGCGCTGAATCCGGACTGCTGTAAAAACAAGGAATTACAGTCAGTAATGCGGCCTTCCAAATCCAAAGTAAAAACAGGCTCCGAATGATGCTCATATAATGATCTAAGGCATTGCTCGCTATCCCTAATCCTTATCCTGCTGTTAACTAGACTCGTAATATCTCGATAAATAGCAATGTAAGATGTACTTTGCAAATGTTCAACTATTGTAAGTGAAACGGAAACGTGAACGTCGCTGCCGTTTCGGTGCATGCGTTTTGTAATATAATTAGAGACATGACCTTCCGTTACTAGTTTTCGATGCAGCTGATTCCCTTCATCGCGCTGCCCGACTGAAAAGATTGGAATTTCATTATGGTCTTTTCCAGCGAGGTCTAAGAATTCCCAGCCGAACATCGTTTGAAAAGCCGGATTTGCCATGATGACCTTTGTATCTTTATCACAGATTAAAACACCGTCCGTGGTGCTTTCCAGAAAGCCTTGAAACAAGCTGTTTATTGGACCAAATTTCTCATCCATTATATTTACAGCCATGAGCCTTGCCCCCTTACATTCGCTTAGTGAAACCGCTGAGACGTGACTATAGTCAGCATGCTGTAACCGTGCAATTTCGGCCATTCCGTTTGGCGCGATATAAAGCCTTATCCGCATGCGCAAGCAAGGATGGAAAATCCCCTGCAGTATCCGGGTATACGGCTACGCCGAGCGATAGGGTGATCTGCCCGCCGGTCGGACAAATGGTATGAGCCAATTTTCTTCTCAGCCGCTCGGCTGCCGTTTTCGCTGTGTAAATATCGGTTTGCGAAAGCAGCATTACGAATTCCTCCCCGCCGAATCTGCAGCATATATTGTCCTCTCCGGCTTCCTTCTGCAAAAATTCAGCAAGAAATTTCAGCACCGCATCGCCCATTTGATGGCCGTAGGTATCATTAACTTTTTTAAAATGGTCGATATCCATAATAATTATTGAAAAAGGCATTTCCTTTTCCATACTCTCCTGAACCCAATTATTCATCGATCTTCGGTTCAACAATCCGGTGAGAGTATCTGTTTGTGCCTCGTTCTTGAGATCGTGTACACGTTTGCTCAGAAACCTTACCGCATACAGCATCGCTTGATGCAGTTCGCTGACCTCATAATACTTAATAGACAGATCAGGCACAGGTTGATCAACATCCCCGCGCGATAGACGCTCAGCATATTTCGCAAGATGGAGCAAGGGGGCGGATAACACCCGCGCAAGCCACCAGCCCAGCAGCAGCAGTATGAAAAAGAAAGGAATGATGTATACTAATGAATTCTTAATAAATTGTTTTACTAATGGATCAACAATTTCTGTCGGCGATTGCACAATGATTCCCCATCGGCTACTCGGGAGAGCGGCATACCCTGCCAGCATGTCCGCTCCTTTTGTGTTAGTGGTGCGCATGAAGCCGTTGTTACCCTCCATCACCGCCCGAACAACCGGATTGCTGGAAACCTGCTCGCCGATACGGCTGGAATCGGGATGATACAGCAAATTTCCGGCAGAATCAACAACATAAACGTAGGAACCGTCACTAAAGGAATGTTCCTCGAGGAGATTAGAAAGCACGTTTGACTCCTCCAAATAAATAGTGCCAGATATAAATCCTGAATAACGATTTTCCCGGCCTACTATAGGTGCAGATATGCTAATGACCAACCTACCCGTCAGGGCTTGAAACGGAGTGGAAATGAGTTCCTTTTGTTCCTCAAGCGCTTTTCGGGCTGCTTCCGACCTCAACTGCTGGCCGACGATTTCTCCCTGCTGCGTCGGAGCCGCAATCACAAGCCCGGAAGCATCCGCGACCAGTATTGAATTTATAATGCCGTCATTTCTCAAAAGAGCATTTTCAAGTGTCTTGTTTATAAAGTCAGGATCATCCAAATGATCGGCAAGCAGCTGGGACGTTAACGATATCCTCCACTGTAACGTATTCAAATGCATATCCGCTGCCTTCGCCAGCTTTGCAGCATAACTGTAATTATCCTTAAGCTTGCTGGATAACAAAATTTGTTTACTTACTTGATATCCCGTTCCAATCGTGACCGCTAACGTTATGATCATCGAAAGCAAGACAATGCCTATCACATAGGTACGTAGAGAAAAACTCCTTACCTTTTTCATATCGATCCTCTGCCCTCTTAATGAATTAACTAAACTGCTTCCGGTGAATCCCCTTCGATGACCTGGAGGCCGTATTGAAAGCTTCGATCGAGCTGCAGCTTTTTCCAAACAACTCTCCCTTCAAGGAGAGAGCCAGGCGTTAAGCTTGGCATTCGGAAGCGAAGAGTTTCATGAACCGCAAACTCAATATCACTTACGAAACGAATGCCATCAAAGCTAACCTCTTGAATGTAGACGGGTATTTGTTCATAGGAAGCGTCTTCCCCCTGAATTTCCTCAAATACCATCTCGATCGGATCGACGGAAACCCGTTCATGCATTCTTTTATCCATAGATGGGAACCTCCTATTTTAAATCGATAAATACGTCATGCCCTAAAATCTCGGACAGCTGCAGCAGAGAAAATATTTGCTGAACATCAGAGGAAACATTCGTGATTACCACGCAGCCGCTATTTTCACGAACATGAGTAATAAGTGTAATTAATAACCCGATGCCGGAGGAGTCAACAAACGGTACTCCCGAAAAATCAATTTCGATTTCCGGACGCCCGCTTAATAAAGGCATCACTTCGTCTTCCAGAATTTCCGTCGCTTCGATATCTAAATCTCCTGTGAAGGTCACAAGCGTTTTAGAGTCTTGACAAGTATGCTCGAATGAAAACAAACGCAAACACCCCTTTATATTATTGTAAAATCAGATTCTCTATTTCATCTAACCGGGCTCGCACCAGCTGAGTTTCCCGTGTGAATGTATGCGTTTTATTTCCGATTTGAATCACGGTTTCTTCAAGGGCGCAGTTAATCATGATGGTTTGATCTTTCGGCACTTGAATTTTGGTGGGAATACCGCCTTTTGTACCGGCTTCGCGAATTTTCACGCCTTTTTCGGCAAAAATCTCACCGCCGCGAACATATCCGTCAAGCTGAATCATGCCTTTGGCATAGAGCTTGGAATTATAAATCCCATTCCCAGCAATTTGAATATCTCCAGCGGAGTATAATTCGCAATTTTGTAAATAACTCGCTTTAATAAAACAGTTCACAGCTTCTTTCTCCGTTGCCGCGGATTTGTAAACCATTTCCACCTTTTTCAAGAAAACCTCCAAATCATACATTGATCTTAGCCCCGAAGCTTGCGGAGTAATAAAATTTTGATGCAGCAGCTCGGCAAGCGACAGCCATTCAGGGTCAAGCTCGCATTTTCCTGTTTTAATCTTATTGCACAACGAAATGATCAATGGAGGAACCGATTTGAATTTTCCATCGCATAAAATTTTAAGCAAAGGCCCTAAACCTGTTCGGTCGATGGTTCGTACTTTAAAGGCGGAAACACTCATGATTTGATGCATCGCCACCATCATTTGGCTTAATTGATTGTATACTCCCCCGAGAATCCCGGTTAGCTCTTGCTCCAGCATACTGCTCTTACCCGCACTGATTGTGCTCGATATAGCATTTTTATGTATAATGACGGAATTTCCCGCAATAATTTTCGACTTAAATACGCTGCCGTGGACAAGTATATTCCCTTGAGCCTCCACGAGCATGCCGTCCTGAACGGACCCGAGCACTTCCACATCACCGATATAACGCACGTTGCCGCTCTGAAGGCTGACATCCGTTCCGACAACTAGCTTGGGCACTACCGAAATTTTTGCAGTTGTCCCTATCATTTTAATATCAGGTTGTCCCGCCTCGATCGCAACAACCTTTGTTCCGTCCTCGACCAAAACAACGCCTCTTCCTTCTTGAACGGTCAGGGGAAGCGCCTCCGGAGGGGGAACAAATTCATTTGTAGTGGTTTGACCTGGGATACCTGGCATGGGCGGCTGAATCACACCCAAAACCTGTCCTCGCTCGACCGAAGGAAACTCTTGTATTTCCCTATAATCGACAGTACCATCCGGACGCTCCATGACACCTTTCTTGATGGTTACTTCCTTTATGGGAAGAAAACATCCGTTTTTCCCCGGTGTAGGAGGGTTCCCTTTGGCTATTATAAAAGTACCCGCCTCATCGCTCGTGCAAGCGCGGGCTATTTCGGTATAATCCACCCCGTGAACAATCCCTATCGCTCGGATTTCATTCATCATCGAGCCGGAATCTATCATTATAGGAATGATCTTTTCCTCAACCTCCAGCTGAATAAAATTGCTGGGAGCGGCATCCTTTAACCTCCGATAGATACGAACACCGGGAACGATCTTTAAAAGGGCCTCCATTTTATTATCGCTTAACAGCAGCTCCCATTTGGGTGCGCGCTCTTCATCGCTAAGCTCGACAGTCAAGATGTCGTTTTCACTAACGATCACTGTTTTTTCAACGGCTTCGTTATTCTTATACAGCTTCACACCTTGCGCCGGAGATACTAATGGATATTTATTGGGAGCGTCTTTGCAGAAGATATGCCCCTCCCGAACCCATACCTTACCATGCAGGTCCTCTTGAATAGCGGCGGCTTGTTTCAATTCGACAGCTTCTTCGGATTTGGAATCTTCCGTAAAATCTATGTTATTGATCTCCATCTCAAGCAGCTTCACAAGATTCAGGTGATGTTCGGGATGCTCCTCCGCATTGTTTAGCTGCTTCAGAGTGACTCGGACAACCGCAGGTTTTGATCCCAATCCGAGGATGATCCCTTTATACTCCGTTTCAATAATTTCGATATCTACGCCCGAGTTTTTCGTTCCTAGTACATTCAACGCTCTATCGACCGCTTCTTTTACATTTTTACCCTTTGAAACAATACTTCGGCTCAAGGTCATTGCCTCCCTTATTAAAGATGACCTCACGATATTTCCGTGATTCCCCGTCAAACTGCAAAGGTATACTCACAAAATGCCCAAAAGCGGCATTATGGTAATTTCATCGACAACCGCACCCTCAGGCTGGCACATCAGATAAACAATATGCTGGGCCAACACCTCCGGGGGGATCATTTTCGATGTATCGGGTTTATGTGCAATGGAATCCCAAAATGGAGTACGCACCGCTCCTGGTAATACAGCGGTTACCTTTATGCCTTTTCCCCGCAGCTCGGCCTGCAGTACCTTGGTTAGCCCTAATACCCCGAACTTCGATGCCGAGTAGCCGGCACAGCCCGGTAAAGCGGTTGTACCGGCAATGGAGATAACGTTGATGATGTGACCCGAGCCTCTCTTTTCCAAATGTCTTCCAAAATATTGACAGGAAGAGAAGGTCCCCCGCAAATTTGTTGCGATCATATTATCGAAAGCCTCCGTAGACAGGTGGAGCAATTCTTCAAAGCTCCCGGTTCCCGCGCAGTTAATAATCGCGTCAACTTTCTCAAAATGATTGATGCCTTGCTCAGCAAAGTTAGAAACGGATAAATCGTCTGTTACATCCAAAGCTACGGGCAGCGTTTCGGTCTTCAAACTGTTGGAGAATCGCTCCAAATCCTCAAAATTTCTTGAGCCAAGCAGTAGTTTTGCACCGTACTGCGACAACAGCTTTGCCGTTTCCCTTCCAATCCCCCGACTCGCACCGGTAATTGCAACAACCTTTCCTTCAAGCTTCGAAAAATCAATAATCAGCTTACCTCCGGACCGAAGTATTCGAAGTAATTTTTCTCCGTTTCCCATAATCCGATCTTGTGAAGCTGCGGTAGGTGAGGCTGCAGCATATTATAGATCACCATCGCCACAACCTCCGAGGTCGGATTTAAATTTACAAACTCCTCCGTATCCAAGTTCAAATGCTTATGATCGACCTTATCCAGCACCGCCTTTTCCACCACTCCATCTAAATCAGCTAGATTGATCATCATTCCGGTAACCGGATCAGGGATTCCTTTCACCGTCACATCCAAGTAGTAGTTATGTCCATGACCGTGAGGATTATTGCACTTCCCGAAAAGCTTTATATTTTCTTCCTCTGAAAGATAATCGCTATGCAACCGATGGGCTGAACAAAAATGGTATTTTCTAGTAAGCTGAACCATAGAACCGTCCTCCTTTTCCGAAGATAAATAATGGTTTTCATGCAAGCGAATTCGATGAAGGTTGTAGCCCTCAAACCGCTGCTCCAGCGAGCTCCAGATATAGTCGACCAAATTTTCCGTAGTCGGAATATGCTTTTGGAAATGCGGGTGCTCGCGGTCCAAAAATCTTCCATCCAGCTCTTGCTCCACAAACTCGTTCACAATATTTTTTATATGGGTAGTGTTAACGACAATACCCGATTTTTCATCCAATCGTCCTTTCAGCATCACCTCAAGCTTATAATCATGTCCATGTCCGTTCATATTGCTGCACGGGCCGAACACACGGCGGTTTTCCTCTTCGCTCCATTCCGGAACCCGATACACATGTGTTGCCGAAAATCCGATCTGTCTTGATAAGTAAAGCATGTTATGCCCCCCATCACCGAAATACGAATATGTATAATGCAATTATTGTTTATTTTCGTTCTATGATATATCCCTGACTCTTCTTATTTTCATAGGAGGGTATTCCTATAAAGCTTATTTAATCGACTCTCTTGCAACCGCCCTTTCAAATTCCTCGGAAAGAGCTGTGTTATCGGCAAACAGCCCTTTTTTCACCGTTGTTACCGTAGTGCTGCCAGGTCTCTTCACGCCCCGGGCACACATACAAAGATGGGTGCCTTCCACGGTTACGATGACACCTTTGGGGGCTAATACGCGATGTATGCTTGCGGCAATTTGCTGGGTCATGCGTTCTTGAACCTGGGGCCGCCTGGAGACAAGCTCCACTAATCTCGCAAACTTGCTTAAACCAACAATTCTGCCGTTAGGAATATATCCGATATGCGCTTTACCGTAGAACGGGATTAAATGATGCTCGCAAAAGGTATAAAATGTTATATCCTTTACGGTAATTAGGCCATCGTATTCCTCCGCAAATGTTGTCGTTAATGCGGTGTCGGGATTGATACCAACCCCTGAGAACACTTCTCTATACATCTTGGCTACACGTTTGGGAGTTTCCAGTAATCCCTCTCGGAAAGGATCCTCTCCGATTTCTTGGAGAATTTGGCGGACAGAATCGGCTAACAAATCATTTTCTACTGCGTGTCTCATAGTTATTCCTCCCGGTAAGTTAAAATAAAAAATCCGGCCCAAAAGGGACCGGATACGATTCTCCTTCGGCAACCCGGCTGCCATAGCTTTACTCTGTAGGCCCGTGGCTTTGCGTCCATACCTTTCGGATATGTTTGCCTTTATCAAAATGTCAAATGTCATTACTTTGAAATTTGTCATATTTCTAGATTTATATACAGATATTAAAATATATAATCGTAGTTATTTATATGTTTTTTCGTCATTATATTCTATATTTCGACATATTCATGAGTATTTTGTCGTATTTTAGGGGATTTATATAGAAGGCTCTCAGATCGTCTTCGGGTCTTTCTGCGATGCAGCTCCAATTCGTTTAATGCACGATCTAATTGTTGGCTTATATTGACTACCTCGGGGTGAGTTAATTGACCATAACGGTTATATACCTGCAGCAAACGAGCCTTCAACCAATTTACTTTTTCATCGGCATTCATGACGTTGCCTCCTGCGATTCCAATTTTTTAACGAGCCTATTCAATTGATATAACGCATCTACAACGTCCCCGTCATAATGAACGCCGCTCAGCCGCTGCAGTTCATCAAATATTTCATCCGCGCTTTTTGCTCTGCTATATACACGCGGATGAATCATGGCATCGTAGCTGTCCGCAACCCGAATAATTTTGACCCCCAAGGACAAATTCCCTTGCTTTAATCCGTAATACCCTGATCCGTCTAAATTTTCATGATGGTAAAGAATGATTTCCATATCCACGAAATCCTTCAAGCGTTCGGCCTTTAGGATGCCGGTCCCGTTCCTGCAGTGACCTTTCAACATATTCCATTCCTCTTTACTAAGAAGCCCCCGCTTGTCCAGCAAAGCTTTGTCGATTTGGAGCTTCCCGATGTCATGAAGCAAAGCGGAGCGAAGCAGCGTCTCTTGTTTTTCTCTCGAGATTCCATATAGATCGAACAGCTTTGCACACAGAGCCGAAACGCGAACCGAATGAAAATACGTCTCTCGGTGATGGGACCATAATTTTCTCATTAAAAATAAACACATATCCTCCTTATCGGCTTCAACCACATTTTCAATTCCCGGATAAGACCTCTTCATGTAGACCAAACTCATGACGGCAGCCTCCTCATATTTGCTAGCTTAATTATGGACTGAACGGAGGCCGGAGACTATCAGCATGTATTCCCAGTTTCAATAAACCCCATAAAAATAGGAGCGTTTTCCTGTCAACCCAAAATTGAGTTCTCCCGGCAATAGAATTAGCTATGATTTTATATCGTCCTAAAGATCTACTATTTTCATTAGGAATTAATTCCTATGGCATAGACGCATAAAAAAAGGTCTGACAATTCCGGCAAGGAATTAATCGGGCCTAAGTCTTGCATTTAAAAAGCTGCTTCACAGCTGTTTGCCAGAGGAAGAATAATCGTAACGGTCGTGCCTTGATTGAGCTTGCTTTGAATCTCAATGAGCCCTTGATGTTTTTTAATAATTTCCTTGCATATCATCAGTCCGTCTCTACCGCCGCAGCCTTGGTCTTTAATGAGGATCCGCACGTGATGTTTCCCATGCATTAAAGCTTGAATTCGAAGATCCCCCCCATATGGCACGGAGTCCATTGCGTTATTCAGCACGTTCACCAATACTTGTTTTATTTTATGGCGGTCACAATGAATGTACGGCAAATCCTTGTCTTTCTCATACAGAAGTTGAATATTTCTTAACATCGTTTGACTTTCCAGATACTCGGCTGCCTCTGAAATGATTTGATCTAAATTCGTTTGTTTGAATTCAAACACTTCAGGGTTGGCAAATGCAAGAAAATCGGCAATTATCGTTTCAAGCCGGTTAAATTCCTCATCGATTACACGGTAATACCGTTCCCTGATCATTCCCATTTTCATTAAGCCGTAGATTCCTTTTAACGTGGCAAGCGGGCCGCGTATTTCACGTGCCATCCCCTCGGCTAATCGCTCAACGATTGCAAATTTTTGGAGGTTCAGTCCCCTTTCACGCGCTCTTTTATTTCCGGAAACGACACTGGAAACCACAACAAAATGAACCGGAGCACCTGTAATTGCCATGATCGGATTTCCATTCGCCTCTACACTGATCCATGACCCGCTTCCGTGTTTGATGCGGAAGCCAAGCTGAACGGGCTTTCTTTCACGAAGCATAAACCGAAATGTTTCCACGACCTCTGAAACGTCCTCCGGATGAATGATCTCCAAGACGGATCTGCCCTCAAACTGCCGGATTGGTTGCTCCAGTAAAGCTACATGAGAAGGAGACACGTTAACGACCCTCCCATTTTCGTCCAGCACTCCAATTAAATCCGTCATTTCCCCGGCCCTTCTTCGAGCGGCTTCCGCACGTGTACGTTCAGAAGCTATGAGCTCCGGGACATCAGAATATGTTCCGTTAGCTTTAACCATATTCCCACCTCTTTGTACAGGATCTATTTCAATTAGTAAGTCCGAGCCTGTTGATTTTTCCTGCATGCCTCTATTATGAAACAAGATAAGCCGCTAAACTATCCGCTTCCCTTCTCAATCAAGCTCTTCAATAAAAAATAGTACTCTTCTCCTATTGTACTGGACAAAAAAAGCCGTTTTATCCCAGTTCTGGATAAAACGGCTTATAGTTTATTTAATCTTACGGTACAGCTTCTGATAACCGGCAATCTCTTCATAGCAGCCTGCCTGCTTCATGTTCGTTAACGTCTCGGATTCACCGAGCCCCAAAACCCCAAATGTTCCCAAGCTCCTGTAAAATAACTCATGCACTTGCTCTTGCAATGGTTTATTAAAATAAATTAAAACATTTCTGCAGAGGATGACGTTGAACTCGTTAAAAGACTGGTCGGTAACTAAATTATGCTGCGCAAAAATAACATTTTTGGTGAGACTTGAATGAAACTTTACTCCTTGAGCGGTTGCTTTGTAATAGTCGGAAAAAGCCCTTCTGCCGCCGCCTTTGATATAATTATTAGTATATTTCCTCATGGCGTCGAGCGGAAACAGCCCTGTTTTCGCCGCTTTCAGCACCTCCGAATTGATATCAGTGGCATAGATTTTGGTTTTGTCGTAGATGCCCTCTTCCTGAAGCAATATCGCCATAGAATATACTTCTTCACCGGTCGAGCAGCCTGCGTGCCAAATCCGAATCGTCGGGTAAGTGCGGAGCATTGGCACTACCTTTTCTCTAAAATCCAAGAAAAATGACGGGTTACGAAACATTTCGGTCACATTAATGGAGAAATCGCCCAACAGCCGCTTTAAGTAGTACGGGTCGTGAAGCACCTTTTCTTGCAGCCCCGAGATGCTGGTTAACCCCTCCGCATGAATTCTATGCCATATTCTTCTTTTTATGGAGTTATATGAATAACCTCTATAGTCGTATCCGCACCAAGCATATATTCCCTGCAGCAGCAATTCAATTTCTATTTTCTCCAGACTCTCTTGAGATCTGCTTTGAAATTCGCTCAACTCGTTCATGTCACCCACCCTCAGAAAAACCTTTGTTCTATACTTCCTCCGGGCATACCCAAACCTTAACTAAAGAAATTAGCTGCTCAGGAATAACGGGTTTAACGATATAATCGGATGCGCCCGATTCGATGCATTTTTCCCGATCCTCCTTCATTGCTTTTGCGGTCAGCGCGATAATGGGAAGCTCGGAATATTGCGGATTAGACCTAATGACTCTTGTGGCTTCATATCCGTCCATTTCCGGCATCATGATGTCCATTAACACCAAGTCAAAATCGGAGCGTTCCTCCAAAATTTTAACGGCTTCCAGTCCGTTTTCGGCAAGCGTAACCTGCATTCCATACATTTCAAGCACGTTCGAGATGGCAAATACATTGCGGACGTCGTCATCTACAAGCAAAACATTGCGGTCCTCCAGACCTCTAATGTCCGGCATCGGTCGATCCTCATTTGGATCGTCATATGCTTCCAATTCACCCCCTGGTGTCAAAATTAGCTTAAGCTCCTCCATTAAACGCTGAGGGGAATGAGAATCTTTGATAATGATGGTATGAGCGTATCTTTTGAGCATGATCTCCTCTTTTGAAGTCAATTCTCTGCCGGTGTATATAAATACAGCCATATTATCAAAAGAAGGCTGCGATTTAATTTGATCTAAAAATTCAAAGCCGGTAACGCCGGGCAATCCCAGATCAAGGACCATACAATCAAATTGGCCGACCTTCAGCTCTTCCTTTGCTTCCGCGGCGGAAGAAACTGCCGTAATAATGACATTCCGGTCGCCGATAAGCTCCATCAAGCTGTTACGCTGAACTAAATCGTCATCTACAATTAACAGTCTTTTAATGCTGCTGACGGAGCTCTCCTGCGCCTGCGGGGGAGACTTCCGGTCAATCACGGATGTATTTTTGTGTTCGAGCTCCGGTTTATTGTCCAGTTGCTCTACGGTGACCGCAGCTTCGTTTAATTGAAGTAAAGACTCGGTATTAGGCTCGATGCCCAAATACCCTCCAATAATTAAGGAGAAGCTGCTGCCTCGTCCCTCTTGGCTTACAACAACGATTTCCCCGCCTAACAGATACGCAATTTCTCTGCAAATCGTTAACCCGAGCCCTGTTCCCCCGTATTTGCGGCTCGTCGTGCCGTCGGCTTGGTGGAACGCCTCAAATATCAGATCCTGCTTATCGATTGGAATTCCTATTCCCGTATCCGTCACGGTGAAGATCAGCTTCGGCTGCTCAGAATCACTCTCGGAGTTAAGCCATTCAATTTTCAAAGTAACTTCGCCCTGGTGGGTAAATTTAAAAGCGTTCGACAATAGATTTTTTAATATTTGCTGAATCCGCTGTTCATCGCTGTAAATAACATCCGGTAAGCCATCGTTCAAAATAATGTTAAATCCGATGTTCTTTTCTTGCGCAACCGCACGAAAATTATTATCCACATAATCCGCCAGCTTCTTAATTTGTACTTTGCCTGGATTGACGCCTATTTTGCCTGATTCAATCTTGCTCAAATCCAAGATTTCATTAATAAGAGTCAGCAGGTCGCAGCCCGATGAATAAATGGTTTCCGCGAACTGGATCTGCTTCGGGGAAAGGTTCTCGTTCTGATTATCAGCCAGCAACTTGGATAAAATTAAAAGACTGTTTAATGGCGTCCGCAGCTCATGGGACATATTAGCCAGAAACTCTGACTTGTACCTGGAGCTTAATGTAAGCTGTTTTGCCTTTTCCTCCAGGTCGGCGCGGGCTCGTTCAATTTCCATGTTTGTCGTTTCCAGCGCCAGGTTTTGAATCTCCAGCATGCTTGCTTTCTCTCTTAGCTCTGCATTGGTTTGCTCCAATTCCTCCTGCTGAACCTGAAGTTTCTCCTCCGACTGCCTGAGCGCTTGGGTCTGCTCCTCCAATTCCTCATTTGCAGCCTTAAGCTCCTCCTGCTGAGTTTGCAATTCCTCGGACTGAACCTGAAGCTCCTCCGTTAATAATTGCGATTCCTCCAATAGCTCTGCTAAGCGGATTCTGCGCATAAAGTTATCCAATATGATGCCTAAATTGCCGATTAGCTCATCCAAAAAGGCTTGCTCCACCGGGATAAACGAATGCAAAGAAGCAATTTCGACGACTGCGATGACCTTTCCTTCAAAGCTGACCGGCAGCACGTAAATATTTTGTGGCGGAGCTTCGCCAAGACCGGAGCTTATTCGAATATAATCCGCTGGAATATTAGTCAGCAGTATGGGGGTGTTCTCATAAGCAGCTTGTCCGACAAGTCCTTCCCCAAAACGGATGCGGCCGGCAATATGATTCCTCTCCTTGTAAGCGTAAGAAGAGAGCAATTTTAATACAGGCTCGGTACTTTGTTTGTCCGTATCGATGATATAGAAGATCGCTTGACTCGCTCTGACTAAAGGCGTTACTTTGGTAAGCAAGGTTTGGGAGAATAACTGCAGCTCCTGGATGCCGCTGAGGCCGGTAGCGATGTCGGCGACATTGGATTTAATCCAAGCGTGCTCCTCATTTTCTTTGTTCAGCTTTTTCTCCCTCTCCGCTTGCTCCTCCAAGGACTGTGTCATCGTATTAAAGGATCGGGCCACATCATCTATCTCGTCGTTTGACGTTACTTCCAGCTTCGTGTTTAATTCTACACTTCCGTTTGCCACATTGATCATCACATTGGATACTTTTTTCAACCGGGTTGCAAGACTCAATATACTTTTGGCAGTGATTCCAATCCCAATGGCTACAACGAGCAAGGAAAGAATAGTTCCCCATAGAAGTTGCCGCTCGAAATCATTGGAAATACTGTTTAAAGACTGTATTAAGACATTATCGGAGTCATCGAATAATGCATCTACGGATTTGATATAATCCTCTTGAAGTCTTTGTGAATTGCCATTTATTAAGCTGATCGCTGCATCTCGTTGCCCCTGTGAAAATAATTGAACCACTTTATCACGATAAATTTTATAGGCTTGATTCGTAGCCTTCAAATCCTCGATGATGTTCTTTTGCTCGGCCGAGCCTGTGCTCGAATCCAACAAAGAGAGACTTTTATCGACGGAAAGACCTTTCGCTTGCAAAGAAAGCAGCTCCTGTTCGATCGCCACCTTATCATTTAGCAGGAAAAGATTTCGAATCCCAATGACCTCATCTTTAACGCCTCTTTGAATTTCCGAAGCTAATATCACCTTTTGATGATTTTGCTGCAATAGACTGCTTGTTTCGCGAAGACTTGATATTTGGTACCAGCTTATAGAAATAAGAAGGATGATAAGGAAAGGTTTCGTACTGAATCCCACTAACAGTTTGGTTCTGATTCTCATAATGGTCCCCTTATAGAGCTTTATTTTGCTGAATACAGCTCTGGTATACTTTGGCCATAGCCTGAAGACGATCATTGACATTCAATTTTTGAAAAATGCGCGTAATATGATTTTTCACCGTATGCTCACTTATAAATAACTGCTCAGAGATCTCTTTATTATTTAAACCATCAATGATTAATTTAAATACATCATGCTCGCGGGATGAAATAGAGAAGAGCTCTTTCATTCGATAAAGCTGAAAATCAAGAATATCCTGCTGATCCACTTCCTTCTCGATCTTGCTCTTATAGGTAAACTGCTCGGGTAAACCCCTATTAAGCAGCGAATCGAGCTCTGCAGGCGGTACCGGAGGACTGAATAAAAATCCCTGCATGCCCTGCACACCGAGTTTTTTCAATAGGTTCAGCTGCTCCTCCGACTCAATTCCTTCGGCCACAACCGACATTTTCAAGCTATGAGCCAATGAGACGATCGAGGTAATAAATGCCGTGCCCTGACTCGGGTTGACGGATAAATCGTCAATGAAGATTTTATCGATCTTGACGATATCGGCCGGAATATTTTTAAGCGTGCTTAAGGAAGTGCCTCCGGAACCAAAATCATCGAGACTGATCGTAATTCCCATACCTTTAATTTCATGCAGCATCTTCGTGATGATATTTTCATTTTGAAGGATGGCGGATTCCGTAATTTCGATCTCCAGCACTTCCGGCTCTACACCGGTTTCAGTTAAGATTTGGTTGATGATACGAATAAGATCCTTCTGTAAAAATTGCAGCGGCGAAAAATTAACCGCGATTCGAGTTAAAGGAAGCCCTTCATTCTGCCACAGCTTATTTTGCTCGCAGGCCTTCCGCAAAACCCATTCGCCTATACCAGCGATTTGCCCGGTTTCCTCGGCCAATGGAATAAACTCAGAGGGCAGGAGCTGTCCCCAGCTCGGGTGATTCCAGCGAATCAACGCTTCGGTGCCTATGACCTTTCCCGTCGCAGCATCAATTCGAGGCTGATAATGAAGAATCAATTCCTCGCGTTCGGCCGCCTTCCTCAAATCATTTTGCAGGATGAAAGTTCGATAGGATTGGAGGTTCATACCGGAATGGTAAATTTGATACTTATTTTTGCCCTGCTCTTTCGCACGGTATAAAGCGGCATCCGCATTTTTCATGAGCGAAAGAGCATCCTCTCCGTCATAAGGAAACACGCTGATCCCTATACTCGCCGTAACGAATAATTCATAATTTTCTATATATACCGGTTTTTTAAATTGCTCCAGCATCTCTTCGGCCATCTCGAGCGCGGCCTCCCGGTTTGTTTCCGGCAGCAGGATGTTAAATTCGTCTCCGCCAATCCTGGAGACGAAATCCCCCTCGCCGCGTGTGCAGACAAGCAGCTTATTCGCAACCTCTTGCAGCAGCTTATCGCCAATGGCATGGCCAAGCGAGTCATTGATATATTTAAAACGATCCAGATCCAAATACATCATCACCAGCAGCTGATTCTTTTGCTTGGCTTGTTTTAACATCGAGCTCAAATGATCGTTAAACAATCGCCTGTTCGGCAAATTTGTCAATCCGTCATGGTAGGCCATATGTGTGATCATTTGCTCGAATTGTCTTTTTTTCGTTACATCCCGGATCGTACAGGCGATAATGCTTTTATTTTCCATGAGCGTTTTGCCGATTTGAAATTCCACGGGGAACGTACTCCCGTCTTTGCGGACAGCGGAAATTTCTTTAATACCTTCTTCATCCTTCAAAATCTCTTCCATGCCGGCTAAACTGTTTAAGCGGCTCCTGATGAAGCTTTGCGATTTAGCTGAAGAAAATACGAGTTCAATGTTTTTTTCCAAGATTTCGATCTCCTCGTATCCGAACATTTTTTTCACAGCAGGGTTTATCTTCAGTATCCGGCCGTCCTGATCGAGAACGAACATCGAATCAATGGAGGTTTCGCTTATTACATTAGCCAATGCCTGCGATTTACTTAATTCCGAAGTCATCGCCGTCAGCTCTTTATAAGCCTTCTCTAATTCCTTGGTCTTTTGGAGAAGCTTTTCCGTTTGCTCAGTCAGCTTGCGGTTCGTTTTATAGATCTCGACAAACCCTTGGACCTTTGCCTTCAACGTATTCGGATCAAACGGTTTAAGAATATACTCGATGGCGCCAACAAAATACCCCGTATATACATGCTGTTCATCCATGTTATTAGCCGTGACGAAAATGATCGGTATATTTTTGGATTTGACACGGGATTTAATAATTTTAGCCGTCTCAAAACCATCCAATCCCGGCATTTGAACGTCCAATAAAATAACAGCGAATTCATATTTGAACAAATATTTTAAGGCTTCTTCCCCCGAATATGCCTTGACCAAATTGTAGTCATCTCTCTCGATAACCGCTTCCAGCGCCAATAAATTTTCCGCCTGATCATCCACCAGTAAGATATTGACCTTGTCCTCGTTCATCATAAATACCCCCCAATCATGAAAAAAGAAAACAGCCCTCCCAAAAAGGATAGGCTGCTTCATTCCTTTTGGTAACCTAGCCGTCATAGCAGTTTCTGCCTTAGACCCGCGGTTTTGCGTCTCCGACTTTCGTAGGATTTGCCTTTGTCATATATGTATTTACATGATAAAAAAGTATTCAATTTGAGTATATATTCATATCAAATCAATTTAACTTTTTCTTCAAATGATTATTTCTGGTAACCACTAGGCAGAATTGGCGATTGAATACACCTTTTGATCTAGGGACATTTAAGTTATACTAATGCTTAAATAAACAAGTTAAAAATGTATTCAATTCGAGTACATAGCAAGTTTAAACTATTTCATTAAGTACTTCAACTGGAAATTACTCAGGGGGTGGGACTGTGCCCAGTCATTTTGGAAGCCGTTTAAAGCAGCTGCGTATGATGCGCGGTTATACTATGGAAGAGCTCGGGAAAAAGGTCGGAGTAGCTAAAACGACCATATCCGGATATGAGCATGGCAAACGTGAGCCGGAGATCAAGGTGATTCATAAACTGGCAACAACATTAGACACAACTGCGGATTATTTATTGGGATTGAGCCAATCCATCGATCGGGTTACGCTGCCCACTTTACCGGGATTGTCGTCTCCAATTGGAAAATTGCATTGGGATGGACATGTCTTAACGGAGGAAGAGCTGGAATCGATTTGCAGTTTATTGGAGACCATTGTCCAGAAACGTTTAGATCAGCAGCATACGAATATACTCGATGAAAAGGCGGCGGATACTTAGTGGACGAAATAGTTGCCTCATTAAAAAATTTTAAGATCACTAAGGAAATTCGCGAGCTGCTCACCTCCATTTCCCGCAATCATTCTAAGGAGCTGAACATAGCTCAAGTACTCCTCGATTGTTTTCAAAAGGATCTGCTTGGCAGCACCGAGTATATCGCCCTTCGTTCCAAAATTTTGATGAACCGATATCTCGCATATGTGCGGCAGCAGTTCCCCGGGTTCACGCATTCCATCTATTTGTATGAACATGAAACGCAGAAGCTGTGGAACAGCTCGGTGCCGGACTTACTTGCGGCATATAACGAATATACCCACGGGTTATGCGTCAAAAACGATGTTTCCGCCGGCTCGGTCAATCCGGATTATATCGATAAGGTTCTGGTTATACATGATGTAGAACGTTCAGATCATTATGTAAACAATAACCATCGGACCGAGCTGCTAAAATCCCAACTTCATGCTTTTTGTGCAATGCCGCTTCTGCACAATAATAACGCTTTCGGCCATCAAGTGATGTTTGCCAATAACAAAAACCCATTTACCGATCAAGACATACAACGTTATCAAGCATTCGGCCCGCTTATCGGGAAGGAGCTTGTCTCGAATAAGGAGGTTATACTGAAACAGATCCAAGCGGACAAGATTACTTGATCTTGTGGAGATCCTCATTAGTTGGTTTTTTTCAAAGAATACAGCATATTTACAACGAGCGGATCGTAATGGATATCGCTCCAACGAAATAACTCTTCAAAAGCTTCTTTAGAGTTCATCGATTTTTTATAAGCTCTCGGTTGGGTCATGGCATCGTAGCTGTCCTCCACACGTAAGATTTTGACCCCTGGACATAACTCGCTGTATTTTAACCCATAATACCCGGAACCATCCAAATTCTCATGATGAAACTGAATCATATCGGAGTTTAAATGTTCATTGATGCCGATTCGCTCCAGTATCTCAACACCGGACCGGCAGTGGTTTTGGATCCTTGTCCATTCTTCCCGGTCGAGCGGTCCTTTTTTGTCCAGCAGACTTTTATCGATGGCAAGCTTTCCGAGATCATGCAGCAATGCGGAACGTATCATCTTCGCTTGCTCCGTCTTATGGATTCCGAGCTTATGAAAAAGCTCCATACATAAACCCGAGACACGAAGCAAATGCTGATAGGTTTCATGATGATGACGCTGTAATTTCCTCAACAAAAATGAACAGATATCTTGTTCAGCGAATTCCAAAATATAATCCATAACCGAATATGACTTTTCTTCTTGTATGAGCATCATCTGTTCCATCCTCCCAAACCTTAACTCCATACGATTGATTATGAATACTCATTTGTGTGCACTAATCCTAATTGCACTTATCCAAAGACATATTACAAATCAGCAGAAGCAGATTCATTGTGTATGAAACATACATCATACGGCTTCGACGTATTAGCTCTTGTTGGACAATTACGTTTCAAGCTCCACATGACGATCGCAGAGACCACTCAAGAACTTAATGAGCGTGGTGTCGCTACTTCGGAGCGAAACTCTCAACGACTGTACGAACGTTATGTTACCTTGCTTCGCTCAAGCGTCACCGAATATGCAAAAGCAGAGCTTACACAGGTTTCAAATGATCACGGTGGAATCATGATCTCAATGGATGGCGTTCAACCTGAGAAAGGAAATGAGACGCTTTATGTCGTTCGGGAAGTGTTCAGTGGAACCATTCTCGTTGCAAAAAGTGTAAAAAGCAGCTCGGCCGAAGAGTTGAAAGAACTCATCCAACCGGTAATTGATCTTGTTGAGCGAAGTCATTAAACTTAACATAAGCTTCTCCGAAAAAGGCGCTTCCGGTGAATCTGTCACTCCTAAGCCGCTGTAGGAAGGGGGAATTAAATCATCTTCCTTCAAGAGCGAAGCGAATGTTTCCATTAGGGATGAAGATAGCTTTATACCTTCGTCCATGTATGCTTTAACATCATCGGATTTTGCTGTTTGTTTAAAGGCGATGAGTAGTTGTTGACCGATTGCATTGCGCTGTTGGTTTAAGCATACAATGGTCTGCAGTGGTCTTTTTTTGCCGAAAATATCGTGAATGAAACTTGTCTCCTGTACAAAATCAATTTGTTTAGGATAAGGAACATACGGTGAGCGGGCAAACAATCCCTTTTGCAACAAACAATCCATTATTCTGTCTGTAAACTGAATAAAGGTGTTGATTCCGCTGATGAAAAACTGGCGAATATCTGCTCTGGAAGATATCGTTACCCAATTCGATAATTATCAATCGCCATTGTCGCCATGTAATAAACGTAATGCGCCATAAACGCATCGGTAAACAATCGCGGCGCGCTTACATTCATATCTTGATTAGTAAACCCCATTGGAACAGGGAGGGAAGTTCTCTTTTTTAAAAATTTCCGTTAAAGTCCGTATACGTTGCTCTTTTGTGTTTAACTTGTCTTTAATGATTGTAGCTATTTCATTGTCTTCAACCGTTGCGGTAAGTGCTTTAAGATACAGCGGTTTAACGTTTTCGAATATATACGTTTTCCAAAGGATGGACATCTCTGAGGAGGTTAAGTCCATCTTCGTTTTGTCTTCCATTAATTTAAACCTCCATCCAAGTGCATTTCGTCTTATTATTCCAAAATATACGTTATACATTCATCATGATTTAACAATCAGTAGGATTGCAAACTCAAATAATTTGATGATATAAGGATAAAATAATTTTAAGTTGCGGATACAAGTCAAATCCTTAGTTAAAACCGGGAGGTGTATCATTTGAAGGAAAAAACCATATTGAAGATAGCTACCGGCATTTCCGTTCTTTTGATACCAACCTTGTATAGAAAACCGTCGGTAAAATATTGGTCGAGTTTGTTTTTGCTTAGCGGCGTTATCAATCACGGCATTAATCGGTATTTGACTAAGAAAAGGTATATCACATACCCAAAACGCTTTGCGCCAAAGGTATTTAAAATTGAATTGGTTTATGATTATTTAATTTGCCCCTACATTTCAATTTGGTTTTGCCAAGCGACATACAAAGCAAATGTCAAAAAAATATTTGGTACATCCTTTTTATTCGCTCTTCCGCAAATGCTGCTTGAGCTTTGGGCGCTTAAGAAAACAAAACTTATCAGGTACCATAACCATTGGACATTGTTGCATACGTTTGTTGCTATTTTGTCTGTAAAATTGCTCTCCAGAGGAATATTGGGTGTAAGCAAAAAAGTCCCTTTTATCAACAAGACATTTTTAAATAATGAAAATCAGATAAAGTGAGCCAAGGCGCCTTCTACAGGGTGCTTTTTCTTTTTGTTAATCTTTGGAATAATATTTCCCAATATGCGCAAATTAATTTTGAGTTGTATATACATCTGACTTTGAGGTGACAATGGCAAATGGATAATGAAATGAAAAAGCAAATGGTTTTAATGATTCGCGCTTTGTATTTTTCCATCCTGGATCAGTGGTCACATATCGATAAAGAACATGGTCTCTCCTCAGCGCAGCAGCATCTTTTGTTTATTTTATCAACAAGTGATATAGCATTAACATTTAGCGATATCAGCAGATTAGGATGCTGGCACTTATCAACGGTCAGTCGGCTGCTGCCACCTTTAGTTAAAGAAAACTTCGTCCGTATTGAAAAGAATAAAACCAAATTCAAGTACGTTTCCCTAACTAGCCGGGGAATGGAGAAACTGATGGCTATTGCAATACAAGTCATGCCGCAAAAAGATTTTTTGTTTAATTCTTCAACTGTTAAACGCGAGGAGATACAAGCGTTCCTCGAAAATGGAATGGCGCTGCTACAGCATTACAAAGGGGAAAATTTTGTATCCTGGTTAACCCAGCCAAGCTCAACTAAATTTCAAATGCACTAGAAGAAAGTGGTGTTTATTTGAGTTCAAGATTTGTCAGTTCACTGGAAAATATCGTGGTGAATTGTAAGTTTTTTCGCTATGGTTTCTTTGTTCTTTTGGTTTTAGTTCCACTTGCAACGAAGGTTACTCATCAAGATATTTCGTCGCTGTACATTCTGACTTTAATATTTTTAGGTCTTGGCTTTTCAGAAATATCAAAGCCAGTCTTATTTCTTCTTTGTACATTTGTTGTATTTGCCCGTTCATTCGTTGATGACGGTATAGAACACATTGAAGCAATGTTGTGCCGTTTAATCTCATTTACGTTAGTTGTTTTTATTTCAGCCACTATGACAAAACACTATCACAAAATAAAAAAGCAAGAAAAAGAACTAACCATTGCACTTGCAAAAGCATTAGACTCAAGGGATTCGTACACGGCAAACCATTCTGAAAATGTAGCGAATTACGCTATTAAGATTGCTAAAGAAATGAATTTGAACGCCACTCAGTGCGAAGATATTAATACCGGTGGTTTGCTGCACGATATCGGGAAAATCGGCGTTCCGGAACATATTTTGATGAAAGCAGATAAACTAACCGCCGAAGAATATGAGTTAATAAAATTACATCCTGTAATTGGTTATGAAACGCTAAAGCATATTTCTGATTTTAAAACAAATGGCATATTGGACATCGTGTTATTTCATCACGAAAGATACGATGGCAAGGGCTATCCAAAGGGCTTAAAGGGAGAGCAAATTCCACTTTTTGCGCGCATTGTTTCCGTTGCAGATTCCTTCGATGCGATGGCTTCAAGACGGCTTTATAGAAATGTCATGGCACTTGACGACATCATGAGTGAAATAGATAAGAACAAGGGCACGCAATTCGATCCACAGATAGTCGAAGTTTTTATTAAGCTTTTGAAGATCGGGGAAATAAAAATCCGATCAGAACAATAAATTCTTTGGAGAGAGGAATATGCTATGGCGATAACCATATGTCTATCTGCAAGCTTGGCGTTTTTTATCTTTTTTATTGTTACAGACAGGCATCTTCATCTATTCGAAATTTTCGTTTGCTGGATGGTTTTCATTTTCATCTACGGGGATATAATGGCAATCTTAACTTTGAATTTAAAATTCATCACTTTAGATACCGATCTTGAAAAGATTTGGTCTTTTTTTTGTATCCGGTTTATGTTAGTTCCTTCGATCGTCGTATGTCTTATTGATCGCTTTGCATCGATTCGTTTTTGGGGTATGAAGATCATTTTATTTTCAATTGCTACAAGCTGTCTGGTAGGCATAGAATATACACTTGATTGGGCGAGCATTCTTCATCATACGCATTGGCATCTATGGTGGTCGTTTATTGTGTGGAGTGCGCTTATTTTAGTTGCTTATGCGCTAACTAGTGTGTTTCGTATTATTTTCAAGAAGGATGTGATACGTTATGATCGAGCTTCCAGTTAGCTTCGATGCCAACGAGTGGTTTATTCTATCATCGCTCATTATAACGTATGGTTTCATGTTATTACTCCCACAGAGGTTTCCAACCACCATCACGATCCTGCTCTTCTTATTTACAACGATTATCGCCAAAATGTTTGATTTAATTTTAGCAACACCGCCATATGATCTTTATGACATCAATGATACACCGGGATATGAGTTATTTGATTTTTTTACGTGGTTTCTTTATCCTCCATTTGGTTATTTTCTGGTTTATCTTTATGACCGATGGCATTTGCGCGGCGTTTCTAAATGGGTTTATATCTTGACTTACTCTCTGTTTTCAGTTGGATTTGAATGGCTTACAGATCAATTTCATGTTTATCAATACAAAGGATGGCATGTGATGTATTCACTCCCCATTTATTTAATCGTTATCTGTCTTACTTTACTGTTTTACCATTTTATTAAATGGTATTTCTTAAAAACGATAAATAAACGCACAATATAACAAACCGCTGCAATCCATCTGCAGCGGTTTGTTATATATAAGATCATAATGCCTTTCAAAAAGTATACGTTTTGAAATACATAAAAAACATTGTTTTGCGAGTTATGAAATATGGCAATATGTTCATCAGCCGTTCTCTTTCATGGCACTAATCTTAGATTTAGCAGTTGCAGCTTTAGTCATTTGGCTTATTGTGGTTATATTTAAATCTTTGAGAGGACGAAGATCATGAACATTCAATTTGATGAACAAGACATCATTGACTCCGTTTGTGTAGCGATTGCAGCAAAAGTAAACCATGGTCGAGTTGAAGGCAGTGAGCCGCACCATGTCAATGAGATAAAATTATTTTTTGAAGAGCACAAAGGATTCTCCGCTCGAGGTAGACTGAATTATCAAGAATTTTTCTTGAATCAGCAGGAATTAATTGATGCTGTAGCTCTTTATCTGTCTGCCTATTATTCGTTTAACGCAGCAAGATTGCTTATTAATTTGTCATGGTGATGAAATTACGAAAATATTTAGTGGTGATATTTCAGTAGAAAGATAAGGTTTACCTTTATATTAACAAAAAACAAAAACCCCACCAGCCGAAGGTGGGGCTCCTTTGAAGAAGGGTTACCCTTTGATATAAGGGTAACCTTAGCATATCCAACTGTTGGGAATGTTACTCTACCGTCTGCCCGCTAACCTTCCGCAGCTCGTTCGCCAGGCGGTGGAACTCATCTCGCGCTTCCTCATTTGGCTGTATATCCGCCATCCACAGGAAGATTCGTTCCCGTGATGTACAACGATGCATCAGAAGCCAGAAAAACAATTGGCCCCCAAATATCGTCCGCTCTGGCCATACGGCCGAGCATCGTTTTGGCATTGTACCGTGCAACGAATTCAGGTATATTTTTATCCGTTTGAAAGCCCCCCGGCGATATACAATTGCATCGGACCTTCTTAGCACCGTAATAGCTGGCAATAAAGCGGGTAAAGTTGATCATGCCGCCCTTATGAAAAAAATAATCTGGTATCAACCCGTTGCTCGAAAGTCCTTCGTATAACCCCGGCTCAGGGCCTACCATCCCTTGAATCGAGCCAATGTTAATAATTGAACCGCCCCCTTGTTCTCCCATCCAATCTCCGATAACTCGAGTCAGCTCAAACAATCCTGTTGCATTAACTGCCATGCTTCGGGCGAAGGCTTCGAGAGGAGCATTGTAATGCGACATAGTCCGAGCAACCGCATTATTTACAAGTACATCGCATTTGCCTGCCAAAGCATCCAGTTTGCCGCGTATAGATGGGATCGCGTCTAGCTGCTCCTGGTCAAATTGGATCGCTCGGACATTCAAACCGAGATTGCGAAATTCGGCTTCAATCCCGCTAAGCCGCGATTCCTCCCGTGAGGTTACAAAGACCTCGCCTCCTGCTTGTGCACACGCAATAGCTATCTGTTTACCATACAGTCCAGCGCCTCCCGTAATTAATACGGTTTTGTTCGTCAAAGAAAAGCTGTTTAAGACATGGGTATTCAAACTTTCCCCTCCTTTCTGAACGTTATGCTTATCTGAGTCCAAATCACAGCGGACACCCTGTTACCAGGCGGTCCAGCCTCCATCAATCATCAGGTTTGCACCGGTCATGTAGCTTGAAGCGTCCGATGCCAGTAAAAGCACCGCTCCAGCTACCTCATACGGCTTACCCGGTCGACCTAGCATCGTTTTTGCAGAGAGTCGCACCAAAAAGTCTTTATTCTCGCTGATGGACAAATTGGGGAAAGGCCCCGGCGATATGCTGTTGCAACGGATATTATGTTTGGCCAAGTGGGCGGCGCAATACTTGGTAAGCTGCACGACGGCCGCTTTACCGGCGCCATAATTAGGTGGATTATTGGCTCCGCTATCCCCGTAAATCGATGGATCCGGCGAAACGACACCATACATGGATGCAAAATTAATAATCGAGCCGCCTCCATTTTGTCTCAAGTACGGGATCGCTTCACGTGTGCAGCGAAAAGCTGTTCCAACCGCACCATCCACGCCTGTATGCCATACTTCGTCGGTCATAAACTCCAGCTCCGCCCCTTGGCCGTACCCGGCTCCGTAGGTAGCGCAGTTGATCAGAACATCTAGCTTGCTGCTCGTCGCCTGATGTAGCTTCAGCATATTGCGGATCGACTCGGTGCTGGACACATCACACACCAGATGCCTCAGCCGCCCCTCTTGAACCCCTTGCTCCAAAGCCGGACTGGCTCGGAACACTTTGTCGGCAACCGTCACCTCCGCGCCAAATTCAAGCAACGCTTCGACTATAGCTGAGCCCAAATAACCAGATCCCCCTGTAATAACTACACTTTTCCCGTGCATAGAGAATAGCTCTGTGTACAATGCCTAGCTCCCCCTTACCTTAGCTTTTAGCGGAACCATAAATCGAGTCAGCAGCTGGGGTTTCCGTACCGCTTGAGATCCCCTTGGCAATCCCGCTTAAATATTGACCGAAGCCAACGACATCTGCACCCACACTAACAAACCGGTAGCCCATGGCCTTCAGTTCGTCGAGATTGGCGGTACTGCCAACCGTGCCAGCGTATTTTCCATGCTTTTGCGCAAGCCGCGCTATCGTTTCACGAGTTTCCTTAATCAGAGGATGATTCCACTCACCGGGAGCGCCGATCCCTTGACTGAAATCTCCCGGTCCGAAGAAAATCAGATCCAAACCTGGCTCGGCGATAATGTCTTCCAGCTCAGAAAGCGGCTCCGGATCCTCGATTTGCAGCACGTTAAATCGCTGCTCGTTCGCCTGATGCATGTAGTCCGTTAAATCCAGATTGCAATAAGCTCCATCTGCATTGCCTCCATCCAGCGGTCTTCTGCCGACCGGATGAAATTTTGTATAATGGATGACCTGTCTGGCATCGGACAAGCTCATAATATGCGGTATCATAATTCCTGCAGCATCCATCTCCAGCGGACGGGTTAGATCGCTATAGCTGCCTCTTGGAACCCTAACGAGTACATCCACATCGTAAGCCTTAGCCGCCCAAATCTGCCGCTCGATTACGGCATAATCGTTCGGGACATGTTCCATATCCGTCCATAGACAGTCCACTCCTGAAAACCTTGCCGCCATCTCCGCGATTCTCGGATCGGCTAGGTTCAGCTTCAGGGCAATCGCCGTCTGTCCGCTGCGCAGCTTTCGCATTACTCGGCTTGGCCTCATCGTATATCGCTGGCTCATAGGAATATTGCCTCGCTTCCAAATAAAAATGGTTGGGCTGTAAAACTTATTCCGTTGCGATCTCCTCTAGCAGGACAACCCTGCCGTTCTCCTCCCGGCTGCGAATGCCCGCGATTAGCATTCGCATCAGTTCCTCCGTTTCGCTAAAAGGAAACGGACGCTCGCCTGTTTGCAAATAACCAACAAATGCCTGCAGCTGAGCTTTAAAAGAATAAAATGTATCCTGCAGTACCGCTGACGCGCTTCCTTTCGTACCGCACAGCTGCAGCTGACCGAATGCGCCATGCATATCGTCCATCGCCGCCACGACGACATCGCCGTGAACCCGATGCTTGAACAAAACAACATTACGTTCCTTGTTTCCACTGTTCTGGGCGGAAATAAATCCAGGTCCTAATATCGGATAAATAGATTCCAGGGCATGAATGCCATACCGCTCCCAGCTTTTAAACGTCGTGACCGTGGAAAACCGAAGCTCACCCAGGTCGTGGATGGAGGCGCGGTACGGCATAAACTCCTTGCAGTAGCGCATACAGCTGGAGGACATGAGTTTGGCTCCGTCACGCACCCAACGGGAAAATTGCATGAGATCGCTTTCGTTATCCGTCAGCGGCTTATCTACAAACACCGGCACACCAGCTTCAATAAAAGGCCGGCAGCGCTCTACATGCTCAGAGCCGATGTCAGTGGTAATCAATACACCGTCCACTTGACCGATTACGTCCTCGGGCCGATTCACCACATGGGGAATCAGCGACGCTTGTGCAACGTGCCTTGCCTCCTCCAGCCGGTCCGTCCAAATATGAGTAATGCGAGCTCCATGGAGTTGCAGCTGTTCCTTGGGTTCCTTTTCCAAATACCGCGGGATGCCCGGATAAGGGCATTGCTCCATCACGTTCGGTTCATACCCGTTAAAGATAGCGCTCCAGGAATATGGGTGCCCATTACCATCCACCATGCCAAGCACCGCAAGATTAATCTGCCTCATACAGCTCCTCCTTTCGAAACAAATGGGCTCAAGCTTTCCAAAGCGCAGGCGTAATAAGCTCTTCCGGTACATCGGCGAATACCCGCTGGATACGCTCCCGCGTCTGTTCTCGCAGCGGTCCTACCTGGAGGAGCTGCAAATTTTCACGAACCTGTTCCTCCGTCTCCGCCCCAATCAGTACACTTGTCACTCCGGTAGTAAAGCGGACATAAGAAAAACAAAATTCGGCAACGGTCAACCCCTCCTGCTCTGCCAGCCGGTGAAGCTCGGCTAGCCAAGGGGCCGCTTCCGCTAGATGCCTGGGAAGCGTCTGTGTATCCATAAGCAATAGCCCCTGCAGATAGGCGCTTCTAGCAAGTACTAGCTTTCCCGAGCTTTGCAGCGTTTTAAGCGCCCCATCTCGAATCAGACGCTGATCCCAAACATTGAGTGGTATTTGTACGATGGAATATAAGTCATCCTCAATGATCTCCCGCAACTCATCCAGCTCACGGTCCACATGCACACCAAGCGACACACCCACCTTGCCGATTCGGCCCTCCTGCACCCGTTCTCGAAGTAACCTTGTGATCTCTGCACCGTATTCCTTCAACATGAGTGGGGTGTGCAGCAGAAGGGCCGGAATGGGACAACGTTTCAGCCGATCCTCTCGTTCCTTAAGCATATCATCAAGCTGCTCCCGCAGTTCTGCCTCGGTTAATCGGGAGTTCCCATGATGTAATCCCCACTTAGTAATAATAAATGGCGCCGAGTCAAATTCCGAAAAATATTGTCCCAATATCTGCTCGGAACTGCCGTAAGTGGGAGCAGTGTCAAAGGAGGTAATTCCTCCTTCGACGGCAGCGTCCAGGATTTTTCGAGAACGAAGTTCATCCGGCTGGCCGGACCGATTCGCAATGCCATATGGTATGCCCAACTGCACCGTTCCCAATGTGATAGGTGAAAAACATGCATTGGGCTTCGGATTATTTACTCCCATGGCTACTTCTCTCCTTTTTTCACTTGCGTCAATCCCAAAAAAAGAAGCATGTAAAACCCGTCAAGACAGTTTGATCAACTGACCGCCGTCTACAACCATACAATGTCCGGTCATATAGCGGGAGTCGTTTGAAGCCAGAAACAAAGCTGCGTCAGCGATTTCGTCCGGCACCCCCGCTCTTCCCATAGGGATTGTATTTAAATATGGTCCGAATGCAGCGGAATTGTCGATGAGCGGCTTCGTTAATCGTGTTTCGATGAAACCAGGACATAACGCATTCACCCGAATGCGATAAGGAGCCAGCTCAAGCGCCATCGACATGGAAAGCAGATTCATGCCTCCCTTGGTGGCATTGTAATGAGCCTGATTGGCTTCCGCTGCCAGTCCGTTGACACTGGACATATTGATGATGGAACCTGGTTTGCCTTGCTTAACGAGCTCTTTTGCCACTGCCTGACCGGTTAGAAAGGTTCCTTTTAGATTGATGTCCATATGCTGATCCCATTCCGACTCTTCCAATTCAAGAAAGGGAGCCGGCTGACAAATACCCGCATTATTCACCAGAACATCCAATGTGCCCCAGCGCTCCAACACCGCACTGACCATACGACGTACATCTGTTGTGAATTGAACATCGCCCTCAATCCATATGGCCTCGCCGCCGGCAGCCTCGATCTCACCAGCTGTCTCTTGCAGCAGACCCCGGCTGCGGCCGGATATGGCCACCTTGGCGCCTTCCTTCGCAAACCGCAAGGCAATCGCCTTGCCGATACCGGTCGACCCGCCAGTAATCAGTGCTATTTGCTGTTTTAGCCTCATACTGAGGTTCCTCCCTGCAGCTTCTGGAATACCCGATCCACAGCGGCGAGCGTTTCGTCAACCTCCCGTAAACCATGTGCGGTCGATACGTACCATAAGCCATTAGGGCGCACGAGGATTCCCTCGTGCAGCAGATACGCTGCAAATTCAGCATAACGGGCTACATCCCTCTGATTAAATGAAGCAAAATCATCCACCTTTAGTTCACGGGTAAACATCATGTGAAAGACAGCTCCAGCCTGGTTGATAATTCCCGCAATGCCGTTCTTAGCGAACAACCCGCGGATTCCTTCAACCAATTGGGATGCGGTTTGCTCCAGACGGCTATATACCGCCCCACCATCTTTGGACAACTCGGAGATTGTAGCCAATGCGGCAGCAGTGGCAATACAGTTGCCATTTAATGTGCCGAGGTGGCTAACCGTTCCGCTGGCTATGAGATCCATGATGTCCTTGCGTCCTACTACAGCGCTGATAGCGATGCCTCCGCCGAGCGCTTTGCCAATGGTAACCAAATCCGGCTTCAGCCCAAATTTCCCGTGAGCTCCGCCTAGACCGAGCCGAAAACCGGTAATCACCTCGTCGAGAATCATGACGATATCCAGTTCTTCTGTTAGCTCTCTCATCCGCTCAAGATAGCCTGGTTTGGGCAAAATGCAGCCAGAGTTACACATGACCGGCTCAGAAATGATTGCGGCGATCTCGCCATGATTTTGCCGTAAAGTGACCTCCAGCGCTTCCGGATCGTTCCATGGAAGCAAGATAATGTCCTCCAAGGCTAACTGGCTCTGGCCTCCTGTTCCCGGCAAAATGAGGTCTGTTGATACGACGGAATCGGACTGTCGCATATCGGAACTTGGGAAGGAAGTAAAGATGGAGTCGGCCCACCCATGATAGTGTCCGTGGAAGCGCACAATTTTCCGTTTGCCCGTATGTGCCCTGGCAAGCCTAAGCGCCAGCATAACGGCTTCCGTGCCGGACCCGCTTATTGCAACCTGCTCCGCACAGGGCAGTAGCTCCGTTAATCTGCGGGCGAGCTCGATTTCCCCGATATGCTGGAGGCCAAAGGTGGTACCGCGTTTTAGCGCTTCATGAATACCGCTTACTATCGCTTGATGACCATGACCAAGCAGCAGCGGCCCGTATCCTAGCAAGTAATCGATGTACTCATGACCGTCAGCATCTTGAAGCCTTGGGCCTGAGCCTTCCGCAGCAAATAGTGGCACCGGCTTCATAGCGCTTCGTAGTGAACTGGCTACGCCCCCTGCCAAAAAGACTTGTGATTCGACGTAGTGTGCGCTCGATTGGTCTAGCGTCCTCATGCACATTCCTCCTCTACGGTCCAAGCCTGGGCTCTGGCGCTAAATCCAAAGGATAGATGGGCCTTCTTACATGCCGATAGTCAAAATGGTGGAGATTCGCGCTGCAACACCCAGGAGAATCCACGTGTATAGCATGTTTGGCAAACTTTCCGAAAGCCGTTTGCCAGGCAATCGCAGATTTGGCTACGATAATTTTGAAGTCCTCCGGCCATAAGCCAGCCGAGATGACATGACCTAAATCCCATGGAGGGACCCGTTTTTCTGTCAAAATCACCGCTAGCTTCCTGCATTGGACAACGGCCGATTTACCCATCTCGGCTTGCTGACCGGTCATATAGGGACCGATGTGTTTGTAATGTCCGTCAAACAGTACGCGGACCACACCTTCCAGAGCAACAGGCTTGCCATGCACCCCATCGGATTTGCCACCTGTTGGCATGGCGAAGTCTCCGCCCACTCCGACCTGATAAGCATGCTTCACTGCTTCCGGATCACAAATAACGACAAGTGCGGGTTGCCCGGTACCAACTAACTCCGCCAGCACGTGCGTAGCATCAGCTGGGGCTCCGCCCCCTACATTATCTGAGCCTTCGGCCAAAATCACTGGTCCATCTGGCCAAGCCAATGCTTCAGCCACTGCTTTCTTCGGCGAGGCATAGACGACATTAAACGATTCCTTGCGTTCCAAGGCCAAACTCACCAATTCCTGAGCATACCGTTCCGCTAGCCTGCGGTCTTCATCTACGGTTACGACAAAGGACATCCCAGCATCAGGGACGTCACTGTAAGGGAACCCCCCAGCTACTGTCACGTTAAGAACCTTCGGATCATCCTCAATGGCAAACGCTCGTTCCATGATCTCCTTCATGCTCGACAGTTCAGTCATCATCCCTTGCGGAACGACGAGCATGCCGGTATGACCGTAAGCGGTTGCGGGTCGGACCTCGCCCCGAATGGTCTTTACCAACAGTTGGACGGCCTCTACTGCGCGCTCATACATGTCAATATGGGGATAGGTATCGTAACCAACAATCACATCCGCTTGCCTTACCATATCTGGGCTAATATTGCCATGCAGGTCAAGTGTCATGGTAATCGGAAAGTAACTGCCAAGCTTATCCCGTAAACGGCGCAAACACTCTCCCTCAAAATCCTGATACTGCTCCGAAACCATCGCACCATGCATAATTAGAAGCAGCCCATCCGTCGTTTCGTCTATGGAGTCAACTAATGCGGCAAGCAAGGTATCCGCTGCTTCCGCACTGACTATACCGCTGGGTGTCGCAGCCGTGTACAAGCCAGGAGCAAGTTGAATGCCCAGATCTGACGCTGCTGTCAGGACGCCGCCCATCGTAGTTCGAGTACCAAAATACCTGTTGGAGAATGCCGCAAGACCCTCCGTCCATTCGCTTTGAAAGCGATCGAGCCCCGAAACACCTGGAGCAAACGTATTCGTTTCATGCACGATACCGGCAACCGCGAGGGTCAAGCGCTTCGGTTCGGTTCCTGTCATGTTACATAACCTCCTTGTAAAGCACACCATAGATCAAGTGCTTCTTTCTTCCGTTTTGCCGAAACCTCAATCGCCACTGCGAACCGAAGGAGCATAAGCAACGGCGTCAATTTCAACGAGGTAAGAACCGATGGAGCAGCCAATGGACGTGCGTGCGGGAAACGGCCGCTTCATAATTTCTTCGTAGGCCTTGTTATAGCCCGGGAAATCCTCAGCTCTTAAAAGATATGCGTTGATTTTCACAACATGGTCCAACGTCAGACCCGCTTCGTTTAAGATCGTCCCTATATTTCGAAGGCATTGTACCGTTTGTTCCTCGATGGTCTCGCCTATCACCTTCCGGGTTTGCGGATCTACGCCTACCTGCCCGGAAACAAAGATGAAATCCCCAGCCCGTAAAGCCTGGGAAAAAGGAAGAGGAAATTCCGGCGCTTCGTTCGTATGCAACTGAATGGACATTTAGTTTCACTCCCTACTCGCAATGTAGACGTTTTTTGGGGTTGAACTACTATGATGCAAACCGCTTGCGCTCTTCGAATGCGCAGTCTACGTTATTTGGCCTCTCGCATCAATGTTGATCATGCACTCAACCACACCCCCGCGCAAACCAACCAACTGGTCATGCAGATTCACAACCGTACAGCAATGATTTGGAATGATGGACAACCGATCGCCGATTCGAAACTTCGTCTTCTCCGGTACCGATAAAATACCATGCTCCTCGCTCAGACGCTCGATGAACACCTGCGGATGCTCTGCGATAAAGCCATATCCGAAGCGGTGTGGACTGGTATCGTTAGTCAATGTTTTTGAGCCGGCGTCAATGATGACCGTGCCCGGCCTCGGCGTACTGACGACGGTCGCCACAATACGCATCGCGCATTCGGCTTCATTGATCATTGCTGGATACAGTTGGGAACCGTCACCAAATACATACGCCCCCGGTCGTATTTCCGTAATTCCTGACCCAGACAGCTGCCCTATAAATTTAGACGTAGGCGTCGAACCGACACTGAGCTCAGTTACTTCAACACCTTTACGCCGCAGCACACGTTGGCTTTCCACAAGCGCTTCCGCTTCAGAGCGGGCGATTGCCAACCAATCCTCCGCACTACCCTTTCCGTAAGCATGACCAGCATGGGTCATGAGCGCAGCCAGCCGAATGCCAGGTAGCTTGGCGATGTGCAACCCGAGCTCTGCTGTCTCCTCTCCCGGCTCTTTTCCGCAACGATCGAGACCGCTATTTACGTCCAGATAAAGCGGAATACGCTGGCCCAGATGCTCTCCCAGCTCCGATAACCCTCGGGCGGCCTCATAGCTATCCACACTGACGGAAAACGTACTCCTTCTCAGCAACTGGCCCAGTCTTTCCAGCTTCTGACGGCCGACTAGAGGAAAAGCGATCAGGATGTCGTCGATTCCCCCCTCCACCATGATTTCGGCTTCACCTAACTTGGCGACCGTAATACCGGAAGCGCCATACTTTAGCTGCTCACCCGCTAACCATATGCTTTTATGAGTTTTCGTATGCGGTCTGAGTCGTACGCCAGCTTTGGTGGCTAGGTCAGCCGTCCGGCGAAGATTTGCATTCAGCCGGTCCAGATCAATAATGACGGCAGGTGTATCAATGGATTCGGGAATCGTTACAAACGGCATCGGATCCCCACCTTTCCTGAGTGGTTATGTTCTAAATTAGCTGGAGTGCAGTATGCAGGTCTTCCAGCAACGTATCGGCCACCTCCAGTCCTACGGACAACCGGATCTGTGTAAAGCCGAAGCCGCGTGCCGTTACTTCCGCTTCCGTTCCCGACATGGCTGCAGCATACAGAATACTTTCAAAACCTCCCCAACTTCCACCGATACTAATATGCCGAAGCGAGTCGATAAAGGACCGTATCCCTGCCTCATTTGCATCCAGGTGAAATGACATCAATCCGCTACACCCGGACATTTGAGATTGCGCTAGCTCGTATTGATGATAGCTTGCCAAGCCCGGATAGTTCACTCGGGTCACCTTATTCTCCTGCTCCAGAAAAGCGGCAATGCGCAGCGCGCTTTGTTCATGCCTTTCCATACGCAGAGCCAATGTACGAACACCCCTCAGCAATTTGGCTGACTCGTATGGGGATAGCACAGCGCCCAACTGGGGCAAATCGGAAATCCAAGTTTTCGGTCCAATCACGACACCGGCAACCAAATCGCTGTGGCCTCCCAAATATTTAGAGGCGGAATGAATGACAGCGTCCGCGCCAAGCTCGAGCGGATTCTGAAATACCGGTGTCGCCCACGTATTATCGATCACTACCTTGATGCCATGTTGTTTGGCAAGCTGGGAAACAGCACGAATCGGTTGCAATTCAAATTGCCAGGAGGTTGGGCTTTCGAGATAAATCAGCCTTGTATTTGGTTGGATGGCCTCCTCAAACTCCTCTAACCATTCACCTGACACAAACGTGGTCTGCACATTGAACTTATGAAAGGTTCGTTTTAAAAAGTCCGAGGTACGGCCGTAGACATTCTTGACGGTAATGACATGACTTCCCGGCTCCAGCACACTTAAAAGTACGGTATAGATCGCCGCTGTTCCAGAGGAAAAGCATTTGGCCGCTTCTCCCTTTTCGAGCGCCGCCAGCACTCGTTCCACCGCTTCGGTTGTCGGATTCCCGTTCTTGCTGTAGCCGTACCGATGCGCACGACCTTCTGCGACCTGCTTCACTGCTTCGTAATCGGGATACCGATAGATCGTATTTTCAAACGTAGGCGGAACGACAGCGCCAAACAAATCCTCACTATGCACATCGATGGAGGTTATTATCTCCTGTACTCGTTTTAAATCAGATCTCACGGTGTTATCACCACCTTTTCGTTAGACCTGTTGTTCCGGTACGAACGATTTATCGCTTCAGCTACATACATCGGATACATCCCGTCCTCGAGCGAGCATATGGGCTTCGCTCCACTTCGGAGTATCTCGACGAGATGCTCCGCCGCGTTCATTATCATACTGGACCTGCTGTTTAGGTCTTGCTCCGTCAACTCCAGAACGAGCTGATTCGTACCTCCCAGCATAGGATGCGTGTCAGTTGTATAGAAACGGATTTCGTCACCACTCTGGCGCATTTCGATTTTTCCCTTCTCCAGAAACAGGTCCATCTCAAAGATCAAATAATCCCGGTCGTCGAATGCTTCGGCATACCCAGGAATCGTCCCGTTCTCCGCCGTGAAGATAAAGGAATACGTCCAGTCCTCTCGATTGTCGAGCCGGGTGGGAACCCGCCGCAGCACTTGAACTGTATCGATCGTTCCAGCGATAAAACGTACAAGATCAAATAAATGGGAGCCATAATTGTAAATTCCTCTTGTATACCGAAGGTGGATCCTGTTCACTTTTCCGTAATGTCCGGATTGTACAGCTTGCCGCATGAGCCCTGCCGCTTCGCTCCATCTCCGGGATAAATTAACTACCACGGTTCGGTTATACTGCTGGGCTAAGGCTACAATGGCTTCCCCTTCTGCAAGACTTGTCGCAACCGGCTTCTCTAGAAAAATCAACTTCACGGGCGACTGCTGAAATACGTTTCGGAGCAGTTCGAGCCTTATCTCCGAGGGTGTGCAAATGCTGATCAGATCCAGCTCATGCTCCTTTAACATAGTATTTAAATCAGTATAAAACTTAGCTTCGGGTGCGATCGATACCAAAGCGTCCCCTTGTTCCAGGCGGACACCTGCCGCCGCGACAAACTCGATGTCCTTGTGTAAGTGATACGCTAATGAATGACTCTGTGGCATCACTTTTCTCGGGATGTCAAACAGCAACCCTATATTACCGAGTCCGATCACAGCTGCGCGATACATGGTACGCCCCCTTGGTTACCAATTGGTCCAGCCGCCATCCACAATCAGATTTTGCCCTGTGACATATCGGGAAGCCTCTGAAGCGAGAAACACCGTTGGTCCTTTGATGTCGTCCTCCTCGGCGAACCGGCCCATAGGTGTCAGTTTGCGATAATTGTCAGCGAATTGCGCCTTGCTCTCATCCTGCAGCAGCCCTGGATTATACCCGCCAGGGCTTATACAGTTGGCTCGAATGTGATAACCAGCATAGTAATTGGCCACCCATTTGGTAAAGCCGATCATTCCCCACTTGGTGTAGGTATATTCGATTCCGCTCGACATCCCGGTGTCGCCATATACGGGAAAATGCGGCCCAACCACGCCCTGGATCGATGCGATATTAATAATGGATCCATGTCGCTGCCTGCACATGTGCCCAACGACGGCCTTCGTCATCAGCATCAGCCCCGTACCGTTCACCCGCTCAGCGTCCTCCCAGCCCTCCGAAGTCGTTTCGTCCAGATTCGCAAGGCCTGTTCTCGAGACAGCGTTATTAACAAGCGTATCGATTCGGCCGAATTCCTCGACCACCTCCTCAGTCAAACGGTGAATACTTGCCTCGCTCCCCAGATCTAGCTGTTTGGCGACCACCTGCAACCCCTCACCTTTGAGTTTGTCGGCGGCAGCCCCGCAGCCTTCCAGCCCGCGCGAGGCCATCACGACCTGAGCCCCCGCTTCAGCCAGCGCGCGAACGATCAGCAGGCCGTACAGCCCCGCGCCACCGGTTACGACGGCAACCCGACCATCCAAACGAAACAAGTTCATCGTATGCATAGCAGGTGTCCTCCTTAGTTGTACCCGATTTGAACCCACCGTTTTTCCTTTAAGGAGATAATCGCCGCCTCCGCTGCAGCTATGGATGAGCGTGCTGCCCTGCCATCAAACAGCGATTTTAGGTACCCAGGAATCGGGCAGCCAAGGAGACAATCACGAAAAGTCGTCATTTCCGCTTCCATTACACCCTTCAGAAAAGATGCGATTTCCGAATTATGTTTGCCGTAGGCGATCCCTCCGTCCATTCCTCGGTAAAAGCTCGCCCGCTCCTCGTCCTCTGTTTCTGTACGGTGTAGTAAATGCTCGGATTCCTGACCGTCTTTCCTCAAATAAATCTTCGACCTTTTAAAATCGATTCGGATTGCACCTTTGGTTCCATTGATCTTGACAAAATGCTCGCCCCAGTGGAAGCCCGAGCCATACTGCATTGTCCCTACTGCTCCACCTTGGAATTCCAAGGTCAGCATCAGCACATCCTCTTCGTTGCCGTAGCCATCCCCCTGATGAGTCAAATTGCCGCCCGCCGTACAAATGGCTATCGCTGGTCCCATAATCGTTTGCAGAAAATCCAGTTCATGAATATGGTGAAATAAATGGCCCCCGGAGGTTTCAACGTTCTTTTTCCAACTGACCACCGCTTGCGGTGACTCCCAACCGGTCCTCTCTGAATGGATGGCCACGGGCTTGCCGATGACACCTTCATCCACCCATCGGCGCACTTGAAGCAGGCCGTCTATAAAGTAATAGCTATGTCCGACCATCATCTGAACATGGGCCTTCTCACAAGCCCGCACCATGTCCGTACAATCAATAAGGGAAAGTGCCGTCGGCTTTTCACAAAAGACATGCTTTCCTGCTTGGGCCGCTAAGATGACTGGATCGCGATGAAGATGACTGGGCGTAGCAACGATCACAGCATCAATGTCGCTGCTGTTCATCATGTCTTCCAGCGCTAAGACTTGACGGCAGCCAAGCTCCTCCGCCAGTTTCCCCGCCCTTGTACCACCATACACAAGCTTCACTTCGCTGTGCGGGAGTCCCGACAATACTTTGGCGAGCCCTCCGCCGAAATATCCGCTGCCCACAATCCCAAATCGGACGTTTTCCATCATGACCGTTCTCCTTATCGACTACTGGCCCGAATTAGCTAATGTCGTACTTTAAAGGATTCAAGCAAGACACTTCCTTAAACCTCCAGTATGCCTTTATATCTTCGCCATGTGGGAAAAAGATGGAGTACACCTTGGCATTGGACGCACGAAGCTTAAGCCGAATCACTTGATGTGTGAAGCTAGAAATGTCTGGATTTCCCTTCCACTCAACCCTAGCTGCCGTGCTATCTCCGGTAAACGGAATGTGATCGTCAAAAGAAAACCCCTTTAGTGCTCTTCCTTCCGTATCACAAATCTCCACCTTAACCACTCCACTGGCGGCGGCTGCATTTAGATATAGATCTCCATGTTCTATTGCAAAGGGCCGCGTCAACAACTCGCATTCATCCTGATCGGCTTGTAAATAGACAAAGGCGTCCGGCCGCAACTCCGCTAACCCTATGCATTCCTTATCGATCTCGTCGTATGGAATGCGACTGAAACCGGAATGGTCAAACGGCACAGCCGAATAATACAGCTTCATGGCATCTGGACGATAAATGATGGTGGAAGACGGCATGATACAAGTGGAGTCCCACTCTCCCTCCACGCCCAGGGAGATCACCTTTTCCCCCTGCTTGCACCTATGCCAGCCAAATCCGTCACGACTGTAGGCCAACTGAACATCCATGGTACCGGCCATCTTATTGAAGTTCGGATCGGTAATGAAATCGTACGTGTCATACATGGATATCAGGCCGATCGTAAGCGGACCATATGGGGTCATCTGCATCCCGTAAAACTGCGTAAAGCAGGAATCGATTTGATCCGGCTCCAAGGCCAGTACTGGCTTTGTCCAATGCAGCAGGTCTTGACTTTCAGCCACCCAGACACGTCGGTCGGGACAGCGCATGCGAAAGGACAGGCGGTACGCCCCGGATGCCGGATCGCGATAAAATCCAGTGTGACAGTCGCTTTCGACCTCCAGCACGGGCTTATCGAACATCGGCTTCCAATGGATGCCGTCGGGGGAAGCGTAAATAAAGATGCTGCAGTGCTTCGTATAGGGTGACATGGCCAGCTTAAAACGCTGCTTGGGGTTCGGCTCCTCGGAATCGAGAATTACAGACGGGCCGTGCGTTCTCTCTTCATTATCCAGCACGATGTTCGTGCCAGGTACGACGTCCAGCTGTGGTTTGATAAAGTGAATGCCATCCGACGAATACGCATAATTCAGGTAGGAATAGGCCTTCGGATCGGACTCTCCGATTGCAGCGCCATAGAAATGTGAGGAATACCAGGTTTTGTACAGCTGTTCGTCTTCATCATATAAAGCGGTTCCGTAATAATGCGCCCTTTTAAATTCGTTGGGTAACTCAGGGGTGAGGACCGGATTGCCGCTATATTTCTGCGCTTGGCCCAGTTTTCGTTCGAAGCCCCGGATATATTCGTAGGTGCGGTTATCGAAAAAGGTGAATTTCACATTACGGCTCGTAGCCTCCATAGGATCCTCCTTTAGCTTTCCGCACCAATTTGCATCGCGTAAATGTCTGCATCCTTCAGCTCGAACTTCAATCGAACCGCCTTGCCAATAAATTGGGACAGATCCGAATTTCCCCGCCATGTCACCGTGTGCTCCAGCTCATCGCCATAGATAATATCGCAATCCTCCGTACTGAAATGGGAAATGGGCCAACCTGCGTCATCGATGAGGCCCACCTTAACTGAACCTGGTGCCGAAGTGGCGTAGTTGATGCTTAGCGTATTGCCTTCCACGACCAGTAGTTTGGTTGTAAATATACCGCCGGTATAATCTCCGTGAACGGAAGCAAACCGGTGACGTGGCACCGTCACTCTGCGGATTCGGGAATCATCCCATTGATAATGTTCATTAATGAACAGTGAAAACTCCTCGGGGGAAGTTTCCAATATGCCCCAGGCGGGTGCCGAGCTTCTTTGAGTCCAGTTGCGTGGATCGAGACCGGGACGGGTCCAAGCTTCACGAAACGGCCTCTTCCAGAACATTCCATCGCGGCTGGACATAAACGTGTTATCAGATATGCCCACCTTACTGTGTCCTGCGATTTTGAACCGCTCCGGCATAAATCTCATTGGAAAGGATAAATAAATATGTTCCGCCCCGGGGCATGGCACGGTGCTATTCGTATAAAAGTGCTCTAGCGGCCCACGATCATATCGGTTCGGTTGCGGCTCCGTCCAATGGATAAAGTCTTCCGAGGTGCTGTACTGAATCGCCCTTACTCCGACGAACACGGCTGAATCCTGTGGTGCTTCAATGTTCGGTTCTAGGGAGGATGCAAAATAACGGGAATAACAAATATAGCTGTTTCTTTCCGTATCCCAATAAGCAAGATTGTGAGAATCAAATGCTCCCTTCGTTAAGACGGGCCCCTCTTGCAGCTTTCTGAAGTGAAAGCCATCTTCGGACACAAAGGTAAACAACCCTCTGGGCGCGTAACCTGCTACTGCCTTGTATTTCTCACTGGTAGGAACACCCGGACGAGTATCGAGAAAGGGACTGAAATTGTGGGCAATTTGCCCGAGCATCACAATATTGTTACGGGTCGAGCCATTAAACTCGTGAATCCCTAGTTCCGGTCGTTCCCAATGAATCCCATCGCTACTTTCTGCATAACAGCAGGCCTGACCATGGGAATGATCAGAACTGTTGTCAAAGGTTCCTCGGTAGTACATCCGGTATTTATCGCCCTCCTTAAAAACCGTACAATAAATCCCGCTGCCGGAGCCTTCCCAGGGCTGATCCATCGTTAATACAATTTCCTTCTTTTCCGGAGGATTCAGCTTAAGATAAGCCTTTTCCATTCGATGGATTAGGGTATCGTCAACAAATAGTTCCACCCGATTACCAATTCTCAGCACTTCCCGTTTCGGATCGCTCATTTGGTTCTCTCCTTGTCATTCACTAAACGCCGGCACTTCGCACCGTTTCTTTTACAGCATCGTCGGAAGGGTATCGGCTAGATGACATGCAACATAATGATCCTTTGCGCCTGCGACCCGGCGAAGCGTTGGCGCCTCCGTCCGGCAAATGGCCTCACACTTTGAACACCTAGGATGAAATCGGCAGCCCTTTGGAGGATCGATTGGGCTTGGGACCTCCCCCTTCAGCACAATCCTTTCTTTGGGCCGGTCTAGTTCCGGCGTAGGGACTGCAGATAAGAGTGCCTCTGTATAGGGATGTTGTGGTGATGCGTACAAGCTGTCCGAAGCGGCAATTTCCACCACTTGCCCTAGGTACATTACCGCGATTCTATCGCTCATGTACTTCACCACACTGAGATCATGTGCAATGAAAATATAGGTTAAATTCAATTGTCGCTGTAAATCCTTCATCAGATTCAGAACCTGTGCCTGAATCGACACATCGAGCGCTGAAACTGGCTCATCGCAAACCATTAGCTCGGGCTGTATGCACAGCGCCCGGGCTATGCAAATGCGCTGCCGCTGCCCGCCGGAAAATTCGTGCGGATACCGGTACATATAATCCGACCGTAAATTGACCGATTCCAGCACCTGGGCGATGATCTCCTTACGCTGCGATTTACTGCCCATGCCATGAATACGGAGCGGCTCGTCAAAGGAAGCATAAATGGTTTTGACCGGATTTAACGAGGAATACGGGTCTTGGAATACAATTTGAATTCTTTTGCGAACTTCAAAGCTTTCGTGTCGCGTTAATGTTAAAATATCGCGCAGTTGCGCGCTGCCGTTACTGCTTTCACTCCGGCCATAGTTGTACAGCATTTCGCCGGAGGTGGGCATATGCAGCCTGACTAGACATTTGCCAAGCGTCGTTTTGCCACAACCGCTTTCACCAACTAGACCAAGCGTCTCCCCCCTGCGGACATACACACTGACACCGTCAACCGCTTTGACCTGACCGACCTCTTTTTTGAAGAGGCCCTTATAAACCGGATAATATTTTTTGATATCCTTAATTTCAAGCAGCACCTCTGGCGTATTTAGACTTGCCGTCATGCGATTCCTCCTCTGCAGTTCCAGCATCTCACACGGTGGCCGTCAGGCAATATCGACTCACTCGGAACTGTTCTGCAGCGATCCGCTGCATAGTCGCAGCGGGGTGCAAATTCACAGCCTTCTAGCTTTTCGGATGGATCCGGTGTGCTTCCCCGGATGGTTTGAAGCCTTGCATTCGGGTCAATGCCAAGCACCGGTACGGATCGGAGTAACGCTTGCGTATATGGATGCTGTGGTGAACCCAGCACCTGGCGCACGGAGCCAAACTCTACAATCCGTCCCATATACATCACAGCGACATCATCCGCCATATCGGCGACGATGCCCATATTATGTGTAATTAGAATAATGGACGTGCCGTATTGGGCCTGCACATCCTTCATCAATTCCAGAATTTGCGCCTGGATCGTGACATCGAGTGCGGTGGTAGGCTCATCGGCGATCAACAGTCTAGGCTTGCATACCATGGCCATGGCGATCATGACACGCTGCTTCATCCCCCCGCTAAATTGATGCGGGTAATCCTTCATCCGGGCTGAGACCTTCGGAATACCGAGTAACGTCAGCATCTCAACGGCTTTCTCCATCGCTTCCTTACGTGAAATTGGTTCATGCTGCTGCAAATTTTCACAAATTTGATCCCCTATCGTATACACCGGGTTAAGAGAGGCCATAGGGTCTTGGAAAATCATGCCGATCTCCTTGCCACGTATGGAACGAATCGCTGTTCCATTGCGCTTAAGCTGGCTGAGCACGACTTCCTGCTGGTCCTTATAGTAAGTGATGCTTCCTTCTGTTATTTTCCCTAGCCTGGGCAGCAGCTGTAAAATCGAGTGTGCCGTCACGCTTTTGCCGCAGCCGCTTTCACCAACGATCCCCAGTGTCCTACCTTTTCTGACGTTAAACGAGACGCCGTTCACGGCTCGCACCACTCTTCTGCCCAAGTCAAACTGCGTTTGCAAATTATCAACCTTCAGAATCAAATCATCGACGGTGGACAAGCCTCATCTCTCCCCTCGGGATTGCATTTTTATTGGTTAGGGTCCAACACATCCCGAAGCCCGTCTCCAAAAAAATTGACACCTAGAACGAACAGGGAGATAGCAAAGCCGGGAGGTAACCATAGCCATGGATTGTTACGGATGACATCGACCGCCTTGGCCGCATTAATAATATTTCCCCATGTCGGAATCCCCGATGGGACGCCCAGCCCGAGAAAGCTAAGGCCCGATTCCGCAAGAATGTAGCCTGCAGTGGATAGTGTCACGGTCACAATCACAGGGCTTAATGTATTGGGTAAAATATGCCTGAACATGATGGACATCTCCCCGATTCCAAAGGCACGACAGGAGTCCACAAAGCTTTCTTCCCGTAGAGATAGAACTCTTCCCCTCACAAGCCGGTACGTTCCTGTCCATCCGGTTACCGCAAAAATAAAGATAAGATTAAACAAGCCCTGGCCAATGTAGACCACCAAGATTAAGATCAGAATCAGTTGCGGGAATGTCATAAACAACTCGGAAATACGCAGCAGCAGCTTGTCGAGCCAACCGCCCAAATAACCGCTGAAGCAGCCGAGCACTGTACCGATCACTGCCCCGCCCAGAGCTCCGCTCAAACCGATGAAAATCGAGATTCTCGCCCCGTATAGAATGCGAGTGAGCACATCCCGTCCGATTTTATCCGTTCCGAGTAAGTGCTCAGAAGATGGCGGCATCAGACGATTGCCAAGATCGATCTCATCAGGTTGAAAGGGGGTCAAGACCGGGGCCAAAATGGCGCACAGCAGCATCAGTAGTATGATCGAAAATCCGATCATAGCCAGTTTGTTACGTCTAAGCTTCTCCCAATTTCTTAATGCCAGGCTGGATTTTGCTGCTGTCGCTTCCATAGATAGGCTCCCCCTTCTCCGGCTAATTTGCTGGACCATACCACAACTGCTTATTCAAAACGCACTCTCGGATCTAGCAATGCGGTTAGCAGATCGACAAGAAAGCTGGCAAATAGAACCATACAAGCTGTCATCATCGTCGTAATCATCACGACGGGGTAATCTTTCGCCGACACTGCGTTTAGGATCATTCCACCCATGCCCGGCCACCCGAATACACTCTCGATGATGACGGTACCTCCGATTAATAACGGGAGCCGAAAGCAGAGCAGCAGAACTACGGGCATCAGTGCATTGCGGAAGGCATGTTTCAAGTTGACCTTCCATTCGGGAAGTCCCTTGCTGCGCGCCGTCTTGATGTAATCCTTCCCCAACACATCAAGCATGGTGCCCCGCGTATACCGCATCAATGCGGCGGTCAGGGCAAAGCCAAGCACAAGTGAAGGCATCAGTAAATGCCGAAGCCGATCGATGATGCCTGAGTCCGCGTACTCGTACTGCCCTCCGATCGGGAGCCAGCCGAGCTTGATCGCAAAGATTTGAATTGCACAGATGCCGATGAAAAACTCTGGGATCGAGATGCCGATAATGCCGATGACCGTGTTGGCGTAGTCCGTAGACGAGTTTTGTCTAATAGAGGATAAGAGACCCAGAAGAATGCCGAGTACTGAAGATATAATCAATGCGGCAGCCGCCAGCGCTAAGGTCGCAGGCAGACGATTGGAAATCATTTTGGCAATATTGGATCCGTCCACCAAACTGTAGCCGAGCTTACCTTGCACAAGATCCGTAAACCAATGAAAAAACTGGATGTATACCGGAGCGTCAAGTCCCATGGCTTTCTTGTAGGCCGCCAAATCGAAATTCGCTGAACTGAGTACCTCGGGCGGGATCATGTAGGTTAGCGGATCGCCGGGAGTTAGCTGCAAGCCTATGAAGATGAGGACGAGTACGAGAAACAACATCGGAAAGATTGATAAGAATCGGAACGTGAAGTAGTTTAACAACGCAACCCTCTCCTCAACGAGTAAAATAGAATCGGTAAGGCGCCGGCGAATGTTGGGGCTGACGCCTTACCGTTTAAGGTTGAGCTGGCGCTATTTCACTTTAAGCTCCCAATTTTGCTGCTGCCGGTCATAGTTGGTCCATTCATTGCCGAAAATGCCGGCTGTTTTCAACCGGGATTCATTCACTAGCACATACTGCTTCAGCGAGAAGAGCGGCATATGCCATAAAAATTGGCTTTCCATGTCCTGCAGCTTACCTACGGCTTCTTTGCGCTTCTGGGGATCGGTAGCTCTTCTAAGGTCGTCAATGAGCGGATCCCATTTATCTTTGGCTCCGCCGAAGACCTGCATGCCAAGCGGGCTATCCGTATGGAAAAGTCCGTACGCTTCCTCAAGAGCCATAGCGGAAAGTCCGGCATACAGAAAGTCATAATCGCGCTTCGTATAAATGAGCTCCAGCAGGTTGCCCTTCATAAGCGAGGTTTCTACCTTGACACCGGCCTGCTCCCAATAATATTTGATCGTATCGATCAGATCGACGGTTTGCTGATCCGTGTAATAATATTGCAGCTTGACCGGCTGGTTGAAATCAAAGCCCGCGTCCTTCAGCAGCTTTTTCGCTTTTTCCAAATCGTACGGGTACGTCACCGCATTTTTGTTGTACTCCGGCAATTTCGTTGGAATTTTCGTTTCGAGCAGCTCCGCCTGCCCCTTAAACAGCTTCGTGGCCAATGCCTTCCGGTCGATCGCATAAAGCAGTGCCTGACGGATTCGCAAATCCGCAATTTTTTTGTTCGGCTTGCCGTCCGCTCCCATCATGTTGGCCTGCAGGTAACGATCAAAGAAAATATCGACAGGATACGCTTTGTATGCCGGATTTTTAAGCGCTTCATTGACTTGGTCCAGGCTCATGACGGAAATATAATCCAATTGGTTGGCTTGCGTTTTCGTCACGATTTTATCCTCGGTCATCGTTTGCAGTTTAATTTTTTCTATTTTTGGTTTCGAGCCGTAGAAGTCTTTAAAAATTTCCATGATCGCATAATTGTTCGGTACTACCTCGGTCAGTCTATACGGTCCGTTGCCTATCGGCTTCTCCCAGAACGAAGACAAATGGATTTTCGCCGGATCCTCTTTCTCTAGCAAATGCTTCGGGTAAGGCGGCCATTGCGCCATCGTCAACAGGAACACCCCTACCGGCTCGGTCAGCTTGATCGTGACCTTATTGCCATCGACGGTAACCCCGCTTAAATTATTTGCCTTTCCCGTCTTCCAGTCATCGGCGCCTACGATTTTGCTAAAGGCACCGGAGAAGATGGCGTTGATTGAAGTGGACTTAATAGCGGTCGCCAAGCTCCATCGGACATCCTCTGCGGTAAAGCTTACGCCGTCATGCCACTTAACATCGTCGCGAAGCGTGAAGGTATAGGTGAGTGCATCAGGAGAAACGGTGTAATCCTTGGCCAGGTCCTTTTCCACCGGCTCGCCTTTTTCATTGAGCATCAGCAAACGGCGGAATAGGTTGGTTTTCATAAAGCCGCCGTAATCCGCCCAGGAGGCACCAAATTTGTCATCCGGCCCCCAGTTCGTCAGCAGCAGCTTTTCGCCTGTCGCTTCAGGCATCGGTTGGGTTGAATTTTTCGGCGCGGAATCCGCCGGCGTGGCACCAGGCGTTTCCTTTTTGGCGGAGCCTGGAGCGGGTGTATTCGTACTCGTACTGGTGCATGCGACTAAAAATCCCGCAAACATCATGACTGACAGCAGTGCGATCCATACTCTTTTCATGGCTAACCCCCTAATCTTAATGGCTTGCTCTCGAATCATTCGACACCATCCAAGCTTCTGCTATCGTATCTATACGAAGGGCTGAAATGAAATATGTTCGTTTGGGGCCAAAAATAAAACCATAGTTTTAAAATTGGAGGTTCGGATCTGCAGCTGGCGTCAATACATGGCCCAGTTTTAACGAAACGGCTGCAGCAGCGGCGGCCACATGCCGGGACAACTCTGGAATTTTATCCGCCGTATATCTGTGCATAGGGCCGGAGATGCTGATCGCGCCGTACACCTGTCCGAACATTCCGAAGATAGGACTAGCAACACAGCGAGCTCCTTCGACAATCTCTTGGTCATCGATCGCATAGCCTTCACTACGCACCTTCTCCAGCTCCTGGCGGAAACGTACCTTCGAAGTGATTGTCTGCGGTGTGAATGGGGGCAGACCGAATTGGTCCATCAGCTGTTCCAGCTGTTGCTCCGAAAGATAGGCCGTAATGGCTTTGCCCATCGCTGTTGCGTGAAATGGTGATTTTGATCCAACGGAATCCGTCATCCGTAAAGCATGGATACTCTCGATGATTTCCAGATACATAATTTCTCCATCCAGAAGTACCCCCAGGTTGACCGTATCGCCGAATAGATCTGAGAGCTTTTTCATCTCAGGAAAGGCAGCAGTTCGGATATTGTTGCGCTCCAATAAATGCTTGGTCACCAGGAGCAGCTTGTAACCAAGGCAGTACTTACCGTCCTCGTCGCTGCGGGCGATCACTCCCCGGTTCTCCAAGGTCAGGAGGATACGGTAGGTTGAGGACTTAGGCTGGTTTAGAAGTTCTGTCAGCTCTATCAGGCTAAGTGATCCCCGCTCGGCAAGCAGTTCGACTAAATCCAGCGCTTTATCGATGGATTGGATGGTATACCGTTCTTGTTTTTCTTCGGTTTCCTTCATGATTATCTCTCCTTCCGTGAGATCTGGGGTAAAGCCTCGCTTTCTTCTTCCTCCGCCGTCTTGATCTTCCATACTAAGGTAATTCCAATAAGCTGAATGATCAGCATAACAAGTCCAAATACGGCCGGCTGGCGCTCGACGAGTACCCCAAGGAACGGAATGCTTACTGTAGCCGGAACCGCAGCCAATGTAAAAAACGTAAAGCGCCCTTTAAACGTGAGTTCATCGGAGCGGTCGAACAAATGATTCAGGAAATACACATAAGCCATGGGCATTATGTTTGTAGCAATTAGTATGAGAATGAAATAATCGACTGGTAAAAAGAGTGAGGTTAAAGGCGATGCTAAACCCACCATCCCGATCGCGATCAGAATCGACTTATTACCGTATCGATTGGCGAGTTGGCCGCAAAGATAATAGCATGCCGCCTTTATGAACGTTCGGACAAAAATGCCGGAAGCCAAAATCTCGTTCATCCGCACAGCATTCTCACGGTAGCCAAGCCCAATGAATAATCCGGTGGCCGACCAGTTGAAGGCATAAAGGATGACTGCCGCCATAAAGAGCTGAAGCGATTTGTTTTGCCTAAGTTCTGTGAATTGTTCGCCATACAACGTGCTAAAGCGAAGCGGTGCCGCAGTTCCCCGGTTAACCTCTACTCGTTCTAGTCGCAGCGTCGTTAAGGCATTAAGGCCACAGAACAGGACGGCTACTCCAAAAATCCAGCGGTAATGAAGGAATGGATTCGAAGCAGGAAGGCTTAATAGCCATGCAATCCCTAAGCTCATGAACATGGAGGCAAGTTGGCCAATCGCCAAGCAGTTGCTCATGACCACAATTCGTGATCGTTTGTCTACAAACAGATTCAAGAGTTCATACAAGGGCAAAGATACACTACCGGTAAAAAAGTAATATAAAAATACGGTGAGCAGCGTAATGCCGATCACGACCTGAGGCGAAGCTGCAAGCAGGCATACCACTAACCCGGTCAGGCTAACCAGACTGCAAACGCTAAAAGTAAGAAACATATGCCTGTAGAAGCGGAATCGACTAAGCAAATACGCCGAGAACACGGCACTGAGCACAGCGCCCAGATTAACCAGAGAATCGACACTGCCTGCCTGAAAAGCGTACCCTCCCAAAAGCATTATTAAAGAGGCTGAGATGCTAGAATCGAGCAACATGGTCAGAACAACCCCGTAAAGAGAAATGAGCAAATACGTTATAACAAAATGACGATTTACCATTTTCACAGCTATAACCTCGCTCACCGGGGTGTATTAGTTTGGCTAAAAAATTATGAGTTTGGGATAAATGTATCTATGGCTCCCCTAATTTTCTCATGCAATAAGGCTACCATCGGTTGTTGGGACTCCGTGATTTCCTCCATCGGGGCGCGAACCGACCCGCAGTCCACTCCGCGCAAGCGAAGCAGTTCTTTGAGCGCTGAATGAATTGGCAGACCTAGCAGTCCGGAAATAATGTCATTGATTGCCGTTTGTAGCTTCTGTGCCTCATTTAACCGGCCGGCCGCATACAACTGCTCCATCCTGACAAACAGTTCGGGCATTACTCCGTAGGTTCCACCAATTCCGGCATCTGCCCCCATAATCCGACCGGCTAAATATTGTTCGTCTGGACCGTTGAACAGTAGAAAATCATCGCCTCCTACCGCTTTAAAACGTTCCAACTCGTAGGTGCTTCCAGAAGATATTTTGACACCGATCACTTTGGGATCTTCAATCATTTCCCTTAGTAGTCCGCTCGTTAAGCTAAATCCCGTCGTGGAGGGAATGTGGTAAATAATGAAAGGAAGATCTGAGCTCATGAGGATAGCCTGCCAATGCTTACGCACAGCTTTTTCACTGTACCGGTAATAAAACGGCGGCACTGCGGATACTGCATCGGCACCTACCCGCTCTGCATGAACGGCCAACTCAACGCTGTCCCTCGTGTTGATCGCTCCGATGTGAGCCATCACTGTGATCTCACCGCGACTCTCCTGAATCACAGCTTCAAGTACCTGCTTTCGTTCATCCACGGTTTGAAGAAGCCCCTCGCCTGTGCTGCCACCTACATAAACACCGTTCACTTTGCGCTCAATTAAAAATCGGATGAGTCGTCTTACAGCCGCCGTACTAATATTGCCTTCTGTGTCATAGCAAGAGCTGATCGCCACATGAATTCCCTTAAATTGGTTCAAATTGCTCCTCGTCATCGCCCGCTCCTCCTCCTCATTGCTTAAGTCAAAGCTGCCAATAAATAGACCGGCTCCTGCTTCCGGATCACCGGTGTCCCAAGTAGCATAACGACGATGCCAGCCGTCTCGGCTTTAACCTGCTGCAGCTCGGTTCCATCCAGATGATATATCGTTCCGATTCGATCGCCTTGCCGAACCTCGTCAAGCAGGGAAACCTCGGGAATGAAGAAGCCGTCCGTCTCCGAAAGCATGGAATGATCAAAGTTGCCATCGCTATAGATCGTCCGGCTAATCACCGGCGCATCATCACCGGTACCGACTTCCGGATTGTCGCACATGCCCAAATGCTTCAGTAAACGCAGCGTGCCCTCATAAAAAAATGTCCGATCCTCAGGTCTAATCCTTCTGCCGCCAAAGGCTTCTGTATATAGCCATGGAATGCCCAGCGATTGGGCGGAGGAGATAGACCTGCCCGGAGCAATTTCCGCATGTGCCCACAACAACTTCGCACCAAAAGCCTCTGCCGCTTCCCGGCAGCTTCTTCCGAAAGCCGTGGACGGATTATGATAATATCCCGTCAGCGTTGCTACGGCATATTGGGTGCCTCCGCTGTGAAGATCCAGCAGAAAGTCCGCTTTTGAGATAAAGCGGTGATGAAGCTCATAAGCCAGCCGCTCGGTGACCGTCCCTGTGGCATTGCCTGGAAATGCTCTTGCCAGGTTCACCCCATCCTCCGGGCTCATACGCGTTCCCCCCCGATAAGAATAGGGGTTCGCCGCAGTGATCATAAGCAGATTGCCCTTGAGCTTATGCGGAGCTAGTTGATGAAAAAGCCGGATTATCAACTCAATCCCCTCGTATTCGTCACCATGCACGCCTGCAAGCAGCAACAGTGAAGGTCCTTCCTCTGCTCCGGCGATTTCTAGCACCGGGAGCCATGCCGCTTCTGTAGCTTCGGATGCCGTATCGTCACCAAGAGACAGCCTGATGCTACGCTTGCTGTTTCTTATGCTCCGATCCCATACGAACTCTGTGATTGGAGTAATTCCCATACTATCGCTCATTGGTACAAGCCCCCTTTCTATACAATACTCACCGGAGGAAGCCCTTGCTCAAACCGACGCTGAGCCGCCAGCAACGATGCTTTAGCATCGATAAGAACCGCTGGTCCATGACCCGGATACAGGCGGTTGATCTCCAGCTTGGCAAGGCGTTCAATCGATTTCTGATACTGCTCCAGAGAAAAGTCAGGCGTAGAGAGCACAGCCAGTTGCCCTCCTTCGAAGACGACGTCTCCTGAGAACAAGCTCTTCGAGACGGGTTCATAGAAAGCGATTAAATCCGCGCTATGTCCAGGCACCTGAATAACCTGAAGCCTGAAGGTCTCATCACCAATACAATCACCTTCTTCTATAACCAGATCAATAGGGCAAGGCGCATAACGGTACCCCACTGGGTATACCCCATCTTTTCTCGCTTGATCAAGTGAGCTTCGTTCTTCATCACCGGCCTCCACAATGGAAGCAGTCAAGACGGAAGCAAGTACTCTGACTCCAAGTCTTGCTCTCAGTCCACTCGCTCCTCCCGCATGATCCGCATGAGCATGTGTAAGTACAAGTGTATGAATCCTATCGATAGGCAAACCGTCCGCGCGAAGATTTCGCACTAAAGCGTCCTCTCCCATTCCGGAACCAGCATCAATGAGAATTACACCGGTGTTTTGTACCACCGCATAGACATTACAATCATAGGGACTGCTGACGTCGTAGCCCAAGCTTCCCCCGCCAACGACATACACATTATCCTGCAGCCTCACGACTCTGTCTCCTCCATTGTCGAGAGTTTGACCGGTCGGCCCAGAGCTGCGGAGCGCTCAATAGCCCAGGCTATTCTAACAGCCTGAAGCGCATCCTCAGGCTGCAAGATGGTGGAACGTGTACCAGTTACAACACAGTCTACAAAATGAGCTAGTTCATCAAAGAGCGCTCCGCTTAAACGGCCGTGCGTTTCATGTAGGCCAGTTAAGGAAGGTACCTCCGACTTTACCCCACCGTTATATAGGACGGATGCATCCGGATCTTGAATATGGATGCATCCCTGCTCTGCTGTAATTTCCATGCGAATATCTTGAAAGGAGAGCGCGCCTTCAGGCAGCAGCCAGTTGCATTCCAATATCCCAATACCTCCCCGCCCAAAGCGAAGAATTGCTCCATTCAAGTCGGGAGCCATGGATCCATCCGGGAAGGAGTTCACAGCGTATACCTCGGCTACTTCATCTTCCATATACCAGCGCATCAAGTCGATATCGTGGATACCCAATATAAAAACAGGGGAAACCCGGTTATACAGGGGGAAATAAGCCTTCCCGTTATTTCGCTTCGCATAAATCGAACGGATCATTCCCATGGCCCCGCTGCTAACTTGTTCCTTTACCGCGATATACCGATGATCAAAACGCAATACATGACCCGTCATCAGCAGCCGACCGCAATCGATCGACTCCTGTACAAGCCGATATGCGGCTTCCGGTGTATTAGCCAACGGCTTCTCGACGAACACATGGGCCCCTGCTCGTAATGCATCACGCACAGGCTCCTCGTGTAAATGCTCCGGCGTCAATATATCCACAGCATCCAAGTGTTCGACAGTCAGCATCTCTTCCCAGTTGATGTAACAACGCGCTTTCGGGAACCACTGCTTAAAGCGATCATGCCGCTGAAGATTAGAATCACATATAGCGGTAACCTCCACTTGAGGGAGACGGGAATAAATACGGGCATGCAGCTCCGCGAATCGTCCCAGCCCGATCATGCCCAATCGGATTCGTTCCATAGGCACTTTTCCTCATCCTTTCATTAGATATCGAGTTCCGAAACGTCCAAGCAGGGGACTGTCCGATACCGAGTCATTTCAGATAAGCGTCCGCTATCCTTAAAGCCGGAGCCGCTAAGAATACAAACGATTCGTTCACCGGATAATTCCGATCCATCACGATGCGCTTGGATTAGACCAGCTACGGAAGCTGCCGCCGCAGTCTCACAAAAGATCCCCTCCTGCTCGGCAAGCATCTCTTGCGCTTCCCAGATCAATGCATCCGACACAGTGAGGGCGGATCCGTCTCCGCTCTTCATGATCTTCAGCGCCAATCGGCCATCGGGCGGATTCGGTACCTGCAAACCGGAAATCGATGTTGTGGACGGGCCATAGAGCGGTGTCTCCGATCCATTAAGATACGCTCTTGCCATATTGGAGCAGCCCTCCGGTTGAACGGCCACTAGATGTGGCGTGGCACTTACCCAACCGTCACTTTGCAATTCGTGGAACCCTTTCCATATGCCGCAATACAATCCACCTCCGCCAGCCGGTGAGTAAATGCGCGAAGGAACTCCCTGCAATTGATCGAATAGCTCATAGGCGATCGTTTTCACACCTTCCATTGCAAACGGATTGTAGCGGTACGCGGTTATCATCACCTCCCAATTCCTCTTGGCAGCTGCAGCAAATATTCGCTCAAAGATAAGCTCGCCCACTGCCGGGTCGGTTCCGAAACCCTTGATTTTCCGCACATCCGCATGGTGCAGCAGCACTTGTGCTAGCTTGGCTTCCGCCATATGTTCCAGCACATAGAGATGATAGGGAATTTCTGCTCTCCTGGCATAAGCCGCCACGGCAGCTCCGGCATTGCCCGAAGTGGTACCGATACAGGATGTTCGTCCGGCTGCCTGAGCCCAGGACACACCCATCGCAGCAATTCGGTCTTTGTATGATCCGGTCGGATTGCCCCCCTCATATTTGAAGTACAGCTCACCGATCTCTAGTGTTTTTCCTAGTTTTACACTAGGTATTAAAGGTGTACTCCCTTCCCCCAGATAAATCCGATGATGCTTCGATACCGGAGGAAGATAGCGGTGATATTTCCAAATGCCATTCTGCTCCCTATCCTGCAAGGAGCTGTCTACCTTATTACGAAAAACCGGCAAAATAATGCCGGAGCACGCCACGCATGCATACGCAGTCGGATCTTGATGCTCCAGACCGCACTCGATGCAGACGGTATGTAGCATTTGATCAACTCCATTCTCTAAGATACTGATCAAGGATCAACGTGTTGAACTTTCATTCGTTTCATGTACGATCCGTCCAGACAACATGACCTTCTTCACGTTAACTTCCTCATCCACAATCACCAGGTTGGCCAACTTCCCCTTCTCAATACTGCCAATACGATGATCCAATTGAATCACTTTAGCCGGATTTAAGGATGCCATGCGAAACACCTCCACCCATCCGACAGATGCATGTCGCATCATATTTCGAACAGCTTCATCCATTGTCAGACGGCTGCCTGCTAACTGTCCCAGATGGTTCCAATTTACATCTGAAACATCTCCGTTATCTTCACCGGCTGACGGCATTGCATCGGTAATTATTATGACGCGATCCGCGCCCTTGGTTTTGTATATTAATTTCAGCATTAAAGGTCTGACATGAATTCCTTCGCGATCCGGAATCACCTCGGCAAAAATATCGTCGTGAACAAGCACCGCTTCATCGACGCCTACTTCACGCGTTCCGCCATACCGCGAGGGTGACGGGGTCGTACCGGAAGCATTCGTGCAATGGCAGCCGATGCGTAGCCCAAAGGGTACATACCGGAAAATTTGCTCTGCTGTCGCCTCTGAATGGCCTACGGAAAAGGAAATGTTGTATCGTGCGCCCTCTGCAATAAACGCTTCTTGACCATCCAACTCGGGGGCTAGCGTCCATACCTTGATCCGCTCCCCGGCCAGCTGAAAAATTTCATGATACTCCTCGGGATTGACCGGGCGAATCGGCGACGTCACCGCGCCATATTTTTTGTTGATATACGGACCCTCCATATGGATACCCGCAATAACCTCCACATAAGGCAACTGGGAATCCATCGTCTCCATAATAGTCCGAATCCCCCTCCTTACCTGCTCCCGACTTTCATTATATGTAAAGGTAGGAAGAATGGCGGTTGTTCCGTGCTTCAAATGCGCGAGTGCAAACTCATGGGGTTGCTCCCATGACCAAACTCCTCCACCCCCATGGCAATGAATGTCTACAAAGCCTGGTGCGATATAGGCGCCTCCCGCATCGATGATCTCCGCTTCCCCCGGCACCTCTATCCTGCTTGCTTCGCCGTAATCGCTGATCAAGCCGTTCTCAATCAGTACAACGCCATCCTGAATCAGCCCGTTGGCAGTTATAATCGTGCCATGGTTAATGGCGATCAGCGAAATCCCTTTCATGGACTTCACGCTCCCCGTATAGGTGGCTAAATGAATGAAGTGAAACCGATGTTTCACTTGCGGAACACTTCATGTATATTTCAGTTTTAGAAATATATGAAAAATGATTAGATGGCTTGACCACTGCCCTGATGTAGTGCCCCGTATATATTCCCATAATTACAGAATAGGCACCCGATCAACTGGCCGGGTGCTCAGTACATCTAATTTTTAGCACAACGCTATTGAGGACAACTGTTCTAATTAAATGCCAAATATAATATGTTACGATATGTATCTAGATGTGAGGTGGAAGGAGGAGCTATCGTATGGATAACTCCGTGGGCAGTCTGACACGGGCCTCCTGATGATTCTAGGAGGCATATTCATACTAGGGAACTACGTTATTTTGAAGGACTGAACCATTTAGGAGGATGCTGAATGAAGCTGAAAAAATTATTTCATGTATTTGTGGTTATTCTGATGTTTTCCATGGTTTTTGCTCAAACTTCCATGGCAAAAGCTGATGACAGCAAAAAGGCAAATGGCAAACGGTCACTTGTTGCACTTGGAGATTCGATCAGCTTTGGCTACAATTTGGAAGTCACTAACAACGCCCCGTCTCAATCTGCCTTCCCTGCAGTGATTGCTTCGGAGGAAAAGCTGCGCCAAGTAAACCTGTCGGTAGTAGGTCTTACGAGTACGAATTTGCTTCCCCTTTTAAAAACCGAATCTTATCGTAGTGCTCTTCTTGAAGCTAATGTCATTACGCTGGACATTGGCAGTAACGATTTCCTTCAAGGTGCAAAGCCAATTATCGATAAACTCGTAACCACTCCAGGCTACCAACCTACTCAAGCAGATATGCTCCTTATTGGTGCAATTACACAGCAGTTTGGAGTTAATTTATCACTTATCATTCAAGAAATACGCACCCTTACGGATGCTCCGATCGTTTTGTATACGCTCTATAATCCTTTTTATGGTTTGGACGCTGTAGCTGGCGCAATGCTTGTTAATGCTAATCAACTAATTAGTAGCTACGATCCCGACCCTTCCATTGTAGTTTCGGATTCATTTTCGGTTTTTGCTGGACATCAGAATACACTGATTTTGCCAGGTGATGTTCACCCAAATAGCACAGGTCAACTTTTGCTTGCAAAAATCGGCGAACAAGCTATTGAAACGTTGCCGAAAAAATCACTTCATTGATAGCAAAAAGTCAGACTGGGTTATCAAGACCAAAATTAAAAAATCAATAAAAACAAAGGGTTTTACAAATAAGAGGTTATCCCTCAGTCATTTTATGACTTATGGGACATTGTTTTTCTCACGTAGGTTATTCCAAATGGGCGCCGAATAACTTTAATTATGCGCACCCGCACCCCTTTACTAATCAGTTGCTGCGCCTGTGCCACGTTGATTTTTACGAGTACCGCGCCATCGTTCTTAATAATTTGCGGCTGGCGACAATGTGTTGATTTGATTAGCTCCGTTTATTAACACGCTCTCGTGACACAAAGATGCCCCTTGATGATGATTTCAAGGAGCATCTTTGTTCGGGGTTCGATTAACTACTAAATTACATTTCCGGTTTTGCCTCCGGCTTGGCAGCAAAATTCACCCCAGGTTTTGTGGTTTTCGCCGCCTCCGGCTTCGCTTCCGGCTTTGCACTAACCGTTGCGGGAACGGCTATTGATGCAAGCAATGTAGCTCCAAACATCCATCTCACGGCTTTGTTCACTTTGATCATCAGTGTAACCTCCTCCAACATTTAAATTTGCTTCCTGTATTTATCATACAACATGGAAACTCCATTTTTCTTGAGACATGACTGGGAGTAGTTTGGGAAGACGTTGGGAAGTGATTCCGGAATCAATCACACAAACATAGAAAATACCTCTCATTTCGCTTGATACGATCTGGAGAGGTGTTTGATTTTTGATTTAGCATCAATGAAAAGTTCGTCAATTTCGTGTCTGAGCGTATGCTCAAGTACAGGATGTGCAATCAAAGTGCCGACACCGCGCCGACAACGGATGGTCGTTGACGACAAAAATACTCAGCTTCTTCAAGAAGCCTCTCCCCCCCTCACGCGTCTGTGGCCGTTCAATACGGCAGTCCTCCGCCCAACTCGGCAGCCCGCTCGCGCATCGAGGTCTGGCCGAGCCCGCCCCGTTGCACGGCGTCGGAGATCCGACATCAATCCTGGGGAGGGCTTAGGAGAAAATAAACAAAAAGGCTTACGCGGCTGTTGCCCGGCGCAATTCACGCTCCGAGGCATCGACCCCATCCGATCTGACGTTGACTCAGAAAAGGGTGGTCAAACACTTCCTCTTAAAGATACGGTTGAACACGGTTCAGGTAATAATTAAATACAAAAAGGCTGAGGGAGTCCCTGAGCCCATATTGTATATTCATTCATTGAATTTTGCTTGATTCCTGGTCAAACCAATACTCTTGAAAATTCCCAAGTCCGTACTCTTTGAGTAATATTTCTTGTTTCTTCTGTAAGTTTTCATAGCAAAATTCCAAGTATTCATCGAACTGGCTATCTGTCATTGACATTAAATACACCATGCTTTCATATCTGGTTTGTTATAAAATAGTTCGCCTAATGATTGCAAACTCCTTTTATATATCAGGGTTATTACACTACCGGGCCAGTTAGTTCAGCGACATGTACCGAAACTAATAGTAGCGATGGGTCGGTTCCATCGCCACGCTATCTGTACCCTTTAGTTTAACAACCCTTTTACTACGCTACTTTTCCCTTTGATGAATTGTTGGAGTTGGTTAATAAAGTCATCAAGTTGGTTCAACTCAGTAATTACGCACGAGTGTGAGCGCATTTTATCAGGTGGGCTATCTTTATTATCAAGTATAAATTCAATCCCGACATGCCCTTGTTTATCATATAAGTACCATCTTGTATGTACATAATGGGTTGAATTTTTTTTATCCTTGCCAGATCTCCAAACATACTCATTTTCTGACAATGATGAAATTAATAATAACCCCCGTCTTAGTTCATCTAACTCAGTATTATCTGTATAGAATTTTATATCCGAAACGCAAAAGCATGAACGAACTTCAAGATTTATTTCAAAAAAATGTTCATCTTCCCAAATCTTTATTATTGTGACCCCTGTATTTGGCAACGAAAGTCTGCCCTCCTTTCATTTAGATCTCTGCCCTTTAGCTCAGCAGCTTGTACCGAAACTAAAAGAAGCGATGGGTCGTTTGCATCGCCACGCTATCGTACCCTTAGCTTAGTGATTTGAACCGTAGTAATCCTTACATATCATTCCATAATAATAAACATTACAATAATTATTATTTATCCGAGCATAATTCCTAAGGGTTCCCTCTAGTATAAATCCCGATTTCTCCAATACTTTTTTTGATGATTCATTGCCATCTGCAACTAAAGCTTCAACCCGTTCCATCTTCATTTCTTCGAAGGAGAATTTAACCAAAGCCTTCGTTATCTCCGTTGCATAACCATGACCCCAGTAATCGGGAAGCAAATTGTAGCCCAATACACCTCTGTTACTATTCGATTTATAAGATAAAACTCCAGCTTCCCCAATATATTCATTCGTATGCTTTAAAAATAAAGCTTGAAAATCATATATACCACTTTTATAGTTCTCCATAGTTTTAACCAGATGGTTTCTAGTTTCTTCAATATCGTTTAATACTTTTTATCAGAGTACCGCCATACATTAGGATTTGATTTGAGAAGATGTAAGCTTTCCAAGTTGTTTTCAAGATAATTTCTTAAGACAAGGCGTTCTGTCTCTAACGATTTAATCAAATGTTCCACCACCTTTTAGGGTTTCGGTTTATTTCATACTAACACATTTACCAACTTAAGGAAGTATCTTGCCCGTTAAAAAAGGCCACCAGATTTATACCGCGGCGGCCTCATGATAGATGTAACTATCGTTCCCATTAGCGCAATCCCCTTCGGCCTTTACCGTGTGCGAGAGTGGACTCACTATTATGGGTATTGAAAAACCACCCCTTGTACTACAAAGAGGAGCTGCTATGTCGCTTGCTCCTCTCTTTGCACGTTGGTCGTAAAACATTAATCTGTCCCTGAACCGTCACTTCCTCCATCAGAGTCAGAGTCATTCGCATCATTTAGTTCAATATCATTTTCCTGTTTAACTTCCTGCTTCTTTAGCGTCTCAACCTACTATAGATATGAATATTTCCTAAAATCGAATTTCTCTTTCGGCTATCAGTCCATGTACTTCAGTTTAATGCTTCAGCTAAAGGAGGATAAGATCTCAAAAATCAACGTGTATGGGGACTGGATCGCTTGTCGATACCGTCATCGGAATGGCGTATTCTTTTGGGATAACCCTTGGATTTGTAATCGCGGGTAAGGATAAAGTGGGGACTCGTACATGGGGAAGTTTTATTTACTCCGAACTTGAAGAAGCAGCCTTATCAAAAGAACCCCATAACTACGTTATTGCAAGCCTTCGGAACGTGGATACCATTATTTCGAACATCCAAAATGCATATAAAAATCAAAATGGAAATATACCAGTAATCTATTATCCTAAGGTTGCTGACAAATAAGTTTGCTTGCGAAAAATTTTCTTGCCCTAGGTGCGTCAGGTTAGTGAATGTACCCGGCGCACCTGCCTCCTTTACACTATCGGATACCTCGCTATAAATTAAATGCTTGTTGAACAAACCTTCTGGAATCCGCCGCTTCTTTCGCGAAATCATTCCAAACGCATTCGATGGATATACGGCCGTCATAGTTAGCCCGCTTTATGCAATCCACAAAGCTTGGATACGGATACTCGCCTTTCCCTGGCGGAGTGTAATTATCCGAAGTATGAATATGTCGAATATAGTCCTTATATTTCACAATGTTTTCCAAGGGGTCGCTTTCCTCAACCATATGAAAAAAATCAGCTAAAACACAAATCGATTTACGATTTACCTTTCGGGCCATCTCTACAGCCTCAGGGATCACGTTCATTGTATTCGATGCTTTTTTATACAAAGGTTCAATAACAATGGTAATGTCGAGCGGATCGGCATAATCCGCTATCATGTGAAGAAACTGAACAATTTGTTCATTCCCTTTTTCACGAGAAAACCCGTCTGGCAATCTTCTTGCTCCGCCGCTTCCGAAAACAATCGTTTCACCGCCAATTCGCTTTACCCGTTCCAGCGCCTTCTCCAAATATCGCTTCACCCGGTCATAATCTACTGCTTCACCGACAATTTTTAATTCGCCAGGCAAAAGGATGTTAAAGGCCTCGACGGGCAATGGGCTCTCAAGGAATCGAGTCATCGTATCCCGAAATGCATAATCGCTTTCTTCCGGTTTTAAGGACCTTACTGTGCACTCCAAGTAATCGTAACCGGCTTCAAAAGCGATATCGGCTTGCTCAATGTCTACACAAGCTCCGAGCTTCATCCAAACACTTCCTTTTATTATGTAGTCTAAAAGCATGTTCGTTCTTTGTAGCCAATCAGCACTCCGCATCCGTCATCTATTCAAAAAATTTAATGTGAATTCTTCTTTGGACATTAATACGGATGAAACCGGAGCGGCCATGTCTTGATTTGGTTTGCACTTCATTTAGAAACTCCCCAAACTCGAGCACCATCGGCAGCTTCGCTGTAGGATACTGTTCCAAAAGTACCGCATAAATCAAGAAATACCCCATTCATATCAAATATCTCTCTATCTTCTTCTAAATAATTAAGGACTTGTTTCCTTAAAGTGGTGTCAGGTTTTGCATCCTTTACCTCGGTCAATTCATTAAATACAAAATTCCATAAAAAACGCACTGAACCCGCTGTCGGATAGAGGTAGAACTGTTTTTGGAACTTTACGATATTGCTGGAAGGCGGTAACATCTCTCGAAGTTGGGGAGTAAACAGCCACGTATGGCATACCATACCTTTATACTTGACCTCAGGAAAGTAGGTAGCATAAAATTTCTTAGCTTTAGTATATGTGTCTTTTATAGATTCCATATCAAAAGCTGTATCTCTTGGGATGTGGATCTCAAGCAAAGTATCATCCTTGTCCAGTACTTTTTTCCATTCGTCCCTTTTAAGTTTTATTGGTTTGTTTAAGCCTTTACCAATGGGAGTTATTGGATTTCCAATGAAATAATCTTCCGTTTCCTCATATTCCGTCACAAAGCCATCGGTTGTTTTCTCTTTTTTACATACTCCTTGCATATCACCATTTGCTCTTAACTCCATCCCTTCGCTGCTTAAGAGCAAAAAGATATCTTCCTTCTCATTGTAAAAGCCTTTTACGACCCCGGAAAATTTCGTTGCCATAAATTGCATTCCACCCAGGCGAAACATTCTGGCTTCAAGATGCCTCCAGATCCAGCTGAAATTTCTAATGGCATAATAGCCCACTAAATTATATGCATTTTGAACCCATACACCGATATCCCTTAGGGTTTCTACAAATAACTCTTCACTCAGTCCCCTTTCGGAATACTTCTGCTCAGTAAGAGGTAGTCTTTGCAGTGCTGCGTGCAGATAAAAAAGCGAAGCTTCCTTTCCGAAGACTTCTTCCACGTAAGAATGAATAGTCAATGGTTCCCAAACTGTTGTCCAATATCCGCTTTCTATATTACTCTTATAAAATTCCATATAAACGTCTAAAAGTTTTTGATCATTGTTTATTTTATTGGTGATGTCCACCAATAATTCGGTTGCCCCTTCAGGCATCAAAATTTTCCGGCAGTAATGCTGTGTTAAGTCTTCTGATAATAACAAAAGTTCCATTCATTTACTCCTCTCTTATTAACCAATTGCTGGCTAACCATACTCCATGCGAATTCACCTGTACAATGTTTAGAAAGGGCAGTCTTAGAACTAAAAAAACTATGGATCGGTTCCAATGCCGAGCCGTCAACCGAGGTAAACCCAGTTGACGGCTCTCAAATCGAGGCTATTTACCAAGCGGCGATAGCTCCATCCACTCTCGGATCGGTTGCTGCCGCAAGCACATCCGTGTGCAAATCCTTCAATATAACTTGTCCACGGCCAAAATTGAACGCATCCATTGCCCGTTGTACATGATGCCCCTTCCTCGCGATTGCTTGGGCGACATGATCGGGGAAGCCCGGCTCAAACTCTACCGTCTTATCCTTGACCCATCTCCATCTGGGCTTATCAAGAGCTGCCTGAGGGTTTAAATGAAAGTCGATCATGCTCGACACGACTTGAACATGAGCTTGAGGCTGCGTCATGCCTCCGGTAATGCCGAACGGACCGACAGGCTGGTTTCGATAGGTAATAAACCCGGGGATGATGGTATGGTACGTTCTCTTGCCCGGCTCCAGGCAATTATGATGGTCGGGATTAAGCGAGAAGCCGCTGCCGCGATTTTGCATGCAAATGCCCGTTCCCGGTATCACAATGCTCGATCCGAAATCTCCGGCATGACTTTGAATGAGCGACACCATATTGCCGTCTCCGTCGGCTGCAGCCAAATAGACAGTGCCACCTGGCTGCGGCTCCCCAGGCTCCGGCTGCAGCGCGACGTCGGAAATTAACGAACGTCTCAGCTGCGTATAGTTGTCGGACAGCAAATTTTCTACACTGCACTTCATTCGCTTCGGATCGGTGATGTACTTTAACCCGTCTGCAAAGGCCAGCTTTATCGCTTCAATTTGCTTATGGTACGTATCGGCCGAATGCATATCCGCCCATTCGTAATCCTTGAGCATATTCAACGCCATCAGGACGACCAGGCCCTGCCCGTTCGGCGGGAGCTCCCAAATGTCATAGCCTTTGTAGGTCACCTTGATCGGGTCTACCCATTCCGGCCGGAATTCGGCTAAATCCTCTTTGGTCAGGAAGCCTCCGAACTGTTTGATATAATCGTGGATTTTGTCGGCCAGCTCCCCCCGATAGAAGGCTTCGGCCTTCGTTTCAGCGATTGCTTGCATCGTTCTCGCATGATCGGCGGAGCTCCACATTTCCCCGCTTTGAGGGGGTCTGCCGTTAGGGGCATACGTTTGGAACCACGGCTCAAACTCTTTGCCCGTAAGCGATTCTTTATTGATGTCATACTTCAGCTTCCACGATTTTGCGATGTAAGGCGATATCGGGTAGCCTTGCTCTGCATATTCGATGGCCGGCTTCAGTACTTCGGTTAAAGGCAGCTTGCCGAACCTTTCCGACAACGCGACCCAGGCCGCAGGCGTACCGGGCACCGTGATCGGAAGCATCCCCGACCCCGGTATCCTGTCGTAGCCCATTTTCTTGACGGCTTCGATGGAAATGCTTCTTGGGGCAGGACCGCTGGAATTCAAGCCGTGCAGCTTCCCCTGCGTCCATACGATGGCGAAGGTGTCGCCGCCGAAGCTGTTCGAATGGGGCTCGACGACGATTAAGGCGGCGGCGGTCGCGATGGCCGCATCGATGGCGTTGCCTCCCTTCTTCAGAATATCGAGCCCGGCCTGAGCCGCAAGCGGCTGGGACGTGGCGACGATTCCTTTTCTTGCATACGTTACGACTCTCTGCGAGCCGAAAGGATGATATAACGGGTCATAGTTAAGCATGAAGTTCGGTTCCTCCTCTAATGGAATTGAGAAAGGTGAGATATGTCATCTCACCTTTCAACTTTCTCGGAGCTATTATTTCTGGTTCGCCGACCAGTTTTCCGCTCTCTTTTGCAGATCATCTAAGTACTTCTGAATGTCCGGAGCATTGCCGGTGGCCGCTTTACTTACAAATCCGTTAATGGCCGGAACGATCTCGGCGCTAAAGAACGGATTCGCTTCATCCATTAAGGTAGGGGTGGTAACGGCGGCGATTTTCTTGGCGGTTGCGGCGTAATTGTCCTTCGGATCCACATAATCCTGGTTGGTCAAAATGCTGGAGTTGCCGAAGTTGTTGTACCAATGCTTATGTCTGTCGTAGCCAGCCAAAAATTTCATAACTTCCCAAGAGGCTTCAATGTTTTTGGCATCCTTGGCCATAATGATCGGGTCGAGCGACACCCAACCGCTGCCCTTAGGTCCAAGATTCATGACCGGTATAAATCGGTCCATCAGACTCGTATTTCCTGTAGCTTTATAGTCGCTAAGCGTATTTTGGCCGGAATAATCGAGTGCGATGGCGATTTTATTATCCTTCAAACCGAACTTTTCCGCACCCTGCCCATTCACAAAAGCCGGAGGATTAAGTCTCGAAGCTTCCTTCAGCCAGTTAAGCACCTTCACCATTTCAGGCGCGTTCAACTGCCATTTGATATTTTTGGGATCGCTGAGATTTCCTTGCGCCCCCGGGGCATTGAATGCATAGGTGAGAGCCACAATGGTCGAACCGTTCAGGGCATTACCGCTCCACCACAGGCCATAATTCTTTTCACCTGTAACCGGATTGGTGCCAGTCATTTTTACCGCCTTCGTAAAAATTTCTTCCGGAGTCGGCGTTTCCGACAAGGGTTCTACGCCCCATTGTTTGAACAACTCCTTATCGTATACGGTCATCCTTCTGCCTGTCGAAGCCGGCAGTCCGTAGTGCTTGCCGTTTTTCACCAGACTATAGGCGCTGTTATAAATGCTTTGGATGTACATGTTTGGATCGAAGCTGCCATCGGATTTGATCAAATCGTCAATGTCTCTCAGGAAACCCTGGTTATAAAATTGGGAAGCAAACGCCCCGCCGGTATAAAGGACATCCACGTCCTTCGAAATTAACATAGCTTGCTGCTTGGCCTGTGCATTTTCCCATGGAATCTGGGTGACTTTGATTTGAATATCAGGAAATTGCTTATTGAATGTATCTTTAATAAACTGGTTAAGTCCGATGCTTTCTTTGCCGGTGATCGGGTCAAGTCCGTTTTCAACCTGCCAGCCTGCAATTGCGACCCGCACCTCGCCTGAAAGCTTCTTTTTGCCGCTATCTTGCTTTGGAGTGTCGTTGCTGCTCGGAGTAGCGCTTTCCGTCGTGGACGTTCCTGATGAACAAGCCGCTAGTGTAAAGACTAAGATGAAGATGATGAAACCGACTACATACTTCCTCAATTTATCCCAGCTCCTTAAGATAATTCTAAAGCCGTCCTGTAAAATGCTAGTCAACAGCGGCAAAGTTCTCATCCGACCAGTACCGGTAAAAGTATCCTTATCCGAGGGTCGTAGCCTTTTCTTTATACGGCGACAAGATCACGAATGTTCCCGTTTCGGAGGATTGGTGCGCGGCAAGCGTAACCTCAAGCGTTCTTGCCGCAACCTCGTAAGGCACCAGGATGCCGGCGCGATTCCCGGTCTTCACGGCTTGGATGAACGCATCGTCCTGCTCTTTGTAGAAGCTGATGTTGCTCTTGTACGTAACGGATTTATTTTTTTCCAGAATCGTGAGCGACGTACCCTCAAGAGTGACCCGGAAGCCGCGGCCGATCACTTCGAGAACGGAGCGTCCGTCCGGTTGGTCGACGAAGGAAGTGTCGATATGCCCGACAGCGCCGGAGGCGAAGCGGAAGTTCACGGAATACACGTCCGGAATGTCGATTCCCTCTACATCGTCCATAACCCGGAGAGCGGTATCCGCAGACACTCTCTCGACATCTCCTGCCAAATACAGCATCAGATCGACGTTGTGCGTCGTTTGTTCAACGAGCTGGCCGCCGGATTTGGCCATTACTTTCCACCAAGCAAGCGGAATGATGGAGCCGAACCGGTGAGCGCGAACCATAGCAATCTTCTTGTCTTGCAAATATTGCTTGGCGATCGCCACAGTATCCAGGTAGCGCAAGCAATAACCGGTTCCGGTGATGATGCCGGCTTCCTTCAATACCTTGGCTTTGCGCTGCACAGTCTCCATATCGAGCCCGACCGGCTTCTCGACAAAGAGATGGATACCGCGTGCGGCAGCCTTCTCCTCCATATCCCCGTGGGCGAAAGGAGGCACGCAAAGGAACAGCGCGTCGATATCTTCGTTGTCGAGCATAGCGTCGAAATCCGTGTAAGGGACCGCGCCGTATTGCTGCCCGACCTTTTCGGCATTTTCTTTGATGATATCGCACACGGCGACTAACTGTGCGTCCTCATTTTGTTGCAGATTCTTTAAATGCTCGGCGGCAATGACGCCCACCCCGACTACGGCTACACGTACCATGAACAACATCCTCCCATATTCATCGGCTTAGTTACCATTACTTGGTGCGGTTACTGCTTAAAGCTTACGCCTCTTCCCACAAGCGTTTGGCGTTCTCCATTCCGATTCTGGAGCCTAACCGGCAATCTTCCATTCCCTCAAATTCGATGGAAATATAGCCGTCATAGCCCGAGCTTTTGACGATTCGAATGACCTCGGGCATATCGACATCGCCTTGGCCGACGATTGCTCCCCGCAAGTAGTTCCCTCCCGACGATTGGAACCACCCTTCGCCTGGGTTGCGGTACGACGGGCGAAGGTAAAAATCTTTCAGGTGAACCATGGAGGCATAGGCGATATTTTTTTTCACGGCGGAAACCGAATCTTCGTCGACGCACATGAAATTACCGATATCCATGGTCGTTTTGTAATTGCTGCGATTGACGGCATGAATCAGTCTTTGCACTCTGTCACTGGCTTGGATGAAATAACCGTGGTTTTCAACGCTGGTCGTGATGCCGAATTGGGCCGCATAATCGGCTACGCTGCGTGTCGCGTGAACCAGGCTTTCCAAATCGGCTTCGAACTGCTCAATGGCGCATTCGTTTTTCGGCCGAAAAGCGACGTCGTGTCGCATCGTTTTCACGCCGAGCCGCCGTGCAATATCGACGTGCCTCTTCACACGCTCGATTTCGGCCTCGTATTCAGCGGCACTCGGTTTAATAAAGTTGGACGAAATACAGTAGTTGGAAATGTCGATCGCTCTTTCCTGCGCCTTGCGCACGATCGCGTCCACAAGCTCCGGCGTTTCCTCCAGATCAATGCCGAAAGTGGAGATTTCCACATGCTCCCCGCCGTTGTCGGCGATCCATTCAATCGCCTGCAAAACATCCATCTCTCCGGCCTTGATAGCCCTAGACAAGCTGTACGTGCTTAAACCGATTTTCATACCATAGCCTCCGATCTCGTGGGGGTTATCTTACTTCCCCATGGATGATAAAGTCGATATGTCTGGCCGTATCGTAAATCAGCTGATCCGGCGTGCTGGCATAGGCATCCAGCTCCGCAGTGAGCGTATCCGTATAGCCGATATCGCGCAGAGCCTGCCTTACCCGGGCCCAAGGGACGTCGCCAGCAAGCAGCGGAACGAATCCGTTGTAATTGCCTACATTCGGCTTAAAGTCTTTCACGTGAACCTTCTTGATTCTGCTGCCGAGGATGCGGATCCATTGATCCGGGAAGCCAATGCTCAGCGTGTTACCTACATCGTAGTAAGCGGCTGCATATGGAGATTGAAGCTCGTCGATATACCTCGCCATTTCAAGCGGAGACTGCAAAAACTTGTTCCACACGTTCTCGATGCCGAGATAAATTCCGTACTTTTCAGCGTCCGGCACTACTTTCTTGAGCTCCTCTTGGCTTCGGGTATAGCACACGTCATAGGAGATTTCATCATTGACTCTGCCCGGAATGACGAGAATCGTATCGATGCCGAGGAGGCTGGCGATTTCCAGCTGCTTCCTAATCGTCTTAAGTGCCGCTTCCCGGATCGATTCGTCTTTCGACGACAGCTGGTATTTCCCAAACAAACCGGTGGACAAGCTGCGGAGCTGCAGGCCGTACTTTCGAGCGAGCGCTCCGATCGATTCAACTTCCGCCGCCGTCGAATCGATCGTGAGCCCGACACCGCCGGGCTCATACATATTTAATTCTACTGCATCGTATCCGGCCTTCTGGCACGTGTCGAAAATGTGCTCCAGTGGTGTGCCGACCGGAAAACACCATTGATTAAGCCCCTTAAGCATGTACGAAACACTCCTTATTTTAAGTTTTTAGACCAAGCTTCTGCGCGTTTCTGTAAATCGTCGAGGAATTGCTTGCTGTCAGGCGCGTTCCCTTTGGCTGCTTGGCTAATGAAGCCGTTGACCGCCGGTACGATGTCGCTCAAGAAGAAAGGGTTCGCTTCGTCCATCAGCTCGGAGTGTGCGAGGTCGGCGATTTTCAACGCTTCTTGTACGTATTTGTCCTCTTTCGTAATGAAATCCGGTTTTTTCAATGTCGGCGTGTAAGAGAAATATTTGTAATTATGCTTCTGCGTTTCGTAACCGGCTAAAAATTTCATTGCTTCCCACGCCGCTTTTTCGTCTTTCACATTTTTGGACATAATGAACGGGTCGACGGCAACCCAGCTTTCGCCTTTCGGTCCGACGTTCATGGCAGGGATAAAGCGGTTAAGATTCTCAGTAGTTTTATTGACCCGGAAATCGCTCATTGTGGAGCCGCCGTTGACGTCGATGCCGATGCCGATGTTGTTTTTCGCAAGTCCGAAGTTTTCCGAGCCTTGCGCGTTTACGAATCCTGGAGGCGCAAGAGGTGCCGCTTTTCTCAGCCACTCCATCACTTTCACCATTTCAGGGGTGTTCAGTTGCCACTTAATGTTCTTCATGTCCTTCAGGCTGCCCTCAGCGCCCTTGGCTCCGAAAGCAAGCGTCAAGCCGACAAAGGTGGAACCGTTGATCGAGTTGCCGCTCCAGTAAATGCCGTAGTTTTGCTCGCCTGTTTTCGGATTTTTGCCTGTCATTTTCGTGGCTGCGTTTAAAATCTCATCCGGAGTCGCTTTACTCGATAGCGGAGGTACGCCCCAATCGTCGAACAGCTTCTTGTCGTAGATGGTCATCCGTCTGCCGAGTACGGCCGGTAAACCGTACTGATGCGATTTGTCAAGAGACTTGGTGCTGTAAGAGTTGTTCAGTACGCCATCCAGATAAATGGAGGAATCGAACGAAGGGTCCGCTTTGATCAAATCGTCGATGTCTCTTAACAACCCTTCTTGATACCACTGGGCGGCATACGCTCCCCCGGTGTACAGGATGTCTACGTCCTTGGAAAGGAGCATGGCATATTGCTTGGCTTTCGCGTTTTCCCAAGGGATTTGATAAAGCTCCAGCTTGATATTCGGGTACTGCTTCTCAAACGTTTCTTTCAGGAATTGCTTCAATCCGATGCTTTCGCTACCGGTTTGCGCATCGATACCATTATCCAGCTGCCATCCGGCTAAAGCGACCCTTACCGTGCCTTTAAGATCGGATTTTTGAGCTACCTTTGTCGACACCGCTTCATCTGAGGATGTGGATGATGAACAGGCCGTGATAGAAAGAGCGGTTAGAATAGAAAGCGAGGTTAGAAATGTTGTTTTTTTCACAGAAAGGAACTCCCTTCAATTTTAGATTGAAGATTCAGAGCTTGGCGGGTCAGCTTACTGCTTGATCCCGGTCAAGGCGATGCTCTCGATAATGTACCTCTGCAAAAATAAATACACGGCGACGACAGGAATCAGACTGACGGTGGTGGCGGCCATAATAATGGAAGGTAATTTGTTGACGCCGTTGTTGTAAGTAAACATCGCTAGGCCGAGCTGAATCGTATACTTTGAAGATGTTTTGAGTGCCAGCAGCGGCCATAGCAGTTCGTTCCACACCCCAAGGAACAACAGAATTACCATGGTTGCCACGATCGGGGCGCACAGTGGGAAATAAATTTTCCAGAATACAGTAAACTCGCCCGCACCGTCGATTACCGCCGCCTCGCGCAGGCTGGACGGCAGCTGGTCGATAAACGCTTTGGCCAAGAAAGTGCCGAACGCGTAGTTGAGTGCCGGCAAGTAGAACGACCAGTACGTATCAATCAGATGGAGCTTACTGAAGAGCAAGTACTGCGGAATCATGGTCATTTCAAAAGGAATCATCATCGTGCTAAGCGCCAATACCAATACCACGTTCGAGCCTTTGAACTTGATTTTGGACAGAGCGTATCCGGATAACAAGGCGGAGATAATGCTGACAATCATATGACCGACTGCAACGAGGAGCGAATTGCCGATGTATTTGAGCATCGGAACGTTCGTAAACGCAGCACGGTAGTTTTTCAAGGAGGGGTCCTCCGGCCAAAATCTTGGTGGGAAGCTGAGCTCCAGTCTGGCCGCCCAGTCGAAGCTGGTGCTGATCATCCAGATGAGCGGTATGATCATCACTAACGAACCGAGCGATAACAGCGTGATAAAAGTCCATTGAACGGTGGCTTCTTGACGTTTTTTGGAGCCGAGTTTATGAGCAACAGCCGACATGGTCGATCCCTCCTTCTAATCGAAACTATCCTTTTTCCGGTTCAACTTCAGCAGCAGCACCGTCAGAATCAATATGACGATGAACAGCAGGTAAGATGCCGCAGTCGCCAGGCCCATCTGTCCGGCCAAAAAGGCGTTTCGATAAATGTAGAGCACCGAAGTCAGCATCGTTCCACTCGGATTGCCCGCTGTACCGCCTATGAGCCACACATCGGTAAAGCGCTTCATACTTCCGATCGTTCCCATAACAATCATAAATACGAAAATGGGCCGCATATACGGAATCGTAATATACCACCATTTTGTCACTCCGGAGGCACCGTCCACTTCGGCAGCTTCGTATAAATCTCTGGGTACGCTTTGCAGCCCAGCAATGAAGATGATTGTGTTATAGCCGAGCGCTCCCCAGAGACTCATAAGAACGATACTAATCTGAGAATACTTGGGGTCCGTAAACCACCCGACTGGTTGGATACCGATGTACCCCAGCACGTAGTTCAACAATCCTTGTTCGGTTGGGAAGAACAGAAAGCTGAACAACAGTGTGGTGGCTACAGCGGAAATAACGTTGGGCAGGAAAAAGATTCCTTTGAAAATATTTTTCCCTTTCGTCCATTTTACGCTGTTGATCATACTGGCCAAGATGAACGAAACAACGATGCCGAGAGTAACGGATAAAACGCCCATTTTGAGTGTGTTAAAAAGCGACTTCCAGAAGATAGGGTCATTTAGGGCATATTGATAATTGGACCACCCTACCCATTTCCCGGCCAAAGTGGCACCCGAAGTTTGCGTGAAGCTTAACATTAAGGCGGCGAGCATCGGATAAATGGCGAAAGCGAGAATGCCTATGACTAACGGCGCTACGAACACGTAGCCCATCAAGTTGTTTCGCTCCTTCAAATTCCTCCGCACTCGTGCCGATTCGGTCGCCCGAACCGATGCCGGTTGTGTGGAAACTGCCATTGGCTACAGCTCCTTCTTCATCAATTCGGCGCTAATACAACCGTCTTGCCGGTCGCGATCGACTCGTCGATGGCAAAGCTCACTTCCATCGATTTATACGCATCGAAGAAATCGCATCTCGTTTTCTTTTGCGCGTTGAGCGCATCAAGGAAATCGTTAATTTCATGAACAAAAGGATGATGGCTGACATCCCCGCTGTCGGGCAGAATCGTGGGGATTGTGGCATAGTCGGTCTGACCTGGGAGCTTGTGGGAGAACAGATGGTTGTTCATAATGGAACCCTTTTCCCCGAGAAGATGGATGTTGAATTTGTAGGTAGTTTTACATTCGAGGGAAGATGAAACTTTGGCCACGCCACCGTTAGCAAGCTTCATGATGGCGATGGCGTTCGGATCGAATTCGTATTCGGAATGCGACCAGGTGGAGCAGGAATAGGCGGTCACCTCTGTAACGTCTCCTGCAAAATAGCGGACGGCGTCCACCGCGTGGCACCCGGCGGAAAGAATGCTGCTGCCCCCCAGCGCCTTTTTGCTGCTCCAGCTGTATTGGCCGTAATGCGGGCCGATATGATGCCAATAATCGATTTGCGCCATAAATACGCGGCCGAGCGCATCGTCGTCGATCAACGCTTTGATCGTTTCGAAGGCGGGATTCCAGCGAAGCACGAAGCTGGCAACCGTCGTGACCGGATGCTGCTCCAGCGCTTGGGCCATATCGGCCAAGCTCTTTCTATCCATCGTGAGAGGCTTCTCGATGACGATGTGCTTGCCGTGCTGTGCGGCCGAAATCACTTGCTCGGCCCGGACGTCCGGCGTCGAGCAGAGCACGACGGCATCGACGTTCGAATCGCGCACGGCCTGCTCGTAAGATTCGTAAACCCTTGCATCGATGCCAAGCTCGGTCAGGCGTGACTTGGCGTGCTCCCGGCTTCGCGAGACGATGCCGTGCACTTCCGCTTGAGGGCTGTTGTGGATCGCCTTCAAGTACTCCCCGGCAACCCAACCTGTTCCGACAACGACAAACTTTTTCGCCATGCGGCAGCACCCTTTCTCTAAATAGTAGTTGCGGTTTTACACCGGGAACCTGACGGCGTTGGGCCGGGTCCAAACCATGTGCTGAATGAAGCCTTCCGCAAACTTGCATCCGGATTGAATGCCTCTCATTTTGCCGAGCGTTTGAACAAAATCCACAATGTCTACGTTGTCGTGCTCCTTCAGCCAGACGAGCTGGCTTTGATGCTGGCGGAGCATGTTCAGCTTCGTCTCGAACGTATCGGTGACATCGACGTAAATCGTCGGTTGGAAATCGATTCCGGATAAATTGTCCATGTAAAATAATGCCGGAACCTTTAGCGCAAATGGATACCGGTTGGAGAAGCCGGGCAGTGTCGCAACGAACGTCGTATCGAACACGAGCTTGCTTACCGCCACGTGATCCGGCATGTAATCGTTCGGCGCATGTGTGATAACCATATCCGGCTGCACGGAGCGAATCAGGTCGATAAACGCGCTCCGTGCCTCTTCCGATTCGGAAAGGATTTCTCCATCCTTGAGCCCCAGAGAAATAACCGGACAGCTGATCACCGCTCCCGCTTGCTTCGCTTCCTCCTGGCGAATGAGGACCAGCTTCTCAGCCGGAATTACATAATGCCCTTTGTCCCCATTGCTGGCGTGGCACAGCACAACGTCGTGGCCTGCCTGCTTCATCTTGGTAAGCGTACCGGCGCAGGAAATTTCCAAGTCATCCGGGTGCGCTCCGATCGCAAGTATTTTCACGTCGCTCGCCCCACTCTCTCGTTAATTCAGATCCGCCGTAAGCGGTCCGGCCAGCTCTTGCAGGAAGAACAGCTTGCCCGGCAGCGTCGGCATGTAAGAGGATGGCACCCATGGGGATTTCCCGTAGCGAAGCGTCGTCCAGAGCGACATTCCCTGCCACATCATCCCTCTTCCCATTACCCCGTCCGCTCCGCCGATCGCATAGTCGGCTTGGAGGAACAAGCCCGGTCCGATCGTATTCGCGTAGCAGGGGACGAGTGTCGTTCGGCTTTTAAAGCTGGTGAGCGCATTCTGCTCGACGGTTAACGGATGCAGGTTCGCACCCACCCGATGCGTTTGCTTCCCCCACTCCGCTTCGTTATGGAACTCGGCGGCGAAATGCGGCTCCCAGAACGCAATATGGAACACCCGACCGATCCCGTATACGACGATCAGCTTCGCACCCTGTGCCTTCAAATCGCTGATCTGCTCGGCAAACTGCGGAAGCTTCTCCTTCGTTGCGAAATTTCGTTGCCCTTCCGGAATGGTGAACTCACCCAACGGACCGTACAATGCCTGCTCCATTCCGTATTGAAACGACCCCGAGTTCGAAGCCGGCAGCGTATTACCTTCGGCATCGCTCCATTCATCCATATTGAAGCCGTATACATGGTCGGCCTTTACGCCCCAGCTGCGGAGAAAAAATACCGTCCACCGGTACATTCCCATCGGGCCGACCGGTAAAATCATCGCAAGCTTCTCGCCCCGATCTCGCGCCAACTTAATCTGCAAAGCGATTTCATGACCCAAGTATGTATCGAAGTCTGCAAGACTGGCGCAGCCGACCGGTTGAAATCGCTCATGCCAATGCTGCTGCCTGTCGAATATGCGCTCCGGCGTCTCGCTTGCGCATTGATCGATCCTCGTAAGATCCCAGCCCGCCGGCAGCAATGCTTCGAACAACGATCCTTTCAACGTGGACAGTAAGTTCATAGTGACCTCCCCGACTCCCAAATTATCGCCACGGCGAATTTATCCATCGACTGTACAAATAAATGAGATATGCTCGTGGTACATGCGTTGTAATTTGAATCCATTTGTTCCGGAAAAAAATCGTATTAGCCGTTAAACTGATGCTCCAGCCCTTTGGTCAAAGCCAGAATGGAACCGCCTCTGGAAATGGCGTTTTCTGTATGGCGCGACAATACGATCTTGCAAGATTGTAAGAACGGTTGCAGCATCCGTCGGCGTACTTCCTCCAGAACCGTATTTAGCATGAACTCCCCGAGCAGCGAAAATCGTCCGCCGATGACAACAATCTCGGGATTGAATATATTAATGACATTAACGATCCCTTGACCTAAGCTTTTGGACATGCTTCCCACAACCTGCATCGCCAGCGTGTCACGCAGGCGAACAGCCTCCGCCAGCACGCTTTCATTCAGGCGGTTCGGATCGCCCCCCATCAGCTCTTGAATAATGCTTCCGGGAAATTCTCCAAGCTTCGCCTGCACCGTGTGGATAAGAGCCTGGGTCGATACCGCCAATTCAAAGCAGCCGTTGTTCCCGCACGGACACTGCTCTCCGTTGACATCCAGCGACATGTGTCCGATCTCCAGGCCGACACCGTTGGCTCCCTGCAGGTACTCGTTATGATGCATAACGCATGCTCCCAGCCCGTTATTAATTGACAAATAGACGAACGGACCGGCGGTTGTTTCAAATCGTTCCTTCTCATAGGCGGCCGCCAGCATCGTCTCGTTCTCGATGAGGATAGGGTATGGCACCGACTCGCTCAGCTTGTTGTAAATATCCACATTCGTCAGATCGAGCGGCGTGGAAACGAGGATGGATTTCTTATCGCCATCGAGCAGTCCCGGAACGCCGATGCAGATGCCGAGCAGCTCCTTCGACTCGTCTTGGACCGAATCGATCAGCTTACGGATCAAATCGAGAATCGTATGATGCAGTTCCTCTTCGGCAGCCAGCTTCTTCCGGTTCGAGTAATGAGTGATCGTAATAAGCGGCTCGGCTTTTAAATTGAAGATCGTTCCGGAAATGCCTTTGGCGTTAAACTCCATGCCGATCACATATTTGCCCGCGTTATTGAGCTCAAGAGTGATGGCCTTGCGTCCGGCTCCGGGGTTGTCCATAAGCGAGCTTTCCACGACGAGACCTTTCTGAATTAATTCTTCAACGATCGTAGAAATGGTGGTCGGACTTAGGTGCGTCAGCTTGGACAACTTGGCGCGCGATATGCGCCCGCTTGTTTGGATAAGCTGGAAGATGGTTTTCGTATTCGTCTGCTTGATTTGTTGTTGGTTCGCTATTTTAATCATAATCAAGTCCTCCAGCCTGTTCGGATTCGACCTCCTTTTTTTCTTCGGCGACTGAACAAATCAACTGCAAATGCAGTACCGACAGCGGTGAATGTTCACAAAAACCGATTTTTTCGCGTCTTTTTATGGAAAATTTATACAATATAAGCGCTTGCACACATAATGTACTCGTTCTCAGCACATGTTGTCAACGACTATTTCCAAATTAATTCATCGACTTTACTAATTGCGTTATATTTCTCGTGGCAGTAGGTTTCCAGCGTGCGAAAAAAAAGCTGCGGTGCCGTTTGAAGAAACGGCACCGCAGCTTGTCAGTTATATAGCCAAAAATCGTATTAGCAGTTAAACTCATGCTCCAGCCCTTTGGTCAGAGCAAGAATGGAGCCTCCTCTTGAAATAGCGTTTTCTTTATGCCGCGACAATACGATCTTGCACGATTGTAAGAACGGTTTTAGCGCCCGCCGGCGCACTTCCTCCAGAACCGTATTCAGTACAAACTCCCCGAGCAGCGAAAATCGTCCGCCAATGACAACAATTTCGGGGTTGAAAATATTTATGACATTAACGATCCCGTAGCCCAGGCTTTTGGACATGCTTCCCACAACCTGCATCGCCAGCGGGTCACGCAGGCGAACAGCCTCCGCCAACACGATTTCATTCAGGCGGTTCGGATCGCCCTCCATCAGCTCATGAATAATGCTTCCGGGAAATTCGCCAAGCTTCGCCTGCACCGTGTGGATAAGAGCCTGGGTCGATACCAGCAATTCGAAGCAGCCGTTGTTCCCGCACGGACACTGCTCTCCGTTGACATCCAGCGACATGTGTCCGATCTCCAGGCCGACACCGTTGGCTCCCTGCAGGTACTCGTTATGAAGCATGACGCAGGCGCCCAGCCCGTTACTAATCGACAAATAGACGTAAGGGCCGGCGGTTGTTTCGAACCGTTCCTTCTCATAGGTAGCCGCCAGCATCGTCTCGTTCTCGATGAGAATCGGGTATGGCACCGACTCGCTCAGCTTGTTGTAAATATCCACATTCGTCAGATCGAGCGGTGTGGAAACGAGAATCGATTTCTTATCACCATCGAGCAGTCCTGGAACGCCGATGCAGATGCCGAGCAGCTCCTTCGACTCGTCTTGGACCGAATCGATCAGCTTACGGATCAAATCGAGAATCGTATGATGCAGTTCCTCTTCGGCCAGCTTCTTCCGGTTCGAATAATGCGTGATCGTAATGATCGGCTCGGTTTTTAAATTGAAGATCGTCCCGGAAATGCCTTTGGCGTTAAACTCCATGCCGATTACGTATTTGTTGGAGTTATTTATCTCAAGAGTGATGGCCTTGCGTCCGGCTCCGGGGTTGTCCATAAGCGAGCTTTCCACGACGAGGCCTTTCTGAATCAATTCTTCAACGATCGTAGAAATGGTGGTCGGACTCAGCTGCGTCAACTTGGACAACTTGGCGCGCGATATGCGCCCGCTTGTTTGGATGAGCTGAAAGACGGTTTTCATATTCATTTGCTTGATTTGTTGTTGGTTCGCTTTTTTGATCATGTGTAAGTCCCCCTCCCCACGGCATTTTTTGTTTTTATAATATGTCCAACCGATGGATTAAATCCCCGGGGGATTGTCCGTAAAGAGGAGGGGCAGCCCAAAAAAGCCAGAAAATGATCTGAGGACAGCCCTTGTTTACATTTAAATATAGCATGGATCAACTCTGTCTGCCAATGGATATTTGTCAAAAATTGTCCAAAATGATCGTGCCAAAAAGGTTTACCTTTAATAAATAACTCAACTTTCGCAGCTCGAAATTGTAGTTTAAACCTTGCATCATGCGGCTTCTGAGTATAAAAATCAGTTAATTGACAAAAAAACACCTTTCGTTTGGTAAAATGGAAATTGACTAGATCCCCATTCCAAACAGAAAGGTGCATACCATTATGTTACACCAGAAATCTCTGTCTGAAAAGGGCGTTGACCGCC
>NZ_VNJI01000027.1 GCF_007786445.1 Paenibacillus cremeus | reverse complement strand
TTTGTTTGGCTCCATCTACACCCATCATAGGATTACCCTCCAAAGTAAAAAAGACCGTATAGAGATAAATTCTACACGGCCCTCCAAAAAACCTATTAAATTGATACGTTTGTCAACAGTCCCGTTTATGGGACTTATATATTTGTAGGAAAGTATAAGTACGAAATTGATGTACGACAAGATGATGCTAAGGATAGCCCTCTTCTTGTTCAAAACATCTTGAGCACGATTAAGATTAAAAACGATGATGTGAAGCTGGGTGATATCCAGGACAATCGCGATTTTAGAGATAAAGTCACTACTTCTACCATTCGTAATAAGAAGTACAAATTTGAAGGCGAAATTCCAGATACTTGGGCAAACATTACAGATTCAAAAACGAACGGGCAAGTATTTCAATATTCTAATTCACTTGGAACGTTTGAGTTCTACGCCCAAGAGGGATATAAGCTTGATCAAGTAGCAAAATCCGTTGAGGCTTATTTGGATAATCTGCCAAAAGAAACTTCAAAAGTAGTGGAAAAAGGGACTGCAACTATTTTTGGTGTCTCAGCTAAAAAATTTGTTTATGAGGATATGCCAAAAACGTCTTCGTATTACAATACGATCTATGTTTTTGAAAAGGACGGAATGGTGTTTACTGTGGAAACTATCAACTATAAAGCCAAGCGCACCGACTACAACCTGAAAATCCAAGATAACGTGCTGAAATCATTCAAATTCACGAACTAATGGCATGCAAATCCCTCTGGATTCGTCTAGAGGGATTTCTTTTGCAGCGTTGCAGAGAAAAGGGGCCTTAATATGCGGTCATGCAGAGCAGCGAGAGCGCTCAGGTGCCTAAGGCATCGATGTATAGCGTGCTGGCTATATGAAAGCTCAGATTGAACGCAAGCTTTTGAAGGCGAACTGGTAATGTGCAGTTAGTGAACTGAAATGGAAAGAGCGCGGATGAGAGTGTTAGCAAATCAGGGCTATTTGTTAGTGAAATATTAGATATGTATTAGAAAATTTTTAGTAAATTCTTAGCTGTTTACAAGTAATCTTAGAATAAGGTACGATTCTAGTAGGCCGATGGATTCGTACCCTATTCATCCATAAGCGAAAAACCCTTATGTAGCGCGGTTTTAGCGGGATCTGTACTACCAGTATCAAGGAATTTATCTTGACACTTAACATTCAGCTAAAATATAATGTCAATAACTAATCGGAATCGAATCGTTTTTTTTTTTTATCTTGTGGAGATGGAGGTTATTCTAGTGGCTACGATTAAGGATGTAGCGAAGCGCGCAGGCGTTGCTCTATCAACGGCTTCCTGTGCATTGAACGGTGATGATAAGGTTAAGCCATCTACCAGATTGAAAGTACTAGAAGCGGCTAAGGAACTGAATTATCAGAAGAACGGCTTCGCTACGGATCTGAAACGGACCACGACGAAGACCATTGCGGTGATTGTAGAGGGCTTTTCCGGTCCCTTTTTCTCCCAATTGCTGAAGGGCTTGCACGAAGTCGTTAGCCAGCGCGGCTATGACTTAATCGCATGCAGCTCCAACGTCGGGCAGGATTCTACGGCAGTTAAATACTTGAAGGAAAAGCGGACGGACGGCGCGATTGTACTCCATCACAACATTAGCGAGCAGCTCATTAGCGAATCGGCGCGGGAAGGGTTTCCTATCATCGTGCTGAATCGGCCGCTGGAACTGGACAATATTGCCTCCGTATATACGGATGATTTCTCCGGAGGTCAGATGGGAGCCGATTATTTGATCGGACTTGGGCATACCCGCATCGCCTTTGTAGGCGGATCGCCGAAATCTCAAGCCAATGATCGACGCTATGCCGGATTTTTGACCAGTTTAACGAACCATGGCCTTCAAGAGCAGTCGAAGTGGAATGTCCATGGTGATTTTACCCGAATTGGCGGTTATCAAGCGACGAAGATGCTCGTGCTGCAGGGGGATTTGCCAACAGCCATCTTCTATGCGAACGACGAGATGGCGATCGGCGCCTTGGAAGCTTTTAAAGAGCTGGGCATTCAAGTTCCGCGGGATATTTCGATCATCGGGTACGATAATAGCGAACTGTCAGAATTCGTTAACCCAACCCTTACGACGCTTAAGCAGCCGAAGTATGAGATGGGCATTTTGGCCGCTCACCTGATGTTCCAAGCGTTAGGCGGAGAGAAGCTAAATCATAAATACAAGCTTCCTGTAGAACTCATCGAACGGAATTCGTGCCGGAAACTATAACTCTTTTAAATAAAAAAAAGAAAAAAATATATTTTTTTGTCCATCGATAAAAACGTTTCGATTATTCACAAAGGGCAGCTCGGGTTTTGAAGAGGCGGTTCTCTGCATCGTGTAGAGAGCGGCTTTTTTTTGCATGTTTGGAAATTATTCAACGTTTCTCAGGAGATTATTCCATTCTTTCCCTTTCGGGTCAGGGCTACAATGAAAGCACCGAAAGGAGAATGATTGAAGCTGAGGTGCGACATGGAGACAGATGCTTTAGTGCGCATGGAAGGAATTGAGAAGCATTTTCCGGGGGTGCATGCGCTGAATCAGTGCCGGTTTGAGCTGAAGGCCGGGGAGGTTCACGCGTTAGTCGGGGAGAACGGCGCAGGGAAGTCTACGCTGATGAAGGTGCTGACAGGAGTTTATCAAAAAGATGGCGGACGTATCGAGGTCAAGGGGAGGGAAGTCGACATCTCCAGCCCGCGAGCCGCGCAAACCTTAGGGATCAGCATGATCCATCAAGAGCTTCATCTCATGCCCCATCTGACCGTTGCTCAAAATATTTTTATCGGCCGGGAGCCGCGTGCACGCTTCAAGCTGTTTTTGGATGAAGGGAAGCTAAATGATGAAGCGCAGCATTTGTTTCATCGGATGAACCTCCAACTGGATCCGAGGCAAAAAGTATCGGAGCTGACAGTGGCGAAGCAGCAGATGGTGGAGATCGCGAAGGCGCTGTCTTTTCGCTCGGACGTGCTGATTATGGATGAGCCGACGGCTGCGCTGACGGAGACGGAGATTGAGGAGCTGTTTCGGATGATCCTCCAGCTGCGGGAGCGGGGTGTGGGCATCGTCTACATTTCGCATCGGATGGAGGAGCTGAAGCGGATTACCGACCGGATCACGGTGATGCGGGACGGTTGTTATGTGGATACGGTGGCAACGGAAGCGGTCACGATCGAGCGGATCATCGCCATGATGGTCGGACGGGAGCTGTATGCGGCGTCCAAGCAGGAGACAACGAGCGGTGCAAGGGCGGAGAGGGTGCTGGAGGTCAAAAACCTGTCGCGCGGCCGGGCCATTCAAAATGTCAGCTTTCACCTGAACAAGGGGGAGATTCTGGGCTTTGCCGGGTTGATGGGCGCGGGACGGACGGAGGTGGCGAGGGCCATTTTCGGCGCGGATCCTGTGGAGTCGGGAGAGATCTGGATGCACGGGCGCCAGGTTCAGATCAAGCAGCCGCATGATGCCGTTCAGCAGGGCATTGGCTATTTGTCTGAGGACCGCAAGCAATTCGGACTCATGGTGGATATGGACGTGCGAGCGAATCTGACGGTGGCCGCCTACCGCGGTTTTCGGAATGCCCTTGGCTGGATGAACGATGCGAAGATGAATGAGGTCGCGGAGCGCCATGTGGCGGCCTTAAAGGTGAAGACGCCGAGCATTCGGCAGCAGGTGAAGTTTCTCTCGGGGGGCAACCAGCAGAAGGTCGTCATCGGCAAATGGCTGAACCGCGATTGCGAGGTGCTGATCTTCGACGAGCCGACCCGCGGCATCGACATCGGGGCCAAAAGCGAGATCTACAAGCTGCTGGAGGAGCTGGCGGCGCAGGGCAAAGCGATCATTATGATTTCGTCGGAGCTGCCCGAAATTTTGCGCATGAGCCACCGCATCCTGGTGATGTGCGAAGGGCGGATTACCGGCGAGCTCACAAGCAGCGAGGCAACACAGCAGGCCATCATGCGGTACGCAACGATGCGCTGAACATAAAGGGGGATAGCGGCAACGATGATCGACATCGCGGTATTCAAAAAGCAGCGGGCGTCACTCAAGTCCAGCGCCACGCAAAAAATATGGGCCTTCTCCAGCTTAATTATTCTGGTGTTGGTGTTCTCTCTGTCTTCATCGAATTTTTTACGCTTCGATAACGTCGTCGGCATTATGCTTTCCACCGCCGTGATCGGCGTGCTGGCGCTGGGGTCGACATTCGTCATCATTACCGGCGGGATTGATCTTGCGGTCGGCACGGTGATGACCTTCTCCTCCGTGATGACGGGGGTGGTAATCACCTTCTGGCATTTGCCTGTGCCGCTGGGCATCGTGGGCGGTATCATCACCGGTGCGGTGTGCGGTCTCATCAGCGGCTATGCGGTTGCGCGCATGAAAATCCCGCCGTTTATTGCGACGCTTGCGATGATGATGGTGACCAAGGGGCTGTCGCTCGTTATTTCGGGGACGAAGCCGATTTATTTTAACGATACGCCGGCCTTTGGCCAGTTCTCGATGGGCTCGTTGATCGCGATACCGGGGATGGATATTCCGAATGCGGTCTGGATCTTCTTCGGGGCGGCAATTATTGCCAGTCTCCTTCTGACTAAAACGATCATCGGCCGATACACGTTCGCACTGGGCAGTAATGAGGAGGCGACGCGGCTGTCGGGCGTGAATGTGTGCCGGTGGAAAATCATCGTCTATGCGCTGACGGGCGTGTTCAGCGGGATCGCGGGTGTGATGATGGCCTCGCGGCTCAACTCGGCGCAGCCTGCGCTTGGTCAAGGCTACGAGCTGGAGGCGATCGCAGCGGTCGTCATCGGCGGCACGTCGCTGAGCGGCGGGCAGGGCTCGATTCTCGGCACAGTGATCGGAGCGCTCATCATGAGCGTGCTGACGAACGGGCTGCGCATCCTCTCCGTCCCGCAGGAATGGCAGACGGTCATCGTCGGGATTGTGGTGATGATGGCGGTGTTCGCGGATATCGTCCGCCGCCGCAAGAAGTAAAGACGGCAGTGCCTTCAGTGGGGCGGGTGATCCGCTGACCATAGGAGTTCAAATACAACGATAAGTTAGGGGAGATCGATGAACATGAACCAAAAGAACATGAACAAAAAGCTGCGCAAATGGATTGCTCCTGCGGCGGCACTGCTGCTGACCGCTACGCTGCTCGGCGCTTGCAATAGCTCCAAGCCGGCCGAGAAAGCGCCAGATACAAGCAAACCGGCCACCGCCTCCGCTGGCAAAATGTATATCCCAGTGATCTCCAAGGGATTCCAGCATCAGTTCTGGCAGGCGGTAAAGCAGGGTGCAGAGAAAGCGGCCAAGGAATTCAACGTAGATATTACGTTTGAAGGTCCGGAATCGGAGTCCCAAGTCGATAAGCAGGTCGAGATGCTGCAAGCCGCACTAGGCAAAAAGCCGGCGGCCATCGCCTTCGCCGCGCTCGACAGCAAAGCAGCGGTGCCACTACTGCAAAAAGCCAAAGACGCCAAAATTCCCGTCGTCGGCTTCGACTCCGGCGTGGACAGCGACATCCCGATCACGACCGCCGCTACGGACAATGTAGCCGCCGCAGGCCTAGCCGCTGACAAGATGGCCTCGCTCATCGGCAACGAAGGCGAAGTCGCCCTGGTAGTACATGACCAAACGAGCCGCACAGGGATCGATCGCCGGGACGGCTTTGTGAACCGGATCAAAGAGAAGTACCCGAATATCAAAATAGTCGATATTCAATACGGCGGCGGCGATCAGCTGAAATCGACCGACCTGGCCAAAGCGATCATCGCAGCGCATCCGAATGTGAAGGGATTTTTCGGCGCCAATGAAGGGTCGGCGATCGGGGTATTGAATGCGGTGACGGAGCTGAAGAAGGACGGGAAAATTGTCATCGTCGGCTACGACTCCGGCAAGCAGCAGATGGCCGCGATTCGCAGCGGCAAGATGGCCGGCGCGATTACGCAGGATCCAATCGGCATCGGCTACTGGTCCGTGAAGGCCGCCGTTCAGGCGGTGAAAGGGGAGAGCGTGAAGAAGACGATCGACACGGGCTTCCACTGGTACGACAAGAGCAACATCGATTCCGCCGAGATTAAGCCGCTGTTGTACGAATAGTCATTTGGGAGAGGCTGCCGCAGTCCGGGCAGTCTTTTCTTTACATTTACAGTCCAGCTGAAATAAAATCAACCTATAGGTATAGGAATTTTTGCCAAGGAGCGAGTGGCGCCTATGTACAAACTGATCATTGTGGACGACGAAGACGAGGTTCGGGAAGGGATCAGGCAGAGGATCGACTGGAAGGCGCTCGGCTTTGAGCTGGCCGGTGATTTCGAGCATGGACGGGACGCGCTGGATGCCTTGGAGTCGCTGCAGCCGGACGTGGTCATCACGGACATTTGCATGCCCTTCATGGACGGTCTGGAGCTGACCCGGCGCATTGCCGAGCAGTACCGGGATATGAAGGTCGTTATTGTAACCGGTTACGAGGATTTCGATTACGCGAAGCAGGCGATTCAGCTGAAGGTGAAGGACTATCTGCTGAAGCCGATCAACGCGGGGGAGTTCTCGGATTTTCTGACCAAGCTTCGGCAAGAATTGGACGAAGAACGCGCCAAGAAAGAGGACTTTACAGCGCTTCGGCTGCAGCTCAATCAAAGCATGCCCTTGCTGCGGGAGCGGTTCCTGGAGCGACTTGCGACCTCGCGGCTGAAGCGGGAGGACATCTTGAGCAAGCTGAGCTACTTCCAGCTGACACTGCCCGGTCCCGCCTACATGTCGCTCGTATGCGATATTGATGAGTTTGGACTGGCTCCTTCCGGCAATCCGGATTTGGATAAGGAATTGCTCCGGTTTGCGGCGTTTAACATTTTGCAGGAAATTTTCGAGAAAGAGCAAGGCGGCCTTGTGTTTCGCACCCGCGACGACAAATACGGCATTCTGCTCTCTGGGGCACCTGACGAGATCGGTCTTAGGGCGCAGCGGCTTGCGGATCATGCCCGACAGAGTATCGCCAAGTACGCGAAGGTGTGCATCTCGATTGGCTTGGGGCGGGTGTGCACTGATCTGGAGCTGCTTTCGAGCTCGTTTGAGGAAGCGCTTTCGGCGCTGGATTACCGGTTTTTGCTGGGCACTAGCCGGATCATCTCACTCGGCGATCTCGAGTATGGGCAAGGGAGAAGCAGCGTCCGCAGCTGTGATTGGGAGAAAAAGCTGCTCGCCGCCATGAAAACCGGCCATACGAGTGTGGTGACCACGGTGCTCAGCGGCTGGACCGAGGAGATGAAGGGCTCCGCACGCTCCGTAGCCGGGTGCTACGGCTCGGTGAACAAGCTGCTCGCCGGCTTGATGAATCTGGTGACGGAAACCGGCTTCGACGAGACAGAGGTGTTCGGGCCGAATCCGTTTGCGGAGCTGGCGGGCGTGAAGACGATCGACGACGCGCGGGACCGGCTGGAGGAGACGTGCCGGCGAATTATCGCCTACTTGTCTGAGAAGCGCACGGACGTCGCCAAGACTCAGATGGCGCAGGCCGAAGCGTATATCCGCGACAACTACGCCGACGAGAATTTTGCCTTGAACCACGTGTGCAGCCACATTTTTATGAGCATCAGCTACTTCAGCTCGCTGTTCAAGCAGCATACCGGGGAAACGTTCATCGAATATTTGACCCGCATTCGAATGGACAAGGCGAAGGAGCTGCTGACGATGACGCCGCTCAAGACGTATGAGATCGCAGAACGTGTCGGGTACGGGGACCCGCAATATTTTAGCGTCATCTTCAAACGCGTCTGCGGCATGTCGCCCAAGGAATACCGCAGCTTGATGAAAGGGAGCACACCTGCATGAAGCTTCGGAGCCTGTTCCGCTTCAAAAGCATTCATACGACGATCGCGCTGGCGTTCTCCTTCTTGATCCTTTGCACGACGCTTATTCTCAGCTATAACTCGTATCGGCTGTCGGCGGATGCGGTGACTGAAAATTCGCTGACGTATACGACCGAGCTGATCGAGCAGGTGAACAAAAACATCCAGACGTACATCGGCAACATGGAGAGTATCGCGTCGCTGGCGTTGAGCAGCAGTGACTTGAAGCGGTACCTGATGCTGCCGAATCCGGATTCGGAGGAAGGGAGGGAGCTGGCGGGGCAGATCAGCGGCTTTTTTCAATCGATTGTTCAATCGCGCAATGATATCGCTTCCATCCTATTCGTCGGGCAGAACGGCACCTTGTTATCCGACCGGGCGTATGCGCAGTTCAAGCCATATGCCGATATTACCGATCAGGAGTGGTACAAGAAAGCGAACGAGGCGCAGGGAAGCGTCGTGATCTCGTCGTCCCATGTGCAGCATCTGTTTCGCAACGATTACCGTTGGGTCGTTTCCATCAGCCGGCAGCTGCCTGCCGCTGGTAGTCAGCATCCGCAGAGCGGTGTGCTGCTCGTCGATCTGAACTACAACGTGATTAACGATCTCGTGAAGCAAATAATGCTGGGAAAGCGGGGCTACGTGTTCATTCTGGACCCGAGCGGCGATCTGATCTACCATCCGCAGCAGCAGATCATTTATACCCGGCTGAAGTCGGAGGATATCACGAATATTTTGAATGCGAAGACCACCACACTCGTGACGGGGGAAGGCCAGCAGAGCAAAATTTACACGATCCGCACGACCAGCTTCGGCTGGAAAATCGTCGGTGTCACGTTCGCGGACGATATGGTGGGCAACAAGCGGAAGATCCAGTTTTCCTCGGCGCTCTGGGGGCTGCTGTGTCTGATCATCGCGCTGACCATCTCCATCGTATTCTCGCTGACGATTACGAGGCCGATCAAGCAGCTGGAAATGCACATGAAGAAGGTGGAAAAAGGCGACTTCGATCTGCGCATTGACTCCACCAGCACGAATGAAATCGGCAAGCTGTCGCGGACGTTTAACCTCATGATCGGGAAAATCAAGGAATTGATGCACCAGATCGTCGAGGAGCAGGAGATGAAGCGGATCAGCGAGCTCAATGCGCTGCAGGCGCAGATTCAGCCTCATTTTTTGTACAACACGCTGGATTCGATCATTTGGATGGCCGAGCTGGGGAAAATGTCCGAGGTCGTGAAGATGACGACGGCGCTGGCCAAGCTGCTTCGTTCGAGCATCAGCAAGGGGGAGGAGCTGGTTCCGATCGCGGTGGAGCTGGAGCACATCGGCAACTACCTGACGATTCAGAACATTCGGTACCGGCGGAAATTCACGTATTCGATTGAGGTGGACGAGGAGCTGCTGCAGTGCAAAATTTTAAAAATCGTGCTGCAGCCGCTGGTCGAAAATGCGATCTACCACGGCATGAAGCATAAAGCGGATTGCGGCCATATCCGCATTACGGGGGCGAAGGTCGGCGCGCTAGTAGAGCTGAAGGTGATCGACGACGGCATCGGTATGGAGCCGGACAAGGTGAAGGCGCTGCTGGCTAAATGGCGGCAGCAGGAGAACGGCAAGGGCGTAGGGCTTCATAACGTTCATCAGCGGGTGCAGCTGTATTTTGGCGTGCCCTATGGGCTTACGTTCGAAAGCGAGATGGATGAAGGTACGACCGTCACCATCCGAATTCCGGAGCTGAGTCAGGAGGCGAGCGCATGAGAGGCATAAGACGACACATGCTGGTGCTGGCCGGGGTTTTCCTGCTGGCCGCAGGATACCTAGCCTCTCGCTTCGTCTTCGGAGAGCTCGCTTCTGCGCAGCCGAAGACGATGGTGTTCATCCCAAAGACGATCGATCAGCGCATCGAGTTTTGGCAGGTGATGAAGCAAGGCGTATTTGCGGCGGCGAAGGAATACAATGTAGACGTGCAGGTGCTCGGAACGGAGACGGAGAGCGATGTGGACGGGCAGATTCGCCTGCTGGAGACGACGATCAAGGCGAAGCCGAAGGCGATTATTTTTGCCGCCAACGACTACCAGCGTCTAGCCCCCGTAGCCCAAAAGGCCGTGCAGACCGGCATCAAGCTTATCACGGTGGACTCCGGCGTGAAGGACGTTGCCTCGACGAGCTTCATCGCTACCGACAATTATGCGGCCGGTCTGAAGGCGGGGAAAGCCATCGGCGGGCGGATGGAGAACGGCGATGCCGTGGCGATTATCAGCTTCGTCAAAGGGTCGGCGACGGCCATGGAGCGGGAGCAGGGCGTCCGGGACAGCTTCAAGGACCGCTCAGGGGTGCAGCTGCTCGACACGTACTACTGTGACGCGTCGGAGGAGAAGGCGTATGAGATTACGAAGCGCCTGCTGCAGTCCGAGCCCCGCATCCGGGGCATTATCGGGTTGAACGAGCCGTCCGCCGTCGGGGCGGCGAAAGCGGTGCGGGACTTAAGCTCCCGCGTAAAGCTGGTCGGCTTCGATAGCTCGATGGACGAGATTGCGCTCATCGAAGACGGCGTCATACAGGCGACGATCGTGCAGAAGCCGTTTAATATGGGCTATTTGGCCGTCGAAACGGCGATGAAGGCTTGGCGGGGCGAGACGGCGAGCCCAACGATCGATACCGGCTCCGAGGTCATCACGGTGGACAATATGTACGAGAAAGAAAATCAGAAGCTGCTGTTTCCTTTTGTGGAAAAATAATGGGAGAGAAAGGAAAGGACTTGGCGATGAAAACGTTAGTTACGGTTTGGAAGCAGGATCTTCGGGAGGTGCTGTTCCCCGAGGAGGTGTGCCGTCAGCTCGAAGCGGTGTCAAGCGTCGATTGGGTGCCGCTGGGGCAGCCCTATGAAGGGCAGCAGCTGGAGCGGGAAATTCATCGGTACGATGCGGTGATCACCTCCTGGGGCTCGCCGAAGATTACGTCTTCGGTGCTGGCTCAGGCCGGCAGGCTGCGGTTTATCGGACATGCGGCAGGCACATTGACGCCTTATCTGGATCCGAGCGTTTTTGAGCGGGAGCTGGTTATTGTCAATGCCAATTCCGCGCTGGCTCGCTCCACGGCGGAGTTTGCGGTGACGCTCATGCTGACCGGCTCCTGGCGGGTGTGCAGCTATTGGGACTCCCTGCGCGACGGCCGCTGGAACAAAAATAACAGCGGAACCGTACCGGGGCTTTACGGTCAATCCATTGGAATCGTCGGCCTCGGAGAAGTATCGCGCGAGGTTATCCGCCTGCTGAGGGGCTTCAATCCCCACATCCGGCTCTATTCCCCTTACTGCACACGCGAGGAGGCGCAGGAGCTTGGGGTGACGCTGTGCAGTCTGGAAGAGGTATTGCGGAACAGCCAGGTCGTATCGCTTCACGATACGCTTACGGCGGCGACGCGCGGGATGCTCGGACGCGAGCAGCTGCGGCTGCTTCCAGATGGAGCGCTCTTGGTCAACACCGCTCGCGGGCCGATCATTGAGGAGGCTGCGCTGCTGGATGAGCTGGCCTCCGGACGCATTTATGCGGCCCTCGATGTATACGATATCGAGCCGCTGCCGGCGGACCATCCGCTGCCGAAGCTGCCGAACGTGATGTGCTTCCCGCATATCGGCGCGTACTCCGAGTATTGGAAGTCGCAGCAGGGGGCGATGATCGTGGAGGATTTGAGCCGGTTTGTCGCGGGCCAGCCGCTGCTTAGACAGATTACGGCGGAACGGTTTCAGCGCATGACCTTAAATTAGTTTAATTCACTATGGTGAGGAGAGAATTGTCGATGGCGATGAAATTATCTTTTACTACGTTAGGCTGTCCAGAGTGGGAATTGGGACTCATTATTCGCAGGGCGGCAGAGTATGGCTTTGATGCCATCGATTTCCGCGGTATTTCAGGGGAAATGAATATCTACAAGCTTCCAGCGTTTGCAGAGCAGGCGCGGACGACAAAGGACGAGATTAGGGACGCCGGACTTCGCGTTTCGTGCTTCTCCAGCTCCGTGCATGCGTTTTCCAGCGAGAAGCTGGAGCAGAACAAAGCGGAGATCGAAGCGTATGCGAAGCTCTGCACGCTGTTCGACACCCCGTATATTCGCGTATTCGGCGGTGGCATCGGCAGCACTCCACGAGAAGAAGCGGTAGCGCAGATCGTTCGCAACTTCGAAGAGCTGGGCGCGATTGCGAAGGCGCATGGCGTGAAGCTGCTGCTCGAGACGCACGACGATTGGACGACCTGCGCCGATGTGTCCGCGGTGATGCGGCAGGTCGATCCCGAGGCGGTCGGCGTGCTGTGGGATTTGCACCATCCATACCGCAAGGCAGGGGAGCAGCCGGACGCCACTTGGGCAGCGCTCGGTGAGTGGATCGCGTACACGCACGTGAAGGACTCGATCGTTAGGCCGGATGACAGCGAGAAGTTCGACTACTGCTTGACCGGCGAGGGCGACATTCCGCTCGTGGCGATGCATCAGCTGCTGCGAGACAAGGGCTACGAGGGATACTACACCTTCGAGTGGGAGAAAAAGTGGCACCCTACCATTCCGGACCCCGAGGTCGCCTTCCCGCACTACGTGGATTTTATGCGCAAGCTGGAGCGATAAGATTAGGGCAGGCCGATTCGTCGTCGGTCTGCTTTTTTGTTTCTCTTATTTTGCGTGGATGCGGTTGGTGCTTGTGCGTTGGGGCTCGGCGTGCAGGTGACGGTGATGGATTCATTCCGCCGTTGCCGAATATGGCCTCGGGAGGTCGTCAGGGTGCCGCATGCAATCGTGATCGGCTGGCTCAAAAAAATGCTGGTCACGCGGATGAACTCCCCAGGAAGCAGTTCGATCGTCCGGGTGCCTTTTTCCTCCTCGCGAATCGTGCCGAAGTTTACGGATCCGCCTTGATCGAGTATGATCGTGGACTGCAGTTTAGGCTTGTTGTCTGGCATAGCTCATAGCCACCTCCACCTATAGTAAATGCTGCAAGAGGAGGAACGGCGTAGGCGCTCATCTGCTGGGAGGGGGCGCTTACAATTTTATGTAAAAAATTAATAAAGTTTAATCAAATTCATATACTTGCTAAATATTTTTCGAGTAAAATCGAAACGTATCGCCATAAAAGGAGGATGATCTCTATGAAGCAGGTTAAGCGTACATGGCATGGAATTTGGGCAGTCTATCATAAATTGTTGCTTCATAGCTGTATGGACGCACAGTTGAGGCGCAAGCTGCTTCAGCGAATGCTGTATCACCAAAATAAACGGTAGCTTTTGCGTCGCTCTTTTGGATGCGCTTACATTGTTATGATATAAGTTGAAAAATGGAACTGCCGTGGGCCTCATTCTGCGGCGGTTTTTTGCTTAGGATGTAAACCGCTCGAAAGCTGCATATACATGACATCAGGGGCATGATTACAAGGAAGAAATGGGGGATGGGAATGAGCGAGCGACAAACACCGGGGCAGCGGCTTCGAACGGCGGTGCAAGAGGAAAAGCCGCTGCAGGTGGTCGGCGCGATCAACGCGTATGCAGCCATGCTGGCGGAAAGTGCCGGCTTCCGCGCGCTGTACGTGTCCGGGGCCGGCGTAGCGAACGCCTCTTACGGGCTACCAGATCTCGGCATCACCTCGCTGAACGACGTGCTGGAGGATGTGCGGCGCATCACCTCTGCGACCTCGCTTCCGGTGCTGGTCGACGCAGATACCGGCTTCGGCAGCGCCTTCAACATCGCCCGCACGATCCGCCATATGAGCTCAGCCGGCGCGGCCGGCGTTCATATCGAGGATCAGGTCATGGCTAAGCGCTGCGGGCACCGACCGGGCAAAGCCATCGTCAGCCAGTCCGAGATGGTGGACCGGATCAAGGCGGCGGCCGATGCGCGAGCGGATGCGAGCTTTGTCTTGATGGCGCGTACGGATGCCTTGGCAGTGGAGGGCTTGGAGTCGGCAATTGAGCGGGCCTGCGCTTGTGTGGAGGCAGGGGCGGATATGATATTTGCGGAGGCGATGACGGATTTGGCGCAGTATAAGGCGTTTGCCGATGCGGTCAGTGTCCCGATTCTGGCCAACATTACCGAGTTCGGCAAAACGCCGCTCTTCACCAAAGAGGAGCTCGGCGGGGCTGGGGTCAGCCTTGTGCTTTATCCGTTATCGGCTTTTCGGGCGATGAACGCGGCGGCGCTCAAGGTGTACCATGCGATCCGCACCGAAGGTACGCAAAAAAGCGTGCTCGACACGATGCAAACCCGTGCTGAGCTGTACGAGTTTCTTCATTACCTGGACTATGAGAAAAAGCTGGACGCTTTATTCGAGAAGGATGCAGGGGAAGGCGAATGAGTGCTGTGATACCAGTTGCAACGAGGAGGTAAGCCATGTCTTCTTCTATTAGCAATGCTCGGCCCGAGCCGGACGAGGTGATCGCATCGATTGCCGCGTATGCTTCAGACTATCGCATCGAGAGCGAGGAGGCGCTGCAAACCGCGCGGCTGTGCCTCATGGATACGCTCGGCTGCGGTCTGCTGGCGCTGCGCTACCCGGAGTGCACCAAGCACCTGGGTCCGATCGTGCCGGGCACCACGGTACCGAACGGCGTGAAGGTGCCAGGAACGTCCTACCAGCTGGACCCGGTGATGGCTGCGTTTAATATCGGCTGCATGATTCGCTGGCTGGATTATAACGACACCTGGCTTGCCGCGGAATGGGGCCATCCGTCGGACAATCTGGGCGGGATCCTCGCCGTCGCCGACTACTTAAGCCGCTCCCGGGTGGCCCAAGGCGAGCCGCCGCTCACGATGCGCAGCGTGCTCGAAGCGATGATTAAAGCACACGAGATCCAGGGTGTTATTGCACTCGAGAACAGCTTCAACCGCGTGGGGCTGGATCATGTCATTTTGGTCAAAGTGGCGTCCACGGCGGTGGTGACCGCGATGCTCGGCGGAACGAAGGACGAAATCATCAACGCCGTGTCCAACGCGTGGATCGACGGGCAGGCGCTAAGGACGTATCGCCATGCTCCGAACACGGGCTCGCGCAAATCCTGGGCGGCGGGGGATGCGACGAGCCGGGCGGTTCGTTTGGCGCTGCTGGCGATGAAGGGCGAGATGGGCTATCCGTCCGCTCTGACCGCGAAAACGTGGGGCTTTTACGATGTGCTGTTCAAAGGGCGGGAGTTTGCGTTCCAGCGTCCTTACGGCTCCTATGTGATGGAGCATGTGTTGTTCAAAATTTCGTTCCCGGCCGAGTTCCACGCGCAAACGGCTGTCGAATGCGCTTTGCAGCTGCATCCCCAGGTGGCAGGCCGCTTGAATGAGATCGATCGGGTCGTGCTGACAACGCACGAGTCCGCCATTCGCATCATCGATAAAAAAGGGCCGCTGCACAACCCCGCCGACCGCGATCACTGCCTCCAGTACATGACAGCCATCGGGCTGATCTACGGCGATTTAACCGCCGATCACTACGAGGATGCGGTAGCGCAGGATCCACGGATCGACGCACTGCGGGACAAAATGATCACGGTCGAAGACAAGCGATACTCTGCGGAGTACCACGACCCGGAAAAGCGCTCGATTGCTAATAGCGTACAGGTGTTTTTCAAAGACGGATCCTCTACGGCGAACATCGAGGTGGAATATCCGATCGGACACCGCCGCAGACGAAGCGAGGGCATTCCGGTGCTAGAGCGGAAATTCGCGGCCAATCTGGCGACGCGCTTCCCATCGAAGCAGGTCAAAGCCATCTATGAGCTGTGTCAGGACCAGCAGAAGCTGGAGTCCACGCCGGTGCATGCGTTTGTCGATCTGTTCGTCATTTAATGTTTGAGCCGGAAAAATGTTGAAAGCCGTAGTGCAGCAGGGGAGGACTCTCTGGCTGTGCTGCGGTTTTTTGGTATTTTGCTGTGGTTCGCGCATGATGTGGAGGGAATTCGAATATGAACACTATGAGGAGCCGAATGGAGGACAACAATCCAAATACAGTGGAGGGGATTACCCTAAGATGAGCGACGAATTAGAGTCTAAAAGCAGCTTCACCATGCCAGGCACGATGGCCGAGGTGCTGGGAATCGAGATCCTGGAGCTGACGCCGGATCGCGTCGTGGCGACGATGCCGGTGAATAGCGCGACCCGCCAGCCCATGGGTCTCTTGCACGGCGGGGCCTCGGTGGCACTAGCGGAAACCGTAGCCAGCATCGGCTCGTGGAAGCGGATCGATGACCCTACGAAGCAGACGGCCGTGGGGCTCGAGATCAATGCCAATCACCTTCGCAGCAAGCGGGAAGGCATCGTGACGGCAGTGGCCACCCCTGTGCACACCGGCCGGAAAACGATGGTCTGGGACATTCGGATCACCGACGAGGCGAGCAAGCTCATCTGCATCTCGCGCTGCACCGTGGCGATCGTCGACATCCAGGTATAACGCTGACTGACCCTACTATTTTGTAATCCCAAGGGAGGGGACGCAATTGAACGTCGTACTATTGATGTCGGATGAGCATAATCCGTTTTTTTCCTCGTGCTACGGGCATCCGTTGATCCAGACGCCTCAGATGAGTGCGATGGCGGCGGAAGGGACGCTGTTTCGCAACGCTTACTGCCCGTCCCCGCTCTGCCATCCAAGCCGATCGGCCTTCCTGACCGGCCACAGGGTGCACGAGCTGCAAACGTACAGCAACTGCAATGTCAACCTCGATGGACGTGCGCCAACGTATGGAGCCGAGCTCTCGAAGCAGGGGGTGTACACCGCCTACATTGGCAAAACCGATATCCATGCGCCCAGCCATCAGCTTGGCTTTGACGAGATGATGTTGGCCGGGGACCGCAAGCAGCCTGGGGATACGAATTTTGTACGCAGGCCTTTGAACATCCGCGAAGATGCGGATCAGCGCTCCGGCAAGTTCGGCCCGAAGGACGGGGCATACGCCAAAGATCTTCGCTGCATCGACACCGCAGTGAGCTGGATTCAAACCAAGGGCACACAGCTGGAGCAGCCTTGGGTGTTGACGGTTAACATTACGAGTCCGCACTTTCCCACGTATACGACGCAGGAGCTGTGGGATCGGTATCCACAGGGCGAGGACTTGTCCCCGTACGACGGCGATTCATGGGAGAGCAGCCGGCATCCGTATGCGATGGATTTGAAGGCGCATTTCAAAACCGCCCTGTTCCCCGAAGCGCACAAGCGCGGCATTCGCCGGGGCTATCTGGCCTGCATCACCTTTGTTGATCAGCAGATCGGCCGGCTCCGCGAAGCGATTGCCTTGAACGGGCTTGCGGCCAGCACCGATTTTATATACACCTCGGATCATGGCGATATGATGGGTAAATTCGGTATGTGGTGGAAATGCTCCCTGTACGAGGATTCGGTGCGAATCCCTTGCCTCGCCGTGGGACCGAGCTTTGGGCCGGGCGGGCAGGTCGTGGACACGCCGGTGGATTTGCTGGACGTGCAGGCCGCTTTATTTAAAGCTGCCGGAGCCACTCAGCCGCCAGACCGAAAAGGGACCGCGCTGCAGGACATCATGCCGAACGATCCAGAGCGGATGATTTTCGCCGAGTATCATGGGCATGGGACCCGTTCCGGCGCCTACATGGTGCGCAAGGGGGATTGGAAGCTGATCTGGTACGCCGAGGCCCCGCATCAGCTATTCCATCTTGCCTCAGACCCCGATGAATTGACCAATGTTTATTCGCAGCAGCTTGAAAAGGCGCAGGAGCTGGAGGCGGAGCTGCGGGCGATTTGTGATCCGGAGGCCGAAAATGAGCGTGCGCATCTGTTTCAGGAGGAGCAGCGGCGCATTTTGGAATCGCAAGGGATTCATGTGTAAATCATAGATATTTTTTACAAAATTAGGGATTAATTTACCATCGGGTTCTTCTTGCTACAAGCAGGGTTTTGTCGATTTTCGTAGAATTAGGTAAGCATCTGATGTTCTACATGGCAAAAGGAGCCTGCTTATGTTTTCTCAGCTGTACAGCTTTATCCCGCAGATGCTGGATAAGATCGAAGATTCGATCTACGTCATGAAGGCGGACGACCTTACTTTAACCTACTATTATGTCAATCGAGCGGCGTCGCAAATCAGCGGGATTACGATGGGGGCTTTTGGTAAAACCTTTTTTGACGTGAATCCCCCCGCGATGGCCGATTATTTGCATAAAAAATATACCCGTGTGCTGATAGAGCGAAAAACGATCAGATACGAGCACGGCATTACGCTCCCGAACGGCGTGACGAGCGGAGAGAGCATCCTGACGCCGATTTTTGGGGAGAACGGGCGGATTGAATTTGTTTTCTCGGTCACCCGGGATATTACCGAACGCAAGGCGCAGGAAAATATGCTCCATTATTACGCCTACCACGACGATCTCACCGGCTTGCACAATCGCAGATACCTGTTGGAAAAAGTGGGAAGTCCGGCAGCAGTGTTTTTGTTCGATCTGGATTTTTTCAAAAATATTAACGACACGTTCGGGCATGCGGCCGGAGATTCGGTCCTTATGGAGGTGGCGCTTCGGCTGCAGGCGAGGTTTGATTCCGGGTTCATGATCGTTCGGTTGGGCGGCGATGAATTTATTGTGGCCTCCATGGATACGGACGGAGTGAGCTGGGCGGCGAATGTGGCTGAAGCGATGCTCAAGGTGTTCCAGCTGCCGTTTGAAGTGAACGGGCGGCAGATGAAGCTGAGCTGCAGCATCGGTGTGGCGCTTCGGGGCAATGGCAATGGCAATGGCAATGGCAATGGCAATGGCGAGGATATCCAGACGCTGCTGAAGCAGGCGGATATTGCATTATACCGGGCCAAGGGTGCGGGCCGAAAGCGATACCATGTGTACGAGGACTCCTCGACCTATGAGCATGTGGAAAAGTTTGTCCACGAGATCGCTCTCTCCAACGCGATTGCGAATGGCGAACTGGAGCTGCAGTATCAGCTCATTTACAGTCCGCTCCTGCAGAAGGTTACCGCCGCAGAGGCGCTGCTGCGCTGGAATCGCCCCCAGCTGGGCGTGGTGGCCCCGAATGAGTTTATCCCGGTCGCCGAGGAAACCGGACTCATCATTCCGATCGGGTACTGGGTCATTCGCAAGGCTTGCCAGGATTGGCACCGGCTGAAGACGATGTACGGGCCTCATTTTAAAATCTCGGTGAATATTTCCCGTGTGCAGCTTTGCGAGGACGGCTTTGTCGATCAAATCATTCGCATTCTTGAGAGCGAGCAGCTATCGCCGCATGCGATGGAGCTGGAGATTACCGAAAGCACGGCGATTCAAAATGTAGTGATGGTGCAGTATACGCTAAACCGCCTGCGCGAGGTGGGCTTTTCGATTGCGCTGGATGATTTTGGCACAGGGTATTCCTCTTTAAGCATGCTGAGCGTGCTTCCCATCGACAAGCTGAAGATCGATCGCTCGTTCATTCAAGACATGAATGCGTCCCTGGTGCAGGCGATGCTGGACATGGCCAGGGCACTCCATCTGCAGGTCATCGCGGAGGGCGTCGAGGAGGTGCACCAGTTTCAGCTGCTGAAGGAGCTGGGCTGCTGGGGCGTGCAGGGGTATTATATTAGCCGGCCGACGGAGTTCTCTAAGCTGCCGTTGGAAATGGTGGTGGAGTAGGTAAGCTGGTTGGATGAGAGTAGGTAACATAGACACGTAAGCACACGCCGTCTGTCTCTTTGCTAGTCATTTGGAAAATGGCTGCGAGAGCGGAGGGCGGTTTTTATTTTTTCAGGAGGGGAAATCGCCGCAAGCGGAAAAGCCGCGTCGGAGCGCTCCGGCGCGGGTGAAAACTACTTACTTCGGCTTGTTCGTATCCGTGGCCCCGGCGGTGGCGGTATACTTCACAACCGGCCACTTCTCCTTGCGCAGCGCGTTCATCAGCTCCGGAGTGGCGCGCAAATTCTGCTGGACGAGCTCGTGCGGCGTGAGCGCCATCCATTGATTGAGCGAGATGTCGGCGAATCGATCGCTTTGGAACATTTCCAGAAACCAGACGCTCTGGTCGCCGGTGTTCTGGATATAATGGCCGAAGGCGAACGGGACATAGCCGACATCGCCGGCCCGATAGTCAAATGTACGCGCTTTGCCGTTCGCGGCGAACGCGGTCATCCGTGCCGTGCCGGTGAGGTAGTACTGCCACTCGTCGTTGTTTGGGTGCCAGTGCATTTCGCGCATGCCGCCCGGCTTGATCTCCACCAGGGCAGCGGCGATGGTGGTCGAGACGGGGAAATTGGAGGAATCGACGATGCGCACCGTCCCGCCGGGCGTGACGATCGGCTCCTGGGCCAGCAGCTGGTGCGTAAAGGCTCGCGGCACGGGGCCGTACGGGGAGTCGACTTCCTGGCTGTTCATCGAGCCGGGGACGGGCGCTTGGAAGATATACACTTGATTGTTAGGAATGGTGGAAAACGCGCTCTCCGGCACGCCGAAGTTTCCCGACAGCACATCCTTAGGCGTGTGCGCGAACCAGTCGGTGATCGAGAACGTGTCGAGATCGGAGAAGGCGCCGTCGTCGAACACGAGCAGAAACTCGCAGCCTTCCTCCAGTCCTTGAATCGAATGCGGGATGCCGGGTGGAAAAAACCACAGGTCGCCAGGACCGACATCAGCGATAAAATTCCGCCCGTCTTGATCGACAGCGGTGACTCTCGCGCGGCCGAGGATCATATAGGCCCACTCCGATTGCTTGTGCCAGTGCAGTTCGCGCACGCCGCCCGGCGTCAGCCGCATGTTCACGCCGGCGAGCGTCGTGGCGATCGGCAGCTCCCGCACCGTTACCTCACGCGACCAGCCGCCTTGGTTCAGCTGCATGTGCGTATCGGAGAACGAAAACTTCAGGTTGGGCATCCCGCCGTTATCGGTGACGGGAGGGACCAGCATGTCTGGATTTTCCATATCACGCATGACGTCGCGAGGACCAAGATCGGTGGCTCCGGCGCCGTCCACTGTCCGGATCGGCTGGGGAATCGCGCCCCCTCCGAAGGCCCGCGGAGTCCAGGGTCGATTATTCATGGGTCAAAATCTCCTCTCTGTGGAGTCTGTCCTTCGGACGGGCTCCTAGTCATGACTATACCTGATGCTTAAGCATATGAGAGAGGAGTTTTCCAATATGAAAAACAGGCCCTGACCAGGCTGGCCAGGGCTAACAAGAATCAATCCAATCCTTCAAATCATAAGCAGCTCCCGAATATCCTGCTCCGTCAGGGAGGATAGCGCCTCGTGACCCGGCTGAATCACTTCCTCGATCAGGTTCTTCTTGCGCTGCTGCAGCGCGAACATTTTTTCTTCCACGGTGCCTTGCGCGACCAGCCGAATGACCTGTACGACGTTCTTCTGCCCGATGCGGTGCGCGCGATCGGCTGCCTGCTGCTCCACGGCGGGGTTCCACCACAGATCATAGAGCAGCACCGTATCCGCGCCAGTCAAGTTCAGTCCAGTGCCGCCCGCCTTCAGCGAGATGAGGAACAGGTCCCGTTCCCCTGCGTTAAAGCGGCTGCACAGCTCTACCCGCTCTGCGGCAGGGGTTTGGCCGTCCAAGTAAAAATGCGGCACGCCCCGAAGCCCAAGCTCCCGCCCGATCAAGCCGAGCATCTCCGTAAACTGGGAGAACACCAGCATCCGCTTCCCAGCGCTGCGGCACTCCTCGACAATGTCCATCAGCTGCTCGAACTTGGCGGAGCCTCCGCGGTAGCCCTCGACGAACAGGGCGGGATGGCAGCAAAGCTGGCGAAGCCGGGTCAGACCGGCCAAAATTTTGATCCGATGCTTCTGCAGGCCCTCTTCGTTCAAATGCTTCAGCGTCTCCTGCCGCAGCTGGGCCAAGTACGCCACGTACAGCTTCTTCTGCTCCGGAAGCAGCTCGGCGGCTTGCAGCGTCTCGATCTTCTCCGGCAGCTCCTTCAGCACATCGCTTTTAACCCGGCGCAGCAGGAATGGACGGGCCCGCTTCGCGACGGCTTCCCGGGAGAGCTCCTGGAACGCTTTTCGGCCGGAGAACAGCTCCGGGAATACCGCATCAAATATGGACCAAAGCTCCTCCAGCGCATTTTCCACCGGGGTTCCCGTGAGGGCGAACCGGTATCGGGCCTGCAGCTCTTTTACCGCTTGAGCGGTTTGGGTGGTGTAGTTTTTAAACACCTGCGCTTCATCCAAAATGAGGGTGTGAAACGTCGACTCCACGTACAAGTCGATATCCCGGCGCAGCAGCGGATAGGAGGTGATGATCACGTCCGGCGGCTGAGCCTCATTCAAAGCTTTCAGCTTACCGCTGCGTTCCTCCCGGCTGCCATCGGCGATGACGGCTCGAACGTCGGGGGCGAATTTGGCCAATTCATTGCGCCAATTGTACACGAGCGACGCTGGGGAGACGATCAGCGCGGGCTGCTGACTCTCCCGGATCTCCGGCAGCACCGAGACGAGAAACGCGATGCTCTGCAGCGTTTTGCCCAGCCCCATATCGTCCGCCAAAATGCCGCCGAACCGGTAATGCGCGAGCGTCTTCAGCCACTGGTAGCCCAGCTTCTGATAATCCCTCAGCACGGAGGCCAGAGGGTTCGGTACAGGAAAGTCCAGGTTATCCGGGTTCCGCATGTTATCCAGCAGCTGCCGCAGCGATTTGCCGAGCTTTACGGTGTGCCCCTGGCGCAGCTCCTGCTCGGCGTCCATTAGATGAAGCCCGCGAACAGCCGGAAGACGAAGCTGCGAGCCCTTCAAATCCGCCTGTCGGATCCCGACTTCGTTCATGAACCGGACGAGCTCTTGAAACTCTTTGCTCTCCAGCGGCAGTAATGCGCCGTTCGGCAGGCGGTAATACCTGCGCTTCTCCTCGAGCGACTTCAGCAGCTGGCGAATATCGGCTTCAGGAATGCCGGTCATGTCGAACTTGAATTCGAGCCAATCCGTCCGCTCATCCACGTCCACGTTGACTTTTACCGGGGCATGCTCGGTGAACAGCCGGATTTTGACGGCAGAGGTGGCGTAGACGGAGACCAGCTTTTCCAATTGGGGAACGATGTGATACAAAAACGTATATTCCGCTTCCTCGTCCTCCGTGAAATAGCCGCCTTCGGTCTGGGCGAAGCCCGCTTGCTCCATCAGCTCCAGAATACGCTGCTCCTGCTCGCCGTCGCGCATCAGGATGCGGCCTTCGCTGCGCTTACGCGAAGCGGTGTCCAGCGGCTGGATTACAATATCCCCGTAGTGAAACTCCAGCCCGGCCAAGAGACGGTCTCTCACCCGGTCCAAATACAGCTTCGCTTGGAGCGGCGTATGCACGATCCGTTCGGACACCGCCTGAGCAATTCGCACATTGCCCAGCTTCATGAGCCCGGGAATGACCTTTTCCATGAACGGCTCGACATGCTCCGCCGAAATTCGGAGATGCCGCTGACCGTACTCCTCGAGCGTAAGCTTGAGCTCTGCCAGACGCTTGCACTCCGCAGGAGGCAGCCGGACCAGCTTTCCTTCGGCAATGACCATGCCATAAGGCTCCATCACCGTCAGCTGCTCCAGCCCTTGCACCTCCAGACGGCAGCTGTCGCTCGCGGCTTCGTCGAACTCAAACTGCAGCGGCAGCGGCTCGTCTGAAACGCGAAGCCCCTCATAAGTAACGCTGTCCTGTTCGAACCGGACTGATGGGGCCGCAGCCAGCAAGGGGAGAAGGACATCCCATGCGGCCGGAGGAAGCAGCAGCAGCCGCTCTCCACCCCCGCTGGAGGCAGCGGAAGAATAGCCCGAGGCCGCTTCGCGGTACAGCTTTTCGTTCGCATACACCTGAATCAACTGCTTGAGAATGGCTTCCTGCTCCGGCCGAAAGCGGTGAAGCTTTGGATCGTAGGTAAAATGCTTGGAAAACACAAACGCTTCTCCACGATCCAGCTGCTCCAGAAATGCGCGAATTTTTTGCACGATGTAGAGGCGCTTGGGGCCAACCTTCAGCTCAATCGCGAACATGAGCCTCCGATAGCCGTAAGACATCGGCTTGCAGGTGAATTCTACCTCCAGCGGCGTTCTGGAATCGATCAGCGTACGCGTGCCGATGGCCCGCTGCGGTCGCTCGTCGAACAGCTCCAGCACGCTGTCCATCAGCTCGGTTTGGGCTGCCTCGCGCAGCGCTTTGGCGCTCGCACCGCCATACCGACGAACCAGCGTACCGGTATCGAAACCGTCTCGCGAGCTGCCGGCATAAGATCGCACCGGCGCATCCCCGTCGTGCAGCCGATCATGAATGGCAAGCAGCACGGCGGCGATATGCTTGCAGTTGCGCTCCGAGGATTGATAGGCAGGACATGTGCAATCCGGGAAGACGTCGCCGTTCGAATCGATATCGACCTGCACGCGATGAAGACGGGAGCCTTGTACGGTTGCCGTATAGAGAGTCTCATCAGGGTCAACGTGCGAGATCTGAACTTTATTTTCGCGATAGTAGGCCTCGCCTTGCGTATAGGCAAGCGGGCCGCACAGCAGCTTGATGACCCGCTCGGTTAGCTGAAAGCTCATGGTGGAAACCTTCCTTTTTTTCATTGAACATGTTCTATGATAACAGAATTCGCGGCCTGGCAAATAATCAATTGGGGGCGTCATATTACCAAAATCCTATTGTAAGCGTATACAAACCGTGCGATAATACACCAGAGAGGTAAATTTTAGAAAAAAACCATCATATGGGAGGTTTCTTCAATGAACCGCAAGAACGCATACCTTCGCACCGTAGCTGCGACCATGCTCACTGCTTCTCTTTTTGTGACGGCCTGCTCGGCCTCAAGCTCTGCGCCTGTCAGCAAAGACGATTCCACAGCCCCAGCATCCGCCGCAGCCAAGAAAGAGCCGGTCGAGCTAGTAGTGTATCATCCGTTTCCGGCGGATTGGCCAGAGGATCAATTTTTCAAAACGTTCGGCGATCCAATTCAAAAGAAGTTCCCGCATATCAAAATCAAATACATTACCGGCAAGCTCCAGGATCTCATTACGGCAGGCCAGCGGATTGATCTGATTTACGTCTCGATCGGAGCGTCGCAGGCGAACATTTTGGACACGGGCTTGCAATCGGACATCTCACCGCTCATCAAAAAATACAACTATGACCTGGGCCGGCTCGAACCGACGATGGTCGACGCTGCGCGCAAAATGGCCGGGGGGAACGGCATTTATGGACTCCCGGTATATGTCCCGCCATCAGCGATTTATTACAACAAGGATTTATTCGATAAGTTCGGTGTTCCGTATCCGAAGGACGGCATGACGTGGGACGAGCTGTTTGAGGTCAGCAAAAAAATGACCCGCAGCGAGGGGGGGGCTTCGTACTACGGCTTCGGCTCCTCGTATAACCATCTGGCGCTGATGAATCAGCAGTCGATTCCGCTGGTCACGAGTGATAAGCAAGCGACGCTGGACAAGGACGACCGCTGGAAATCCTTCACCGATAACCTGCTTCGCTTCTACCGGCTGCCCGGCTACGAAGTGTTCAAAACGAACCAGCTGTCGGAGCCTTACGAGCGAAACCGCTTTTTCAAGGACCGGAATGTGGCGATGTTCCTCGCTACGACTGCGCTGCATAATGAGACCGAGGTGGGCGATATGAATTTTGACATTGCGTCCTTTCCGGTGTTCAAGGATACGCCGCAGGCTGGACCGCAGCCGTACCCGGTGTACTGGTACATAACCTCCCAAGCGGAGAAACGCGACGATGCGTTCGAGGCGATCTCCTATTTGACCTCGGATGAATACCAGCTGAAAAATATTAAGGAAGGCAACTTCCTCAGCGCACTGTCGAATAAGTCCATCCGGGAGCAATTCGGGACGGACAACAAGCTCTATAAGGGCAAGAACGTGAAGGCGCTGCAGCCTACCAACTATTCGCAGCTGGGTTCTTTTAACAAATACAATTCCATTGTCAGCGGAGAGCTGAACGTAGGGATCCGCGAATCCGTCACGAACAAAAAGGATACGAACACCGTACTGCGGGAAGCGGCGGAGCGGGCGAATAAGAAAATTCAGGAGCAGGAAGCGGCGAATGTGAAAAAGTAGCGTAATATTCAGCTTGATCCCCGGCTGCCGGATGTTTTCGGCAGCCTATTCGCTTTGAATGTTAATTCATGATTAAATCCTATTTCCCGATAACTGAACATAGGAGAATAAAACGCCACTGTCGAATACTGTCGTATAACGATAATGAATTGGCGGTGTATGCTGTGCTGAAGGATCTTATTGTGAATGCTGCTTTCATGACCGTGTTTATTTTTTTCTCGAGTCGGCTTCTGGTGAAGAACAGGATAATTCAAGATTGGAAATATAAGCTCAGCTCAGGGGTGTTGCAGGGAGGATTTGGAATTATTCTGGTCTATTATGGCGTCCATCTCAATTCCACCACCGTCATTGATTTAAGATATATTCCCGTGCTGGTAGCGGCCCAGTTTGGCGGCTTTGGAGCTGCAGGCCTTGCAGGGGCTCTCATCATTGCTTTTCGTATGAGTATTACGCCAATCAGCGCTTCTTCATGGATTGCCGTTTACACCATGATTCTGTTCATCTGCGCTGCGGCGCTGGTCACGAAGAGCCTGAAATCGTATTGGCTTCAATGGGGGTATTCGCTCTTAAGTCTCGTGCTCGTATTGATGGTGGTCGGTACGTTGTCGGCAGTCATTCCCTTGGAGGTTCTTTTCAGCATTAGCCTGTTCAACTTATTGGGGGGCCTGGTTATCGCTTACCTGCTTTCCTATTTAATTCGAACCGAACAATTGGAGCAACGGGTCCGTTCCATTCAATTGGAGCTTCAGCGGATGCTGCATTTCCAGCCGGGATTATCGGCCAAAATCATCAGGAATGATCAAGGAGAATACGTATACACGATTTGCGAAGGGCAATTGCTATATAAACAGGGGGGAAGACCGGAGGATCTTGCCGGGAAAAAGCTAAGTGAAATCGACCTTACCCCGGAACACAAAATAATGCTAAAGGAGTATCTCGATCGCGTTTTTCAAGGAGAAAAAATGACCTACGAATCGGGGCTCAACGGCTTTGTAACCTTTAATGTTTTACAGCCTGTGTTTGAGCAAGACCAAGTGATCGAAGTGATTTTTAGCAGTACCGATATTACAGACAGAAAGCAGACTGAGAGGCACTTAATGGAAAGCGAGGCACGCTACCGCACGATTGTCGAGCATTCCGACGACTTTATTCTTTCCTTCGATACCCAGGGTATGATTGTATCAGCCAACAAAATTTTTGGCGATAGGCTGCAGCTTCCAATCGAACGCATCATGGGGAAAAGTCTGATGGATTTGGTTCATATTCAAAATGAGGGAGAGTGGGTCCATCGATTTCAGGAGGCTGCCCGGCAGCGGTGCTTGCAGCGGTTTGAAACGGACATTCATTTGCTGCATGATCAGCTGCGCAGCTACTCGATTACGATTTCCCCCTTGGATTTAGAGGGGCAATTGAGAATGGTGGCCACGATTCATGATATTTCCGATTGGAAACAGAAAAGAGAAGCGGATGATGCCAACAAAGCTAAAAGCCGATTTCTAGCGCAGATGAGTCATGAAATTCGAACGCCGATCAATGCTGTCATCGGCCTCAATTATTTGCTCCAACAAACGGACCTCACAGATATCCAAAAAAACTACGTGGGCAAATCCATCATTTCCGCCAAAAGTCTGTTGAACATTATTAATGATATTTTGGACTTTTCAAAAATTGAGGCCAATAAGGTAGAGCTGGAAAAGATTGATTTTGACTTGTATCAGGTAATGAGCGATCTTTCCAATATGGTCAGTTTTAAGGCAAATGAAAAAGATTTGACGCTGCGCTTTTCCATCCACCCTCAAGTTCCGCAAAGGCTCATCGGCGATCCGTTCCGTCTGAGTCAAATCCTGCTCAATTTAACCAATAATGCTTTAAAATTCACGGAATCCGGGGAAATATCGGTCTCGGCAGCCGTAGTTTCGATGGGAGACCGCGACGTTACAATAAGCTTTTCGGTTTGCGACACCGGGATTGGTATGACCTCAGAGCAGCAAAAGCTTTTATTTCATGAATTTACGCAGGCGGATATGTCTACCACCCGTAAATATGGAGGGACAGGGCTCGGTTTGGTTATAAGCAAAAATCTTGCAGAACTCATGGGAGGGACGCTTCAGGTGGAAAGCGAAGCCGGGAGCGGGAGCTGTTTTACTTTCACTGTACAATTTGAGCATAACCATAGTACCTTGGTTCAGCCAGCCACACCGAGCTCAGGGCAGAAGCACAGCTACAACCATGGAGATAAGCTAGCCGTACTTCGTGATGCTGTCATCTTGCTGGTGGAGGATAACGAGATCAATCAGCTGGTAGCCAAAGAGATTCTAAAAGAGGCAGGGATGCATGTCGATGTGGCGGATAATGGCGAAGAGGCTGTTAAATATGTTCAAGGCAGGAGCTATGACGCCATCATTATGGACTTGCAAATGCCGCGAATGGATGGATATGAGGCAACTAGAAGGATCAGAGCGTTTGAGGATTTGAAGGATACGCCGATCATAGCCATGACTGCGGATACAATGAAGGAAGTCCAGGAGAAAGTACTGGAGGCGGGGATGAATGCTTATGTGACAAAGCCCTTCGATCCGATTCAATTATTTAGCGTTCTGCAACGACTCATTCAAGCCTCGAGGTACTAGTGGATGTTAGTACTATTCGAAACGCTTCTATTCATTACAATAAGAGTATGAACATGTTGAAATGAAGCCTACGTCCTACGGCGACTATACAGACTTGGATCAGAACGGATGAATATGCTAATACAAGTAGGGCTTTACTATAACGGAGGGGACCTTCAATGCTTAACAGGGTGTACGCTGTAGTACGATTTTTTTGCCGGTGGCTATTCCGGCTGCGGGTGACCGGATTATCCCGGCTGCATTTTGATGGAGCGACGATTTTGATGCCGAATCACCTGTCGTTCCTTGATGCGGTGGTGCTTGCGGCACACTTGCCGCCAGAGGTGACCTTCGTCATCAATACGGGGATCGCGCGGAAGCTGGGGCCGATCATGAGCCTGTTCCGCCATGTGACGGTCGACCCGCTGAATCCGTATTCGGTTCGCACCATGGTGAAAATCGTCCAGCAGGGCACACCGCTCCTGATGTTCCCGGAAGGGCGGCTGACCACCACCGGCGGGCTTATGAAGGTGTACCCGGGGATCGGCTATATCGCGCTTCGCACGGGGGCGCAGCTGTTTCCAATCGCGATCAACGGCCTTGAGCGCAGCAAGCTGTCCCGGCTGGGGGAGAAAATCAAGACCGTCTGGTTCCCGGAGGTGCAGCTGGATATCGGCGAGCCATTCCGGATGGAGCGGGAAGCCGGTGTGCCGATGCGCGTGCAAAAAGAGCGCGCCGCCGACCGCATTCTCCGAGCGCTGCAGGAGCAGCTCGCCGCCAGCCGCATTCGCAGCGGCGTGAATTTGTTCGACGAGCTGCGGGCGCAGTCGAAGCGCAGCGGCAGCCAGCTGGAGGTCTGCACGGACCAAGCGCTGGCGCTGAGCTACCGCAAGCTGATCCTGGCGGCGTACGTGTTCGGCCGGAAGCTTGAGCCGATGCTGGGCGCAGAGCAGCGGGTAGGCTTGATGCTGCCGAACTCGGTCGGCCACGTGATCACCTTCTTCGCGCTGCTGCGGCTGGGCAAAACCCCGGCGATGCTCAACTACTCGGCGGGCGCCCAAAGCTTGCAGGACGCCTGCGAAACCGCAGAGGTGCGGACGCTGATCACCTCCCGGCTGTTCGTCGAAAAGGGCAAGCTGGAGGCGGTTACGGAGGTGCTGGCGAAGCATGTCCGAATCCTCTATCTTGAAGACGTTCGGGAGCAGATCGGCAGCATGGAGCGCTTAGGCGGACTATGGGATGCTTGGACGGGAAGAAAAGCGTCGGCGGGCGCAGCCGAAGTAGTGCTGTTCACGTCCGGCAGCGAGAGCAAGCCAAAGGGCGTCGTGCTCGGACATGACAACCTGTTCGCCAATATTCAGCAGGCGCGGTCGCTGTACGATTTTACCGCCAAAGATACGTTGTTTAACGCGCTGCCGATGTTTCACAGCTTTGGCCTCACGGCCGGGACGCTGATGCCGCTGCTCGCCGGGGTCAAGGTCATCTTGTACCCGAGTCCGCTGCATTATAAAGTGATCCCCGAGCTCGTCTACGATCGCAACGCGACGATCCTGTGCGGCACCTCGACCTTTCTGTTCGCTTATGGGAAGCTGGCGCATCCGTATGACTTTTACAAGCTGCGGTACGTGGTGGCTGGGGGAGAGAAGCTGAAGCCGGAGGTCATGGAGCTGTGGAGCTCCAAATTCGGTCTGCGGATTTATGAAGGCTACGGGACGACGGAGGCATCGCCGGTTCTGAGCATCAATGCGCCGCTCGCTTATCGCAAGGGCACGGTCGGCCGTCTGCTGCCGGGTGTGCGTTATCAGCTGCAGCGTGTAGAAGGCATCGAGGAGGGCGGCAGCCTGCTGGTCGACGGACCGAACCTCATGAAAGGGTATCTGATTCACGGCAAAGGGTTTGTTCCCCGCGATGGATGGTATGACTGCGGCGACATCGTAACGATCGATGAGGAGGGGTATATCCGCATCGTGTCCCGTCTGAAGCGATTTGCCAAAATCGGCGGCGAGATGGTGTCGCTCAATCTGGTGGAGGAGGTAGCTCAGCAAGCGCTGGGAGGTACCGGATATGCCGCGGTGTCGGTCAGCGACGGGCGCAAGGGCGAGCGCATTATCTTGTTTACGACGGAAGCACAGGCGTCCGTGGCGCATTTGAAGCAGTATACGGCAACCGGCGGCTATTCGCCTCTGCTCTTGCCTTCACGTGTGGAGTTGATGGAGAAGCTGCCGCTGCTTGGAAGCGGAAAGACCGACTACGTCACGTTAAAAAAGCTGGCTGAACAGCTCTAACAAACGAAGCGGCATAAAAGCTGCATCACACGCACGCATGCATGTACGCATGTGAAAGGGGTGCCCTACTTACGATGGAAACCAATACACCGCAAAAAACGGCTGAGCGCACTACGAAGCTGATGGCTGGAGGCCGACGTCTAGCCCCGCTGAATATCCTTTATTTCTCGCAATTTTTATCTGCGTTTGCAGACAACATGATACTGTTCGTCACTCTGGCCATCATTAAGGCTAATGCACTCCCGGAGTTTTATATCGGGGTGGTGCAGGCCGCCTTCCTGCTCTCCTTCGTCATCTGCGCGCCGTTCGTCGGCGCCTTCGCCGACCGCAATTACAAGTCGCGCGTCCTCTTGATCGGCAATGGCGTGAAGGCGATCGGCATGGTGCTGCTGATGCTCGGGGTCGACCCGGCGCTAAGCTACGCGGTGGTCGGCATCGGGGCGGCAATCTACTCGCCGGCCAAGTATGGCATCCTGCCGGAGCTGACGTCGGGCGGCCAGGAGCTGCTCCGGGCGAATGCCCGCATGGAAGGCTTCACCATCCTGGCCATTCTCACCGGCTCGCTCTGCGGGGGGATTGTGGCGGAGTCGTCGCTGCGCCTGGGCATGGTTCTGTGCGTGATGCTTTATGTGATCGCACTCGTCGTTTCGCTGAAGATTCCCTACGGCAGCCGCAATCCGGCGATTCGCTATGGCAGAGAGCTGGTCATCTTCTTCCAGGATACCACGAAGCTGTTCCGCAGCCGCAAGACACGCTTCTCGCTGGTCGGCACCGGCTCCTTCTGGATGTCGTCGGCGGTGCTGCGGCTGGCGCTGATCGCTTGGGTGCCGGTCCACCTCGGGCTGCAGTCGCTGGACAGCATCTCGATGCTGACGGCCGTCACGGGCATCGGCATCATGGCCGGCAGCTTGGCCACTCCGAAGCTGGTGCCGGCGGCGCGTTATTACAACGCTTGGCGCTTTGGCGGAGCGATGGTCGTGACGATGCTGCTCTTCCCGTTTTTGCATCTGACCGCGGTCACCGTGGGGCTGCTGCTCGTGATCGGCTTCGCCGGCGGCGTGTTTATCGTGCCAATGAACACGGCTCTTCAAGAAGAAGGGCAGCTTAGCGTGGGCGCCGGTAAGACGATCGCCGTACAGAACCTCATCGAGAACGCACTGATGCTGCTCGGGGTGGGGATTTACACGAAGATCACGGCCTGGGGGGCTTCGGCGGACGCTTCGATTCTCGGCATGGCGGCTGTACTGGCGGTCATGGTGCTCTACTTGGTCATGGAGGCGCGGAAACTGGCTCGAGCGTAAAAAGCAACGCTTTAAAATGTAAACAGGGTTGAGCCGCATCCGCTGCTCAACCCTGTATCATTTCGTCCACGATGCCCAGCTTCAGCGCTTCTTCGGGGCTCATGAACCAATCCCGCTGGTGGTCCTGCACGCTTTTGAGATCCTCCAGCTTGAAGTTCGTTTTTGACACGAGGTACTCGTCATAAATATTTTGCAGCCGCTGCACCTCATCCAGCCGATTCCTTAGATGCTCCAGATGGCCGCCGATTGTATTGGACACCGAGTGATACATAAAGGTGCTTAACCGGCCGCTGTACCGCTTGTGTCCGCTGACGGCAATGAGCAGACTCATGCTGGCGGCAAGGCCATACACGTACGTGTGCACGGGGGTCTTGCTGTGTTCGATCACATCGATCAAACCGAGTCCGTCGTACACGCTCCCGCCGTTGCTGTTGATGATTAACTCGATCGGCGTGCGCTTGTAGTCTTTTTCCTTCTTATCCTTGGCCTCGTCGAATTGGTTAATTTTAATGATGCTCTCGATGACGTCCTTCACCGAGCTTTTGTTGATCCCATCAAATAAATATAGCGTTCTTTCATTCATGATAAGCCTCCAGTCTATACGGCTTACGTTTACGATCACTATATTCGTTGACGGAAGAGAATGTGACTGGGCTTGGAAATCCTCATCCATATCCGCATCTGCAGCGGGCTACACCGTGGCTTGCTTGCCGGTCGTGCTGGCCGGCTCCGGCTTCACGAGCGCTTTTTTCTCCCAGGCGCGGCTCCGCCAGCGATAAAATAAAATGATGCCCCGCACCCATTCATCGAGAATGAACACGCACCACATCCCCACGAGTCCATAGCCCAAATGAATGCCCATGAAATAGGTCAGCGGCACGCACATGCCCCAGATGACCGCCAGCCCCGTAAAGACGATAAACCGCGCATCCCCGGCCGCCCTCAGCGACTCGGCCACGACAATATTGAAGCAGCGCCCCGGCTCCAGAATAAAGCCCAAGGTTAGCAGAAAGGCACCTAAGGTAATCATATTGGTGTCGTGAGTAAACAGTCCGATCAGCTGCGTTCGAAACAGCACGATGACGCCTACCGCTCCGACGGATAGCAGCATGCTGAGCACTAGACTCCGAAGCACCTGCCGGTACGCTTCTTCCTTCTCTCCAGCCCCCACCAGGCGCCCGATAATGATTTGCGACCCTCGACCCAACGCGATGGCCAGCGTCATGACGAAATAGATCACATTTTGCGTATAAATCCGGGTGGACAGCATCTCCGCGCCAAGCGAGGTAATGAAGTAGGTCGTCACGAGCTGACTGGCGGCATACGACAGCTGGTTGCCTCCGGTGGGGATACCGATGCTGAGAATTTTTTGCATATCCTCCAGTCTGCATCGGATGAGCTCCTTAATGCCCAGCCTCAATTGGACCACCTTGCGCAAAATAAGAATATACACGGCAAACCCAACGCACTGGCTCACGATCGCCGAGATGCCCACTCCCAGCACGCCCAGCTTCGGAACGCCCCATAGACCGAAAATAAAGAAGGAGTTGCCGGTTAAGCTGAGCAAGCTCATGCCCATGCTGACCATCATCGTATAGCGGGTATAGCCGTGCACTTGAGTGATCGCCGACATCGTCAAATTCATCGCTTGAATGAACAGCGCGCCGCCGACGGTACACAAGTAAATTTGGGCTAAGCCTAACAAATCCTCCGAGAGCCCGAACAGATGGAGCAGCGGGCGGCTGCAGCTGATCATGACCACACTGAGCAGCAGACCGAAGCCGAAATTGATGGTGAGGGCTCCCGCTGCAAACCGGCGGACATCCCCCGTTCGGCCGGCCCCGAGGTACTGGGAGATCGTGACTGCGGTGCCGGCCGAAATGACTTGCAGCAGCAGAAAGGAAAACTGAATCAGCTGGGTGGACACGCCGACGGCCGCAACAGCGTCATCGGATACATGGCTGACCATGAACGTATCCGCAGTTCGCATGGACATTTGCAAGAAGGATTCAATAAACAGCGGCCAGGTGATGGCAAACAGGGCCAATTTCTTGGGATGGTTCATTTGTGCGCTCGCCCACTTTGTGCTTGGGATAGTTAAAAACAATTTCCTACTTCACAAAACGCTCCATCGTGAACTTAAACCGATCGCCGCGGACGATTCCATAGGAATATTCCACAGGCTGGTCTTGATTGTTGTACGTGAGAGATTCCAAGGCGAAGGCCGGGGAGCCGGCCGGCACCTCTAAATGCCCGCTGACCAGCGGCTCGATCAAGATCGGCTCGATGGACTCCACCGTGCGGTAAATATCCACCTTGTACTTGGATCGCAGCAGATCGAAGAGCGAGCCTGTGCAATCGTCCGTAATCAGTCCGGGGGCGACGCGCCACGGCAGGTAGGAGGTGGCATACTGGAGCGGCTCGTTATCTGCGTATCGAATACGCACTAGCTTGATCAGCGGATCCTTCTCTTCGACATGCAGCATCTCGGCCAGCGAATAATCGGCGGGAATGACTCCCAGCTCGAGAACCTTGGAGGTGGAGGCAATGCCCAGATCCTTCATCTGCTCTACGAAGGTGCGGATGTTCGGCGTAAGCGACTCGCGGATTTTGGGCTTGGAAACGAAGGTGCCCTTGCCCTGAATGCGCTGAATGTGCCCTTCCAGCTCCAGCTGCTGCAGCGCCAGTCGGATCGTCGTGCGGCTGACATCATACTCCTGACACAGCTCCGATTCCGTCGGCAGCTGGTCTCCGATCTTGTACTTGCCGGCTTTGATCAGCTCGTGCAGCTTCTCTTTTACTATAAAATATAATGATGTTCCTTGCTTTGCTTCCATCATTACGAGTTCCTCCAGACCATCAATCGTAGGGAAAAGGATGACAAATACTAGAAATCAGTGCTTTTACCTTATTGTAATACCGTTTTCATGTTTAGTAAAACAACTTTCGAAACAAATTCATGTTGACACAAATTTGTTATGATAATATATTAAAAATGTAGTAACAACATAACAAGTATTATAAATGCAAAGCAGAATCGTTACAACAAGTTCCATGAAAAGGGAGGCTTATCAATGAAACATGTTAGAAAAATGAAAGCGATTGCATTTGGGGTGGTGATGGCAGTGGCTCTGGCCGGCTGTGGCAGCGCTCCTCAGCAGCCTGCAGCGGGCAAGGCAGGCGGTAGCGAACCGGCTCCAGCACCGACCGCTGCGGCGAAGAAGGAGCTGTCGGGTAAGCTGGTGATTTATACCGGCGCAGGTCCCGAGATTACCGATCCGTTATTCGAAGGCTTTAAGAAAAAATATCCGAACATCAAGCCTGAGCTCGTGAAGGCCGGTTCCGGTGAGCTGCTTGCGCGAATTGCAGCAGAGAAGGACAACCCCGGGGGCGACATTCTGCTTGGCGGCGAGCCTTATGCTTTTGATACGAGCAAACAATATTTCGATGCGTATGAATCGCCAACCGATAAGGATATGATTCGTCAGGACCCGAACCATATATGGCACGTCTGGACCTTTATGCCGCAAGCCATACTCGTCAATACGAAGCTGCTGAAGGATCAAGCGGAATGGCCGAAGACGCTGAAGGATCTCAGCGATCCGAAGTGGAAGGCTAAGGGCAAGATCGCCTTCGCCGATCCGGGCAAATCGGGCACGGGTGCCGGCATTCTGAACGGGATCGTATCGCTGTACGACTGGAATTTTGTAGAGCAGATGCAGAAGAATATCGAAGTATCGCCAGGCTCCGATGCCATGTTTGCAGCGGTGAAGGACGGCGCTGTGCCGCTGGGCTTCATTAATGAAGACCTTGGCGCGAAGTGGGAGCAAACCGGCGTGCCGGTAAAAATGATTTTCCCATCCGACGGCGTAACCAACACGCTGGACTCGCTGGCCGTCATCAAGGGTGCGAAGGACGCGGACAACGCGAAAGCGTTCATCGACTATATGGGCTCGAAGGAAGCGCACGAGATCATGAAGGATCAAGTGCTTCGCCGCTCGACGCGCAAGGACGTCGCTCCTCCGCAAGGCCTGGCTGATCTGAGCAAGCTGAAGATGATCGAAAACAAGCCAATGACACGGGATGAATTGAGCAGCGGCTTTAACACGCATCTGGAGAATGCCAGAAAGTAAATTTTGATTGCAGATCAGCATGGCTTTATCCTCTGCGCCGGGTGTATCAGCCGGTACCTCCGGTATTTCCGGTATTTCCGGTGCAGAGGGTTATCATCAAGAGGAAGGAGGTCTTCGGGAAATGTTGGGAAACCTCGTGAAACAGAGCTTTAATAAGACGGTAAGGGATCCATGGATCATTTTTGCACTCATTTGTATGGTCGTGTCGCTGGGCTTGATCTTTTACCCGCAGCTTCAAACCATTGTGACCTCGTTCCAGACGGATAACGGAGGACTCACGCTTCAGCATTATGTGGAGTTTTTCCAAAAGAGCCGTTATACGACCGCGCTGTTCAACAGCCTGCAGGTTGTCGTGTTCTCGACGGTGCTTGCTGCACTCCTTGCGATTCCACTCGCTTATTTGTTCTCGAAGTATGACTTCCGTTTTAAAAATACAACCTTAACGCTGATTACGATGGCAACATCGTCGCCGCCGTTCCTTGGTGCTTACGCTTGGGTGATCGTGCTGGGACGCTATGGTGTCTTGAATAAAATCGTCGATAGCTGGTTCGACTACGATTTGAATTGGAAGCTGAGAGGGGAAGCCGGCGTCGTCTGGGTCATCATCTGGCTGATCTTTCCGCTGATCTTCTTATTAAGCTACGATTCGTTCTCCGGACAGGACCCGTCGCTCAAGGAAGCTTCGATGAGCCTTGGCGCGAACAAGCGCAAGACGTTCTGGACCGTCGAGATTCCGCTCGCGATGCCCGGGGTCATTACAGGCTTATTCATGGCTGCGCTCGCTGCATTCTCGGACTTCGGCACACCGGCCATCATCGGCGGGGAATTCCCTGTGATGCCCACACTCGTGTACAACGAGTTTGTCAGCGAGGTCGGAGGCAACCTGCATATGGCTTCCGCGGTCGGTGTCATTATGATCATCGTCTCGTCCGTTGCGCTGATGATTCAGCGGTACCTGCTGGCGAAGAAAACGTATGCGTCCGTCTCTGCCAAGAAGGCCAAACGTGTGAAGCCTAGCAAGAAGGTGGCTGTGCTTATCGGGCTGTATATCGCTTCCATCATCAGCATGTCGTTCCTGCCGCACGTGACGCTGCTGATCGTGTCCCTGCTCAAGTGGAAGTGGGGCATCCTGACCAACCAGTTTACCCTGGTGAACTATGTGAATCTGTTCAAGAGCCATCTTACCCCAATTGGAGTCAGCTTCTTCCTGGGTTCGATGTCGACGATTCTGGATATCATTTTTGGCGTCGGGATCGCGTATCTCATTGTGCGCAAGCGATATAAGTTTATTTCGAACTTCGTCAACATCGCGATGATGGTCCCTTATATTATTCCCGGAACGGTGCTGGCGATTGGCTTCATTGTCGTGTTTAACAAGCCGCCGGTCATTCTGACTGGAACGTGGATCATTCTCGTGCTCGTTTCGTTCATCCGAAAGCTCCCGTTCTCCATTAAGAGCTCCGAGTCTTCTCTCTACTTGGTGCACAAAGCGCTGGAGGATGCGGCCCTGATGTGCGGCGCGAAGCCGTTCACCGCCTTCAAGGACATCACCTTCAAGCTGATGATCGGAGGCGTTATTTCCGGGGCGACCATCTCGTTTTTGCAGATTATGACCGAGCTTAGCTCGACGTTAATTTTGTACCGACCGCCTTGGGAAACGATGCCCGTCGTCATTTTCCAGAATGCGATGACGGCCGGCGCGGACTTTGGCATTTCCGCCGCTATGGGCGTAGTGCTGATGCTGTGCATCTATATTCCGCTTTTGCTTGTTAATAAACGCTCGCGCCATCAAGACTAGCAGGCGAAGCACAAAGCCGTGCAAGGCGCTGCTTCTTCAGACAGGAGGCTTACTATGAAAGGGAACACCAATCCGAACCCCACTGCCATTACCATTAAAAGCCTGCGCAAAAGCTTCGGCAGCAATCCGATTCTGAAGGACGTCTCGTTTGACATCCGCCCTGGCGAATTTTTCACCCTGCTCGGCTCGTCGGGCTGCGGAAAAACGACCCTGCTTCGCTGCATAGCCGGCTTTGAAAAAGCGGACAGCGGAAGCATATACTTTGGTGATCAAGACGTCATGCCGCTGAACCCCTGGGAAAAAAATATCGGCTTCGTCTTCCAAAACTATGCGCTGTGGCCGCACATGACGATTTTTGACAACATCGCCTACGGGTTAAAAATGCGCAAGGCCGACAAGCAAACCATTCGCGAAAAGGTCGCTTGGGCACTCGATCTCATTAATCTCTCCGGCACGGAAACCCGTACGCCTGGCGAGCTGAGCGGCGGGCAGCAGCAGCGCATTTCCATTGCCCGAGCGCTGGTGTTAAGTCCACAAGTGCTGCTGCTCGATGAGCCGCTCAGCAACCTGGACGCTAAGCTTCGGATCAAGATGCGTGCCGATATTAAGGAGATTCAGAAGCGCCTCGGCATCACCTCAATCTATGTAACGCATGATCAGGAGGAAGCGCTCGAGCTGTCCGACCGCATCGCCGTGATGGAAAAAGGAAATGTGATGCAGGTCGGCACACCGGAGGAAATCTACGAAACACCGGCGAATGCGTTTACGGCGAATTTCGTGGGGCGCAGCAACCAAATCAAGGGAACGGTGCGTGGTGGCGTGTTTGTTACGGAAGGCGGCACGACGATTCCGCTTCGGGGCGTGCATCGCAAAGACGGGAGGGCGCTGCTATGCTTCCGTCCGGAGAATGTTATGCTGCGAGGTTCGGGCGAACCTTCGGGTGAAGCGTTCCGGGTGAAGGTGACGGAATCGAGCTACCGCGGCAACTTCGTGCAGGGCACGGTTGCACTAAACGATGACATCCAATTCCATGCGGATTGGCGAGAACGTTTCATACCCGGCTCCGAATTGTCGGTCGAAATCAGTAAATATCTGTTTTATGATATTGAATAAAGCGGCATGCCGCAGGTTGGAATAGGAATGGAGGGAGCACATTGAAACCAAGAGGAATCGGAATCAGTCTGAATGCGGATATGGTGAACGGCGATTTGGAAGCGCTGGAGAAGCACCTCGGGTATATTGCCGAAGCCGGGTGCGACTTCGCTGAGCTCATTATGCACGGGCTTGACGTCGTCATTAACGGGAAGGTGCATCCGAAGCGGCTGGAGCGGGTTCGCCAGGTGCTGGAGCAGTTTCCGCTTCGGTACACGATGCATCTGCCGTATGAGCTGAATTTGATGTCGCTGGAGAAGGGCGACGATTACTATCGCTGCTTCGAAGCGGGGATTGAGCTGTCGGCGGCCATCGGCGCAGACACGATTGTGTATCACAGCTCCTACGCACAATTGACGAAGGAGAACTTGGATTATTATTTTGCTAAGTATGGTAAAATGTACCACGAGCAGCTGTTTTCCATTCTGGTGGAGGAGGATGTTCGGCGGCTGCGGGAGCTGGGTCTCATAGCGCAGCGCGCAGGCATTCAAATCGGGATCGAGAACAACATTTGGTACGATTTGAGGTACGAGTATACGTATGGACTGCGGCCTCAGGATGTCGTGGAGCATATACGCCGCATCGGCCTCGACAATGTGGGGATGACGCTGGATGTGGGACATTGCTACTTGACCTCGATCGCGCATGGCTACGATTTTAAACAAGCGATCCTGGATGTGCTGCCGTATGTGAAGCATCTGCATGTGCACGATAATTTCGGCAAGCTGAAGGATGCCAAATCGTATATGAGCAATCTGCCTTACGGGTATGGTGACCTGCACCTGCCGGTCGGCTGGGGATCGATTCCTTACGCAGATGTCTTCCAATGGATCGACAGCTATGAGGGTATTGTGAATTTGGAAATTGAGTTCCGGTTATATCCGCATTTTAAAGAAGCTGTTGAGGATATGAAGAGTTTGTTGGCTTAGTTGCAGCTTGTATCTCGATTCCGCAATAAAAGTTGCAACATAGGAGGCATTAGGATGGGGAACTATGATGTGCTCGTATGCGGCCCCATATTTACGGACGTCGTGTTTTCTGCGGTTTCGCGGATGCCGAAGCTGGGGGAGGAAGTGTTCGCCCAAGGCTTCGAGTTCACATGCGGCGGCAGTACCTACATCACTTCGGTCGCGATGGCGCGGCTGGGGATGAAGGCGGCGGTGCTGGCTCCGCTGGGGACCGATTTTTTGAGCCGGTATACAGTGGATCAGCTGGAGCGCGAAGGGCTCTCCGCTGCCCATGCGTATATCGTAGATGGACCGATGCGCCAAGTGACGGCTGCGATTAACACCGACGGGGACCGGGCGTTTGTCACCTACCAGGACCCGGTCGATCATGCGGCGTATCAGGAGCATCTGGTGCAGGCTTTGGATACGCTGGAGGCGACGTATTTGATCGTCAATGCGCGGCCGGAGTTTGTGCCGGTGATGAAGAAAGCCCGCAGTAAGGGAATGACCGTCGTGCTGGATATCGGCTGGGACGACGAGTGGATCTACAGCCCGGAGCTGAAAGAGCTGCTCCAGCTGGGGCATGTGTTTACGCCGAACCTGCCGGAAGCGCTGGCGATTACAGGGAAGGCTACACCAGAGGAGGCTCTGCTGGAGCTGTCCAGCATGGTTGGGTTAACGGTGGTGAAGCTGGGGCCCGAGGGTGCGATGTTTGCGGGGCCGGGGGGCATTCAGCAGGTAGCCGGTCAGCCGATTGATACGCCTGTCGATACGACGGGGGCCGGTGACAATTTTTTAGCTGGATTGCTAACGGGGCTGACCAAAGGCTGGACGCTAGCAGATGCGATTCGCCTTGGCAATTACTGCGGCGCTCGATCTGTCCTGGGAATCGGCGGGACCGCAGCTTCTCCAACGTGGGAGCAAGTGACGGAGGAATTTGAATAGAGATCAAGCTATACATGGATATGAGGAGGAATCTCAGTATGAAATTAACGATCTTAGGCGGAGCGGGCATGAGAACAGCCCTTCTGGTGAACGGTTTGATGCGGCATATCGACGAGCTTCGTTTTGACGAAGTGGCGCTGTTCGATACGGATGAAGAACGCTTGATGATTATGGGGAGCCTCTCCAAATATATCGCGGACAGCAAGCAAGCGCCATTCAAGGTTACGTTTACAACGGACGCGCGTGAGGCGCTGACGGGGGCCGATTACATTTTCTCCGCAGTGCGTGTGGGGCAAGAGGAAAGCCGGGCTCATGATGAGCGGGTGGCATTGAAATATGGCGTGCTGGGTCAAGAAACAACGGGGCCAGGGGGCTTCGCGATGGCGCTTCGCACCATTCCGGTGATGCTGGAATACTCCCGCATTATTAACGAGGTGTGTCCGAACGCGTGGCTGCTGAACTTCAGCAATCCATCCGGCTTGCTGGCTCAAGCACTGAACTCCTACGGCTCGTGCAAAGCGATTGGAATCTGCGATGCGCACGCGGGCATGAAAAATGCACTGAGCAAGTTTTTGAAGGTGCATCATTCCCGGCTGCAGGTCGATTACTTCGGTTTGAACCATCTGGGCTGGATCCCGAAGGTGCATCTGGATGGCGTCGATCAAATGCCGATGCTGCTCGATCGCTTCGAGGAGCTGGCCAGTGCAGCGCATGTGTTCAGTTTCTTTGAACCGGAGTTGATTCGCAATATCGGCATGCTGCCGAATGAGTACTTATACTATTTCTATTACCATGACCAATCGGTCCGCAACATTCTCGAAACGGGTGAAACCCGTGGGGAGCAGATCGTCAAGCTTAATCGCCCGCTGCTGGCGCGGATCGCACCTCTGGTGCGCGAAGGCAAGCTTGCTGAGGCTTGGAAGGATTACAACGAGACGCTGGACAAGCGTACGAACACCTATATGGCGCGCGAGACGTCCGGTCAATTGCATAATGTGTATGAGAAGGAGGCTCCTGCGCACAGCCAATTCGAAGAAGAAGGCTACGAGGGGCTGGCCCTCAATGTCATTAAGAGCATTCACCTGAACAAGCAGCAGGTGCTGACGCTCAATGTGCCGAACAAGGGCACGATTACCGGGCTGAAGGACGACGATGTCGTCGAGGTGCAGTGTCTTGTGAATCAGAATGGCCCGACTCCGCTGAACGTGGGCACGATCCCAGATCTGGCGATGTCGCTGATCCATCCGGTCAAAACGTACGAGCGCTACACGGTCGAAGCGGCTGTTAAAGGGGATTACCAAGCGGCGCTGAACGCGCTCACGGTGCATCCGATGGTGCCGTCCTTCACGGTCGCTAAGGCGATTTTGGATGAGTACCTGCAGGTGCATAAGCAGTACTTGCCGCAGTTTCAATAAGAAGTAAAGGAAAAACGTGCCCATGGATATCCAGACATCCATGCGGCACGTTTTTTTAAGTCCCTATACAAAATCGTTCGCCATGCTCTTATAACACTGCCTCATGCATTCGAACGCATGCCATACGGCAGCTTCATTGATCATTTTCGAATCGAGCCCTTCTTGCTGCTGTGCTTGATTCATATGTTTGTCGAGTGTGCTCCTGATCCCGCTAATCGTCTCAACAATGGAGTTTATATATGGAACATAATCGACCAGCAGCGCTTCTGAGGTTTCAATTCCCTTAGTTAGGACCATCTTCGCTTCTTCATCGGAAATGGGATAGCATTCCTTCAATAAATTCTTCATTCCATCTAATACTTCGGAGTATTCCTGTTCTTTTAGAATGGCTAAAGCTAATGTCATTGTACCCGCCTCCAACCCTAGTGGTTTTACCCTCCGCCTGTTTCAGCACAACATCGTATCATTAGATTGGATCCCTAATGTAATCATAGCCTGTTTTTAAACCCAAAAGTGATATTCTTCTGTTAAAAAATAGCACTCAATTGATATAATGATCCTAAGACTTGTTGGGGGGGGACCCACATTGGAAGATAAACGCATTGAAGTATTTCATGTTTTAAATAAAGTGGGCTTAGAGCTTCGTTATAAAATAGACCTAGAAGAACGCTCACGCGATTTTTACCATTATCATAAAGGCATTGAAATCTTGTTTGTCCATCAAGGGAAAGGGAGCCTGACCCTAAACCGTAAAATTTATAGTCTAAACTCGGGGTGCATCGTAATTTTGCAGCCCTTTCAATTACACCGCATTCAATTTGAGATCCATGCTGATTGTCCTTATGAGCGCACGGTGTTAAAATTCGAACCCGCCATCTTTGCGCCATTTCTGAAAAACTTTCCCGCGCTCTATCGTTTTTTTGAGCAGATGTGGAAGGAGCAGCTATCACACCAGGTATTCCGAATGGATCGCAGCACCGCTTATGTCACAGGAATTCTTGAACGAATGGATGATTTGGTTTCGGAAACGGGGGAAGATTTGGACCTTGAGGTTGCCTCCATGCTGATCCTCAACATGCTGGATTATTTAAAATCCTTGCATCAAGGCGGGTTTAGCGGAACTGCTCGTCCTGAGAGCCACGCTGAAAAAATCATGAACTGGGTAGAGGAGCATTATACGGAGCCTTTTGATCTGAACGAGTTAGCCAGCGAGCTTCATCTGTCCAAGCACCATGTCTCTCGTTTGTTCCGGGCCGAAACCGGGGGCAGCATCACCGAATACGTCATCGCACGCAGAATAAGACAGGCCTGCTGGCTATTAAAAACGGAATCCAAATCGGTAGAACATATCGGTTCGGTCGTCGGAATACCTAATTTCCCCTACTTCTGCCGAATTTTTAGAAAAATCACGGGCGTGACCCCCATCCAATATCGTAACAGCCATTTGAATTAAGCTATTCTTCATTGACTCGCCACAGTAAACCACATTAAACTAATAGTTAGCTGACTAACTAAAATGGAGGGACCCATGGGGATTCAACACATTCAATCGCTGGAGCTGCTTTTTCATAAGGTGGCGAAGCTGCATAGCAATACGGTGCATTCCTTGCTGTCGGGCAAAGACGTGTACCCCGGACAGCCGCCGCTGCTGCGGGCGCTCGCGGAACGGGATGGGCAGAGCCAGAAGGAGCTGGCCGAGACCATGCAGATTACTCCGGCTACGTTAACCGTGATGCTGGGCCGGATGGAAAAGACCGGACTGGTCGAGCGCAAGCCGGACGTGACGGATCAGCGCATATCCCGCGTGTACATTACCGCCAAGGGGCACCAGGGACTGCTGGGCGTGAATGAAACGATGCAGCTGATGGAAGAGACCTGCTTTGCGATGTTCACGACGGAGGAGAAAATTATTTTCCGCCGATTGCTGCTGCAAATGTACGATAATCTCAACCATGCTGACTTTAAACATTTAGTCGACTAATGAAAGAGGTGACCTATGTTTAAGCTATTATCCCGATATTTGAAGCCCTACTGGAAAGCCACGCTCATGGCCCCCTTATTGATGCTTCTCGAGGTCTATATGGACCTGCTGCAGCCTAAGCTCATGGCCAGCATTGTAGACCAGGGGGTGCTCACCGGCGATTTGGCGCACATCCAAAAAACAGGCCTGCTTATGGCCGGCATAGCGCTGATCGGTCTGATCGGTGGCGTGGGCTGTACGATTTTTTCCAGCTTTGCCTCTCAGTACTTTGGTGCGGATGTCCGGAAGGATCTGTTTCATCAAATTCAATCGCTTTCCTTTCAAAAGCTGGATCAATTTCATACCGGCTCCCTGATCACCCGGCTGACGAATGATGTCACGCAGGCTCAGACGTTCGTGCAGATGCTGCTCCGTTTCATGGTTCGAGCCCCGCTGCTGACCATTGGGAGCTTGATTATGGCCTTTACGATCAGCTACCAGCTGGCCTTGATCCTGGTCGTAGCTACGCCGATTTTGTTTGGCGTGCTGTTTGTCGTCATTCGCAAAGGCTTCCCGCTGTTTTCCATCGTGCAGCAGAAATTGGACCGCGTGAATACGGTGCTTCAAGAAAATTTCTCCGGCATCCGCGTCGTCAAAGCGTTCGTCCGGGCCGATTATGAGAACCAGCGCTTTGGCCGTGCGAATGAGGAGTTTAGGGATATTTCAACCAAAGCCAACATTGTGATGGCGACGATGATGCCGATCATGTTTTTTCTGTTAAATACGAGTATTGTTGCCGTGCTGTGGTTCGGAGGGCTGCGGGTGTGGAATTATTCGATGCCGATTGGCGATCTGGCTGCTTTTATAAACTACGTGACCCAGATGCTCGCTTCGATGCTCATGGTCGGCATGATGATGATGAACATCTCCCGCGCTAAAGTATCGTCCGACCGGATTCAAGAGGTACTCGACACCGCACCGGGCATCGAAAATAGCGCTCATGCCATCAGCCCTTCCACCATGCAGGCCAGCCGCATTGTGTTTGACAACGTATCCTTTGCCTATGATCACGAGGAATGGGTGCTTCGCAATGTCAGCTTCACTGCTGAGCCCGGTCAGACGGTAGCGATTCTTGGAGCCACCGGCTCCGGCAAGTCCTCACTGGTCGGATTGCTCCCAAGGCTGTACGAGGCGACGAAGGGAACCGTTCGGATCGACGGGGTCGATGTAAAAGAATTAGATCTGCACAGCCTGAGAAGCAGGATCGGCATGGTGATGCAGGAGGCGATTTTGTTCAGCGGGACGATTCGGGATAATATCCGGTTCGGAAAGCCTGATGCGACGCCGGAGGAAGTAGAGCAAGCGGCTAGGGCGGCGCAGGCGCATGATTTTATCATGGGATTTCCTGAAGGGTATGATACGAAGATTGGTCAACGTGGCGTGAACCTGTCTGGCGGCCAAAAGCAGCGGTTATCCATCGCTAGAGCGCTGCTGATTCATCCGGCGATCCTAATTTTGGACGACAGCACGAGTGCCGTGGATATGGGGACGGAATCGAGAATCCAGAAGGCTCTGAAAATGCAAACGCGCCGAAGCACCAGCCTGATCATCGCCCAGCGGATTTCCTCTGTGGTGGAGGCGGACAAAATTCTAGTCCTGGACGAAGGCGTCATCGTAGCCGAGGGCACGCATGCGGAATTGATGCAGAACAGCCGTGTTTACCAGGAAATTTACAGATCCCAGCTAGGAAAGGAGGATGTTCTCCATGCCTGATGCCAGACATGCTAAGGCCGGTCCAGCGACCAGCCTGCCAACCGGTCCAGGGCCAGGATTCGGTCCCGGGATGGGAGGGCCCGGTCGAATGATCATGCCGAAGGTGCGCGCCAAAAACATCAAAGAAACGCTAAAGCGCCTATGGGCCTATCTAAGCCTCCAACGAAAAGGGCTAGTCACTGTCTTCTTTTTAACGGCATTGAATTCGGTACTGGGTCTAGCTGGACCGTATCTGATCGGAACGGCGATCGATCGCTACATTATTGCGAAGGATGTTAACGGGCTGTTGTGGCTGTGTATTGCGTTATGCTGCGTTTATGTGTTCGGCGCGGTCACGACCTGGATGCAAACCTATCTCATGTCCAAAATTTCCCAACGAACCGTATGGGTAATGCGAAACGACATGTTTGCCAAGCTGCAGAGGCTTCCGCTGCGTTTTTTTGATACCAAGACGCATGGGGAGCTCATGAGCCGCACGACGAACGACATCGAGAATGTCTCCGCTTCGCTGAATCAGAGCATTACCCAGTTTTTCTCCAGTGCCCTGACGCTGATCGGTTCCATTGTGATCATGCTGAGCTTGAGTGTATGGCTGACGCTGCTTAGCGTAATTATGATTCCTTTGATCATGTTCGTTACCGGCAAAATTGCCGCGGGCACCCGAAGCTACATTAGCGGTCAGCAGAAGCAGCTCGGAGAATTGAACGGATTTATTGAAGAAACGATTTCGGGCCAAAAGGTGCTTACAACCTTCTGCCGCGAAGCGCGGGCGATGTCCGAGTTCAGTGAGATCAACCTCAAGCTGCGAGCCTATGGGACGAAGGCGCAAATTTTTACCGGGCTGATGGGCCCTGTGATGAACGTTATGAATAACATTGGCTTTGCGATCATTGCGTGCGGAGGCGGATGGATGGCCTTGTCCGGCATGACGACGATCGGGATGGTCGTCAGCTTTTTGAACTATTCGCGGCAGTTCGGTCGTCCGATCAACGAGCTGGCGAACCAGTTCAACGCGATCCAGACAGCTATCGCCGGGGCGGAGCGGATGTTTGAGATTATGGATACGGAAACGGAGTACGACGAAGAAGGAGCCTTGAAAACACCGGAGCGGGTAGAGGGGCAGGTGCTTTTCCAAGACGTCTCGTTCGGTTACAAAGAGGGGACTCCGGTCATCAAAAATTTGTCTTTCACCGCAAAGCCCGGCAATACGATTGCTTTAGTTGGGCCTACCGGAGCGGGGAAAACGACGATCGTCAACCTGCTCACTCGATTCTATGACATCGACCAGGGACGCATCAGCATCGACGGCGAGAACATTCGCGGGCTGGATAAAGACGGACTGCGCACCAAGCTGGGGATCGTGCTGCAGGATGCTTACGTATTTTCCGATACGATCCGGGAAAATATTCGCTACGGCAAGCTGGACGCGACCGATGCCGAAGTGGAGGCGGCCGCCAGGCTGGCGAATGCCGATAGCTTCATTACGAAGCTTCCGCACGGGTACGACACGGTGCTGACGGCGGAAGGCGGCAACTTGAGCCACGGCCAGCGCCAGCTGCTCACAATCGCTAGAGCCATTCTAGCCGATCCGGCAATCCTCATCCTTGATGAGGCCACCAGCAGCATCGATACGCGAACCGAGATGCACATCCAGGAAGCGATGAATCATCTGATGAAGGGACGAACCAGCTTCGTCATCGCCCACAGGCTTAGCACGATCCGCGAAGCCGATATGATCCTCGTGATCAATGGCGGCGAAATCATCGAGAAGGGGACCCACCTGGAGCTCCTGGAGCAAAAAGGGTTCTACTACGAGCTGTACAGCAGTCAGTTTAAGCGTGTTGGTTGATTGCCGAAAAAACGAAGGAACCCTCGCTGTGTGTGTACGTCGCGGCAAGGGTTCCTTTTTTCATCGCATAAGTTTAGTAGCGATTATTCATATTCATGCTGCCGGAGAGCTGCTGCTCCGCGATTTGAACGAGGCGGCGTACCATGTTGCCCCCAATGGCTCCGGTATCACGTGTCGCCATGTAGCCGTAGTAGCCGTCCTGCGGAATTTGAATCCCTAACTCTTGCGCCACCTCGTACTTAAGCTGCTGCAGCGCCTGGGATGCTTGCTGTACTAACAGCTGATTGCTGCTGCGGGATTGACTCTGTGCTTGACCTTGACCTTGGATCATGGAATGAACCTCCTTGGGTTTGGCACTCAAGTGGCTGCCAATTTATGTGTATCATTCCCCACCAATTTCCTGATTATTCACGCATACTTCCCATGGTACAATGATCTGGGGTGAGGGGTTATGTTGAATGCACTAATGCTGCCGGAAATGGCGGAGCAGCCGTTTTCGGATGACTCATATGTATTTGAGCCGATGTTCGAAGGACATCGACTGATTTTAAAAAAGCAAGGCGTGGAGACCCGTCTGTGGACAAGACAGAAGGTCGAATGCACGCGGCAATATCCGGAATTACATACGCTTGGAATTAAGGGGGACGTGGTGCTGGACGGGGAAGTCTGCTATTTCCATCCCGAGTCGGGGGAAATGGATGCGGCGTGGATAAAACGACGGCTGCAGCTTCATAATAAAAAAAGCATCGCAACCAGCTCTAGACATCGTCCCGTGACGTATATGGTGTGGGATATTTTATTTTATAATGGCCGGGATCTCCGGAACCTCCCGCTGCTGAAGCGGCGATCCATCTTGGAGTCGGTGCTCGAGTCCGAGGAATCGGTGATCCGCATCGTCCCTCAGCTGGATGGCTGCGGCGACGAGCTGTGGAAGGAAGTTCAAGAGCGGTCCATGAAGGGCATGATCGCCAAACGCAAGACCAGCGTCTACACTCCGCGTCACTCCAAGGAATGGCTGCAGGTGTTAAACGAGCAGTATGGGCAATATGATGTAGACGTCGCGGCAAACGGATAGGAATTAATAGCAAATGTACGAGCCCCTCTTTCATCATGAAAGGTTGGGGCTTTTTGCATGAAGTTGTACTACTAAATTACATACGGTGACAAAAAAACGCAATTTCATCTGAAATGCGGCATGGATGTGTACAGATTTATCGCATCTTGTGCTCTACAATAGAAGGAGGTTGGACTACAAATTGCTTCGAGAAGCAGAATAGGGGTATAACAACGATGAAAAAAAGATATGCAGTATGTGGAGTTAGCAACCGGGCAATCGGGATGTTTATCGGCCCCATGCTGAAAACGTTTTCGGCTCACGCTGAGCTGGTGGGCCTTCTGGATATCGACCCAAGACGCCAGGAAGTGTGCAAGAGCAAATATCCTGAATTGGCGGATGTAAAAGAGTACGGTCCAGACGACTTCGCCCAAATGGTCAGCGAAACGAAGCCGGATGTCATCATCGTTACAGGCCGCGACGATACGCATGCCCCTTACATTATCAAGGCACTGGAGCACGATCTGGACGTCATGACGGAAAAGCCGATGGCGACGACCGGCTCAGATGCCCGCAAAATTATGGACGCTGAAGCGAAGAGCAAAGGGAAAGTGATTGTAACGTTTAACTACCGCTATTCCCCAATTCATACCAAAATTAAAGAAATGGTTCTCGAAGGGAAAATTGGCCGCGTGACCTCCGTCGATTTGAACTGGTACATTGATACTTACCATGGTGCAAGCTATTTCAAACGTTGGAATCGTATACGCGAAAATTCCGGCGGCTTGTCCATTCATAAAAGCTCGCATCACTTTGACCTGGTGAACTGGTGGATCGATCAAACGCCGGTGGACGTGTTCGCATTTGGCGCCTTGAATTACTACGGCCCTGAGGGTGAGCTCAATCCGGAGAAGGTGGATGGACGCCATTGCAGCACCTGTGAGGTGCGTCGCGACTGTGCTTACGACGCTCGCTGGAATACCCGCAGCAAGACGATGAGCGTAAAGGACGACCATCTGGGCACCGTTCAAACCGAGAAAGCCGCTTATTCGACTTACCGTCCGGATGCCTGTATTTTCGATTCGGAGATCAACATTGAGGACACGTACACGGCAACGGTTCGCTATGACGGCGGCGCGCTGCTCAGCTACTCGGTGAATTTCTCCGTTCCTTACGAAGGCTATCGCTTGGCGATCAACGGTACAAAAGGACGGATCGAGACGGTCGAGTACCACATTCCGAACCGTGTTCCATTCCCTACACCGGTGCAAACGATCGACTACTTCCCATTGTTCGGCTCCAAGGAAACGATTCACGTCGTTCACCGCGAAGGCGGCCATGGCGGCGGCGACCCGGTATTGCTCGAGGATCTGTTCCTCGGTGCGGATCCGAACCGCACTTACGATATTTTGTCCGGCAGCCGCGACGGCGCGTACTCGATCGGAACCGGTGAAGCGGTATGGCGTTCCGTGAAGGAAAACCGTCCGATCACGCTCGACGAGGTGCTTCAAGTAAAGGACAGCGTACCGGCAACGGTATAAGGGGAATTAAAGTTAATAAGGCCGGGGGCAGCTGCCTCCGGTCTTTTTGAGTTAGGCGTAGTGCGCGGAAAAGGTGGGGTGGCGCAAATTTACCTGCTTTCGGAGCAGCTAAACGTGGATCGCATCGGCAGATAGCAAAAAAAAGCCGGATCATTGCTCTAGGAGCAGCTATCCGGCTTTCCACGTTTTTTCCAGTCATTTAACTGCTCGGCAAGCAATGATTGAAGCCTAAGCGTGCCAAACGCGAGGCATCGGCATGGCCTCTTTGCCAAGCTCCGCCCACGCGTATTTAAGCAGCAGCTCGCTTTTCAGCGGCAGGGAGGCTGGGTCGTCCCACAGATTGCGGAGCTCGCTCGGGTCTTCCTGCAGGTCGAAAATCTCGCCGTACTCCTGATTGTAGTATACGGTAATTTTGTACCGCTCACCGACGTACGTCTTCTGATGGATCGTCGTCGGCGTGTGGCGGAACTCGCAGAGCGCATGATCGCGCGCTTGGGACTGCTCCCCAAGCCAGACGCGGCTCTGATCGACGCCGGTCATCGCGTGCGGGATCTTCACTCCGATGAACGAGAGGAACGTCGGCGCGAGGTCGACCAGCGACTGAATGGCGGGGGACTGCTCGCCGGCTGGTACCTTGCCAGGGTAGCGGACGATGAACGGCACCCGAATGAGATCCTCATAGTGAAAGCCGCCTTTGTACTGCAGGCCATGCTGTCCATAGAAATGCCCATGGTCGGTCGAGAATACGACGATCGTGTTGTCCGCCAGCCCCAGCTCATCGAGCTTATCGAGAATGCGGCCGATGTATTTGTCCATCAAGCTGATCATACCGTAGTAGGTGGCGACCAGCTTTTTGCGCTCCTCCGGTGAATGACGGACGTGCGAATGGTAGCCATGAATCCCGAAGCCCGATTCCTTCAGATGGGAGAAATCCGGTTCCAGCTCCTGGGTCAAACGAAAATGCGGCGGATTTTGCTCGTGTTCGCCTGGGGCAGCGGACGGGATTGTCAGCTTTTCCGGATCATACATCGTATCCCATGGCTCCGGCGCCAAATAGTCCGGGTGCGGATCGAAGAAGCTCGACCACAGGAAGAACGGTTCGTCCTGCTCCTTGTACGTCTCCAAGAGCGCATTGGTCCGTTCCGCGATCCAAGTATCGTAGTGGAATTCCTCGGGGATGGCCCAGTGGTGCAGGATGGATTTGTCCATGGTCCCGGTCGGCGGCAGGAAATAGTCGCGCCAGTTGGTGCAGCCTTTTTCCTCCATCCAGAGGGCGTAATGCTGCCCGACGTGTGCTTCATTCGTATGGTTGCGCGCCAGCTCCACGTGCTCGAAGCCGTAGAACGGGCCTTCGAATTGCTTCCAATACTCCAAATCCTGCAGCAGCGGATACGCCTCCAGCGACGGAAACTCCTCCGTCCCCTTCAGCGGCTGAAAGTGCGCCTTACCGACGAGCGCCGTCCGATAGCCCGCCTGAAGGAAGTCCTCGCCGACCGTATGACGGTCCTCCAGCAGCTTCGTGCCCAGCGTCCAAGCGCCATGCTGGCTCGGATACGTGCCGGTAATGATGGAAGCACGAGTCGGAGTGCAGGTCGGATTCGGGCAGTAGGCCCGGGTGAACGTGGTGCCCTCTTTGGTGAGCCGGTCCAAATTCGGCGTATGGAGCTCCGGATTGAATGCGCCAATCGTATTCCAGTGCTGTTGATCGCTCGTGATCAATAAAATATTCGGTTTGCGCTGCGACATCGGGTAAGCCCTCCTTCAATTATTCTTTTTTTAATATAAGAGATTTGCTAAGGCCAAGGAATGACATCCTGTTGTTTGTCATTTTGTTGTATCATGGTAAAAGGAACGCATGAAGGAAGGGAGCGGACATACGATGAAGGAATCGCACCACGAATTTGCCGACCAATGGTATAACATTCCAACCCCTTGGCAAAAGCTCGGAGGCGTGTGGCTGGTCCGGGCTGGACGAAACGAAGCGAAGCCGCATTACCGGGTCGGTCCGAGGCAGATTGAATGCTACGGGCTGCATTTTATATTGGAAGGAAAAGTCCGCCTCACCTGCGAGGATCAGGAAAAGGTGCTGGAGAAAGGCGATCTGTTCTGCCTATTCCCGCAAAGGACCTACATCTATTCCTGCGAAGCGACGCCGCTTCGAATGGCATGGCTGGCGCTCGATGGGCCCCAAGTCCCGCAGCTGCTGGAGCAGCTCGATCTCGACGCCACAAAGCCCTATGCCCGGCAAAAACTCACCGTTAGCGCCAAACGAACGCTGCAGCGCATTCAGGAGCTGTTCGAGCGGGAGACGGAGGAGCGGGAGCTGCGATGGCAAAGCCTTTTGTACCAGCTGTTTGAGCAGCTTCAAGCGAGCGGGAAGCCCAATCGGCAGCTCAAGGTGAACAGCGAGAAGGACTGGCTGCAGACGAGCATCGAGTACCTGAACCTGCACTTCATGGAAAATGTAAAAATCGCCGACGCCGCCGAACGCGCGGGGGTGCATCGGTCGCATTTTTCGATGGTGTTCACGAAGTCGGTGGGTATCTCCCCCCTGCAATATATCCAGAAGCTGCGTATGGACAAAAGCGCTGAGCTGCTGAAGCAAACAAAGCTAACGATCACGGAAATTGCGCTGTCGGTGGGCTATCCGGATTTATATACGTTTTCGCGCGCGTTTACGAGATATTTCAAGCGGACGCCGAGCCATTTTCGCGGCAATTAAAAGACGATATAAAGACTTGTCTTAAATAGGAACAGTATAGTATATAGTTAATTGAATGGAAAAAGAAGGGGAGGGAAGCAGGTGGCATACACCTTTTCGATCATCGGCTGCCAGCATGCGCATGTGGGCATTTTTATCCAAGAAATGCTGGAGCTGGGACATACCTGCGCCGGGATTTACGAGCCGGACAATGTGGCTTTGGCCGCTCATTTTTCCAATACCTATCAGATTCCGGTGGTAGATGACGTGAACCGGCTGCTCGCTTCGGACGTAGACCTCGTCGGCTGCGCTGCCATCAATAATGAGAAAATCAGCATCATCGAGCTGTGTGAAAAGCACGGCAGGCACGTCATGATCGACAAGCCTGCGGTGACGAATCGCGAGGACCTGCAGCGCTTGGAGGCTGTGCTGAACCGGGGGGCCATTCAAGTCGGCATGCTGCTGACGGAGCGCTTTCGCTCGTCGCTCTACACTTTGAAGCAGATCATCGAGCAAGGACAATTAGGGCGCGTCCTCAACATTACCATGCGTAAGCCGCACCGGTTGACGCCTACGATGCGGCCTTCATGGCATTTTTCCAAGGAGCAGAACGGCGGCATCGTCATTGATTTGTTCATTCATGATTTCGACCTGCTGCGATGGCTGACCGGGCAGGAGCCCGTCTCTGCGAGCGGCTATATGGCCAAGTCGATTTTGCCGGAGCATCCGACCTTTTACGATCGCGCAGGGCTGCAGGTCGTGATGGACGGGCAGGTTACCGCACAGCTGTATGCGGATTGGCATAACCCGGAGAGGAGCTGGACGTGGGGCGATTGCCGCTTGTTCGTCACCGGCACCCAGGGGTCGGCCGAGCTGCGCTTGGAGGGAGACCCGTTCGTCTCGAAGGATGATTTGCTGCTTGTGGTTACGCATGAAGAGGAGCTGCGCAGAGCCGAGCTGCTTCAGCCACCATCGAGCATTACCGCCGATTTCCTGAACCGGATCGAAGGCGGCACCGGAGTCATCACGCACAGAGATATTTGGCTCGCCACCAAAGCAACGATTGAAGCGGATCAAGAGGTTCAGCTCATTCACGAATAAACCTATATTTGGAGGGAATTCAGATGGAATCGAGAAAAATGAGATTTGCAATCGTAGGCGCAGGAGTGATTTCTCCGTTTCATGCTCGGGCAATCAGCCAGCATCCGGATGCAGAGCTGGTAGCTATTGCCGATGTAGAGACGGACAAGGCGAGGAAGCTTGCGGATGAGCATGGTGTCGGAGCGGCCAGCATTTATGCCGACTACCAGGAAATGCTGAAGCGCGACGATATCGACGCGGTTTCGGTATGTGTACCGAGCGGGATGCACGGGGAGATCACGATTGCGGCGGCAGAGGCGGGCAAGCATATTTTTTGCGAGAAGCCGCTCGACATTCAGAAGGATGTCATGAACCGGATGATCCAAACGGCCCGCGACCGTCAGGTGAAGCTGGGCTGCGTGTATCAACGTCGCGTGATGCCATCCACTGTAGTAGCGAAAAAAGCGATCCAGGAAGGTAAGCTGGGCAAGCTCGTGCTCGGCGATGCGTATCTCAAATATTATCGTTCTCCTGAATACTACCGGACGGCGGGCTGGAGAGGCACGTGGTCGATGGACGGCGGCGGGGCGCTGATGAACCAAGGCGTGCACGGCATCGATGTCATTCAATGGCTGATGGGCGATGTGGAATCCGTTTTTGCATATTCGGCTCCTCTGGTTCGTGAGATTGAGGTGGAAGACACAGCTGTGGCGGTGCTCAAGTATAAAAATGGCGCTTTCGGCGTCATTCAAGGAACCACGTCGGTATACCCGGCGCAGGAAACCCGGTTCGAAATCCACGGGGAAAACGGGACGATCGTGTTCGCGGACAGCGGAATTAAGCAGTGGAAATTCGCTAACAGCGACGAGCCGATGCCGGAGGTGGAAGGCCGGGTTAACTCCAGCAGCGATCCGACGAAAATTTCGGCGGACGGGCACTTTGTGCTGATCGACGATTTGATTCAATCGATTCGAGAAAATCGTGATCCTCTCATTACTGGCGAAGACGCCAAAAAAGCGGTTGAACTCATTCTAGCGATCTATGAATCGTCCCGTACGGGGCAGCAGGTGTTTCTGTAACGATCAGCACTCACTCTAAAGGAGCGTGGAACGGACGATGACGGAGCCAATTCGAGCTTTTACAGCGGAGCATTTGAAGGTGCAGGTGTATTCCGATCGGGGGGCCTTGGGGAAAGCGGCGGCGGAGCAAGCGATTGAACGCATTAGGCAGCTGCAGTGGGAAAAAGGGAGCTTGCGGATGATTTTTGCGGCTGCTCCATCCCAAAATGAATTTTTGGCAGCGCTTGCGGCCGCGGAAGGCATTGACTGGTCAGCAATCACGGTGTTTCATATGGACGAATATATCGGACTGCCGCCAGGTGCTCCGCAAGCGTTCAGCCGATTCGTCTGCGAAAAGCTGTTCGACCAGGTGAAGCCGGGCGAAGTGCACCTGATCGACAGCACGGGATCGGCGGAGGCGGAATGCGCGCGGTACGCCGCCCTGCTGCAGGAGAAGCCGATCGACATCGTCTGTCTCGGCATCGGCGAGAACGGCCATATCGCGTTCAACGATCCGCCCGTGGCGGACTTCCAGGACCCGCAATGGGTGAAGCCGGTGAAGCTGGATTTGGCGTGCCGCCAGCAGCAGGTCAACGACGGCTGCTTCCCGGACCTGGCCTCCGTGCCTACGCACGCGCTCACGCTCACGATCCCGGCTCTCATGTCCGGGTCCCATCTCTTCTGCATGGTGCCGGGCCCGACCAAGCGTGCCGCCGTCACCGCTACGATCACCGGGCCGGTCGGTACGGCCTGCCCTGCTACGGCGCTGCGTTCGCATCCGGACTGCACGCTGTACGTAGACCGCGACTCCTGCGAGTACGAAAGGTGGCTGTGACCTGCCTTGGCACATGAGCGAACCGTGATAAGAGGAAGGCATTACCGGAGCGGGCAGCCGATCGAGGTCGTCGTCGAAGACGGCAAGCTGAAGCGGATCGACGAGTGGGAGGGGGCGGGCGACAGCCTGTCACAACAGCCGCTGCCGCTGATCGGACCCGGGCTGGTGGATTTGCAGCTGAACGGCTATCAGGGCATGGACTTTAACGCGGACTCCATCACGCCGGAAGTCGTCCATAGTGTCACCCGCGCGTTGTGGAAAGAGGGAGTCACCTCGTACTACCCGACAGTAATTACGAATTCTGCGGCCTTCATCGAGCAGGCAGTGAGCGCCATCGCATGTGCTTGCGAAGAAGACCCGCTGACCGCAGCCTGCATCGCGGGGATCCACTTGGAGGGCCCGTTCATTTCGCCGGAGGACGGGGCGCGGGGCGCTCATCCGAAAGCGCATGTCACGGCGCCCGACTGGGAGCTGCTTCAGCGCTGGCAGGACGCGGCGGGCGGGCGCATCCGCATCGTGACGCTGTCGCCGGAATGGCCGGAGGCGCCTGCTTTTATCCGCCGGTGTGTGGAGCAAGGCATCGTTGTATCCATCGGGCACACGGCTGCTTCGCCGGAGCAGATTCGTGCCGCCGCCGAGGCTGGAGCCTCGATGTCCACGCACTTCGGCAACGGCGCGCATCCGGTGCTGCCAAGGCATCCGAATTACCTGTGGGAGCAGCTGGCGTGTAATGAGCTGTGGAGCTGCGTCATCGCCGACGGCTTCCATCTGCCCGATGCGGTGCTAAAGGTCGTCCTCAAGGTGAAGGAGGAGCAGATGCTGCTCGTCAGCGACGCCGTTCACTTAAGCGGCATGCCGCCGGGCGCCTATGAGACGCCGGTGGGCGGACGGGTCGTGCTGACGGAGTCGGGCCGGCTGCATCTGGCCGACGATCCGAGGCTCTTGGCCGGGTCCGCGCAAATGCTGCTGTGGAGCATCGCGCATATGGTCGGCCGGGGGCTGTGCAGCTTGGCGGACGCTTGGGAGATGGCCTCCGTTCGCCCAGCGGCGAAGGTCGGGCTGCAAGCGGCGAATGGCTTGGAGTTTGGCGCGCCAGCCGATTTGTTGCTGATGGAGTGGGATGGAAGCAAGGCGATTCCTGTAGAGGTATACAAGAGCGGGGCAAGCATGTACACAACGAAACGGCAAGGCTGACGTGAACAGCGCGCTCCGGCAGGCGGATGAAGGCGCCAATAAAGCGATTACGGCCGTGCTGGCGAAGTAACCATTACCATTACACGCGGAAAAGAGGCTGAACGTCTTGCTTAAAATCGGCATGATCGGACTGGACACATCACATTGCGAAGCGTTTATCAAGCTGCTCAACAACCCGGAAGTTCCCTACCACGTGCCGGGAGGTCGGGTGGAGCTCGCCTACAAGGGGGGCTCTGATGATCTGGAGGTCAGCTACTCCCGAATTGAAGGGATTACGAAAAAGCTGACGGAAGAGTACGGCATCAAGCTCGTGGATACGCTGGAGGAAGTGGCGGAAGCATCCGATGCGATTCTGCTCACCTCGGTGGACGGGCGAGTGCACTTGGAGCAGTTCCGCGCGATTGCCCCGTACGGGAAGCCAGTCTATATCGATAAGCCGTTCTCGGCGACTACGGAAGAGGCTAGGGAGATGCTTCAGCTCGCGCGGGATTATAACGTTCCGCTGATGAGCGCGTCCAGTCTGCGGTATGCCGAGGACTTCGTTCAGGCGCTGCAGCAGGACGAAGGCGAAGTGCTCGGGATGGACTGCTCCGGCCCGATGGTGGAGAGTGCGCCGATGCCGTTTTACCACTGGTACGGCATTCATTGTGTCGAGATGCTCTACCGGGGACTCGGCAAGGGCTGCAAGCAAGTCACGGTTACCTGCAACGGCGACTACGACATGATCGTCGGGGTGTGGGAGGACGGCCGGATTGGAACGGCCCGGGGCAACCGCAAGGGCAACAACAGCTTCGGCGTGGTGATCCACCGGGAAAAAACGATCCAGCTGGTCGATGCCCGGAAGCATCCGAAGCCGCTGTACGCCGGCCTGCTCGAGGATACGATGCGGATGTTCCAATCCCGCGTCTCGCCGATCGAACCGGAGGAAACCGTCGAGATCATGCGGTTCCTCGAGGCGGCTAATGAAAGCAGGGTTACCGGTCAGACAGTGCTGTTGTAGGGAGTTGAAATAGCGTTACTTTTAGTGTGTGCTGAATTTGGCACACGCTTTTTTGTTGTTAACGAACCCCGATAGGACAATAATACTGCCAATAGCTGCTCTGAGAGCAACTATTGGGAGAAATAAGGCGGAGGAGCGCGGAAAATCTGCAATAGCTGCTCATAAAGCAACTAATGGGCAGCTCAGATGGCGCATGCTGAAATTAGCTGCTCCAAAAGCAACTAATGGCAGGACCACCTCCCCGCCATTTTTCTACTTCCCAAAACAGGGGAGCGCGATGCTATAATAGGAGCCAGTTGAAGGCACCTGTGGGAGGGCTTGGCATGAGTCGCATTTATATCGTGGATGATGAGCCGATCATTTGCTTTGGCATCAGCCAAATGATTCGAGAATATAACCGGTTCGAAGAGATTCGAACCTTCACGGACGGCAGCAGCGCGCTGAACGCGATCCTAGCGGATCCGCCGGACATCGTGCTGACCGATATCCGCATGCCGAAGATGGACGGCATCGAGCTGTGCCGCCAAATGCGCGAGCACAGGCTGCCGACGCAGGTGATCGTGCTGTCCGGGTACGGCGATTTTGCGTATGCCCAGAAATGCATGTCCTACGGAGTGAAGGAATACCTGCTGAAGCCGGTGACCGAACTGGAGCTGTATCCTGTGCTCGGCAAAGTGCTCAGCGAGGTGAAATCCGGCACGTTCTCCTTGTCGCGCTTCGAGCAATGGGTGGTCCAGCTAGAGGAGGCGCTCTGGCAGGCTGAGGAAGGCCGGGTCAGCGAGCTGCTGCAAGAGGGAAAGGCGCATTATTTTGCGGATGCGGCCGATGGCGGAGGGTTTCCGCTGTTGCAAATGGCGCAGGATGGGCTGGAGCTGCTGGCCGGGAAGCTGAACGCGCGCGGGGTGTTTAAATTCCAGATGGACCCGAAGCATACGGGGGCAAATAAGTCCGGCCGGCAGGCATTCGAGGCGTTCGAGGGGCAAGTATTCGCGTGGCTGCACCAGCTGCTGGAGGCCCGGGGAGGCGGTCAGCTCAATCTGCTGGAAGCGGCGCTGCAGTACATCGAGCAGCATTACCGCGAGGAGCTGACGCTGGAGGCGGTGGCGGATCGGCTCGGCGTGACGCCGACGTATTTCAGCCACTATTTTAAAAAAGCGACCAATGAAACGTTCGTGCACTACCGCTTGCGCAAACGGATCGAGCATGCCAAACGGCTGCTGGCGATTCCTCATTATAAAATTATCGATATCGTTGCGGAGGTCGGCTACGACAGCTATCCGCATTTTTCCCGGGTGTTCAAGAAAGCGACCGGCTGCTCCCCGACCGAATTCCGCAGCATGCTGGGGATCAAATGAAAATGGTGAACGTCAGCATGTCGCAGCGGATCTATCTCTACTTTGTCATCGTTATTATGCTGAGCACGGTGACGATCGGCGTGGCGGGCTATTGGCGCTCATCCCGAGAGCTTGAAAATCAATACCAAGCGCTGCTCGCGCAGATCGTCAACAATGCCGCACACCAGACCGACCTGTATTTAAAAGGGTACGAGCGGGCTACGCTGTCGATCCTGACGTCGCCCTTGGTGCGGGACGCGCTCAATCCGAAGGAGACCACCGTCAGCGATTTTCTAGTTAAAGAAAACATCATTAAGCAGCAAGTGTTCCAGCCGGTGCTCATCAACAACCCGGAAATCAGCATGGTCTATCTCGCGGGCAACAACGGCTTTCGCGCGACGGATTTTAACATCCAGTTGAACCGGATTAACTATAAAGCGTTCGAGGAATACGTAGAGCAGCTGAAGGAGGATACCCGGGATGACGGGATGCTGATGATTCAGGATTCCGGCTTCTTGGACGGGCATCTGACCCTCGCGCGCAAAATTTCGGACCGTCAAACGTCCCGCGTATATACGGGGGTCATGGGCTTTGAGATGCGCATAGGCGAATTGACGACACTATGGAAAGGAATTCAGCTGGGGGAATCGGGCTACTTTTTCATTGTCAACGACCGTGGCAAAATCATTTATCATCCCGATCCCAAGCGCATCGGCAAGCAGCTGGCAGGCCGTCAGTTTGAGACGGTGCAAAAGAACACGGACCGCATCTTCGACATGCCGGATGAAGAGGGGCGCATCTTCTTCAGCCGCCATTCGGACTACTCCGGCTGGACGCTGGTCGCCAGCATGTCCATCGGGGAGACGCGGGAGCCGATTGCGGCGCTGCGGCAGACGACGCTGTACGTCGGGCTGGGGACGCTGCTGCTGGCGTCGTTTCTGGCCATCCGCTTTGGCCGGTCGATCGTCAACCCGGTGCGCAGGCTGGAGAGCGGAATGCGGCAAACGGAGAAGGGGCGATGGACGAAGGTTGCGCTCAGCGGCAGCCGCGATGAGATGGACCGCCTGATCACCAGCTACAATACGATGGTGGGCCGGCTTGAGGAGCTGGTGGATCGCGTCTACGAATCCGAGCTTCGCGAGCAGGATAACGCGCTGAAGCGGCAGCTGGCCGAATTTCAGTCGCTGCAGCTGCAGATCAATCCGCATTTTTTATATAACACGCTGGAAATTATTATTTGCTACGCCGTCATCCAGAAGTCGAGCGAAATCAAGGAGATCGTTCGCTCCCTGTCGTACATGCTCCGCTATTCCATCCGTACCGACCTGGAGGAGATTACGGTAGCCAACGAGCTGAAGCACGTGCTCCATTTCATGTCGATCATGAAGTTTCGCATCGGCAGAGAGTTCGAAGTCGACGTGCGGGTGCCTCCTGAGATGCTGCTGATGCATATGGTGCGGTTAACGCTGCAGCCGCTCATCGAAAATGTGTTTAAGCACGCGTTCCCAGACGGCATCGAGGAGCATCATCGCATCGTCATTGATGCATCGTGCGAGCAGGAGGACTTCTACGTGATCGTGGAGGACAACGGCTGCGGCATGACGCCGGACAAGCTGAATCAGCTGCGTACGCGATTGGCGATGCAAGCCGTGCCCTCGAATGAGGAAGAAACGAGTATGCCAGGTGGCGGCAGCATCGGGCTCGTCAACGTCCATAGCCGCATTCAGATGGTGTTCGGAGAGCCGTACGGGCTTCGAGTCGACAGCACGCTCGGACAAGGGACACGGATGACCCTGCATATGCCGTCCACCGGCACAAAAAAAGTCATATCCAAATAAGTTACGATAATGCGGCCTCCTTCACTTGGGATTATGCTAAGAGTACAGGATTCGACAAACGAACCTACACTTTAGCCCCCCGAGTAAGGAGGTCTTCATGCAAGTATCCGTCAGTAACCCTACATCCACCTCCAATCCAGCGAAGACGATGAAGGTCAAGGAAGGTCTCCTAACGCGCCTAGCGAGAAATTTCAAGGACCGATGGCAGCTCTACCTGCTGATCCTGCTGCCCGTGCTTTATTTGATCGTCTTCAAATACGTACCGATGTACGGTGCGTTAATCGCCTTCAAAAACTATGTGCCCACCAAAGGCATCTGGGGCAGCGAGTGGGTTGGATTCAAGTATTTCATTCGTTTTTTTAACTCCTACGACTTTATCCGTGTTATGAAGAACACACTCGTCCTAAGCTTTTACAGCTTGGCTGCCGGTTTTCCGTTTCCAATCCTGCTGGCGCTGTGCCTCAACTTCGTGCAAAACCAATTTTTCAAAAAAACGGTCCAAATGATTACGTACGCTCCGCATTTTATATCTGTAGTCGTTATGGTTGGCATCATCCTGCAAATCCTCGACCCGCGCGTCGGACTGGTAAGCACGCTGCTTCGGGCCATTGGAATTGAACCGGCGAATTGGATCGGCGATCCGGCGTGGTTTTCGCACATTTTCGTCTGGTCGGGCATTTGGCAAAATGTCGGGTTTTCCTGTATCGTGTACCTGGCTGCATTAGCCGCCATTGATCCGTCGCTGCATGAAGCCGCAGTGGTCGATGGAGCGAGCAAGCTGCGCCGCATGTGGCATATTGATTTGCCGGGCATTATGCCGGTTGCTACAATCCTGCTCATCATGAGCACCGGGCACGTGCTCGATATCGGCTTTGAGAAAATTTTGCTGATGCAAAATCCGTTGAACATGAGCGCCTCTGAGGTCATCGACACGTTCGTGTACAAGGTGGGGCTGGCGTCCACGGCGATTAACTACTCGTATTCTTCGGCTATCGGCTTGTTCAAATCCGTGATCAGCTTAATTCTTTTGGTGCTCGTCAATCGATTTGCCAAAAAAGTTGGGCAGACTAGCCTATGGTAGAGAGGAGGAAGTAGAGTGACAGGTAACGTAAAAGAAAGCCGCGACGACCGGCTGTTCAACTGGATCAACTATACGATTTTGTTCTTATTCACGATTACGGTGCTCTATCCGCTCATTTATATTTTCAGCGCATCCTTCAGCTCTGCCTCGGCGGTGGTGTCCGGCAAGGTATGGCTGTATCCGGTGGACATGACGCTGGAGGGCTACACGGCGGTATTCAAGCATCCGCTTATCGTCACGAGCTTCCTGAACTCGGTGTTCTACACCGTCGTCGGTACGGCGTTTAACGTGGTGCTGACGCTGATGGCGGCATATCCGCTCTCACGTAAGGATTTTATGCCCCGCAATGTCATTATGGCGCTGTTCGTGTTCACGATGATGTTCTCCGGAGGCCTCATTCCTTCTTATCTGGTAGTTAAAGGACTTGGGCTGATCGATTCCCGCTGGTCGCTCATTATTCCTGCGGCCATTGGGGTATGGAATATGATTATCGCCCGCACGTATTTTCAAACGACGATCCCGGACGAGCTGCTGGAAGCCGCTCAGATGGACGGCTGCAGCGACTTTACGTTTTTCCGCCGAATTGTGCTTCCGCTCTCTGGTCCGATCATTGCGGTTATCGCCTTATTTTATGCGGTCGGGCATTGGAATCAATATTTCAACGCGCTGCTGTATTTGAAGCGGCAGGAGCTGTATCCGCTGCAGCTGGTGCTCCGGGACATTCTCGTGCAAAACGAGGTCGATTCGTCGATGATCACGGATGTGGCTGATGCGGTGGCCCGCCAAGGGCTGCGGGAGCTGCTGAAGTTCTCTTTGATTGTGGTGTCGACGGTGCCGGTGCTGATCATTTATCCGTTTATTCAGCGGCATTTTGTCAAGGGCATGATGATTGGCTCATTGAAAGGATAAGTTTAAAGGATAAATCAAGGGGGCTATTCATTTATGAAACCAGGGTTCAAAAGCATTCTTGCGGTCTCGACAGCGGCCATGCTGCTGGTCAGCGCTTGCTCCAACGGGAAAACAGGCGATACAGCAAACAAAAGCGCAGCCGACCCGAAGGCGGACGGCGTAACGGAAGCGGGGGTCTTCCCGATCACGAAGGAAAAGACGAAGCTGCGCGTCATGGTCAAGGGCTCCAGCATTGTGGAAAATTTCGCCACGAATGAATTCAGCAAATGGCTGGAGGAGAAAACGAACATCCAGATCGAGTGGGAGGTCGCGCCGGAAAAAACGTTCCAGGAAAAGCTGAACGTGTCGCTGGCGAGCGGAGATTATCCCGACGTGCTGCTGAATATGAGCGTGTCGCCGATTCAGCAATCGATCTATGGCAAGGATGGCGTGTTCCTTCCGCTGAACCAATATATCGACAAGTACGGCGTGGAAACGAAGAAAATGTTCCAAGAGGTGCCGTATGCGAAGGAGCAGATGTCTTTGCCGGATGGCAACATTTACTCGCTGCCGCAAATCAACCAATGCTACCACTGCTCGCTGGGGCAAAAAATGTGGATTAACCAAGCATGGCTGGACAAACTAGGCCTCAAGCTGCCGACGACCACGGACGAATTTGCTCAAGTGTTGAAAGCGTTTAAAGAAAAGGATCCGAACGGCAACGGAAAGGCGGACGAGATCCCGCTGGTAGGCGCGACGAATGGGCCGGCTTCGACCCTGGAATATTTCCTCATGAGCTCGTTTATTGAGAAGGACTTCAACCTGAAATATGTAAAAGACGGCAAGGTGCAGGTGGCGTTCAATCAGCCGGAATGGAAGGAAGGGCTGAAGTACCTGAATAAGCTGTACGCGGACGGCTTGATTTCGGCGCAGACGTTTACGCAGGACCGCAATCAGCTGAAGCAGATGGGCATGAACCCGGATGCCGCCATTATCGGTGCCGTTCCATCGCAGAATCAAACGGTATTTGTCGATGCGGATTCGCCGAGATTCAAGGATTTCGTGGCCCTGCCTCCGCTCAAGGGACCTACGGGCGTGCGTTCGGCTCCATTTAACCCGTATCAGATTATTAACGGCATGTTCGTCATTACGAACAAAGCGAAAAATCCTGCAGCTGCGTTCCGGTTGGCGGATTTCCTTCTGAGCGAGGAAGCGACTTTGCGCAGCACGATCGGACGTCCGGGCCAGGAGTGGGATAAAGCGGCCTCCGGCGATCTGGGGCTCGACGGCAAGCCGGCGAAGTGGAAGCAGCTGGTCACCTTTGGCAAGCTACAAAACGTACATTGGGCGCAAGCCGGTCCAAGCCTTCGCACCAATGAGTTCCGCATGGGCCAATACGCGGATCCGAAGAACCCGCTGGAAATTATTCTGTTCAAGGAAACGAAGGAAAAGTACGAGCCGTATGCCATCAAGCTGGAGAAGACCGTGCCGCCTCTTTTCTTCACGAACGAGCAAGCGGAGGAGCTGGCTAATTTGGAGAAGACGATTACGGATTACCGGACCGAATTCTTTGCGAAGGCAGTCACCGGCGGGGTGGACATCGAGAAGGAATGGAACAACTATTTAGCCACACTGGATAAAATGAACCTGAAGCGCTATCTCGAAATTAACCAGCAGGCGTACGAACAGACGAAAACTAAAAAGTAGCAGCGCATGGAGCCCGCTTTTACTCAGCGTATGAGTGGAAGCGGGCTAATTTTCAATCGGAGAAGGAGTGTTCTCGATGGTCATGGTAGATGGCAGCACTGGAGCGGTAAGGCTGGAGCTGGATTGGGAGACATTTTTGGCGCCAAATGATATGGAATGGGTTGTGAAGCCAGTCAGCTGGGACGAGGGTGCTTTTATAGGCAATGGGCTGCTGGGCGCCATGATCTACGGCGAAGAAAATGCGAAGAAGCGGCATGTGCTGCGCTTTGTTACCGGGCGAACAGACATTACGGCGACGCGGACGGACAAGCCGGGCTTCCCGCCTCGAGTGCCAATTGGGGAGCTTGATCTGGAGCTTGCGGGGATGATCTATCATCCGACGAGGCTGCGTGTGGACTTGTGGAACGCAGAGGTGCGGGGACTGCTCACGACCACCAAGGGGGAAGCTCGGCTTCGCGCGTTCGTGCATAGCGAGGAGCCGGTGATGGCTATTGAGCTGGGAGCATCTGAAGGCGAGCTGGGGGCGGGTGTGCACTGGTATGCGCATTCTGAGGTCGATCCGGTGCTGATCAACGCCGATGGGATCAACCTGAACCAGTTTATTCCCGAAGCTGTGGTGGAGAAGAGCAGCGAAAATGGGGTAGCTGTTGTGGTTCAGCGGTACAGTACGCTTCACGAAGGCTGTGTTACGGCGATGAAAGAGGTGCAGCTGTCCGACACGCGCCGGGTGATCTATATGTCCGTGGCTAAGGGCTGTGATGAGGAGGCTCGGCGGGCAGCGGTGGATGCGGTTATGCAAGCGTCGGGCACGCCTTTTGAGTCGTGGGTGGACGCTCATCGCGCCTGGTGGCACCGCTATTACCGGCAAAGCTTGATCTCCATTCCGGACGGGCAGCTGGAGAGTTTCTATTGGATTCAGATGTATAAGCTGGCCTCGGCAACCCGGGCTGACAAGCCGTTGATCGATAATCAAGGCCCTTGGCTTGCACCGACGCCTTGGGCGGGTGTCTGGTTTAATATGAACGTACAGATGAGCTACTCACCGGTGTATGCTTCTGGCCGGCTGGAGATCGGCGAATCGCTTGTACGTGCCATTGCGGAGCAGCAGGAGCAGCTCATTCGCAACGTTGCCGAGCCGTTCCGCCATGATTCCTCCGGGCTAGGGCGCAGCTGCAGCTATGATCTGAGCAGCAAGGTGGACGATGAGGTCGGCAACTTGACATGGGTGTGCCACTGTCTCTGGCGGCAGTACCGCTATTCGATGGACGATCGGCTGCTGGAGCAGCTGCTGTATCCCGTTTTGCGCCGAAGCATCAACTACTATTTGCATTTGCTGGAAGAAGGGGAGGACGGCCACCTGCATCTGCCTCCGATGATTTCGCCGGAGTACGGCTCGTTTTTTAAGACGAAGGTGAGCGATTGCCATTACGATCTGGCGCTACTGCATTGGGGCTGCGAGACGCTGCTGGCAAGCTGTGGGCGGCTTGGTGTGGACGATCCGCTGCAGGAGCGCTGGCGTGACGTGCTGGCGCGACTGGCTCCGCTGCCGGTGGATGAAACCGGCTTCATGATCGGGCGCGATACGCCGCTGGCTTACGGGCACCGGCATTTCAGCCATCTGCTGGCGGTTTTTCCGCTGCATTTGATCGGCGTCGACACGGAAGAGGAGCGGGGACTGATCGAACGATCGCTGAAGCACTGGATTGACAAGGAAGGCGATCTCCGCGGGTTCAGTCTGACCGGTGCCGCTTCGATCGCGGCGACGCTGGGCCGGGGGAGCGAAGCGCTTCGCTATTTGAAGGCGCTGATGCATATCATCAAGCCGAATACGATGTACAAGGAGGCAGGCCCGGTCATTGAGACGCCGCTCGCGGGAGCCGAGGCGCTGCACGATATGCTGCTGCAGAGCTGGGGCGGGACGCTGCGGGTATTCCCGGCGGTACCGGAAGCCTGGCGCGAAGCGGCGTTTCACGAGCTGCGCGCCGAGGGCGGCTTCTCGGTCAGCGCGGTTCGGCGGGATGGCCGCACCGCGTGGATTCGCGTGCGCAGCTTGGCGGGCGAGCCGTGCCGGATTCAGACCGGCTGGAGCGGCACCGTGCGCTGGCAGGTGGTCGGCGGCGGGGACGAGGGCAGCGAGTACAGCGCTGAGCTGAGCGGCAGCGACGGGGGCGTGATCCAGCTGGAGCTGCGCCGGGGCGAGGAAGCGATTTTGTATCCGGGCGATACGATGCCGGAGCTTGTTGTTAGGCCACCGAACGGTCGGATCGGCCGATCCGACCGTTCGGTGGCCTGAAGCCGTGGCGGCTGTACGGGCTTCCGGGGGAATGAGACGGTAAGCGGCTGTTCTCTTGCATACACATCCCATTACACATTCTAGCATAGTCTGTCCGCGATTCCTGCTCGCCTCCACTTTGGTCAGCAGGAGTCCAATCCATGCCATCCAGCGATTGATTTGAACTTTTGGGAGGGCTATACTAGAATGATGGGTTAACAGAAAACAACTGTGTATGAGGAGTGAGTGGTTCGGGATGCCCAAATGGTTTGCTTCCAAATATCTGGTCCGGCTCCTGATCTTCAGCCTGCTGATCGGAACCATCCCTGTAGTGACGCTAGGCAGCCTTTCTTTCTTGCGCGCGAAGAACAGCCTTCAGCAAAAAGTGAACGACAGTAACATGCAGCTGCTGCAGCAAACTCAGGTCAACGTGGAGCAGGTGCTTCAGCTGTTTGAAAACCTGATGACCCAGTACATCACCACACCGATCATCGGACAAGCGTTGCAGACGCCGTTTTCCGCCAAAAATTTTACTTTTATTAATGAATTGTCCTCTGGACTAAATAAATTGCAGCCGTTCGAGCTTGGCGTACAAAACGTGTATTTGGCAAATTTGAAATATGACTGGTTATTGTCCAATCAAGGCTATGTCACTTTGGAAGATTCCGGAATGAAGGACCTCATCCAGCAATATGCGAGTGCGGATCGGGGCTCCTTCTGGAAGACCATGCCTCCAGCACCACCTGCGAGCGGGGGCAATGCCGGCGGGGAGGTTCCACAGGTAGCGGCACCGGGTGTGCGTCTCATTAAGAAGCTGCCGATTAACTGGTCGAGCAGCTCAGGCCTCATTATTGGAGAAATTCCGGGATTTAAATTAGAGAAGATGGTTGCCAATGATGCGGAGGAGAGGGAAACGGTGATCCTCGATGATCAATTTCAGCCGCTGACGCAGCCCTTCGGACGCGTGCTCAACTCCCCTGGCGATTTAGCTCGGGTGGTGGAGCAAATCAAGCAAGCAAGTGATACACCTGAGGGCTATCTTACAATGCAAGATGCCAACCACAAAACCATCGGAATCTTGTTCAATCAATCGCAATATAACGGCTGGTATTATTTGTCCCTAATTTCCTTAAGCGATATTACGAAGGATTCCCGCTCGATCGGCTGGTACACTCTGTATGTTTCCGTGGGAACGTTCGTCCTCATCCTTCTTGTTGCCTGGATTGGCTCGAGGCGGATGTATTTGCCCATTCACCGCGTCTTCTCGGTGGCGGCCTCCGACCAGGCTGCCGATGAACGTCAGAGCAAGGACGAACTGCAATTTATCGGCGAACAAATTCACAAGCTTCGCTCGTCGCAGACGGAACTGCTGGATCAGCTTAGCATTCACTCCAAGCAGCTGGAAGCCTTTTTTATCCGGAGGCTCCTGCACGGAGAGATACGGCCAAACGAGACACGTGAGCGTTGGGTGCAATTTGCCTATGATCCTACCCCCGGGCTATTTGCGGTGTTAACGATTCAGATCGATGCGTTTGACCGAACAAGATACTGCGAGCAAGACATGGATTTGCTGATGTTCGCCATCAACAATATTGCCAGCGAGCTGATTCCAGCGGAGCATCGGCTTGAGCCCGTCATGATGGTCGGCAGCCAGGTGACCATTTGCCGCGGAATAGGGATGACGATTCCTGCATTCGAAGAGCAAGTGTACGCTTATGCGGAGCTCGTCCAATCCACCGTGAACCAGCTGCTGGAGATTAAGATCAGTATGGGGATCAGCCGCTCCTACGAGGACATTGATGAGACCTCGCAAGCGTACAAGGAAAGCTTAGAGGCGCTGAAATACCGGGTACGCTTCGGTGAGCTGGCCATTCTGCCGTTTGACAACGTGCTGCCCGATACGCGGATCGTCGCGGCATACCCGGAATGGCTGGAGAAGGAACTGATTGATGCCGTCAAAATGGAGGAGCGGGGCAAAGCCAAAGCGCTGCTGAATGAATTTATTCAAAAGGCGATCATGGATTACCCGCGCTACAATGATCTTCAAATGGTGCTTACTCGTCTTCTAATCGACTTGCTCAGGGAATGGCAGGAAGCAAGGGAGACAGCGAGTACGCTTGATCCTTCGGGCAGCTCGTTCCAGGAACGGCTGGTTCAATTGCGAACGGCCGAGGAAATTGAGGCGTGGTTTTACAGCGATGTGATCGAGCCGATGATGGACTCGCTTCATCATAAATGGGAGACCCAGAACAAGAAAATATCCGAGCGCATGCTGGAGATGATACACGAGGAGTTCGCCTCGGGATTAACGCTGGAGCTGTGCGCTTCGCGATTGAATTACCATCCGAATTACATCAAGACGGTGTTTCGCAAAGAAACGGGCAGTAATTTTAGTGATTACTTGTCCAAATACAGGCTGACGGTGGCCAAGCAATGGCTGGTGGAAACGGATATGAAGATCAACGAGATCGCCGAGAAGCTGCAATATCAGAACTCGCAAAATTTCATCCGCTACTTCCGCAAAATGGAAGACATGACGCCGGGACAATACCGTGAAAAGCATCGATAATCGACGTGGCAATCACGAAGACGGAACCTTTCCTGTATGGGGCTGTTTACAAACTGCTTATTTTGTCAGCGGCAGCCATAGTGGAGAGGCTCCTTTTATGAATGTTTTAATTATTTTAAATATTCAAAATATTCTTACGAATGTACAGTCCTCTCCAGCGTCCGCGGAATACAGTGTACTAAATGGACGGCGGAGAGGAGGTCGGCAGGCAATGAGCAAATTTTTTGGGTACGTGGGCGGTCTGATCGGCAGTATCGCATTATCGAATGTTTCGGTCGGCATGTTCGGCTGGAAAATATTTTCGATGCTGGATATCGTATTTGCCATTGTTTCTTTGCTCGGGTTAATTGTGTTTTCCGGGGCCCTGCTTTATGAAGGAGTAAAAACATTCTTTGGCAAAGAAAGCTAATCATCATATTCGAAGGACCTGAGGTGCTGCCTCAGGTCTTTTTTTGCGCTGCGGCCGCCCAGATGATTATCCATCCTGCTCTGATGATTATTACCCGATCTTCTGCTTTCCGGATTGTCGACAGGAATCCATAAACACAGTACGGTTAGTATATTCAAGCACGCTAGAAGGAGAAGGAGAGTTCCATCATGCAAAATACGTTTAACATTATCGATTTCGGTGCCGTCGGCGACGCGGTCACTCTGAATACCCATAGCATCCAAGCGGCAATCGATGCTTGTACGGAGACCGGCGGGGGAACGGTTCTCGTGCCGCAAGGCGAATTTTTAACGGGGACGATTATGCTGAAAAGCAACGTGGAGCTGCATCTGGCGGCTACGGCCCGCATTATCTCCAGCATGGAGGAGCAGGACTTCGACCCGGATGTGAATATCGGCCGCCGGGGTTTGATCTGTGCGCGTCACGCGAACAACATCTCGGTGACCGGTCTCGGAACGATTGACGGACAAGGCCCGCGCTTCCTGGAGGAAGACGATTTCCAAGGCGATCATGTGCTGCTGCCGCTGCAGGAGTTTCGCCCGAAGCTGGTCGACCTCGAGGGATGCTTCGACGTGTTGTTCCGCGACGTAACGTTGTGGCGTGCGTCCTCTTGGTGTCTGCATATGACAGGCTGCCAGCGCGTGAACGTGCAAAGCATCAAAATTCTCGGCCAGCTGCGTGGTCCGAACAACGACGGGATCGACCCCGACAGCTGTCGTGACGTACATATTTCTGATTGCCATATTGAAGCGGGCGACGACTGTATTGTGCTCAAAACAACCGATTACGGAGCCGTTGCTTATGGGGCGTGCGAGAATATTACTGTCACGAATTGCACGATGATATCCCGTTCCTGCGCGCTGAAGATCGGGACCGAAACGTTCGCCGACATCCGCAACGTCGTGTTCCAGAACTGCGTCATCCGGAATTCGAACCGCGGGATGGGGGTATGGTCTCGGAATGGGGGAACGATCGAAAATATTTTGTTCCAAAACATCATCGTCGAAACACGGTTGTTCAGTGACGAGTTCGAGCAAACCCGTAAGCGCAAATGGTGGGGCAAAGGCGAGCCGATCTTTGTGACAGCTGAGCCTCGTCGGGAAACCCATCTCGGGAAGCCTGGACCAATCCGCAACATCCGGTTTGACCAAATACTAGCGGAGGGGGAAAACGCGGTTTATCTCGAGGGCTCCGAGGATTGTATTATCGAAGGCATTGCGATTCGTAACCTGAAATATACAATGAAGCAGCGCAGCCCCTATCCAGGCGGCGTGTTCGATACGAATCCAACGGCACGAGGCGTGTTCCCACACCCCACGCCAGCGCTCTTCTGCCGCTATGGGAAAAATATTTCCCTGTATGATATTGAAATCGAGTGGAGCGCACCGCTCAATAAACATTGGAAGCAAGCGTTGTACGGTGAGCATCTGGAGGACTTATCCCTGGTGCACTTCCGTGGTGCTCCCGCTGCAGGCGAGAACGCCATTGAGCTGAAGCACGTGAACAAGCTGTCGGTAGAGCATTCCAAGGCACGTCCGGGAACAGAGACGTTCCTGGCGCTGGAGGACGTAGAGCCGAGCCAGCTATTTGTCGTAGGCAACGATTTTTCCGAAGCGGGCACAGCGATTCGCTTCACGGATGGCTCTAAGCCGGAGTATTTCGCGGCCGCGAACCGGATGCCATCCCCCAAATAAGCATTGTCCTTTGAACAAGGGCAGTCCTAAGCTCGCAGTACCGGACTTAGGGCTGTCCTTTTGATCGTTTCCTGCTATGATAAGTAGTGAAATGAGAAGGAGTTGTCCAAAGATGAAAATGGATTGGAACAGCAGAAGGAAGGCGGTACACGCCATCGTCTTCGCCGCGCTCGTCGCAGCCCTGCTGCCCGGCTGCGGTGGAACGGGGGGGCCCAAGCCATCCGCTATTGCAAAAGGCAGCAGTGCATCGCAGGTGCCGCCGATTTCCGTTATGATGATTCAGTTTGCCGCCGAGCCGATGAAAAAGGACAGCCCGGTCATCAAACAGCTCGAAACGCTTACGAATACGAAGCTTGATATCACTTGGGTGCCAGCTACGACCTATGATGACAAGGTGAGCGCGACCATCGCATCCGGCAATCTGCCTGAACTCATGCTGCTACGCCGCAACAAAGAATCCGCGATGCTCAATGCGCAGCTGTCAGGCATGTTTTGGGACCTGTCCCCTTATCTGAAGAACTATAAAAATTTAAGCCAACTGAGCCCGGTGGCCGTAACGAATGCTAGCCTGAACGGAAAGCTGTACGGCATTCCGAGGGAACGCCCGATTGCCAGATATGGGCTGATCTTCCGTAAAGACTGGCTGGATCATCTAGGTCTGCCTGTGCCGAGAACAGTAGACGATATTTATAAGACGGCGAAGGCGTTTACGTTAAGCGATCCGGATCAGGACGGCAAAAACGATACGTTCGGCATGCAAGAGGAGAAGAGCATCGAATCGCTGAAGCAAATCGCCTTGTTCTTGGGCGCTCCTAACGCATGGGGCCTGAAGGATGGCCGAATCACACCGGACTTCCTGTATCCCGAGTTCAAGAGCGCCTTGGATCTGCTCCGCCAAATGACCGACGAGCACCTCATCAATGCCGACTTTGCTATCGCCAAAAAATACAGTTATTTCAATCAGGAGAAGGCTGGCATGTACTTCTCCGTGATCGGCGATGCCATCACTCATCCCGACCTCCTGAAGGCCAATCCGAATGCCGTGATTGATGTCACGCAAACCTTTGACGGGCCGCAGGGGGAACGCGTGAGAGCGACGACCGGCTACGATTCCTTGCTCGTGATTCCGAAGTCCAGCGTAAAAAATGAGGCGAGATTGAAGCAGATCTTGACGTTCCTGGACCAGATGGCGGAGCAGCCGGTGCAGGATTTAATCGATTGGGGCATGGAGGGGACGGATTACACGATGGCGGGCGGCAAGCCAAAGAAAATTCCAAACACACCAGGCGCAGGAGACCTGAACATGTTCCGATGGGATTTGTTCGGCACTTCGATGAAGGGAACGCGTACACCGCTGGAAGACAAATTCGATCAGCTCTATGCTCAAAATAAGAGCTTATCGGTGATGGATTTGAGCGCCTCCTTGCTCTCGGACACGAATACGGAGAAAGGCAATGAGCTGAAAACCGCCATCTCCGATGCCGAAACGAAGTACATCATGGGCGAGCTGAATGATCAGGGCTGGCACGCTGCCGTGGACAAATGGCGTAAGGACGGCGGAGACAAAATCATCGATGAATTTACGGCGAGTTATAACCAAAGTAAAAAATAATCATATATCTAAGGAATCCGTCGGAGCATTCGGCGGATTCTTTTCATTTTCATCATACGCCCTGCGGAGTATCGGATCTGCTGAAGTGATTATCTTGACGTTTAAACCGTCTGAATTCCCTAGGAACTGCTGTGGGGATTGTCGACAGGAATCACCTATCCGGGTACGCTGAACGTATCTCGAAAAGATACCCAGACCAACAAACTACGATTACTTTTTAGGAGGGGGGAACAACCATGGAGATAGCGAAATCGGTCCACAATATGCGAACGGTTTCACAAAAAAGCACATTGGCCAGACGCCTCATGCGTCATCGGTGGTTTTATATCATGCTGCTTCCTGGTCTGCTTTATTTTCTAATTTATAAATACGCACCGATGTGGGGAGTCCTGATTGCCTTTCAGGATTACCAGCCCTTTCTCGGTTTTTTCGGGAGTAAATGGGTCGGACTGAAGCACTTCGAGACGTTCTTCACGGATGCCAGCTTTTGGATGCTGTTTAAGAACACGTTCATCTTGGCGGTCTATAACATCGTATTCTTTTTCCCGCTGCCGATTATTATTTCACTCATGTTAAACGAGGTACGGAAGGAAGCCTTCAAGCGGGTCGTGCAAACCTTGATCTACATTCCGCACTTTGTTTCTTGGGTCGTCGTCGTTGGGATCAGCTTCCTGTTCTTCTCTACGGAGGGCGGGATTGTCAACAGTATGCTGACGAGTGTCGGTCATGAGCCCGTGAAATTTCTGCTCAGCGCCGATTGGTTCCGCACGATGATCACTTCACAGGTGATGTGGAAAGAAACCGGTTGGGGTACGATCATCTTCTTGGCAGCGCTTGCCGGCGTGGATCCGGGATTGTATGAAGCGGCGCGCATTGACGGTGCAGGACGTTGGAGGCAAATGTGGCATATCACCCTTCCGGCCATTCGCAGTACGATCATCGTTTTGCTGATTTTGCGGATCGGACATTTTCTTGACTCCGGCTTTGAGCAAATTTTCTTGATGGTCAATCCGATGAACCGCAATGTCGGTGAAGTATTCGACACGTACGTTTACAGCACAGGGATTTCCCAAGGAAAGTTCAGCTACAGCACCGCGGTCGGCATGTTTAAATCGGTTGTCGGGTTAGTGCTCGTCATCGTGGCCAATCGGCTCGCCAAACGATTAGGCGAAGACGGCATTTATTAACGAAAGGGGGACTTACCGGCATGGTGGACAAAAGCTTCTCAAGCAGGCTTCTGGATGGCATGAATTATTTGCTGCTGCTGCTCGTGGCCGCGGTGTGTGTGCTGCCGTTTCTATATATCTTGGCTGCATCCCTGACCGATCCTCAGGAGCTGATCCAAAAAGGCTTCATCTTGATCCCGCATAAGTTCTCACTAGTTGGTTTCAAGTACATTTTGTCAACCGATATTATTCTTTCCAGCTTGAGCGTTTCCATTGGTGTCACCGTCCTTGGGACGCTGGCGAATTTATTTTTCACCGCCCTTATGGCTTATCCGCTCGCACAAAAGGACTTGATGGGTGTGAGCATCATCATGAAGCTGGTTGTTTTTTCAATGCTGTTCGGTGGCGGGATGATCCCAACGTATTTGATCGTGAAGGCAACCGGACTGCTCGATAATCCGGCGGCCCTTATCGTTCCGGGTTTGATCAGTGCCTTTAACCTGATCATTATGCGCAGCTTCTTCCAGCAGCTTCCTGATGGTCTTGAGGAAGCCGCGCGGATTGACGGCTGCAGTGATCCGGGCATTTTGTTCCGCATCGTCCTGCCCTTGTCGGCGCCTGTACTGGCTTCCCTCGCGTTGTTTTACGCGGTCGGGCACTGGAACTCTTATTTTAATGCCGTGCTGTACATCAATGACAATACGTTTTGGCCGATCCAAGTTTGGTTAAGACAAATTGTTATATTATCTCAGGGGGGGATTGGAGATTCGACGCAGTTCGGGGACGACTTTGTTGCTCCGCCTGCGGAAACGATCAAGATGGCCGTTATTGTCATCACGACGTTGCCAATCTTGGTTGTTTATCCGTTTTTACAGAAGCATTTTGCCAAAGGTGCACTATTGGGGTCCGTAAAAGGCTAGTATTACAATCATGTAGAGGAGAGAATTGGATGAACACGAAAGGAAGTCGGAAATCGCTCAAATGGGTTAGCGTGGTCTGCATCACCTGCATGTCCGCATCGATGCTTGCCGCTTGTACGTCCGCCAAGAAAGAAACGCCTGCTCAAGCTGGAGGAGCGCAGGCTGCTGCTAAGCCGCTCGAATTGAAAATTATGATGATTCAGCAGGCTGCCGAGCCGCCTAAGAAAGACAATCCGTATATTAAGAAAATCGAAGAATACACGAATACAAAGCTGGATATCACCTGGGTGCCGGGAGCCGGAACCGCCTATGACGATAAAGTGAGCGCAACGATCGCGTCTGGAAACCTGCCGGATGTTCTCCTGATCCGGAAAACGAAAGAGTCCCCGAACCTGAACGCGCAAATGTCGGGTGTGTTCTGGGAGCTAACGCCTTACCTGAAGGATACCAAAAACTTGAGTAAAATGAGCCCGGTTGGAGTGAAAAATGCGAGCATCGGCGGGAAGCTGTACGGTATTCCGCGCGAACGCGTGCTTTCCCGGTATGGGATGATCATCCGCAAGGATTGGCTGGATAATCTGGGCTTGCAAATGCCGAAATCGGCAGATGATTTGTACAAGGTAGCCAAAGCATTCACCGAGAATGATCCGGACAAAAACGGCAAGAAAGATACCTTTGGGATCCAGGAAGATGCGACGATGGAGCTGCTCAAGCAGCTGACGGTCTATGCCGGAGGCCCGAACGGCTGGGGGCTTAAGGATGGCAAGGTTGTGCCGGATTTCGTCACGCCGGAATTCAAGACGGCATTGGACCTGTACAAGAAGATGGTGGCTGAAAAAATTATTGCTTCCGATTTCCCCATCGCCAAAAAATATGATTATTTCAACCAAGGCAAAGCCGGAATGTATTACTCCGTTATCGATGATGCCACCACGCGTCACGTGGATATGATGAAGCAAAATCCGAAGGCTCAAGTGGATGTTGCAGAGAATTTTGACGGCCCGCAGGGTCAACGTGTCAGAGGTACGACAGGCTATGACTCGCTCATCGCCATTCCGAAATCGAGCGTGAAGGACGAAGCGAAGCTGAAGCAAATCCTTGGCTTCCTCGATAAATTGGGCGACGATCCGATGCTGACGTTGAACAACGTAGGTCTGGAAGGAACGGACTACAATGTAGAAGGCGGCAAAGCCAAGAAGATTGCCGGCGCCCTGGGCTCCGGGGACGTATTTAACCTGAGATGGGGAAATCCGTACGGCGGTATCCAAATTGAGAAAACCCCGCTGGAGCAAAAGGTGGATAAATTATTTGTCGACAATTCAAAACTTGGTGTTGTAGACCTCAGTGCTGCCTTGCTGTCCGATACGAACACACAAAAAGGTGTGGATCTGAAAAAAGCGGTGACCGATGCGGAAGTGAAATATGTGCTTGGCGAGCTGGATGAAAAAGGCTGGAACGACGTCGTCGAGAAGTGGCGTAAAAATGGCGGCGATAAAATCATCGAGGAATTTACCGCCGATTACAACAAAAGCAGCGGGAAATAATGTACGCCTTCAACTTGGAATCCGCCGAGCGATCGGCGGACTTCCTATTTTATAGCCCGATGAATCGAAACCAGGGGGTAGTTTAACATGTCTGCATTTGTAGCAAAAACGCCCCCGATGGGCTGAAACAGCTGGGACTGTCAAGGTGGACGATATTGCCCAATCGAAGCTGTACGGTTATCATTTAAAAGATGTCGAGCTGAGCCGTCAAGCGATTGCGATCTGGCTGGCGATGTTCGAGCGAAGTACGTCTGGTCTCCTTAGGCCGGACCCGGACACTGGTCGACGAGTGGACGCTGCCGCTGCTTACTTTAAGCTTTTATCAGCCAACTGAGGAGGTCGTAGAAAATGAAATCAGAATTGTCTAAGCGCGAAGCATGGCAGGCGGACATGGGGGACGGGACGTTTCAGAACCCGGTGCTGTTCGCTGACTATTCCGATCCGGACGCAATCCGGGTAGGAGATGATTTTTATATGGTGGCGTCCAGCTTTTCCCATTTGCCGGGGCTGCCTATTCTGCATTCCAAGGATTTGGTTAATTGGACGATTGTGAACCACGTCATCGACCGGCTGGACTTGCCCGGCTATGACGTCCCTCAGCACGGCAAGGGCGTGTGGGCGCCAAGCATCCGCTATCATGCAGGGAAATACTGGGTGTTTTTCAGCACGCCGGATGAAGGGATTTTTATGAGCACGGCTGACGATCCGCGAGGGAAGTGGACGCCGCTTCATATGATTAAAGAGGTCAAAGGCTGGATTGATCCGTGCCCATTCTGGGATGAAGACGGCAAAGCCTACCTGGTTCACGCGTTTGCGGCCAGCCGCTGCGGGATCAAGCATAAGCTGCATCTGTTCGAGATGTCGCTTGACGGAAAAGAGCTGCTCGGGGAAGGAAAAATCATCTTCGACGGGACCGTGGAGCATCCGACGCTCGAAGGGCCTAAGATGTACAAGCGCAGTGGGTACTATTACATCTTTGCACCGGCTGGCGGCGTAGCTACGGGCTGGCAGACGATTTTGCGCTCACGGGATATTTGGGGGCCTTATAAGGACAAAATCGTGCTGCACCAAGGCGGTACCGAGGTGAACGGCCCGCATCAAGGCGCTTGGGTGGAGCTGGAATCCGGCGAGTCCTGGTTCTTGCATTTCCAAGACCGCGGAGCCTATGGGCGCATCGTGCATATTCAGCCGGTACGCTGGGTGGACGATTGGCCGCTGATGGGCGAGAATCAGAATGCGGAAGGCGTTGGCGAGCCTGTTTCTAGATCGAGCAAGCCGAAGGTAGGCGGCGTTCAGCCGATAGCTGTTCCGCAAACGTCGGATGATTTCTCGGGCGCGCGCTTAGGCCTTCAATGGCAGTGGCAGGCGAATCCGGTGGCGTCGTGGTACTCGCTGGAGGCTAAGCCAGGCCAGCTGCGGCTGTATGCGGCGCCGCTGCCGGAGGGCGCTAAGACGCTGTACGACGCGCCGAACCTGCTGCTGCAAAAGCTCCCGGCGCAGGAGTTCGCAGCCACGACGTCCGTAGAACTGCCAGACTCGGCATCTGAGCAGGTGCACGCCGGGCTGATGGTGTTCGGTCTGAGCTACGCATACCTTGCGGTGGCAAGAACGGCGGACGGGAAGCTTCGGCTGTCCCAAGTGATCGGGGCGGAAGGACGCGAGGAACAGGAAGCGGAAGCTGTTGCCCTGGAAGCGGCGAGCCGTCCGGTGAGCCTGCGGGTCACGGTGACTGGGAATGCGGACTGCTGCTTCCAATACAGCATGGACGGCGAGCGCTTCCATGCGATCGGACCGAGCTTCCGGGCACAGGAAGGCAAATGGGTCGGAGCCAAGGTCGGCATCTTTGCGAGTGGAAGCGGAAGTGAATCGGATGCCGCAGCGTACGCTGATTTTGAATCGTTTGTTATTGAACCACTGTCATAATAATTACTACATGAAAGGGCCTATCCCCAAAACGCTGGGAGGGCCCTTTTTGCATGCTTATAGCCTAGATTACTCGCGAATAAACTGCTGGAGCTCTGCTTTTTGAAGAAAGTGGTGGCGGAAATGCATTCGGTCAGCTGAAACCATTCGAGTGCGCTGGCGAGGGCTTTACTTTGATTTTGATCGGCGGAAAGCCTCCCTGATCAAACAGCTTTTGCCCGAACTCGAAGCGCCAGGAAGTGTGAAAAACGTGAGGCGTGTGAAAAAGGTGAGGTGGTGCCCGATCATCAAAAGTGTGAGGTGCGGTTAAATCCGTGAATTGTGGCGCGAGCCGGCTCCAGCCACTTCTGCAATGCCGCCAGGTCCAAATTGATGACCAGTACACCCGTCGGATTCGGACAGCATCGGAACTTTTTTCACCAGGGACACCACTTGGACATCATAGGCTTGCGTGTCAAAATCCTTATAGCTTCGCGCAGCAGTCCAGCTGCTTGCGAACGGCTGGGACAGCTGCTCCTGCAAAAACAGCCGGTCATCGTTTCAACAAGCTTGTGAGGCCATCTTATCTCCTTCGGATGCGGGCTGTATACATACGATAAAAATGATCAATCTGTTCCACTACATGAGCTTCACGTTTACCCGGGAGCTGTCGGAATTTCCGCCTGAGTATATGGAGATTTGGAAGATGGAGGCGATCACGCCGATTACACATGCGCTGGGCACGTTCGAGACGCTGCATGAGCTTCGGTATACGTTCTTCGGCAGCTTGAAGCGGGTGTCGGACAAATGGAACTTGCTGCGCGAGCATCGCAGCCAGCGGTCGCTGATGCACAGGGTCCGGGAGCATATCGAACAGCAGTACGGCAACGGCAATTTGTCTCTGCAGCTGTTGAGTGAGGAATTCGGCATCAGCAAAAACTACTTAAGCCGCTTGTTCAAGGATGAGTTCGGGGAAAATTTCATCGACTACGTAGCCGATGTACGAATGCAGCATGCGCGCCGGCTGCTGGAGGAAACGAGCTTGTCGATTCAAGAGATCGCAGCCCAAGTCGGCTACGAGCATTATTTCACCTTCAATCGGGCGTTTAAGAAAACGACCGGCTTCCCGCCGAGCGACTTTAGGAAAAAACAGGAAATGTGAGCGAAAGCCTTAGGCGGCTGTCGTAATAGCTGCCCTGGAAGCAGCTAATGGAGCCGAAGAGTGTTCCGCGCCCGGAATTGTTGACAAAGGGCTGCCTCACCGTAGCTGAACTACGGAGGGAGGGCAGCCCTTTTATTATGCCTCAGCGGCGTTCTCCGGCGGGAAAATCGCACTAAGATCAATCGAGATGCAAGTCAGCACCGGAGAGGTCAGCACGTCGCTCTCCGAGAGCGTCGCAGCCAGCTGGTATTGGCCATCCACGAGCACAAACTGATCGACGGTTCGGTACGTCGGGTCGATCAGCCAATACTCTTTTACGCCGAAGCGCTGGAACATGTCCTTCTTCACGGTTTTATCCTTGCGCCCGGTGCTGCTCGACAACACTTCAGCGCACAAATCGGGAGCGCCATATACGAACCCATCACGAAGGATGCCCCGATGTTCATTAGCGATAAAGAGAAGATCAGGCTGAGCGAGGTTGTCTTCGTCAAAATGGACGTCCATCGGGGCAAAGAGGATTTCCCCATTCTGATGACAGGTGTTGTGAAGACTTAAATACAGGTTCGCAATGATCTTCTGATGAACAAATTTCGGCGATGGAGAAAGGTCATAGCGAATACCGCCAATGATCTCAAACCGCTCATAGACTTCATAACCCCCTTGGATTAAAAAGGCTCGACACTGTTAAATTATACCATACCCTTCGACATCCAGAGAACGCATAAAAAGAAGCAGTCTGCTTTAAGCAGCTGCTCCACGGTGTATTTTAATGAAAAGCGATTTTATCTCGATCCGCCGCATAAGGAGGTTGCTCCATCCAGCCGTGGTCGATCATGAGCTTGGCGGCATCCTCTGCAAACGATGCAATGTGCATCAACGATTTGGAATAAAGAAGCCCTATATCATGCCTACCGTCCACAGCCATTGAATTTCCAAAGGATCTGATTTTCATAGAAAACATATCCATCTTATGAAATAACATCAGCTTATCCGAAAACGGCGAGAAGGTGGATGTTGTAATCAAATGATCCAGAAATGAGGGGGTAGGTAAATTTTCGTGATGCATTTTTTCCATATAATGCTCCAGGTGGTTATGAGTCATTTCCTTTCCCCGGATGAACAGCTCCTTTATTTTTTCCGATCGGACAACCTGACTAAAGGACATGATCAGCGCTTTGCTAGTTACGTTATTTTCAATATTGTCGTACAAATGGGCAATTTCTAAGGCGTGCAAAGGCCGGACATGTCCAAAGAACCCATTCAAAAACTCCCTGCGAACAAACTCCGCTTTTTCCGGAACTGGAATGAGCGGCGGCTTCATGATGAAGCCTTTACTCATTAATAGCTCTTTGATTTGCATCACTAGGGCCATGGTGGAATCCATACAATGAATGAAAAACTCGTTGATATCTTTTCTAAAGACTAAGGGCACAGCTACGGTATAAATGCTCATCCCGGCCTTGGCAACATATTTCAAGTAATGAACATAGAATTCATCTTCAAATAGTCTAGGCGCGCCTAGATTGACATCTTCATCCGTAAAGCCGATAGGCAAAGGAAAGCCTTCCTTCGTGAAAATGTCTGTGGTTGTGTTCAGAAATTCGGTACACAAATTTAGCGCATTCTGTACTAGCGTTCGAATATCATCGTCTTCTACATGCTGAAGGAAATAGCTCAAAATACATCTGGACATGCTGTTTCCTATGTGAGTTGCCCAAAGCTTGCCCATTTCTGCCGACGTCAATCTTTCAGAAGTATTCATTTTCGCAGAACTAATCTTTATGGGTTTGATGGTCTGCATCTTAGTCTCCTTGCTTCAAAAATAGTTATCTTATTGTTTCCTCTACTAGGAAATTTAATCTAAAAAAAAGCGATCGTTCTGTAGCGAACGATCGCCTTCCTGCTTATGCTGATGCTGCTTTCAATGATTCAAGCTCTGTACGGCTGGATGTACCGGTGGCGTTGCCCTTTTCCTTGTCTTTTGCTTTTCCGTTTCCCGAACCCTCGGAAGTCTCGTCCTGAAGCTCGGAGCTTTGGACCCCTTCTTCCCCGATCTTGAACCGGCTGATCTCCGTAAACAACCGCTGTGCCAGCTCCAGCATATCATCCGATTGAACGGCAATCTGGTGGATAGCCGCATCCTGCTGAAGAGAGGAGGAGGTGACCTCTTCCACGCCTGCCGCCGCTTCCTGCGCGATGCCCGCGACATGCTGCACGGAATCGACCAATCGGCTGTTCTGCTCTTCGGTGTGAGCGATCAGCTGGTGAACCCCATCGATCTGACCGGACAGCTCGTCCATCGACGAGCGGATGTGGCTGAACGCCTCGACGCTTTCGACCATTTGCTGATGCTGCTCATGGAAGGAATGGTGGGTTTCGGCGATGGACGCCTCCAGTCCCTTCGTCTGCGACAGCAGAGACTGAACCAGCTGCTCGATGCCCTTGGAGGACTCGTTCGTGCGTGTCGACAGCAGCCGTACTTCCTCTGCGATCACGGAGAACCCTTTCCCATGGACGCCGGCACGGGCGGCTTCGATGGAAGCATTCAAAGCGAGCACATTCGTTTGCGATGAAATGTCCGTGATCGTGCCGACAATGTGACCGATTTTGGCGGAGCTTTCCGATAGGGCGGTCATCGCCGTATGAACTTCCTTCAGCACCGCTTCGGTACGGCTTACTGCGGTAGCGAGCGACTTCATCGACTGGGAGCCGGTGTGCGTATGTAAGGCGGCCTCATGGCTTTTGCTCAGCATCGCATTCGTGTAGTCCGACATCTGCTGAATCTCCTGCGCCAGCTCGGAAATGATGGTCGCACTTTGCTCGGTATAATCCGCCTGCTGCGAGGCGCCTTCGGAAATTTCCTGCATAGCCCGGATAATCTCGCGGTTGGCCGCAGCGGTTGCGCCGGAGAACTCACGGGACCGTTCCGAATGCTCGGAGAGCGACGAGGCGATCGACTGGGTTTGCTGGAGCATGTGGCGTACCTCCAGAACCATGTGATCGAAGCTGTGACTGAGCCGGCCAAGCTCGTCCTTCGCAGGGCTGTTAATCTGATAACGCAGGTCGCCTTCGGCAATGCGTCCGACCGCTTCCTGCAGCCGCTGAATCGGGCGCATGAAGGAGCGAAGCAGGATAAAGCCGGTGGAGATGATGCACAAGCCTACAATAATAAAGGCGGCGATCATAGTGCTAACCGTGCGGTTCAATTTGCTGATCGTAACGGCAACGGCCGTGTCGGCATCCTGCGAATAGGATGCGTAGAATTGGTCAACATATTTAAAGATGTCTCCCATGCCCCTTTGTGACTCGTTATACAAATATTCCATGTTCTTGTCCAGATCGGCCGGTGCTAGCTGCCGTTCCTGAATCAGCTTCGCCGCGACATCGAACGTATTCGTGTACTCGCCGGTGAGCAGAATCAGCTTGCTGCGCCATACGTGTTTTTCATCGGTATCCGCCGTTTCCCCGATCCGCTTGATCATCTGGTCGAAGAGCTTTCGCTTCTCATTATATGTAGGAATATATTCGGTCTTCTTCGAAATCTCGAGGCCTGAAGCGATAATATTCAGCTCCTGGACCATTTCCTTCAATTCTAGAGCCATTAGCTTAAGCTCGACCTTCTGATTTTGCTGCTCCAGCTGTCCTTTGATCTGCTGCACCTGCTGTAGGTTGAATAACGCTACACACAGAAAAAGCATCAAGACACCGGTCAGACCCGAGATTAGCTTCATTTTTAAAGTCATTGGTATAAATCTCCCTTCAGTTCTGTACACTTCTCCCCTTATAGATTAATTCGCTTCTATTAAATGAGAGCTAGAATTATGTAAAAAAGAGGTTAATTTTGTCGGAATAAAAGTTTAACATTGCGTTAACGTTCCGTGGGTTTAGACTTTACAATCGGTTGCTATTATAGCTAAGTAAACAAAAACAACAGAAGAAAAAGGGAGGACATGCTGAAATGTTTAAGCAGCTGTCGAAAAAAAGTGTAAGTGTAGCAATGGTAATGGTACTTTCCGTAGGATTTCTTGCAGCATGTGGCAGCAAGGCACAAACGCCTGCCGATACAAAACAAGGAGCAGCACCTGCACCTGCAGCAACTACTCCTGCGGCACAAGCGCCAGCAATTGAAGGAACAGTTACAGCTTCCGGCTCCAGCGCATTGCTTCCTTTGGTAAAAGCAGCAGCAGATGACTTCATGAAGAAAAATGCAAAAGTGACGATCAACCCAACAGCCGGCGGATCGGGCACTGGTCTTAAGAACGTAGCTGACGGCACCTCTGATATCGGTAGCTCCGACATTGAAGCAGGTCCTGAATATAAAGACAAAGGCTTGGTGGACCATATCGTAGCAGTGGCTCCATTCGCCCTGATCGTAAGCAAAGACGTTAACGTGGATAGCCTGACGAAGCAGCAAGCAGCGGACATCTACACAGGTAAAATCACGAACTGGAAAGACGTTGGCGGTAAAGACGCGAAAATCATTGTAGTACACCGTCCAGACGGTTCCGGCTCCCGTGCACTGGTTAAGCAAATCGTGCTTGGCGGCGCTGAGTTTACAAAAGACGGCGTAACGCAAGAGTCCAGCGGCGCAGTTGCAACGACCGTTGGCCAAACTCAAGGCTCCATTGGTTATGTAGATACTCCTTACCTGAACGATACCATCAAAGCGGTTAAATTTGATGGCGTAGCATTCAGCAAAGACGCAATCAAAGACGGCAAGTACCCACTGTACGGTATTGAGCATATGTACACTAAAGGCGAAGCTAAAGGCGCTACGAAAGCATTCCTGGATTACATCATGAGCGCTGATTTCCAAGGCAAAAGCGTGGAAGAGCTGAAATTCCTGCCTGCTAACCTGCTAAAGAAGTAATACCAAGCAGTACCCGAAAAGAGCAGTGACGACATCGTCGCTGTTCTTTTTTTGTTCAAATTCATTAACTTTTACATTCCCTTAACAATTCTCGATTATTGCCCTTACAATTATACTCTAAGATAAATGAGAGATAATAAAGGTGATTTTTAAACAAGCAGGGGGTTTTCACTAATGAGTTCATACGCCGACCAGCTAACGGATAGCCTGGAGCAAGCAAGAAAGGAACCGTCAAAGGGGAATCGATGGACCCGCGGCCAGCACCGCAACGACCGGATCATGCGGATTATTTTCGTCGGCAGCGCGATTCTGGTGTCCGTCATCATCTTTTCGATCATTGCCTTTGTCGGATGGCAGGGCGTAAAAACCTTCTCGGCCGTGTCCCCAAGCGAGTTCTTCTTCTCCACGGACTGGACGCCGTCTAAAGATAAGTTCGGAGCGTTTCCGTTTCTATACAGTACGATGCTTCTAACGCTGCTCTCCGTCGTGATGTCGCTGCCGCTTGCTTTGGCTGGAGCGGTCTTTATGGCGAAAATCGCGCCGAGCTGGGTGCGTGAAATTTTACGGCCGGCCACGGATTTGTTCGTCGGCATTCCTTCCGTCGTTTACGGGTTGATCGGCTTAACGGTCATCGTGCCTTTTTTGGCGAAATTCAATGAAGGCTTTGGCTACGGGATTTTGCCCGCGGCGATTATTCTGGCCATTATGATTATGCCGACGATCCTGTCCATCTCCGAGGATGCCATACGCTCGCTGCCGGGACGATTGGAAGAGGCGTCGCTGGCACTGGGCGCAACACGCTGGCAAACGATTTGGAGAGTGCTCCTTCCAGCTGCACGTCCGGGCATTTTGACCGGTGTGATTCTGGGGATGGGCCGGGCGATCGGGGAAACGATGGCGGTATTCATGGTCATCGGGAACTCGCCGCAAATGCCGAAATCGCTGCTCTCCTCCACCACGGTATTGACTACTGCAGTGGTTAAAGATATGGGTAACACACACTATGGAAGCACGTGGAATAACGCATTGTTTCTCATGGCACTGGTGCTGCTCCTGATCTCGCTGCTTCTGATTATCGTGATTCGTATTGTGGCCAAAAGGAGCGAACTGAAATGACAAGCAAAACGACCGATCGGATCGCAACGATCTTCTTTTGGGCAACGGGGCTCATCATCGTGCTCCTGCTCGCCTGGTTTCTCATCCGCATTCTGGGTGACGGCCTTCCAATGCTGTCCTGGAACTTTATTACCGGCAGACCTTCCGAGGTCAGAGCCGGGGGCGGCGTAGGTCCGCAGCTGTTCAATTCGTTTTATATTTTGTTCCTGTCCCTGCTGTTTTCGTTACCGATCGGGATCGGTGCAGGTGTCTACTTAGCCATTTATGCGAAAAAGAACCAGTTTACTGATTTCATTCGAGTGTCCGTCGAGGCGCTGGCTTCGGTTCCATCGATCGTTTTCGGATTGTTCGGCTTTCTATTGTTCGTGAATTGGATGGGATTGAAATTTTCGATTCTCGGCGGTTCGGCCACCTTGGCACTGCTGAATCTGCCGGTCTTGGTGCGGGTTACGGAGGTCGCGCTTCGTTCGGTGCCGGAATCGTACTGGGAGGCCTCTCTGGCGCTCGGCTCCACACAGTGGCAGGCGATTCGGAAGGTGCTCCTTCCCGCGGCGCTTCCAAGCTTAATGACAGGGATTACGCTCGTAGCGGGTCGCGCGCTCGGTGAGTCGGCGATCCTGATCTATACCGCAGGCCTGTCGGTTTCCCGGTACCTGCCGGACTTTAACATTTTCTCGATGGGCGAGACGCTCTCGACTCACTTATGGTATGTGCAATCCGAGGCGATTGTTCCTGACGCCAAAAATATCGCCAAGGGCAGTGCAGCATTGCTTCTTCTCGTCGTGCTGGCGTTCAATCTGCTCATTGCCATTCCAAGCCGTATGATCCAGAAAAAACTGTCCGGAGGGAAATGACCATGACGGTAGCGAATAGAATTGAAACAGGTACGAAAATCAATGTAAACCAACTGAACCTCTACTATGGCGAAAACCATGCGCTTCATAATATTGATTTGAGCATCGAGCAAAATACGATTGCGGCCTTGATTGGGCCCTCCGGCTGCGGAAAGTCGACCTTCCTGCGTACCTTGAACCGGATGAACGACCTGATCGAGAACGTTCGGATCAACGGTGACATTATTATTGACGGTCAGAACATTTACGATCCAACCACCGACGTCGTCTCCTTGCGGAAAAAGGTAGGCATGGTGTTCCAGCGCCCGAACCCGTTTCCTATGAGCATCTACGACAACATCGCCTACGGGCCGCGCATTCACGGCATCAAGAAAAAAGCCGTGCTCGACGAAATTGTAGAGCGCAGCTTACAGCAGGCTGCCTTGTGGGATGAAGTTAAGGACCGCCTGGACAAATCGGCTCTCGGGTTATCCGGCGGCCAGCAGCAGCGCCTTTGCATCGCCCGACTGCTCGCGGTAGAGCCGGACGTGCTGCTCATGGATGAGCCAACCTCGGCGCTGGATCCGATCTCGACGCTGAAGGTTGAAGAGCTGACGCAAGTGCTTAAAGATAAGTACACGATCATTATCGTTACCCATAACATGCAGCAAGCGGCCCGCATCTCAGATTACACCTCCTTCTTCTTAAACGGCGTGCTTGTGGAGTCTGATAAAACGGATAAGATTTTCACGACTCCGTCCGATCAACGTACGGAAGATTACATTACCGGCCGTTTCGGATAACGGAATTAAAAGAGAGAATAGGAGAGTGCCCTTTTGGATAACCGAGTGAATTTCCATCAATCGTTAGTTTTATTGCAGCAAAATCTGTTCAGCATGGGCAGCCAGGTCGAACTGCTGATCCATCAAGCGGTAGAGGCGCTGGCTCGTATGGACGAGAAGCTGGCGAAGCAAACGATTGAGCAGGATGATCAGATTGATGACATGCTGATCCGCATTGAGGAAAGCTGCCTCCGCCTGATTGCATTGCAGCAGCCGATGGCCAGCGACCTGCGCATCATCAGCATTGCACTGAAAATCGCTACCGATCTGGAGCGGATTGCCGACCATGCGGTGGACATCGCCAAGATTTGCATCCGCTTGAACGGCGAGGAGCTGGTAAAGCCGCTGATCGACATCCCGCGCATGGCGGAGCTGACGAAGATCATGCTGCGCGACAGCCTGCTGGCGTACACCGAGCGGGATGTACACCGTGCCGCGGCGCTGGCTGAGAAGGATGACGAGGTCGATAAAATCTACAGCAGCGTGGTGAACGAGATCAACCACTTGATGACGACCGACTTCGCCCGCAACCGCCAGCTGTCCCAGCTGATGCTCGCGGCGCTGTATTTGGAGCGCGTCGGCGATCACTGCACAAATATCGGCGAAGGCGTCATCTACATGGTGACCGGTAAACGGAAGGACTTGAACGTATAAGTCTGTTGCTATGAAAGGGCTGTGCCGCTTGGGCGCAGTCCTTTTTTTCCGAGCTGGGACTTGGAGAGAACAAGCCGGGACGCCCCGTGCAAAGCGGAAAACCCGCTTTGCAGCCGGCCTCGGGCCGGGATGCCTCGTGCAAAGCGGAACCCCCGCTTTGCAGATTGGCCTCGGGCCGGGATGCCCCATGCAAAGCGGAAACCCCGCTTTGCGGCCTGGCCTCGGGCCGGGACGCCCCGTGCAAAGCGGAAACCCCGCTTTGCGGCCTGGCCTCGGGCCGGGACGCCCCGTGCAAAGCGGAACCCCCGCTTTGCAGCCTGGCCTCGGGCCGGGATGCCCCGTGCAAAGCGAAAACCCCGCATTTAAGCCTGAGACTAGGTGGTTATTACAATCCCACCTAGTCTCAGGCTTTTTTCGTTTTAATAAAATTGCATCTTGTACCGGCTGAAGTGGCATTTTATGCTTACAGCATCGTTTGCATTTTGCACGGAGGTGATTGAACTATAATGAGCCATGAAATGTTAGTCGACGTCAACCTTGTGAACCGATTAATCGCTTCCCAATTCCCGCAGTGGGCTGACCTGCCGATCGAACCGGTGGAGTCCGCTGGGACGGACAACGCCATCTTCAGGCTTGGCAAGGAGCTGGCGGTGCGGCTGCCGCGGGCCGAATGGGCCATGGGGCAGGTGGAGAAGGAGCAGCGGTGGCTGCCCATGCTAGCCCCACAGCTGCCGCTTGCCATCCCCGCGCCGCTCGCCTTGGGGCTGCCCGCCGAGGGCTATCCGAGCCGCTGGTCGGTCTACCAGTGGCTCGAGGGGGAGAACGCCATCGTCCGGGGCATCGACGATCTGGGGCAGGCCGCGGACGCGCTGGCGCACTTTGTGACCGCGCTGCAGCGGATCGATGCCACCGGGGGGCCGGTGCCAGGGCCGCACAACTCGGGCCGTGGTGTACCGCTGGCCCAGCGTGACGCCGCGGTTCGGGATGCCATCGCGGGCCTCAGCGGCCTCCTGGACACCGATGCGGCATTGGCGGCTTGGGAAGCCGCGCTGCACGCACCCGTGTGGCACGGCGCGCCGGTCTGGCTTCACGGCGACCTGCACCCCGGCAACGTCCTGGTGCAGGAGGGACGGCTGAGCGCCATCATCGACTTCGGGACGCTGGGCGTCGGCGACCCTGCCTGCGACTTGATGGCGGGGTGGACGCTGCTCACCGCCGAAGCTCGCGCTTGCTTCCGCGCAGCGCTGCCTGTCGATGACGCGACCTGGCTGCGGGGGCAAGGCTGGGCGCTGTCCTTCGGCCTGATCGCTTACGTCTACTACATCGACAAGAACCCCGTACTGGCCTCGATATCCAAAAGCACGATTGAAGAAGTGCTCTCGGATTACCAATTTTTATAGCAAAAAAAGGGATTTTTTGGTCGTTGTAGAATGTTGTTTTTGTAAGCAACTACCTAATTGTGGAGGGTGTTCAAATGAGGCTCAGTGTGACCGTCTTATTAGTCTTGCTCCTATCTTTCTCGGGGGCCGGGGCGATTTTTGCAGCAGAAGAGGCCAGCGGCGCGGCGACCGTTCAGGTGGATGGGCGTACAATTGTTTTTCCGGATGCTAAGCCCTATTCCGTATCAGCCAGCGTCTATGTTCCGGTCCGAATTGTAGCTGAAAATATGGGTCTCCCCGTTGTCTGGGATGCAAGCACCACGTCCGTACGGATTGGGGAAGGCAGCGCCTCTGTCACTTTTAAGCCGGACAACGCGGTGAACGGCAATAAACCATTCCTGAAGGATGGCCGTGTGTATGTCGAGCTTTCCTTCATTCAAGACAAGCTGGGCGCAGCCGCTGTATGGAATAAGCAAAAGCTGACGGCAGAGGTGACGACCAAATCGAATGTACTCAAAGGCGTCCAGCTGTTTAAGCAATCGATGGTCAAGCTGACGGGCGACAAGGTGATCTACGTGGATCCGTATAAGGTCGACGGCGAGCCGAAGGATGGCGATATCATTTTTATTACCCATACCCATGGCGACCATTTCAACTTAGCGGAAATCGGCAAGGTGGCCAAGAAAGGCGCGACCATCGTCTTCCCGGCGAATGAGCTGGACAAGCTGGCGGGCTCCGGGTTCGATAAGGTGATCGGCGCAAAGCCGAACGAGTCGGGTACGGCGCTGGGGATCTCCTACAAGGCCGTTCCAGCGTATAATACGCAAACGGCTAACCATCCGAAGGACAAGGCTTGGGTCGGGTACATCATTACATTGAACGGCGTGAAGTACTATATGGCTGGGGACACGGATCTCATTCCGGAAATGAAGGACATCCAAGCGGACGTGGCCTTCCTGCCGATGGGCGGCAAGTTCACGATGGCCTATGAGGAAGCGGCTAAAGCAGCCAATCTGATTCATCCGAAGGTGGTTGTTCCTTATCATTATGCGGATGTCGTCGGCACGCGGGAAGATGCGATTCATTTTATCGACTTGATTGAACCGGGCATTACGGCCATTTTGATGAAAGAGTAGCTTCATACAGCGATAGCAGCCCCTCTCCTCGAGAGGGGTTTTTGTTTCTGCGCAGTGCCGTGCAGAGATTGAGATTTTTGGCAGAGGGGATGTTCATAAAATATTTTGCGGCAGGGGATACTGGAATCAGTCTTGCAAAACGTTGACAACTGAAATCGACGAAAACCGATGGCAGTTGCAACAAAGGAGGAGGGAGTTAGCGTGTTTAGTTATGGCCAGGACATCCCGTTAGAGGATGTAGTGAGCGACGAAGCGGGAGAGCCCAACGCCGGAACACCGGTGGCGCCGGCCGAGTTTATGTTTGAATATGGGAAGCCGATTTTTGCCGATGATTCGAGCATTTAATTAGAGCAGCGAAAGGTGGAACCACAAACCATGGGCAAACTTCTTTATATAACGGCCAATCCGAAGGCGGATGAACAATCCTTTAGCCTGTCTGTAGCCCGAGCCTTTCTTGAAGCATATCGGAAAGAGCAGCCGGGGGACGAAATCGTTGAGCTTGACCTGTATCAAACCAACATTCCTTACATCGACACGGACGTATTCAGCGGCTGGGGCAAGCTGCAGCAAGGTAAAGCCTTCGACGAGCTATCGGGGGATGAACAATCCAAGGTGGCTCGCATTAACGAGCTGACGGACCAGTTTATTGCGGCTGACCGGTATGTGTTCGTCACCCCGATGTGGAACTTCAGCTATCCGCCTAGAATGAAAGCCTATATCGATACGATCTGCATAGCCGGGAAAACGTTCCGCTATACCGCGAACGGACCGGTCGGGCTGTTAAACGATAAAAAAGCGATTCATATTCAAGCGCGCGGCGGCATTTATTCCGAAGGCCCGGCTAAAGATTTGGAGTGCGGGGACAAGCATTTACGCGCAATCTTTCAATTTATCGGGATCAAGGACGTCGAATCCATCTTCGTTGAGGGGATGGCGGCGATGCCGGATCAAGCTCAGTCGATCAAGGAAAAAGCGATTGCGCGAGCCCAGGAGGTCGCCCGTTCTTTTGCCAAGGATCCGGTTCGCGTATAGTCACGCGGATAAAAGCAAAAACAAAAAGCCCTAAGGGGCTTTTTCAGATTGTAGAGAAACCCACTTTTTAAAAAGCTGGGTTTCTCTTTTTTTGCCCCAAAACACATATTTTGCGGGACTAGAGGGGGTATTAACCCTCCAATGCCCTCCTTTCTAAGTGGAGGGCGATCTTCTTCATATTCTGAACCGCTGCGGTCATGAGCGCTTGCTCTGTCGCATTTCTCAGCCCGCGTAAACGGCAATAGCGAAACC
>NZ_VNJI01000026.1 GCF_007786445.1 Paenibacillus cremeus | reverse complement strand
TAACATAAAGTTCGGGTGCCACTGACATCTCTCGAATAAGGGATGTTAGCGTTTCTTTTAAAGAGCTCGCGTACAATTCCAATGACAAAACCTCCTCGTTTTTCAAGGGGCTTCGCCACATTTTTTTAACTGCTTGTCAATACCTATTTCGCATTTTTGCGCAAAAAACCTTCATGACCATTCGGTCACCGCGATGTATGAAAATGTAAGGCTTGATTCAAAAACGAATCCCGATCCAATACTGGTAATGGCAGGTCAAAGGTCGACTCTTTTTTGGTGAGACCAAACCCGAGCAAAAAACCGCCCTATTGCAACGATGAGAACCGCCGATTGTTGCCTAAGCACGTGTATAAAAATACACTACTCTCCGTTGCATGACCTGTACAATCCAAGTAATGAGGGATGCGTATGGACGCAGTATTAGAACGATGCGCGGGGTTAGACGTGCATCAAGAAACCGTTGTCGCTTGTGTGTTAAGCGGTCCTTTGGATCGTAAACCACAGCAAGAGATTCGTACTTTCGGGACAACGACGAGGGAACTCTTGGCATTGTCGGACTGGCTGGTAGAAAAACAATGCTCCCATGTTGCCATGGAGAGCACGGGCGTCTACTGGAAAGCGGTTTGGAACGTTCTCGAAGGTCATTTCACACTCGTGCTGGGAAATGCCAAGAAAATCAAGAATGTCCCGGGACGTAAAACTGATGTGAAGGATGCCGCTTGGATCGCAAGTCTGTTACGCTGCGGACTAATCGAGCCTAATTTTGTGCCACCCGTAGACATTCGGGATCTTCGAGATCTCACGCGATACCGTCGAAAGCTCCAAGGACAAGTGACGTCAGAGAAAAATCGCATACACAAGGTTCTGCAAGATGCAAACATCAAGCTAACCACTTATGTTTCGGACTTGTTTGGTAAATCCGGACTCGCTCTGCTTGAAGCCCTTGTTAACGGTGAAGTGCTAGATGCCAAATCCGTTAAGGATATGGTTTTTACTCAGCTCAAGAAAAAAGTGCCCGAATTGATCGAGGCTTTAAATGGACGATTGCGAGTGCATCATCGTTTTCTAATCGGACGGCACTTGGTGCATTTACGTCAAGTAGAAGAACATATCGAAGCCCTACAAGAAGAGATCGACCGCTTACTGATCCTATATCGAAAGGAAATCGATCTGTTGGTCACCATTCCGGGAATTCAAGAGGATGCTGCGGCGAGCATTCTGGCGGAGATTGGAGCGGACATGTCCGTATTTCCTTCTGAAAACCATTTGGCTTCATGGGCAGCCGTTTGTCCGGGAAATCACGAAAGTGCAGGCAAGAAGCGAAGTTCTAAGACAAACAAGGGTAATAAAGGGTTAAAGGCTGTCCTTTGCCAAGCAGCTTGGGCTTCATCTAAAACAAAAAACACGCGTCTTGCTGCCTTCTATAACAGAGTTGTGAAGCGACGAGGACCAAAGAAAGCAGCGATGGCTACGGCACATCTCATTTTGAAGATCTGTTACTTCATAATACGAGAGAAAACCCCTTATCAAGAGCTGGGTTGGGATTACTTGCCGAGAAAAGAAAAAGGACTTGATTACTGGGTCAGTAAAATCAAGTCCATGGGTTATTCCATCCAAATACAGGATACCCATCCTGCTTAACTTTTAAAAATTTCGAAAGAAATTTTTTCGGGGAGTGGGTCTTTTTGTGCCTAAATCGTACAAACCCACCATTAAACCGCATTTTCGTATAAAAAGAGCGGGCTATCTTTTCGATAACCTGCTCTTGTTCTTGATTTTGGACACTATGCCTTAACTAAATGACATTGCCCGATCGGGTGCCTTTTTACTATTCGCCGATATGACGGTTAAGCCGAACCTTATCACAAGTTGATGTAGAAAAATTAGGTGTAAGAGTTGCTAAGGAAGATGTTGGGCAGTGTGGTATTCAGGAGTGAAAGGGGAAGGTGATATCGCTTCTTCCCCTAGTCTTCCTTTCGGATGGCTTCCTCAATGGCCAGCCGTCAAAGCTTATAGCTTCTGTCTAATGCCTGTAGCAGCCGCGAGCTTGATGGTCTCCAGCAGCCTATGCAAGCGGGACGCGTCGTGGAAGCTGGGCGAAAGAAAAGTACCGCCAAGAATATCCGCGGCAAAACGCTCTTGCGCCTTCGAAACAAGAAACTTCATTGATTCTTCCTCTGAAGGAAGTGCCGTGAAGTGCTTGTCGTCATGCGCTGCCGGGATGCCAGAAGCATACAATGTTTGATACACCTGCAGGTTGCCAAACTGTACATGGCCGACAGAATGCTGCTGCTTCAATTGAAGCATACCTTTTTCTCCGTAAATATCCAATTGAAATCCGGGATAAGTTCCGCCCTGAATATGGACTGACGCGGAGGCACCGCTGCTTAACATCCCCTCAACCATGATCTGGTCGGCTGCGTCTTTGGCAACCTTTTCACCTGTTTCCAACACGGCAGCCTCATTGTAATTGCAGATCATGATAGCCGACAGCTCCTTAAAGTCCCCAAGCAGGCGGCAAAGCACATCCAGCGAGTGTCCGCCGTTGATGGCTAGAAGCGTTGCGCCGTTTTCCTCCTTTAACAGATAGGCACTGTCACGACTCGTAACACTCCCCCTGGTGGTCGATAAGCGCATATTGCAGGACAGAACCCGGCCAAGCTCACCGGATTCGATCCGCTGCTTGATGTCTTGGATGACAGCGGATTGTCTGGCCTGAAGACCGACGGCATGATGAATGCCGGCTTGATCGGCAAGCACCGCCAATTCTTCGGCTTGAGCCGCAGTTACTGTCAGCGGCCATTCGCAGTAAATGTGTTTGCCTGCTCCAATAGCTGCTTTGACAGCCTCATAATGAAAAGGCACCTTGATACTGACGACAACCAAGTCCACTTCCGGGCTTTCGCATAATTCGTTTAGGTTTGTAAAAGCTTGAACCCCACCCAAGGCAGCGGCACTTTCCAGAGCACTTTCCATTTTGGATGTGGCAACCGCCGTTATGCAGTGCTTGTTGCTCATCTGAAGTGTAGGAACGTGCGTTTGGCTTGCCCAGTGATTATTAAGCGACGCTCCGATAATTCCAGTCTTAATAATGGAACCGTTCATCTTGTATGCCTCCTGTTCGGATCTACTTAAACGCGGCGACGCAAACCGTCCGCATATCCATAATATAGAGTAGAAACTCCATCATGAATAATGTATATTTGAGATAAAGATATCATTTATTTTGATAGAGGGATGACTATGGATATTGAAAATATGATAGCATTCGTTACCGTTGCCGAGCTGAAAAGTGTTTCTGCAGCAGCTTCGAACATGAATCATTTGCAGTCCAACATGACGGCAAAAATAAAAAAGATCGAAAACCATTACCGGCAGCAACTGTTTTTCCGAAGCACTCGCGGAATGGAATTGACACCTGAGGGAGAAAAGCTGTATCGGCAGTATAAAAAACTGCTGCTGCTGTGGGAAGAGACCGAGCAGGAAATGAATCGCCGGGAGTTAAAGCTGCGTTTAGGTATCATGCAATCCGTGATCAGCGAAAATATCACAAAAGCATTTTCCGATTTATACGAAAAGTACCCCAACATGTCGGTTACGCTCATAACCGGTTCCACTGAAAAGATGGAGGAAGAGTTGATCGAAGGCAATATTGACCTGGCCTATACCTTTGGCAAATCGGACTTACAGCAGCTCCATTACTGGCCAATCGGCAGTGAAGAACTGGTTCTGGTCGGCAAAAGAGTCAAGACTGCAGCAAGTCTGGCCCAATGTCTGCAAAGCGAAACCATGCTTATCCTGTCGAAAAATTGCTTGTACGCCTCGATTCTGCAGCGCATTTACTCGGCTCACGGCATTCATCTGGCTTCTAAAACAGAGGTCGGTGTATTGGAAACGCTGCTTCGTCTTGCAAGCCTAGGCATGGGCGTCGCTCTTATTTCCAAAACCAATGTCAGAGAGTTTGGAGTTACCGATTTCATGGAGCTTCCGCAGGAATATCGGTACATTGATAAATTTTTAGTTACTCGAACAAATTACGAGTTGTCGCCTTTAGAACGGCAGTTTTTCAAAATTAGCCAGAGCTTATAGTTCATATCCGCAGATAGCTGAGGAACTAAAGAGCCGTAACTCAGCCCGCGCTTTAAGAAGGACATGATTGGATATGGTCTGGAGACGAGTTTTTACTATTTCGGTGATCTAGAAATGTTTATGACCATTCTTTATGGCTTATTGAAGGACGGAGGGGAAATGATTCTAAGTGATTTCCACCCCTTAAGAAAATGTATTATTACTCATGGGGAAGTAAACTATTTTGATACGGAACTAAGAAACGGAGATGTGGCATACAAAGGTTTGTTTGACGAGAGGGAACAGTTGGATTTTCCCGATGTCTCAATCCGCCTATACACTTTGAGCGACATCATTAATTCGGTCATTGCGACAGGTTTCAGTTTGCGGAAGTTTGATGAACATCGTGGATGGAATAATGAAAATATTCCATGGGAATTTACTATATTAGCAGGTAAATAAGTATTATTGTATTAAAGTAACGAATACGAGATAGAGCAATCAAGTTAATACGGCAGCAGGCCAACCAGCTGCCCTTTTTTTATTAAAGTGGCTATTAACTGGAATGATTGTCTCGAAATTGTCACCCAATAATATCCATAATTATGGGATAATTTATCTCGAAGCTTCTGCAACTTATACTAGAAAGGGTTTGGAGAAATGGCTCATAAACTCGCGGCTGGAGTTGTTGTATTAAAAGACGATGCAGTTCTCTTAGTAAAAGATCATTCTGGCTGGAGTTTGCCGAAAGGTTCGACTGAAAACGGTGAAATTTTCTTACAGGCTGCTGAACGAGAAGCATATGAGGAAACTGGGTTAAAATAGTTGCTGAAGATGTTGCTTTCGTTACGGAATATACATCACAAAAATATGGACAGAGTGTAAGGGATTTGCCAAAATTTTTGACTTTCCGTCCGTGGGTTGTACCCCTGGAATATTGGATCCTGAATAGGGAATTGAAATACTTCTCGTTTGATTTAGATATTGAAGGGTTTCATGTCTCTTAAAAATTCATCACAGGCTCATTAAAGTAACGGGTACGATAGCGTGGCGATTGAACCGATCCATCGCTTCGGATTGACGAATCGACAGAGTAGGGGGCATAACATACTAACGGCCTATAAACATTGAACCTTTAAGAAACCGGACTTTCTCTTTAACAAGCTTGACACCTAAAGGCCTCCAAATCGATGTCGGGAGTGGCGTCCGGCATTTTTTCAACTTCACGCTATATCGGCGGTATGATTGCGTCTGTTATGGTCAGCATGCTGGGCGATTATCACCTGCTGTTTTACGTGCTGCTCATCATGGCGCTGCTGGGAGTACCGGTTTTCGGCGGAACCGCTGGTTCAGAACGTATACCGGTGTCTGCGGATAAGCCGTCTGCTTAATGTGTATTAATTCTAGTCCGTCCGATATATGCAATGGATGTGAAATCTCTGTTATCGTTTCTGTTCAAATATGCTACTATGGTATGTAATCCGCCCGGGAGGCTTGGGCAAATACATAGTATAGGAACGAGACATCATCATGGAAACTTGGAAACGAAATTTATGGTTGTTGTGGACCGGTTGTTTTATCACTTCGGCCAGCTTCTCTATGGTTATCCCATTTTTGCCGTTATTTCTGATTCACATCGGTATGGACAAAAATATTGAAATGTGGTCGGGGCTATTGTTCAGCTCGGCCTTTTTGGCAGGCGCAATCTCAGCACCGTTCTGGGGCGCGATGGGCGACAAATACGGCCGGAAGCCAATGATTGTGCGTGCCGGAATTGTCATTTGCATCATCTACCTATTGACGTCGCTGGTGACGAACCCATACCAGCTGCTTGTACTGCGCATCATGCAGGGACTGCTGACCGGCTTTATTCCAGGTTCAATCGCGCTGGTGGGAACGAATACTCCGGAGCACAAGGTTGGCTATGCGATGTCGATGATGGCGACCTCAACGGCGACAGGCGGTATTATGGGGCCGTTGTTCGGCGGGCTCATCGCGAATGTATTCGACAGCCGGATAGCGTTTGCCAGCGCAGGTGTGTTCGTGTTGATGGGAACGCTGTTGGTACTGTTCGGGGTCAAAGAGGAGAAGTTCGTGAAGCGCAAGGAAACCGTCTCGTTTGCCGAATCGCTGCGGATTTCCGCACGTAACAAGCCGTTTATGATTGTTTTGCTGCTGTCGATGCTGACCCAGCTCTCAGTCATGACGATTGAGCCTGTCCTACCGCTCTATATTGTTGAGATTGGCGGGTCCGTAAAAAATGCTTCGCTGCTGGCAGGTATCGTCTTCTCGCTCGTGGGCATCTCCGGCATCGTGTTTGCTCCGCGCTGGGGTAAGCTGGCGGACTTCTACGGCTTTGAGAAAATTTTAATTATCGGGCTGCTGGTTGGCGGACTAGGCAATCTGGCGCAAATTCCGTTTCACAACATTTGGGGATTCTCAATTGTTCGGTTTATTTACGGAGCGTTCTTCTGTGCTGTATTTCCGGCTTTAAATGGGCTTGTTGTCCGTTCGACGCCTGCTGAATTCCGCGGTACGGCATTTGGACTGAACCAAACTGCGAGTCAAATCGGTGGGATGGCCGGCCCGCTGCTGGGTGGAGCAATCAGCGGCGCGGTTTCCGTCCACGCCGTATTTTGGATGACCGGGTTGATGCTGCTGTGTACGATGGGGGCGGCATATGGGGCGAAGGGGCTGTTTCGTCGGAATGATGTCGCAGTTTCGAAATAGATTGGATTGGTGGTGTGCGGATGTAAAATGAGAGGGTAATGCGGCTAATTCCGGATGGTGGAAATCGCACTATGCAACAGCTCGTCGTGTACTTCCGAAAGGATAAGTTGCCGTTCAGTTATTAAACTAGTTAATTCGTTGCTATGAAGGCTATAGAAGAAAAAATAAACCACTCCCCGAGTGGATTAATTATTTTTTACCGCTTCTTCTACTGCTTCCTTAAGCAATTAGTATACACTCGATCCACCGGACGTCTACACATACATTTTGTGGAGTTTGCATACAAATTTAAATATTGGAAGGGGGGACATCACATTTTGGAACGAATAACATGGCATTTTCCGCCGGCAATATCGTCAAGAAAACTTACCCGTGAATCAGAACAACAATTGTTTTATCAGTTAGCCATTGAGTTCTCAGACATACTCAATCGTAATGTTCAGATTAATAATGGATTGCCTATTCTTTTCGAAGATAGAGTAACTTTAGTTCACTATCAAGCCAAACAGTTTGAATTAACTATTAATTTAAGAAAAGATCCCGAACCTATCGTTAATATTTCCCAGTTATCTGTTCAACCTCAAAATCAAGGTTTAGGGACGAAGATAGTGACACACTTTCTTAGGAGATTAAGCGATACTTCTTACGAACGGGTTATTTTGGATACTCGTAACGACGAAGATCGTCGTTTCTGGCGTAGCCTTGGATTTAAGCCATCCGATAGAGATTGGCATTTAGATTGGTTTTTCAAGATTCCCCATTAGGAGGCAGATGTTTTTCTCCCTGCTTAACTATTCAATTTATACAGCTTACGCTTAACTAGAATAGGTCTAACAAACGTCTCAGAACTACATGCCATATTTTAGCTTTTTTCATCGTAGAAGTTTAATCTTGCCAGTTAGATCAAAAAAAACGGAACGAGGTGTGCTGGTTCCGTTTTTTCGCTGTTATAATTTATATCGTTTAGCAAGCTGCGTTTACTCTGCTCCTTAAAATATTAACATCTAGCCACCCCAGTATAATCCAAACATGATTCGTTACGCTAACGGATACAATAGCGTGGAGCTGCCGCCAAGACAGCTCCTTTTTAATGTCGTTTGAAGTAATAGGCAGGATTGTTTCATCAAGTGCCGTAAACAACTCAGGGAACGGTTCGGTCAAATTATACAAAAAATTTTCGTTGAGGACTCTCAAGGCTTTATAAGTGTGAAATAGCTTCCTGTGTTGTCCAAGTAGCACTGGCAAAAGCTTTGTAATTAGTAACAGCTGCATGAAAATCCTCTTCACTAATTGTTGCCGTGGCATCGTATACAACAGCTGTTTCAAAACCAGTTTCGATTAGATGCCTCATATGAGACTCAACACAAACGTTGGAGAGCACCCCTGCAATAATTATCTTCTCTTTTCTATGTTGTCGCAACTGATATTCCAAGTCATTTGTTTGTGGACTGGCAACCTTGTGAGGAGTTGCTATGACGGTACTTCTATCAAAAATATAAGGTTTGAAAGAATGAACAAAATCAGCTCCAAATGATGGTGGTGTGTACGCATTTGCCACGTGATACATTCTAAGACCTAATAGCATCTTTTGTTCATTTCCCGTAAATTTCCAGCCATAATCATGAGGGTATAAATAATGGGGCGATATGAAGAGTTGGTATCCCTTATTCATGGCAGTTCTCATTAATAGTTCAAGGTTTTGTATAGTATTGTTTCGTTCAATAGTTCCTTTAGTCAGATGGTAGCCTCTACCCCCAGGACTCATAAAGTCATTTTGTGGGTCTGTAATTACAATGGCCGTATTATTAGGATGTGGTTTAAACAAAATACATTCCTCCCTCGCAAGCTACTGCTTAAAAAGCATTATAGGCATTTATATGTTTTTTACAGTTTGTTTAATGTACGGTGAAATAATTAATAAAGTGCAACTTTGACGAATTGCTTGCATAGAACGAGTGGTTATCAAATAACGGGGAAAGGAAAAAGGGCAGAGAACCGGACAGTCATTCGTTTTAAAGTCATTAACTTTAGAGAGGCTGTCTTAGAATTAGAGCTGCGTGGAGTCTTTGTTGATGTTAATAGATTTGATTGGGGGACCATAGGGGTTATTATTGACCCCAAAGGAAATCGGATTGAATTGAAGGATTGGATATAAAGTGACATGAAGTGGCATGCCTTGGCTTGAGATCAGTCAGGAAGAACTTGCAGATGAACTTAGCAAGTTCCAGCAAACCGGTGAAAAGTATATGATGGTCTACGATTATCAAATCATGAACAAGCTGGATTATTGGGACGCCAATCCGGATAAGATCACCAAGGATACCGAGGAGCAGTACCTTCATTTCATCAACCTCATCGCCTCATAGGACTTGACGGGTTCTTTGGCAATAAAACTAAATGCAAAAAGAGTTGAGCGGTATTCCGGGGCTCAACTCTTTTTTTTGATCCTGAAAAGTGCAAGCTAAGTAGTTTAACTACTTAAAGTCTTGAAAATTCACTTTGTCCGACCACATCTTTTCGAACTCTGTATCCCATTCTTGAGCAAGCTTTGCGTCATGGATTGCCACGATGACTTCGTCATTGGTGGTCGTCGCGGACACCGAATAATTATAGGATCCCGTCGTAACGATAGACTTATCAGCGATTGTGACCTTCATATGCATTATACCCTTATGCGTATTATCTTTGATTGGAATGCCAGCCGCCTTTAGTTCCTTCAGTTTAGCAGATTGTGCTGCCGTACCTGCTTCTTGCTTGTCGGTTAACACTCGGACCGCGACTCCTCGCTTCTTTGCAGCGAGGATTGCATCGACAATGTCTTTATTCGTTAAGCTGTAAATGGCAATATCAAGGTTCGATTTTGCTTCATTTATGATGCCGATCAGTATTTTTTCAGGATGTCCTTTATCCTGAGTGAATGCATATTCGATTTTCGGTGGTTCAGGTATAGAGGCCTGCTGTTTTGAGGCCTCTGTCGCTGGTTGCTGCGGATCTTTAGTTTCAGCTGTCGTCGATAACGAAATTACATTCGCCTGAGTAGGTGCGGCGTCAACTGATTGATTCTTAGATGTTGTGCAACCAGTTAATGAAAATGCAACGATCAATGAAGATGCGAATAGAGCTGTCTTTTTCATGGTTCATCCCTCCAACAAACTGGTATGTTCTATCATAATTCAATAGAATCGCGGAAGGTGCAGAACACTGGTACTAGAATAATTGGAGTTTCTGTAAATTCACAATTTTTTACCGAATCTTTTGTAGAAGTATGTCTCCGCGTATTCCGAGCGGCTCTTTTTTTTCAAGGCAGCGGAGAGCAGTCTGGAGACTCCGAGTTAATTCAGCAGACCAATATTGAAATACCTAATGGAACTCCTAACGAACGAAAGTGAGGCTTTAAGCATATCTTCCTAGATCGGTGTGGAGGGCGGATGACGGACGGCTTTAGCGAGAGCGAAAATCGCCCGAATTATCCCATTCCCGACGATGGTTACATAACATCGTTATGACGAGACTTATGCCGAAAAGCTTAATCCGACCAACTTCCTTCAATAAATCATTTGGAAGAACGGAGTCCCAACACAACTCAAGTATGGATTCCAGACTTACCAGCCCGGGATCGAAATCGAGCTCCACGGTCCCCGGACACCGGTGTTTTCACTTGCAGAATCGATGATCCTGCAGTTTGAAGTGAAACGGATGCTCTAAAACAATAGGGGCCATAGGCGGCGGCCCAAGCGGAGAAGGGCTCTAGATCATATATATGCATTAGCCTATTGAGCCTATCTTACGAACAGGAGTGAATTCGATGACCTTAACCCCTCCGTCTGGACCTCAGGGACATCATGGACCGATGCCGCAGCCACATGGACATCATGAACCGCCGCATTTTGGGCCGCCGCCTCATGAACATCACGGACCGCTGCATTTTGGGCCGCCGTTTCACGTTCACCATATACCGCCGCTGCTGCCTCCGCCGATTTTTATACCTACGTTTCCTGTATTTTTCGTGAACCCCAGTTCGATATCAAACTGCTTGTTCCGCAACACCTACGTTTGGCTGACTAACGGAAACCAATTCTGGTTTTTCCCGACTAATGTCGGATTTGGTACCGTAACAGGGTTTTGGTGGACGGGAAGTGTCTGGTTGATCATTGTGCTGGGCCTAAATGAGATTCGATCATTTTCCTGCTTCTAAGCTATAAACAATAAAAGCAGGAAGCAATGAGGAATATTAATTAAGTGGTTATTTATTCTCGTACTAACGGATTACAATAGTTTTAATAAACATTTAAGCTGCGGCTGCCGATCATTCTAAACGTTTACTGCCTCCTCCAGTTAATTAAGAACAAAAGTCCTCCCAGTGGAACGTTCGCGAGGACTTTCGTACTTAATATAGACAACCTTTTCATGCTGATAAGGCAACGAGAGGAGCATGCGTGACTTAGCTCATAGCTGCAGTCGGAACGCATTGTAGCGATTATTTCTTCTCCCTCGCTCGATGGAATTCGTTCATGAGGATTTGAAAGACGGCGACGAACATTAGTTGGACGATAAGATAGACAAGAAAAGAATACCGAAGCGACCATCCCTTATAAAGGAACACACCGAAGACTACGGCGAGCGCCTCAAAAGCTGTCCCGAGCAACGTCCCCCCGAAGACATAGAAGGGGATGCCAAGGCCTTTTATTTTCCATTTGTCGTAAAAGTAAATAAACAAATAACCGGATATCTCCAGAAGAAGTATTCGGCTTGGAAGAAAGGCTGAAGCGGGAAAAACAGGGGGCGGCTAATTAGGGATGGCTTTAATTATACCATCCCCACCACCATGCGGATTCTTCATACCGCTTCCAATTCTCGTCGACTACTTTAACCGGTTGATCTTCACTATCTGGAACAGGAGAGGATTCGAAATCAACAGTTTTATCAGAAACCAAATTAATTTTATCCATTAGTTTCACCTCAAATACAATTGTAGGAAATCTCAATTTAATTTATACATACAGGACAGATGCCTACTTATAATAATATGAATTGGTCGTGTACATGGTGAATTGAGTGGTGGCGGATCCGATCAATCCCTTGTTTTCGTCTGTGTAGGCACCGCTGGCTGCGAGCAGGAAGATGGGTTAGAATATGCATTTTCGGCTTGCCGTAAAAAGGGCCTAGGCTCAAGGGATTGCGTCCCTATAATGCGGATAAGAATAAAGCCGTTAGAAAATAGCGATCCATTGAGCGACGGGTAATATTTACTTACCAATTTGTCATATGAAGGAGTAAGAGTTGTTGTTGACAAGACTTCAGAAGAACCTGGCCGCTGCGGCATCATTGGGAAAGCCAAGCACTCTGGCTCATTATGTTTACATAATAATTATGTAAACTGATTTCGGATATTATTTATTCTCAGAAAGGGCAAGCGTGTAAGGTCTTAGTTAACTTTAGGTAACTGAGTAACCTTTTCTTCACGTCTTAAAATGAAGCAGTTACGCTGATATAATTAAAATGTTGAAAGATATACAAAAATGAGGATGAACATCGGTCTAGGACCTAGTACGGGACAAAAATACTTTGTAAATGAGGTGTAATTATCCTTGGAATATCGTGTATTAGGACGTTCAGGTCTTCGTGTGAGTGAAGTTAGCCTCGGATGCTGGGCTATCGGCGGCCCTTCGTGGCGGGATGGAAATCCTGTGGGATGGTCTGGCAACGATGATAACGAATCTCTCGCCGGTTTACGAAAAGCTTACGAATTAGGTATCAATCATTTTGACACGGCGGATGTGTATGGCGACGGTCATTCTGAGAGAATCATAGGCAAATTTTTGTATGAGAGTTCGCGGGATTCTTTAATAATTGCATCCAAGGTTGGATGGTTTAAAGGTACTGCACCTAATGCTATGCAGCCGGTCCACATCCGTCATCAGCTTGAGCAGTCGCTAACGAATTTAGGGACGGATTACCTGGATATTTATTATTTTCATAATACGAATTTTGGCCCGAACGATTTATATCTTGAAGAAGCTGCCGAAACGATGCGAGAATTGCAAAAAGAAGGTAAGATTCGTGTGATCGGTCAGTCTGCCTATAGTTATGCGGATTTTATACGGGTTTGTCCGATAACTCGCCCAGATGTACTACAGTTCCACTACAATGCGTTGGGCAATCAATTTGATCAATCGCCAACAAATCTATTCCATTGGGCGGAACAACAAAACCTGGGCATGGTACTTTTCGGACCGCTGGCTCAAGGCTTATTGTTGGATAAATTTGATCCGGAGAATCCGCCTCAGTTTGGCGAAGGAGATATTCGTTCTAGCAATCAAGCATTTTCTCGGGAAAGATTGCTGGAAATACGGCAAAAGCTCCAACCGATCAAGGAACGTTTTGGCGGTGAAGTGCAAGATTTGATTCGCGTGGCGATACAATTTGCACTTACCCAATCTCCCAATGCTTGTGTAATACCAGGGTTTAAAAATGCTCGCCAAGTGGAGTCGAATGCTGAAGCAGCCGGCAAGCCAATTACTGCGGATGAAGCCACACTGATCAGGCAAATTATAAGCGATGTATCCTAATGATTTTTGTAAAGCTGGGGGGAATGAAGACATGGTTAACGATTCCAAGTTGGGGCTCGGGGGTCATTCTTTTATTCAGGAGCTGGGAAATGATCCGCAAGCCTCGTTTGACGAACAGTGCAATATTGTATCCGCCTGTCTCGATAACGGAATCCGCTTTATCGACACTACATATTATCAAGAACGGGTGGCCCTTGGGGCAGTCTTGCAGGAACTCGGTCGGCGAAGTGAGGCTGTAATTATGGCCTGGAATTTTTTCAATCAGCCGGCTGCCGAAACGAAGTTGGTTGATTACACCCCATACGAACCACATCATATTAATGTCATGTTGGAGGAATTGCAAACAAACTATATTGATATCCTTGTTATCCATGTACATAAAAATACAGAGGAGCTTCATAAAGAACTGGATCTCGCGAAAAAATGGAAGCAAGAGGGCAAGGTCAAGAAAGTAGCGCTCGGGATGGTTAAACTTGCACACTTGTGCCAGCTACCCGCTGATCACCAGGTTTCTTATGTATTGGCACCTTATAATGCGTTTAATCAAGGCTCCAAAGAGATGTTCTTGAAAGCGAAAGAGATGGGGATGACCGCGATCGCACTATCTCCTTTTATCCGCGGTTGGAAATTGGATGAGATCGGAGGAAATAAAGGTTCAGTTGCCGAAATCCTACTGCGCTGGGTAGCTGGGCAGCGACTGATTGATCGTGTGATTGTTTCCATGAGAATAGAGGAATGGGTACATACCAATCTGACAGCTATTGATCGTGGTCCACTGACCCAACAGGAAGAGTCAAAACTTCGAGAATGGATCAGGGATTAGGCTCCCACATGAAGTTAGCAAATCCTTGATTACCGTATTCACTCTTCATCTGATCAAGCCATTCCGAATGGTGAATGTTCGTCTATTAGTACAGATCAAGAAGTTATTACAGGCTCGGGAGAATTTTAGGACTAGGGTACTTCTAAACTCAGGCAACGAGATATACATTGTTGCAAAACAAGTAGAACTTAAATAACCATGACGTTTGCGCTAACAGAGAACGTTAAACGAGCATTAGTACTTAAGTTAATGTAGCCGATTAGGTGGTTGTTCATGGTTCAGCGTAATGGTTGCTTTGATTAGGGAATTATCAAAAGATGTTTCTATTGTACTTGAGGAAGATTTATTACGAATTGCTTTATGGCCAACTGAGAATGAATTACTTGAAGAACTACATACTTTGGCTAAAGAAACAATTGACTACATAAATTCACTTTAAAATAGTACATTGCCTCTCCATCGTACATTGCGCTCCCATGGAAGGACGCAATTACTTCCATAATCTGTGGTGTCGTATGGCGGCATGGATGGCTAACGGGTACGATAGTTGAAAGGAAAAGAATGGGTGCTAGTGGACAATTCGAAGTGAATAATGTGGAAGTGTTCTGGGATGATGTAATTTGAATAAGCGGTAACAATAGGTTAGTTTATTAGATTGTCATGAACTGGTATAGTATAGGTGAAATGAAAGCTAACAACCACTACATAATTCCTTTAGTGGAGATTAAGAGGAGTAATGCATGAGAACAACTGCTCATATCATCTCGCATACCCATTGGGACCGGGAATGGTACTTACCTTATGAAAAGCATCATGTTCGTCTCGTAAAGCTTATGGATTCGCTTCTGGATAAATTGGATCAGGAACCGAGTTATCGCAGCTTTTTCTTGGATGGACAAACGATTATTCTTGAAGACTATCTTCAGGCTAGATCGGACCAAAAAGATCGATTGGTTAAATTGGTTCAGGACGGTCGTATTTTGATCGGCCCTTGGTATATTTTGCAAGATGCTTTTTTGACCAGCAGCGAAGCCAACGTAAGAAATATGCAAATTGGACACCAAGATGCGAAAAAATATGGCTCGGTGTCGAAGATCGGATATTGGCCGGATACATTCGGTCTGGCAGGTCAAACACCTCAATTGATGCGACAGTCCGGAATTGCGAATGCGCTGTTTGGCAGGGGTGTAAAGCCGACGGGCTTTAACAATACCGTATCTAGCGACAATTTTGAATCCTCGTTCTCGGAACTGATTTGGGAAGGGCCGGATGGCTCCCAGGTGCTCGGTATTCTATTTGCCAACTGGTACCATAACGGTTATGAAATTCCTATTGAACAGGAAAAAGCGAAGGCGTATTGGGAAAAGAAACTGGCTGATGCTAAAAAATACGCATCGATGGGCGAACTTCTCTTTATGAATGGCTGCGACCATCAGCCGGTTCAATTGGATTTGCCGGAAGCACTTGAGGTGGCACGCGAACTCTATCCGGATATCACCTTCATCCATTCCAATTTTAATGATTATCTGCAGGCGGTTCAGCGTTCCTTACCCCACGAGCTTTCTACGGTGAAAGGCGAGCTTCGGAGCCAACGTACAGACGGTTGGGGTACGCTTGTCAACACCGCATCGGCCCGGATCTATTTGAAGCAGATGAATCAGCTGGGGCAGGCGATGCTGGAAAAGGTGGCTGAACCTCTCGCCGCTTTGGCGCATATCCTTGACACGGGGGAGAAATACCCCTATCATCTGTTCACGTATGCATGGAAAACGCTGATGCAAAATCATCCACATGACAGCATTTGCGGCTGCTCCGTAGACGAGGTGCACCGCGAAATGGTGACGCGCTTTGCGAAAAGCCGGCATGTGGCGGAAGCGATCGCCGATGAGAGCAAACGAGCGCTTGCTGAAGCAGTGGATACATCGAGCTTTGACAGAGAGGGATCCAACGCCCTTCCCGTCATTGTATTTAATACGTCGGGTTGGGAGCGCAGCGGTGTCGTAAGTGTCGAGCTGGATGTTTTACGCTTGTACTTCCGAGATGGGTATGAACCTGAGGAGGCCGCTCATCTTATGAAAGCGGCCGATCTTTCAGATATGACACTGATAGACGAGTATGACAATGCCATTCCATGCACTATACAAGACCTCGGTCAGCAATTCGGTTATGATTTACCGGAAGACAAGTTCCGCCAGCCATATATGTGTCGTAGGATGAAGCTAACCTTTGAGGCAGAGCATGTTCCTGCTTTGGGATGGAAGACGTATGCCCTGGTTAAGCATGTAGCGGAACTTCCTGCTTCCTCGCTGGTAGCGGGTAACAATAGGCTAGAGAATGAATCGATAAAAATAGAAGTCCAAGATAACGGCTCATTCCATCTGACAGATAAGTTAAACGGACGAATTTACCGCGACTTGGGAATCTATGAGAATACCGGGGATATTGGTAACGAATATATGTACAAACAGCCGGATGGCGAAATCGCACGAACGACCTCCGGGTTGAAGGCTCAAATCCGGGTGCTCCAGGATACGCCATATCAGGCTGCACTTGAAATCGTACACGACTGGGAAATTCCGGAGTCCGCTGACGATGTGCTGAAGGAAGAGCAGAGCGGTCTTGTTCATTTTAAGCACCGGAAAGCACAGCGTTCAGAGCAAATGACGGCGATGCGGATTCGTACAGTCGTTAGTTTGTCCCGCAGCGGCAAAGGGGTAGAGATTACAGCTACCTTTAACAACCAAGCCAAGGATCATCGGTTGCGGATGTTATTTCCGACAGATTTGAAGATGAGCGTTCACCGCGTGGATACCCTGTTTGAAATCCCACTGCGTGATAATATACCGTCAGCCGAATGGACAAATCCTAGCAATGCACAGCATCAACAGGCATTCGTCGACATCAGCGAAGAGGGGGCTGGCCTCGTGGTGGCGAATCTAGGCTTGAACGAATATGAAGTTTTGCGTGATGAACGCAATACGATTGCCGTGACGCTGCTTCGAGCGGTTGGCGAGCTTGGCGATTGGGGCTTTTTTCCGACACCTGAAGCGCAATGTCAGGGCGAACATACCGTCCGCATTGCCATCATACCACATAACGGAGATGGCATAGAGTCGGGTGCCTATGTGCAAGCATACCAATTCCAAATTCCGTGGACCTTATGTCAAACAGGTGTTCACCAGGGAAAAGTGGGGCCTACATTCGCGCCGTTCCATTGGGAAGGCGAGAAGCTGGCATTCTCCTCTATGAAATTAAATGAAGGAACGGACGATTTGATGCTTCGATGGTATAACATGAGTTCCCAGCATACAGGCTTGCAGTTTCGTTCAAACGTTCCTCATAACGAATTGTACAAGAGTACCATTATGGAGAATCATGGCCAACGTATTGAAGCAAATATGTGTTTGCCGGTAGGTTCTTGTGAAATTATAACGATTGGACTAACTAGATAATCACTGACGACCATATCTCATTTCAAAGTCGCATATCATGCGGCTTTTTCATTTTTGGGATAACATTGTTTGTATCTTGCCCCAATGGGCTCGGGTCTCTTTGTCTCGAGTTTCGAAGGCAGCTCAATTGGCTGCTTCACAAAAAAATCACTTCAAAATGCCTTTGCAGAGCTTTTGTATAATAACGAATTGCTAATGCTTTCTGCGTCTCTGAATACAATGATAACGTGGACTAAACGAATGCACTTGTAATTGGATGTTAGTAATAAATTGGATTACCGATTGATTCGGATAGCGAAATACCCTTGTAGAAAAACCATAGTTTTAATGAATTCCGTCTTTGTTCGATCAGCTTCTACGCTTCACAGACATAACTGAACAAGCCAACGCCTTCTGCCAACTTACGTCGAACAGGTCGTCGCGGCAGCACAACACGATTGTGTCCGGCGACACGGCTTATGGGACAGCCTTTTTTTATTGTAGTCAGGTAATGTAGCAAGTAAAGGTGAAGATGGAAAGAAAGTATTATTTTCATCCAAAAAAGTCGATTGGATTCAATAAAAATAATTTAAGACTCAGCAGCATCATGGTCATCATCACCATCATCATTAGTCTGTACAATGTGAATGCTACCAGTTTCCTATCGCTTGTGCCCACTGAAGTCTCAACCGCGTCCTTCTTGGATGCTTTTGGATTAATAAATCCCGATTAAGACTCAAATAAATCCCCCAATCGTTACTATATCGGCCAAACCACGATTGAACTATATAGCCCGGGTAGATTCCTTCTATTTTCAATAATCATTTATGATCAATAGTCATTCCAATTATTCATAAAACAGTAACAAACAAAAAGTAAAAAATCCTCAAAACGATTGACCTGAGAAGAATTCTCAAGTAAACTAATCATGAACTCAAAATGATAATCATTCTCATATCGGAATAGTAAAGAAAGAGGGACACATTCATGCGAAAATTGGCTACTGCCTCTCTGGTGCTTCCGCTGCTGTTCATTATGCTTCTTATGCCCCTGACGGCGTGGGCAGCGACCCAAGGCATTGAGAACATGAATCAAGCCAAAAACTACATAAGCCAATCCATCGACTTGGCGAAGCAAGATTTAAACAAAGCCAAACAAACCTACGACCAATTCCATGATACGTGGATGGAAGTGGAAGATACCGTTAAAACGGACTCCAAAGCGGCTTACAAGGATATTGAGACGCAGATGGGGCAGGCCGAGTATGCGTTTATGATTAATAAGCAAGGGGACATTCTCACTGCGCTCGATGGTTTGCAGCAGGTGCTGATCCGGTACACGAACGGGCAGTACGCCAATACTTCGCAGGGAAATGAAGAGATGATAACACTCCCAGACTTTATCACCCTCTTAGAGCAAACAAAAAATGCCGCCCAAAAGAACGACCAAGTAGAGTCGGTTAAAGCGATCAGTAAAGTAAGGGAGAGCTGGCTAAGCGTTGAAGGTAACGTCGTCGCTCAATCCGCAACGGTTTATAGCGATTCCGAACGTGACATGGTCATAGTCAATGCGATGCTCACAGGGGGAAAATATGACGATGCCGTAAAACTTATAGACAACATGATGGCCTATCTGTCCCCGTTAGCTCAAAAATCAAGTTATACAATGTGGGATGCGGCCATGATTCCGATCCGTGAAGGGCTGGAAGCACTGCTTGTCGTGGGTGCCCTGCTTGCCTTTATGAAGAAATCGAAGGATCAAAAAGGGAAGCTATGGATATGGAGCGGCGTTTTCGCAGGACTACTGGTTAGTGCAGCTATAGCTGTGGTCGTCAAATTTATTTTCTCCTCAGGGGCTTTCGGGAACAACAATTTCTTAATCGGCGGCTGGACCGGCATTTTTGCTGCAGTTATGCTCCTCTATATGAGTTACTGGCTTCACAGCAAATCTAACGTTAAGCAATGGAACCAATATATTAAAGAAAAAACGCAAACAGCGCTTAGTACAGGGAATATCGTGTCTCTTGGAGTGCTAACCTTCCTAGCCGTATTTCGGGAAGGAACAGAAACGGTATTATTTATTATCGGAATGGTGAATCAAATCAGCGTGCAACAGCTGCTTCTCGGTATATTGGTGGGCTTCGGGGTTTTAGCTGTCGTTGCATTTATTATGCTGTATATCGGGGCTAAGCTACCGATCCGTCCTTTCTTCCTTGTATCCAGTGTCATTGTCCTTTACTTATGCATTAAATTCACCGGACTGGGTGTGAACAGCCTTCAGCTGGCCGGCGCAATCCCGACGACAAATAGTCCATACTTGCCGAGCATTGGTTTCCTTGCCTTCTTCCCTTCTTGGCAAAGCATAGTACCCCAAATCTTGATCATTCTCAGCGCAATCCTTGTTGTGGTGTGGGGGAAATTAAAAAAACGTCAAAGCACGACGGTCGCTCAATAATATTACCAATAATTTTGGAGGAACGAATTATGAAAAAGCAGCTTCTGAATTTATTAATCGTCTTAGCAATATCCGCATCCGTACTTTCCGCCTGTGGCAGTACAAAACAGCCTGAAGGTAACGTAAATGCAGCCGCTACGGTAGCGAAGTCCCCTGAAATCTCAGTCAAAGATGGAACGGCAAAACTGCTTTCTACCGCCAAGCAACTTAGAAAAGCAGCGACTGCCGGGGATGAGGCCAAAATCAAAGAAACCGGACCTAAGCTTGAAGAGACATGGGCTACTTTCGAGGATGGCGTCAAAGCGAAATATCCTGATCTTTATGAACAAGTTGAGAAGAGCCTGAACCCGGCCGTATCGGGAGCAAAGGCAGCGAAAATAGATAAAGATGCAATCTTAAAAATCGATAACCAGTTGATCCAAACCTTATTTGATCTATCTGCGAAGCTCATCCCCGTAGATCAAGTGAAAGCAGGAGCGAACCAAATGCTTGCAACGACCGCTGAGCTTAAGAAGGAAATTGCAGCGGGCAATGATGCTAAAGTGAAGGAACTTGCTCCAAAGCTGGAGGATGTATGGAAAACATTCGAAGATGGAGTGCCGCCGCGCAGTGCCGATTTGTACGAAAAAATCGAGAAAAGTCTGAACCCAGAAGTAGCAGGCTCGCAAAAAACTCCGATCGACAAGCAGGTTATGACTCAATTGAATGATGGTTTAACCAAAGCGTTAAATGAACTAATTCAAGGAATTAAATAATAAAGTTGAAAAATCCCCTTACGGAAAAGTACAAGTACTTGACCGAGGTGGATTTTTTCATCCTTTTTTCCATTGATATAACCCTGTTGTTTGGGATAAAATTTGGGACATCAAGTTGAAGGCCGGCGGGATAAATTAGGAAGCCGCTGAACTAAAGGATTACGATAGCGTTTAATAATATACACCATGACAAAGTTGCCGTGTTTATAGGCAGCTTTGTTGTGCTTGGGTAAATAAAATTAATATTAAAAATCCATTCTAACATCCATAAATAGCTCGTTATCGCGTTAATGGAGCGATTCGTTTATTTTATTGGAGGGGAATTATGACCGCCCAGGTGTAGTGAGTTTCTTTGCGGTGCTAATGATAATTAGCGGCGTGGTACTTCTTGTTACGCAGTTATTAGCTGTTAGCCAGTTAAATAAGGCTTCGGAACTTATTGGAGTTACGAATTCGTTCTTTCAAGCAGCAATTAGTTTTTTGGGGCTACTAGGAATAATTGGCGGGGTAGGAATGTGGTTCGGGAAAAAATGGGGTTGGTGGGCAGTAGGGATTAATTACGTTAAATATGGCTTAAGGACATTGTGGAATGGATTTCTCTTGTTTTACATGTTCCGTGAAAATGTATTGTCTTTCTTCAATACGACGGAAACAATTAAATGGAAAGCACTTCTCATAGTATTTATAATGTGCATACTCATCTTTGTACTTGGAACGTTTTTTAAAACTATTTAACTCTGAAGTGATGACTTCCCTAAGGGTTCTTTTCTTAAAGTCAGAAAATCCTTATTAAGCTCCCTCAGAGAATAAGATTTTTCTCACGAATGCTCGCTCATTCGCAGGATTTCACATGCTTGATTAAATAGAAGTTAAGATGATTAGATAATATAGGCTAAGTAATTCCGTTTGGGGGCATGCGGAAATAGAAGGTGTTAGTCGATTAACAACATCTTCCAGATAAAACTATGCTGCACGTCTCTCTCCACAAGGTCCTTGGGATTCACTCTCCCAAATCTCAACGGGTCTAAGCCCTCACATTCCTTCGTCCTATCTATCCAAGGTGTGGAGTCCGATCAACGTTATCGGAACGGGTCTAAGCCCTAAAGCGTAAAAATCTCGGTACTCCGTGCTTTCTTTGTGAAATCCTACGAATGAGCCAATCTACGTGTCTGGGTTCGACTCTTGATTCTAAGCTGCTAATGGTGACTGAGTTTTATCCGCGGAGAAGGTTTGTCCTTTTCTCGCCATGGCTACAAGCATTCGAGCGAGTTTGCCGATTAACTTCATCATGGACTGCATTTTTGTCATTCGTTTCACTTCGACATTGTGTGTATGCAAGGCTTGGAATGCATTATTGTGAGATAAAAGGTGAAACACGGAAAAGTACAAATGCTTACGTAGTAACGAGTTGCCTCTTTTGGTGAGCTTAATTTGTCCCTTATACCTACCAGAACTTCGTTCTGCTAAGTTCAATCCAGCTTTTCGTAATAACTGATTTCCATGAGATAGCTTACGTAGGTCCCCACAAAATGCCAGTATGGCAGCCGTTGCAGGAACGGAAACGCCGATAGATCGAATTAGATCCGAACAGGGGATTTCAGGCAATAGCTGTTCAATCATCTTGTCCGCTTCATCAATGATTTGGCAGACTCTTTCATATTCTTCGATCAGGTGCCTAAGCTCCCATTTGTCTTCTTCAAGGGCTGTAGAGTCTCCAACGCTATGTCTAGCGTATGCTTGAAGCTCAATCGCCTTGTTCCTGCCTCGCACACCGCCAGGTCTAGCCATGTACTCTCCCCAGATTTGCACCATTTGCTCCGGGCTCAACTGCAATACATCAGTTGGAGCTGGAAAGCGACGCAAAGTAGCTAATGAACGAGGACTAAAAATGTCTTCGAATGCTTGTCTGTATTCTGGAAAACGAATATCTAGCCAGCGATGGATCCTGTTCTTAATCCTTCCGGATTTAATAACCCAATGCTCTCTATTTGTAACGATAACCCGTAGTCGGCGGAACGCTTCTTCCTTAGGAGAGAAGGGGGCGTAGAATCCGCGACTCACTGCATCGGCAATGACCAATGCGTCCTTGGGGTCATTCTTTGAGGGGGAGTTATCTCTGTTTTCCTTGTTGCGCTTGGTGGTCATTGGATTGACAAGGACAACGGAAATCCCCTGTTTTACTAACCAGTCGGCGATATTGAACCAGTAGTGACCGGTACTCTCCATTCCCACAACGACATCATTCATATTGTGAACTTTCTGCAATTTACGAATGCTGCTTGTTAAATGCTCAAAGCCAACATGGTCATTTGAAAACATGATCGGACGATTGGTGAGTACAATGCCACGAAAATTAATGGCCTGAGCAGCATGTTTCTCCTTGGCAATGTCGATGCCGATGACAAGAGTAGAAGTAGAAATCCGTTCTACACGTTGATTTTGAGCTTTGATTAGTCTAGACTTCATAGTAACGCCTCCTAAGGTGAGTTCTGAGGGCTGCAACCCAGTACATACTCATCCTAGCGAGGCGTCCGTTTTTCTGCAAATTGAATCTACTAACACCTACAGGAATGTTATTGAGTACGATAGTGTGGCGATGGAAACCGATCCATCGCTTGTTTTCGTTTCTGTACACAATACTCGACGAAACGGGCAGCAGGATAGTTTTTAGCTCAATCGCGCTGAACCGTATTACAAGTAAGTGCAAGTTTTTAAAGATGGCTTAAAGCAAGCGAAAATATTTTGCTTCCGCGATGGAAACTATTGACATACGCCAACATTTCATGTATTTATTAATTAATAAATAAATAAGGAGCTCGAGAAGTGGCCAAAGAAGACCGCAAACAGCAAATTGTCGAAGTAGCAGTATCCGTCTTCGCCAAACAAGGATATTACAAGACTACTACGACACATATAGCCCAAGCAGTGGGGGTTACTCAGCCGTATGTGTTTCATTTTTTTAAAACGAAGGAAGAGCTGTTCATTGCAGTTTTAGAGCAATCCGTCAATCGTATTGCGGGCATATTCAAGGAGGTTGAAGCGCCGGCGGAGTACCTGGAGGACCGGATGGGCGAAGCGTTCTTTAATCTGTTAAAAACACACCGAGACGAAACGCTGCTGTCTATGCAGGCTTTCACGACGGTTGAGCCAGTCATTCGCAAGAGGGTGCAGGAAGGCTTTTCCTATATTCATAAAGTGGTAAAGGAGAAATTCGAGCGGGCTCAAATTCCGCAGCCAGGCTTTCAAGCATCTGCTTTCATTGGCATTGGGATGGCTACAGTAGTTTCAGAAGTGCTGGATCTGCCAGAGCTTTTACCATATTGCGAGAAGGACTAACAACCTTCTCCTATTTTTTAAGGTAAAATTTATTTATCAATAAATAAATATAGTATTAAGGAGATGAAGTTAATGGCAAAGGTAATACCAGGTAGATTCACAGCCCGCATAGAGGGTGACTTCGTCGTTTTCCTAATTGGCATGCGCGTCAATAGGCTATGGGCTATACACAAGTGGCTACCTGTGTTTCGGGCGATGGGGCCGATGCTGAAAGAACTTTTTACCAATAGGAAGCTTGGCTTCCGGGGTACCGAGTTTATGGTAGGGTGGCGAAGTGTACATCTGCTCCAATATTGGGATTCGTATGAGCAGCTTGAGGCATATGCCCGCGGCGGACAGCATCTTCAAGCTTGGCGGAATTTTAATCGCAAGGTCGGAACCGATGGAACGGTCGGGATCTACCATGAAACCTACAAGGTCCGAGCCGGCGATTATGAGTGTATTTATGGAAATATGCCGGTGTTTGGCCTTGCAAAGGTGACGGAGCATATTCCGGCTACCGGCCGAATGGAGACGTCACGCCGCCGCATGGGTGGTGACAATGAGCCAGCCGTACCTACGCCGGAAACTTCTCATTAATTGTCATTCTGAAGGGCCATCCCAGGAGTCGGGTGACAACAACTTGATCCCATTCCCGATTTTGACAAGAACATTATCTTATTCCCGTCAAGACATATCAAAGGTATACTAAAGATATGTGGCGATAGTGGAGAGAGGGCGTAGTAAGTCTTCTTCGTCATTGCGCTAAGCAAAAAAATAAACTTGAAAAGGTATATATAAAGGAGAGACGATGCTGAAAGTTTCCTCACGGACTCTTAATTAACCTCGGATGACGCACTTCAAAATTAAAATGTAACTATCAAATTAGTGCCCTCATTTTCACTTCAAAACTAGTGGAAAAAGGTCAAATCTTAGTCCAACCCTTGATATTATTGGGTTTCTTTACTTCAAAATATTAATGTCACCCAACAGGCGGCTGTTGGAGGACAAATAAGTTTTGAAGTAGACAATATAGTTTTGAAGTAACAAATAAAGTTTGAAGTAAAAAAACGTTCACTCAACTGGGTGAACGCTTTTTTTACGAAGTTAGGGTTTATGATTCACAATTTAGTAGTATCGGCAAGGGTGTAATCAAGTAGAGATCAAACTAACTGGCAGTTTAAAAATAGCACACGGTTTCATTTTATAAAGTCATAAAGATACCAACCACTCCCAAAGAGCATGATATTTATCTATTGGAAGATGCCGCTTTTGTTTTGGTCGTTATATGATGGGATGGTCGATAAAGGAATTTCAAGAAAACGATATGAAATTATTAATGGATATTTTTTCTTTTCTGTTTATAATTATCATTGATTTCAAAATAATAGGGGGTTACTGCTCTGAATCAACGACTTGATTACTTGGATCATCTGCGGACGGCTCTGACGATGCTGGTCATCGTTTTTCATACCTCCATTGCGTACGGAGCGGCCGGTTCGTGGATACTGGTAGATGTGGACACGAGTAAGTTGACGATCACATCTATTTTGTTGACCATTTTTACAGCTGTTTGTCAAGCATTCTTTATGGGACTGTTTTTCTTCCTATCTTCCTATTTTATTCCAGCTTCCTATGAGCGTAAAGGGGCAGGTCGATTTATCAAAGATCGCCTGATCCGGCTAGGGATCCCCCTAGTTTTCTATTGTTTTGTGATAGGTCCGATCACGGGTTGGTTCGCTCACTTTCGCGATAGACAATCGTTGACCGAGTTTTATCATATTGAAGTATGGAGCTTTAAACAGATTTTCGTAGGACCGGCGTGGTTCCTGGAGGCTTTGCTATACTTTGTCATCTTATATACCACGTTCCGGTTAATCAGAGGAAAAAGAGCAGCGGTCCAGTCTGAACGGCCATTTCCGAAGAATTTAACTCTGCTGGCAGCTGCAGTTGGAATCGGCTTTGTCGCGTTCGTTGTTCGATTCGTCTACCCGACAGGGCAGGGACCGCTTGGGCTCCAATTTGGCTACTTTCCACTATACTTCTTATTATTTATAGTTGGACTTTTGGCATACCGTTACAACTGGATTCCACAGATCCCTGCCCGAACTGTAAAAATATGGGGGTGGGTTGCTGTCTGCGCTATTCCTGTTCTGCCCGTCGGCCTAATCTTAACCGGTGCCCTGGAAGGGAATATGACATTCGCAGGAGGATTAAACGTCCAAGCCTTGGTTTACGCGTTCTGGGAGCCTTTCATTTGCATCGGTATGATTCTTATTCTGTTGCGTTTATTTCAAAAGCACTTACACCGTTCCAATCCCTTGCGTAAATGGATGTCCGCTAATGCTTATACCGTGTACATCATTCATCCGCCTGTCATTGTAGGCTGGACGATCTTCATGACCAATTTCATTTGGCCTCCAGCTATAAAATGGCTTCTTGTCTCATTGCTTAGCATCATCTGCTGCTTTCTACTATCTGCAATATTGCGTGCGATCCCTGGGGCGAGGCGTATTCTCTAATCGTTAATTGGGGCGATTGAAGAAATAGGATGTGTTTCCCATTGCATGAAAATACTATCTATCGTTTAGCTGCTATAATCTGAAGACTTTTCTAAACTTATCGAGCAGCTTTGAAGCAGATTTTTGCTTCTCGGCCTCTTAACGAGTTCCCCTTGGCAATTAGGGCATACATAATTCATATTGTCTGTACAATCATGACAAAATGTACACTCATTTGTACAAATATAAGCAACCGAATGTTTGTGAAGCTCGTTCGTACACTTTTCACACTTATCTCTCATTTCCAATGCCATAAGAAATTCACCTTTTCCTGTGTAATCATGTTTATCTAGTGAAGATGGACCAATTATATCAATCGAGCGGACCCTAAAAAAGAGCCATTTATAAAGTAATTTACTGTACCAATTCATATCCAGATTATGGTAAGGATATAGTGCCTGCAAAATTAGTTGGTTTAAACACCATTTGGTATGCTAATGAATACATGAGTGAGGATAATCTCTCTGCGGATGTAATTGTAAATTCGATGAATAAGTTGATTGACGTTGTTGATAAAATGAATTCAATGTAAGTGTTTGATTACGCTAACGGATTACGAGAGTTCCATCAGACATCATGAAGGCTGCCGTGACAAAGATCGGGAGCCGCATTACGTTAACTGGCAGTTTTGTTTAGTAGAAGGACTATAAACGCCAATATGGAATTTGGAGTGAGTTCGTTATGAACAAAGATGTACTTGGAAAATTATATCCAATAACAATTGTCCCTTACGATGTAAATTGGACTTCATTGTTTGAAAATGAAAAACAATTTTTAACCAATCTCCTTGGCTCAGAAATAGCTCTAAAAATCAAACATATCGGAAGCACCGCTGTGCCAAATTTATCAGCCAAGCCAACAATTGATATTCTAGTGGAGATTCCAAATAAAAGTGGAATTTGTGAATTGATAATGAGCAAGATGAATGTAAATAACTATATACACATGAAAGAGCAGAAAAATCATTTGATGTTTATTAAAGGCTATTCTCCGACAGGATTAGAAAAGGAATCCTTCCATATTCATATGGGGTCAAAAGATTTGGACTTTCTTTGGGATAGAGTGTATTTTAGGGACTACCTACGTGAGAACCTTACTGTTGCCAAACAGTATGAAGAACTAAAGCTTAAATTAGCGGAAACTTATAAGTATGATAGAGAAGCCTACACTGAAAATAAAACGGAATTCATTAGACAAATAACCAGATTGGCAAAAGAAAGGCACTAAATTTATCATTATTGTACTATCGAAGTACGATAGCGCAATAATCACATCACAACAAAGTTGCCGTATTGACCGGCAGCTTTGTTGTGTGCGCGCTTGGCAGCGCAATCGACCAAGGAGTGAAACAGGACGGTAAGGAAACATACCGTACTTCTTTCCATAGTTAATGACAATTACTCACTTTACCTATCCGACAAGATTGCCTGACACGTAAGTTAAACGCATATAGGGCTCTTCTGCAGGTGCCTATTGTCCCCCTATATTTATCTTATTGTAAAACGGAGTTCTAAAACATTGCTCTCTTTAGCTTTTTTCAGTTATAGTAAATCACAATAGCAATTTAAATATTCAAATAACTGAATATATAATAGTATTCAGATTTTGACAAGGGAAAGGGATTGTTTGACGATTATATGCTTAATGAAAACAATATCTATTATATAACAAGAAAAGACCTTATTGACTATGGAATTCAATTTCTAGATGGTGTGGGAAGTTATAGTATTTGCAAGGTGTGTATAAAAAACGGTGGTTCTTGCTGCAACTTTTGTTCTCATTTAAAAAACGGAGTGGGGTGTCAAAGTAGAAACACAAGTTGTACGTCCTGGTTATGCGGTTACTTAAAACTACTTTTTTATTCAGCAGGACTACTTAAAGGTTGGAATGCATTCTGGGACGAAGTCCCAGGCATAGATTTTAGAAAGGATAATACCCCTCCACTTATAAAGATGAAGGTGCACATTGAGGTACCACGATTAAAAGAATTAGGTGAGGCATTAGCTGTTGATCTTAAATCTAAGTTGAGTAGAGATGAAGATAATCTTGATTTCATTGTACTGAAGAAAGATTTAGACGAACTTATTGATGAGATTCACTTTGCTGAAAATTCTACTGTTGCATCTTTCTATAAAAAAAGGCTCGATCACATACTCAAAGACTTTACTGAATTCCGTCAATCTGTAATACGCATGAAAATACATAATTAATTGTGCTAGGCTCCCGCGTTGAACGGCAGCTTTGTTGCACTAACGGGTACGTTAGTTGAAAAATGGAGCAGTTGCTCAGGGCAACTGCTCCATTTTAATTTACGAACAGATATGAATTGATTTATTCTTTTGCCTTTATGCCCAAAATCCTTTTTGTTTTACCATCAATTTTAATCTCATACTCCTTATGTTGTAGTCCTGATTCCGTACTGACAGTAATCACAGTTAACCTGTATGAGGGATTTGTGTCTAAAATAAATGACCAATTAATTCCGCCCTCTATTTGGCTTATGCGATAGCCCGGGCAGGATAGCTCCGCATGTTCTCGGCGCGGTGTCGATTAGATAACCAATAAGTAATCAGAGGAGGAATAGCAAAGAGTCAATCATTGCTGCAAGCAATATGATGATGGAGTTAATCGGCACAAATTCTTGTCACTTATCGGTACAAGCTCTTGGCATCCGATGATTCGTCGACAGGAGCTTTATACAAGCTACAATGGCTGCTCGATATTACCGCCGATTCCGGGAATTGTTCGGTACACCGTTAAGGGATAACCCGACTGGGAATAATATCGTCTTTCAGCAAGTTATTTTTAAACTTTGGGTAAAATAGGGAGCGCGAAAATACAAGACGCATTAACGAAAGGGTGACGTAACATGACGTACAAAAGATTGGAAGGCATTCGGGCGCTCGTGACGGGAGCGTCCGGCGGTTTGGGCTATGCGATGGCGGAAGCGCTGCTGGCGGAAGGGGCAAAGGTAGCGGTATCCTCTAGAGCGGGAGATAAGTTAGATCAAGCGGTTGCCGGCTTTATAAAAAGAGGATACGATGCGCACGCACTGCCGCTTGACGTGCGATCCGAGCAGTCAGCAGAGGAAGCTGCCCGTTGGGTCCGCCGCGAATGGGGCGGACTCGATGTGCTGGTGAACAACGCCGGGATCGGAATGAAGACAGTAAATCCGCGCTTTCTCACCGAGCCTCAGCCTTTTTACCAGGTAACGCCCGAAGGTTTTCGGAATTTGATCGACACCAACGTGACGGGCTATTTCCTCGTCGCCCGCGCTTTTGCGCCTCTTATGATTGAGCAGGGCAAGGGGCGCATTATCAACATTTCAATGAACTATGAAACCATGAAAAGAAAAGGCTTCGTGCCTTACGGTCCGTCACGCGCGGCAACCGAATCGCTCTCTTATATCATGGCAGAAGACCTAAGGGAACACGGCGTGGCGGTCAATATGCTGCTTCCCGGCGGGGCGACGGTGACCGGTATGATTCCGGACGGACTGCGACAGGAACTTGGCCCGCAGACGCGTCTGCTCACGCCGGAAATTATGGCAGCACCCATTATCTACCTCGCTTCACCCAACGCGGAGGGAGTGACGGGAGAACGGATCGTGGCGGTCGAATTTGAGCAATGGTTGTCCAACCGGGACAATAAAGGATAACCTTGTTTTGGTTTATGCAAAAGTCGCGTAACTAATGGGCGGTTTAATGGTAAGAGGTGGAGATCGGAAGAATGCGGACCAAGTTTCAACTCTGGGTAGAAAGCAAAAAAAATGAACTTGAAGAGGTATATATAAAGATGGAGTATGTAAGGCATAAAAACCCTGATGAGAGCCGTATTCCTGACCCTTCTACAGGCGTTATTTATGAATCTGAATGTTGTTTAGGTCAAGTTTCGGTTTGGAAGTCCAGACAGATGGAATATGAGGTCGTAAATATAGCTACAGAAGAAATGATATTGTGGAAATACATTGAGAGGTTGCCAGATGAACCTGATTTCAATGAGATATTAGAGCAATTTTTCCATGTACTACAGACGGGGGTAAAACCGTGAGTTGTTACACTTATTGACTAAATTAACGGCTACAATAGCACAATATATCAATCACAGAAGGCCGCCGTCCCTGAACAGGCGACCCTCTGTGCTAACGAGCCGTTTTGCAAAATATTCTGTAAAACATAAAAAGTGTTTAACTAAGCTAGCGTTTTTGTTTCAGAATTTCGAATGTTCTTTTGGCAGTTCTTTTACATGAACCACCCCTAAGCCCTCGACAAAAAAATATGACATCGACAGTTAGTTCAAACAGTCCATTCCCAGAAACCTCTACTCTGTTGGAGCCTTTTTTTACTGGTTGTCCTACAATTGAGGCGTTTCCTGAAAACCTTTGTAATCTCCATTCATAAACAATATCCGAATCATGCCCCTTACAGAATGTGCCAGAACATACAAGATTGGCATCGGCAAAGTATAATCCCGATTTTATCTCTTTAATCCCTGGGATTCTAAGGCTAGAATTACTACAACAAGATTCACCAGTCCGTCTACGCTTACAATTACAATTGGACCCTTTTCTTACTATTTTTCGCTTTTCACTCCCGATAGTTGACATAGTATCACTCCTATTCTACAAAGATGTTATATAGTATGAGAGGTATCATTTTATTGATTGTTCTTGTATCTATTGGATAAAGAGAATACGAAATATTCTCGATTCAATGTTGTTGTGATTGCAGTTATCCATTTTTTTAGAAATGAAACCGCCGCTTTCTTTGTATGGTTATGAAGACTGAGTGAAGTAACGGGCATCAATCTTCAGTTTGACATCGTAACATATGGGTAAAATGGTTAAGCTATCTGGCAGGATACTGACAATTTCAGTGGAAATATTAATATTAAACATGCATAAATCTTGAGTATAATTTGGCCTGTCACGGTACAAGCGTGAAGTTAGTAGAATTCGGATTTTTTTCTTGGATCACTAAGAGGTTTGAATACTATGAGATTGTAAAGGGAGGCCCTACTAATGCATCGTTTCGATCCGCTGTATTATCCGTATTCTTCACAAAGAATGGTGACTTACGCAAGGAACGGAATGGTGGCCACTGCTCAGCCTCTTGCCGCACAGGCAGGCTTGGACATATTGAAAAGGGGCGGTAATGCCATTGATGCGGCCATCGCTACTGCCGCAGCTTTAACTGTCGTTGAACCGAATTCGAATAGTATAGGTGGCGATTCCTTTGCTTTGGTATGGACCAAAGGAAAATTGCATGGATTAAACGCCAGTGGCCCGGCGCCTAAAAGCATTTCCATAGAAGCTGTGAAAAAGGCCGGACACGAGAAGATGCCCTCTATCGGAATGCTGCCGGTTACCGTTCCCGGAACGCCCGCCGCATGGGCCGTATTATCCGAGCGATTCGGGAATCTCCCCTTGACGGAGGTGCTGCGTCCTGCAATTGAATATGCGGAGCAGGGTTACCCGGTCTCACCTACTATTGGAAGCTTCTGGGCGCTTCGATATAAAGAAAACATGGAAAAATATAAAGGCGCTGAATTTGAGCCCTGGTTCAAAACCTTTGCCGCCGATGGCAGAGCACCAAAAATTGGAGAAATGTGGCGTTCCCCCGAGCATGCTAAAACGCTGCAATCAATAGCGGAAACCAAGGCAGAGTCCTTTTATCGAGGAGAGTTGTCCGAAAAAATAGACCATTACTTTAAACAGTTCGGGGGATATTTAACCAAAGAGGATTTGGCGGCTTATAAACCCGAGTGGGTTGAACCGATTAAAGTTAACTATAGGGGATACGATGTGTGGGAGATCCCACCGAATGGCCAAGGTCTGGTAGTGCTGCTCGCGTTAAATCTATTAAAAGGGTTCGATTTCTCAAGAAGGGATGCGGTTGACACTTATCATAAGCAGTGGGAAGCCGTTAAGCTGGCATTCGCGGACGGATTGAAGTATATTACGGACCCGGCAAGCATGAAGGTGAGTGTGGAGGAGCTCTTATCCGAGGAATACACATGGCAAAGAAGGCGACTAATCGGGAATGAGGCGATGCAGCCTGAATCAGGGTCTCCCCAAAAAGGAGACACAGTTTATTTAGCTACCGCCGATGGGGAAGGGAATATGGTTTCGTTTATCCAAAGCCATGCTGGGGATTTTGGTGCTGGGATCGTCATTCCGGAAACAGGTATTTGTATGCAGAATAGGGGGAGCGGCTTTTCCTTGGACCCTTCGCATCATAATGCACTGGTGCCCGGCAAGAAAACGTATCATACGATTATCCCCGGCTTTATTACCAAAAATAATCAAGCTATCGGTCCTTTCGGCGTCATGTGCGGCATGATACAGCCACAGGCTCATGTTCAAGTCGTCACTAATCTGATTGATTTCGATTTAAATCCTCAAGCGGCCTTGGATGCCCCTAGGTGGAGATGGATAAAGGATAAAATCATCGAAGTGGAGCCTCAATTCCCCAATTATCTTGCGCAGGCATTGGAGCGAAAAGGGCACCGAGTCCAAAGAGCTTTGGACTCGGGCATGTTTGGTCGTGGTCAAATCATTTTGAGGGATCCGCAAACGGGCGTTCTGGCTGGAGGAACTGAATCAAGAGCAGATGGCGCGATAGCAAGCTGGTGAAACGGAAGCTTCAGTGGGGATGATTCCTACCAATAACATGTATTAACCAGCCTTAAACGTGCTTTTGTTTTACACATAGGAGTGATGAACAGTTTTAGTGTACGCCGCGTTAATCGCGGCTTTTTTTATTACGATAAAGTTCTACATCCCTCAATATCTGAAACCTCATCAGATTCACAAAGGTTTGTTCGACTGCCACAAGGATAGACGCAAGGGACTCTTTAAGATTTTCGACAACAACCTTCGTGTGATTACGCTAATCGTTGAATGGTATATTTATCTAGATACACAACAGCTAAAGGAGTGCAGCGCGTGATAAAAGCAGATGTTCTAGCGATAGGGGAACTCAATGTTGACTTGATTATCAGCGGACTTACTTCGATGCCGGAATTGGATAGGGAGATTATTGCAAAGCAGGCTTCTTTAGCGCTTGGAAGCTCAACGGCCATCTGTGCCTGCGGCATATCGAAGTTGGATTTCAAAACCGCTTTCATTGGTAAAGTCGGAAATGATGAATACGGCAAGTTTGTTGTAGATACACTCGCTGCTTATAAGATCGACACCTCTAATATTATCGTGGACTCATCCGTTGAAACCGGTATGACTATTTCATTAGGGTACAACAACGACCGCGCATTGATTACTGTTCTAGGCTCGATTGATAAACTGCAAGGAAGAGATATCAACTTTTACGCAATCAAACATTTGAGGCATATTCATGTCGGCTCGTTTTTTTTACAAAGCTCCTTGAGAAAAGATTTAGCAGACATCTTTCGATTGGCTCAGGAAAATGGGATAAGTACATCGCTTGATCCAGGTTGGGATCACTCAGGAACCTGGGATTACGGTCTGAAAGATGTTTTGCGTTATACTTCCATATTCCTTCCTAATGAGCAAGAGGCACTGCATATTTCAGGCTGCAATTCAGTAGAAAAAGCAGCAGAGGCGCTTTCTGAATTTGCAGAGACGGTGGCCATCAAAAGGGGAAAGGACGGCTGTACGGTATGTAGTAGTAGCAAGCTTTACACACACGAATCCTTTTTAGTCGAAAACGTTGTTGATACTACAGGTGCAGGAGATTCATTCAATGCCGGCTTTATATATGGGTATTTACACAATTATACAGTAGAGCAATGCATGCGGTATGGATGTGCCTGTGGGGCAATATGTGTTCAGCAAGTCGGGGGAGCTACCGGGTGCCCAACGATCGGTGAAGTCAATGACTTTTTGCGTAATCATTCATAATAACCGAATCATAAACAAGTCTAGAGGCAAACAAGTCGAATAGATTATGCTAACGGAGGGATTTGAGTGAGAGAGGAAGTCAGGTATCAGATGTTGCGCCCGAGAGAAATTGTGGAGAGAAGAAAACAATTCCCGGTCGTCTACATACCTATTGGCACGTTGGAATGGCACGGTGTACACAATGTGGTAGGAGCTGATAGCCTCCAAGCTGAGGGAATTGCCATCAGGTGTGCGCAATTGGGAGGCGGTTTAGTGTTTCCGCCGCTCTATTATGGTGAAAATAGACTAGAAGCATTGATGGAGGCAACCGCTAAGGATAAGGATCTGATTGCTAAGGAAATGGAATTGTCCGTTGATAATTTTTCACCCGAGAGACATCCGTTTTCCGCAACAGAGCAGGCTTTAAATTACAACAAGCTGCTTTTGCATATTTTGGCGGAAGCAGAAAGCCTAGGTTTCGAGGTGGGTGTTCTGGTTGCGGGGCACTATCCATTAATTGATCACGCCCGAGCCGCTGTTTTGCAATTTAATAAGAGAGAGTATAGTCGACGGCACGGAATGTTAGCTTGGGCGTTCGTTGATTATTTACTCGTGGATGGAATCTATACGAAACCTGGCGATCATGCGGGTGGATGGGAAACTTCTCATATGATGGCGCTATATCCGGAGACAGTAGATCTTACATTGCTCCCAAATAAAGGCGAACCGTTAATAGGCGTTGGGGGGCCGATGGCTCCCCAGGATTCAAGCGCGGAATTTGGCAAAGAGACGATTGAAGCAACTGCTCGTATTGCTGTTGAGGAAGTAAAGCATAGAGTGGAGAACAGAAATGATTATTTGGGTCACGGACGCTGCCTTACGGAAGGTCTTTGGCGGCAAAGAACGGCCCCCTAACACAAAACTATAATTCTGTAGGGTGGTTTGGGCTTTAGCTAATTTATAGACATATGTACAAAATACGAGTTTTGTGAATATGTAATGTAATGTAGCAAATTTTTTCCGGGCCGCTTTTTGCGTAAATGTCGGAAGTTCTACATCAACAGGCACATCGATTTTAAGTCCCGTTTCCACAGCGCTTGTGATGTCATCTTGTTTTTTATCTTGAATTTTGTTTTTATCCGTGTTCATATTTTCTCGTCCTCCAAACGTCGCTCGAGCCTAATGGCCCTTATCCTGAATTAACATCGAACACGGAAGTAATAATGTTATGACGTATTGGATGTCTTGAATCAAATGGAGCATTCAATTTTTGTTTCCAATTTTCTGGTTCTGAATCACCTAAGATCCAAACTGGACATTGAACGTTACCATGATCTCTAAGCATATATCACCTTTCCTTTTTACAATGATCCTGTCTTTTATTCGCACGGTGCAATCTCCTTTTTGGAACCTCGTTAAATCCAGTTCAACTACATAAAATATATAAAAACCTGTCGGATTAATAAAAAGGCACGAACACCAATAAGTGTCGCGCCTCGCATCCTAACCTATTTAACAATATGTAAGTGTTCACCACGATCGCGTTTTCTACTTTCCTCGTAGCCTTCGATGGTCTTGGAGAGTATCGTAATGTGTCTCTCCATTGTGTCGACCTTATTCGTTAACTGATTGATAGTCTCTATATGTACTTCTCGCTCTTCTGCCATTTGTTTCATACTAGTCTCAAGTTTCTCAAACCTGCTACTAAATTCGTCACGTATTTCGTTTCGGTAAGACGCGAACTCCTCTTTAAACACCTGAGTATAGACTTTACGTTCAAGCACTAAGGTCTCTATTTCAATATCACGACTTTTAACTGTATAGGATAGCTCACCGATCTTCGACATGTTTTTTAAAGTGAAGTAAGCAAGTACAACTACAACGATAGTAAGAGCCATAAATTCCATAGATAAAATCTCCCTTTGGGTTCAGATTGACTGGTATATTGATTTCCAGCAAGACGTTACACCAATATTCGTTCTCTATGTAATCTAACTATCTATATTATACTATGATATAAATTAAAATCAATATAATATTCAGAATTTTATGCTAACTTCACTACGGACATCATATAAGCTTCATCTAACGATATCAGAAAAAACAATATTCCCAATTGTTGATGTTTTCCACCCTTAGTGAGTTGCAGACGTCGGATCACCGCAATTACACCTAATTTTCCGTTACTTTAAAGTTAATGAAAAAACTGGTCCGTGTTTTTGTTGGTAAGCGTCATATGCTTCCGGTATGGTTAGCGTCGTGAATAACAACCACGATTGTTAGAGAACAACCGGCTCCAGCCGCATGGCGACAAAAAAATTGGCTACCTTAACTCATATAAACCGCGACCAATCCCCAGCGGTTATTACCATGACCAAGCTCATGGTGGACGACATTAATTACTTGTTTGACCATATTCAATAATTCCTTCTCATGAGCACGGACCCCTGAATCAATCTTACGGCCGCAGGAGCGATTATTTAACATTCTCTCAATCATCTCTCTCCCCTCCTTTTTACGCCCCCCTAAAAGCTCCTCCAGGCGCTGACGGGCATATGTATGTCGGAAACCATGCCAACCTGCGGAATTTATTCCTGATTTATCACAGGCACGTTTTAAACCTGACCGAAGTGTCCCTTCTTTCATGCCCAAAATCTTTTGCCCAGGAATTTTTCCCTGAATCAGTTGTCGTAGCATTGATTCGTACTCCTTAGGAACCGGAATATCGCGGAATCGTCCGCCTTTGGTGACCCCACGCCCCTCCACAATATGAATCTGCAGCCGACCATTCGGATTTTCTGCAATATGTTCTACCCGAATGTTCGTCACCTCCTTGGCACGTAGCCCCAGGTGAACACTCATCTGCATAGCCGCATGTACGTTAGGGGACATGTGTTTACCTATTTCAAAAATTTCTAGCGAAGAATAACTACGATCGTGCGGCTTTTCCCGCTCATCTGTTGCAATGTGACGTGTTCCAACAAAAATCACCGGTGGTTTTCCTTGCTTCTCCGAAAACTTCTGCATACCATTCTGAAGCTTTTTTAAATGGGATTCCACATTAATGAGATACCCCTTCGACACGCCTTTTCCCGTAAGAGACTGCAAAAATCCCTTTGTATGTTCTTCTGTCAGATAATAAATCGATCGGATCCCATATTGTTCGCGACAAAACTCCGCAAAACGAATTGCGGTCCCTTGGACATCCCGATAATACTTAATGGAGTGAATATTACTGGAATCACCAGCTTGTTTTGCCTCGCGTTTGCTATAACCGATCCGATTGATTTCCTTTAGCGCCGTTTCTACCTGATTTTTTACGGACGGTCGCCCCATGGCTTTTCTTCCTTTCTGTGAACTTCCCATCGCGCTGGGGCTGCTCCCCAGACCCCTCCTTAGGGAGGAACCTATCGCTAAGGCGTTGCATTTATGAGTGCTAAATCAATGTTTCAAGGAACTATCGCTTTAAACCTTACGGCTCGCATTTACCGCGTACGCGGAAGGCTGCGTGTTAGGCCGGGCAAACGATTCTTTCGTGATGGTCCTCCCAGTCTGCCGGAGCAAGCTAAGGCGCACAGCATGTGCATCGTACTGCGAAGGTGACGGATGAATCAGCAGGGGCATCACCTCCCCCTTTCTTGCTTTTCCTGCGCCTATTAAGTGCGCCATATATATCAACGTCCATCGTGCTGGCATATGCGGTATGTGACAATCCCCCGCACAACCTCTTCCCTCCCATTGGGGGAACACAAAAAAGCAACTCAGCTATTCACTGACTTGCTTCCTATCTTCCCTATTCAATTGGGAAATTCAGTAGATGCCTTTTCAGAACACAATAAAAGCCCTCGAATGGAAGGAATCACCTAACGGGCATACATATCCCGTTCAATCATTCTACCCACAGGGCTTCTCACTCCTAGTAACGTGGCAACAAAGGCCTTAAAGTAAACTTTTATCTCACCCGGGTAAGCGGGGGATTCACATTTTTATCGCAGCATTTAAGCTGGCTCTCATCTCTGCCCAATCCATAACGGCAAAGAAAAATTAATCCAATCGTAATTAGCCCTGGCCGCATGACTCACGGCTTACATGTCTCCTTAAGCCGCTTGGCAGGAGCATAAAAGAAAATAAAAGTAATGATTCTATATTACCCTATTTTTCCTATCTTGACAAGGTATCCTCAATGCTTTGCCCTCGTTTACTAGTTTCAAGAGTTATGGACACCAGTAATGCCCAGACGGGTTTGCCCTTTACAAGACCATGCAAATGAAATACTCTGGATGGGAACCGTTCATAATTCGATCGTATGCGCGGCAGCCGTAGAGCCTGTTTAACGCTTATGGTCGACGGGTTGGTTGCTGTCCCATCCAAGTTTTGCTGCAGTGATCAGTCCCCAAAGCACAATAAGAAGCCCTGACAAGATTGCCGCTTGATGCGCTGATTTGAGGTTGAACATCGACCTTATTCCTCCATGCCGTAGGCTTCACGCATTCGCGCTGAGCGCGAACATGATTCCGTAACCGGCGAAAGGTCGCATACCACGTAATAGGGAGTTCCGAAAATCCGACCATAATGCGGCTGAATTCGATAAAATACTGATAACGAATCACATTCTGTTTGACAAGCCCATCCCTGGGAGTCCTTGTCTCAGTTTCCTTCATATGCTCTGCCTGATCAAAATACGCTGTCTGGCACTCGTCGAATACCGTCATGCGAGATTATGTTACTGGAGCGTGATGAAGCTTGGAAGAACTCTTATTTCATTTTCCTCAGACAGCCCTGATCGTTATTGACTTGCAAAAATGGCTTGGTAACCATTACACACCTTATTCTTGATCCGAAATAAAATAACGCCAGGACTCCGTTAGAGAATAGCGGCTGCCTAGCGTTTCTTTTATGGTTTTACTGTCAGCGCCATATGACAGTCCTTACATTTACCTACAGAGTACTCGTGACTTCCAGTTCTTCTAAAAGCGGTTTTAAATATGTATGTCGATTTTTCGTTAGGATGTAGAACTCTGCACAAATGGCAGTAAAAATGGGTAGAGTTTCTCATAGCTTCCTCTCATTGGTAAAAATTATAATGCTGCTAACGAATTACGGTTATCATTTCGTCATTTTGCCCGGAGCTGTAGCCGGTTTGAATGCTCTCATGCCAGTTTTCTCAACCATTTCATTTCTTAATCCCCTTCCCTATGTTACTTGTTCGCCTTCTAATTCTTTTATCATAGAAAAAGCGACAGCATCTGCAGAGGTGGCAATCCTTTGAAATGAGGTTGAAATTTGGATGACAACATCTTGTCATCGAAAAGAGCCTGCCAAGTATTCTCCCGGCAAGCTCTTAAATATAATCAGTTCGCGGTATCAGCCGTGAGCGGTACCGCGCAAATTGCACTTAGCGTGGATTCGTTGCCGTTTGTACCAAGTGCCTTAATCCCTAGTGGTAATTCGTTCAGGCACTTTGTACCAGTAAAGACAATGCTTTATTGCTGGCCAGACTCGTTGCGATAAGGAATGGCCATCACTACACACATCCCTCCTTCTACCGGACACGTAAGCCTCACCCCATAGCTCGGGGAGCTGCCATAAAAAAGCCGAATACGTTGCTGGATATTGAGCAGTCCGATTCCTTCACTAGGCATAGAGGTCTGCTGCAGCGGGGCCATGGTTCCCAGCCTTGTATTGAGCTGCTCCAGCGCTTGCTCCTCCATGCCAATTCCATTATCCGTTACCGTAACGACAAGCAAATCTCCGGCTTGAGTCGCTTGGATGTGGACTCTTCCCCCTGACCTCATCCGTTTTAGGCCATGATTGACCGCGTTTTCAACTAATGGCTGAATGGTTAGCTTCAGAAGTAAAGCTTGCAACAGCTCCTCTGGAATATCACAGTGAAGCTGGATCCGGCCTCCAAAGCGGTGCTGCTGGATTTTGAAATAGTTTAGGATATGCTCAATCTCTTCACGAAGGGTAACCGGTTGATGCAGATTTTTCATGCTGTATTGAAACAGGGAAGCCAGCGACTCCGAGATTTCTGCGACCTCCTCGAGCCCCCGCAAGCGGCTGATGGATTTCATGACGTTCAACGTATTATACAAAAAATGAGGATTGATTTGAGCATGCAGCGCTGACAGCTGGGCATTGGTTTCGGCGAGCTTGGATTCGTACACCTCATGAATAAGCCGGGAAATACTATCCAGCATTAAATTGTACATCCGGCTAAGCCTGCCAATCTCATTATTGGCCGTATAGCTCATTCGCTGATGGAAATTACCGCGCTCTACACTGGACATTTTACGCATCATATTTTGCAATGGCAGTGTAATTTGATGGGACAGCGTATAGGAAACGACGGCAATCAGCAGCATCGTAACAAGACCGACCAAGATGACGATCGTCCGAATTCGGTTTTGCTTCTCAAGGATGGTGGCTTTAGGCATAAGGATAATGGTTTTCCACCCGGTATAGTCGGATGCCTTGTAGGTGTACAAGTAGGGTGCCCCCTTCCAGATCAGCTCCCCTTCTGCTCCGTTCTTCAGCGCACTGCTATCGAAGGATCCACTAGCAGTAGCTTCCCCTACTCCACTGCTGCCGTTTTCATAAATAACGGTGCCGTCCCTATCCACAATCAGCAGCCGCATCGTTTGCTCAATAACGTTAGCTTGGGTGCTGGCAAGCACTAATGAATTGAAGGCGTTTACATCAATATGGATGTTCACGTATCCGATCACTTGCTGGGTCGGAATTCGATTAATATTTCGAATGAAGGCAACGATCCGCTCCTGCGCTCCATCTCTGGAATTCAAAATGGAAGGAATCAAAATGAACTTCTGATTGAGCAGCGTCTCCTTAAATTGGGATAGCTCCTGAACCGAAAACGTCGCCAACGTATCCGAATCGAGCCGCTTGGTATAATCATAAACAAAACCGTCCGGTGTGTAGATGGAAATGCCTTGCACATAAGGCTTGGGATAAGAAAAATCGAATAAAAACGGATTTAATCGATAGCCAATAACTTCTTTTTCCACTTCACTAGTCGCTCTTATATAATTCAGCAGATTGGTTTGGACCGGCGGTGAAATCGACACGGCTAATGACAGCTCCTCAATGTTCCGGATGTAGATATCCACGGTCTCCGAAAATTGCTTGGAGATGATTCCGGACAGCGCCAGGCTCTGATTCTGAATATCGTTCGTATATTTCCAATAAAAGATACCGCATGTAATACCGACAATGAATAAGGAGACCATGGAAAATGAGAGGAACATTTTTGTTTTGAGCATTGGATCCCATCCCTTATGCAGGCTTATCCCAGCTTAATTCCATCATAGCTCCCCGCTGGATCCGCCGCATTGCCGATTTCGCCATCCCCTTGGTCGATTCGGACCTGAAATGACTATAATGCAAAAAAACTGCCCCTAGGGTCTATAGATAGACCCTTTGGGACAGCCCGGATCCGCCAATAGCGGACAACTAACCATGTATCGAAGGAACTTCGATGACGACTCCGCCATTTTGGTGCGAACGGATGGCAGCCTCGATCACCTCTTGCGCAGCCAGAGCGTCCGCACCTGAGGCGTCGATCTGGTCAGGGGATACATTAGCCTTGATTTGAGAAATTAACCGTTCGATCCGATGCTTAAACGTATCGTCAAAGCCCTGCATGCCGCGGAAAATCGGGTTGCGAAACACCATTGTTTCATCGCGGTCGTGCGGATAGAACGTCAAGCTTTCATACACGTTGTCGATCACGAAGCGGCCCTGATGACCAGCGACCTCGCAATATTCGATCGGATGGCGCATCGAAGCGTCGTAGCTGCCGGTCAGGTGCCCGACGGCACCGGAAGCGAACTCCACATTGACCGAGGCGGTAGACCAGGCCGTTCGGCCGGGTGCTTTGGTCATGAACGCCTGCACCCGCCGAATGTCTCCGGCGAAGTAGCGCATGACATCGATGGAATGCGGATGCAGCGCCCGCATATGGAACCATTCGGTCGCATCCGATGGATTGCCGATGGTCAGCTTCATGTTGACGAACAGCGTGCTGCCTAGATTGCCGGCTTCAACTAGAGCCTTGGCTTTATGTGCCGCTGGAGTGAATCGGTGGTTCAGGTTACAGGCAAGCCTAACCCCGATCTCACGGGCATGGCGCACCATCTCCCGGGCCTCTTCGATGCTGTTGGAGAGCGGCTTCTCCACCAGCACGTCCTTTCCGACAGAGATGGCGGCCATAGCCGGTGCGAAGTGGTGGCTGCCCTTCTCTACACCGGCCGTGGCGACGACCACGAGGTCGATCTCCCTCTCCTCCAGCATCCGATGCATATCAGTGTAGGCCGGGACGCCATGCTCTGCTCCCGCCGCATTGGACCGTTCCTCCAGCAAGTCGCAAACTGCGACCAGCTCGGTATCGGGATTTTGGGCATAAAATTTGCAATGGATCTTCCCTATGTTATTGACTCCGATTACGGCGACTTTAATCATCGCGAATCTCCCTTACAGTTCAATGATTTGACCGGTTTCGAATGACTTGATCGCTGCTTCGATGATTTTCTGCACCTTCAGCGCATCCCGGCCGGAAGCGCTGATTTCATTGTAGGCCGCTCCTGCTGCCAGCTGATCTACCCATGCGTCGATGCGGCTTTTGAACGTTTCGTTGAATGCGCGCATCCCCCCAAGGTAGCTGTACGATTCCGTTTCAATGCTATGACGCGGGTAGAAGCTAAGCTGCTCGCAGGCGTCCTCAAGCACGAAACGACCTTGGGAGCCGACCACCTCGCAGCGCTCTAGACCATAGCTTTTCCCTGCATCGTAGCTGCCGACGAGATTACCGATGGCTCCGTTCTCGAATTCCAGCAGGATCTGCGTATTGGACCAGATGCTTCTTCCCTCTCCCTTCATCATGAAGGCGGCCACGCGCTTCACATCGCCGACAAAGTACCGGATCACATCGAAGGAATGCGGATGCAGAGCACGCAGATGGAACCAAGGTGACGATTCCGCCGGGTTGTTGATCCACATGCGGAAATTGATCATATGGAGCTTGCCGAGACGTCCGCTGTCGACCCATTCCTTGGCTCGAACCGCTGCCGGTGTAAATCGATGGTTCAAGTTGACCGCATAGGGGATCTTCCTCGATTCAGCCAGCGCCACCATCTTCTCGCCTTCGTCAATGCGGTTCGAGATCGGCTTCTCCCCAAGCACGGGAATGCCGGCCTCGAGCAGCTCCATCGTCGGGGCAAAGTGCTCGCCGCCGTTCTCCTCGCCTTTCGTCGCGACGCTGACCGCGTCCAACTGGATCCCGCTGTCAAGCATTTCGCGTACGCTGTAAAAGGCGCGTGCACCGAATTTCTCGGCGGCCGCATCCGCTTTTGCCTTGATGATATCGCAGACCGCGACCAGCTCAACCTTCGGATTCTGTTTATAGACCCCCGCATGAATGCTGCCGATATTGCCTACGCCTACCACGCCCACCTTCAATGTCATAGAAAAATTCCTCCCATAAATGAATTTGAATTTGCTTCATCCTACTGCCTAGATTTATCTTAACGATTGTCCGCCCGGGCTTCATGGCTGATTAAGCCAATTTGGGTGCCGATTGGGACAGCGTACATTATTTAATCCCGTAATTGTTCTCGGCGCTCCATTTGTTCTCGTCCTTCTTCTGCTTCACTCCGTCGACCATGACTCTTTTCAGATCGGTGAGATACTTATCCACCTGCAAGGAGCCCTCCAAATACAGCTGACCCAGCTTCTGGTTGTTTTCAGTCACGTTCTTGTCGACCTCACCGCCGTAAATATTCAGCTTCATCGGATCGCCGGTGAACAGGAAGCCCTTGAGCTTATCAGGAAGATCTGCCGTGGACGTCGCTGGATTTCGGTAGAGCTTGTCGGCGTGCATGCCCTGGATTTTGGGTGAAGTAAGGAAGGCCATAAAATCGACGGCTGCATCCAGCTTTTCCGGCTTGATCGTTTTGGGGATCGCCATATTGCCCGCCGGAACGCCGCCAATTTCCATCAGCTTACCGACAGCGTCCGGATGATTCTCCTTGGTCAAATAAGGCAGCGGAAATGCCGCGACCTCGAACTTGCGCGCAGAGGACTCGTAAACCACCTTGCTCTGCCCGGAGGTTCTCATGATCATAGCCACGTCACCACGGAGGAACATGTCGGTCGACGTATCAAAATCGATACCGTTAAAGCCCTTGGCCCAATATTGACTCCAGTTTTTGATGATCGGGAAGACGTCCTTATACGGGGACTTCGTAATATCCACCAGGCCTTGATCGACGGCGCGAGCATATTCGTTCACTTCAATGAAGCCGCTTTTGTTCACATCCATCTGATCATACTGATTGGCGATCAATTCCTCGGTCAGAATCCGGGTCGTCCAGCTGTAGTTATAGTCTCCGGGCTTCGTATTGGGAAAGCCGAACGGCGTGATGCCCGCTTTTTTCAGCTTTTCCTGCGCATCGAGAAATTCATTCCAGGTTTTGGGGATGTTCTGAATCCCAGCCTTCGCAAACAGATCCTTGTTATATAAAATCCGCACGGAATCGACGTTCGTCGGAACGCTCGCATAGCTTTTCCCGTCACCGATCAGCCTCGTCAGCATTGATTTTGGGAATACCTCTTCCCACGACTTGTTGTCGAGATACGGATTTTTCTTGCTGTAATATGGCGTGAGGTCAACCAGAAGCCCCTTTTTCAAATCCTCCTGATCCCAAATATACCGCGTAGTAAAAATATCCGGTGCATTGCCGCCGATCAGCTGAGTCGTCACCCAGGTCCGATGCTGCTCCACGCCGCCGAAATTTTGCAGCTGCAGGTTAATTTTAACGTTCGGGTTTTTCTCCCCGTACAGCTTAACGGTGTCTTCCCACACCTTCGCTTCGGTTTGATCCCCATTAGCCTCGGTCATGATCATGACATTCAGCTCGGTTTTAGCTGCAGCTCCGGTTGAACCCGTCCCCCCAGAGGAGCTCCCCGTGCCGGCGCTACTGTCAGAACCGCTGCTGCTGCATCCGGCTCCAAGCATGGCGATCCCTGCGATTACTGCCGTCAGACGAAGAATCTTCGATTTCGATTGAAGCGTTCTCATTTGGTAACCACCCTTTTCGATAAAATGTTGTCTCTCAGCCTTTCACCGCACCGGCCGTAATGCCGCTGATGAACGATTTCGTTGCAAAAGCGAACAAGATGAGCATAGGCAGCGCAGCGATGACGTAGCCCGCAAATTGCATGCCTTGTGCCTGATCGAGCGGCCCCTTAATGTTGCTTAAGGCCAGGATGATCGGTCTAACCTTGTCCCCAGACGTTACGACTAAGGGCCAAATATAGTTGTTCCAGCCCGTCAGCGCATTGATGATCGCCACGGTGGCAATCACCGGTTGGGATAAGGGAAGAACCAGCTGCCCAAAAATACGCAGGTCGCCTGCACCCTCCACCTCGGCGGCTTCCAGCAGACTGACGGAGATGCCTTCGAAAAACGTCCGCATCAGCATGGTGGCTAGTGCAGAGGCTCCGGCCATCGGGCCGAAAATCTGCGCCCAATACGTGTTCAAAAGGCCCAGCTGTTTAAACAAAATGAATTGCGGGATTAAAAGCAGAAAGGCCGGTACCATCATCAGAACCAAAATGAGCGAATAAAGCAGTCCCTTCCCGACAAACTGGAATCTCGCAAAGGCATACCCGGCTAGTGTCGAGTTGACCAGCACACAGGCAATGATCCCTACGGTGATGAGAATCGAGTTTCCAATAAAGCGCCAGGTTTGCTTGAAGGCGCCGACATAGTTTTCGAAATGAAGTGGCAGCACGGGCGTCCAGAAATGGTAAATGATTTGGTCCTGGTGCTTCAGCGAGGTGATGATGAGCATGTAAAAGGGCAGCAGTGTTAACACCAGCAGCACGCCGAGAAATACTTGGTTACTAACTGCCCCGTACGAAAATTTCCGCATCCTGCCGCCTCCTATTCGGTCTTCTCCGCCGGTCTAATCAGTTTGTTGGCTGCCAGCGTGAACAGGACCAAGATGACGAAAATGACCACTCCGATAGCCGAGGCATACCCTAACTCGTTATATTCGAATCCTTTTTTATACAAGTACAGCGCGGGAGTCAGGGTGGAAAAGCCGGGACCGCCATTGGTCAGCACCAGAATATTCTCAAAGCTTTGGTACTGATGTATAAAGGCAAGAATAACGACAAGTCGAACTTGGTTCTTAATCAGAGGAAGCTCGATATGCCGAAAGCGCTGCCAACCGGTCATACCATCCAGCCTTCCAACCTCGAACAGCTCCTGCGGAATGGTGACAAGTCCGGCCAGATAGATGAGAAAATAAATGCCGCCGATCCAAGGAAAATTGACAAAAATGACGGACCACAGCGCGGTTGCGCTTTCCCCTAGCCACGCGTGCGTCCACGATTCCAGCCCGACCGCCCTCAGAAAGGTGTTTAACACACCGGTCCCCATATATATCCAACGCCACAGCAAAAAAATAATGATATAAGGCACGACCAGCGGTACGAGAAACAAGACGCGATACCATTGCTGCGCTTTTTTATGGGCGTGAAACACTCCAATGGCGGCAAACAAAGGCAAAGTAAGCTCGATCACAATAAAGCTTGCGGTCAAGATCGTTACATTCTTTAACGACGCATAGAAAGTGGGGTCGCTCAGCAGCTTAGTAAAATTGTCGAAGCCGATGAACTTGTTGATATTGGCTCCGTTCCATTGGTAGAACGATTTCAGTATCGCTGTAACGAAGGGGTAATATTTAAACAGCCCCATCGACACAAAGATCGGCACCAAAAAGGCGTAGGCGATCAGGTGCTTTTTCAGCTTTTTTTGCCTACTTAGGGTTGAAACCGCGGCGGAAGCGTTTACAACGGTACTAGTATGAATATCAGCCAATCTCTCCTCTCCCTTCCAAAAAACACGGTACTCTACCTTCATCTTAACGGCGGTCATCGCGGATTTCATGGTTGATTGCGCCATTCGTGTTGCTTAAACGGACATATTGTAATGTTATTTTAGCTACTCCCATGTCCCCCCATTTACTCCCAGGCACACCCATGGCGACAGCAAAAGGCCAGGGGACCAGCCCCCGGCCTCATTCACGCACCGTCAGCGGTCATCCCAACAGGATGACGAGCTTTCAGCTCAATATTTGACCATATAGCCTATGCTCTCCCGGTATTTACCTGGCGAGCAGCCCACCATGCGGGCGAACAACCGGCTAAAGAAGGCCGGATCCTCGTAGCCCACAGCGGTCGCGACGGAGATCACCTTGTCGTCGGTAGTAACCAGGAGCTGCTTAGCCCGCTCGACCCGAATCTGGTGAAGCAGATCAAGCACCGAGAAGCCGGTATGCTGTTTGATCATGCGATTTAACTGGCGCACACTAATATTGAACGTGTCCGCCAGCTGGGATAATGGGATCTTTTGATCGTAGTTCCGTTCCAAATAACCCTTGATGCGTAGCACCTTGACCTGACTATCTCCAACTCTGCGGGACGCCTCCGGCTGCTGCAAAAAAGAATAATGGCGGGATAACAGGATCAGCAGCTCGACCATTTTGACCCTGATTAAGGTGGAATAGCCAGGCATCCGCGCATTCAATTCCAGCAGCATGCTCTCGAACAAAGCGAGTGCCGATGCTGCCTGGGAACCCTGAAGATTCAATCGGCGGTTGAAGCGCTCGTTTTCATTCAGGAAGGGATGGACATAGAAGTAATCCATGGACTGGGAAATTTCCAGCTCACGCAGCAGCGTATCGCGGATCAAGGAAGGCTGGAACAAGCAATTGATAATCTCGATTTGCTGTCCCTGCTCGAACCGGTAGGTGTGCACCTCTCCGGGATTAATGATAAAGACGTCCCCGGCTCGAATTTCATACTCGTTCCCCTCGAACTGATGCCATCCCTCTCCATTCACTACGTACACCAACTCCACAAAATCATGCCCGTGCATCTCCGGTGTATTGCTCACCCCGTGACGGATTCTGTGAATGAAAAAGGGGAATTCATTGTGCATGAAATTGCGGCTGTTTAATTGGCGTTTCATGAATGGTCACTTCCTTGGTAGGATTGTCACTATCCATATCCATTATAACCATATTCTTCTATATCATGGAAGCGTTTACTTCGTAACTTCTTTGGTGGCAGCCGCTGCTGCTGCTTTTTCGGCGGCCTGTTTAGCCTGGAGACTGCGGGCACTCGTAACCCCGCCAATATATAGCGTGTCATAAGCTTGCTGAGACGAGCTAAATGGCCCCCCGCCCTTGCCGTGCCAGTTCAAATTCGTATACATCGGGTTCGTTCTCTGTGTGGTTTCCTCTCGCCCATGGATATGCTCCTCCATCCGCCTAGTGAGAAGCTCCACGATTTCCGGCTCTTGCTCCGCCACATTGACATTTTCTTCTGGGTCCTTAACCAGATTGTACAGCTCTACTTCCGGTTTAAAATGAAAATCCGGCTCCAGCGCGCGGATCAGCTTCCACTCTGACGTTCGCCAACCATGCTTGCGCATCCAGGTGCATTCGGTGATGTACATTTCGCTGATCCGATCCAGCTTCCCTCCCGCCATGAGCGGCTGCAGGCTGCGGCCATCCAGCTGCTGTCCGGCATCAATCCCCAGGAGCTCCAGCATCGTAGGCATGATGTCGCTAATGAGCGTGACATCCGACACTCGCTTGCCCGCAGCCACCTTGCCCGGAAGCTTGATAATTAACGGCACAGTCAGCGTGCAGTCGTACAGTCCATGATGATCGAAATAGCAGTCATGTTCATACAAGGTTTCCCCGTGATCCGAAGTGACGATGATCAACGTATCCTCTTCGAGACCAAGTGCCGCCACCTCGTTGAGGATCGCTTGGATCGAAGCGTCCATATAGGCAATGGCTCCATCATAGAGCGCCGTGACGTATTCTTGGTCGGTCACATCTTTCGGAATCCATGATTTGAGGAAGTCGCCGAACGGTTTAAAGTTGAAAACCGGCTCCATGGAGGTGTTCTCAGGATTTTTCTCGTCCCCGCCGTAGAACAGCCTCCGGTAAGGCCGTGGTGGCAAGTATGGGGAGTGCGGATCCATGTGGCGAAGGAAAAGGAAGAACGGCTTTTCCTCGCCCGCGAGTCGCTGCAGCTCCGGAATCGCCACGTCATTTAAATTTTCCGCCTTCGGACACTCTGCCCGATCGTCCGGTACCCAGGCTTCATATTCAAGGTAGTTTTGAAAGCCTCGAGAGGACGGATTTCCTGTAAAACCAACGCAGGTCGTATTGTATCCGTTTTCTTCCAAGAGCTCAGCCAATGTTTTGACATGGCCGCCAAGCGACCCTTGATGGCGCAGCGCGACGACGTCGGTCCCGAAGCAGTCCATTCCGGTCAGCATGGAGGCATACGCCGGGGTGGTGGGAATGCTCGGACTGAAATGCTTTTCGAATAATACCCCTTGCTCCGCCAGCTTATCCAGATGTGGAGTCGTCAAACGATGATAACCATAAGAGCTCATATGATCCCGGCGCAGACTGTCGATACCGAAAAGAATGACGTTGGGTTGTTTACTAGCCATGGCGTTCCACTCCTTCTCCTAGATTTAAAAAATCAGGTTGATTATCTGCCGCCCAATTGCTTGAGGCATGCGTTGAGATAGCCGTACGTATCAGCAGCTACGATCGAGATTTGAGCGAGCGAATTCTCCGGCTTGGCTCCGATGACCTCCAGCACGACCGGTCCGTTATAGTCTCCGTCTACCATCGCTTTGCAGTATCCGTACAGATTAATATCTCCGCGTCCGCAAGCCTGCAGCTCAATCGGACCCGGTCCTTGCTGGCGGCCTTTGCAATCGCGTATGTGCACGTGCTTCACTCGGGACAGAACTGCAGGTAGTGCTTCCTCTGGATTTTCGTTGGCACGGTAAATATGGCTCGGATCCATGTCGATCCCAAATGCCGGGGATGAGATCGCCGCCATCGCGCGCAGCGTAGTCGGAGTATTGTCGATCGCGTTGCCGACATGCGCCTTCACGCAGAGGGTTACGCCATACGAAGCAGCTTTGTCGGACATACGCTGCAGCATGTCAATGGAACGCTCCAGATCCTCTTCTACGCCTGTTTTGCCGCCGGGACCGATATTGATGATCGGAATGCCGATTTCTGCTCCAGCTTCAAAGGCGCGAAGGAGTCTCTCCTCACTTTTCACCGAGCCGAATTCCATGGAGAGAAACTCCAGGTTATTTTCCTGAACGATCGCTTTCAGCTGCTGCACCTGCGATTTCCACTCATTCAGAGCCAAATGCTCACACATGCCCTCGATTGCGGAGATTTCCACTCCGTCATAGCCGCACAACGCAATATGCTTGGCAGCCGTAGCAAAATCAAACTCCTTGAACAATACCGAGTTGACACCCAACTTGATCATATGTATCCCTCATTTCACCGTTTTTTTCTTGCTTGGTCCTAATTGTATGCAATCTTCAAACGGGCCGCATTGCCGATTCTGACAACCGACTGTTCGATTCGGACATAAAAAGTTCAAAGCTTCCTTCCCTCCAGAAGCTGCCGCTGCATCCATTGGTTTGCGACAATCGGATCTTCATCCTGCTTCAGAATCTCATATAGCCGTCTCCGCAAGCCCGCGATCAGCTCTCGATGACCTTGCACACCGATTTGATTGTTCAGTTCATGCGGGTCGTTCCGCAGATCATACAGCTCATCGACATCCGTCAAATTCCAGACGTATTTCCATTCCCGGGTCCGGATCATCCGCTGCGTAAACAGCCCGAATTGCTGTCCGTTATACGTGCAGACGATCTCTTCACGCGATATATAGCCTCCTGCTTGCTCTTTGCTCCCCGTCTTCCATAACGGGACCAGTGATTGACCGTGAAAGCGGCAATCCTCCGGGTTGGCGAGTCCGCAGGCCTGCAGAAGCGTAGGCGGCAAATCGAGCAAATTATAAACCAGCTCCTCTGTCTGGGAGCCGGCGCGAATGACTCCGGGCCAACGCATCACCATCGGGACCCGAATAACGTCCTCGTACATAACATAATGCTTATCCATCATCCGGTGCCCGCCGCACAGATCGCCATGGTCGGATGTAAACACGACCAGTGTGTTCTCCCGCAGTCCGAGATCGTCCAATTGCTTCAGCAATCGGCCGATCGCATCGTCAAGCTGGCTGATGACCGCGAAATACCTGGCTACGATAGGAGCCCACTCCTCCCAGCCGTAGTCTTCAATCCCCCAGCTGTGAAGCTGCTGGGCCTGAATGTACGGCTTGCCCGCGAAGGTTTCCGCGAAGCTGCCCCACGGGGCTATCTGCCTCGCATCATAAAGCTTGGCGAATTCCGCGGTCGGTCGGCAGGGCAGATGGGGCTCGTCGAAGTTCACACGCAGCTGCCACGGACCGCCGGATGCCGCCAGCCTCTGCAGCAGCTTCCCTGCCTCGGAGGAGGTTCTATGGCTAAGCGTGTCCTCGAGCGGCAGCGGGTCCACCTCCCCCAGATAGCCGCCCGTATACTCAACGTCCGGATACTGTGCCCGCAGCGCTTCCGCATAAAGCTTCCGGCTGTCGACAAACTCGTCATAGCCATAATGGGTGGGGTCCAGCGTCGGATGAACGTCCCACTTGCCCACATAGCCGCTGCGGTATCCATGCTCCTGAAGCGTACGGGCCCACGAGTAGGCGCTCGGCGCAAGTGTACTCACCTTCCAGGCGATGCCGGCATTCCACAGCCCTCCGAACGTCTCCGCTCTTCGCCCGCAAACAAGCGATTGCCGAGCGGGTCCACAGACTGGGATAGGACTGAAAGCCGTTGCAAAGCTCATCCCTTCCGCTGCCAGTCGATCGATATTCGGGGTGGCCACCGGAGACATGCCGGCAAAGCCGACACAGTCGTAGCGCAGCTGGTCAGCCATAATTAGAAGAATGTTGGGTGTCATCACGCTATCCTTTCACCGCACCAGCGGTCATCCCAGCCACGATCTGCTTGTTAAAAAACAAAAACAGAACCAAAGGTGGAATGGAAATCAGTACGACATCGGCGAAAAGCAGGTTCCATTGGGTTAAATACATGCTCATAAAGTTATAAAGCGTCAGCTGCACGGTAGCGTTGTCCGACCCGGGCAAAAAATAGAGCGGATTGACGAAATCGTTAAACACGCTGACCGCTTGAATAATCACAATAGTGGACGTGACCGGCTTCAGCAGAGGAAAAATAATTTGGGTGAACAGCTTGAAGCCCCCGCAGCCGTCGATAAACGCGCTCTCGTCAATGTCCTTGGGCACAGTGGCCGTGAACGCTTTGTACAAAATGGCACAGAACGGAAAGTGCAGGGCAATTTCCACCATCGTAAGCCCGGTCATCGTTTTAAACAGCCCGATCGTATTCAGCACCCAAATGGTGGGCACAACCGCAGGTGGAATCATCAGTCCGGCAAGCACCAGAAAATTCAGTACGGAGGCGGCCCTTCCCCGCTCCCTGCGCTGGAGAATAAAGCCGGCGAGCGAGCTAACGAAAACCATGCCGACTAAAGAAAAGATCGTCAGCAGCGTACTGTTGTAGAACGCGCGAATCAGCATGCCGTCCGCCGTGAGCAGCACGGTTTTATAATTGTCCAGAATGTTCAAGGTTTCCGGCCAGAGCATGTTCATTTCGGCTGCCTTCATGCTCGTCTTGAACGAATTGACGATCACGAAGTAAAAAGGTACCCAGAACACAATCGTGGACAGGATGAACAAAATCAGACTGACCAAGGCTTTGCTCGTAACGACCTGCCAGCGCGTGCCCGCCTTAGCTGAAGCCACATGGGATTCCCGAGCCAGGCTGTTCATAGATCCACCTCTCTTCGGCTGAGGAACATATACAGCGGGAATGCGAGCAGGGAAATGCCGATAAACAAGATCACATTGCCTGCGGTCGCTAAACCGTAGAAGCCGGCTTGGTACTGCTTATAAATAATCGAAGCGATGAGGTCGGTAGAGAAGCCCGGCCCTCCCCGCGTAGTGGCCCAAATCAAATCAAACGTTCTCAGACCGCCGATAAAAGCCAGAATAATCACCGAGTTCATAGCCGGTCTGCTCAGCGGTAAAGTAATGTGCCAAAAGCTGCGGAAGGAGCTCCCCCCGTCGATGCGCAGCGCTTCATAGTAATGCTGGGGAATCGACATAATACCAGCAATATAAATCACGGTGGCGATGCCGACGCCCTTCCAAACATCGATGAGCGCGACGGACAGCAAGGCGATCTTGGTGTTTCCGAGCCAGTCCGGCCCTTGAATGCCAAAGGAGGCCAGTGCTGTATTGATCACCCCTTGAGTCGGATGCATCATCGTACTAAAGGCGATCCCCACGGCAATGGTACTGAGCAGCGTCGGGAAAAAGACCATGGAGCGGAAATAATCCTTGAACCAAATGCGCGAGGTGAGCAGCGTGGCGAGCAAGAGAGCGAGAACCACCTTCAAGCCGCAGGTCACGACCGCGAATATAATCGTATTCCGAAACCCGATTCGCAAAGACGACTCCTCGAAAAACATGGTGTAATTTTCAAAGCCAATAAATTGCCACTTGGTCAAGGTCCATCGGGTCAAGCTGAAAAATAATGACATAATCGTCGGCAGCAAATAAAAGACGAAATAAATAATGCCCGCCGGCAGCAAGAACAAGTAGGAGTACATTTTCCTTTGCGCCAAGCTCACGTGCTTCACTCCTTTAGGACAACCGGTCCTGCAGCATCGACATGTGCAGGACCGATCCGGATTCTATTTCAGCGCGTCGTTACCAGCCCTTCAGATTTAACTGTTGAGCCTGCTTCTTGACATCCTTGTCGTAATCGGACGCACCGTCGGCCGCCGATTTCTGCCCCGTTCCGACCTCGATCAGAATGCTCTCCAGGTTCGGACCTTTGACCGGTGATACGAACTCCAGTGCCGGAGCCGTTTTACCCGAATCAAAGAACGGCTGCATTTCCTTGATCGCATCGTAAGCGTCGTCCGGCACATTAATGCCTTTGATGACATAAGGGCCGTTCGCCTTACTTTTGCTCATATAAACCTTCATGCCCTCAGGAGAAATGAGATACTCCAGCCATTTTTTCGCGGCATCGACGTTTTTACTCTTCTTATTGATATACAGCCCGCTCGGCATCCATACCGTAAACCCGTTAATGCTGGCGTTGTCGCTCGGCACCGGGAATACCCCGATGTCCTTGATCTTATCCGGGAAGTTCTGGGCCAGCGCATCCACCGCATGGGTCAGCATCGGATAATGCACCCCGGTGCCTTCGGCCAGCAGCTTCAGTCCACCATCATAGGTGGTAGCCAGAAAATCCTTGTTCATATAGCCCTTCTGGAACGTTTCGGCTGTCATCTCAAAGCCGCGAAGCGCCGTAGGCGTGTTGGCAAATTTAGCTTTATTACCGGTATAGTCCGTCACAAAGTTCGGGTTTTGCTGTACCACGTTATATTCATTGGCCAGCACGTACAACTGGGACGTCCATGTGGTTTTGTATGAGCCGATGACGGCGATTTTGCCTGCGGCCTTGATCTTTTCATTATTGGCGATATATTCCGCCCAGGTTTTGGGGATCGTTAGTCCGAGGTCCTTGTACACCTTCTTGTTGTACATGATCCCGCCTACGTTGGAGGAGCCGCCAGGAACGCCGTACACCTTTCCATTCGCCGTAACCACGGATTTGAAGGAATCCATGACCTTATCCATGAAGGGCTCTTTGGTCAGATCCACAAAGTTTTCCTCGGGATTAAGCGCCTGAAACAAAGAGCCCGAGTTGTAGAAGAGGATGTCCGACATTTCGCCGGTAGCCAGACGCGTTTTCACGAGATTATCGCCTTCCGTGCCATCCGGCTTAATATCAAACTTAATCTTGATATTCAACTTCTTCTCGGCCTCCGCTGCGACCGCCTGTAGTGCCGGATACGCCGTACCGGTTGTCCCTGTCAGCAGTGTAAGCGTTTTCGGTTCTACCGCTTTCGCATCGGTCTGAGCCGCAGCTGGCTTATCTGCAGGTGCCGGCTTGGATGCCGGTTGGGTGCTGCACGCTACGAGTGCTGAGGTCATCAGAGTCGCGAAGGAAACTAGGGCTACTCTCCTAGCATGGTTCATGCATGAATCCTCCCTTTTTGAATTAACGGTTCTCGTCCAAACGGCGTTGCCCCAGGCCTGGGATGGCTGCCGAGAAGCTCCGTCTCTCTCCTACTTTCGCTTGCTGCGTAGTTCAGAGCTTTAAACTAATTGTAAAAATAAGCACAATAATCGAAAACCCGTAAATTGTACTAAAACAGGGGGGCGATTTTTCCTTCCTTCATTTACGTTTGCTTCCCGCTCCGTTCAACCTTTTAGCATAAGCCATCGGCGACTCTCCGACGGACTTCTTGAACAGCAGGCTAAAGTGCTTGGCGTCCTCATAGCCCACTAAGCGGCTGATCTCCTGCAAGCGATCCACTCCATGACTTAGCAGCTCCTTGGCCTTGCGAATCCGGTAATCGACGATATATTCAGAAAAGGTTAATCCGGTATGGCTTTTAAATAGACGGGAGAGGTACCCTAAGCTTACGTGATGCTCCGCGGCAAATTGCTGGAGGGATATATTGGTTTGATAGTGATGATGAATGATGCCCAGAAGGACAAAAATCAGCCCCTTTGGGGTATGATGAGCTGTCTCTGCATCACAATATAAACTGCAGATTTTATCTTTAAGGAGCACGAACAACTGGCGGTAATCCGACACGGTGTGAATCAGCGCGGGATCCTCTTGAAGCTCGTGGATGTTAATGCTGCCCAGCTTGGCTTCGAGCAGATTGAATTTGAGGGAAAACAGCAGATCGCATGCGAACAATCCCAGCTGCCTCTTCGTGATGGAAAGGCTGCGAACAGCTCCTACGAGATCCAGGAGGCTTGCTTCACCTTTAGCCAAATCGCCTTTTTTATAATAGGATTCCATCACCCGAACTCGGTCCCACAGCACCGTTAAATCGACATCGGAGCTGCTGTCAGGCCGAAGGTACGACGACCTTCCGAACAGCCGGTGATCCTCTACTGTTCGCCTTAGCTTGATGAACGTATCGTGAAACGATGCTCCGACCGGCTTCATCGCATAACTGACATGCACGTGACAAGAAAGCGCGTGATGCAGATGCTGATACAAACCAAGCGCCACTGTATCCGGCTGACCCTCCGTTCTCCGTGCAGAGCCTGGCAAGAGGACAACCGAATGCGCTGCATCAAGCGCGATGACTTGAATGTCTTTCTCCGAAATTTGAGGCGACGTGCTATGGATCATCCGCTTCAGCTCATCTGGGTGAAGCTCAGGTAATTTTCGGCCTTTAACTGAAGTATCGGGCTCAAAATTTATCAAAATCATTCCATAGGCGGGTCTAGCATAAGCATGCAGCATCGGGTCCGCGCTCAATTCCGGTGCGGTCAGCAGTCGGGCCAAATTTCCGAGAAGCAGCTCCTGCTTCTGTCTGTTGTTCTGCTCGATTTGCTCTATGGCCTGGTTAACGGCTTTGTACAGCGTTTCCTTCTTTACCGGCTTCACCAGAAAATCAATGACTCCGAATTTCATCCCTTGTCGCGCATACTCGAACTGATCATGGACACTGATAATGATTTTTTTGATCGAAGGATCCAGTCGGTTCAGCTGCTCGACCAGCTCCAGCCCGTCAATCCCCGGCATGTTGATGTCTGTTAGCACCAGCTGAGGCACCACGCTGTCTAAGGCTTGCAGAACATCCTCCCCGTTATCGAAAGCAAAGACCCGATGCTCCGGCTCGTACACCTTCATCACTTCGGCCAATTCCGCCAAAGCCCAATGTTCATCTTCCACGATCACAATGTTCATCGGCATTCATCAGCTCCTTTTCAGGCTGTCTCTGACTTCATGATAGCGCTTCATGCGCTAATTATCATGGTCGATTGCGCCAATAAATCGGTCGATTGGGACATTAGAGTCTATTTGCAAATAACAAAAAGGAGCAGTTTCCGCTAGGGAAAACCGCTCCTTCTTCTTTATCTATCACCGGCTCTTCAGCAGGCCGATCCTACTTGATCGTGTATGGAAGCTTGAACGTCCACATCTCTGTTCCGTTCTCGGAGGACGTGCTGCCAAGGCCGAAGTCGTTATCATTGACAATGGCAATGGTGTCGCCGTTAACAAGTGACAAGCCTTCGATCTTCTCAAAAGGGAATTTGAACGCAACAGCATCGACCACTGTACGCTTCGATGGAGGCATAATGCCAGCATCCTTCAATTCCTTGGTGCTCATTTGCTCCAGTGTTTTGCCTGCAGCCTTGTTATCGTCATATTTGCCCAGAATGTTAGTCGCATCGGACAGGTCAATCGCGAAAATACGCTTTAATTGAGCCTGGTCGCCTGCATTTTTATCGCGCTCGTCGATCAGCAATGTATTCTCGCTGACAGCAACCAGATTGGAGATGACGACATCCGCTTGCTTCACGTCTTTGAATTGTTTTGCATCTTCTGTGACATATGCATATTCAGCTACCGGCTCGAGTGTAGTCAGATCAAGCTTGATGATCCGCAGCTGTCGGGAGCTGTCGACATCCTTGTTCGGATTGCGCAGCGCGCTCTGCATAGCCATGAACATGTACTTGCCGTCCGGCGTGATGCCTACAGCTTCAGCACCGCGGTTGGAGCGGAGCTTATTGTATACCGCAGGAAAATTGTAAATAATGGGAGCGGCACTAAAAAAAAGAGCAGCCAGGATTTTACCCCTAACCGCTCTTACATTCATATATAAACTACAACGAAACACCCAAAAAGCCGCGCGTTAATTGGAAATCAACGTTCCCCTGCTGGTAGAGACGCGGCGTATACGTCTGCTCCACAATTTGCTTGCTGCGCTCGAGAATTTGGTTCGTCCATGCCTGTGGATCGCCTGTGAGGAGCAAATCTAGATCATTGGCATAGTTCTGCTGCATGGTCGAGTCTGATGCCATTTGCAGGATCGGTACAAACGGATGCGTCTGCATCGGCCGATGACCGACCAGCGCAATAATCAACTCAACGCCTGTGGCCGCCAGGCCTGTAATCGTCTCCACCCAATGCTCGGTTGGTGTCTCCATGATGTGGAAGCCGCTGCGCTGGACATGCTCACCATACGCGACAGACGGCTGGACCTGCGATACGGGAAGCAGCTGCTGGCTGTACGCCGGCGTGGAAAGCAGTCCGCTATTCTCTGGAACAACGACCATACCGCCCGCGCCGACGATCATTTGGGTCAGCTTCGCCAGCTGCTCACCGGCTGTGTCGGAAAGGGGACCATCGCTTACCATACCAATGCGCAGCCCTTCCAGTCCTACGGTTTCCTTACCGGCTGCGGTTGCTTTCAACCGATCGTCAAACCAAGCTTCTACCTTCTGAGTCACCTTCGTTATTCCGCCGTCCAACTGAATGCTGGCAAAGCCAAGCCGGCTCGCGTCGACCCCCATCTCACCCATCTCATGGCGCATGAAGTCGTTGTGTGTTTTCTCACAGCCATGCTCCAAAAGCAGACAGTGCTTCACCAACGGATGGGTCACATAACCGATCATCGTTCGAGCATAGAGCTGCTCCGACTGGCCCCCCGAGTTCCCACAGCCTTCCGTATGCGCCAAGGCCACAAAGCGAGATAGATCCGGCTGCCCAGTCCCCTGCTTGTTCAAGCGCTGTGTAATCATATTGGCTACCTGTCCAGCGCAGAGGCTCGTCGGTAAGATCAAGCCGATGCTGCCGCCCTCCGGCCGGTTGAATTGGATCGAGCTAGCCACCGCCTCTGTATCCTCCAAAATTTCAATCGGCTCTCCCGTCGGCTCCGTGGCATGCAGCAATCGGTCGAGCTGGCTGGCATCCTTTTGCTGCCAGTTACGCCAGATCTGCACCTGGGCATGGCCCGCCTTCTCGCCCACACTCTTCTGTCCGGAAGCGATCTGGATGGTCAGGTCGAAGACCTCTTTCCCCAGCTCATCCATCGATTTGCCTTCCAAATATTGTCCTGCGTTAACATCCATGTCATTGGACAACAGCTGGAAGCGGCGCGTCGTTGTAACCACCTTGACCGTCGGCACATAAGGGAAGTTAGTAATCGAGCCGTTACCCGTCGTAAAGAAAATCAGATTACACCCTGCAGCGACCTGGCCAGCGATGCTCTCGAGGTCATTGCCGGGACTGTCCATGAAATAATATCCGCCATCCTTCATGAGCTCCCCGTACTCTGTGGCAAAATCGATGCGAGTGATCGGATCTTTCTTTTGGGCCGCACCGATGGACTTCAGGTAAATATTATACAGCCCCCGATACTTGTTCCCGCCCGACGGATTACCTTCCGCGCTCGCTCCATGCCAAGACGTACGCTCCTTGAAGCGATCCACAAGCTCGAGGAATTTACGCGCCGTTTCTACGTTGCGCACCCTCGACAGTACATAAGGCTCTGCGCCAATGAGCTCATCGGTTTCAGCCAAGCTGGCCGCGCCCCCGTAGCGCACCAATTCTTCGGAAATCCAGCCCAGCAGCGGGTTCGCAGAGATGCCGGAAAAAGCGTCCGAGCCGCCGCACTGCAGGCCGATTTTCAGGTGCTTGATCGATTCAGGCGTCCGCTGCATCGCATTAACGGCGGGCAGCCACTCACGTACGATCTCTTCACCTATGGCCAGATTCGCTTCAAAGCCGCCTTGGAGCGTTACAAACTTGTGCAGCACTTCATCGATCGGGTAGCTGTGCTCGCGGCAATAGGCCTCCACCATCTTATTGGTAACCGGCTCAATTCCATAATCCACCATCAGCACTGCGCCTACATTCGGGTTCACAGAAAATCCGGCCAGTGTTCGGAGCAGCAAATCCAGATTGTTGGGATTTTCTGTTCCCCCCTCGGTATGCGCCGCAGGGACAATGCCATCAATATTAGGGAAGTTCTTCAGTTCGCTCTGCAATCGAGCGGCAAGCTGCTTCACATAGCTGCCTGTGCGAGAGGTGGTGCCAAGCAGAACCACATAGTTACGGGTCCCTACGCCACGATCAGCACTACGGCGATACCCCAGGAACGTGCGTTCCTCTGTGTAAGCAGGCGATGCTGGAGCAGGCTGAAAATGGGCTTCATCGAGAATATACGGATGAACTTGATCTGCGAAATTCGGCTTCGCTGGCAATGCAAATTTGAGCTGCCTCACGCTAAGCGCTTCCAATACGGCCTCATTGATTACATAATGACCGGGTGGAATCGCTTCCAAAGCTACGCCAAAAGGCAATTCCCAAGAAAGCAGCTCTTCACCCGGTGCAATCGGCTTCACCGCGAACCGGTGGCCTTCCATTACCGTATAGTCCATGATCAAGGTTTGGCCTTCGTAATGAATCTCTGTACCGGCATCCAGCTGGCGGGTGGCAACGGCGCAATTATCGCCAGGCAAGGGAAGTCTTGCAATTTCGTCAAATGTGTAAGCTTCGCTCATCGATTTCGGGCTCCTTTTTGTCAATTTCACTGGTTTGAATATAACTTCGATAGCTGGGGCACAAATCCTTTTTTGATAAAAAAACAGGACTAAAATTAGCCCTGTCTATAAAATCTAGAAGTTTATTCCTATTTAGAAGAATCATGATCGACCAAGACTGTCGCAGTTGCAGTAGACTGATTGCCGGCTGCATCCGTTACCGTATAAGTGATGGTGTAAACGCGTCCATTCCCAGTCCCCGATCGTTCGGCACGAAGCGCAAAATCGGTATCGGCGGTGCCGAGATCTGCGTCTTGAATGTCGCTCACCGTATTCCCATCCCCTGAGCCCACATCCGGCTCATTGCTTGTAATCGATTGGAGGCTGATCGTAAGCGGCCCTGGATTGTTATCTTGAGCGGTTAGGGTCGCATGGATCGGTACCATTTTATGATTAGGCGGATTTAGCACGGTGTGATCAAGTGTAATCTTTAAAGTCGGCGCAGTGCGATCAATGTTGCTCACAACCGCCGTAGCTGACCCCTCATTCCCCGATGCATCTACAAAATTAAATGTATAGCTGCCGTTTTGCGTGAAGGTGTAGCTTTTGGAGCCGCCGTTATTCGTAATCGTGACATTCTCGCTAGGAGTGATGGTGGCAATGACATCTTGGTTGGTCGGCGCTGTTGTGCTGTAAGCCACGGTCGCGGTAGGAGGAACCACATCCGTCATGTTGTTATAGTGGGCCATCAGCTGATCTGGGGTCAATTCATAATCATACACAGCAACTTTGCCGACAGCGCCCTGGAAAAAGGAGGAAAAATCGCGTGTTCCTACCCGCATCGGTGCTGTTCCGTTACCTGGGATGATATTGTAGTCGGACAATCGATCTTGGTCGCGAAGCACGCCATTCTTGTACAGCTTGGTGTAGCCGGTAGTGTACGCGGAGCTCTTATTCACGGTGTTGATGACCAGCGTATAATGGATCCACTGGCCCGCCGTTACCGCATCTTGGAAGTAGGAGCCGGCACCCAGGCCGCCGCTGAGATTGAAGGAGTAGCCGCTGATCCGGTTAGGACGATTTTCCGTGTTCTTGTAACTGTACATTCGAGCCACCCAAGAGTGCTGTCCTGCGGTCCCTTTTCCCATCCAATGCACGTAGCCGCTGCTCTCGGATTTCTGGAACTGAAGCGTATCCGGGCGCATCCACGCCTCGACGGTCAAGATGCCGGTCCGCGTCACTTCCAAATAATCGTTGTCCGCAACGGTGAAATATTGATCCACGCCGTTAAACGCGGTCGCCGCATCGCCATTCGGCAGTGTAGTCCCCACCGGACTGCCTGTAAAGGTACCGTCCATGTGGTGCCCGGTCTGATCTGTAGTAACCCCCGGCGAGATCGGCCAGTAGCCTACGGGGTTGTCCGCTAGGACGGCGCTATCGTACGTCGTAGCCGCGAATGCTTTGCTTGTCATACCCATGCCGCCCGGCGTGATCAGCATGGCTGACAGTGCCAGAGTCGCTGCCCATTTTACAACATGACCTTTCCTCCTATTATTCGAAACTAAGCTCATCCTTTTCGTGCCTCCTTCGCATAGTTAGGCTCCCAACCGGCTGTCATCGTACTTGAGCTGCAGGGAAACTTCATTCAGCGTACTGGAGCATTCGCAGGAATGATATTGTTAATTATTTGACTTATTGGCTGTTTTTTAACTTTCTCAAAAATAAAAGAATCGAAAGATTCGTCTATTGACTTTCAAGCTCACCCGCGTCACTTATCCTGACATTTCGATTGATCGCATTTAATCTTTGAATCAGCTTGGCACCAGCCTCGGCTTCCATGGGCGTCGGACTCGCGTACTTGGTAAGCACAGGCACGATCGACATGCTGCACGCCGCTTCTTGGGTACAATCCGCTTGCAAAATGAGCGTCTCCCATGTTTTCGGAACGCCATTCGTTGTAAAAATAAAGTTGCCTAGGGAATATGCGATCCATTTCCCGTTATAGGCTTCAAACCCTTGCAGCACATGCGGATGACCGCCAATCACTAAGTCGGCGCCGCTGTCGATGTATTGGTGGGCCAGGTTCACCTGATATTTTTCCGGCGTATCTTCTCTCTCGATCCCCCAATGGGCGATAACGACGACCAAATCCGCATTTTGTTTAGCGAGCTGAATCGCTTTTAACGCTTTGGTCGGGTCATAGGTGGTTGCCAGCCCCGGCTTTCGGAGCCCTGCATACCAGGAACCCTCCGGTACGACTCTACTAAATCCGAGAACAGCGACCTTGATGCCATTTTTCTCGATGTAGACTGGAGCGAACGCCTCGGCTTCATTCATACCGGCCCCTACAAAGGGAAGCTCGACCGATTGTAAATGCTGAAGCGTATCGACCAGTCCAAGCTCCCCTTGGTCCATCGAATGATTATTAGCCAAGTTAACTACATCTACCCCGCTATCCTTAAGCGCAGGCAGATACTGGGGATTGGTTTTGTACACGTATTCTTTATCTTGTGGAGTCCCGTTTTCCGTCACAGGGGTCTCGAGATTCGCTATTGTGATATCCGGCTCGCTCAAGTAGGGTTGAACATTTTGATACGGGTAGTCATAGCCTTTACTATCAAGAATTTTTTCTACGCCGCCACTGAGCAGCACATCTCCTACGAAAGCGAAGGTGACATGTTTTTTTGCAGGAGGAGGTTCAATCACCGTTTCTTCTTGCCCCGCTGGCTCTACCAAAGGCTCTACAGGAGGTTCAATTAGCGGTTCGGTTACCGCTGTTGGGACGTTTACCATTTGAAGAGATTCAGTAATCTTTTCAGGTAATGGTGACCTGGATGCGCTTTCATTTGTAGAACAAGAAACGAGTACTAGCAAAATAGCCCCTGCCGCCGCCGCAATCCAATATTTCATAACCCAACCCCCGTAGGATGTAGATCTATTAAATCTGTTCCTAATCGTTACATAAATCTACTACGGAGGCTGTCGAATACTGTTAGAGCGGATATAAAAATTTCCTAAAAATTTCTAATTTATTCTCGGCGTGACCGGCTGGCCGGATAATTTCTGAGCTATGGCATCGGCGATCGCCCGGTAGCCTGCCTCATTCGGATGAATGGTGTCCTGCATAAACGGATGCTCAGGCTGTACTTGTCGCCCAAACACTAGACTTGGGATATCCAGAAGATCCACCCGTGGGTCATAGTCTCGGAAGCTCTGGTATACGCCCCACAGCTGATCGGAATAGAGCTGCGCCTTCGCGATGTCCATCTGGATGTAGCTCCATCGATTCACAGACAGAAAAGGATTGGGGATCCGCAGCAGCACGCCGCCGCGCGTTTCCTTGAGCAGCCTGTCCACAGCAAGCTTTAAATCGGACTGAATCTGTTCAGGGCTGCTCTCCCGAATGTCATTGATCCCATAAGAGACAATATACAAATCCGCTTGGTCCCGAATCACTTGATCGAGCGTATGCCCATTGGCTGCGATTTGGTTGACAAAATAGTGCAGCGTATTGCCGCTGGAGCCGCAATTGCGAATGCGCACTCCTTCCAGCACGCCCCCAGGAGCCGCATAAACATTGGTTAACTGCTCATACAATCCCGGAGCCGCTTCCGTTGTGCTATCCCCGACAAAGTCAATTACTTTGCCTGATTTCGAATTTTGATAAAATTGCTCCATCGATTCAGCCGGTTGGCCGAAGAGATTGCCTGGCAGCAGCAGCATGAAGAATAGAGAGAACGACAACCCGCGCATCCACCACTTTAATCTCTTTTTCACCCTTCTGAGCACCCCTTGTTGGTAAATGTTGTCACACCTCTTTCTAAGGTGCCCAACAAGACTTGCTTCATGCACGCAAAAAAAGACGGTTCCGCAGGTGGGAGCCGCCTTCTATGAAATTATTTCTGGGGATGCCCAGCAAGCTGCTGAAGAAAATAAAACTCTCGGTAAAGCTGCAGAAGCTCGCTCTCCTTCTCTCCAATGAGCTGCGACAGCTCCTGCAATCGTTGACCGGCATTAGGAGACTGCTCGCTGCGGGGTCCATCGTCGATCGTGTCACTGTTTTCGAGCCCAATGCGCTCCGAATCTTCCGGAAGCTCGTAGCCGAACGTCACCGCTACCCACTCATCCGCTTTCGCTCGCCCAAAGACCCGATAAATATGCATGTATTTCTCGAAAATCGAGTTGATCGTCTGCCGGCGCTCCCAGCCTTGAATGCCCATCGTATCCTTAGCCCGTGAAGCCGCCTGCATCAGTTGAAAATCGTTCAGCTTCCCCCGGACGCTCTCAATTTGCGTAATTTCGTCCAGGAATGCCATATAAATGTTGTAAAACCCCTCGGTTTCTTGAATCATTTCATGCTCCGAAATGATAGGCCGGTCCATTGAGCTCATCCCTTCCTTGGCAGCATCCGCTATGTACGTGTTCTTCCTATAGCTTTCGAAGCACTAGAAAATTTTCAGTTCATTTTCAGAAAATGTTATCGCGACAAAATTAGATTACATAACATTTGTTATGTCTACTACTATTAATTGAAAAAGCCGCGCCCACGGCGACGGCTCTTAATCTTCAGGACAAATGCTTGAATTGAGGCAGCCAATCTTGATTGACCTTAAACATTTGATCCACCATCGACTTGATTTCCGCCAAGCTGAGCACCGCCGAGGTGAGCGGATCGTAGCAGATGGCATGAAATATTTTTCGCGGATCCCCGGTAAGCGCTCCTTCTACAGCCAATTCCTCACACCTTGAGCTGGTGTTCACAAGTAAGGCCAGCTGATCGGGCAATGGTCCGACATGGATAGGGCTCAGCCCTTGTCTGGAAGCCAGCATAGGCACCTCCACACAAGCACCTTCCGGCAAATTGTCGATTAATCCGAAATTGCGGACATTTCCATTAAATTGAAACAAGGTGTGATCTCCAAACACCGCGTTAAAAATATAGGAAGCATATTCATTCCCACGCTTTAGATCGATTGGGCTGTCCCGCCATGCCATCAATTGATTTTTCCAGTTGCTCCGCTTTCGCTCGGCATTTTTAACGGTAAGCGCGTATTCGCCAGGGTTCCAGCCGGTGCCATGCGTGCAGTATTTTTCGATTAATTCGGGACGTTTACGGAACCACGCGTTGTATTCGGAATTATGACCACTAGATTCGGTCACATAATAATCCAGATGGAGATACATTTCGTTTCTAACCTGCTCCTCGTTATAAATCTCTGGTCTGTTCTGCACGGCCTCCCGAATGAGCGGGTACGCATCCTTACCATTCCACTTGTAGTCCAGATAAAAGGCCTGATGATTGATCCCGGCGCAGGTGTAGGTAATCTCCTCAATCGGAGCTCCGATCCACTTGGCTAGCATAGCCGCGGTGCCTTGTACGCTGTGGCATAGGCCTGTCACTGTCACCTTGGTCTCGCCTTGCATCGCTCTGCACAGCATGGCCATAGGATTGGTATAGTTCAGAAACACGGCATCCGGACAATAGCGTTCGATATCCCGGCAAATGTCCAGCATCACGGGAACGGTCCTCAGGAAGCGGAAAATGCCCGCAGGGCCGCGAGTATCGCCGATGTTGATGTCCACTCCAAAGGACTTCGGAATTTCCAAATCCGTCCGCCAAACCGGCAAATCGCCGACCAGAATCGTGCTGACGACACCATTGGCGCCTTTTAAGGCTTCAGCTCTGTTCGTCGTCGTTTCCGCCTTGGCAGAGGAGTAACCGCCGGCGGAGATAATATTATTTACGGCTTCTTTAGCAAACCCAAGCCGTTCTTCGTCGATGTCCATCAGCATGATGGTACAGTCCTCAAACGCAGGAAACGTAAGCAAATCTCTGACCAAATTTTTAGTAAACACTAAGCTGCCCGCACCTATGAAAGTAATTTTCGCCATTAGAAAAATCCACCTTTCTCGGACTCACCAGTTTCTATTTTTCCTAGCGCTTGCGCTTTACCTCGACATATCGCTTAAGGGCCGCCGTACGCTTAGCCCTCCGTCTACCGTTAGCATTTGGCCCGTGATTTGCTCGGCCAAGTCGGACGCCAGGAACACCGCTGCATTCGCAATATCGGTTCCTGTTTGCATGCGGCCGAGGGGCAAATTCTGAATGGATCGCTGGATATGATCGAACTCATGGGTTCCGAGCCCTTCCCAGCGCGAAACCTCTCCTTCCGACGCCACCCAGCCGGGATGTACGCAGTTCACCCGAATGCTGTGCTTCGCCAAGGCGTGGGCTAAATTGCGGGTCATCGTGATCAGGCCTCCCTTGGACACGGCATACGCCAAGGTGTTGTCCTCCCCTTTGGCAGAATGAAGCGACCCGATATTAATGATGCTTCCGCCGGTTCCTTGCCGGATCATTGCCGGGGCTGCAGCCTTGCACATGAGAAAGACGCCTTTTAAGTTGATGCCGATCACCCGGTCCCATAACGCTTCGTCCGTACTCATGAGGTCGCCTCTGGGAAAAATCCCCGCATTGTTGACCAACACATCCACGCCGCCAAAATCGTTCTCTACAGCAGCCATCATCCGCTCAATGTCAAAGGTGCGTGAAACATCGCAGGAATAGTATCTGACCTCGCAGCCGTCTTTTCTCCAGCGTTCGGCTAATGCCTCTCCCTGGGAGTCCACATCCGCTATCGCTACCCTTGCTCCTCCAAGCTTGGCGAACTGCTCCACGATCCCAGCGCCAATTCCTTTGGAGCCGCCTGTAACAATGACCGTTTTATGTGCCAATCCGGAAAACGAAGGACTATTCATGGTTCTCCGCCTCCGCTCTCTCATAAGCGACTTTTGGAATTTGCGTAGCCAGCTTACCACCGCTTACATCGATCATTGTCCCTGTAATATATTCAGCAAGGTCTGAGGCCAGGAAACAGATGAGATTAGCAACATCATCCTTGGAGCCCCACCTTCTAAGCGTCAATGTATCGAGCAGGCGCTCCTGGTCCTTCTCCGGCCGCTCGGCAAAATGATTCATGTCGGTAGGAATCATGCCCGGCGCGTAACAGTTCACGGTTATATTCCAAGGTCCCAATTCTCCTGCCAGCACTCGGGTGAATTGGCTCACGCCCGCCTTGGATGAAGCATAAGCAGCGCTACCAATGCTCGGAACAATCGCCGCAAAGGAAGCGGCATTAATAATGCGGCCCGATCGCTGACGTTTCATCACCGGAATGACGCCCTTGCACATCAGGAAAGTGCCCTTCAAGTTAATATCCAGATTCAAATCCCAAACTTCTTCTTGCAGCGAAGTAACCATCCCGCCTGCAGCAACCCCGGCATTATTGACCAGGATATCCAGGTGTCCATAGGACTCTACTACGGCACCCACCACTTGCTGTATTCGGTTAAAATCACGGACATCGCATAGATACTGTGAGCCTTGATATCCCAGCTGCTCAAACTCCTGTTTGATCGCTTCCAGGTTGGCTTCGTTTACATCCGTGACCACCGTGATGACGCCTTCCGAAGCCAGGGTCAGCGCAATTTCCCGGCCGATCCCCCGACCGGCGCCTGTGACAATCGCTACTTTACCTTGTAGGTCAATCTGCATTTCGTTATCCCTCCGCCGATTAGTCTTCTTGAATCGCATTGTAAGTACGGACTAAGCCTTGCATATAGGCAATGCTGGACAGCAGCTGGTGGTTTTCATAAGCGATAATGCTGCTCTCGGGCTCGTTCTTTTCATACGGAGTCCGCCAATCGGCCGGTGCTTTCGCGTGGGCAAGCACAAAACGCATCGTTTCAGCGAATTGCGACGCTGATCGAGCCGGATACTCCAGCCAATAATCGTCGGCCAGCACCCTAGTATGACGTGCCTCCAGCGCGCCAACCTCAATGGACATCGTCATTTGGGGATGATGCTGCGAAAGGAGCGTAAATAATGCCGGGAAGTCTACCACCCCTTGGCCAATTGGACAGCGAACCAGGCGGTAGCCCTCCTCCGTCAAGTAAATCCAATAGTCTTTTAAATGAACGTGCTTCAGATGCGGCATCGCCTTTGCTGGAGCAATACGCGCTTCGTTCGGGGAGCGAACGCTTCCTAGCATGGAAGCCACATTGATCACACGCCCGTACCTTTGCTGCTTCATCTGCCGGGCTACGGCCCTCGAGCCGCGATCCCGACAGCCCTTTGGCCGCTGCTTTCTCTAAGGACGACTGCGGCTTCTTCCGCCTTGCTGCGGTCACGGCTTGTAACCGCGACGCTAGCTCCTGCTCCCGCAAGCGCTTTCGCCATCTCCATTCCAAGCCCTTGCGCTCCGCCAGTGATTAAAGCTACCCGTCCATCCAATTGAAATAAATCCAAGCTCATAGGCTTCAAACCTTTCGTTCGTTATTGACTAGCCTACTATCAATATATGCCTGTGGTATGCGCTTTCATAGGCTGCAAAACTACGGTGTGCGCGCTATTTTTGTAATGAAAAAGCGTACCGCCCGGCGCCCTTCAAGGGAACGCATCCGAAACGATACACTTTCCATAGGTCCTCTTCATTTGTGATGCTTCTCCATCGGCAGCCAGGAAAGCACCGCTTGAATTTTTTGATCCCAATAGCCCCATTCGTGGGTGCCTGGTTCTTCCTCATAAGTGAAATCGAAGCTCGTTTTCCGGCAAGCGTCCCGAAACAGAAGGTTGTCCTCGTACAGGAAATCCTCCGTACCGCAGCATTGATACAGCTTGGGCTTAGGAGCGTCGGACTGATCACACTGCTGCAGCAGCCAAAATAAATCGTTTTCCGTTCCCGCCACGCTTTCCTCGCCAAAGGTTAAACGATAATCTCGGAGTCTTTGCGGCTCCGTAGGCACTTTGGCACGGTTCAAGCCTCCGGATAAGCTCGCCGCAGCGGCGAATTGATCGGGCTTGTTTAAAGCCCATTTCATCGCACCATAGCCCCCCATGGATAGCCCGGCTACAAAATTATCCTCCCTCGCATCCGACAACGGGAAAAAAGATCGGGCCAATTCAGGCAGCTCTTCGCTCAAAAAGGTCCAATACCGGTTTCCATACGCCATATCCGTATAGGAGCTGCGATGAACCTGCGGCATGACGACCGCTAGACCTAGCGGAGCGACATAACGTTCAATGGAGGTGCGGCGCAGCCAAATCGTATCATCATCGGACATCCCATGCAGCAAATACAGGGTAGGATGGCGCTCGGATCGCTTGACATTTTGCATACCGATCTGCGTGCGGGTTTGCTGGGGCAAAATCACCGTCATCGATGTGCTTAACTGCAGAACCTCGGAGAAAAAGTGACATTGAATCAGGGCCATTGGAAAGCCTCCTAGATTTATGATTATGATCCAGATTGCATCTGATTTTTTCGGTAATCCGAAGGATAAGTGGCGAAGGTTTGTGTGAACAGCTTGGTGAAATGTCTCGTGCTGTAGTACCCGACCTGCTCGGCTACTTGCCGTACCTGAAGGTTGGTGTTCATGAGCAGCTCCTTCGCTTTATTCATCCGAATACGGGTCAAATATTTAACGAACATCACACCGGTTTTCTTATGAAACAACGCGCTTAAATAGTTGGCCGAAACATTAAGCTGACCTGCGATTTGCCCGATCCCGATATCATCCATATAATGCTGCTCGATATATTGAATCACCTGCGTAATCAGATCTACGGAAGAGGGTTCCTTTGTGTTCGTGTCGCGCAAAACCTTTTCGCCATACTGCCGCAAAGCTTCAATTATTCTCGGTACCGTGAGGTCTTCGGGCAAACGGATGCCTATAGCGATACTAATAAATAACCGGACGGCCTGCTTGGTTTGTTCGGCACCCATTAGAGGCGTTTTTTGCAGCAAGGCTTCCAGCTCGCTGACCGCATTGTGATAATTCAAGCACATCCAATCCTGGAGGTGATTGCCTATGGCACACAACAAGCGCGCGGCTTCCAGCTGATCCGGCAGCTGCGCCACTCGAAGCAATTCCGTATAATCGAGGCTGCGGCCGATCCCGCAAACCGCGCGGAGATGACTCCACTGCTGCAGCTGCTGCAGCTGTCCGTTTAACGCCTTAAAGCCTTGGCACTCCCCCGATTGTAAGACGGTCATGGTCATATACGCCGTTCGATATCGGGAAATAATCTTTTCTATGTCACCAAAGAAGTCGTAGCAGCGCCGTTTCCCTTCATCGCCCTTGTCCGGATCCCAGACGGCTATGGCAGCCAAATCTCCGTTCTGCAGTGCCAGTAACGCCAAATTCATCCCGAAAATGAGGTGCTTGCCCATCATTTGACGAAGCTCTTTGTATAGTTCAACCTCCATATCCGTCACAAAGCTCGCAGGCCGAGCCGCATCTAGATGGAACGTCCATGCCAGAAAGCTTCCTCGATGCAGCAAGCTGTCTTGTTCCTCATGCTCAATAGAGGTGAGTCCGTTGCAAAGCGCCGACAAATTATTTTCAAACTGCTGGTTCAGGAGGGAAATATACTCTTTGTTGTCTTTGTAGATCAGCTGCACCGTTCGTTCCAGTTCAACCGGATCGACCGGCTTGAGCAAATAAGCGGAAACCCCTAAAGCCAGTGCCTGCTGCGCATAGCCAAAATCAGAATATCCGCTCAGAATCACCCATTTTGTAAACGGGGAGAGCGATTTACCGCGCTGAACCGCATCCAGCCCATTCAGCTTAGGCATCCGAATATCGACGATCGCGATATTCGGTTGATGCTGCGCGACCAGCGTAAGCAATTCCTCGCCGTTGGTCGCTTCGCCGACAATCTGCCAAGAGGCCTCCATATCTTTAATCATGCAGGATAAATTAACCCGTGCTAAGCTTTCGTCATCGGCAATGACCATCTTCACGAATGGCTCACATCCTTCAACGGAATATGGATTCGTACGAGCGTGCCTTGTCCTACCGCTGTCTCTACGCTCATGATAGAGCCTTCGTAAGTCAGCTTTAACCGCTCCCGTACGTTGCTGATTCCCACTCCCTCCCGCTCTGTGCTGGGATCATACCCCGCTCCGTTGTCGGCAATTCGAATTTCCAGCCACTCCTCGCCTTCCCGCCAATCGTCCGCCACCGCCGCATCAATCGTAAGACGGCAAGCGGTATCGCTTGGTTCAATCCCATGAATAATAGCGTTTTCAACAATCGGCTGAAGCAGCAGCTTAGGAATCACAATGTCCGCCGTACCCGGACCGCAGTCGATCTGGTAGTCCAGCTTTTCGGCAAACCGAATTTTCTGCAGCTCGCAATATTTGCTTATGAAATCCAGTTCATCCTTTAGCCGTACCCAGTCGTTGTGCTGCAGGCTGTAACGCATCATCCCGCTTAAAGACAAGATAGCCCGCTCCAGCAGCACACGTTGGCCTGTTCGATTGAGACCTATAAATCCATTTAAGGTATTGTATAAAAAATGAGGCTGGATCTGAGATTGCAGCGCACGGTATTCGGCATTCCGCTGTCCGAGTGCAGCACGAAATTCGCGGTCGATCAGCTCGCCAAGCTGGGATATCATCGTATTTAAGCTTATGCCGAGCTGAGCAATTTCATCATTGCCGCGTACGGGGTAAAACGTTTGCAAATTTCCGCGCTGGACGCGTTTCATCACCTGAATCATCCGCTTGAACGGCGTGATCATCCAGTGAGACACCGTGAAATAAAGCAGCAAAGCAATGATCAGGCCCGAAACGCCAACGATGACCCCAACCCAATAAATACGCTGGAGCTGCACTTTAATGACCGATTCCGGAAAAAGCACGACGATCCGCCAGTTGGAGCGACTGACCGTTTGGGTGACGACAGAGTAGCGCTCATTCACGTCTTCCACGGTGCTGCGTTCGTCCGCCAATTGATGCAGGACGTTCTCCGGCAGCGGCCGACTAGCGTATATGAGCTTTCGCTTATCGTCGAGAATGGCGGCTGCAGAGCCGTTTTCTAACTGAATTCCGTGCATCATTTTCTCCAAAGCGGCCGTATCGGCGTCCGCCATCATCACCGCTAGCGGACGTCGACTATCGGGGTCATTAATCAGGCGTGCCACGGAGAACACCTCGGTTCCCGCGCCTTCCAAATAGCTTTGCGGGTGGACGCTTGTAAAAGCAACATTACCATCAGCCCTCAGCGCCTGAATGTACCAGTCCTGTTTTTCGTACGGAAAGAGCTCAACCGGCTTGCTCACGTAACCGCCCGGCGAGGTGATATAGACAGAGCCGTCCATGGGAAGAAGGATGGTGCCGAGGATGTCTTTGCGAGTATTTTTCAAAAATTTTGGTAACGTATTCGATAGCGCCTGTTCCGCTTCAAACTGCTCGTAGGCCGTCCACAGCTTCCACCCAAAGGTCGACTTCATCTTTAACGCCCTCATCACGTCGTCATTCAAATAGGGCGTGATCGTCATGCGGTCCAGGTCGTCCAAATACGCTTCGATACTGAAGGTTAGTGCCGTTAACGTTCCCTTCATCTGCGAAGACTGTTGGCTTCGGATTAACTCCTCGTAATAGGAGGGGATCGCAATGACGATAACGACAACAGGGATCACAATGGCTGTCAGAAACAGAATCGTTAATTTGAACCGGATCGATTTCCACATCAAGTCTCCCCCTACTGCAGCATCGCCCTCCTATCCTTTATTTTACAATTTTCGTGAGGTTTGTCTTTAGCAAATCTTGTCTTCTTTTGTCAGTACCACCGCAATGAACCATAGGTCCTATCCTTTTATTGCGCCTGCCGAAAGTCCTGTAATAAAGTAGCGCTGCAGGAACAAATAAATGACGATCATCGGTAACGCTCCCATAAATGAGCCCGCGGCAACCCAACCAACCTTATTGCCATCCTCCCCAAAGAAGCTGGAAAGCGCTACGGTGACGGTTCGCAGCTCCGGCTTTTGCAAGAAAAACAACGAAAATTGAAAGTCATTCCACACCGATACGCCATGCAAAATCACAACGGTGGCCGTAATCGGCTTCAGCAAGGGGAGAATAATCCGGTAAAACAACCCGAAGTGCCCTGCCCCGTCGATCATCCCTGCTTCGTCCAGCTCTTTTGGAATCGTGCTGATGAAGCCGGTATATAAAAAGATCGTCATTGGCAAATGGAACGAGATATGCAGCAGAATAATGCCCCAGTATTGGTTCATCCCGCCCAAATCAACCATGAATTTATAGAGTGGGACCAAGCTTGTTAGAGGAGGTACGATCAGTGCGGAAATAAACAGCATATAAATGAATTTATTCCATTTGGTTTGGCGTCTGGATAACGGATAAGCCGCAATCGAGCCGACAATTACTATGAATACGATGGAAGTGACCGCAACAATGAGATTATTTTTGAAGGCGATTCCCAATTTGGCATCGTACCAGGCGTTGATAAAATTATCTAGATACAGATAACCGGGAAACATCCATTTGGAGCTCAGATCATCCATCGCTTTAAACGAGGTCGTAATTAAGATGTAAAAAGGCAAGATGTGTATCAAGCAGATCAAAACGGAAAGAGGGGTGACCCATCCCTTTTTGCGGTTCATGCGGACACCTCCCTTTTTCTTAAGAAAACTAAGGAGATCATGCTGACAAGCGATATCATGATGAACATGACGATCCCGATCGTAGCGGCATAGCCCGCATCCTCACGGCCAAAATACAGCAAGTACATTAAGGTGGACATGGATGCCGAGGCGTAGCCAGGACCACTGTTGGTCAATGCCGCGATGACGTCAAACAGCTTTAACCCGCCGATCAAGTTCATCACAATACTGATGGTAAAAGCAGGCGCCAGCAAAGGCCATGTGACATGGATAAAACGCGAAAACACCCCTGCCCCGTCGATGGTTGCCGCTTCATAATAGTCCTTCGGGATGGTCTGCAGGCCCGCCAGAAATACCACCATCGCAATGCCTAGATATTGATACGTGTTAACGAAGGTAATAATCCATACGTTGATATAGGGATCTCCCAACAAATTCGTCGGCTGATCCTGGAACAGCAGCAGGATGTCGTTGATGGCGCCTCCCTGATATTGAAAGAAAAAGTACCAAATATAACCCATAATCAAGGAGCTGATGATAACCGGTAAGTAAATGATCGTTCTCACGATTCCGCGGGTGCGGAAGTTCATATTCAGGTACAGCGCGTAAAGCAAGCCCATAATGTTCTGAAAGAGGGTGCTGCCAACGCCGTAGATGATCGTGTTTTTAATAACCTTGGCAATATCGGGGTCGGTTAACAGCCTTGCGTAATTTCTTAGTCCCACCCATTTGTATTCCTGATTATAGCCATTCCAATTGGTAAACGAAATCTGGATGCCTTTGATAAACGGATAAAAAATAAAGACGAAGAACAAAATGAGCGCCGGAAAATAAAGCAGATTCAACATCCCGCCGTTGCGTATGAACCGCTTAATTGCACTGTTTCGGGAACGCCGCGCCCCTGCATCTAATACGGACACCGTATTAACCTCCGCCATAGGCTGCACCTCCTGATGTTCGTAATAAATCAAACGGGAGGGCGGACACCCTCCCGGTCGTCTGTTCAATTAGTTATTGCGGAGACGATCAAATTCCTGTTTCATTTTTTCTGAGAATTGCTGTGGCGTTAACGTTCCGCCGAGCAATGCGGTACCGCTTTTGCACATGACATCCCACATACCGTTCGGCAGGTACACGCGGTCGAAATAAGGGAATACGCGAACCGAGCTGTATTTGGCATAGTAGTCGGAGAACTCATGCTTCGCATTGATATCCTTCAACCCGGACGGCAGCTTGGTTGAATTGGCGATCTTTAACATATTCTCCGGCTTCGCGACAAAGGCGATAAATTTCTTCGACTCCGCCAGATGCTTTCCGTCTTTCCATGCGCCCATGGTGTAGCGTTCACCGCCGGAGAAGAGCGGCTCGTCGCCCGCCACAGCAGCCGGTACCGGCATGATGCCGATTTTAACGTTTGGATTAATCTTCTGCACATCGCCCGCAAAGGACGGACCACCCGATATGAAGGCGATTTTTCCTTGGGCAAAACGTGCAGGCATGTCAACTCGCTTGGCGCTGAGCACATCGGCGTTGATATAGCCTTTATTCTTCATATCGAGCAGCTTTTGCGCGAGCGGAGTCCACTTGTTCCAGTCGAACTTCCCGTCGAGAAACGCTTGTGCGTCGTTCGTTTTCGGGCTGATGTAGTAGGAGCTGCCATAATGATCCAAGAAGCTGCCGATCATCCCGTTGTCAATCCCCGACATGAAGAACGGAGTGACCTCGCCGTTGCTTTGCGTTTTGATTTTCTCGGCTGCCGCCAGCATCTCATCTAAGGTTTTCGGAACCTCGATATTATATTTTTGGAGCACGTCCACATTGTATGAGAACCCATCCTTCGCTTCACTCATGACCAAGGCGTGGACTTTACCGTCCTTACTGGTGACGACCGGCTTGATGGTATCCGTTTGCTTGGACGCCCAAGGCTCGTCTTTCAAATCAGCAAGGTATTTACCGTAGCGGATGATCGCCCAACCATGTGTGTCGAACACATCCGGAAGATCGTTGGCCGCCATTTTGACTTTCAAGATATTCTCATACTCCGAGCCTGGAAATTGGTATTCAATTACAATGTTCGGATTTTCTTTCGTAAAATCGCTGGCGATTTGCTTCAGGACATCCTGATTCACGGTATCGCTCATGGTGCTGTAAACCGTAAGCTTCGTTTTATCGCCGCTCGTGCTGCTCGCCGATGGTCCGCTGCTTGCGGATGGTGCGGGCTGAGCGGGCTTGACGTCTGTTCCCGTACCCGTGTTACCATTCGGACGCTGTGAACATCCCATTAATGCCAAAGAAAACATTAAGCTTACAGATAGCAGACTTACAAAGCTTTTTCTCATGCGCTTGTTCAGTCCTCCCTCTTTCACCTTTATGGATGCGTTTACATTCTTTATGCTAGCATATTTGGTAGCGTTTTCAAATGTCGCAAATCTACGCTGTATGCGCTATATTTTCTAAAACAAAAAAGCCGCGCACATGGCGACGGCTCTTGCTTTCACTTCCCTTTGACAATGTCAGCTAAAATCTCGTACGATCGGAGTCGCGCCCCATGGTCATAAATCGGCGACGAGACGATCCATTCATCCGCGGCGGTTTGCTGCTGCAGCTGCTGGAGTCTCGCGCGTACGGTTTCCTTGCTGCCGATGACGGAAAAACTCAACTGCCTCATCACATACGCCTTCTCCTGCTCGTTCCAGAGCGCGTCCATGTTGTCTACCGGCGGATTCATCATTCCGGTGCGTCCGCGGATAATGTTCAAGAAGGACTGCTGGTGCGACGTAGCCAGCCGCTGCGCTTCGGCATCCGTATCCGCCGCAATAATGTTGATGCCGACCATCGCCTGAGGCTTTGCGAGCGTCTCGGACGGGCGGAACTGACTGCGGTACAGATGCAGTGCCGGCATGAGATAGTCCGGGGCAAAATGGCTCGCGAACGCGAACGGCAGCCCGAGCTGGCCCGCCAATTCGGCGCTGAATCCGCTCGACCCGAGCAGCCAGATCGGGATATCCAGTCCTTCGCCCGGGAAGGCGCGAACGCCCGGCACGGCTGTGCCCAGCTCCGGGTTCATATAGCCGCGCAGCTCGCTGAGCAGCTCGGGGAAGTCATGCCCGTCCCTGCCCAGTCCGCGGCGCAATGCCCGTGCGGCCGGCTGATCGGAGCCGGGTGCACGGCCCAGGCCGAGGTCAATCCGGCCCGGGTACATCGACTCGAGCGTGCCGAACTGCTCGGCGATGACCAGCGGCGCGTGATTCGGCAGCATGATGCCGCCGGAGCCGACGCGGATGCTTGTGGTGCCGGCTGCGACATAGCCGATCACCACCGAGGTTGCCGAGCTGGCAATGCCGGGCATATTGTGGTGCTCCGCCAGCCAGAACCGATGGTAGCCCCACTTTTCCGCGTGCTGCGCCAAATCCAGCGTGCGATGAAACGAATCGCGCGGCGTACCGCCGACAAGCACCGGCGCTAAATCCAATATTGAAAAAGGGACATCGGTGATCCCTTGGATGGACTTTTGATCCTCTGTCATGAATAAACCCTCCTGCTCCTTCTTGTTTGTACACCTATTACACCTTGTGGGATTCACAAGCACACTTACTTTTTAGTATATACTATTTATTCTTCAACAATCAAAACCTAAAAAGTTCCACCTTAATCCACACCTTACTTACGTCCAAGTTACTTGTTCCCTCGAAATAAAGCATGTAACTAATTATTGCGTACTATAAATGTCTACGAAGGGACGTTATGATATACAATAGCTCTCACCATTTTTTAGGAGGTTGGTATTGAAAATGAAGTACACGTACTTAGGCCGTTCCGGATTAAAAGTGAGTAAGCTGTGCCTCGGCACCATGAATTTTGGAGTCGATACGAGTGAGAAAGAAGCATTTCGCATTATGGACGCCGCTGTAGATGCTGGAGTGAATTTCTTCGACACGGCCAACGTGTACGGGGGTATTGGTTCCCGCGGCAAGACCGAGGAAATCATCGGCCGCTGGTTCGCCCAAGGCGGTGGACGCCGGGAGAAAGTGGTACTGGCCACCAAGGTATTCGGCGACATGGAGAATCCGGACGACGGCCCTAACGCAGCGCGCGGACTATCCGCGTACAAAATCCGCCGCCACTTGGAGGCTTCCTTACAACGCCTTCAAACCGATCATATCGAGCTGTATCAAATGCATCACGTCGACCGCAACGTCGCTTGGGATGAGCTTTGGGAAGCGTTCTTAGTTCATGTTTATCAGGGTAAAATCGGCTACGTCGGGGCCAGCAATTTTGCCGGAAGAGATTTGGTCAAAGCGCAGTACGAAGCAAAAAACCGCCATTTCCTCGGCCTCGTCTCCGAGCAGCATAAATACAGCCTGCTGTGCCGACTGCCGGAGTTGGAAGTGCTGCCAGCCGCTGAAGAATACGGCATCGGCGTCATTGCCTGGAGCCCGCTTGACGGCGGACTGCTCGGAGGCAATGCGCTGAATCCGGCCGCAGGCTCCCGCAGCTCCCGCAATCAGGAGCGCGCCGAGAAGCGCCGCAGCCAATTGGAGGCGTTCAGCCGCCTGTGCAAAGAGCTGGGCGAAAGCGAGGCGAACGTAGCCTTAGCCTGGACGCTGGTGAATCCAGCCATGACGGCGCCGATTATCGGGCCGCGTACCCTCGAGCAGTTCGAGAGCACCCTGCGGGTGGTCGATATCGAGCTGAACGCGGACGTCTTGAAGCAGCTGGATGAGATTTTTCCAGGCCCAGGAGGCAGCGCTCCGCAGGCTTATGCTTGGTAATTTTTCGTACGACAAAAAACCACTCCGCCCTTCAAGGCTGGAGTGGTTTCTGCTTTTTATATGCTCTATTGCGCCGGCTTCGCCCGCTTGGCAGCATCCATCAGATGGGCCTTGCGCCAATTGCCGAACCGGTAATACAGCACGTTGAGCCCGGCTGCGATCGCGAAGCTGATCGGGAAGCTCCACCAGATCATATCAAAGCCGTAGTGGCTGCTGAAATACGACGCAAACGGTATGCGGACCAGCAGCAAGGCAATCGATGAAACGACGAGCGGCACGATGACCGCCCCCGCGGAACGAACTACTCCGGCCACAACGTTGAATATCCCGAAAATAATGAACGACCACAGCGTAAGGTTGTTGATATGGACACCCAGATCAATCGCCTTGCCTTCCAGCGGCAAGAACAAGCCCAGCGCTTGGCGGTTAAACAAATGAATGATGGCGACCAAACTGCCGGTCAACGCCACATTAAACCCGACTCCGATCCAGGTTACCCGACTTACGCGATCCCATTTGCCTGCTCCGATATTTTGAGCAGCCATGGAAGTGACCGCTCCGCCGATCGCCATCGCCGGCATTTGCACGTAGCTGGAGATCTGGTTCGCCACGCCGAAAGCGGCTGAAGCCTCCGAGCCGAACGCATTGACGATATGAATCAGCACCAGGTTGCTGAGCGACACCACGACCATGTTCAGCCCCATCGGCAGGCCTTTGCGGATCAGCAGCCCAATCAACGGCCAATCGAGCTTCAGCAGATGAAGATCGTTTTTGGTAATCCGCAGAAAATATTTTTTGGCATACAGATAGATCAGCAGAAGCACAAAGCTCAGCAGCTGAGCAATGAAGGTCGCCGTAGCCGAGCCGCTTATCCCCATCTTCGGGAACGGGCCGATGCCGGCAATGAGCAGCGGGTTTAGCGCCACGTCGAAGACCGCCGACAGCAGCAGGAAGTAAAACGGCGTCTTCGCATCCCCCGAGCCGCGCAGGACGGCCATCACCAGATTGTAGCCGAACATGAACGGAATGCCGGCAAAAATAATCCGCGTGTACGCAATAGCCAGCTCCCTAGCGTCAGCCGGTGTATTGAGCAAGTCGAGAATATGCGGTGAGAATACGATCCCGAGCAGTCCAACAATAATGGAAGCTAGGGCGAAAAAAGTAGTGCTGGTTCCCACGACACGCTTCGCTTCATCCACCTTTTTGGCGCCGAGATTTTGACCGACGAGAATGACGGCTGCCATCGAAATCCCAAATATTAAGCTTAACAGGAAAAATAAAATAATGTTCGCATTCGACGTAGCCGCCAGTGCGGTTTCACCGAGAAATTTACCGACCCAGATGGAATTGATCGATCCGTTGAGCGACTGCAGCACATTGCCCAGCAGGATCGGAAGGGAGAACAGAAAGAGCGTCTTCCCTATTGGACCTTCGGTTAGTACGGGTCGTGCCTTGGCTTGCGGCGTCATGGTTGCTCCTCCTAATGTCCGTCCGTAATATAAATTCATGGCCCGTCATCCACTTCTTGCCATACTGTTCTATTTTACGTCCCACGAGTCGGATTTTCAAATGTTGCGAACCTATCTATTGGCCGATGGTCACGATCACAGTTCCAATTTTCGTCCGGCTATACCGTTGTCCCTCTCTAGCGGACTGGCTGAAGCATATGCTAATGCAAACTCCTTTGAAAGGATGAATTAGCATGCGTGTCAACACTAAGCCTTCGTCTCCTTTCTTTTTGCCAGCCTCACTCAAGCGTCAAAAGCGTCAAGTGCGACAAATCCATCAAACCCGCTCACGAACAATTACTCCCGTGCGCCGAACCGCAAAACGATTCCCCACCATCCGAATCAGTCCGAATAATATTCAGCGCCCGCGCATCATCGTCAGCAAGCTGCCGGATAACACACTGCTTGTGACAGCCAGTGGAGTCGTACAAACCAGAAATGCCGTTTCAAAAGATGATGCAGGCGTGCTGGTGCCGATCGAGTTCTTTTTGAGCCAAGCCGGGGAGGTACGGCTGTTTCCAAGCAATAGCCAACTCCTCAATTCCACGATTCTGCTGACGCCCAATGCGTCGGATCAATTCGATCGGGACTTAAGCACGCTCGGCGTATTCAATGCCGATGTGCGGTTAGTCCCCACCGAGGATGGGCGCGCCAAACAGCTGCGTGCGAATGCCGTAGTGCATGTACAAGGCTGCGCCGTATTGGCTGTCGGCTATGCCATTTCGGCTTCCATCTCTTCTCCTTGAGCGAAAAGGAAAAAGCCGCTCTACGGTTATCCGTAAGCGGCAGTTTTATAAACGCTGGTGTAACGCTCTTTGATTTCGTCTGGCGTTGCGGTTCCGGTCGTGCCCAGCTTGCCGATGACAATAGACGCCGAGATATGCGCCAACGCCATGGCATCCGCTCCGGAGGCGCCGCTCGCTATCGCAGCCAGCAAGGACGAGAGGAAGCAATCCCCTGCTCCGACGATATCCAGCGGCGGCTGAACCGGCAGCGAGGGGATCCATACAGGCTTCGTCTGCCCTGCCTCGTACCAGAGCGAGCCGTTGGCCCCCAGCGTCATGCAGCTCTGAGCCCCGTTCCGGGCTTGCAAGCGGCTGCCGGCTTGAATCCATGCCGCCCACTCCCCGCCATCGGCATCACCTGTTTCCGACGCCGCACCCGGGAAGGCTCGCATCGCTTCCAGCTCGTTGGGCTTGACGATGACACCGTGGTACAGGGCGATCCGATCCCGACTATCGACGGCGATCCGTTTGCCGCGTCCGGCCCAATAGGCTAGACGCTCGCGAATCTCCGGCGTGATGACGCCGAGCTGAAACTGATCCGTCACCGCGATCGCGTCCACCTGCTCGGCCATCGCGTCCAGCTTCTCCAGCAGGCGAGCCGTTTCGGCCGCCGTCAACGGGCTGCGGTTGGCAAAATCAAGCCGTGCGTCCTCCTGCCACGCCCCTTGATGCCCATGCCGCATCGGCTTGCAATAGGCTGGCGTGATGCGCCCCGCTTCCACGGTGGAGTACGAATCGTCGATGCCCCGCTCCCGCAGGCACTGATTCAGCAGCCCTCGCCTCCAGTCGTCTCCCGTCACCGTGCAGAACAAGACCTCGCGTACACCAAGCGCCTTCAAATTCGCCGCCACATTGCCTGCTGCGCCGGGGGAGTACACTTCCTTGACCACCGGCAGCGGGTAATGCGGCGTTTCTCTCGACAGCTCGCTGATGGTCATATCCGCGTGCCAATAAATATCGATGCAGCCGTCGCCGATGACCCCGATTTTGAGCTTCGAAATAGCGCTCAGCAGCTCCATTAACCGTTCATGGGTCAAGCCTTCATGTCGATCCACTAGATGAAGCGGGGGGCGGTTATCTCCATTCATCGTCTCGTTCTCCTTTCGAGTCGGAGTTCAACGTAAGCGTCTGCCACAGAACTGGAATCGTCTCTTGATGCAGCCCTTCAAAATGAAACCCTTTGCCCCCCAGGCTGGTCGGGCGGTGAATAATATTTTTGCGCGGCCGATAGTAGTAGTCCCAATCCTCATAGCCTACTTTTTTGCGGTAATCGCCTAGCCGGATGATGTCAAAATTCGCCGTGGTGATGTGATGCACCGGATACTGGAGATTTCGCGCGATGGACAGTGCTTTTAGAAACACCTCGGGCCCTGTAACCGTAGAACCAAAATTGACAAAGACGCCATGCTCCAGCTGCGAAACCGTATGGCAGTACGCTGCAAAATCTCTCCCGCTGGCTCCCCCATGTACCGCAAAATCGGTATCGGGGTGCTGCTGAATCGCATCGGTCCCAATCGTAATGTGCACCGTGTACGGAATGCCGGCCTTCATGCAGCTGCCAAGCAGCGTAGCGTCGAGGTACGGGAACCGATCCTCATGCTTCTCTACATAAGCGATCAGGCTTTCCCCGTAGCCAAGCCCCTGACGATACCCTTCCTGCAGCGCTTCATTCAGCCACTCTCCCGGCTCCTTCCACATGCCAAGCACGCCGCGGCCCAGCGCCTCTCGCTCGTCTTCCTCCGTCTGACCGAAGGCAGCCAGCTCGAAATCCTGGAATGCGCAGGCGCCAACGACCGCCAAATGTGTAATCATGCCGCGTTCAATCAAATCGCCCAAATAGCGCGTCATTCCGCTCCCCACCACTTTGCCGCCAAGCGAAGCCAGCACTTGATTGCTTTTTAGCCTAGCCTCCAGCCACCGTTCTGTGAACTCGTCAAACTGCGGCGCATCCCAAGGACGAGGCAGCGATCGCTTCACCCAATAGGGCTCCGCCGGATGCGGAATGTCAACGGCACGCAGCAATGCTGCGCGATCCCGAATGGGATAAAGCACTCTCTCTACGCCCAAACGCATCTCCGCAGACGAAGCCACAGCCACTGCACCGCCCAGAAAAGAGATCCCCCGCTCCTTCATCCGCCCCAGAACCGCCTCGAACAAATGAGGGATCGTCACCTGATGCAGCCCATGGAACAAATGCCCTTGACCGTCGATTTGCCGCAGCCGATCGATGAAATTGCGTCGTGGCCGATAGTAGAACTCCGGCTCATCCTCTGTCGGCCGCATCTGTGCGTTTACAGGGACAATATCGAAATTAGCCGCTGTAATGCCGCTCATCGGTAGACCGGCGTTGCGGGCCAGGCTGAGCGCTTTTAAGAACATTTCCGGTCCCGAGATCGCCGAGCCGAAGTTCAGAAACACCCCGCCATGAGCCATAGCTGCTACAGACCGGCACATCCATTCAAAATCCCGTCCGCTCGCCGCGCCCAGCGCTTCAAAATCGACGATCGGATGCTGATGGATAATATCCGTTCCGATCGAAATGTGACACGTATAGGGCACACCGTACTTTTGGCATTGCACGAAAACGCAGTCGTCAGAATGCGGGAACCGTTCCGGATGATCGGACAAGTACTTAGACAAACTGGCCCCGTAGCCCAATCCAAGCGCCGCCCCCTGCTGCACCGCTTCGTTCATGTAGCGCCCGGTTTCCTCCCACATGCCGAAGGAGCCGTCCTCGATCGAGCGCGCGACATCCTCAGACGTTTCCCCCATGAACGCGAGTTCAAAATCGTGTATGCTCGTTGCCCCATTGCCGGAAACGTGCGTAAGAATGCCGTGCTTTACCATTTCAATAATGTAGCGGGATAGTCCGTTCTTGATGACGTGCGCGCCCATCGACCAAATGACCGGCTTTCCCTGAAGGCGTGTCTCGATGATTTTTTCTACAAGCTGGTCGAACGCCCCCTGCTCGTGCACAGCGGACTTCCAGTCCGGAACCGTATCCTCGTAGGGCTTTGCCATATTTTTGATCGTGACCAGATTCGTGCGGATGTGCACCGGATTAGTACGGATCGCTTCGAATGAAAGCCGCTTCGTTCTCGGATAGGCCATGCCTTATCCCTCCTTCGTCACTTCGATTTCGAGCCAAGCATGCCGGCTGCCGCCTGGAGGCACGACAATCGCTACCCCCTGCTTCACCGCTTCCGCTACAGTCAGCTTGGGCGGCACATTGAACATTTCGAGCCCAATATTATAATCACACGCGAAAAATGGGGCGTCCGAATCCGCAGCGTAATTTTGCCAATACCATAAATACGGCCATACCGAGGTATCCCATCGCACCTGTAACGCCAATCCATCTTCGGGCCGCCGTAGGCGATACATTCCTTCAGCCATTGTCACGTAAAGCAAATCCCGCTTCGTTCCCGGTGCAGCCATGCGGGACAAGTCGACAAGGTCGTCTCCCTGTCTAGCGTTCGGCCAAGCGAGCGTTTGCTCCATGCCTGGATGATGTACCAGCGCTCCCGGCTCCAGCTCGATGCGGGACGTTTCACTTAAGAACGGCGCCCCATAGGCCAAATGATGCCCCCAATTCGCTTCCAGCGTAACCGGCGATTCGTTATGTATGGCTTCATCGATCTTTACTCTACTATCCCCTTGCCTCATAGTAATCGTTTTCTCGATGCGAAAGGGCAGCGAGCGCAGCCGATTCGTTAGCCTAACTTGAATTTGCTCCGGTGTATCGAATACGATTTCGTAATCCCAAGGCGTAATCGCGGATTCCCCTCGATGCAATGTAGCTCCTCGGTACTCGTGCGTAAAGCTGACCTCCGGAAACATTTCCTGCCACCCGCCGATGTAACTCATTTGGTAATCCGGGTAAAGATGGTGTACAGGCAGAAGTCCCATCCTCGTCTGCCAAATGAAATCGGTATCCGTTGGCTTATGAAGCCAGCGAATTGGCTCACTGCCTTTATCCAGCAGCAGATGGATTAAAAGCGTCTCGTTCTCCAGCAGGATGGATCGGTACCCTTTATACGTCAGATCATCCGTGATCCGACAGCCGAATAACCGATGCTTGCGGTACAGGGAGGGCGCCATCGCTACAGTCCCAGCCTTTCCAGCCAAGCATTCAGCTGCTGGTAATCACCCGCAATCCAGTCTGCTCCCGCATTCATGAGCCGGTTCTCCTTAACGGGATTGATGCCCTCTCTAGCGTTCTCGTCGCTGGCAATGCCTAGGGCGAGGCTTCCATATTCTTTGGCCAAACGAATTTCCACCTTCCCGTCGCCAATGACCGCGAGTTCACTGCAGTTCAGCTCAGGGTTTTCCAGCAAATCGCGGATGACCTTTTCCTTCGAGCAATCAGCCTTCCCGACAGGCGCACCGGCGATCTCCTTGAAATAGCGGTATACGCCAAGCGCCTTTGCTTCCCGCACCACATCCGGGTGATCGGTTCCACTCGCCACATACATCGCAATGCCAGCTGTCTGAAGCGCCTCAAGAAACGGGATCGAGCCCTTCATTAAGTAATCCTCCGCTTGCAGCTCTCCCCGCTCCAGCTTTTCCAGCCGTTCATTGACCGTCATCAGCAATCTGCGGTTGTATTCCTCTTTATAGCCCCATTCACTGAGCACGACGGGGTTCCAGCTTTTTTTGCGCACCTTGTCAGCCAGCCACATCATTTGATACACGGTTTGAATGCCAGTCGATTGATCAATATATTCCGCGATCTCCTTCGTTAATGCCTCTTCTTCAGAAGCCGTAAGCGGGTGCGGCCCCGAGATCACCTCAAGCATGAGCGGCGCCATCACTTCTTCCCAGCCCGCCCGCAGCGTCGACAACGTTCCGTCAAAATCAAGCAAGACGACCTTCACCCGTGCCTGCGTGTTCTTTTGTGCGCTATGGTTATTCATATTAAATTCCTCCCGAATAAAATGCTTTGGCTTAAAAAAATGCGTCCTCCAGCATGATGCAAAGCGCGTGGTAAATCGGCAGGTGACGCTCTTGAATATCCGGCGTAGCTTGATAAGGAACACGAATGATGGCGTCGCAGTAGGTGTTCATCTCGCCGCCGCTGCTTCCTGTGAAGCCGATCGTGTACAGCCCGCGGGCTTTAGCTACTTGAAGGGCACGAATCACATTCATCGAATTCCCCGAGGTACTGAATCCAACCAGCACGTCGCCCTGGGCGCCATAGCCGTAAACCTGCTGCGCGAACACCAAGTCCGCCGCCACATCGTTGGCAAACGCCGTCTGGAGGGCCGTATGGCTGACGAGCGAAATCGCGGGAAGCGCGCCTTGCAAGTGATCGGCCAAATAGCGGCCTTGCTCACCATATGAATCGATTAGCTTTTGCCGTTCTTCTTCGGGCAGCGGCCGCTTGCTCATAAACCCTTTCATCAGCTCGCCGACCATATGCTCACAATCCGCCGCGCTGCCGCCGTTGCCGCAGAGCAGCATTTTGCCCCCGGATCGGTACGATTGCTCCATCAATCTCGCGGACTCCAGGATGGAAGCATGGCAGGAAATCAGCTCCGGATAGCGCTGAAACAGTCTTTCTAGAACTTCTGGCATATGCTAAGCCCTCTTTTCATTTAATCATTAAGTTAATACACTATGCAGAGGCACCGGTTTTTAGGACCGGCGCATGACCTGCAGCGGCTTGGCAATCAGCTCCTCTAGCACGAGCGCTGCACCTCCCACTGCACTTTGAACCTCGCCGAAGGTCGCGGCTTCAATGCGAACGCGGTGCTTCACGAAGTCATACACCCTTTCGATGACGCGGCTTCGGATGCGGGCAAGCTCCGGCTCCAGGTACGAAAACAGCTTACCGCCCAGCACGATCATCGCAGGGTCGTACATGTTAAACACATTGGTGAGCGCCGACTCCAAATAATACAGCGTCTCCTCGTAGCATTGGCTGGCGGAAGGGTCCCCCCGCTTCACCTGCTCCATCAGCTCAGCCATGCTGCCCTCGCCGCCATAACGACGCAGAATGCCAGGGATCGCGCCGATCGTCTCCCAGCAGCCGCGGTTGCCGCAGTCGCACACAATGCCATGTGGATCCAGCATCGTATGACCGACTTGACCGTACAGCCCATTCACCCCGCGAACAAGCTTGCCCTCCGCTATGATGCCGCTGCCGATCCCCATCCCCATCGTGACAAATACGAGGCTGCCTTCCTTCTTCGCATGCCCGAACCATCGCTCCGCGAGCGCGGACGTGCGCGCATCGTCCTCGATTTGAACCGGGAGTCCCAACCGTTCTTCCAGCACCTTACGGATCGGGTAGCCATCCCAGCCCGGAAAATTCGGCGGCTTCCGCAGCGTTCCCGTCTCCAAATTCATCGGCCCCGGAATGCCAACGCCGATGCCCAGCACACGCTTGTGCTCGCTAGCCGCCAGCTGCAGCGCTTCCTGCATAAGCGGCTCAATAGCGGCTAGGACACTGGCGGGCTCGAGTGTCTCCCCGGTGTCCAGCTTCCGTGAGTACACGATGCCGCCGGTCAAGTCCGTCATGACCAGCGCAATGGACGATCGGCCGATGTCCAGGCCCATGATCCGATACAGCTCCGGCTGGAACCGCAGCATAATGCGTTTGCGCCCCACCGTGCCCGAGCTCGTCTCCGACTCGCGAATCAGCCCCCACTCGATGAGCTCCGACGTCAGATTCGTGATTGTGCCCGAGGTCAGCCCCGTTTTTTCAATTAGCTCAACCCGCGAAATTGCCTCCGCTTCCCAAATGTAGGTCAAGATCGAGCATAAATTTTGCTGCTTCACTTGCTGTAAATAAATCGTCTTTGTTTGCGTCATCCTTCTCACCCGATCACAATAACTTATTGATTAAACAAAATTATGACGGCAAACACTGAATTTGTAAAGGCGGGTCGCGGGTTACTCCCCCTACCCTAACACCACTCGAAACGTACGAATCTGATACGGCGTCACACGAAACTCCAGGGAGTGTTCCCCCATCTTAAACGCATCCGCTTCCGCCAATGGACTCACCGGCTCCTCCAGCAAATTCACGGCTTCCACCGCCTTGATCGGCCGCGCCGAACGAACGGTGACCGGCCCCCGTTGATTGCCATACTCATGGAAGCGTAGAATCACTCCGTTACCAGCCTCCGCCGGCTTCACGGTTTCCAGCATCACATGCTCGCCTTCGACTTGCAGATAGGAATACTCCTTCGGCAGATCGCGGCCCCCGCTGCTTCCACCCGACTCCATCACTCTAGCCTGCAATGGAATATTTACCTCATATGCCTCGCGGTTCGTCCCAGCCGTATGCCAGCTTCCCTGATGCGGGAACAAGCTATAGCAGAACGTATGATCGCCATGGTCTGCCAGTGGATCGGGATAAATCCCCGACTTAATCAGCGTGATGCGCATCGTATGTCCTTTGATGTCGTGCCCGTACTTGCAGTCGTTCAGCAGGCTTACCCCATAACCGCCCTCGGACAAATCAACCCACTTCTGCGCGCACATCTCGAATTGCGCCTCATCCCAGCTCGTATTCTTAAGCGTCGACCGCTGCAAATTACCGAACTGAATGTCATACGTCGCATAGGCGCTCTGAACATCCACCGGAAAGGCCGCTTTAAGCAGCACCTGGCGCTCCTGCCAATCCACCCGTGTGTCAAAATCGATCCGCTTGCTGTCGCGATGAACGATCACCTTTTGCACAATCGTGCTCCGGTTCCAGGTCCACGTGAACTGAACAGCGCCCCGCAGCCCGTTATCGAACACCACCTGCACACCCACAAGCTCCGTCACCTCTCGACGCTTCAGCGGAAAATCATAGTCGATATTCCATGCGTCATTGCGGATCGGGCGATCCTCGAACAGCTCCAGCACGTTCCCCGCTTCCCCTGGTGCCAGCACCTCGCGATTCGCCTGCTTATCAAAGACCGAGAGCAGCTGCCCATTCGGTGCAAAAAGGATACGGATGAGCTCATTTTCCATTTTCTCCGTGCTGATGCTCCATGCTCCTCCAACAGAAGCTGAAGCGGGAACGCGACTCCAAGCCTCAAGCTCTTTCCAGCTTATCGTCCGGTACCCTAGCGCGGGCACGGAATCCACCCACAAGGTTCGTCCATCGACTTCTACCCAGCCCCCGCGATCCCACGGCAAGGAATTGAACACTACAATCCCCGGCTCATCATCAGCAGCAATACGGCTTGCGACAGCAGACAAACCAGCTTCCAGCACCTCGCGACCAATAGCCAATATTTGCTCATAATCCCGGTCACTGTCCTCAAATACTTCCGGAATGCCCGACCCCGGCAAAATATCGTGGAATTGATTTTTCAATATCAGCTTCCAGCCGTCCGCCAGCCTTTCCAAAACCCGTACGTCATGAAAATTCGCAACCGCCCCCCATAGCTCCGCCTCCCGATACAGCCACTCACTTTGGCGATTGAACCGCTTGTTCTTCGCCTGCGACGTGTAGGTCCCTCGGTGAAACTCGAGATACAGCTCGCCCTTCCAGGACGGAAGATCCTCCCGCAGCCGCACCCGGCGCTCCAACTCGCGGAAATACTCCAGCGCCGTGCCGAACTTCGTTTGCGGCAATCTAGGCAGCGCTGCCATCCGACGCCCGGACTCGACCATTTCTGCAGTTGGCCCGCCTCCGCCATCGCCATGCCCGAACGCAATCAGCAGATGATCGTTGATCGCCTTGGACTTATAATTTTCCCACGTCTGCCATACGCTCTTCGGATCCAAAAAGCCATTATACGTATACACGTCCAAATTACGCTCCGGCGCGCTAATATAATGGGCCAGCACCTCCGAGCCGTCGATTCCCACCCACCCGAACGTATCATGCGGAAAATCATTCACCTCATTCCAGCTCAGCTTCGTCGTCATGAAGTAGCGAATCCCGCACTGCTTCAAGATTTGCGGCAGCGCCGCATTGTAGCCGAACACGTCGGGCATCCACAGCATTTCGCAGCTTTTTCCGAACTTCTCCTTCACATAACGCATCCCGTGCAAAAACTGCCTAACCAGCGACTCACCAGACGGAATATTGCAGTCCGACTCGACCCACATCCCGCCCTCGACTTCCCAGCGGCCTTCTTGAGCTCGTGCTTGAATTTGCCTGAACAAATCCGGTGCGTCCTCTTCAATATAAGCGTAAATTTGCGGCATCGATTGAAAATAAGTAAACTCCGGATACTGATCCATCAACGCCATGATCGTGGTGAAGGTATGGACGCTTTTTCGCCGGGCATCGGCAATCGTCCACAAGTACGCAATGTCGATATGCGAGTGCCCCACAGCGATCAGCGTCGGCGCAAATCCGTCCCTTGGCAGCGCAGAGAGTCCGCCCTGAATCACCTCCAACGCAGACTGTACCGAGCTGAAAAAGCTATCCGATCGCGGGGCAAACAAATCCAACCGAATGCAGGCATCATGCAAAAGGTCGTGCAGCTTATAGTGCGCAGGATCGTGCAGCTCCAGGCATTCCACGGCTTCCGCCAGATTTTTCAACCACATTGAAAGCTCCTGCATCATCGGATCCAGCAAACAAACCTGCGGCGCTTTGAACTGGTAGAGGTTCTCGGTAATCCCGGCAAACGCTTCCACTTCCAGCTCCAAGGTTCCCCCTCGAACGGCGTCCTCTGGCAGCACGTATTCTTTATGATTGCGATCAAGCCCGAAGCTCCTCCGGCCATTCACGAACAGAAGCCCCTCACACGCCGTCCGGTCTTTCGGAACGTCGAGGTCAAACCGCATGGTCACGAGCCCCTCCCTCCACGCCGCCGGCAGCTCAACCGTTTGTTTAAAATGCCACATCGTCCGCCCCCCGCCATAAACGATCGGACAGGACCGTTCCTGCCAATTGCCGTCACCTGAGTGAGCCATACATGTGGAAAGTGTCATACTGCCAAGCACGCTCAGCCTTTGCAGGTGATCTGCCAGCTGTTTGATTTTGACCAGAGAAAGCTTCATGCCACGTCCTCCAAAACGATCCCTTATGATTTATCTTAATGATAAAGTTAATTATGAGTTAGCTTTATCATTAAGTCAACTTTTTTCTACAAAACAAAAAAAGTCCCTGGCAGGCAAGGACCTTCTTAAACTACACCTCATTTTACATACAGGATCGATTTCCACACTGAGGACAAACAAGACAAACCGATGCTGAAGCACTACTCGGTACCGCGATCGGGTATTGGCAGCATTCACATGCCACATATTTGAATTCCGGCTTACTTTCCGTTGATTTAAGTTTCATGTTGTCTGATCTCCTTGTGATCTACTTAGTTCAGCCTTTCCGTGAAAACGCGGTTCATAATATCGAAGGCCTTCTCCGTAACTTCAAAGTATTGCCCATGCAGATTAAAAAACACCTTAGCATGACTGTCCTCCTGTTTCACAGCCGTAACATCCGACTTTTTCACCCATGCCGGCAAGCCGGTTGTCAGTGATAGCTTTAACCATTCACTCATAGCCTCACCACCCTCATATAACATGCAACAAACAAGAACACTTGTTCCCTTATCATATACCTAATTTCCTTCCATTTCAACCTCAAAAAAAACACCATTCCAATGCATCGCAACCGTTACAGCAGGCGGATGAACCCGTTGTTGGTTGTCGACGATTGAAATGGTGTTTTGCTCATCTTTACCCTTTAATGAATCGTAGTACCGTTCAGCGTTACGCTGCTCGAATTAAACGACGGGATCACCAGCGTCATACCCGAGTCCGTCACCGTGATGCTGCCGGTTACGGTTTGCTTCGTCGCATCGGCCACCGTAGCCGACACGCTGAACGCGTCGTAGGTGCCGCTGGAGTTTTGCGGGGTGTACTTGGCGATCGCGCAGACGATGTCCCCAGCCGAATACGTTTGCGGCGTCGAGCTTTCGAACAGCTTCACCCGCATATTGTCTGTGTATTTCACATATTTTTCCGAGCTGCCGGCTTTCTTGTACCAGAATACCTTCGTGCTAAGGCCGACCAGGCTTTCCAGCGTTTTGTTGCCGGTGCTGCCCGTCGTGCTCGACATCCACATCTCATTCGGCGTCGTGGCATCCTCTTTATTCTCCGCCTTGATGTACGGCCAGCCTTGAATGAACACGTTGTTCACGCCATTCGTACCGGTCACATTGCCGATTTTGAACAAGCTGATATTGCCGCTCGCTGGGAACACACCCGTCGTCGCACTGCTTAGATCGAACACCTTCGTCGTATCCGTCCCATCAAAAATGTTCATAATCCGCTGCGTCTTCGAAAAATACGGCAGCCCGATCATCGCATTCGTCGATTTGAGCAGCACATCCTGATCAAACTGCACCATCATGATCTGATACAGCGACGTACCGTCCGTGATATAGCGGGTTTTGATGTCCGCGTTCAGATTGCTGTCGTGACCCGTGGTCATCCGAACCATATAATTGCCAACGGTGTCAGTATAATTGTTCGGCGTCGACGCTCCCGCTTTCCAATTACCGGAGTTATCCCGGTAGTAGAAGCCCTGCGCTTTGACATTGTCGTTTACACCGTCATTGATCAAGTTATCGGTGAAGGTCATGCCGTTAACCGCAATTTCTGCCGGCTGGTTATTGTCTTTATCGAAGTAGATCGAGACGTTGCTATTCCGGAACGCCATGCGATCGTTGATGGTATTGGCTGTACTGTTCCACGTACGGAAATAATCGTAAAACAGCAGCATCCCCATCGCGCCATGCCCGTAAATTTGCGAGTTCACCGGGTCGGTCGACAGCGCTGCCGTATTGCCGTCCAGCTTCACCCGTCCCAGATCGGCCCCGATCTCCCCGCCAAAATAGTTGTACCCCAGCGCAATCGCGTTATCCCGCTTACTGCCGGAGATATCGTTATGCCGCGTGCCGCCGTGCATCATCCCCGCTGCCGACAAGCGGCGATTGATGTAATTCGCCTGACTGATGCCGTCATTATATAGCGTATCCTTGATCCCGTTCGTCTCGCCGATATCGAGCATGCGCTTGTACAGCCCTGCCATGAATGTCAGCTGCAGCCCGCTGTAATGCGTCTCAAATCCGCCCTGCTCGGCAAAAATACGATACCCGTCCTGCTGCGTAATATTTTCGCACTGTACATAGCCGTTGCCTTGCACATACGACGTGCTAGGGCACTGGGAAGGCACAGACGACTGATCCAAATTCGTGCCGGTCAGCGTGCTTGTAGAGCTATAGTAATTCATCGCCTCGCTCTGCAGACTGCCGGTCAGCGAGTCCGTAGACGGGTACAACGAGCCCAGCGTGTAGCCGCCGAGAATGGCGCCCATGACTTGGTTCGGCGTTTTTTGCGGGTTGTATTTGGAGACGGTGCGCAGCCATTTCCAGTTCGAGACGGCGCGGGCTTTAATCGTGTTTTTATCCGTCAACGTAAATAAGTTATCTCCCCCAACGCCGTCGTACTTGAGAATCAGCGTCTTATAAAGCAGTGACCAAGCCGTCGTCGGATAGTTGGCGGAAGCGCCGACAGGTGTCCCGAGCGAGTTCATGTTTGAAGTACCGTACCCGGACAACGAGTAGGAGGCATAATATTCGGTGCTTGTCGGGCTCAGCAAAAAGGACGTATCCGACGGCGGCGCATTCCAATCCCGGTTAGCCAGCGCAAACTGCAGCCCTTGACGCGCCGCATCGCGTACCGCATCCCGGTCCGTTGCGGCCGGGTTATTCGCCCACCACAGCGTCAGCAAAGCGACCGCGCCCCAGTCGGCGTTGCCGATCTCGGTGTTGTCCGTGCCGGTTTCAAAATTGCCCGTCGAGCCGTTCGCCGTATACCGTGCCATGAGCGCATCCTTCTGATTCGTGATGGCGGTCATGACCGACGCCTGATCCGGATAAAGCACCGTCAGCGCCGACTTCGTGTAGTTGTAATCGGTTGCGGCCAGCGCCGTATTGACAGGGGTCGTGCAGGAGACTAACGATAAAGCAACGCTCGGAATCATGACATACTTCATCCACTTTCGGTACATCAACTTCACTCCTTTTTAACATCGTTGGAAGCGTTATCATGACTCATTATAAACGGAATGTCCGCTTCATTTCTCTATCCTATTTGCGCTAAATTATAACTAGATTGCGCACCACCTTTGCCCCTAATAACCCTACAATGGCAAAAAGGCCCCCAAAGCAGGCAATGTCATTTAGTTAAGCTCAAAGACTAGACTGGGTATAAAAATGTAATCCGAAACGGCATGGGACAAAGTCCTGTGCCGTTAGTTTTTTGGGTTTAGTCAAGCAAAATGTGCACAGCAAACAAGCGGATGTCATATCCGCTTAAAAAATGTTCATTCGAAATGAATTATGCTACTCTGTAGACGAAGCTAACTGCTGATTTATAACGGATTTT
>NZ_VNJI01000025.1 GCF_007786445.1 Paenibacillus cremeus | reverse complement strand
ATTTTGAAAGGCAATCAGAATTCCCCACATCGGCAAGTATTTAAATAGAACAAAGTATAAAATTCCGGGCAGGGCCATCAAAAGTAAATACTTATTTTTTACCAACGCCCTCCAGCCCTGGCTCCAGCGATTTCGGGCTACCGTCCCGACCCCTGAAACGGATGAGTCGGTATATAAGTTTGTTCCACTCATGTGGGCACCTCCTTCCTGTTTTGATCTAAAGTATGTATCTAATCATAGTTATCAACAATAAAACATTTTTGCAAAGGGCTGTTCCAGCATGAAAAAGAGTGTGCGGACAAATTTTTACCTTAAGATCGCTCTGAACAAATCAGACCCTTGGCCATGCCACCTTTTGTTGCGATGCTATCGTTAAGCAATTGCACATCTCAGGCTATACGTGAACGGGTGTCTTCAATGAAAAGAAAGCGCTCAAAAACCGAGCGCTTTCGTGAAATTGCGGACACCGTAGGAATACCTGATCCATGTTGGATCCGATATCTCCTTAAAATCATCATTATAATTCGTAACCGTAGTGTCTTTATATAACTCAAGATCGGAATAAACGTAAGTAAGGGGAAACAAATCTTGGGATACTCGTACAAGATAACCGCTCAGGCTTTCGTTATTGTACATTTTTGGGCGATTCAGCAACCTCTTCAAATTTATTCTCCCTTTGCTCTTGATGGAGTTAATTCTTCATAACACCATTTCCATGTGACTTACTTTTTAAACACATCCTTACCTTTACCGTTCGGACACACGTTCGCTTACAAGGTCACAGAAAGAAGCTTCTGTCTTCACAGAAATATGAAAAAAGGCTTGGGGTTCTATTCTCCGAGCCTTTTTGTATATTTATTCATTACGTTGCATACACGTTTTACAATTATTTTTGAAACAAAATTTACAGCTATTTTGTGAACCATTTACAGTTTTTGATGAAAATCACACGGGTGTCTGCACGGTGCTTGCTGAATTGACTAACCTTTGCTATCCTTCTCAATGAGAAGTAACAATTAATGTTCCAACTTTGAAGCCCATTACTATCCTTAATATTCATGCAAAATTATTTATCTAGACAAGTGTTTCTAAAATATAAAAACACTGAAAAAGCCCATTCCATCAAGGAATGGGCCAGCGACATTTATGTTACAACTCTGCGACAAAACATGTTCCAATCGACGACATTTTTAATTACAGTTCACAAACACACACACAACTGTGATATTCCATAAATAATTAGAAAACGGAGCCCGCAAACCCACGCGGCTCTGTTTATGTTGTTCCATATTTCATTAGAATTTTGACCGACGCCTCAATGAAAGAAGCCGTTTGTTGCAGAATTCGTTAGAGAAAATTTTTGGAGCTACAAAGAAGCAGTTAGCCGCACGTCCAGTGCGTTACCACGTTCGCGGTTCCGTTTATTGCTTCCTTCGCTATAACTCCTGGGATCTGGGCTTTGATCAATTGTTTGCCTCTTCCTTCGTTGCGCGCAGGACTGACGCCCAAAAGGAGCCGTCGGCTTTTCCTAGATCGTTCTATGCTTAGGCTATCAATCTGTATGCCGTTTGTCAGACAGCGGCAATATGCCGGTCACTGACGGAAAGTGGATTTTGGCGAACAGGCATCTCAAAATATATCCTTCAGCATCAATGTGACCACAGTCTTATTACTCCCTTCACTTAAACTCATCCGTATAACTTTTCAGTCTTAGTCCTGTTCTTCTTAAATGGATAGAGACTTTAGCCTTAAGCTCTGCATGTTTGAACTCTTCGTTCCAGTTTTTACGAACTTTTTTGAAAGCGGCTGTATCTTGCCTGTACATATCTTCCCCGAAACCAAAAATATCGGATCCGTATTCAACCTGAACCTTCTTCATGGTATTCTCTATGGACGCTTTTAATTTTTGTTCTGCTAATTGCTCAAGTTCTAAGAAGGTTTGAGGCTTGGATAAATCAGCTTTGCAGGACATCCCATCAATTACGCCGTTGATGAATATGTTAACAATTATGTTAGGGGTACCAGCATCGTAGAATGCCTTTATTTTGGTTCCTGAATCATATACATTGACATCTAGATGTCCGTTGTCTTTACAAGGTACCGTTAGTACTGTGTCTTTAATCAAGTTTTGAGTCCATAAGTAATTCCGTGTATCGTCCAAATTGAGGTGTCCGACAAGTTTTTGTTTGTTAAACACCCCTAGTCCCGACAAAATCACATTGTTCCGAATGATACCGGATTTTAAATTTTCATCCTTTGAGCCCACATTCGCATTTCCTTGGACAGTAACCGTTTCAACGACAGGGTCTCTGCCCTCAGAGGTGAGAGCTTCAATCATATCTTTCATTTTGACTTGTGGATCTCCGCCCCATTCTCTATTAAAGTTACCGCTTTGCCGAAACAACTTGGTCGAAGGAGAAATACCTCCAGGTATAATTGTAGAGATGACTTCCAAAGCGGTACCGCGCGTAACTATTACCATGTTAAAATCGTCCCGTAATTCCCAATCTCTTTCCAGGAAGTCCAAGAAATCCAGATTTCCCTCACGGGCCACTTCCTCATTCAATGCAAAAAGTCGCACATGAGAATAAATTAATTTTCGAGGAAGCCCCGCATTCATTTTACGGCGTATTTCTTCGACCGAATTCCCTTCCTGACTATAAACGATAGCAGGAATCGTACTTCCCCCAGTTTTTTTGCCCATTTCCGTCGGATTAATCATTTGTACGGAAAGCTTCCATTTCATGTTCTCGCCTTTATCCAGCGCCATACCAAATACAACGAATATATTATTTATTTCAAGTGTCTGACACCCAGACAGTAAGATGAGCAGTGCTATTGGTAGCAGGGATCGTTTGATCGCATTCATTGCTGAAGTCCCCTCAATCTCTTTTGTTTCTGTTTCTTTTGTAGAGCGGCGATTTTGTTTGTAGGAAGAGGCTTCTTTGAAACATTTTTGGAGAAGGCAGACGAATCCATACCCCAATAATATCCCGAACAGAGGAAGGCGCTATTGGTGACAAATAAGGAATTCCCAGTGAGTTCAACTTTACTAAATGAATCATGATGAGAATTAATCCAAACCCGATACCGTATAAACCCATTACAGCACTCAATAGGATCAACATGAAACGAAGCAACCGAAGAGTAAGTGCCATGGAGTATATTGGGACGACGAAACTGGCAATTCCTGTAAGCGAAACAATAATGACCATAACACTCGAAACGATGCCAGCTTCGACTGCAGCCTGTCCGATGACCAAAGTACCGACAATGGACACCGCATTGCCGACCGCTCTCGGCATACGGATTCCAGCTTCCCTGATAATTTCGAAGGTGAATTCCATAAGTAACACTTCGACGACGGTAGGAAAGGGAACAACTTCCCGTTGTGAAACGATCATGATTAACAACAAGGACGGTATCAGCTCTTGATGATAGGTCGTGATTGCCAGATAAAACGCAGGCAATAGCATTGCAATAAAAAGTGAAACGAATCGTATCAAACGGATGAACATTGACATGAGGTATGATTGATAATAATCTTCCTGGCTTCGGAAGAAATCGTTGAACACGGCTGGAGCAATAATCGCAAACGGGCTTCCGTCCACGATGACCGCTATCTTACCTTGAATCAGGCCGCCGGCTGCAGTATCCGGTCTTTCTGTGTTAAGAAACATAGGGAAAGGCGAATACATATTGTCGCTTAGTGATTCTTCGAGAACAGACGAATCCATCAATGCGCTAATTTCCAGCCGCTGCAGACGGTGGCGCATTTCCGCCACGATGTTCTCGTTTGCAATATTTTGCATGTAAGCCATGACAACCGAGGTTTTCGTATCTTTGCCTAGCTGTAGGGATTCGAATCGAAGCGCGGTATGCTTGATCCGGCGCCGGACAAGGGAAACATTGGTGTGCAAATCTTCCGTGAACGAATCTTTTGGACCACGGATGATGGTTTGCGTGGTAGGCTCTTCGATGCTGCGGGACTTGAGATTTACAATCGAAAGCGCAAGTGCCTGATCAATTTGATTGAAGAATAATAATGCATATCCTTCCAATAGACATGATAATGCTTTCTCAAGTTCTGTTACGATAAGGTGAGAAAAACCCGGAAACAGCTGCATCCGGAAATGCTCCAAGTCATTGAAATCTTGAGATGTATGGGCAGGAGTCAGCAATGGCTGGCGGATGGTGTCGATTTCCTGCGCGTTCGTCATACTATCGAGAAAGCATAATAAGGCGCTTTGCCCGTCCACAAGCATCCGGTCGAACCGAATGTCAAGGGTATTGCCGAACGCCGCTTTGAGATGATCCAAATTAGTTTCCAATACGGCCGATATGGGAGCATTATTCATTCCTTCGGGAAGCAGCGTATTTCTAGTCGTTGTTTGATTTGTATGTAAGAAAACCATCGAAAGGCCCCACCTTACTATTTATTGCCTGAAGCTGTTCGTTTTCGAGTTCTCCACGTGACGATTCCGCATAATACGCATGGAATAGCGATTTGGAAAGGAATATGCAGGACATAGGGAACGAGTTTAATGCCTTCATAGACGTGTTCAGCAGAATTATGGGAAACAACCACAGACAAGACGGAGAATAGCAACCCCATCGGAATAACAAACGTTGTGTAACGTACTTTAGTCAAATGCTCCAATCCCTTTAGTCCGCTATAAAAGAAAACAGACACTTTGATTACGATACCCAGCATCATAATGAATGTCGCTAGCGCATCGATTCGCTCAATGAAATTTCCAATGGTCAAAATGCGTGCAGCGCTAAGAAGTGGGTAGGTTGCTCTTGATCTTGCATCTATGCCGATAGTCCCGATTTGGATGATGCAGGAGAAAATCAGTACTAAGGAACTAGCAAGAATACCATACACACCTACGCGTCGGGCTTTCGAGAACTGCGAGGTGAATGGTATGAACATGGTGAATGCGATCAATTCACCGAACGGAAACGTTATCACGCTCGGGAACGCAGCTTTTAAAATCGGTTCAATACCTTCTCCCATAACAGGCAACAGTCTATTAAACGAGACGTCCCCATCGGCAATTAAAAGCACGCCAATCAAAAATAAAAATCCCATTAAAATCGGAGCAAATAACTCTCCGATACGGCCAATGATTTGAAGCCCCGAGCTTGTAAGGTACATACAAAGGATATAAAAGAAAAGATGCATGATCTCAACGGGCGTCTTGGTCAAGAGTGTGGTTTTCATGATCTCGATTAAATCACGATCTATTCGGATGCAAATGTAAAAAAAATACATAGCATAAAGGTAAATAAATACGGCCCCTATTGGTTTCCCCAAAGCGTATTCCATGACTTGATAGAAATTCTGTTGTGGCAGCCGAAGCATGAACCAGAAATAAATCAGCAAGAGAGCGACTCCCACAGCAGCCGACAGTAAGATTGAAAGCCATGCGTCTTGCTTAGCACTGCTGCCGATGCCGAAAATGATGGCACTGCCTGTTTCGAATGCAACCATTAGCAAAAATAACTGGGATAGAGAAATCTGCTCACTGCTTGGATTCATTGCGGTTTACCGACCGAAGTTTTTTGAGATCCATAAATAAACTTACGACTAATGCAAGAGCTAATTGCAGGAGCAGGATTGGCCTCCCGAAGCTGGTGTGAATACTTGCCAAGTTCAAATAAGATTGAAGAAGAGATCTCTGATAAATGCTTGCATCGAAAAGTGCCAAAACTGTAGCCAGACTGGAGAATACAAAAATAAACATCAAAGTAATCAAATGAGAACGTCTCCCTATGGATGTTTTTGGTTTATAATGTCCATTTTGGAAAATTTTTATGCAGGTATGAGAATAGGAGGGTTCTGACTAGACTGCCTACAATTTTATTGCCAAGACGGCGTGCTTTCTACATTACCTCCACAATAGCCTCAACTTCACTGCTCGTCGCAATGATTTGAAGTTCTTGGTCTCTGCAGAACATAATCTCGAAGCAAAAAAAAGCAAAACTGACCCTATCACTACATCGTTAATATTGCAAGCTAGGGAAGAACTCTGTGCTTGGGGTGAAGGTCGTTGATTTTAAATAAGTAAAAAAAGCCAATTCCATTAAGGAATAGGCTAGTGTCATTTATGTTCCAAATCGACGACATTTTTAATTACAGTTCTCACAAACTGTCCATCGAATTCTGCAACAATTCTAATTAATTCTGGAATTTCACACAACAACAAAAGAGGCCCGAAGGCCTCTTTACTTAACTGCATCTACTATAGCCGCAATTGCTGCAATTTTTGCAGCCTTCACTGTTGATCAAGGAAGCGGATCCGCAGGACGGACATAGGTCCAGAGACGTCGCTGCGTTCTTCGTGACCGCGTATTGCGCGGTCGTTTCCATCACGATCTCTTGCGTCGCTGTGACGTAATCGTCCGCGGTGTCTTCGGCTTCGCCGTGCATCTCGAGTGCTTTAGCTACCGCGTCCGCGATCGATTCCACGCGGTTCGGACCAAAGCCGATGGCGCCGGAGCCGCCGATGCCTTTGAGATGCTTGGTGAGCAGCTGCACTTTATCACCATGATCGCCGTAGCGCAAGAACAAGGAGCAGACGCGGCCGAGCGCTTCGGACATCGCGAAGACGTCGGAGCCGGCTTTCCCTACGTTCAGGAAGATTTCGCTTGGGCTGCCGTTCATATCGTTGATCGTAATGTAAGCCATTCCGAATGGGGTGTTGAACTTGTACGTCGCTCCGCGAAGAATTTGCGGACGGCGCTTGTACTGCTTGTTGAACGTCTGCTCCGTCTTGGAATCTACCTTGACGGCTAGCGATTGAGACAGGCTAGTCAGCGATGTTTCATCCTTCGCACTCGCAGCCTCAGCTGCAGGAGCAACTTGTGGAGCCGCCGCTTCGGCTGTCTTGTCTTCCTTCTTCTCCGTGCTGAGCACTTGCACGTCCCGGCTGCCATCACGGTAAATCGTAACGCCTTTACAGCCCAGATCAAAGGCCAACTCATACAAGTTCTTCGTCTCTTCCACCGTGAAATCGGATGGACAGTTCGCCGTCTTCGAGATGGAGCTGTCCACCCATCGCTGGATCGCCGCTTGAGCGCGGATATGATCCTCAGCGGACAAATCCATCGCGGTGACGAAGTGACCCGGCAGATCTGCATTTGGATGCTGATCCTTCCACTCCTGCGCGATCGGCACATATTGTTTGTCGAAGCCGAGACGGCTTTGACGGTAGTATTCAAATGCGAAGTACGGCTCGATCCCTGTGGACGTGCCTACCATCGTTCCTGTGCTGCCTGTAGGCGCTTGGGTAATGACCGTAACGTTGCGCATGCCCTTCTTCTTCACCGCTGCGCCAACTTCCGGATACACGTTCACCATGTTCTTCATGAAGCCGCTTTGCATGAACTTATCGGTATCAAACTGCTTGAAGGAGCCCTTCTCTTCCGCGATCTCAGCGGAGGCCAGATAAGCTTCCTTTGCCATGAAGCCGTACAGCTTGTCGAGGAACTCCAGCGATTCCAGGCTGCCGTAGCGGATCTCCAGCTTGATCATCAGCTCGGCAAGACCCATGGAGCCCAGACCTACGCGGCGTTCGCCCTGTTGGTTAATGCGGTTCTCTTCAAAGTGATACGGTGTCTTATCGATGACGTTATCAAGGAAGCGCGTCGAGAAACGAACGACCTTCGCAAGTTCATCCCATGCCACATCGTGCTGCTCTTCGTCGTAGAACTTGGACAGGTTGATAGCGGACAGGTTACATACGCCCCAGGCCGGCAAGCCCTGCTCTCCGCATGGATTCGTGCAAATAATCGGGTTGAAATACCAGCTGTTGGACATTTGGTTATAGTATTCCATGAATACAACGCCCGGCTCAGCGGATTTCCATGCCGATTCAATGATTGTATGCCATACATCCCGTGCTTTAACGGTACGGTAATGTTTAATTTCCTTGCCGGTCTTTCTCCACTTCTCTAGATCGCCGTCCCAAATGTCGTTGTACTCAGGATCGGTCGTATCCGGATAGACAAGCTCCCAGTCGAGGTCTTCTTTAACAGCCTTCATAAACGCGTTGCTGACGCAAACAGAGAGATTCGCATTCGTAATCTGGCCCATCGTCTGCTTAACCGTGATGAAATCCACGACATCCGGATGCCAGTCGTTGATCATCAGCATCAGTGCTCCGCGCCGGCTGCCGCCCTGCTCGATGAGTCCGGTTGTGTAGCTGAACAAGCCGCCCCAAGATACAGCACCGCTGGAGGAGCCGTTCACACCTTTAACCACCGAACGGCGAGGACGCAGCGAGGACAAATTAATCCCTACACCGCCGCCGCGAGCCATAATCTCGGTCATTTCCGACAACGTCGCCATAATGCCGCCGCGGCTATCGTGAGGCGATGGAATGACGTAGCAGTTAAATAGTGTCAGTTCATCGCTCGCATCCGCCCCGGCTGCGATCCGTCCGCCCGGCACCAGCTTCCAATCATTCAAGACGTAGCGGAAATTGTCCGTCCACTCTTTCTTCTTCTCTGGCGTTGCCTCGACAGAAGCCATTGCAGTAGCCAAGCGATCCCACATTTGCTCTGGAGTTTTCTCCACCGTCAATGTCAGCTTCTCCACAGTGGACTCGAACATCTCACCGCTTCTCAGCAAGATTTTGACTTGTTTTCCTTCACGCTCGACGACTTCGCCAACTTCCTTAGCAGGGAATTTCGGATCGTCTTTCGTAAGCACTAACACCGTATCGCCCACTTTCGTGTGGCTCGTGTCTGCGTTCTTCATCGCGTAACGGTCAAGAAATATTTTTTCGCTTAAGCCTTCCAATTTGGTCTGCTGCATGGTCTTCAAAACAACAACCTCCCGAAAATAGAGTTAAAAAAATGAAGACAGAGCCTCCCGTGATCATCGACAAATTTCTATGCTCCACAGCGTGTCTCAGGCATTCGCAAGCCGAAGATGTAAGCGGTATATTTAGTAGGCAATTGCCTTAAACGCTGCGGTGACAAGCCGATTCTCACGTCTTCAGAGGGTTTCTCCATGGGGATAATAATCACAATATCTGGTATGCGAAATTCATTATACAATACAATATATTGTGTATCTATCGGATTGATTGCGAATTTCGGCAATTAAATCAAGCTTGGGTGCCAATAGCTACGATTTGCTCTATTAATCTCTCTTTTTCACTTTGTGCGGCTTGACTTTTATTCGACAAAATTCGTTCAATAACACAACTAAAGAACTATAGAACATACGCCAAAAGACCCATTGAAATACAAACCCCGTTCCCGGTCCTTCAGATGCTTTGACATTCGATACATCCATTGATAGTCTAATAACAGCATAGCATAACCAGAAGCAAAACACAAACGTTTGTTCGTACTTATCTTGATCATTTTTGAAGGAGGCTATACATATCCATGACGCAAATTTACTTATATCAAAACGAGTTCGTTGCCAAAGAAGCACTGCACATCTCTCCGGAGGACAGGGGCTACTACTTCGGTGATGGTCTTTATGAGGTCATCCGCGTCTATAACGGCAAGCTGTACGAGGCAGGGCCACACTTTGCCCGGCTGACAAGGACGGCCGAAGCTCTTCGCATCCCGCTCCCGTTTACCGAGGACGAGCTGTCTGCCCAGCTCGAGAAGCTTATTCAAGTGAACGAGCTCCACGAAGGCAGCGTATATATGCAAATCACGAGAGGCGCGGCGCCGCGTTCGCATCCATTCCCGGCCTCGGCCGAGCCGATCCTGATGGCCTACACGACGTCATACCAACGCCCTGTCGCCACGCTAGAGGAAGGCATAACCGCGGTGACGACTGACGACATCCGCTGGCTGCGCTGCGACCTTAAGACGCTTAACCTGCTCCCGAACGTGATGGCGAAGCAGCACGCAATGGACCAGGGCGCCGGAGACGTCATTTTTCATCGCAGCGGGACCGTGACGGAGAGCAGCTCCTCGAACGTCATGATCGTCAAAAACAACGTCATCAAGACGCATCCGGCAAATAACCTGATTTTGCATGGCATTACGCGTTTAGTTGTGCTGCGGCTGGCCAAGCAAGAGGGCATCCAGCTGGAAGAAGCGGCCTTCACGGTCGATGAGCTGCTGAACGCAGATGAAGTGTTCATTACAAGCACGACCGCCGAAGTGACTCCGGTTATCCAAATTGACGGTAAGGCCATCGGCAGCGGCAAGCCAGGCCCGCTCACCCGCCAACTTCAAACCGCTTTTGAAGCAACGATTCCATCAAAATAGACAAAACAGAAAAAAACCTTCGGAGAGAGCCGCCGCTCATCTCCGAAGGTTCCATTCCTCGCTGCCGTACTTTTCCGCTGCCAGCTGCTTCGCCAGCTCCACTTCATAAGACGTCAGCTCTCCCTGCACCAGCTCAATTCCGAGGCCCTCCGCAATCCCTGCGCGAAACGACGCTTCCACCTCACTCAACCCGACGACCGGCTGCTCCAAGCTGCGTAGAATGTCGTTGATCGCCACCGCCTTTTTCAAAAACGACTGCTTCATCCGCTCCATAATCCGCTCGCTCGAAAACTTCAGCAGCCGGAACAGCTGATCCGCGTCCAAATCGAGCAGAATCGAGCCGTGCTGCAGCACAACGCCCTTTTGCCGCGTTTGCGCGCTGCCCGCGACCTTGCGTCCTTCTACCACCAGCTCGTACCAGGACGGCGAGTCAAAGCAGGCTGCCGAGCCAACGGACGCGTACTTCGTTTTTTCCTCTTCGCTCTCGAGCTGCACCATATCGGCCGCCAGCCCCAGCTTGCGGAAGCCCAGCAGCAGCCCTTCGCTAAGCACGCGGTACGCCTCCGTTACACTCCGCGGGATGCCCGGATAGCTCTCAGAGACGATCATGCTGTAGGTCAGCTCCTGGTCGTGCAGCACAGCTCTCCCTCCGGTCGCCCGGCGGACAAAGCCGATGCCCTCCCGCTTCAGCGCGTCGAAGTCCACTTCCTCCAGCGCCTTCTGAAAATAGCCGATCGACAGCGTCGCCGGATCCCAGCCATAGAAGCGCACCGTCGGAGGCACCTTGCCCTCACTATGCGCCGTCAAGATCGCTTCATCCACTGCCATATTCACCTCCGGGGAACAATACCCCGAATGGATAAATCTCCACTGTTGTTTCATGCTGCTAATAACACCGCCTTTATTTTTTCACGCTAATCCAGCGCCCGGACGCCAGCTCCGGAATGATCAGCTCGCGCTCCGGCTTCTCCGTCGCATTCGGCGTCAGAAACGCCAGCGCCCCGTCTTCGCCCAGCGCCACAAACTCGTCTGCCGTCCGGTCCAGCGCCACCGGCTGATGCTCCCAAGCCAGATGCACCTGCTTGCGGCTCTTCAGATCCAACAGCGACAGCGGCTTATCCAGATCCGGATTATTGCCGCTCCGGTCGTAACGGGCGATGAGCAGCTTGCCTTGCAGCGCCTTCATCGTATAGGAAAACGGCCGCGTATTGCTCACGAAATTATTCGCCAGCTCGTAAGGCACCTGCTGGGGATTCCACCGGTATATTTTGTTGGACCACTCGCTTTTATTGCGCTGGGAAATCATCAGATACAGGTCACCGTTCGTGTCGAGCGCCGTTTGGTCGAGCGGGTAACGCCGCGCCGCCTGAATCATGGGGCCCCATTCGCCCGTCAGCAGATCAACTTTATAAATATTGGAGCTGGTTGACGTATTATTAGAAGTGACGAAATAAACATCCTTCCCGCTTCCGATCACGTCCTCAATGCCGCCGGGCACCTGCCACTCCTTCACCCACTTATGCTCCTTCAGCTGATAAATGCCGGCCTTCGAGTATTCCCCATCCTTCTGCATCGTCTTCTCCGCGGACGCCAAAAACATCAGATCGCCCTGCACATAGCTGAACTTGGGCGCCATCTGAGGCGTGGCATATTGCACGTAGCTGTCCCCGTTCCTGTCCCGCAAATAAAAGCCGCGAAACGCCTTCGGATCGCTCGGATTGAACACCGTAATCACTGCATGGTCGGTGGTGTAGCTGATTGAGCTGATGGGCTGTACCGTTTGCAGCACTTCCTTCGCATGCTTCGACTTGCTGCCGATGCTGAACACCTGATAATCGCTGGCCACGAGCAGATCCCCGGTCACATCGATCGATTGCGTCGCTTCCGGATCGACCGGTGTCGCCTTGTGGGTCCAGGAGCACCCCGCACCAAGCCCCAGCAGCAGAAGCAAAGCCATCCCAGCTTTCATGAAGCCTGAGATTAACCTCATCGTCCATCTACCTTTCTGAATCTGGCTGATCATAACACTTTTCACGAATAGACGCTTCCTTACATCATAATGCATCAACCATTGGTTTGAAAGCCCGTCATTTGAGCATACTAAATTTTAACTCTATGAGTTGCCTAGTAAAAGTTGTGGCGGAGAGGACGTCGGACCCGCTGCAACATGAAGAGGGGCGCGTGACACCATGCAACTAAACGAGCAAAAAGAACACGTGCGGTCGCTGAATGAGCATGTTCAGGCCCATTTTGAACGGGAATGGTTCGAGGACCTGCACGCCAAAACGCAGCGCAATGGCCCTTGGGACGACTGGTCGATGTACCGTCTCGCCTACGAGGCCGAACAGACGGGACTGATCCGCAGCTTCGACGAGCTGTTATGCCTGACTCACCTGCAGGGTCTTGTACCGATGCAGCATCAGCTGGACACCGCCAAGAAGGTGCTGACCGAGATGCGGGGCCGAGCCATTCTGGCCGACGAGGTCGGACTTGGGAAGACAATCGAAGCGGGGCTCATCCTTAAAGAATACATTATTCGAGGCCTCGTGAAAAAGGTGCTCATTCTCGTACCCGCTTCGCTGGTGCTGCAGTGGGTACGCGAGCTGAACCAGAAATTCGGCATCTCCGCCGTGGCGCAGAAAAAAGAATACATGTGGGTGCAAAATGACATCGTCGTCGCCTCCATGGATACGGCGAAGCGTGATCCCCATCGTGAAATCGTGCTTGGCCTGGAATACGACATGCTGATCATCGACGAAGCGCATAAGCTGAAGAACAAGAAAACGACCAACTACCAGTTCATTAACGAGCTGCGCAAAAAATATTGCCTGCTGCTAACCGCCACGCCAGTGCAGAACGATCTCAAAGAGCTGTACAACCTGATCACACTGCTCAAGCCGGGCCATCTGGGCGGGCAAGGCAGCTTCCAGGCCAACTTTGTGGTTGACAAGCGCATCCCGAAAAACGAGGAGCAGCTGCAGCAGGAGCTGTCCAAGGTCATGATCCGCAACCGGCGCAGCGACGGCAACGTTAGCTTCACGAAGCGGATCGTCCGCAACATCCCGCTTACGCTCTCCAGCGATGAGCAGGCGTTGTACGACGGCGTGACCGACTTTGTCAAAGGCCGCTACGAGGAAGCCGGGGGCGATATCGGAAGCATTCTGTCGCTCGTAACGCTGCAGCGCGAGGTATGCTCCAGCCGGGATGCCGTGTTTATCACCCTGGTGAATTTGTTCAAAAAAACCGCCGAGGACTCCCCCCTTCGCCCAAAAATTTGGGAGCTGGTGGAGCTGATTCGCGGCATCAAAGCGAATACCAAAGCAGAGAAAACAATGGAGCTCGTGCGCGAGATCGACGATAAGGTGATCATTTTCACCGAGTACCGGGCATCCCAAGAATACCTGCTTAATTATTTGAAGGAGCATAAAATTACGGCAGTGCCCTACCGGGGCGGCATGAACCGCGGAAAAAAAGACTGGATGATGGACCTGTTCCGCAACCGGGCGCAGGTGCTTGTGGCGACAGAGGCCGGCGGCGAGGGGATCAATCTGCAATTTTGCCACCACATGATCAACTTCGACTTACCTTGGAATCCAATGCGGGTGGAGCAGCGGATCGGGCGCGTTCATCGGCTGGGACAGCAAGAGGACGTAAAAATTTATAATTTGTCTACCCAAGGGACGATTGAGGAGTACATTTTGTCGCTGCTGCATGAAAAAATCAATATGTTCGAGCTCGTCATCGGGGAGCTGGATACGATCCTGGAGCGTTTCGAGAAAAAAACGTCGCTCGAGTCACATCTGGCGAAGCTGATCTTGGCTTCTCGCAGCCAGGATGAGATCCGCGATCAGCTTGAGGATTTGGGGCGCTCCTTCACGATGGTCAAGTCCGAGGTCGAGCAAGAGGCACAGGAAAACGGCCGGCTGCAAACGGTGCTGAACGCCGTAGGACAAACCATCCACGATGCGGACTATCTCAGTGAGGAGGCGCAGACTTAAGCCATGATGAACACCGAGGAAATCCACCGCTATGTGCTGCAATATTTGGAAGCCGAGCGCTGCGACATTCTGGAGAAGCATCCTTCCTATCTCACCGTGAAGCTGTCCGTTTCGGCGGATAAAGATCTGAACTACCGGCCGTACTACTGGAGCTTCGTTGAGCGGACCGGCGCGCCGCCTGAGACGATGACGTGCACGTTCATTTTCGACCCGGAGCAGTACCGGGAGCTGCAGCCGCACGGACAGCCGGGAGGTCCGCAGCCGGGCGTGAGCACCGCCGCACCGCCCGGTGCAGGAGCCGTACCCGCTCCGCCGCAAGGCGCTGCTAGCGCAGATGCAGCGGCTCCCCCTGCTTCTGCTTCCGGCAGCCCGGAGCAGCCGCAGCCGCAGAGCGACAGCATCCTCGGCCGCTACTTTGGCTTCGTGCCGACCGCCTTTACCGCGCGCGTGCCGCGGGATGAGGTCACCTTCGGCAGCCGGCGGCTCGAGCAGATCTTCAGCGCCGTGCGGGCCAAGGGCCGCTTCGTGCGCTTGTTCGAGCAGCATGCGCAGGAGCTGCCGCGGTACCAGACCCAGACGATCCCGTATGAAACCTGGCTGGGCGTCAATTACAAGGTGGAGCTGATCTGCGACATGAAGCGCAGCGAAATTCATTCGCTCGGCATTCATCTGCAAACCGGCGAAATCCGCGAGCGGTTCCACGAGAGCGTGCTGCCCAAGCGGATGACGCCGCGGCTGCCGGTCCATGTGTACGTCACACCGGACCGGATTGCCCTCCCCCGTGCGGTGCTGTTCCTGGAGGAGTATGTGGAGCAAAAGCTGGGGGCCTACGATCATCGCTGGGCGCAGGAGGCGCAGCTGCGGCTTGAGGATGAGCTTCTGCGCGTGCGGGATTACTACGAAGCGCTGCTCCAATCCGCCGATCCGGAAACCAGACCTGAGATCGAAGCGCAATACGAGGGACGAAAGCAGGAAGTGGAGTGGCAATACCGCCCCCGCGTTCAAATATCCGTCATCAACTGCGGTTTGTTTCATTTTCCACAGGCGAACGGGCCAATGACCTGACGAAAGACCGCGAACCGCTCCGGTTTTACGGGAAAACTTTTTCAAGGCAGACTACAGGTTCTAACAAACTTCTTAAAGGAAATCTTATAAAATGAAGGCATATTCCACCCGGCACGCGCATATAGGAAGCAGGTGAATGAATGAACAAGCTGACGATCGTCGCGGTCACACTGCTGCTGTGTACGAGTCTATGCTTTGCCGCACCGCTGTCTACGGCCGCCGTGCAGCCGACAGGAGATCAAGTAGCAAGCGTCTTACGAACCGCCAATCAGCCGGCGCAAGATTCGCCCCCTCCCGTCACGCCAACCAAAGAGATCGTGTCCCCGTCGCTTCAAGCAGCAGTGGACAAGTTTTTCCGCGAGCTGTCTGCTCAGAAGGGCTTTGAAGGCTGGAAGCAGGGGACGTGGAGCAGCTACGCGCTCGGTCCTGGCACACATGGCTGGGTTATCCTGATAACGGTCGGCGGAAAAGAAGCAGGCTACATGGTGCTGCATGCCGCAGGACCAGATACGTATCGCCTTTCCGAATACGGCAAGGGCGAATTTCCGTTATACAGCTTGCAAACGCTGTACCGCAGCTTGGTGCAGCTGGAACTCATGGATTATTCTTATCAAGCCCAGCGGCTCTATTACGATCCCCTTCAAGCGGTGTGGAAAATCACCGTCGACGGCGCGGACAGGGAATGGTACTTGGACGCCAAAACCGGAGAAGAGCTTCCGTTCAAGGACAGCAGCCATTTTCCGGACCTTCCGGCAACCGAAGATATGAAACCGTTCACCAATACCGATTCGTCGCATACAATAGCAGCAACCGGACAAACAACAGCTGCCGCTGCTTCTCAGCGCCTGCCCTGGGTCCAAGGCAAGCCCGAGGCGAACATGACGCAGGCAAAGCTTAAGCAGTGGATTAACGACTCCACCACCAGCCAGCCGATTTACTCGGCGGAGCTATTTCAAGGCAGCGTCACATTACCGCTCACCGTCACCGGCTATCAGGCCTGGTCCGGAGGCGATCTATTCGTTCAAGTGCTTCAGGACGACGACCGCTACCTCCCTTACGAGCCCTTGGCAGCACTGGGCGGATTTTACCCTTAACCTACGGTTTTTCTCCTCTCTTCCCAGCGCTGTTCCAGCCTGAGTTGCAATCAGGCTGGAACAGCGTATATAGAAAAGCTTCCCATCGCCGAAGGCACATGCGTCTATCCGCCATCGCCTTGGAACAAGAAGCTTTTCCTTTTTTTATTTATTTCGCTTTTCTCCGCAACACTCGGTCATACCACATGCGCAGCGCCAGCGGCAGCATCCCGAACCAACGGGTGCTCCACCGCTCCCGGACTTCTCTCCGGCCGGCCCTGACTTGCTTTCGTACATCTTTTGGCGTCTCGATATACTTCACGACCTGCTGGGTTAAAAATTTTACCAATTCGTCGCTCTTGGCCATATGAAGTGATCAACCTCCAGTCTACAGTATAGCCAAGGCATCCAAACCTCAAACCCTGCCGCCACAAAAAAATCACCCGCCACCGCTTTAGGAACATACGTCCATCAAGCAGCAGCAGGTGATTCGACTTACGATTAAATTTTCTCCGGTGCATCCAGTCCGATCAGAGCCAGACCGTTCTTCAGCGTGATGGTCACGCTCCGTACGAGCGCCAGACGCGCCCCGCGAACCGCTTCATCGTCCACCAAGATCGGGCACTCATGATAAAAGCGGTTGAAGCTCTGCGCCAAATCCACCAAGTAACGGCTGACGATGGACGGCTCCAGCTTGTGCATCGCCTGCTCCACCCGCTCCTTGAACAGGTACAGCTCGCGGACGACGCCTTGCGCTTCCGGATTGGTCAAATGCTCCGCCTTCACAGCCGCCGCATCCAACGCCGCGTGATCGACACCGGCTTTACGCAGCACGCTGCACGCTCTCGCATGGGTGTACTGCACGTACGGTCCGGTTTCACCCTCAAAGTTGAGCGCTTCCTCCCACGAGAACACGATATCCTTGATCCGGTTATTGCTCAGATCATTGAAAATGATCGCGCCAACGCCAACTTGACGAGCCACTTCATCCTTGTTCTCCATGTTCGGATTTTTCTCTTCGATAATTTCGCGCGTCTTCTCGATCGCTTTGCCCAGCAGCTCTTCCAGATGGATGACGTTGCCCTTACGAGTAGACAGCTTGGCGCCTTCCAAGGACACTTTACCAAACGGTACATGCTGGAGCTGCTTCGCCCAGTCGTAGCCCATCAGCTCGATGACCTTGAACCATTGATTAAAGTGCAAGCTTTGCCCCGCATCGGTCACGTACACCGCTTTTTCAAAATCATAGGTGTTCTTCCGGTAAATCGCCGCTGTAACGTCACGGGTGTGGTACAGCGTGCCGCCATCTTTTTTCACCATCAGGGCCGGAGGCATGTTGTAGTCGTCGAGGCGTACAAGCAGAGCGCCTTGGTCTTCCTCCAGCATCTGCTTCGCCTTCAGCTCGTCCAGCACCGCGGCCATTTTATCATTATAGAAGCTTTCCCCAGCATAGGAGTCAAACTTCACATTCAGCAAATCGTACATCTTGTGGAATTCCTTCAAGCTGATGTCCACGAACCAGCGCCACAGCTCATGCGCCTCGGCGTCGCCCTGCTCCAGCTTCACGAACCAAGCACGCGCTTCATCCTCGAGCTCCGGCTTCACATCCGACTCGTCGTGGAACTTTACGTAAATGCGCTGCAGCTCATCAATGCCTTCCGCTTCGATGGCGTCTTTATTGCCCCACAGCTTGTACGCTACGATCAGCTTGCCGAATTGCGTTCCCCAGTCACCCAGATGGTTGACTCCGACGCTTTTGTAGCCCAAGAATTCAAAAATTTTGTACAACGCATTCCCGATCACCGTCGAACGCAAATGTCCGATGTGGAACGTCTTCGCGATATTCGGCGACGAGAAGTCGATGACTACGCTGCGGCCTTGGCCGATCGTTTGCGAGCCGTAGCGGTCGCCCTTCGTGAGCACTTCGGTGACAATATCTGAAGCGAATTGCGCCGGATTTAAATAGACGTTAAAATACCCCGATACCGCGTCCACCCGCTCAATCGCGGAATGCCCTTGAAATTTGGACTTGAGCTCTTCTGCGATCGCTTGCGGCGCTTTGCGCAGCTGCTTGCTCAATTTGAAGCACGGCAGCGACAAGTCGCCCATCTGCGGATTCGGCGGATATTCGATCAGCTCCGCGATTGCGTCCATTTCTACGCCTTCTAGCTGCGTTGCCAGCTGCTCGGCCAGCCATAATTTATAATTCATTACCCTTTGAACCCCTTTCGTCCTTCGACTGCTCCCAAGTCCCCAGCCCAGCCTGCCACATGCAATAAAGCACCCCGGACGGGGTGCCCCTGATGTCAGCTAAAGCTTGAAATGCCAGTCATTACATACCTTCCATTATATCGGCCACGGAAAAACGAGTCAAGGCAGGCCCCATTAGGGAACTCCCTCCTCAAAGTGAGACCTTCTTCAACGCGCTTACAATATTTTTTGCATCAGAACAACATCCAGCAGCCGTCCGAATTTCGTTCCAACCTGACGCATCGTCCCTACCGTATCGAATCCGAACAAGCGGTGCAAATGAATGCTGTTGTCGTTGCCTTCCGTAATTCTCGACAGCACGGTATGCAGCCCCGCCGCCTTCCCTTCAGCCAGCATCCGCTCCAGCATCCTCTTGCCTAGTCCTTTGCCGCGATGGCCGTCCTTGATATATAGCGAAAGCTCCGCCGTTTGTGCATACGCCAGTCGATCCGAATAGCGGTTCACCGACGCCCAGCCGATCACATTCCCGTCCTGCTCGGCCACGATCACCGGATAAGCTTCGCCATGCTGCTCGAACCACTGCTCCTGCTGCTCCAGCGTACGTGGTACCGTATCGAACGTTGCAACGGAATTGAGCACCGCTTCATTATAAATATCCACAATGGAAGGAAGATCTTCTTTGACCGCGATCCGAATGTGAGGCTTGTCCATCTCTTGTGCACTCTCCCCAGGAAGTATGTTGTTGATATGTATGCTTCTCATCATAGCCCACAAATTTGATGAAATCAATGTAAAAAGCAGCCCTGCAGAGCATATAAAAAATCCCCTTCGCTACCGTAGGGGATGACTTGTACATATAGAATGCGGTCGAGAGGACTCGAACCTCCACGGCTGTTACACCACTAGAACCTGAATCTAGCGCGTCTGCCAATTCCGCCACGACCGCATGTTGGCGACTTCGTTATTATATACCCCCTATCGGAAAATGTAAAGAAAAAATAAACCCGGCAGCAAAGGCCGGGCAACTACATTTATACTCGGAACACCGAGACCGTACGGTTCATCATCTCAGCCAGCTCGGCAAGCGATTGCGAAGAGCTGGCGGTTTGTACGGAGGCCGCCGCAGATTCTTGGCTTGCGTCGGCGATCGTTTCTACCGAGTTCAGCACTTGCGAGGTTTGAGCTGCCTGCTCCTCGCTCGCCGCCGCAATATCGGTAATCCGCTTGGCCGATTGTTCAATCTTGGCGGCAATGCGGCTGAACGTTTCTCCCGTCTGCTGCGTCTTCACGACACTATCCGCCACGGACTGGACACTCTCCCGTGTGCTGGTCTGCATCTCTTTTATAATCGAAGTGATCTGCTTCGTTGCCTCCGTGCTGCGCTCCGCCAGCTTGCGCACTTCGTCGGCCACGACGGCGAAGCCGCGCCCCTGCTCGCCCGCTCTTGCCGCTTCAATCGCTGCGTTCAAGGCCAGCAAATTCGTCTGCTCCGCGATATCGTCGATCATAATGATGATTTCGCCGATTTGGTTCGAATCCTGCTCCAACCGCAGCATCTGCTGATTCACCAGATTCATGCCCTCGATCGAGCCAGCTACCGTGAGGGCGCCTTCTTTAGCGATCCGGACCGTCTCATCGGACAGCTCCGCCGCATCGCTCGCGCTGGCCGCCACCGAATTAATCACGATGTTGAGCTCCGTGAACAGTTCCTTCAAGTCCTTCGCGCTCTCGGACTGGCCCTCACTGCCGGCCGCGATTTCCTGCGTGCTGGCGGAAATTTGTTCCGAGGATGCCGCTACATTTTGCGCGGAGTACAGCACCTTCTCAATGACGCCGCGGAGACTGACGATCATCTGGTTGACGGCCTCCGACACTTGACCTAGCTCATCCTTCGAGCGTACCTCCAGTGGAGGAATGCTCAGATTGCCTTGAGCGATCTCCTTCACTGCGGCATTCACTTGTCCGAGCGGCTTGGTAATCATTCGCGTAAGTCCTAAGGCGATCCCAACACCTAGCAAGATGCCTGCGACGATGCATACGATGCTGATGGTCAGCCCAGAGGAAAATGCGCGATTCGCATCATGCCCGGATTGGATCGCCCCATCGTGATTCAGCTTGACCAGGAAATCCAGGTTAATTTGCATATCGTTAAATCGCTTAATATCGTCATTAAACAGCTGAGCGGCTTTGGCCGTTTCATTTTGCTGGCTGGCTTGAAGGGTCATGTCATTCCCGTTCACAAACACAGTCCATTTCCGCTTTAACTCGTCGAAATTTTTGCGGTCCTCCGGCAAGTAGATCGTCGCCTCGTAGTCGTCCAGCACCGTCTTGATTTTGGAGGCAGCGTCTTTGCGCTGTTTCTCGATCTCCGAGGCTTCCGCCCGGTCTTTGCTGTTCAAATGCCGTAAGGAAAGAGTTAAAATATGCTCCGTGATATAATTCAGCTCATTAATCGATTCCACGCCGGGCATCCAGCTTGTCGTAATCAGATTCGTTCGGTCATTCATGACCATCATCCGGTTAATACCCAGTCCGCCCACAATAGCCACGATCAAAATCATAAGTGAGAATCCAACAACCAATTTTTTGCCAACTGATACCATTACCCGATCCCCCCTTTATGTATTTCGCCCTACCCCTAACCTTGTCCTCGTCTGTCCCATTACTGCAAAAAGTTGATATCCTCCTTAAAAACCATATCAGCCGATTCTTGTCTAAACTTTAAATTTTGATACCAGATCCTGCAGCTCTTCCGCTAAGCTCAACAAGGTGCTGGATGTAGCTGTAATTTCTTCCATAGAAGCCAGCTGCTCCTCGGTTGCCGCCGAAATATTTTGCGTGCCCGATGCCGCTTCCTGTGAAAGAATCGTGATGTGATTGAGCGTATTCACGACTTCATCCGTGCTGGCCGCCATCTGTTCGGTCGCAGCGGAAACCTCCTCGATGCTTCCCGCCACTTGATCGATCGCTAGCATGATCTGCCCGAACGCTTCACCGGCTTTACGGATCTCCTGGCTACCTGCTTCGACTTCGTCCGACCCGGCCTTCATAGCGATGATCGCATGCTGGGTATCCGCTTGAATCGATTGGATCAGCTCAGCGATCTGCTCGGCCGATTGATTGGATTGATCCGCTAGCTTACGTACCTCCGAGGCCACCACCGCAAACCCTCGCCCCGCTTCTCCGGCACGCGCCGCTTCAATGGTCGCATTAAGCGCAAGCAAATTCGTCTGGGCAGCAAGCCCCGTAATGACCGTGACAATCTGCCCGATCTCCTGCGAGCGCATTCCCAGCCCACGGACCGACACATCCAAGCTGGCCACAGTGCTCTGAATGGAATTCATCCGTCCAATCGCCGTTTGTATAGACTCATTACCGGATTTGGCCTGCTTGGACGAATCCATCGCATTGACGGTGGCGTTCTGGGCATTGCCCGCGATTTCCAGGACCGCCTTGGCCATTTCATTCATCATGATCGTCCCGCTGGATACGCCAGCCGCCTGCTTCTCCGCTCCAGTTGCCGCTTCTTGACATGTTTCTGCAATGTGCTCCGATGCTGAGCTGGTTTGCATAGAGCTTTCTCTTAAAGTCAGCGACGATTCCGCTACTTGCTTGGCGTGCTGTGCGACCTCGCGAATCAACCGCTGCAGCTTGCCCATCATTTGATTGAACGAATCCGCTAAATCCCCGATTTCGTCATTCGACCGGACGGTAATGCGCCGCGTCAAATCCCCTTCCCCCTCGGCGATCTCTTTTAATTGCCGGTTCACAACTAAGATCGGTGCGGTAATGCGCCTTGCGAGCAGCAGAGCAAAGCCAATCCCGATCACAGTAGCCGCGACAATAATCCACATGTTCAGCGTTGACGCCAGCTTCTCCTTCGCCTCGGAGCTGTTCTCCAAAGCCTCGATGTCCGCTTGCAGCTGTCCGGTCACCTTGCGTAGAATTTGAATCGTATTGTCAAAAGGCACATTCGCATAGTCCTTCTGCGCCTTCTGTATATCGCCGCTGCGGTATTGCCTGAAAATGTCCTCGTTGCCCTTTTGATACTTGCTCCAATCGGCTTCAAAATCTGCAAACGTCTTCACTTGCTCCGGATCCAGCTGCATTTGCTTCACAGCCTCCGCTTCCTCCAGCATGCTCTTCAGCGCTGCTGAATACTTGTCAAAATATTTCGTTTGCTTGCCATCGCCTTCCAGCATGTAGTAAGAGCCATAATCGTCGACTCGGATCGCCGTTTCGCTTAACGATTGCAGATGGCTGAGAATATTGCGATGAAAGGCAATTTCACTGCTTAATTCGGTGCGCTGCTTTTGCAGAAACAGACTGACAAGAAAAGAAGCCGCAAACAGCAACACAATGGTCGAAATCCCGAGAATCAGTTTGGTCCGGATCGTCATTTTTTTCATCATAAGCTAGTCCTCCAGTCCTATATATGAAGATACTAGCAGTATAACGTGAAGATGTTAGAAAACAATAAGCCAAATATAAAGAAATCTAAAATCAATAAAAAAACAAAAAAAAGAGCCCGCACGCTGCCTGCCGCAAACGATTGGATCTCCTAAGCAAAGGTTATGAAGTTGGACTATCTCCGGTAAATTTGTAGCCGGCGCCCCACACGGTCTTAATATATTTATTTCCTGGGTCGAGCTTGTCCCGCAGGTTTTTGATGTGGACGGTTACTGTATTCAAATCTCCAAACTCCCAGTTGCCCCAGATGGCGTCATAAATCTGTTCTCTGGACAACACCCGCCCCCGGCTTTCAGCCAAATAGACGAGAATTTGAAATTCCTTCGTGGTCAGCAGTACCCGTTCCGCATTCTTATATACTTCAAACGTGTTTTTATTGATCAACAGGTGCTGGAACGACAAAATGCCGCTAGCGCTGCTTCGCCGCTGTGCACTGCGCTGCTCCCGGCGCAAATGTGCTTTAATCCGCGAGACCAGCTCGCCGATCATGAACGGCTTCGTGACGTAATCATCCGCTCCGATTTCCAGACCAATCACCTTATCCAGCTCGCGATCCTTCCCGCTCAGCAGCACGATCGGACCTTCGAACTGCGCACGAATTTGGCGGCACACCTCGAGTCCGTCGATCTCCGGCATCACAATATCCAAGATGAGCAGCGTATACTCGGCATGATTCCGCATCAGCACGAGCGCTTCTTTCCCACTGTGGCAGACGGTGATTTGATAACCTTCCGACTTTAAGCTGTGCGCAATTAGCTGGGCAATGTCCGGATCATCGTCAACGATTAAAATGTGAATGAGATTGTTCATAGCAACCATTCCCGTAATCTTGTAGTTATACTATTTAGTTTCGACAAAATGCGAAAATTTCCTTCTTTTGTCCAGAAGAGAAGGCCATAAAAAAACAAGGGCCTCAACCTATTCGGTTGAAACCCCTGTCTGTCTTGATCGATGCGCTCGAGAGGACTCGAACCTCCACGGCTGTTACCCCACTAGAACCTGAATCTAGCGCGTCTGCCAATTCCGCCACGAACGCAAATCTGAAGTCTCTTAATGAGACAAGAAATAATATATCATCTCTTAAGCATGAAGTCAAACCTTTTTTCATCTCACCAAACCGTAAATGAGCCAAATGATCAGGGCCCACAATGGAAGCGTAAACAATACCCCAAAGACCGTCCCCTTCAAAGCAGAGCCTTCCTTCATCGGACATCAAGCTCCTCTCTTACGCACCTGAGTAACAACCATTGTATGCGGATACAAGCTGCGCTATGACGGATCCTTGCAAGGAGTCATCCTTTGGTAGCCTTGACCATATACTGTTGGCAACGAGGAGGTGTCTCACATGATTCTGCTGCAAATTATTGGGGGGGCGCTCTTGGCGCTGCTGCTTTGGACGCTGCTCAAGCTTACGGTCAAAGCATTCTTCTGGGTGATTGGACTGGCGGTCATTATCGCTTTCGTATTCCCGGGCATGCTGCTCCTACTCGGCGGGCTTGTCTTCGTGCTCGTCAGCTTGCTGGCGACGTTCGGCCTCTTGATGCTGATCTCGGCCTTTTGGCGCGATTAAGCTTGCCTGCTCAGCCTTCAGCCCTCTCTAAAAGCCTCTAATGCCTGCCTGGCCCAAGCGCTGAGCTCATCTACGGACGATTGCTTCGGAGCGTCAAACAGATGCGTGGCTTGACCGGGCTTTTTGGCATCGAGCATAATCACATCGCCCTCTACCCCATCCGGCAAACGCTTTAGCCGTAGAACATAATTTTTTTCCAGCATCACATAATTCTCCTGCTCCTGAGCAGCTTGCTTGGACTTCACTTCGAATCTCTCCCTCGACGGCCTAAAATGGCTTCATTCGTTAAGCTTTCCCTACTTTGTGGAGTTCATCCGTGTTCATGCGGGCAAAATAAGCGGCGGCTGACCTCGTCGTCGCTACGTATACCGTACGTCCGATCGCATAGCCTAGCTGCGTTGCTGTCCCGGCATAGCGGAACGCGGTACCGCGCTGGGTCGCAGCCATTAGCACCGCATCCGTCGTTGTTCCTGTGGCATGAGGCTCTCCCTCGGCCAAGGTCACGTTCAAATCCTGCAGCGCGGCCGTTTTGGCCTCCGTCGCCGTGATGACAGCATTCACGAACGCCGCATCGGTCAGCTGACCGTCGATCACAAGAATCGTGTTGATGGTCCCCGGATACAGCTTGGCGATCTCCTGCGTTTTCCCTGCCCGCGCTTTATTGCTCAGCCCCGCTGTAACCCAGCAGCATACGCGGGTGCCATCCTCCAAACGGAGCTCCTCAAAAGCGCGATCCTGCAAAAACGCCGAGGTTAGGAGCGCAGCCGTCTCATCCGGTGAAATCTCGTGCGCAGCCATAAAGGCATGCATTTCGGCCAGCGGGTCGTCCGACATGTACCGCTTGTCCACCTGCCGATTCATGAGCAGCCGGTGCATGCCAAAGCCCTCGCCCCACATGGAGGAGTTCAAGGTGCGAAGCGGCCGCTCGGATCGAATCAAGAAGTAGCTTTGCCACCCCTGATCAATAAGCTGCTCGCTCAAGCCGTCAATCATTCCTCCTCCTCAAGCCATAGCTGCGTTCTTGGCTCCTCATAAGGCTCATATAGATAGCTGCGGTCCAGCTTGACGACCCGTCTGCTGCGCTTGCGAATCATGACCGTCTGGTCATCCCAGGCTACGACATAGCCCCGTACATCATTGGCGCGGTCTGCATCCCGAACAACCCGCAGGAACGTCCCATCAATGCGATATTGATCCAGCTGCTCATCCGTAATCATGCTGCTCTGCCTCCCTTACCTTTTTCCAGTCATCTCTTGCTACAACTATACCTTATTTGAAGGCTACAATAAACCAAGCGGCGTACAAAAAAGAGCCCGGTCCGGTCATCGCTGACGGAGCAGGCTCATCTCGATCTATGCAGACAATTAACCGACGTGCTCTTTGGAGTCGTTCGTTTCAAACCAATAGTCAAGCACCTTGCTGGACATAACCCGCTTCTGAATGTACTCTGCCTGCTGATGTGAAAACTGCTCCTGCCAGCTGATCTCCAGCTCATTGCAAAGCTTTACGATCGTAAGCAGCTCGGACCAAGCTACATATCTCTTGTACCAGAAAAATTGAGGATGCTCAATCATATAGGGATACAGATCGTCAAACTCTGTATGCTTACAATCAAGGGCACGTTCAAAGTGAACTTTAGCCTCGTTCAGTTTGGTTACGAAAAAATCTGCCGGAATTTCTTTCCCCATAGCAGCGCACCTCCTCATGAATTACACCGAAGCAGCTTTTCTGCCGCGCGTGTTCCTTATCCCATGGGTCCATTATAAAGGAAAACGCCAACCTAGGGAAGGATGCAAATCTTGCTATTCAAACTCGATTTGACCGTTTGCCAGCGAGGCAATCTTAACAAGCGATTCCACCCGGATGCCCGCTTCGCGAATGGTTCGGCCGCCCGCTTGGAACGACTTTTCTACCGCAATGCCGAGCCCGAGCAGGGTGGCACCAGAACGGCGAATGATCCGGATCAGCCCTCTGGCTGCATCTCCATTAGCAATAAAATCGTCGATCAGCACGACGCGGTCCGTCTCGTTCAAAAATTCTTTGGACACCATAATATCGGTAACGATTCCTTTGGTAAACGACGGCACGCGCTCACTGTAAGTATCCGTGTCCATATTCAGCGTTTTTTTCCGGCGGGCGAAAACCATCGGCACGTTCAGCTCCTGCGCTACCGCGAATGCGATGGGAATACCGGACGATTCGATCGTCAAAACTTTCGTAACCCGTTCTTCCCGGTACAGGCGTGCAAATTCCTTCCCCATCGCCGTTGTCAGCGCCGGATCTACGGCATGATTCAAGATGGCATCCAGCTTAATGACCTCGCCCGAAACTACCGTGCCAATCTCTCTTATTCTTTGCTTCAACAGTTCCATCGCTTCCACGCCTTTCCCCTATTCGAAAAACCTTTTTCCGTAAACTTATCATATCGTTGAAGCAGGTTTCAAGTACCATATTTTAAGGATTTCCAAAAAATTCCGCAACTTTATTCCGTTTTATCCGTCTAAATAACTATAGGGAAGATAAGAGCGTGAAACTAGGCCTCCCGGAATGAAAACAAGCTTATGAAAATGATAACGAGTTATTTTCATAAAATTTGCGTGGATTTGGTCATTTTTGGTCTTTGAAGAAGCGGCAGCCTTCCATGTATGATAAGTAGTGCTATAAGTATTGAACGGAAAGGAAGTTAATGATGAACAGAAGGAGAAGCTTCATTGGTTTCTTGTCCGTTGCTGTGGTCGTGATGATTTTCACCGCAGGGTGTCAACATAAACAAGCGGGGCCTGTCGAGCCCGTCAAGACCCAACTGCCGGAGACGGCTGTGGTCCAACCGACACCTCAGACAGCAGTGAAGCCGGTCGAGAGCACGGTTCCTGCTCCGGTGACACCGCCGGGACCTCAGAACGATAAAGTGGCGCTCGCCAGCAGCGACTCCGCGGTCAAAGCCCCGGATGCCCCCAGCGGCAGCGATCCGAAGCGAAGCACAGGCGCCAAGCCGAAGCTGGAGATTTCAGCGCCATACACGCAAGCGAAGCCGACGCTGCTCGGGCTGACGCTGAAGACGGACTTAAGCGAGATCAAAGCGAAGCTGGGAGAGCCCAAAGACACCTTCGTGATGGATGATGATGCGGATCCCATTACGGTATACAATTACTCAGACTTTCAGGTCGGCTTCAACAAGCAAAATCAGCTGCAATTCGTAGATGTACGGAGCCATGACATCGACCCTGGATTGAACGGCTTGAAGCTAGGCGACCCGGTAGCGGACGTCACCAAGGCGCTGGGCAAGCCGGACGGCAACACGAGCCTCGTGCTTACATACAAAGCATCTGGGGCCCTGCTCAAGCTCGACATCGATCCCAAGACGCAAAAAGTCAACTCCATTAAGCTGTTTGCGGAGTAAGCCAAAAACCTCGTTTCCATTCGGATCGAGGTTTTTTTATTTCGCTTTATTTGCTAGATGCTGCAGGAACGGCGGCGTTTGCGGTACCGCCAGTACCCATACAGTACAATGGCGACAATGACAGCAAGGATCGAAACGCTAAGCCCCATGTAATGATGCACCATCTCCATGATCGCCGGCGCATTCACACCGATCACATGACCGAGCGTAAGGAACGTCGCCGCCCACACCAGCGCCCCGCTGCCCGCATAAAGCAAGTACCGCCAGAAGCTCACATTGCTAACTCCTGCGAGATAGCAGGTAAAGTGACGGATTCCAGGGACATAGTAGCCGAAGGCGACAGTCCATAAGCCGTATTTTTTAAACCAGCCTTCCGCTATCGCTAGGCGCTCCGGTGTCAGCTTCACCCATTTTCCGAACTTGTACAGGAAGGGCTTGCCTACTTTTTTGCCTAAAAAATAACTAACCAGCATGCCGGTCATCGCCCCGCCGAAGCTGACAAGAAAGGATGTGCAAAAGCTTAGCAGCGGGTTCTCGCCCACAGTTAGCGAGCCTACGGTGGTCATCAAAATTTCATCCGGCACCGGCAATCCGACAATGCCCAGCGCCAGCAGACCGTAAAGTGCGATATAGCCATATTGATCAATGAGCTCAAGAAGTTGCTCCACTGCGACACGCTCCAGCGAAATATTTGCGATAGGATATTGGTCATAGGACCAGATAAAAAAACAAACGCCATCTCATTGTATCAGAATTCCTGCGCACAAAAAAGGCATGACGCTTGGACAATTTTCATACGTTGTACAGAACCACCCTAAAATACCGGTCATTATGGATATATAAGGAAGGGGACGCGCTGGCACATGATTAAAAAATGGGGCAGCATTCTGCAGGTCAGCTTCACATACGTCGGCACGGTCGTCGGCGCCGGTTTTGCTACGGGACAAGAAATCCTGCAGTTTTTTACCCGCTATGGGGCGCTGGCCACCTTTACGATCGGCGCAGCGACCGTTCTGTTCGTTTGGCTCGGCGTGAAGCTAATGCTGATCGCCAGCCGCCTCGATGCGAAATCCTACGAGGATTTGAACAACCTGCTGTTCGGCAAGCGAATCGGCAGCTGGGTCAGCTTGTTTACGCTCGTCACCCTGTTTGGCGTCTCGACAGTGATGCTGGCCGGAGGCGGATCGGTGTTCGCCGAGCAGCTCCATGTCCCCTATCAGGCGGGACTATTGATTACCTTGATCCTCGCTTATATGCTGCTGAATCGAGGCATGGACGCCATTCTGGCCGTCAATACGATTGTAGTCCCCTTAATGGCGTTGTTCAGCATACTCATCGTCTGGCATACCTGGGGATCTCCCGGCGCAGATAATTGGCTGCAGCTGAAATCGGATCAATCCATAGCGCGCATCTGGTTCTCCCCGTTTCTTTATGCCGCATTCAATCTCGCAATGGCACAGGCGGTGCTCGTTCCGCTTGGGGCTCAAGTCAAGGATCGCACGGTACTAATCTGGGGCGGGGTGATCGGCGGGTTATGCATCGGCATCATGCTGATTGCCGGCCATTTTGCCCTATCCGCTCAAATGCCGGGCATCGACCAATTCGATATCCCCATGGCCCACGTCCTGCGCCGGATCGGCACGCTGCTTCAGTTCTTGTTCGTGCTGGTGATCTACGGCGAAATTTTCACCACGCTGCTTGCTGACGTCTACGGGCTGGCCCTGCAAATCGAGCAGCGGCTCCGAATGAGCTACCGCATTATCGTACCGATTCTGCTGCTTCTGAGCTATGCGATCAGCCAATTTGGCTTCAAAACGCTGATCTCTTCCCTCTATCCGTTATTCGGCTTGTTCAGCCTGGCTTGGCTCGTGCTGATGGTTTGGCATCGAAGCGGCTCCGGCCGCTCGCCCCATTGAGACGGTTACCGCAAGCCGCAGCGCCATCATGACCATTCCGGCGAACGTGAAGATAAAGCCGCACAGCAAGTAGCCGTAATGGTAAGGCGGATACGACTCCGAATCGCGCAGCACGGCGATCAGATCGGTGAATAAGAATAAGCTGCCGATCATAAATAAAGCGAACAGCGCATAGTCGAAAAACGTCCACCGAAGCAGCGTGGAAGCTTCAGGCTTGCGCTGTGAATACAAAGACCAGGCAAATAAAACCGCCGACGCGGTTACTGCCAGTCCGATCAAGCCGCCGAGTATGGCAAGCAGTGTCATCATAAGAAGCACCTCATAAAGTTAAGAAATTAATGGAACCGGGCAAGCCAGTAGACCATCCAAACGAAGAGCAGAAACAAAACGGCCGGAGTCCCCCAAGCGAGGATCTGCAGCACCCTCCCTGATAGGAATGGCGCCTCCTTCCAAATCGTCGTCTCATTCCACTGCTGAGCCGCCGAAATCGGTCCCGCCGGCTGCTCCTGCGTAGAAATCGCACTTCCTGTCTCTTGCCTGTCGGCCGTGCCGTCGGTGTTGTCCCGGCTGGAGACGATTTTGCCCCGCTTCCAACCGACCTGATATGTAATTTCGCGTGGTGTGCGCTGTTCAGGCTCCACAGGCGGTCCCCCCTAATCAGATCTATCTCTTTTTGCTGTGTATACGCTTGTAATATCTTTATAGTATTCGATATACTCTAAAAAAAGCAATGGAAGAATCCATCCTCCAGGAGGTGTGCACATGCGTAAGGTCGCAGTCATAACCGCCGGCGCACAAGGCATCGGCAAAGCAATTGCGCTGGAATTTGCGAGAGCGGGCTACGAGATATCGGTAGCGGATACGGATAAAGAGGCGGGTGCCGAGCTCATGCAAGACATTCGGAGCATGGGCGGCAAAGCGATGTTTTTGCCCGTCAATATCGGTAAAGCGGAGGAAGCGGAGCGCTGGTTCAAGCTTACCCTCTCCGAGCTGGGACGGGTGGATGTGCTCGTCAACAACGCCGGGATCGGACGCGGCGGCTCCATGCTGGAGCTGCCCTTGGAGAAGTTCGACGAGGTGATCAACGTCAATCTGCGCGCCGCCTTCGTCTGCTCCCAGCTTGCTGCCAGGGAGATGAAGAAACAAGGCGGCGGGGTCATTTTGAATATCGCGTCGACGCGCGCACTGATGTCGGAGGCCGACACGGAGGCGTATTCCGCCTCGAAGGGAGGGCTGCTCGCGCTCACCCATGCGATGGCTGTTAGCCTAGGACAATACGGGATCCGCGTGAACGCCGTCAGTCCGGGCTGGATCGAGACGCGAGACTGGCAGAAAGCGTCCAAGAGGCAGACGCCGGTCCACTCGGAGCGCGATCGCTTGCAGCATCCGGCCGGCCGGGTCGGGACGCCGCTTGATATTGCAGCCGCGTGTCTTTACTTGGCCGGAGGACAAGCCGGCTTCATCACCGGGCAAAACCTGGTGATCGACGGGGGAATGAGCGTCAAAATGATTTACGAGGAGTAAAAATAACCGACAGCAAGGGGACTTCATCATGTGGTTTGTATATGCTGCGGCAGCCGCCGTGTGCTTCGGGCTGAGGGGGATTTTGTATCAATGGACCTCACAGCGGCCGCTTCAGCGGAATGTGCTGCTGTTCGGCGTTTATTTGTCGGGCATACTGATCGCCCTGGCGGTCAATCTCGCCGTAAGCCAGCCTTGGAGTAAGCCGGTATGGATCGGCACGCTCATGGGTCTGTTTTCCTTTACGTCCAACGCTGCGATGTATAAGGGCTTTTCGGTCGGTAAAGCGTCCCTCATCGCCATCTTTACGGCGCTTCCGCCTGTGGTCGTCGTGCTGATGGCTTACCTGATCTGGGGTGAGAAGCTGAATGTATGGCAAATGGCTGCGTTTGCCGTCATCCTCACCGGCGTGCTGATGATCCGCTATGCAGGAGACTTGTCGCTCAAGCATTTGCAGGGCGCTGGATGGGGCGTGGTGGCGATGCTCTTCTTCGGCCTGACCGACCTGTCCTCCAAAGCGTCGACGCTTCACGGCGCCGAGCCGCTTCCAACGCTTGTTGTAATGTACGCTACGGGCACCCTCTGTTTCGGCTTCTCTTGGATGATCGATGCCAGACAGGCGCGGCGCGTTCGTGCAGCTATTGGACAGGGCGTTCAGGAGATGGCGGCAGCCTCGGAAAGCGGCTCAAAGCGCTGGCCGGTCGGCAAAACCTTGCTATGGGGCATGGTCGTCGGCGTGACCAACATTAGCGGGATGATGTTTATATTGCCCGCTTTCAAGCTGGGTGTCACCGGACTCGTGTCCGCGATGATCGCCATGAACGTTGTTATTGTACTTCTCTATGCCCGATTCGGGCTGAAAGAAAAAATGAGCCGCCTCGAAGTGGGCGGCCTCATCTGTGCGCTGATCGGTATTCTGGTGCTTAAGCTGGCTGGCTAATGACATGCGCCTTCATCCCATGCGGATAATCGATTCGTCGGGCAGCTGCCGGGCGTACGCCTCCAGCACATGACGGTGGCACGTGAACAGCAGCAGCTGATGCCGCTCCGCGACGGTGCGCAGCAGCGCCATGCCTTGCTCCAGCCGTTCGTCGTCGAAATTGACGAACAGGTCGTCAATCACGAGCGGCAGCCGAATGCCGGATGCCGCGTATTCGTCCACCAGCGCGAAGCGTATGCATAAGTACATCTGCTCCGCGGTGCCTCGGCTCAGCTGCGACGAAGTGAGCAGCTCCCCGGTCGCTTTTTCCGCGAGCACACGGTATTCGCCCAGCGGAGCGACCATTCGTGTAAATCGTCCGCCGGTCATTTGTTCAAAGTAGCCCGAAGCCCTCTGCATCACGGAGGGCTGTTTTTCATGCTCGTACAGCTGCTTCGTGCGGCTGAACAGCGTGCTGCACATCGCGAGCACTCCCCAGCGCTTCAGCAGCTGCTGCACTTCCGCGCGCCGTTCCTCGACCCGCTGCAGCTTCTCGGCATGATCGCCGCCCTCTGCCAGCCGCTCCAGCTCAAACTTGGCGCGGCTCTTCTCTTCGCGGCAGGCCTCGATCCGCGCCTGGCCGGCGGCCAGCTCCGCGTCGAGCCGCTCGAGCTCGCGCTGCAGCGCCTCTGCGTCCGAGCGCCGCAGCGCGTCGTCCAGGCGCTCCACCTGCGCGTCGCCGACGAGCGTCGCGATCGCCAGCTCCGCCTGGCGCTGCTCGCCGAGGCGCTGCTTCCGCTGCTGCGCCTCTCGCGCGCGTCGGCGCAGCGCCTCGGCGCCGTCCGCACCCGCGGCCTGCAGCAGCTCTCGCAGGCGCCCCGCGACGCGCTCGCGCTGCGGCTCGAGCAGCGCCGCCTGGCGCCGCAGCTCGGCCTGCTGCCGGCGGCCCTGCGCCAGCTGCTGCTGCAGCGCCAGCTGCCGGTCGCGCGCGGCCTGCCACGCCTTCAGCGCGGGGCCGGGCTCGCGGCTGGCGGCGGCGCCGAGGCGCGAGCCAACGGCGGCCGCGAACGCCGCGGCCGTGCGCTGCAGCGCCTCGCGGGCCGCACGCTGCCGGCGCAGCCGCTGGAGCTGCTGCTGCGCCTGCTCGGCCAGCTGCAGCAGCGCGAGCGCCGCATCGGGGCCGGCGGCCTCGGGCAGCGCCAGCTCGCGCAGCCAGGCGCCCCAGCGGCGGCGCAGCGGCTCGCCGGCGGCCGCGGGCCGCCCGCGCTGCGCGAGCAGCGCCTGCAGCCGCTCGGCGGCGGCACGGCGCCCCGCGTGCTGCGCCTCGCGCGCGCGGAGCTGACGATCGAGGGCATCGAGCTGAGGCTCGAGTCCTTCGATCGTCAGCGGCGCCGCTTGGCGCGCTGCCGCGGCCTCAAGCGCCGTGGGGCCGCCGGCGAGGCGCGGCAGGCGGCGCAGCTCGGCCGCCAGCGCAGCCTCGAGCGTGGCGGCCTGCGCCTGCTCGCGCGCCGCGGTAGGCGCCTCGGCGGCCAGCGTGCCGCCGTAGGGCCGCTGACGGCGCCCGCGGCGACGGCCGCGCAGCCGCGTCCAGACAGCGCTGCCCGCCAGCAGCGCCGCAAAAGCAATCCCAGCCGCCGCATAGTCATGCAGCGCCGCCAAAACCGCGGGCACAAGCAGCGTCAGGGCATACACCGCATATAGCGGCAAAGCAGACGAGGCGTCAGTAGAACGCGGCTCCGGCTCGGTACGCAGCTGCCAATCCCGCTGCCGCTCCTCCGCATGGCGAGCCTCCTGCTTGGCCGCCTTCCAGTCGTAAAACAAACGTCTAGCAGCCTGAACACGTTCAAACTCCTCTTGAGCCTGTGCAAAGGCTGCAGCTTCAGCAGCGAGCAAACGCTGAAGAACCTCTTCCTTTTCCATCGACTCCACAGGCCAGCTGAGCTCTTGCAAGAGCCGCTCCAGCTCGTGCCCCTCAGCCGCTTCCGCTTGGCGCTGCCGGTTCCACTCGTCGCGAAAAGCAATTGCTTGCTCCCGCAGCATGACAAGGACAGGCAAACGATCCAGATGCTCCACGGACCATTCCGGCCCTAAGGTGCGCAAAAGACGCTCAAGCTCAGCGTCCAGCTGCTCTTCCTCCGCTGCCGCACGGGTAATCTGACGCAAGGTCTCCTCGTAGGCCGCCCGTTCGTCCAGCAGCTGCTCCAGCTCGATCTGGTGAGCAAGCACATCACCGTCAGCCGAGAGCTGGCGTTCCAGACCTTCCATCTCCTGTGCAAGCTCGTCGCCGGCTAATCCAAGCCGATCGGTCTGGGCAGCTAATTGCTCCTGCTCAGTTTCTAGCGCCTCCAGACGAGTAACCGCATCGTCAGGGAAATCGTCCAGCTCTGGAAGCTCAGCCAGCTCCCGATTTAGCTCACGCAGACGAAGCCAATGCGGGCGGGCGCGCAGGCATTGATGCAGCCAATCCGAATGACGTCGCCCCTCAAGCTGCTCAGCCTCCAGCCGCTCCAGCTCACCACCAAGGCGAGCGAGCTGCTCTTGAAGCGTATAGTAACGCTCGGCGTCGCCTCGACTTCGGGCCAGCTCCCGCTCCGCTTCAGTCAAATCCTGCAGCGCCCGATTGATGAGCGGCGTACGGCCCCGGGGACGGTACAGCTGCTCCAGTTCCTGTGCCAGCTTCCGTTCCGCCGTTCGGAGCGCCGAACTGCTCGTCCCAAGCCCGGCGCTGTATAAAAATCCGCTGATCTCCTCGCTTTGCAGCGTCCCCAGCTCCTGCAGCTCCGTCAGCCCAAAAGCAAACAAGCTACGGAACAGCTCCGAGGACACACCGCCAAGCAGCGCCGCCAGCTCTCGCTCTCCACCGGTCGCCCAATCAGGAAATATCACACGGACGCTCCCTGACACCGGCGCTTTTCCTCGCCCATTCACAGGGCTATCGAAGCGTTCTACCCGGATACGTCGTCCTTGGGGGTCTTCCAGCGTTACAGCACCGCCAAATGAGCCTCCCCCTAGCGGCAGCAATCGTTCTGAGCCGCCTCTCGCAGGGAATCCGAACAAAATGGCGCGGACAAACTCCAGCAGCGTGCTTTTTCCTGCTTCATTCGGACCATAGATTAGGGTAGCAGAAGACTCCAACGTAAAGTCCAGATCACGCAGGGTGCCAAAACGATGCACCTGCAAGCGCGCGATTCTCATCCCGTCCACCCCGATTCCGCCTTCAGCTCCGGTGACAAGGCTTCCATGGCCAGCTCCTCCGCCTCCTGCAGCCAAGCCGCGAGCTCCTCGGTCCCCATCCCCTGTAGTAACGATGCCAGCATGGGCTGGCCCGCCATCACAGCAAATGCTTCCGTAGCAAATGAATCCAATTGCTCTGATGTCATCCCCGCTTCCTCCGCCAAACGCAGCAAATCGCCTAAAAACCCCGGCTGTGCAGCCAAGTGCCCTCGATCGACCAATGCGCCGGTTTGATCGTGGATGGACTCGATCCAAACGACTGCATTCCTTTGGGAATGCTTCTCCGCTTCCCATAACAGAGCAGCCAAATCCGTCTTCACACCGGCTCGCTGCAGCACCGGATGGAGCTCGCCTCTGCCCGTAAGCGTAACCCGAAGCAGGGCAGGTCGGCCTTCCGAGACCTCTCGCGCCGCCTCAACGGCTTCCTCCAGCGTTTCCTTCAGCTCCTGTTCGGTTGTAAGCCCCGCGATCGAAACCGATTGCTCCTGCCAACGCACCTCATCCAGCGCATGGAATTGCACCGTTGTCTCGCCGCCAGCCGTAACGTCTACCAGATAACATCCGCGTGCACCGGTTTCCCGGATATGTCTGCCTTGCGGATTGCCCGGATAAACAACCCATGGGCGTTCCTGAACAATTTGCCTCGTATGTACATGACCTAATGCCCAATAATCCACTCCCCGGCCGTTCAAATCCTTCAAGCTGCAGGGCGCATAATTATCGTGCTGCGGATCTCCATCCACATTCGTATGGAGAAGTCCAATATGATACAGCCCGTCATCCCACCTTCGAAAGCCGGGTGTCAAATTTTCAGTCACCACCGCCTGACCGAACGAGATACCGGAAACCCGGCACAAAGCCTTCCCTTCCGCATCCATAACCACATGACTCTCCACCTTCTCGCAACCGAAAACTCGGGTGCCTTCCGGGTAACGAAGCTTGGCAGCGTAGCCATCCTTCATCGGATCATGGTTCCCGTGAATGACAAAGGCGGGTATCTGATGACCCGCCAGCGTCTCTAAAGCTTGACAGAACCGCAGCTGCGCACGCAGCGAACGGTCCTTAATATCGTAAACATCCCCGCTAATCACAATAAAATCAGCCCGCTCGCGCACAGCCAATTGCACAAGTCGATCCAATGCCTGAAAGGTCGATTCCCTCAACCTCTCGCGTAAAGACTCCGGCAGCTTGACTAAACCGCGAAACGGACTGTCCAAATGCAAATCAGCCGCATGAACAAATCGAAAAGCCCGCATAAGCTTCAACCCTTCTCCGTCCGATACATCCGGTATACACTGCGCAGCTGCGCAATGACTCGGGTCATAGAGTAAGTATTCAGTGCCTTCTCCATCGCCACTCTAGCGAGCTGATAACGATACATCGGGTCACCGGTCACCTTCTCGAGAGCACCGGCTAAGGCCTGAACATCATCAACTGGGACCAGCAGTCCGTTGACTCCATGCTCAATCTGCTCCGCTATACCGCCCACGTTCGTTCCAACCACAGCAAGTCCGCATAACGCCGCCTCGGCAAACACCGATCCGAAAGCCTCCGCCCGCGAAGGAAGCACGAACACATCAAAGAACGGCATGAAATCCTCTGGATGCAGCATATAGCCGTAAAAAATCGTATCGTCATAAATTCCTAGCTGCATCGCCAAAGCCTCAAGCTCCGGTCGAATCGGGCCGTCCCCGATGAGATGGAGCACGAAGGGATGCCCCTTCTTTTTTAATTCCGCACAAGCGTACAAAAGGGTATCCAAGCCTTTAGCGGGAACCAAGCGGCATACGGAAATCAGCTGCGGCACTTGATTTTCATGGGTCACAGGACGGAAGCGCTTTTCATCAAAGCCGTTAGGAATGACTCCGATCCGCTCCGGCTCTTGAACAAACTCAGCCAAATACTGTTTAAACGAGTTGGATACCGTGAACAATTGATCTGCCTGCTCCTCCAGCTCCCGGTAAATCGAAGTCAGAAAAGCATACTCAGGCCCGTCCGGTTTAATTTTTCCGTTCAAAATTAACTCACGCTCGTAACTGGAATGCACCGTCATCAAAATCGGTGTATCCGGAAACAGGCGCTTCATCACTAGGCAGGCGATCGGGTGATGCGCATGGATCAAATCATAGGATGACTTAATCCGCATCTTCGTCCACCAAACGTAATCTTTGATGGTCTGGATATATTTATCAACAACTGGATTTCCGGCATATATTTCCCAGTCGAATGTAGTAAATTGGAACGCTTCAGAGCCTTTCCCGCGGATCCGCTTCGGAAGCGAAAACAGCTCCATTTCCCAACCTCTTTTATTAAACCGATCGAGTATAAAGGGAACCATGGAAGAGACGCCGCCCGGCTGCTCCGGTGGAAAAAATAACGCTTGAAGTATACGCATGATACCCTCCCCCTATTCCGTAAAAAAGCCTCATCAAGTCATGATACATGTAAATAATGCTTACAAATTACATCCTATCAGTTATGAAAGAAGACGACAAGACTTCACGAAACGAATGTATGTTTGCTATAATATACTCCAAGAAATCTTTTTTGACCAGATGCAAGCAGACCGGGAGGGTCGCCTTTCTTTCATGAACAATGTATCGTTCGCGGAATTAGTATTTGGACCGGCAGGTTCCGTTTTTATGTATTCCATGCTGATCGTCATCATCGCAATGACCATGCTCGTCTCCTTGCGATTATTGATGAATCGCCGCAAAATCGGCTACTTCTCCATGATGGTAGCATTTATTATTTTGCTAGTTCAGTACGGTCAGCTAATCCGGCTGGCTATCAACGCTAGCGAAACCGATGCCTCGGCTTATACGGCGCTCCTGCTCAAAGTGCTTGCCTTCGTCCTCTTTAATATCGGTATCTATCAACTCTACAACGTGACCCGAATGCGTGATTTTGTCGTGTTCGGCTTTTTCATCGCAGTAAGTGTGCTGGTCTCCTTAACATTTTGGTACATCCCGGACTGGCTGCAGGGCAGTGAACAGCAAACAACGCTTCTTAGGCCGCTTTTCACGGAGCTGTATTTATTTTTACTCCTGTTTCTGAGCTTTTTGCTGGTCAATCCGCGCGTCGGTCAAAACGGCAAATACCAAATCATGCTGACCGTGTATTTTACATCTCACACCTTACATATGGCAAATGTATATTTATTCGGAGGCCGCCAGCCGTTCTTAATGCTCCTGGAAGAGCTAATTCCGTTCATATTTCATATCGTACTGTTCCTCTTCATCTTTGAGCGCGTGATCGAAGTGATGCAAGCAATTTATCATTCCTCCATCACAGACGGGCTGACCAAACTATTTAACCGAAAATATTTCTACAACCGCACGTCGCAATTTGTGGCGAATCGAGTCCCGGTATCCGTGATCTTCAGCGATATCGACAATTTCAAAAAGCTCAACGATACCAAAGGCCACCACATGGGCGATCAGGTACTCAAGCAAGTCGCACAAATCGTCAAAGAAGAGACTGAAGACACCGGCATCTGCGGCCGATACGGCGGGGAAGAGATGGTCGTACTTGTAACAGATCGCACGGTAGACGCTGCAGAGCTGGCTGAACGGATTCGTACAAGAGTCGAGCAGGAATCAATCGTCACCGTCAGCATGGGCTACAGCCACTGGAAAAAAGGCCTCTCCGCAGACGAGCTAATCAAGCAAGCCGACGAAGCCATGTACCAAGCCAAAACCACCGGCAAAAACAAAGTCATCGGCTTCTGATCCTTAAACAAATGAGCCATCCCGTAAGACCTGAGCAAAGCACTATGTCCGCCAGGTCTTTTTTTTACCGGCTGCCACGCTTTTCACTCTATAGCACTGGCTCATCCCCATATATTCCTCTTATTTTCTATCATCCCCTCCTCAACTCTCACTTCTTTCATGAACACTCTTTTCCCCATTATCCCCTTCACTCAGCCCAAAAGCATACACCTCACTTTCTTAACTGCCACTCCCCCGTGAAAGCTCCCGTTCGAATTCCCCGTAGACCACACGCCCCTATTGCAAACTCAACTCCTCAATCCCTGCAACCCCCTCCATCCTACCAATACCCTCAATCGCCACCACAACCCCTCCATCCTACCAATTCCACCCACTTCTAATTCGCTTTTTTCTTGTATTATCCCCTTTACTCATTCCATTTTTTTACATTTAAAACTCGACACAAGAACCAGCGTTTGGTATAATACCGATAGGAACACTAGTTCGGTTATTTTTATAAGGAGGTAACGCGCTTGATGGATGAAGTGATCAACTTGGCAAACTTTCATCAGCAATTTGGAACTGAGGAAGCCTGCGCTGCCTACTTACTTCGAGCTAAATGGCCTAATGGTTTCAGTTGTCCTCGCTGTGAGCATCGCCATACCTATATGACCGATACCCGCAGACTTCCCTTATTTGAATGCTGCCATTGCCACCATCAAACGTCACTTACTGCTGGAACACTTTTAGAAGGTAGCCGTACAGAGCTCCGCAAATGGTTTATAGCCATTTTTCTGGTTTCCCGCACCACGACTGGTACGAGCGCCGTTGAGTTGAGCAAAATCATCCGTGTAACCTATAAAACCGCATGGCTAATGCTTCGCAAAATTCGTCACGGCATAAGCACTTCAGATGGCGGTACGCTTCTATCAGGCATCGTTCAAGTCAATCTGGCTGCATATGGTCATCCTCATAATCCTTCTTTCTATAAACATAAGCGGGAACAACCTTACTTTATCGGATCCACTGTAAATAATGAGGGCGATGCGTATTATATCAAGCTAAAACTGATCCCTCTGAATCATCTGAACCAAAGAGATGTCCTTCGCAGCGGAACAAAAAATTTTTCCGATCTTCATGTGAATCCGCAAGTTTCAGAGGTACAATTCGTAACAGCTCGATATTGCTCTAAACGCTTCACCAAACTCCTTCTATCAGCCGCCAAGGCAAATGAATGGATTAACAAAACATTTCACGGCATCGGGAGGAAGCACCTTCAAGCCTATTTAGATGAATATAGTTATCGTTATAACCTCACCATTCGAAAAGCATCCATTTTCGAGAATCTGGTGATGCTATGCGCTTCTTCTTCCTCTTTGCCATATTCAAAATTAACTAAAGCAAGCTAGCAATTTTATAAGGAAATTTATGCCATAGCTATATAGTAATTATTTATAATTAGTAATTTAGTACGATGATTTGATTGCTATTAGTTAGTTTCAATCTAGTCCGTATTTTTAAAGTTGGATATAGCTCGATTAAAAATCACTTCATTTTGCGCATCACATTTTGAATAATAGCTTCGGTCGTTCTCTTCCTGAGCTAAGGGGATAATGGATAAAAGGCGCTAAAAAGCAGTACATATATCTCGCAGTTAGGCTTGTGTAATTACCGACGGTAGTTCATACACGAAGAGTACTTGGCAGAAGTAGGCTTCCTGTAAACGGTGGGATTGCCGGTATTTCGATCCTTTTTGGCGCATGAGCTGGATTTGCCTAAACAGATTGGCAAAACGTTTGCTCTATCCACTTTATATTCCGTCGTGATTATGTCGATTGGGACGACGCTGCTCATTCTGATCCAGTAGATAACGTTGGATCCGCTGTTAGCGGCTTTTTTCGGCGGGATCATTCTCGGGATTGGTGTGGGGATTGTCATTCGTTCGGGCGGATCTTTGGGGCGAGGGGTAACGTATTTGGAGGCCGAGAGGGAATTTACTGGAAACGACCGTAATAACGTTATTCGATCGTAAATAATTCCTCTAGCGGCTGTTCGAGCAACTCGCACAGCTTTTTAGCCGTTCCGGGGCCCACGGGTTTGACCGACCTCTCGAGCAGACTGATATAGGCATTGCTTAGTCCTGTTAGCTTGGCCAAATCACGCTGCGTCAGTCCTTTCACAATCCTCGCCTTCACCATGACGTTCGTTTTCGCTCTAATTTTCATCCTAATGCCTCCCCGATAACTAACCCCTTACTTCTTCCTGAATATACCATAAGTATACCATTTGTTTTCACATATGCAACCTATTGTATTTACTTTTGTTTATTAAATTTAAATTGTATCGGCTTATGCTTACTGTTATTATATTAACGTTACCTATTATTTACTTTCGTTTATCTTGGGTAAAACCAGAATTGTAGGTGTTTCGGATGGATTTCTACGAGCAGTTGAAAGATATGCGTAAATTGAAAGGGTTTACAATACGTGAGCTTGCCGATCGTTCCGGTGTTTCCGCAGCTTATATTTCTCAGCTGGAAAACGGTAATCGCGGCGTCCCCTCTCCAGAGGTGCTAATGAAGCTTTCGGAAGGGCTCAATACCCCCTACACCGAGCTAATGCAGATTGCCGGCTACCTGGAAATGAACGCACCTTCCCGAGAAGAAGCTGCATATACGAAGCCTCGTATTAATTTACGGCGTTTTCTCCGGGAAAACGATCTCTCCTTCGATGGGGTCGACCTGACGGAGCTGGATAAAGAATGGATCGAACGGGCGCTGACCGTCCTTTTTTGGAAAGATAAGAAACGTCGTAACGGTGTGGAAGAACCGGAATTTACTTACGAGAATTAAAAAAAGCCCGGCTTTCCAGACTTCGTCTTGGATGGACCGGACTTTTTCGTTATAATTAACTGCGCAGACAGACATAGTATTACTTTCGATACGGAATCGGATCGCTTGATCCGGCATCCATAAACCCTTTTAGGCGCAATCTGCAGCTGTCACATACACCGCAAGCTTCCTCTTGACCGTTATAGCATGACGTAGTCAGCTGATAAGGCACCCCGAGGCGCATGCCTTCCCTAATAATTTCCGCCTTTGTCCAGTGAATAAGCGGTGTTTCGATTAGGATCGGGCCGCCTTCGACACCCACTCGTGTAGCGAGTGCCATGACCTCCTCTACCTTACGAATGAATTCCGGGCGACAATCCGGGTAGCCGCTGTAATCCAGTGCGTTGACACCGATGTAGATCGCCTCTGCCCCAATGACCTCAGCATAAGAAGTCGCAATCGATAGGAATAGCAGGTTCCGGCCCGGCACGTAGGTGATCGGGATATCCGAATCAATCGGACCGCTTTGCCCTGCTTCCGGAACATCAATCGACTCATCGGTCAGCGCGCTGCCTCCGAATTCTTTTAGGAACCCGAGTGAGATGACGCGGTGACGCCCCGAAACCTCGTAGAACTCCGCTACCTGCCTTGCGTTCTCAATTTCACCTTTATGGCGCTGCCCATAATCAAACGTAATTGGGTATAGCTCGTACCCTTGATCCTGGGCCATACCCATACATGTTGTACTATCTAATCCGCCGCTCAAAATGACGACCGCTTTTTTCATTCGATCAAGCACCTTCTTTTCTTCTATATGTTACACGCCGCGAGCGGCCGGGTCCCAAATGATCTTGTGCATCTGCAGGTTCAGCTTCACTTGGGATAAGCCATGCTCTAGCATTAAAGCGACCAGCTTAGCCGGAGGCATGGTTTCCCACACCGGGCTAAACAACGGGAGCGCCTCCGTCGGATGCGCCTTCAGCAATGCTGTAGCTGCCTCAAAATCACGCTCGCTGCCGATTACAAATTTAAGTTCATCCTGCGGCCGCAGCAGGGGCAGGTTGGATAGAATCATTTTGTCCGTTTCGCCCGAGTCAGGAAGCTTGTAATCCATAATGTACCGCACTTCCGGGGCATCGATACGCTCCATGAACATCGCGAGATCGATTGCGCCATTGGTTTCAATATGGATGTCGGTAAACTTCCCGGTCGCTGACAACGCTTCAATAAGCGCTGCAGATTTATCGCCGTACATCAGCGGCTCACCGCCGGTCAGGCAAAGATGCTTTGCGCGATATTTTGTCGCTTCTTGGACGATCTCATCAATCGTCATCACAAACTCCGATTCCGCCGGAGGATAGCTGTATTTGGTATCGCACCAGGTGCACCGCAAATTACAGCCAAAAAGACGAACAAACACGGTCGGAAATCCCGCCCGCGTTCCTTCACCCTCTACCGTTTCGAAGATTTCGACCATCGGAAGCTTGATATTACGAGATTCGCTCATGATTGGTCATCTCCCATCATTGCTGCGGTCACCGCAGCAAAGCTCGTCGGCGTCTCCCAGAGACGAACCTCTTCGATCCGAATCGCCGGCATCAGCTTCTCCTCTTGCAGTGCTGCAAATAGCTGCTCGTACATCCAAACGACCATGTTCTCCGCTGTTGTATTCATCGGAGGGAGCACTTCGTTCAAATAGCGGTGATCCAGCTTGTCGATGATCCGCTCTTTGGCAATTCGTTTGATGTCGGCAAAATCGATCGTGATCCCCCGCTCATCCACTTTGCCCCGCATGATCACTTGAAGCTTGTAGGTATGTCCGTGCAGGCTTTTGCATTTTCCTTCGTAGCAATGCAAATGATGAGCACTGTCGAAAGTAAACTCCTTGGATACCAGCACTTCTCTATCGTGGTATTTCAGATCGCTTTTTTGTATATCTTGTCCAATGGTTTGTATGCGTTTAGGAATTTCGTATTCCATCGTTTATTTCACCTCTCAATTTACAACCCAATAATTATAGCATTGTGAATCACTTCTCACAATATGGTGAAACTTGTATAATAGATGTCGGTTTACGTTTGCAAGTTAGTATGGATAAAAAAAGGAGCTCGAGCATTCAACCATGATTCAATTACCTGAAGCGTTTATTCGCCAAATGAAAGCGCAGCTGCCTACTGCCGCGGAATCGGAGGCCTTTTTACATAGCTATTCGCTGCCAAGGACCCAGGGATTACGGGTTCATCCCGATAAAGTGAATATTTCCAACAAAAATGTCATGCAGTCTTTGCAGCAGTTGTTTTCTTTGGAGCAGGTGCCGTGGTGCGAAACCGGCTTTTATTACGAGGAGGAAACTAAGCCAGGTAAGCATCCCTACCACGCCGCTGGGCTGTACTACATTCAAGAGCCTTCGGCCATGTCAGCTGTCGAGCTGCTTGCTCCCGAGCCGGGAGACGTCGTACTCGATCTAGCGGCCGCACCAGGCGGAAAATCAACGCACATTGCAGGAAAGCTTGCGGGCAAGGGACTTTTGATCAGCAATGAAATTCAATCCGCCCGGGCCAAAATCCTCTCGGAAAATATCGAGCGGATGGGCGTGCGAAATGCCGTTGTCGTCAGCGCCACGCCGCAGCAATTGGCCGAACGGTTTCCACAGTTTTTCGATAAAATGATGGTTGATGCTCCTTGCTCCGGAGAGGGCATGTTTCGTAAAGATCCCGATGCGATCTCGGAGTGGTCGCCGGCCCATGTGGACATGTGTGCAGCGAGACAGCTCGATATATTGGAGTCCGCCATCGTCATGCTGAAGCCCGGAGGACGAATTGCTTATTCCACCTGCACCTTCAATGAGCTCGAAAATGAGCGCATGGTGGACACGATGCTTGAACGTTTTCCACAGCTAAAGCTGGAGCGTACGGAGCGGATATGGCCGCATTTGCATCGGGGTGAGGGCCATTTTGTCGCAGTGCTGCGGCTGGAAGACGCGGTTGATGAAGCTTCATCACCTGCGGGCGGAGCATCGGCTCGCGGACGCTCCAAAGGAAAGCGTGGAGCCTCGCGACCGGAGGATGACGCCCTGCGGATTTATAGCTCTTTTGCAGCGGAGACGCTTCAGGTGGATGCATTGCCACTGGAGAACGGTGAGCCCCTTTTATTCGGCGAGCAGCTGTACTGGCTTCCAGTCGTTCCGGGCGGTTTATTCAGCAGCGCATCGCTGCAAGGCTTAAAGGTACTGCGTCCTGGACTGCACCTATCAGAGATAAAAAAAGGCCGCGCCGAGCCCTCACACGCGCTTGCATTAGCATTAAATAGCGATTCGGATGCTCAACAATCGATCCGGTTGGAGTCCGCCGGTGAACAGGTTACGCGATACCTGCGAGGCGAGACACTGGAGAGCACGGAAGCTTTTCAAGGGTGGGTGCTGGTCACCGTAGATGGATATCCGCTAGGCTGGGGCAAGCAGTCCGCGGGTCAAGTAAAAAATCATTACCCCAAAGGTTTGCGGAGATAACCGCATGCGAACAACCGCCCGGCACATGGCGTCCGGACGGTTGTTTTTCATTAATGGAAGGGCTCTGTTTCGAAGAGAACTTCTTCGATCAGCTGGTTTCGGTGCATCATGCTAAGGTTGATAAGGTTGTAATCTTTTTCTTTATCGAGCTCCTGCATTAGCATCATGGCAATCGCCTCCCGGTCATCCGAGCTGCCCGCCTCGCGGAAATCAATAAATCCGGTCAGTTGACGTTGACTAATATCGACTGTTGCCGTCCCGATCGGCAGCCCGCCACGCGATTGCTGATAGATTTCATACGTCAGCACTCCTCCGTCGTCCCGAGCCAATACGATGTTGTAATCGTTTATATCGTACTCCTCAGCCCAGACGATGTCGTCTGCTTCATCCTCATCTTCAAGCATATCCTCATGGGTTAATTCGATCGTCTCAATAATTTCATCATTAAACTTCATATCTATTACAAAAATGTCCACCTGATCATCGTCAAACTCCAGCACCAGCAGATCGGCGATGACATCCAGCTCTGGCTCCGTCGGTTCAATCAGCCAATTCACCATTCCGCTCACTTCTCGATCCTCGATTTGCAGAATAGCTTCGGCAACCCAATCCTCATTTTGATCATAAATGTGGTATTCAATCGCATCCTCCGACTCGCCGACCACCACCAGCTCAAAATCAGCCGTCGTCATCATACCGTTATCGAAGATGTCCGGGTCTGCCAGATCGATCTCATCATCGCTGTCCCAATCGAGGTCGTAGTCCAATTCGTCAGCCAGATCCAAGTCCAAGTTGGCCGCAGCACTTTCTGTCACGATCACATGGTCATAGCTGCTGTAGGTCACCATGATCTCGCATTCCCGGGCGCGCACCGCATCTACGAACGCTTGAACATAGAGGTGCACGGTGTCAAACACTTCGTCTTTCGCCGACTCCGGCAGTACCTCCTGCTCCAATTGGAGTGTGCCTGCCACCCGGTCATTTTCCCGATAGACCAAGGAAAGCGTCCCTACAAACCGCTGCTGATACAAAATATCGTGGACCTCTCCGCCTGCCGTTTTTAAATCCGGCCTGAGCATCACAGATGACATATGGTTCCCTCCAAATTAGGCAGTTGATGGTTTTCCTGTTTTTTGCGACTTAGATAGGATGTCCTTGTATGCCCAAAATCTATACGCTCCCGGGCATCCGTCCAAACGCAAACGGGCATCCATCATACAATAAAGTAAACCGATACCCTCTAAACCATCGGTTACTTACACGAAGGGGAGGAATTTCAATGTCTCATGCTGGCGGTTTCTTCACATCTACAGGTACCATTCTCGTGTTGTTCATTCTTTTGGTTATCGTCCTTCAGTCCGGATTGTTCATTTAATCGCATCTAAAACGCGCGCTCCAGCGCAAAAAAGGGCTCGGACATCGGTCCGGGCCCTCGTTATGCTGTTCGTTAATTGCTCATCACGTGCTTTAGCAGCGCCAAGTGAACGCCATCTTCATTGTTGGATGCGGTGACGAAATCCGCCGCCTGCTTCACTTCCTCCGGCGAATTCATCATGGCGATCCCAAGGCCGGCAAAACGAATCATGTCGACGTCATTGTAGTAATTGCCCATCGCGACAATTGCTTCCGGCTCGATCTGCCATTGACGCGCCAGTGCCCTGAGGGCGTTTCCTTTGGAGACAGCTTTGCTCATAACGTCAATGAAATAAACGCCGCTGCGAATCCAGGTAAGCGACTCCGGCAGTGTAAGCCGGGCTAACTCGCGTTCCGCCTCATCCATCTGCTGCTCGGAGCCAAACATCGTCAGCTTCACGATCGGCTCGGACATCGTCAGCACATCCGTTACGATCTCGGGTGACACCATATATTTGTTGTACATCTTCGCTTCTTGTTCCCCTACGGTCTCCACATACATGTCCAGTGCCGTACATACGTCAAAATGCACCTGATGTTCCCTGCAGTGGCGGACAATCGCAGTCACTTCATCTACGGTGAAGCTGTACTGGTGCAGCAGCTTCGGTCCCGGTGTTTCAATGGTGGCTGCGCCGTTATGCGTAATCAACACGCCCTCCATCTCCAGCTGCTCCAAAATCGGCACCGCATTGGCCGGTCCTCGGCCCGTACACAGCACGATTTTGACCCCCGCCTCCTGCAGTTGGCGCAGCGTTTGTTTGGTGACCGCTGTTAGCTCATAGTCGTCGTTCAGCAGGGTGCCGTCCACATCCAGCGCAATCAATCGATACTTCAGCTCCAAGCGACTCTCCCTCCTGTTGCAACTGTTATAGCGGTTTCATCGATATCAGTTGTCAACTTATTGCAACTTGGTTGTCTATTTATTCGTGCACATGGATCAGTGCCTGCAGCTCGTCCTCGGTCAGCTCCCGGGTGTTCCCCTTGGGCAGCTCCGGGTCCAACGTTAACGGACCCATGGAAATGCGTTTAAGAAACACGACTTTTTTACCTACGGCTTCGAACATTCGTTTCACCTGATGGAACTTTCCTTCCATAATGGTCAACTCAATTCGAGACAGTTCATTTTGTTCCGGCTTGCCGGTATGCAGCACGTTTAATTGCGCCGGCATGGTTTCATAGCCGTCATCCAGCGTAACGCCCGCCGCAAAGGCCTGCACATCGTCCGATCCGACGGCCCCGTCTACTTCGGCGAAGTAAGTTTTTGGCACGTGCTTGCGGGGCGACAGCAGGTTATGCGCCAGCTTCCCATCGTTGGTCAGCAGCAGCAGGCCTTCCGTATCTTTGTCGAGCCTTCCTACCGGGAACAGCTCGAAATGAGCATACTCGTCTCCCAGCAGGTCCAGCACCGTACGATCCCGGGTGTCTTCCGTCGCTGAAATGACCCCTTGAGGCTTATTCAGCATTAGATAGACGAATTCGCGGTAGCTCACCGGGTCGCCATCCACCGTAATGCGGTCGCGATCGGGATTCACCTGCATTCCGCTGTCTTTGACCGGCTTCTCGTTTACAGTGACCGCGCCGCGTTTCACCAACAGCTTGATCTCGCTGCGGGTACCAAAGCCTGAATGCGCCAGCAGCTTGTCCAGGCGTAATGTTGTTTTCATCTTTATGTCCACCTCCAGCCGGGGGGATATTCGTTCTTCAGCAAGCCGTCCTGCCATTTGCCCCAGCCGACGGGACAGCCGTCGACGCAGACGAGGCAGTAGCCTTTGGCCGGCACACCGTCATCGGTGTGCAGCTCTTCGGGGGCGAGCTCGAGCGTCTCGCCCTTGAGGTACCGCACGGCCCGAGGGTCCTCGGCCGTGAAATGGATGCGGCGCAGCGCGTCCTCCGCGCGTAGCCCCATCGCCAGCGCGTGCGAAGGCACGAAGCGCTGCTTGGCTGTGCCGCCGAGGTACCATCCGGGTCGGATGACCCGAATGCCGTCCAACGGCGGCAGCCCCTCCGGCGCGGCGTACGCGTGCTCGCCGCGCCAAGCTATGGCCGCGGGCAGCGCCGCGGCCAAGTGCTCGCGCGCCCAGCGCGCCAGCGCCTCGCGCGGCTCGGCCGCAGCCGCCGCAGCGCGGCCGGCGCCGCGAGCGCTGCGCGCGGGCCGCGCAGGCGCCGCTGCTACGGCGCGCAGCGGCGCTGGCGCCGGCGCGGCGGCCGCGCCCCGGTGGCGCAGCACCGCGGCATAGTGGCCCTCGCCCTGCAGGCGATGGGGCCACAGCCGCGCCGTGCCGGCCACCTCGCTCGCGCGCGCGAACCCCTCGGCCAGCCAGTCCGGCCGGCCGGGGGCAAACCCGGTGCCCGCTTCCGCAGTCGCGGGCACCACCTCAAACGCCGGATGCTCGTCCAAGAATCCGGCGATCATAGCCTCGTTCTCCTCGGGCGAGAACGTGCAGGTCGAATACACCAGCCGCCCGCCGGGCTTCAGCATCTGGGCGGCCTGGCGCAGCAAAACCCGCTGCATGGCGGCGTACTTGTCCACCCAATCGGGCTGCCACGCCTTCGCCATGTCCTCCTCCTTGCGGAACATCCCCTCTCCGGAGCAGGGGGCATCGATGAGGATTTTATCAAAAAAGCCCGCAAACGGTCCGGTCAGCCGCTCCGGGTCCTCGTTCAAAACCACCGCGTTGCGGATGCCACACAGCTCAATATTCTTAACCAGCGCCTTCACCCGGTCGGGATGCACATCGTTGGCTACGATGACGCCCTGTCCCTGCAGCTTCGCCGCCAGCTGGGTCGTCTTGCCGCCGGGCGCCGCGCACAAATCGAGCACGGCCTCTCCCGGCTGCACCTCCAGCAGCTCTGCCGGAGCCATGGCGCTCGGCTCTTGAATATAGTACAAGCCCGCATGATAATGCGGATGCTTGCCCGGCCGGTTCGTTTCGTCATACTCATAATAAAAGCCGGTATCCGTCCACGGCACCGGATTAAGCTTGAGCCGGGTCAGCTCCAGGAAGCGCTCTACCGGCAGCTTCAGCGTGTTCACGCGCAGCCCGTACAGGCGCTCCTCCCCGTAAGACGCCAGAAAGGCCGAATACTCGGCCCCCAGCAAACATTCCATGCGTTGTAAAAAAGCATCAGGCGCAACGGGCCCTGTCATGAACATTCAACTCGTTTCAGTTAATCTGGAAGGCATACAGCTTGTCTCCGTCAGGCTGGGTATGAAAGCGGGTCACCCACCGCCCTTTGAGCCAAGCAAAATCATGGTTATCCCAATTGTACTTCTTATAATTCGTCATCGCAACGATCAGGTCCGGCCGGGTCAACGAGCTGACAAATACACGCTTGCTCGTCTCGTCTGCGAACATCACCGTATCCTCCTCCGGCAGCAGCATCACCTGCTTCGTCTTCCAGCGGGTCATGACGTAGGTTTGATCCGTTGGGTTCACAAACACCTGCTCCGCTGCCAAGTCGTTGCTAACGTCCGTAAACACGCTGCCAAACAGAACATCCTTGCGATCCCAGCTGTCTGGGACGTCCGTTTTTTGCAGTGGGGTCATCGCTCCCGTCGCGAGATCGCCCAGAAGCCAGCCGGACGTTTTTTTCACTGGCACCCCTTTGGCGTTGGGCCCAATCGTAAATTTATGGAGCAGCACTGTCTTTTTCTCTTCGTTGTACCCCCCGAATTCCAGACGCTCGTTCGAATCTTTAGGGAGACTGAATCGTTTCAGAGGTGCTCCCTTCAAATCAGTGATCTGGACGCCGAATGGAAAAAGCATCGCCTTAGAGTCGGCATGGGCGATCAGCTCCGGATTCCGATCATACGTAAAATTATAATAAACGATGCTGTGATTCAGATCCATTCCCGCATCGATCCAGCCTTTTTCTTCGGAAAAAGGCTGTTTGGCTGTGCCCGCATTCATATCGATCAGATACTCGTCGCTCTGGAAGCGAGTGGCTGCGTAGAGGCTAATGCCCGCCTTATTGGACACTTGAAGCGCATCGTCCGCCTGGTGGATGCCCGAGGCCGGAACGATGATTTGGCGGCTGCCGGTTTTGAGATCGTAGCTGGCTAAGCCGCTGCGCTCATCCCGTACCAGCATATGCTGCCGGTCAGGCGCAATATCGGCGGCCGTAATGCCGGGCAGCAGCTTCGCGTCTGCCTCCGAGAACCGGTACAGCTCCATCACCGGCGTGACCGTCCGCTGGGTCAGCGAAAAGCGATTGACGCGGTAAACCAGCTCTCCCGCTTCATTTTTCAACGTCGTATATAAAAATTCATCCGAATTGACAAATCCGATCAATTGCGTTGCGCCGCGCACCTTCTCCGGGGATACACCGTACGTGAACCCAATCGGCTCGTTCGTTACCGACTGCGTTTGCGGATCGACGGTCAGCATGTCCACCTGACTCCATACATCCTCTTCCTTCTGTTCGGTGCGGATAACAAAATAGAGCGTTTTCTCATTGCCCGGCACACTGTACTGCTCCATTACATGCGCGTCTTGCTTGAGGGTATATTGAAATCCTCGCGCCGCTTTGGCTTTTACAGCTTGCAGTGCTGGAAACGTCGTTTGCGGCAGGTCCGCGTTATCCTTTTGGAAGGCGTCCGCAACCTTATAGCTAGCGGCTCCGGCCAGAAGCCGGACCTGATCGATGCCCTTCGCGTCCAGTGCGGTCGCTTGAGAGCGCTGCCACGGCACGAAAGTAACATACAAGCAAGTGATCAGCAGCACCAGCGCGCTAAACCCCAGCATATACCAAACATAGATATTAACTTTGGATAGTCCTTCCAACTGCAGCCGATTCCGCATGTTCATTCCCCGCTGTTCCTCGTGATGTTCGCAAATCTGTCCTTTTTAACTTCCACACGCGGGTCGAAATTCCTTCCTTGATAGTGTATTCTATGGAAGAAGCCATTTTCGCGGAAAGAGGGGGCAGTATGGCAATATGAAGAAGCTATCCATCTATCTAGGGCTCGTCATCGTGTTATTCGGCGCACTGTACTATGTGAATCACCAGTCCTCGCAAGCCAAGTACGGCAAATATGCCAATAATGTCTACGGCATCGCACCGGACAAGCTGAATCCCGAGACGCTGAAGCAGCTGGACGACCCGAATTATCAAAATATCATTTTACCGGACGCGCTGGACAAAAAAATTGCCGCCAAGGAAGATTTCTTCCTCTATTATTTCGCCTCCACCTGCGTGCATTGTAAAGCGACGACTCCTGTACTCATGCCGATCGCCAAAAGCTTGAATACCGATATTAAGCAGTTTAACCTCGAAGAGTTCAAGAACGGCTGGCAGCAGTACAATATTCAATTTACGCCGACGCTCATTTATTACAAGGGCGGCAAAGAGGCGGAGCGCCTGGAAGGCGAGCAAACCGCGGATGCGTTCAAAGCATTTTTAACCAAGTACAAGAAATAGGCATTGAAAAAAGGGTACTGCGTTCCGCCGGACATGCTCCTCGGTCGCAAGTACCCTTTGTGTTATCAGCTGCTGGCGCTGGTATAGTGCGCTAAAGCAAATTTCCAAAACTGCCGCGAAATCCATAGGCACAGCGCCGCCACGGCCAAGCTCCCCGCCCCCTCGGTCCATCCCAGCCGACCAACGATGGCTGCTGCCGGGTACGTCGTAATGAACGCGACCGGAAACACGTACGTCAGCGCAAAGCGCAGCGCCCCCTTGTACACTGATACTGGAAAGCGTGCCGTCTCGAAAAACGACGTGAACAGGAACGATAAATTATCCACCTTCACCGCCCAAAACGAAACGGTCATCATCCCCATCCACAGCGAGTACACGACCGCCAAAGCCGAGGCAAAAATAAGCACAAACAGCACCATAGACTTCGTATTCGGCGTAATGCCCAGCTCCATCAGAGCAAAAGCGATCATCCCCAGCCCCAGTGCCACGTCAGCCAGACGCCAAAAGACCAGATGCCGAAAGCTGACATAAAATTGGCTGTCGATCGGCTTGGTGAGCACATAATCCAGTGTCCCTTGCCGGATATGCGTCACCAGTCGGCTCATGTTCGGCTGCAGAAAAAACTCGATAAAGCCATGAATCGCCGTAAATACGCCGAGCAGAGCCAGCACCTCGTAGTAGCTCCATCCCCCAACCGACGGTGTCCGGAAAAAATACAGCTGCACCGTAAACACCGCCATCGCCAGCCAAAAGACGGTAGACATCAAATTCGCGGCAAAATTCGCGCGATGCTCCAGCTCCTCTACCAGACAGGCCCGCAAAAATTCACGAAAACAGTTCACGTATTTGCTCATCGGCCTTATCCTCCTGCCGAGCTGTACTTGCGCAGCCCCTGCTTCCACTCCCAGCCGAACACGGCGGCCAGAATTACGATCCAGATCAGCTGCCCTGCAAAGCCTTGCCGGATCAGCTCCGGATGGCCGGCCAGCTTCCCTGTCAGCAGATCTACGGGGAATCCGACCGTAACATAAAACGGCAGCCATTCCGCGAGCCTCGCTATCGCCTCCGGAAACATGGACAGCGGTGCGATCCGGCCGGCCAGGAACAGATGAATCCCTTCGTACAGCGCAAACATCGCACTGGCCCGATTCGTCCAGAAGGCTAGCAGACCGAACTCGTAGCCGATCAAAAAGCGCAGAGCGCCGGCGCCAAAAATCGATAGGATGGCGGCCATGAGCATGCCTATGCTTGCCGTTTCCAAGCGAAACACCGGCCAAATCCAAGCTAGTACCGCCCAGGACGGTATCAAGAGCAAAGCGAAAAACGTTTTGTACACCACATTCTGCGCAATGCTCCAATGCACCGGATGGAGCGGTCGCATCAGCTTGGCGGACAATGTGCCTTGCCGGATGTCATTTTCCAGCTCCCATACATCCCAAGAGCGCGTCAGCCGATCCACCAGCAGCACGCCTAGAAAATAGACGATGTAATCTTTCGCATTATACCCTGCCAGTGTGCCGCTGCCTGTGATGGATAGCCAGACTGACAAGCTGACCAGCGGCTGAGCGAACGAGCCGACCATCCAGATCAAGCTTTCACTGCGGTACGCGAACAAGACCGCCCACTCGATCCGGCACAGCATGGCATACTGATGCCACAAAGCGCGCAAGCGGCGTATCATTCTCTCGCCCCCTGTGACGTGTACGCCTGCCCGATGATCGACTCCACGCTCGGATCCTCAATCGTGAGATCGACCACCGGAAACTGGGACAGCAGCATGGCCGAGATCGTAGACACCTGCTCACGCGGCACCTCCAGCTCGACCTGCAGCTCCTCGCCCGCGTCGACGATCTCCGCTCCGTCTACCCGCTGGATCGCCTGCCTCAGCTGCTGCTTCAGCTCCTGATCAGGCAGCTCCGGGGCAAACTGCAGCTTGATCCGCTTCAGCCGCGAATAGCGCTCGATCAGCTGTGCGATGCCGCCGTCGTACAGCAGCTGACCCTGTGCGATCACCATGACCCGCTCGCAGAGTGCCGTCACGTCAGCCATATAATGGCTCGTCAGCAGAATCGTCGCTTTATAGCTCCGGTTATAATCCGCGATAAACCGCCGCATCACTTCTTGCATGTGGACATCCAAGCCGATCGTCGGTTCATCCAGAAACAAAATGTCCGGCCGGTGCAGCAGCGCCGCCGCCAGCTCGCACTTCATCCGCTCGCCGAGCGAGAGTTGGCGTACCGGCTTGTGCAGGATCGCGCCCAAATCCAGCAGCTCCACAAGCGTTTCCAGTGTAGCTTGATACTCCTTATGCTCGATCTCGTAGATCGCCTTATTTACCAAAAAGCTCTCGATGGCGGGCACATCCCAGATGAGTTGGCTCTTTTGCCCCATCACCATGCTGATGCGGCGCTTGAAGGCATTCTTGTGCTCAAACGGCACATAACCGCCCACCTTCACCTGCCCGCTGGTTGGATGCAGCAAGCCGGTCAGCACCTTCATCGTCGTTGTTTTGCCGGCCCCGTTCGGACCGAGAAAGCCGACGATTTGCCCTTCGGGAATGTGGAAGCTGATATCGTCAACCGCTTTCACAGTACGGTACTTCCGGTGAAACAAGCTGCCAAGGGAAGCCAGGAAGCCGCCTTCGCGTTCATGCACCTGGTAATGCTTCGTCAAATGTTCGACTTCGATCATTCCGCTTCTCCTTCATGTGCGGAAGGCGGATGCAGGCGCAGCCTCTCCACCAGCTCAGCCAGCTCCGGATCGATGACGCGGATCGTCAGATCGTAGAAGGCGAACGGCTCCTCCGGCAAGCGATGCAGCTTCGTCAGATACGCTTCGCTTTCGCTGACCACCTGGGCCAGATCAATCCCCAGCGTCTCCGGCGGATGCCCCTGCAGCTTCTCCAGGGCGGCCGTGAACAGCTTCACCGAACCGCTCGGATTGCCGTTCTGATAATGGTAAAGGCCTACCGCTACCTGCAGCAGGCCTTGATATAGGGGGTCGCGGCCCTCCTCGAGCCACAACTCCTCCATCACTTCATGACACTCAAAATAATCGCGTTCGATGTTGAAATAATACACAAACTGCACATACAACGGGTCATACGTCCGCATACTCCGTGTTCTCCCCTTGCGCGCTTCGTTATTTGGAAGGGCCTTTCTTCGCTCTGGCGATCGCTTCCTCCACCTCGCCGAGCAGCTCCTTCAGATGCCAAACATCATCCGTATCCCACAGCTCGTTGAACCGGATTTGAAATTGCGCCGCCTCGCGGACCCGATGGAAAAAGTACAGCTCTTGAATCCCGTTGAGCACCTTGGCGATAATGTTCGATTTATCCTCAAATAGCTTCTGCGCTTCCATTATTTCCACGCGGATGCTGCTCATTTCCTGATCCAGCAAATACGCCGCTTCCGCCGCCTTGCTCAGTCGGTTCAGCACTTCCACTGGAAGCTTCTCGCGGTATTTATAGTTAAGCGAGTGTTCAATCGTCGCCCAAAAATTCATCGCCAGCGTGCGCAGCTGAATTTCCGCCAGAACCCGCTTCATGCCGAGCGCCGTTTGCACCGGATATTCAACAATAATGTGATAGCTGCGGTACCCGCTCGGCTTTTTATTTAAAATGTAGTCCTTCACATAGACTACGCTCATGTCCTCGCGAAGACGGATCTGCTCTGCCAGCCGATCAATATCTTCTACGAATTGACACATGATCCGAATGCCGGCGATATCCTCAATACCGGTTTCGATCTGCTCCATCGGGACGCTCAGCCGCTTCGCTTTTTCCAGCACGCTCGAAATTCGCTTCACCCGTCCGGTGACAAATTCGATCGGTGAATATTCTTCCCGGCTCTTCAGCTCCGTGCGCAGCGTCTTGAATTTTACTTTCAGTTCTTCTACCGCTTGCTCGTAGGGCAGAAGAAATTTTTTCCAATCGCGTCCATCCATCGTCCCAACCTCCTACGTTGCACCTGCTGCCTAATCCGCAGCCTGAATCCGTCCCGGCTTTATCTTAAGCTCAACGCTTCTTTGGCCGGTGTATTGCGATGCGCCGAGCCGACCGCCTCCGAGATGTGGGTAAATCCATCCTGCTTCAGAAGCTTGCGCAGCCCTTCATTGATCTGTCTCAGCAGCTCCGGACCTTCATAGATCAGCGCAGTGTATACCTCTACAAGACTAGCTCCGGCCTTAATTTTCGCATAAGCGTCCTCAGCGGTAAAAATCCCACCCGAGCCGATGATCGGAAGCTTGCCCTCGGTGAGCCTATAGATCGTATGGATCAGCTCCGTGGAACGCGTTGTCAGCGGCCTGCCGCTTAAGCCACCCGTTTCCTTCCGGTTCGGATGCCCTAACCCTTCGCGCGAAATTGTCGTATTCGATGCGATAATGCCCGACACACCGCTTCTCAGGATCGTCTCGACGGTTACTTCCACCTCTTCTGGCGACAAATCGGGCGCGATCTTCACCAGCACCGGCTTCTCGCGTCCCGCGAACTTGGCATGCTGCGTCCGGATTTCATCCTTTACGGCCGCCAGCAAGCGGGTCAAATCGTCGCCATGCTGAAGATTCCGCAGATCCGGCGTATTCGGCGAGCTGATGTTGACGACAAAAAAGTCGCCATACCCATACAGCGCCTGAATGCACTCGCGATAATCGTTTTCCGCCTGCTCGTTCGGCGTTGTTTTATTCTTACCGATATTGATGGCCAGAGGAATCGTCCGCTGTCCCTGGTTGCGCAAATTCCGCTTCATGCCCTCGATACCGACATTGTTGAAGCCCATCCGGTTAATCAGCGCCGCATCCTCCGGCAAACGGAACAACCGCGGCAGCTCGTTGCCTGCTTGTGGCTTCGGAGTCACCGTGCCGACCTCCATAAAGCCAAATCCAATATTGGAGAAGCCGGGAACGGCCTTCGCATTTTTGTCCAGCCCGGCAGCCAGTCCCACCGGATTGTCGAAGCGGATGCCCCATAGCTCGGTAGCCAGCTCCGGGTAGGCTTTGACCCCATACATGGCACGCAGCAGCCTGCGTCCTCCAGGCAATTTACCGACCATGTGAAGCCCGTCGATCGTCAGATGGTGTGCTTTTTCCGGATCCATGTTAAACAGCACCGGCTTGGCGAATTTCTTGTACATCATGCAGTATATTCTCTCCCTTAAGCTGTGTTTCCTGTTCTTGCCTCACTTTTTCTTTCCAGTGTATCGTTTTATGAGTTAAAAATAAAGTAGGCCGCTCATAAAACTCCATCTGTAAAAACGTTTACATTATGATAAAATAGATTTAATTCTATGAAAAGGCGGGGCTGGTCGCTATGAAAAAAGAAAAAACCTCCTATTTGCAGCGCAAACAGAAGGACGAGCCAAATAAAAAACTGATCATCTGGGTGTGCTCCATCTTTGGAGTCATTATTCTAGCGATGGCTGCGCTGCTGATTTTCAACCCCTAGACCTAAAACTGTACGAAGTGGCAACAATGTACATTCGTCGACAACCGACAGCGAGCGCATTCGCAGTAACGGTTGCGATCCGAAGCTGGGCTGCCTCACGCTCTGTGAGCCGTAGCGCCAGCTTTTTTTAGCGTGTGTGATTAATTCAGCCAATGATATACCTTCCCCGGATTGGTCTCGTCGCTTGCCACCGGCAGCTGGAACGGCTTCCCGCTTCGCACCACGTCCGATGGCAGCATCCCTTTGCCGATCGTCACCGGCGTTCCGAGAGGCACCATATCAAACAGCTCCTCCACGTCCTCCTTCAGCATCCGAACACAGCCGGCCGATTGATCCTTGCCAACGCTGGACGGCTGATTCGTGCCGTGAATCGCGTATTGCGTATCGGATAACGTCATGCCGCGGCTGCCGAAATCCCCGTTGGATTTGCCGTTCGGATTGCGGACCTTCTCCGTGATGGCAAACGTCCCTTCCGGGGTGCGCGGTCCGCCCAGACCGACCGGGTAGCTCCGCACCACGATGCTGCCACTGACCACCGCCAATCGGTGAGCCGTCTTGTCGACGATGATCCGCAGCGGCTCGTTCAGCGGCTTCGTCAATCCGGCCGCCCCGGGACCAGGTCCCGGAGACCCCGGCGTCGCTTGGCTCACCTGCTGCGGCGGCTGTGGCGTCTGCTGCACCCAAGCCGCCAGCTCCGTTCCCATCGCCGCCTTCTCCTTCTCGTACAGCTCCTGCATATAAGGCGTCAACCCGGGCAGCGAATTGTTCGGATACGCCGCCGTCAGCTGAGCGCTTTGCTCCGGCGCCTGGCCTTTGAGCCGGATCGATGCAGCGACTGCCGAACGGAGCACCAGCTCCTGCTCCTGCTTCGTCATCCAAGCGCTCACAATGCCGGCCGCCGGAGCCGGATCGCTGGGAAGGCAATTGCAGCTGGCCGCGTCGTGGTACACGATCTGCTGCTGCGAGGCATCCTGCTTCGCCTCCACGGTCAGCAGCAGCTCCGGCTTCTTCAGCCAGCCGATCCACGACGTCTCGCCGAGCGGAATGCCGCGGGCCAAGATCGCGAAGCTTGCGACCCGCTCTTTAAGCAGCATCTCTTGAAGCGCCGTGCTGACCTTCTCCGGGCTCTTTCGTTCGGCAAGATAATACACCTTCGTCGCCTGCACCTGAGCCGACGTGACGCCTTGCGGCAGCGGTGGCGCCTCCGCTTCCTCCACTGCATCAGGCCTGGAGGCTGAAGAAAACAGCAGCCCCGCAATCAAGAGGAGCAGCATAGCCACCGCTCTAGCGTACCTTGGCAGCCGTCTGCGCCGCTTGCCCTCGACCCAGGATTGGATCGGTTCCAGCTCTTCGGGCGGCAAAGTTACCTTTTGATTCTCATAGGCTTCATATATTTCACCGGCTTGCGCATAGCAATACAGCGCCTTGCCCTGCTTTCCTTGTGCCTCGTAGTCCCGTCCAAGTAAATACCAGGCCATTTTATTGTCCGGATGTGCTTTCACGTATTTTTTTAAATACTGGGGATCCTGCTTGAAAAACAGCGTCAGCTGATCTTCCGTTTCCTTCGCCTTCACGCGCCGAACCCTCCTTGTTCGTGTACTTCCACTTATATCGGCTAATCCTTGCCGTCGTGTGACAAAAACCTTCCCATGCGCACTCGCAGCACGGGAAGGTTTGGTTTAAAAGCTTTCAACTTTATTACTTAGTTTCTGTAGTCTTTGGGCGTAAAATCGCCGTGCGCGCGCTATCGTTCCACTGCACATCCAGACCGATCTCTTCTGCAAAAAATCGTACCGGCACATACGTCCGATCCTCTTTGATGTACGGCTCGGCGTCGGTCTCTTTGATCTCGGCCACTTTGCCCTGCTCGATCCGCTTCACGCCGGTCCGATCGATGTACAGCTCGACTGTGACGCCGTCTTTGCTGAGCTGGACCGCACGATTCGCATCATCGTACGTGACTTTGTAGCCGAGCGCTTCCGTAATCGCTCGCACAGGAACCATCGTCCGGCCGCCTACGATTTCAGGCTGCGCATCGAATGCGATCGGCTTTGGGCCCAGCACGACCTTAACGTGATCGTCCTTCGGCAAATCAGCCGGCAGCTGATACAAGCTGAGCTGCCGGAGCTGGTTGTTAAACGCATCGGCGACCATAATGCTGCCGTCCTGCAGCACCGCGACATCGGTCGGCCGCTGAAACTCGGCACCGCTTTCCGTTCCGTCCTGCTTGCCCGGGGTTTGATTAGCGGCTCCAGCTAGCGTCGTTACTTTGCCGTTCAGCAAATACCGGATCGAGTGATTCTGGCTGTCCGCGATCACTAGACCTCCTTCGGCCGTCAGCTCGAGGCCCATCGGGAAATTAAACCGCGCCTCCGCCGCATTGCCGTCCGCGTAATCTCCAGGCACGTACAGCTCCTTCTTGGCGTTGGCCGTACCGCCGCCGGCGACCGTCGTCACTTGGCCCTGCTGCAAATCGATATACCGAATCCGCTGATTGCCGGAATCGCTCACGTACAGATTGCCCTTGGCATCGAGGACTAGCCCGGAGGGCTCATTAAACTTGGCCGCAGCCAAGCTGCCATCGGCAAAATCACCGGCCGTGGACACCTGCCCCGGCGATACCTCTACGACCCGATTCGAGGCCGCATTCAGCGTAGTCACCACACCCGCAGGCGAAATGCTGCGGATCAAGTGATTCAGCGTATCCGCAACGTACACCGTTCCGTCCGCCGCCACCGCTACGTCTGAGGGCTGCTGGAACGAGGCGCTTTTCCCTGTCCCGTCCTTGCTTCCAAGCAATCCGCTGCCGGCTAGCGTACTAACCTGCTGCGTCGACGCGTCGACTTTTCGGATCGCATGATTGGCAGAGTCAGCGATATATAAGTTACCTTTGCTGTCGAACGCCATGCCCATCGGCTCTTGGAACATCGACAGGCTTGCCTCGCCGTCCAACATCGCTCCAACTGGGAAGCCTTTGACATCCTTCTTAAAAAGAACACCGGCATACGTGCTCACTTGTCCGCCCGCCAGCTTGCGAATCATTTGATTGCGCGTATCGGCGATCAGAACGGAGCCGTCAGGAGCAACCGCGACTCCGGATGGGCTGCGGAATGTAGTGGAGAGAGCCGCACCATTTTGGCTGCCGAGAGTTCCGTTTCCTGCTGCGGTGGTGATATCAAGCAAAATTTGATTGTTCGCGCCCTTCAATCCATCTGCCGCAGGTGATGCTCCATAAGCCGCCGCACTCGTGAAAACGACGGAGGACAGAATGGCTGCAGCACAAAGTTTAATCGTATTATTCACAGGGTTTCACCTTCCATTACTTTGCATTTGTGCTAGGGAGACGTCGGAAGCTGGAAGACCACGTTCCCCGTTTTATCGGCCACTTTGATAGAGACCAGCTGCGCGCTGGCATTCCCTGTGCCTGGCGTCACGGTATTAACAACATCTAATGTAAATTCCACGGCGGTCTTGCTGCCCGACAGCCTAATATTGCTAGTTGGGTTGCTTGTACTGGCCTCAAAGAAGGTCGCAGCATAAATCAGCTCGTTCTTCGTCTGCCCTTGAACTTGGCGCAGCGTTTCAGCGATATTGCTGCCGTCGAATACTGTATTCGGAGCATCCGGCAGGTCACTGCTCGTCCCTGCTGGGGCATAATTCAAAGCGCCGGCGTCATACGTCATATGGGCCTGCACAGCATAGAGCGCTGGAACGTTCGACAGCTCCAAGCGGTACTTCACTGAAGTGGCGCTTCGGCTCACTTCACTTAACACAGCTTGAGGCGCTTTGTTGCTCAAGGCCGGGACAGACACGGCGCTGCCGCGAACCCCGTTCTTTTCCGATACGAGGGTCAGTCCGGTGTACGACTTGTCGGGCAGCGAGAGTTCAACCGGCTGATCGCCGTTACCTTGCGCATAAGCTACAGTCTCGGTGCCGTTCATCAGCAAAATCTTGGTGTCTGCCGGTGCCTTCGCTGTAATTTTGATTGTGCCCAAATCATATTCCCCTGCGGCTGACGGGCTCACCAGCTGAACCGGATCAGGCGCAGTGACCGGCGGCGTTGTATTAGTACTGTTGTTATTCGATGAAGACGATGACGACGACGGTGTTGTTGGAGCCGTTGGCTGTGCAGCTGGATTGATGCCGCTGGTCTCGTTTTTCTGCTTATTCGTCTCAAATTCTTTCTTCGCAGCAGCGTCCAGGGAGGACGCATATTGCTCGGACGCCTTCTGATCGGCTGCCTTAATGGCTTCCTTGTTCTGCTCATCCGTCCGCTGCTTGTCTGCTTCTAGCTGCCGCACCAAGGAAGCCAGCTGCTGCTGATTTTGCTGAAGCTCTACCAGCTCGTGGAGGAGTTGGTTAAAATACTCGCCTGCCTGCTCCTTGATCTTTTGGATCTCTGGATCCAAGCCGGCGCTTTTATCAATAGGAGTAACATGATTCAAATCAATCTTCTGATTCGGATCCGGAATCGAAGCATTCGCTTTATCGATCACGCTGGTATCGATTTTCTTGCCATCTACTGCTTGTTTAGCCAGGTTAGGCAGCAGTGCATCGAAATTGCCTTTGATCTTGTTCAGATCCGTATCGTCCTGGAACTTGAGCGTGGACTGCTCGTCCGGCTTCGTCTTCCCCTGCTGCAAATCTTTGTTCAGCTTGTCCTTCTGCTCTTTGAGCTCGGCTTGAATATCCGCCGCATTTTTGATCAATGCCTCGAGCACCTTCGGCGGCGCTACGATGACGATCTTGTTCGGATCGGCGTAATCGACCTTGCTCTTTAAATCGGTGGACTTGGTGCTCTGATCCAAATTCAGCTGCTGCGACGGGTATACTTTGACCTCCTGCGACTTGGAGCCGCTGCCAGGGCCCCCGCTGCTTGAGCCGGATGTGCTGGACGCGGTGGTCGCACCGACGACACCTGCGGCGACGACCAGCGTCGTCTCGCCCGTTTGCGGATTGTAATAGGTAAGGAAGTGAGTTCCGCGAACCCCCATCACCGCCGTCGGCGTTTCGACTTCAAATTCGTCCTCGGAGCTGACCAGCGATTTCACCTTGCTCCATAACGTACCCGCCCACGATTTGACCTTGGACGTTTTTCCGTTGCCCGAATCGAGCAGCTCGGATATGTATACCTCGGAATTTTCCCCAATGGTCAGCTCATCGCCATGATCCACAATTTTCAGCGTTAAGGATGAAGAAGGACCGACGGAAATATAATCGCCTTGATTCAATTTCAAATCCTGATACACATAGTTGGACTTGGACCCGCCGGACTTTTTGTAGGTCACATTTCCCGTAACCTCCACGACTTGCGCCGCTCTGGACGAGCTGGCTGCTTGCGCATACGGAGCCGCCGCGCCCGAGATCATCGTTAACATCACCGTATACATCGCGACCTTAGAAGCCGCGGACCTGCCTTTGCCTCTCCTGTCTTGCTTGCCTTGACCCATCGTCGAACTCCTCTCCCTGTACAACCCCTATGTTTTAAGAAACGCGATGCTTCGACTCCTGAACCGACGACGGAGCCCCTTTGACACTTAGCACCTCAAACAGCTTCAAAGGCATGCTTTTCCCCTTCATCAGCTTCTCGCCGGCAAAATGATATCCGAAGTATTCCTTCGTCAATTCATAGGTCGCTTCCGACACGAGAATCTGATTGGGCTGCGTGTTCGATTCGATCCGTGCCGCCGTATTCACGTTATCTCCGATGGCTGTATAATCGACGCGCAGGTAAGAACCGATATTGCCGACAACGACCTCACCGGTATTGATCCCTATTCCCACGCTGATGGTGACTCCGTATTTTTGCAGCACATCTGCCCGGACCTGCTCCATGCCGAGCTGAATCTCGTAGGCAGTCTTCACGGCGTAATAAGGATGATCGGGTACATCGAGCGGTGCGTTGAACAGAATCATGGCGGCATCCCCGATGAACTTATCGATCGTCCCGTGGTTGGCCAGCACACGCTCAGTGATCAGATTGAACATCATGTTCAGAAAATCAACGACTTCCTCCGGCTTCAGCTTCTCGGACAACGGCGTAAACCCGCGTACGTCGAGGAACAGCACCGACAGCTCCTTACTGATCCCGCCCAGCTGGATTTCCTGCTCGCTGCTCGCGATCTCTTTCACCAGATCAGGCGAAATATACCGGCCGAATTGCTTGGTTATGTACATCTTTTGCTTCGTTTCAAAATAGGTTTTCATCGCCAAATTGCCTAAGTACGCAATCCATCCGCAAGCCAGCGCCCCAATGACGTCCAGAAAATGCAGGTTTGCTGAGAACAACACATATTGACCCGCCAAAATTACCAGCGTGCTGCACAGCGCCATAATCACGCCTGTGATCGCTTTGACCCGCCAGGTCAGCAGACCGAACAGCAAGGCTACCACAAACGCCAGGGTGAGATCCACCGTTTTGGAAACCGGCTGAATCACCTGCTGCTTCAAAATTTGATTCAAAATGTTCGCATGTGCATACACCAGATGCATGTGTTTCTCGATCGGGGTGATGCCTTCATCGTAGCCGGGAGCGGTGTAGCCGACCAGGACAAGCCGATCCTTGAACGTTTGCGCCGGTACGGCCCCTTTTAGCACCTTGGCGAACGGAATCGTTTCGAAGTCGTACTCCCCGGCATCCCAGCGAATAAGCATCTCCGCCTTCGGACGATCCTCCAGCTGCGGCAGTGCCTGGAAGCGACGGACATCCGCTCCGCCGAGCTGTGCCATCTTGTAGCCCATGGACGGGAACACGCCCTGCGGCGAGCTCAGCTCCAGCCAGTTCGAACGGATCACACCGTCCGTATCAAAAGCTGCGTTGACATGCGCTGGTTGAACGGATTTACGGAATGCGGCGATCGGCTCTGTGACGGACCGGGCCATCAGCAATTCGCCTGCCTTGGTCTTCGTGGCCCGTTTGAAATCATCCTCCAGCATGGCATGCGAAGGGATGATGATGTTGGAATGCTTCGCCAGCTCATCCGCGAGCACCTTATCGCTCTCCGGGAAATTGCTCTCCGAGTCAAACTCCACATCGAAGCCGATCGCCCTCACGCCGGCGCCTTCCAGCTGATTGATCAGCTTCGCATAGACCTTCCGGTCCCATGGGTAAGGCCCTACTTCCTTAATCGACTCCTCGTCGATGCCGATGACGATAATGTCCTCATGCGGTGCTCCGGACATCGTTTGCTTCATATTAAAATCGTACAGCTGATCGGACAGTACCTTCAGTGCCCCCAAGCTCAGCAGTAGAATACAAAGCACTACAATGCCAAGATTGACTACGGTTACCGTCCCGAGCTTGCCCAAGCCATTCCTCACAATAACGCCCCCTCTACTTCTACTCATCTTTTTCTAATATTATCATAGAATCCCGAGATTTAGGCGCGAATAATGTAAAATTCATAAGAAGAAAGGCCTATTTTGTAGAAACGCGAAAAGAGCCCGCTCCCCCTAGGGAACAGGCTCTTCATGGGCCATACGATTATTTATTGAAAGGAGCGTCGGCTACTTTAATGGAATCTGTAGGGCAGCCGTCTTGTGCATCCTGCAAATCGTCGTAAAGGTCTTCAGGAATTTCAGTATTCCCTTTGTTTCCGTCGCCGTCGAAGATTACTTCAGCAAGGCCCTCATCGTCGTAGTCGTAAATGTCTGGAGCTGTTGCGCCGCATGCGCCACAGGCGATACAGGTGTCTTTCTCAACCCATGTGTATTTAGCCATGTCTAATCTTCCTCCTCAAATGTGTAACCTCATCCTAAAATATAATATAAATAACCGGAAAGTTCAAATAGAAAGATGTGAACGTTATGATAACGTATCGTTATTAATAATGATTCCCATCCTCATTCACAAGGCCGAGAATGAAACCTCCGACCTCCTCTACCGCCTCCGGGTGAAACACCGGTACACTCCCTTGCGCCTCCGCAGCGTCCTCTGCGTTCGCCGTCACCCAAGCGATGGGCGGCATAGCCGTCCGTCGAATAATGTCCGCCTGCTCCTTCGTATGGAACACGGCGATCTTGGGGTGAGGCTCCCGTTTGAAGCCTTCAACTAAGATGATGTCCGTGCTCGGCTCCATTCGCTTTACAACATCCTCGAGCTGTACCGGCTTGCGCTCAAACCACCGGACTTCCTCCGGCGAGACGACGGCTACGCAGGAAGCGCCCGACTCGATGAATTGCGTCGAATCCGCACCTTCTACCTCACTATAATGCCCATGCGCATCATGCTTTATAACCCCTACACGGTACCCGTGCGACTCAAACCAAGGCACCAGCTTGGTTATTAGCGTCGTCTTCCCGCTGTTCGAATATCCGGCGATGCCGATCACCTTCGTCATTCGTCCTCCTCCAGCCCCTTCAGCCTTAAGTGGTCCATCTGCAGCGAGGTGCCGCGGACCTTGCTGTTGCGGATCAGCGTCGACGGATCATCCCCCAGCATACCAGCTGTCAAAATCACGCTCTCCCCGTACTTATCCCGCAATGCATCCATGGCTTTGATCAGCTTCTCCTTAACCGGCTGCTTCTGATAATCGAACAAATCGAGCTGCACCGCCGCCTCCTGTTTTGCCTCCAGGCTTTGCAGCGTCACCCCAAGCAGCCGGACAGGCTGCTCCTCTTTCCAATGTACATCAAACAACCGGCACGCCGTGCGGTAAAAATCGTCCGCATTCTCCGACGCCCGAGGAAGCTTGGAAGCCCTGGTAATCGTCTTCATTTCCGGGTCGCGAATCGTAATCTGCACCGTTTGAGCCAGCAAGCCCTGTCGGCGAAGACGCCGCCCCACTTGATCCGCCAAATTCAAGAAAACGCGATGAACCTCGCTCCGATTCGTAACATTTTTGGGCAGTGTCGTCGTATGTCCGATCGATTTGCTCTGCTCCCGCTCCGGATTGACCGGCGAGTGATCTTCTCCGTTTGCCGCGCGCTTCAACACCCCGCCCATAATGCCGAACTGGTCGTTCAGCAGCTTCTCATCCGCTTTGGCCAATTGACCTAGCGTGTGAATCTGCAGCCGCTTCAGCTTCTCCGCTGTCTTCTTGCCGATCCCGAACAGCTCGGCACACGGCTTGGGCCAAAGAATCTCCGACACGTCCCGTTTGCGCAGCACGGAAATCCCGTTGGGCTTCTTCATATCGGACGCCATCTTGGCGAGCAGCTTATTCGGCGCAACGCCGATGGAGCAAGGCAGGTGCAGCTCCTCTCGAATCCGCTCTTGTATCCTATGCGCAATTTCAAGCGGTGTCCCGAACACCTTCGAGCCCGTAATATCCACATAGCATTCATCGATCGACATCGCTTCAACGAGCGGCGAGTATTCATAGACGATTTTCATAAAACGGCGGGAGAACTGACGATACAGGTCAAAATTCGGCTTGATAAAAATAATTTCCGGACAAAGCCTCTGCGCTTCTCTAACCTGCATGCCTGTTTTCACGCCTAATCCCCTTGCTTTATAAGAGCAGGTGACGATGATGCCTCTGCGCAGCTCGACACTGCCGGCCACCGCTATCGGCTTATCTTTGTATTGCTCGGGGTCCACCGCTTCATGCACGGAGCAATAAAATGCATTCATGTCGATATGCAAAATGACTCTGCCGTTTACCGGATATCCGTTCGCCGGGGTTTGGTGATTCGCAGTCATGAGCGGAGGCCCTCCTTTCTTTTTTCATCGCACATTCTTTCTACCTTTTCAGCATATCTTTGGCTAGTAGCAAGGTCAAGAAGCGGTGCCCGATTTTGAAAAAGGATATCTTTCTCTGGGAAGATTGTGCTATAATTGTGAATTATACTTTGCGCCTGCAGGAGGACAAGTTCATGGAGACCACGGTTAAAATTTTCGATACCACGCTAAGAGACGGCACCCAAGGGGAAGGTGTAAGCCTTTCCGTTGAAGACAAATTGAAAATCGCCCAAAAGCTGGATTCCCTGGGCGTTTCCTATATTGAAGGCGGCTGGCCGGGAAGCAACAACAAAGATATTGAATTTTTTATCCGGGTGAAAGAGCTGAAGCTGTCCAATGCGAAGATTACAGCCTTCGGCAGCACAAGACGCAAGGACTCCCTGGCGGAGAACGATCCGAACCTGAACCGGATTTTGGAGGTCGGTGTACAAGCGGCCGCGATTTTCGGAAAATCATGGGACTTCCAGGTACATACCGCCATCCAAACGACATTGGAAGAAAATTTGAACATGATCTACGATTCTGTCCGCTATTTGAAAAGTAAGGGACTGGAAGTAATCTACGACGCCGAGCATTTCTTCGACGGCTATAAGAGCAACCCGGAATATGCCCTGGCCACAATTAGAAAAGCGGAAGCCGCAGGCGCCGACTGGATTGCGCTGTGCGATACGAACGGCGGCTCGCTGCCGCATGAAGTATCGAAGATTGTCACTGCGGTACGCGAAAGCGTTAATACCCCCATCGGGATTCATGCGCATAACGACTGTGAGCTCGGCGTTGCCAACAGCATCGCGGCTGTAATGGCTGGCGCTTCTCAAGTGCAAGGCACCATTAATGGATACGGCGAACGATGTGGTAACGCGAATCTGGTGTCCATTATCCCGAATCTGCAGCTCAAGCTGAAATACCATTTGATCAGCAGCGAGCAGCTGGCAAGCCTGTCCAGCGTAGCTCGATATGTCAGCGAAATCGCCAATATGCACATGCCGGTGAACCAGCCTTATGTCGGTTCGGCAGCGTTCGCCCACAAGGGTGGCATTCACGTTTCTGCGATCTTGCGTGATTCCAGCACCTATGAGCATATTACGCCTGAGCTGGTGGGGAACAAGCAGCGCGTCCTCGTATCGGAGCTCGCCGGCCAGAGTAATCTGGTGTTTAAAGCGCAGGAGCTTGGTCTGGATTTTGACACCACCAACAGCCAGACGAAGCAGCTGATCGAGCAGATTAAGCAGATGGAGCACCAAGGGTACCAGTTCGAGGGAGCCGATGCAACGCTGGAGCTGCTCATGCGCAATGCCTACGGCAAGCTGGAAGAGATTTTCTCGCTGGAATCCTTCAAAATCATGGTCGCCAAATCCGTGAATCAGCCAGTCTCCACCGAGGCGATCGTCAAAGTAAAGGTGCATGGAGAAACGATTTACAATGCTGCTGAAGGCAACGGACCTGTCAATGCGCTCGACAATGCGCTGCGCAAATGCTTGCTGCAGTATTACCCAGGTATTCAAGACATGCACTTGTCCGATTACAAAGTCCGCGTGCTGGATGATAAAGATGCAACAGCCGGCAAAGTCCGCGTATTGATCGAATCGTCTGATTTCGACTCTAGCTGGAGCACGGTAGGCGTATCCGAGAATATTATCGAAGCGAGCTGGCACGCGCTGGTCGACAGTATGCGCTACGCGTTGCTGACTCAAACCCGCGCAGCCCATCAGCCGGAAGAGCATCGTGAGCGTATTGGTCTCGTGAATCACTAATAATAAGAAGCTGCAGCATCCAAGCGAGAATAGCCCCTTGGACCTGCAGCTTTTTTCATTCACTCTTCGATCAGCTGCTTGATCCGCTTCTCCAGCTCATCACGAGGCAGCACATGAATAACTTCTTTCAAATTCCCCTTCTTATCAATCAAGAAGCTCGTCGGCACGAACAAAATCCGATAAGCCGACGCCGCGGCCCCGCTGGTATCAAGCAGCACAGGAAATGGGTAATCGTACTGTCTGGCGAAGCTTTGCGCCTCCTTCAGCCCATCCCCTTTAGTAACATTGACCGCATACAGATCAAACTGCCCTTTATAGCGTTCATAGACCTGCTTAAGGTCCGGAGCCTCTTCATGGCAAGGCCCGCACCACGATGCCCAAAAGTTGATCATAAGCGGCCTTTCTCGAGGCCCTCCCACTTCGTACTCTGCCCCGTCCAACGCCTTCAATTTGAACGGCGGAATCGCTTGTCCGAGCTTTAGCTCCGTTTTGGTGGCAGCAGCAGCCACTACACTCGTCTTCGAGAGCATCCCGCTCTGATATATGCCGAGCAGCGCCAGCACAAGCGCAACAACGATCAGTAAAGTGATTCTTTTCAACGCTTTACGCCCCCTTCCTACGAATCCGGTAGTTCACCAGCTCAGTATCCCCATTTTGCAGCAAAATGTTACCTTCGACCGTCCGCTGCTCAACTGGAATAAGCCTACAGCATGACCGATCCGCAGCCCGGGTACATTAAGGCATACAATAACTATGACTGAATTCTCCAGAGGAGCACAATGACGTAATGGAAAAAACGAAAGATAAGAAGCTCAATATTACGTTTGAAAGCGACATCGAATGGACCGGGCGACGATCCAAATCTGAAGATAAATCAAGCGGCGGCGCCTCCAAGGGCAAGGGCTCCCTGTTGGAATTTATCGCTTTGGCGACTGTACCGCTCGTCTTGGTGCTTGGAAACTCCATGCTGGTGCCGATTTTACCGGATATGCAGGAGCGGCTGGGCATCTCGCAATTTCAAAGCAGCTTGATCATCACGTTGTTTTCCGTCACCGCTGGTCTGGTCATCCCGGTTTCCGGCTATTTATCTGATCGCTTTTCCCGAAAGGCTATCATTATACCTTCCTTGATCATCTATGGCGCAGCAGGTGTTCTGGCAGGCTTCGGAGCGATATGGAACTCCTACACGATCATAATTATTGCCCGGGCAATTCAAGGCTTAGGCGCGGCCGGTACGGCTCCGATCGCCATGGCGCTCGCAGGAGATTTATATAAGGAAGGAACGGAGAGCAAAGCGCTCGGACTAATCGAGGCAGCCAACGGCACAGGCAAAGTCGTCAGTCCGATCATCGGCTCGCTGCTTGCTATAATTGTGTGGTATGCCGCCTTTTTCGCGTTTCCGATTTTTTGCGCGCTGGCACTGCTCGCCATCATGTTTCTGATCAAAGAGCCGAAGAAAACCAAAGCACCTCCCAAGCTTGGGGCTTACCTGAAAAGCATCGGGAAAATTCTTAAGGAAAAGGGGAGATGGCTCATTACCTCCTTTTTCGCAGGCTCACTCGCTTTGTTCGTGCTGTTTGGTGTCTTGTTCTACCTGTCGGACATCTTGGAGGTCGAGCCTTACAATATCGATGGAGTGAAAAAGGGGCTTGTGCTCGCTATCCCGCTGCTGGGACAAGTCGTTACGGCGTACACTACAGGGGCGCTCATTAAGAAAAACGGCAAACTAATGCGCTGGCTCATGAATATCGGTCTTACACTAATGACGGTCTCCCTTGGTCTGTGTATCCTTTTCTTCAATAAAAGCATCTACTTGTTTATCGGTCTTTTAACGCTCAGTAGTATCGGTACGGGACTGCTTCTTCCTTGCTTGAACACGATGATCACCGGGTCGGTGAAACGGGAGCAGCGCGGCATGATCACATCGATCTACAACAGTCTGCGATTTCTCGGGGTAGCCGCCGGGCCGCCGCTGTTTGGCTGGATGATGGAAAAGTCACATCAGATTGTATTCATTACGGTTACTTCGTTAGCCTTCTTAACGTTAGTACTCGTCTTCTTTCTCATCAAGCCGCCGGCCAAGGTTGGCTGAGCCTCCTGTCGCGCTGTATAATAGCAGCATACCAGGCGCTCGGTTTCGCCAGAGGAAGTGGACATGAATGAGATTTCACATCGCCCCAGTTGAATTGCAGCGCATCATTTTCTACTGCAGGGAGCAGCTGCCGCACGAAGCATGCGGATTTCTTATGGGCTCGGAAGCTTCGGATAAGCCCGGACAGTGGCAGGTTCACAGCTTCGTACCGGCAGCCAACCGATCGCCTCGGCCGGAGCATCATTTTGACATGGAGCCGCGCGACCTTATTCCTTGGCTGTTGCACACCGCTTCCGGCGGTTCCGATCAGCTGGTTGGGCTTGTGCATTCCCATCCTCAGGCGCCACCACTCCCTTCCAGTGAGGATCTCCGCACACCTTGGTATCAGGTGCCCAGCCATTGGATTGTCTCGTTCACTGATCCTCGGCAGCCACAAGTGATGGCTTATTCTTATCAAAAAGACAAGGACGGGCAAATTCGCTATCATTCGCTGCTTGTCCAGCACTGACCCACCAGAATACAAAAAAATCTTCAGCTTGCCCTTTTTCGCAAGAACTGAAGATTTTTTAATGCTGGCTTAAATGCGCATACAAATCGCCTAAGGTTTGCACATCCCTGGATTTGATTTCAATCATCAAGTTCGACCACAGCCTAGCGGTCATCCGGGCGTCCTCCAGCGCGTGATGACGTACAGTCACTTCCACGCCGTATACATCCAGCAGCGTATCCAAATCATACGTATTCAGCTTCGGATTCAGCCACTTGGCGATCATCATTGTATCCAGCATGCGATGAGACAAGTTAACTTTGGACGTTTTCCACAGCGCTGAATTCAAAAAATGCTTATCATGGCCGGTGCCATGCGCAACCAATATTTTTTGCTGCACAAACTCCAGAAATCCCCGCAGCACATGGATTAGATCCGGTGCCTCTGCCGCCATTTCCGTCGAAATGCCCGTTAGCTCCTCGACCGTATTCGGAATCGCCCTCTTCGGATTGACCAAACTGTAGAAGGTCTCCTCTTCCGTCACCTGGTCCCCATGGACGTTAACCGCTCCGAAGGAAATGATTTCATCCCCATTGTAAGGCGAAAAACCGGTCGTTTCCAGATCGAAAACAACCAGCTCCGCGCTTTCCAAAGGAATTTCATATAATGAATTTTTACGCTGCTCCTTCATGATGGACCGGATAAAAGCCATTTGCTGGGCACTCTGAGCGTCGAACATCGAGGTAAGGGCGGGGGTCAAGCCTCCCATTTTATACAGATGCCACATTCGTCCTGCAGGCCTCATATCCTTCATACCGTTTATTCACCTTTTTCCATCTCTTTCTGTACGCTCTTTTTCACATACCGCTGCAAATCCATCCCGATCCGAAGGCACAGCTTGAGCTCGGTCATCCGCTCCTTCGTAAGTTGCTCCGCCGACAGCTTGCCGCGGGTGGAATAATGTCCGGCTTCCAGCTGATACGGCGTGAGTGACCTCAATCGCATGGCAATCGTGAGCGCTTCTAAAAAATCGTTTCCGATCTCGTCCTCAACCTTGCTATCCGATATTAATCTTTGTAATCGCTCTTCCGTGGAGGTACTGCGAATACCGGCCTCCACCGCCAGCAGCCGTACCCCGTTTACAATCGGAATATAAGCGCCGTATTTGATCTCCACGCCTCCGGCATCCTCGCCGTAGCGCTCCTTGATGAGCTGCCCGAATACACCGATGGATACCTTATGATGCAGCGTGTTGTGCAGCATATGCTCCAGCATCCCCGGATGAGCGGCCACATAGGAGTAGAGCACATCCAGCACCTCGCGCCCAAGCGCTTCATCCCCGTATACCGTGCGTAAATCCGCCGCAATGAGCAAATACCTTACATGCTCCCAATTCGGATCTGCAAGCCAGCCCATCAGCATCTGCTTATAGCCGCTGATCGACTGCATCCACTGATGATTCGTACAAATGACGCCGCCGCTGCAAGGGGGATACCCCGCCGCTTCCAAGTGAGCCGTGATTTTCTGAGCCAGGATTGGAAAATAGGCTTCCGCTGCGAGCTTCTCTTCTTCCGAGCTAGGATCAGCATAAATAATTCCGTTATCTTGATCGCTCCACAGCGTCTGCTCTCCTCGCCCTCCGCTGCCGAACAGGACGAAAGCAAACGGCACAGGTGCAGCTCCATGACCTTCCTCACACAAATCCGCTTCTGCCCATTCGACGATCCGCCAGATCATGCTGTCATGCCACGCATTCACCTGACGGCTCCATTCGAGCGGCTGGGTAAAAAGGAGACGCCGCTGGAACTCTCCGTGCGCCCGATCCCGGAAGCCCCTCAGCTCCGCAACATTCCGGGCATCGGCTACTTCCTGCATCATTTTCACGAATGGCTCCATATTCACGGCATCCCCTTCACTTTTCATTCAAGTTTCTTCTATTATATCACTTGCGCTGCACCGCCTTGAGCCGCTTTCTTCATTTGCTCAGGATAGCCGTAGGTGCCATGCTCGGAAAGGTCCAAACCGATAATTTCTTCTTCTTCCGTGACACGCAGCCCGATCGTCAGCTTGATGACATAGAGGATGATGAAGGACAGCACCAGGACGAACAGGAAGGCACCAACTACACCCAGCGCTTGAACGCCCAACTGCTCCAAGCCACCGCCGTACAGAAGACCAGGTTTACCAACACCTACTTTAGATGCGAGCTCAGGTGTTGCGAAAATCCCCGTGGACAGCGTTCCCCAAATCCCTGCAATCCCGTGTACGGAGAAGGCGAAAATCGGATCATCCAAGCCAGCTTTCTCAAACCATTGCGAAGTGAAGAAGGTCAAGATTCCGGAAACGGCACCAATGATGATGGCATCGCGCGGGGTTACGAATGCGCAAGCTGCAGTAATAGCTACGAGAGCGGCGAGCACACCGTTAAGCATACTAGGAATATCGGATTTGCCGAAGTACATCCAAGACACAACCAGCGCGGCTACGGCACCAGCAGCTGCAGCCAGATTCGTTGTCAGAGCGATGTAACCGAAGAAGCCGTCGCCCATTGCGCTCAGCGTGGAGCCTGGGTTGAAGCCGAACCAGCCGATCCAGAGAATGATAACGCCGAGAACCGAAAGCACTTGGTTATGACCAGGAATCAGGTTAGGCGTTTTGTCTTTGTTGAATTTACCGATACGTGGTTTAAGAAGCAATGTAGCTACAAGCGCTGCGGTTGCACCTTGCAAGTGAACGACCGTGGAGCCTGCGAAGTCCTGCATCCCGATTTTGGACAACCAGCCGCCGCCCCATACCCAGTGAGCAACGATCGGATAGATCAGAACGGTGAACAAAATCCCGAAGATGAAGTAAACCGGAAGCTTACCGCGTTCTGCAAAGCCGCCCCAAGCGATCGCCAGCGATACACCGGCAAAAGCCAGCTGGAACAAAAACTTAATGGCTATCGGTACATCGGAGAAGGAGAGGGAGCTGAATGCTGATGCCGCTTGTTCTTCCGATCCGTCTACGAAGAAGCCCGTTGTACCAAAAAATCCGTTGCCGTCGCCGAAAGCAAAGCCAAACCCGATGGCCCAGAAGGCAATGGCGCAAATCCCGAACGTCAATACCGTTTTCCCTGCTACGTGACCTGCGTTCTTCATTCGCGTAGAGCCCGCTTCGAGCAGTGCGAACCCTGCTTGCATGAAAATGACCAAGATGGCAGCTAACATGACCCACACGGCATCAATAGCGCTTTGCAGCTGCGTAGGTGTCGCATCGTCTGCTGCGAACGCGAGCGTCGCTGGCACCAATACTGACATAAGACCGGTTGATAAGAGCAATTTCTTTAACATCGTGACCACTTCCTTCTTAATGTTAGTTTTTATAACATTGTTTGATATTCTTAATGTCATTATATACACCGCCCCACCTTTTGGCAATAGGTTTTTCAATAATAAATGGTCAAAAACGAAAAATAACCTGACATGAAATATGCATAATTCGGTTTTCGCACCAATAAACTTAGTAGCTAACTCAATTTAGGTAATAAAACATAACAATAATGCCTGTCCAAGCCGCGATTTACGCCAATAAAAGCATAACGTTTGACTGTATGGTTTGGATTCAGTTATCATTACTATAAGAGCATTGCATTACATATTAATAAGTAATGAGGTGATGGGACATGGGGATATGAAGCTATATCGAATCGGTGAGCTCTCTCGCTTATCGGAGGTCAGCCCCAGAACGATCGACTATTATACGAAGCTCGGTTTGATTCAGCCGGAGTCCAGATCCGACACAAACTACCGCTTGTACAGCGATGAAACCTTAAGCCGTTTGAAACGTATTGAGAATATGAAGAGGGAGAAATACAGCCTGGAGGAAATCAAGGCAAGCCTGCAGCGTCTCACTAAGGTTAGCCAGGATGAGATCGTGACAGATAAGCTCACATCTCTCCAGCTCTTATTGAACCAGTTGGAGAAAGAAGCAAAGGAAGTAGGCCCGCTGCTCGAGAAGATGAAGCCGACACAGATGAAGAATCTGCACAAGTTTCTGACGCCGCCTGCCGCCGCTTGCATCGAAGCTTTGCTACTGCTGCTGGGCAAAGGTCCCCTTTCTTAAATTTCTTGATTAATGGAGGAATGGATGCATGTTTTTTCATCCGATGGATTTCTTGATCATCATCGCCTTTGGCCTTTCGCTATGGGCACAATTTCGCGTTAAAGGCACGTTTAATAAATGGTCCGATGTCCCAGTACAGTCGGGTATGACGGGCTACGAAGCCGCCCGCCGCATGCTGGATGCCAACGGCTTGTATGATATTCCGGTGGAAGCCGTTCCCGGAGCGCTCACAGACCATTACGATCCGGTTGCCCGCGCCGTAAGACTTTCCGAGCCTGTATATTATGAAAGCACGATTGCCGCAGTGTCGGTTGCTTGTCACGAGGTGGGTCACGCGATCCAGCATAAAGTGCATTATCCGATGCTGGTGATGCGCCATCACATGTTCCCTGTGGTCAACTTCTCGTCCGGCGTCGCTCCACTGCTCATTATCGCCGGTCTCATTTTCCAACAGTTTAACTTCTTGCTAGGTCTGGGGATTCTCTTCTTCTCTGCAGCTGTAGCGTTTCAATTGATCACTCTGCCGGTTGAATTCAACGCCAGTAACCGGGCAAGGGACTTGATGGTCGCAGAGGGCTTCATTTCGAACCAGGAAGAACGCGGGGTAGCGAAGGTTCTGAACGCCGCGGCACTTACTTATGTGGCAGCAGCGCTGATCTCCCTTTTGGAGCTCCTCAAATACATTATGATTTTTACGAACCGCAACGACGATTAATCGATTAACCAAACCAAAAACCTCTCTTGGAGAAATGGATGCGAAACGCCGCCATCCTCCAATGAGAGGTTTTTCATTGTCTTGCCCTGCCCCCTCCTATGAAAAGGTGAAGAAAACGAGATACATCCTACACTTTTTGTTCTTTTCTGACCCGCTATAATAAAACTCAGATAGAGAACAACACGCTGACGCGGACATCCGTCCGCCATAGGAGGAGTAACCATGATGAACCTATACGAGCTTGAAATGCAAATGAAAGACTTCAGAACGAATCTGGATAAACAAATAAGCGGCACCCGGTACGCACAGGCCCCGCTTTTCGACTGGATCCTCGGCGCCGCGGCCGTTAGCATCCTTTTCTTCTAATATGATCTATGTCATCTGTCCGCTACTTGTCCTTAAAAAAATCGTTCAAAAACCTTCGGAACCCATCCGCTACGAGCGGAAGCTTTTCCCCGCTTCGATGGATCAGACCCACGCTGCGCGTGACCTCAGGCTCTGCCACGCGCACCTTCACCGGCTGCAGCTCGCTGATCTCCATCAGCGCCATCTCCGGGAGCAGACTGACCCCCATGCCCGCTGCTACAAGCCCGCGAATGGTATCCGTTTCCTCTCCCTCAAACCCGATCTGCGGAACGAATCCCGCCTTCGCACACGCCGCCAGCACAATGGCACGCAACGAATATTCTTCACTGAACATGACGAACGAATCGTCCTTTAGCTGCTCTAGCCGGATGTGCTGCTCCTCGGCCAGCGGATGCCCCTTCGGCACAATCGCGTACAGCTCCTCCCGCAGCAGCAGCTCTCCGCTCACATGCTCATGCTTCTCTGGAAAAGGTGAAATGAACGCCAGGTCGATTTCGCCTTTCATGACATCTCGAATCAAGCTGTTATATGTCCCCTGCCGAAGCCGGAATTTAACTCCCGGATGATCCTTGCGAAAATGTGCTACTACCGTCGGCAGCAGATAGATGCCTAAGCTATGTGGAAACCCGATCCGAATCTCGCCCCGCTCCGGGTCCAGGTATTCGTGAATTTCATTCACGGCCCTCTCCAAATCCGTCAAGATCCCTTCCACCCGGCTTAAAAAAAGCTTGCCCACCGACGTCAGCTGCAGATTTCGCCCCTTTTGCACGAACAGCTGAACTCCGAGCTCCTCCTCCAGCTGGTGGATTTGTCGGCTCACCGCCGACTGCGCCACGTGAAGCTCTTCAGCGGCCTGCGTCACATGCTGTTTCCGTGCTACCTTTACAAAATATTGCAGCTGTCTGAATTCCACTATCGCTTTCTTCCTTTCAAATTTCACCTAAGTACGACCGCGCCTTACGCGCCTAATATGAAGATTCTGTTGAAACATTAGAAACCTAATCAGTAAGCTTTGATTAGTTGTTGTTTCTAATGTTATAACAGAATCTCTTTCGATGTAATTCACAGATGAACGACCGCGCCTTATATGAAGATTCTGTTGAAACATTAGAAACCTAATCAGTAAGCTTTGATTAGTTGTTGTTTCTAATGTTATAATACATTTTGGTGAAATACCAACATCATTGTCATTTTAAGGAGGCCCTCGTACATATGGCACAAGCAACATTCAAAGGCAACCCGATTACACTGATCGGACCTGAACTGAAAGCTGGAGACAAAGCTCCTGACTTCACAGTAAACAAAAACCTGTTGGAAAACGCTAGCCTGGCAGATTACGCCGGCAAAGTAAAGCTGATAAGCGTGGTTCCTTCCCTGGACACTGGCGTTTGCGATGCGCAAACTCGCCGTTTCAACGAAGAAGCTGCTAAACTCGGCGACAATGTTGTCGTGCTGACGATCAGCGTTGACCTTCCTTTCGCACAAGCCCGCTGGTGCGGCGCTGCTGGCATCGACAAAGTCATCACTTTGTCCGACTACAAAACGCGTTCCTTCGGTAAAGCTTACGGCGTTCTGATCGACGAATTCCAGCTGGATATGAGAGCGATCTTCGTCATCGACGCTAACGATACGATCCAATACGTAGAAGTACTGCCAGAAATGACTAACCACCCGAACTACGAAGCAGCTGTAGAAGCGGTTAAAAAATTGGTTTAAGATTCGGCATACAAAAACAGCGGGGAGCTGCTAAGCATCCTCGCTGTTTTTTTAATCATTTATTTTGTAAGCGGCCAGCCGCTTATCGATGTGCTTGTACAGATCAAGGATCGTACGGTAGTTGGAGCCGAGATCACCCAAGGACCCACGGGATGCCGAGTAAATATCCACTGCCGTCTTCAGAGGATTGATCCCAAATAAAGTCAACGTAATATCTTGCGTCCGGCCTGTGATCGTTCTCTTCTCGATGACGATTTCCCCTACATTTTTCACTTCGTGAAGCAGCTTATACCCACTCAGCTTTTTCAGCATGTTCGTAATTTCTTCCCAAGCCTGATCCTTGGAAATCTTATAATAGCGGGTTTTCAGTTGAGGATCCCTTGCTTTCTCTCCAGTGGTTTCATGGCTGCGAATGAGTCCGACTAAAGTTCGCTTCAACAAAGCTTTCCCTCCTATATGTTCTGCGCCCCAGCAAAAAAATTGCGCCGTAGGCTAATCTATGAAGTGCGTGAATCCCGTTAACACTATCTTCAATCATAACACTGTTTGCAAGGAAGAGAAAGAGGAATTGGTAAATTCGTTCAACTTTTGTACAAAATTGAATGGAAAAGAAGGATTATTGAAATCCGTTACGAATATATTAGTTAATTAGTTTATTAAATAAACTAAGTCTCGTGCAGCGATTCTATATATTCTTTCGAGGTGAGATCTGTTGGCATATTTTTTGGGTATTGATTTGGGCACGTCGGCGGTAAAATGCATTCTGGTCGATGAAGCAGGCAGTGTAAAAGCCAGTTACAGTGTGGAGTATCCTCTCCTTCAGCCGCAGCCCGGATGGGCCGAGCAGCAGCCGGAGGCGTGGTGGGATGGTACGACAGCTTGCATTCGTACCCTTCTTGATAAAGCCGGCATTGGCGGCGCGGACATCGCTGGCATAGGACTTTCCGGTCAAATGCACGGCTCGGTGTTCTTGGACGCGGAGCTGCAGGTCGTTCGTCCCGCACTGCTCTGGTGCGACCAGCGGACCGCAGCTGAATGCGATTGGATTGAGCAAGCCGTAGGACGGGAAGAGCTGGGCCGCCTGACAGGAAATCAGGCGCTAACCGGCTTCACCGCCCCGAAGGTCGTTTGGCTGCGGAACCACGAGCCGGCCAATTACGAGCGTACGGCGCATCTCATGCTGCCGAAGGATTATGTGCGCCTCAAGCTGACCGGCGCGCTGGGCATGGATTTAGCAGACGCCAGCGGCACGCTGCTGCTGGATGTGGCGAACCGTCGCTGGTCGCCAGAGGTGCTAGAGCGGCTGAACATTCCGCAGGAATGGCTTCCACCGCTCTATGAAAGCAACGCCGTAGCCGGCCATGTGCTGGCGGAAGCCGCAGGGCTCACCGGCCTCCAGCCGGGTACGCCGGTCGTAGCCGGCGGCGGCGACCAAGCCTGCGGCGCTGTCGGCGTCGGCGTCGTCACCAGCGGCATCGCCTCGGTCGCGCTGGGCACCTCCGGTGTCGTCTTCGTCCACGACGACACGTATCAGGCCGATCCCGAGTGCCGGCTGCACTCCTTCTGCCACGGCGTGCCCGGCATGTGGCACCGGATGGGCGTCATGCTGGCGGCTGGCGGCTCATTCCAGTGGTGGAAAAACCACTTTGCTTTCGAAGAGCTGCAGGAAGCACAAGCGGATGGCCGTGATGTGTATGAGCATTTAACCTCCCTGGCCTCCAAGGCGCCTCTAGGCAGCGAAGGACTGCTGTTCCTGCCCTACCTGACGGGCGAACGGACGCCGCACCCGGACCCGAAGGCGCGGGGTGGCTTTATCGGGCTGAACCTGCGCCATACGAAGGCGCATTTGACCCGTGCGGTGCTCGAAGGCATCACCTTCGGCCTTCGCGACTCGCTGGAGCTGGTGAAAGCCTCCGGCATCGAAATCAAAGAGCTCCGCGTCAACGGCGGAGGTGCAAGAAGCCTATTCTGGCGGCAGATGATCGCCGATATCTTCGGTTACCCTGTGGTCACCGTCAACTCCACGGACGGACCGGCGTACGGCGCAGCCATCATGGCCGCCTCCGGCGTGCTGCAGAAGGATATCCCTTCGCTTTGTGAAGACTGGATCCGGGTCGTCGATCGGGTGGAGCCAAATCCTGCTCATCAGGAGCGCTATGAGGCATACTATTCGATCTATCGCACATTGTACGGCACGCTGAGAGATACATTCCATCAGCTCAGCGATCTGGTCCAAGAGGGCTAAACCCGCTCTTCGTCAGATCGCATCAACTAAAAAAGCAGCGCCCACCCCAGCTCTTGGCTAAGGTGAGTCGCTGCTTTTTCTTTATCCCCTTCCTAATTAGAAGACGGACTGATTAGCGCCCTCCCAATCGGCGAGGAAGCGCTGAATGCCCGCATCCGTAAGAGGATGCTTGGTCATTTGTTGAATAACCTTATATGGTACCGTCGCGATATCCGCACCTAAAAGCGCCGCATCGATAACATGCGTTGTAGTTCGTACGCTTGCAGTGATGATCTCCGACGTAATGTTATGTACTTTAAAGATTTGGCTAATCTCTTTAATCAAGTTCATCCCGACCTGGTTAATATCATCCAGACGGCCTACGAATGGCGACACATACGTCGCGCCAGCCCTTGCTGCAAGCAGCGCCTGCGGCGAGCTGAAAATCAAGGTTACGTTCGTCTTAATGCCGAGCTCAGTGAAGCGTTTGGTGGCTTTCAAGCCTTCTTCGGTCATCGGCACCTTCACGACAATGCCCTCTCCGAGGTCAGCAAGCTTTCGACCCTGCTCCACCATTTCATCCGCTTGCAAGCTGATGACTTCGGCGCTAATCGGCATGTTACCGACGATCGAGACGATTTCTTTAACTGTGGCGAAAAAGTCTCTTCCTTCTTTGGCAATGAGTGATGGATTGGTTGTTACTCCCGCAATAACGCCGAGATCATGTGCTTTACGAATCTCTTCTACGTTCGCTGTGTCGATAAAAAGCTTCATCCCCAACATCCTTTCAGCCTCTACCCGATTTTGAACATACAAAAAAACCCCACAATGCCGTCCGATTTTGTGTTTCAAACCCGCTCTCGCAGGTGGGTGTCCGCAGAATCGTTTTAGAAGTCCCTTTTCGAGGGCATGTCAGCCGCGATTCAATGTAGGTCTCCCAAGAAACAGTCATTGGTTCAAAACAACTTAAAACCGAAACGCACATCGCAGGATTTTGTTGTATTTACATTATAGTGTACTCCGTAACGAAAGTAAACCTCCCGCGCGCCCTTATCTTATGGTATCGCCGGAAAATATAGCTTACTCCTTCTTAGTATGTCCGAACTCACGAGAATCATGCTCCGGCTCCTCGAGGGCCTGTACAGCTGCCTTGTCTCCATCTCCACTTTCATCCGAGCCTTCTTGCTCCGCCAAAGCTTCCGCTTCTTTGTTGGCAAGTTCCTGCTGCTTTTCTTGCAGCTTACCGAAGATCAGATTAAAGTGCCAGAACGAGATCACTGCAATCAAGCTGCCCATAAAGAACGGGATCAAGAACGTGAACTTGGTAAAGCTGACGTAAATCACTACGCCGTTCAAGACGATCATAGAAAGCGAACGGATCGGGTTGCCGATGGTGATCAACAGCGCATTCTTCACAATTTGAAAGAGCTTCATATGCAAATGCGACATGATCGAGAAAAAATGGAACATCGAGATCATCAGCAGCACCGTTAAGGACATCACCAAAAATCGCAGGATGCCGAACGTACCGGTTTGGCTGCCGTAAAAACGGAAGTTTGTATAGAGAATGACGCCGAGCAGCGCATAAATCAGGCCGCCGACCATACTTTGCACGAAGTTCTCTTTATACCCGCGGAAAAACGTTTTAAACAGCGGTGCATCCTCTTCCCCTGTCAACCATTTGCGTGCTACCGTAAACATCGCGGCCGTGGAAGGAAACAATGTAAACGGAGCCAAAATCGCCAATAACAAAAACGATTGCAGCACTTGATCCGTGGATTGAGCCTGGAGCAATAATAAGCCAACCAGGAAAAACGGAAAGGCGCAGATCACCCATAATACGTTGATGACCGAAAGCCGCATGATCCATTCAGAAATACGGTAAAACCCACCCATAATGCCACGAAACTCCAATGTTGTAGCCCTCCTTCTATAGTGCAACGGTTGGACAAACCGTGATGGCATGTCTCCTCCCCGTCGTTAATCAAATCTATGTTACATTATAGCCTATTTCCTCCATTCTAGGTAGCCGTCTATAACCAAATGACCCACTAGGCATAGGATATATCAGCAACAGGCAAGATCAGTCAATTGACAACTGCTCCGACAGTGTAACGTTGACAGCAGTTGCAATCAAAGTTGACAACTTTTCTTGTTAAAACTCAATAAAAGTTGCAACAAAGGAGGGAATCACGATGGGTTATCCTGATGGAGGACTTTGGACTTCTACCGGTACGATTCTCGTTCTTTTCATTCTGCTGGTTATCGTCAGCTGCTCTCTGTTGTTCATCTAATCGAGATGAACTCTAAAGGCCATATGGAAGAAAAAAGCAAGCACGCCCAGCGTGCTTGCTTTTTTCACATGATTTATACGAGTGTTTCTTCATTCGAGCGGCTGGTTCCACGCGAATAACCATCACGCTCACGGCTGTCCGAGCGACCGCGGTTGTCGCGGTAGCCGCCGCCATCGCGACGAGGACGATCTCCGCCGCGGCCATAGCCGCCACGGTCGCCGCCGCGATCACGATCGTATGGACGATCGTTACGGCGAGCGCCGCCTGCAGTACCGTAAGGGCCCGAAGGACGACGTCCGGAGTTGCGGACATCCGGTCTTCTCTTCTTAGCGCGAAGCGGATCTTCCGGTGTCAACTCGATCTCGACTTCTTTCTTATCGCCAGTCAGCAGCTTCAAAGCAGCAGCGAGCAGGTGCACCGAATCGTGCTGCTCCAACAGCGAAATCGCCAGGCCGCGATATTCGTTATGCTCATCCTTCTCCAAAATTTCGAGCACGCGCTCAGCGGTCATCTTTTGCTTGCCTTCAATAGCTTCCGCCAAGCTAGGCATAGGCTTACGAGCAATTTTGTGACGCGTAATTTTCTCGATAAAGTGAAGGTGATCGATCTCACGCGGCGTTACGAAGGTGTATGCTGCGCCTTCTTTCCCTGCGCGGCCCGTACGGCCGATCCGGTGAACGTAGCTCTCAGGATCCTGCGGCAGGTCAAAGTTGATAACGTGCGTTACGCCGGAAACGTCCAAGCCGCGCGCTGCCACGTCAGTAGCCACCAACACGTCGATGCTGCCGTCACGGAACTTACGCATCACATTGTCGCGCTGATTTTGGGACAGGTCGCCATGCAGGCCTTCTGCCGTATAGCCACGCTTTTGGAGCGCTTCGGAAAGCTCATCTACCCGGCGCTTCGTGCGGCCGAAGATGATCGCCAGCTCGGGTGCTTCCATATCGATCAGGCGGCATAACGCTTCGAATTTTTGACGCTCGTGCAGCTCGATATATGCTTGATCGATCAGCGGTGCGCTGACTTGCTTCGGAATGACGGACACATGCTCTGGATTTTTCAAGAACTGCTGTGCCAGCTTCTGAATGTTGACCGGCATCGTCGCGGAGAACAGCATCGTTTGGCGCTCATCCGGAACCAGCTTTAGGATTGATTGGATATCATCCATGAAGCCCATATCCAGCATTTCATCCGCTTCGTCCAAGATGACGGTTTGTACATCGTCCAGCTTGATCGTCTTACGATTGATGTGGTCGAGCAAGCGGCCTGGCGTACCGATAATGATTTGCGGCTTTTTGCGAAGACCGCGGATTTGCTTCACGATATCTTGACCACCGTAGATCGGCAGGGAGCGGATGCCCTTAAAGCGGCCCAGCTTCTCGATCTCTTCGGCTACTTGAATAGCAAGTTCACGGGTAGGACACATAATGAGTGCTACGATCCGCTCTTCTTTAATATCGATTTTGTTGATCAGCGGAATCCCGAAAGCCGCGGTTTTCCCTGTTCCTGTTTGTGCTTGACCAATGAGGTCGCGGCCTTCCATCGCTACCGGGATCGCCTTGTCTTGAATCGGGGTCGATTCTTCAAAGCCCATCTCTGTAATGGCGCGCAGAACCTTTGGCTCTAAGCCAAATTCACTAAATGTTTTCAAATGATTTCAATCTCCTTTTTTCCTAGGGGTTCTCATTTTATCTATACCCTTAAGTGCGACTCCTATCTTGATCTATTTCTCTCTTCATAAACACTTACCGACGTGTCAGAATGACAGTTAAAGGCCGTACTTAAGAATATCTTTAGTATTATACCACAATCGATATCCATATTCCATAACCATTCAAAATGAAACCCACAAAACATCTGATTCGTATATAATAGGAGTAGTGAGCAAGCAAGCCTCCTCATACGAATACATTATCAATGAACAGGTACAAAAGGAGCGATTCGCCCATGTCCATATGGAAAAGAGTAGGAGCCATCATCAAAAGCAACAAAGAAGAGCCTCAAACGAAGCCAGCAGCCAATCCACTCGAAGACACGAAGGTCGGAGATATTATTAGCGTGGATCTGGAGGAATATATCGTATCCGGCAAGCTGGTTTATTTTGACCGCGGCTTTGCCCCACACCGCTTCGCTTATTATTTGCGAAACGGCCAACAGATTTCGTGCCTCTTGGTGGAAAAGGGACGCACTTACGAATGCTTTATATGTGAATTCGTCGAGGGCTCGCTGGACGATCCGAACGATGTCCCTACACAACTGGACGTCGGCAAAGATTTTACCTATGAGCTGGAGCATCACCGCAGCGATCTGGTACTCACAGAAGGCAATACGGATTACCGTGCTAACGATCCCGTGCTGTTCTGGCGATACTTTGGCGCCGATAACCAGTATTTTTTCCTTCAATGGCAGGATGGGAAATATGTGGCTATGGAAGGGACACGAACCCCTGCGGGGCAAATTAAAATCATGAAGGCATCCCAATAATACATTGTAAGACAGCTAGTCGCAGGAGGTGACTACAGCATCATGAACAAAGTTTATAAATGGCTCGCTATTGTCCTGGTTTTTGCACTCCTGGTCGGATGCGGCGACGCCGGAAATTATATTAAAGATAATTATTCCTTAATCGACGTTCAAGGTACGGGTAAGAGCACCGCTAAAATTTATTCGGTAGAAGGCAAGGACGTTCCGACGGTAGCCCATGAGCTGGCGGCGAACGAAAAGCCAAAGGAAACAAGTAAAGAATCCACGGACAAGATGTTCTTGGTCTATGACAATAAAATTATTCAGGTACAAAAGGACCCGAATAACGAAGCCAACACGCTGGTGGAGCTGGATTCCGTCCAATATGCCAAGGACAATTACGACTCTTCGTTCCTTCAAGGCTATTTGACCGCCTCCATCCTTCAATCGATCTTCGGCGGCAGCTGGTTTAACAACCACCGCGGCGGCGGGTACGATTACCGGGGATACACGTCGTCCCCAAGATACGATGATTATGGCAGGTACCAAACGGCACCGTCCAGTGGGACAAAGCCAACGCCAGCGCCAACGACGCAGCAGCCGTCGACTTCGGACCGTAAGGGCAGCTTTACCACAACGCCGTCCAACCCGAATACATCAACACCGTCTACATCGCCAAGCACATCGAAGACACCGGACACAAACACGAGAAAAAGTGACGGCTCAACACCCACCTATAAGTCGCCGTCGTCCAGCTCGAGCAAGCCGAGTACGAGCACCCGTTCCGGTTCCTTTAAGCGAAAATAAAAGGTAATATATAGAAGAAAGCGTTCAAGCTTTCCGGCTCACAGCCGGGAAGCTTTTTCTTCTTTTATTTATTTTAAAAAGAGTGAGCGCCGGAAAAAAAACTCATACTATGACAAGCATCAGGAGGTGTTATCCATGCTACACTTTCAGCGCTCCCTATTCGGATCCGTACTCAGTGTCGTGCTTGGATCTGCGCTAGTAGCCGCCAGCTTCAACTTATTTTTGATTCCGCACCAGCTGCTCAGCGGGGGCATCTCGGGGATCTCCATGATTATCGGGTATTTCACTAACTGGAGCATCTCCCTGTTATTCTTGGTGTTCAACCTCCCTCTTCTTATTTGGGGTTTATTGACCATCGGACGAAAATTTATTATTTTAAGCGTCGTCTCCGTTATTTTGACCACTTGGTTTATGCAGCTGATTCCTACCCTTTCCGTCAGCCAAGATTTGATCATGTCCTCGGTTACCGGCGGCGTACTCATCGGCATCGGGACAGGGTTATCTATGAGAGCCGGAGGCTCCACAGGCGGTTTCGATATCATCGCGTCGATTATTACGCGCAAACGTGATTTTTCCCTGGGGACGTTCTTATTTGCGATCAACGGCTTTGTTATTTTGGCGCTAGGGTACTTTAAAAACAATTGGGATCTCGCGCTCTACTCTATGCTGTCCATGTTCATTACCGGCAAAATCATCGATACGATTCATATCCGCCATTTGAAGGTCACCGTGTTCATCGTCACGAAGAAGAAGGACCTGCTGCTGAAAAAAATGCATCGGCTTCACCGCGGCGTCACCGTTATTGAAACGGAAGGGGCATATACGAAGCAATCGCAGCATATGCTTATGACGGTGACAACTCGTTATGAACTAAACGATCTTCAAAGCCTGGTTCGCCAATGGGATCCTCAGGCCTTCGTGAACATCACCGAGACGGTGGGCGTGATGGGATTATTCCGCCGCACCGATAAATGAGGTAAAGAACCATACATAATTGAACAAAATATGATATAATGAGTGTAGTTTTACGTATTTATTTCATTTCAAATCGATTCCTATGGCTTTACCTCTGTTACTCGTATTTCGCTCCGAATTCTGTGCACCAGATGACGACGGGAAGGGTGATGCTTGTGGAAACAGTCCGATTGGCAACGATTGTTATGAAATTAACACCGCAAATGTATCCTTTTCTGAAACCAACTGAACTGGAATCAGAGATCGTTTTGCGGAACGGTTTGGCCGCCTTAGAGGCCGAGGATGCGATGGAAATTATCCAATACAGCATTTCGAAACATCAAAAAGACGCCTTCCTTCATTAGAAGGGGGCGTTTTCATGCCTTTACAAGAAATTGTTATGGAATCGTAATAATTATGTGTTATAGTAAATTTATAAAGATGGTATGATAGTTCGTGACCAAAGATGGAGGTGTCAACACGATGGGTGCCTTAACGCCTATGCATATTATTTTGATCGCATTAGTCGCGCTGCTGCTGTTCGGACCAAACAAGCTGCCTGAGCTGGGACGCGGCTTCGGAAAGATGTTCCGCGAATTCAAGGATGCGACGTCTGGAAACGGCGGACATTCGAACGATGATGCGCCGCGTGAGCCGGAAGCGCCTAAGAAAGAATTAACTTCCGCGAACGACGCTGCTCAGCAGCAATCTCATAAATAAGCTAAAACCATCCGTCTGACTTAGACCGGATGGTTTTTTTTACGATAATAAGCATGTGTTCCGAGCAGGAGCACAGCTGCAAGCAGCGACATGATCGACCCGAGGTAATACATATAGTGCCCCCCCAGATGATCCTTTACCCAGCCGCCAACGAATCCCCCTGTTATTCCTGCCAAGCCCAGAAACACCATTGCGAGCATCGATTGTCCAGTCGATTGGAGCTCCAGCGGGACCAGCCGAACGACATACTGCACGGCTGCGATCCAGAATACAGCGAACGTTACGCTATGTGTGGCCTGAAGAAACATCAGCAAGGTCGGATCGGTGATCCACCCGTACAGCAGCCACCGGATCGTGTAGAGCAAGGCCACGCAGCCCAGCAACGCCAGCTCATGGAATCGATGCATGTACCTGCCCAGCAGCGCAAAGGTCGGGACCTCACTAGCCGATGCCAGCGCCCAAGCCCATCCGGCCATCGAATCGGACGCCCCCAAATCCTTGAGATAGAGCACAAACAGCCCGTCATTCATCCGATGCGGAACGGTCAGCAGAAAGATGAGCAGCAGAAACCACAAGAAATGCTTGTTTCGAAGCATGCTGCCAAACGATGAAAGCTTGATGCGCGCCCCGCTTCCCTTCTCATCCTTCAAGAACAGCAGCAGCACCATCGGCAAAATCCAAATCGACCAATACAGGTATGGGATGTTGTCCAAGCCCCCCAGCGCCTTCAGCACCGAGCCCGAGGAAACCGCCAGCAGCGTAAACCCGATGGAACCCCACATTCGAATGGAACCGTAACTGACCGCCCCCCGCAGCGCGGACTTGATCGTGATCGTGTCCAAGAGCGGCACCGAAGACAGCATGAAAAAGTAAAGCAGCAGCATAAATACCAAAGCCGACGTAAAGCTGCTCGTTTGAAAAATGCCGACGCTGGACAGCACCGTCATCAGCCAAAGTCCAAAGATGATCAGCTTCAGCGTTTGATACCGATCGCTCAAATACCCCCAAATGGGCTGCGCGAAGATCGTCACAAACGATCCGATCATCATCAATAGACCGATCTGCGCGGAAGAGTAGCCACGGCCTTCGAAATAGATCGGCAGAAATGGCATTAACACGGCGGTGGTGGCATAGTATGAAAAATTCAGGCCACGCAGCGTCCAAATTTGTTTGTTCATGAAGTTATCGGTCCTTTTTGTCAAAATCTCTTATATTTCACCAAAATGCATCCATGTTCCCTATCCTTACGATTAACCATTCTATTATAATATATTCTATCAAAGGCGCAAGGAGAGAGAGAAACATACCATGGAACTATTGTTAGCTGCGCTGCTGATGGCCTGGGGAGGCGTTAGCGCGGATCATCCCGACATGACGTTTGAACAATATGCCCAAGCGGCGATGGACTCGAAAACCGCGGTCGTACAGCAGGCTCCGCCACCCGCCGTCAACCCGGGAGATAGCCTGAAGCCGGTCAACAAGCGGGATCCGCAGCCGGCCGCCCCGAAGGTGAAAGGTATCTACGTAACGGCTCACAGCGCCGGAGGCTCGAGGCTGGAATCGCTGCTCAAGCTGACCGATGACACCGAATTGAATGCGATGGTCATCGATGTGAAGGACGACTGGGGCTATATCACCTACGATACCGGCAATCCGGAGCTGCAGGCGATGGACACGACGCAAAAAATCATTCGTGACATGCCTGGTTTAATGAACACGCTGAAAGCCCATGATGTATTCCCAATTGCCCGTGTCGTTGTGTTTAAGGATACGGTGCTAGCGAAGAAACGGCCTGATCTTTCTTATCTTAATGAAGACGGCACCTTATGGGGCAACGGGAAAAACCCGCCGGACAGCTTTGTGAATCCGTACAAAAAGGAAGTTTGGGACTACAATGTCTCCATCGCCAAGGAGGCTGCAAAAGCAGGCTTCAAGGAAATCCAGTTTGACTACGTGCGATTTCCGGAAGGCTTTGAGAAACGGGCGGATACGCTGAAGTACGACAAGGATGATCGTTCGCGGATCGATGCGGTAGCGGAATTCGTCAAGTATGCCCGCGAGCAGCTGACTCCGCTGGGCGTACGGGTCTCAGTGGATATTTTCGGCTATGCAGCATCCGTTCCGGCCGCCGAAGGCATCGGTCAGGACTTTGAGAAAATCTCGCAGAACGTGGACGTCATCTGCCCGATGATTTACCCGAGTCACTACACGACCGGCTGGTTCGGAGCCAAGGTTCCGGATGCCCAGCCTTATGTGACGATCGATGGTGCAACGAAGGATACGCACAAAAAGCTCGACCCGCTGCAGGAGCTGAAGCCTGCCATCAGGCCATGGATTCAAGATTTTACAGCTTCCTGGGTTCAAGGCTATATTAAGTACGGCAAGAAGGAAGTCGAGGATCAGATCCGAGCGCTGAAGGACAACGGCGTCGATGAATTCCTGCTCTGGAATGCCGGCAATACGTATACGCCCAACGTCGATTATAACCAGTAGGTACAAAAATATGCCCGATTCCCTGTCTTATCAGGGCTTCGGGCTTTCGCTATTTCAAATCGTCGATCTGCCAATCGATCGGTGTGCTGCCGATGCTTTCCAAGAAGCGGTTCGCCTGCGAATACGGCTTGCTGCCGAAAAATCCGCGGTGCGAGGATAGCGGACTCGGGTGAACGGAGCGCAGAATGTGATGCCTGCTGTTCGTAATCAGCTGCGCCTTCTGCTGTGCGTGGCTCCCCCACAGAATGAACACCATCGGCTTCTCCCGCTCATTCAACAGCGCGATGATCCGGTCCGTGAACGATTCCCAGCCTTGACCCTTGTGCGAAGCGGCTTCCCCCTCCCGTACCGTAAGAACCGTGTTCAGCATCAGCACTCCCTGTTCGGACCACTTGACCAGATAGCCGTTGTCGGGTATGCGGCAGCCGAGATCACTCTTCAGCTCTTTGAACATGTTCTGTAAGGAAGGCGGTGCAGGTACGCCCGGCTTCACGGAGAAGCTTAGGCCATGCGCTTGCCCGGGTCCATGGTACGGATCTTGACCCAGAATGACCACCTTCACCTCAGCATAAGGCGTATTATGCAGCGCATTGAAAATATCGTGCATATTCGGATACACCTTGCATGCGGCGTATTCCTCTTTTAAAAATTGCCTCAATCGAATGTAATAAGGCTTCTCGAACTCCCCACCCAGGAGTTCAGCCCAATCGTTGTTCAATACTGCTCCCACGACTGCGCCTCTCTCCCCTCTTGCGAAACTATACTTTCACGCGCCGAAACGTTTGAACCATGGTCATAAAATAACCCACAGTACGCTGCACACGATCCCGCGTTTTCTCATCCTCCGGAACGTCGTCCGGTGAGAAGGTCCGCTGTGTCCCACCGATCGAGATCCACTCCGGACAGTTAATGCCATGTACGTTGCGGACCATTGTTTGCAAATGCGTCAGCGAGCTTACACCAACTGCACCACCAGCCGAGCTGACCGACAGCGTCACTTTCCCATCAAAATGATCTTTGCCGACAAAATCCAGCGCATTCTTGAGCACGCCCGATACACTCCCATGGTACTCAGGCGTAGCCAACACAATGCCGTCTGCCTCCAGCAAGCCTTGCTTGAGCGCCTTCACATTGGCATCCGTCGTTTCTTGGTCCTTGCAATAAAACGGCAGCGGCTTCTCGTAAAGATCGAATAAATTTACTTCAGTCCCTTGATCCTTGAGCATTTGCGCAATATACCGGCACAACGCCGTACTGGATGCATTCTTCCGATTGCTTCCCGCAATAATCATGACCTTCATCTGAAGTTCCCCCCTCATGGTGACTTTACATACATTTTAATATAAAAAGTAAAATAAAGTCAACCCATCTGGGTATTTCCTTCGATGCCAGATCTTACTTGCTCTCGATGACATACCCGGAGCCTTTTACCGCACGTTTCTTCTCGATAATACTGGCTTCGCGCACCTCCGGGTTATGAATGAAATGGCGTACCAGATGCTCTTCCAAATAATCAAAGGCCTGCTCATCCGTCTCCGCCATGATGATTAAGTGCACCAAGCCTTCCTTTTCGAGCTCCACTTCCATTTTGTACATGTACATGCCTTCTTGGCCTCCTTAGCTCCAAAAGCAATCGATAAGTGTAAAAAAACATGCATCTCTTCCGACCGTAGCCTGACTTTCCTGCGCGGAAAGCCGGTTTAGAAGTAAAGATGCATGTTTATCTCTTATTGCGACAGGCGTTTCGCCAGTTCGTACAGCTCCATGTTGAAGTCTTTCTTCGTGTGTACTACTTTGTCGATGTCAGTTGCAACAAGCTCGCCTTTAATAATTCCGCACGCCTTGCCGGACTCGCCTTCGATCAGCTTGCGCACGGCAAAATCGCCGAGGCTGCTGGCCAAGATGCGATCGTTATGTGTTGGCGCTCCGCCGCGTTGAATGTGACCCAGCACGGTGACGCGCGGCTCAATGCCGTTACGACGTGTAATTTCGGCGGCAATGTCCTCGCCTTTGCCCACGCCTTCCGCTACGATGACGATACTGTGGCGCTTGCCTTGGGCGAAGTTGTCAGCCATCCGTTTCGCGATTTCATCCAGGTCGAAGCCCACCTCTGGCACGAGGATCGTCTCTGCCCCGCTCGCCAGCCCCGAATACAAAGCGATGTCGCCGCAGTGGCGGCCCATTACTTCGACAACGGACGAACGCTCATGAGAGCTCATCGTATCGCGAAGCTTGTTGATCGCATCCACTACAATGCTTACCGCGGTATCAAAGCCGATGGTAAAGTCGGTGAATGGAATATCGTTATCGATCGTCCCTGGCAGACCCATCGTTTTAATTCCCAGCTTGCTAAGCTTGTTCGCGCCCTGGTATGAACCGTCTCCTCCAATGACAACGAGACCGTCGATCCCATGCTCGCGCAGGTTGTTCGCTCCGATCTGCTGCCCTTCAGGCGTCATAAACTCCTTACAGCGCGCCGTTTGCAGAATCGTACCGCCCCGCTGAATAATGTCGCCCACGCTGCGCAGGTCCATACGACGAATGTCATTGTTAATGAGTCCGGCATAGCCGCGTTGTACCGCGTAAACTTCCAGACCATGGTACAATCCGCTGCGCACCACGGCGCGAACGGCTGCGTTCATGCCTTGCGAGTCACCGCCGCTTGTAAGTACCGCAATTTTTTTGACTGACATTACAATTCCTCCCTAATCGCTATCCTATATTATTATATTTATTATCAAGAGGTTTTGCGGATCCAGATGCTGTTCACAAAAAAGAACATGCGCATCAGGGGACTGTCCTTCATGAGCTGCCGAGAGATTTGTTTAACTTCCCGCTGTCTGCTGACCTTCGGGTCCGACAAATAAAGCGCAAGCAAGCCCTCGATAATCATTCGATGAAAGGAAGGATGCTCCAGCAATTCAGACTTAACTTTGGCCTCGGCTACAATCAAGGCAATCCGTTCCACGGTCGATTCCAGGCTATCGTAATAGCTGCAGAAATTCAAATCGCCGCCGGCCAGATCCTCCTCTTGGTCAATCAAGTAATCCAGCAATATATGTAGACTGCAAATATACGGAAAATAAGCTTCGTGTATGGCTCTCACCGTGGGCGTGGCCAGCTGCGGGTCGGCTGCGGCCAAGAACAATGTGAATACACCAAGCGTTGAGCCGGTCGCCGCGGCAAATTCATTCCACGTAATGGACGGATATTTGGCTTGATGCAGCTCCCACCAACGGAGCAGCGCATCCTCGCGAAGATCCTTGCGGATATGCTTGTACACCTGAAGATCGCAATATAAGCCGACCAGCTCGTGGACGGACTCAGCCACTAGACTATAAGACGGCAGCTTCCTGATCGCGTCTTGGCACGTTTGGACGAGCCCGGTCAAATATCCGCCGTCCTCCCGCTCCTCGCGAAACGCGTAATAGTCATTCACCGGCCCGGATGAATCCACCGCATCCAGCATCGACTGATGCAGGCACCGAAAATCGTCCGGATCGAGCGAAGTGCTCCGATCGCACAAATTATCGAGATAGTCGCTGATCGTTTGAAACGCGACAATCAGCGGAATCAGCACATGCCGCATAGGCAAATTCGCCGCCGCATACACCGCTCCGCCCTCACAATGAAACTGCTTGCTGGTCATGCTGGCGATTGCCTGCTTCTGCAGCTCGGAATCGGGAATCCGATCCGCCCGCTCCCGCCAGCCGCGAAGCTGTTCGCGCACCTCCGGCAGCACATAGCGATAGACACGAAGCATCAGGGAGAGAGGTCCGCCAGGTACCTGAATGCTGCTTCTCGCGTTAGCCAAGAAGGGAGCCTCCTCCGCCGCTCTGGGTGTAGCTGTATTCAAGCAGCAGCCGCATTTCCAGCCACTGAATGTGCATCAACAGCGCTTCGCCCGCTTCGTCTCTCGCTCTAGTGACCTGCTGCTCGACCAAATCGACGAACAAGTACGGGTCCCATGCCCCCCCCGCACATAGCTTCGCCAGCTGCGCTCTAAGCGCCGAGCTGCGAATTTCGTCCAGATCTGCTTCCTGAATGGCTGCCGCAGCCTGTTCAGCTAACACCGGATAGATCGGGTGGCTGTGAACCATGCGAAACCAGTATTTCGCGTTGCTATAGTCCCCTTCCATCCGATGCATAATGCCGTGCCAGAAGCTCCCGGTCGGGTTATGTATGTCTTGCGATAAGGTATGCGATCGATCCAAGCTTTCATTGAACAGATGCAAACCTGATTTTACAGCTAATGCATAGGTAAGCCCTTCGCCTTGAAAACCGCTGGTGGACAGCTTGCCGATCTTAATGTCGTTCAGATCGTCCAGCTCCTCCGTCGGGTACAGTGAAGGCCTGTGGTCTGTCAGCTGCGCAGCGAGTCTGTGCAGGCTTTCGGTCCAACTCAAAGCCCCCAACCTCCTTATATCCTATATTCATGCGCGAAAGGGCGCCATCAGTGATGCGCTGCGCCCGTCGCCATATCTTGATTCAATCGGAACCATAGGTGAAGCTCGTTGATCGTGCTCGCCAGCTCTGCAATTTCACTGTTGAGCTTGCAGGACAGTACAAAATTATCTTCCACGTTCAGCTGATCCTGCTTGCGTATGATCACCCGTTCGATTTGTTTGATTCGCTCGGGAATCGTTCCCCGGATTTCTTCCCAGCGCAGCAGCATCTCCGCTTGCTCGGACACCGTAAATTCCTCAAAGTCTTTATTCAGCTGAGGCAGCGGGATTCCAAGACGTTCATCGAGTTCAAATGTATAGCTCATCTTAGGCACCCCTTTCGTTCTCATACGGAGCCATATTTATATTAATGTATCACGAACCAAGATCAGCTTCCAGTGGAAAAATAAATTTCTCTCCCCGGCTTCTGGATTCATGCTATAATATTTAGCAATTGTGAAAAGAGGGACGTCATCATGCACCAACCGCAACCGGCACGCATTTCGTTTCGTCAGCTGCTCGCCTTCTTCATCCCGCTCGGAATTTCGGCAAGCTTGGTAACGATTTCGCACGTCATTATCAATAGTACATTAGCACGGTCAGCACATCCAGAGCTCATCATTGCAAGCTACGCCCTCCCGATGAGCATCATGGGGATTACCGAGAGACCTGCCATCCTGCTGCGTCAAACCTGCTCCGCACTCGTCCGCGATCGCATTTCGTTTAGGGCCATGTCCATTGTCGGCGCCTTTGTGCTGGGCGCTATCGTTCTCATAGGCGGATTCATCAGCTACACCCCTGTTGGACCGTGGGTGTTTTTGCATTTATTCGGTGCCGATGAGAAGCTGATCGGTCCAATGGTAAACGTCTACCGGGTGCTGATGACCGTAAGTATCTTTTCTGGTATCCGCTGTATTTTTCACGGAGTCATTATTTTCAACATGCGAACCAAATGGCTGACGATCGGCATGTTCATCCGGCTTATCGGTATGTACTTATTATCACTTTATTTCATCCATACCGGGGTGGGCAGCGGTGTTGTAGGTGCGATTATCTTCCTCACCGGCATGATTATCGAAGCTGCTGTCAGCTTGATCGAAGGTCGGGCACTGATTCGCAAGACGATCCCGGAAAAGAAAACGGGACATACGATCGAGTCGCCGAAGCAAATTTTTCAGTTCTACCGCCCGTTGCTTTACTCCTCGGTCATTGCAGTCATAGCAGGACCGGCAATCAACGCCTTTCTGGGCAAAACGACCGCACTGGAGCTGTCCATTGCCTCCTTCGCCATCGCAGGCAGCTTAACGCAGCTGGTGCAGAGCTTTTTTTCGTACATCCATCAGATTGTGCTAAACTTTTATCGGAAAGACGCCGCCTCCGTGCTGCGCTTTACCTTCATGTTGGCATTCATTCCCAGCATTCTCATTGCCATCCTCGCCTATACACCAGTCGGGCCGTGGTTTATGGCGAATGTTATGGGGGTTAACGAACGGCTGATGCATGCCAGCCTCTCGACGCTGCGCGTATTCATGATCATGACGTTTATATTTCCTTGGCTGGATTTTGGCAACGGGCTCATTATGCTGCGTGGACAGACGCAAATTATGGTCTGGTCCCAAGCCGGAAACGTATGTACAACGCTGATCACTCTTGTGATCTGTGCGTCTTTTGCCCCGGGCTGGAACGGTATGATCGGCGCGCTGGCGCAATCGCTTGGAACGGCAGCAGAAGCATCGGTTGTCCTGTATGTCCTGCGCGCCGCCGCCAAGGCGGAAGGACGGCTCGCAACTCAGCCACGCACGCTGGCAGGCTCTTGAAAATACAACGAATCGAGTGACCATCCATGAGTAAGCTTAAACTCGCCTCCAGTGACACTCTGCTGCGGGGTTTTACCTTTTCCTATTATACGACGATGTCGATCATCGTCTCCTATTTCCCTCTGTTCTTTCAATCCAAGGGCTACTCGACTATTCAGATCGGCCTTCTCTACTCCGTCGGACCGATGATTGGGATCGTGTCCAATCTGTTCTGGGGCTTTATGAGCGACAAATACCGTACAATAAAAAAGATTCTGGTGATCGTCTTCTTCGGGCAGCTGGTGATGGCCTCCTTGGCTTTTCATACCAATATATTTTGGCTGCTGATGGTGGTTATGACTTTGTTTTCCTTTTTTCAGCAGCCCGTGAGCTCGCTGAATGACAGCCAGACGCTGCTTACGGTCAGCGGCACACGAAAAAGCTACGCCTCGTTTCGCGTGTGGGGATCGATCGGCTTTGCCGTTGGGGCCCTTGTCTTTGGCCAATTTCTTAAACACTATGGCGCCGGCTACACGCCCTTGATCAGTTTGACGACGATCACGATCTCCCTTGTGCTCGCAATCCTTATGAAGGATGCGCGGAACTCCGCCTACAAAAAGCCGGACTTTGCCGGACTCGTCCCGATCATTACATCGAAATCGTTCCTGGCCTTCCTGCTGATTATCTTTACCGCCGCTATTTCGACCCGGATGAATGACGGATTTCTAGCGCTGTTCCTTCAACGTCTCGGAGGGGACCAATCGATCGTCGGTGCCGCATGGATGGCTTCGGCTGTCAGTGAAATTCCCGTGTTTATCTATCTAAGCAAGCACGGCCATAAGTATAAAGAGCTGCCGCTTCTGGCCGTCTGCTGCGGAGTGTACGCTTTGCGCTTTCTGCTGATGAGCTTTGTGGACAATCCGCTCTGGGTCATCGCGATCCAGACGATGCACTCGCTTTCCTTCGGCATCTTCCTGTTCACGGCGATCCGCTACATTCAGCGCATCGTGCCGGATCAATTCCGCTCGAGTGGGCAAGCGGTCTTCGCCGTCACCTGGTCCGGCCTCGCCGGCTTAATCAGCGGAACGCTCGGCGGCTGGCTCTTCAACAGCGTCGGCCCCCACGCCGTCTATGCTACAGGCTCAGCGCTGGCGGCGGTGGCGATGATCGGCTTTCTGCTGCTGCATGGCACGCAAAAGGAGACGATGGTCTCGGAGGATGGCGGCAGGTAGCTGCTGTCTCCAACTGGCTGCGGCATAACGATTTTTCATATCGTTAATATCATAATAACTCAACTTTCGCATCTAATAAATCAGCCTAAGACCGTGTGAGTACTGGATTTGTGATCGAAAAGATACCCTACTTGAAAAATAGAAAAACACCGCTTCCTTTGGTAAAGTGAGAGTGTCGAAGTCACACTACTACCA
>NZ_VNJI01000024.1 GCF_007786445.1 Paenibacillus cremeus | reverse complement strand
TCTTTCAGCCGGTTGGATATTTCATCATTGATCACTTTTCGGCGGTACTTGATTACTAGAATTAGATGATAATTAAGTGAGAATACTGAATGGTTATTCGAGTCAAGATCCATTGATAATACAACCTTTCTCTAAATACGACTGAATGAATCTAATCGTATAGATTTCGGCTGTATTAGTCAAGTTACCTAAGACCGTTGCCATTCATCCCACCACTTTAGAAGTGGGGGAATTCTGACAACTGATGGTTAAAATTCAATCCAATAACAAGCCCAAACGGATTACTCCTATAGCCCAAAATCACAACATCAATTGACTTGAAATGCTTAATTTTCAACCAATCCATACTTTTCGTGTCCAGTAAATATCTTGAATCTTTTCGCTTTGCTACTATTCCCTCCATATCCTTCTCTCGGGTCAATTCGAATAATGCTTTTCCTTTGCCTTCGAGATACATAGTAGGTGTGATTACTTCGGTTGGGCAAACAATCTCAGTTAAGCGCTGTTTTCGCTTCATTAATGGTTCATTCAAAAGCTCATGCTCCATGTATATAACATCAAAGGCTACGAATGTAGCCGGATGGGTGTGTACTGCATCTCTAATGCGTGCCGAATTGCTTAAACGACCACGGAAGGAAAAATCATCGAACACCGGTCTTCCGCCGCGTAAAACGATTCCCTCGCAATCTAAAATGGCTGAATTTGCTTTGATCGCCTCGCGCACTTCTCTTAACTCTGGAAATTTGCTTGTTACAATATTGCCATTTCGCGTGTACGCTTCAATACGATCTCTCTGTTTATGAAGGAGAATGCGCCAACCGTCCCATTTTGGCTCAAAGATGTGGTGTTCGCTACCGAAAGGTTCATTCCCAATACTCACGATCATTGGTTTTATAGGTGTAAAGAGCATTTTATTTCCTCCCTTTACACCATTTTGGCATTTTTAAGGTAACAATAACCGTTTAGATCCTAAGTAAATTACATTCATGATCGAATACCGCATTGAGGGCAATCAATACAGATAGCGGCTGAGCCCTCTGCCGGTACAGCAATGGGAACTGGCAGAGGGCTCAGCCGCTAAAAATTTATATTCTGGCCTGATGTCCTTGGCCTTGTTGTTCATTAGAATTTTCATAAGTATTCCCCATCTAGCGCCAAGAAGCGCTTAATCAGGGTTACCAGAGCGTTATACCATGTGTCTATACTTCCATTTTCACTCTACATTGCATACATACGTAAGTTTGAAATTCTTCATACTTCTAATACTCCGTTAGTCGTTTCCCGGCTGTGCTAGGGGCAAATGAAGATCTAACCCAAAGGCCTTCGGTTGGTACTTAGAACCGAACGAAGCGGCTTGAATTGAGTTTCATAAATTCGATGATACTCTGCATGCCGTACAACTGAAGGTACTATAATTTTCTCTTCATGTGCTTGCATCTTAGGAAATGAGTGCGGACCCCCTAACACAAAACCGCAGCCCATCGCAGCAAGTCTGGCCGCTCCAACCAAAGCCGCCTCGCTAACAGAAGAAATTGCAAAGGTGCAGTTTGACACATCGGATTTGATCTGCATCCAATCCATGTTACGCGTCCCGCCCCCGACGGATATCACAGAACGTGGTTGGGTTCCGTTCGCAAGCTCAGCAGCCTCTCGGATCGCTTCCATTTGGTATGCTGTCCCTTCAAGTACTGCTTTGGCGATCTCGGCCCGTCCATGCTGCCGATCCAGACCTATCAAGGCTCCACGTATGTTCGCGTCCGGCCATGGAGCCCCGCTCCCGACAAGATATGGGAAATACAAAATGCCGGTAGGCCGCTGTCCCGCTTGCCGGACCAACTGCGACATATCTTCATAGCTTACGGGTTCCTCCCCAAGAACACTGCGCAACCATTCGACCGATCCCCCGGATGCGGATAATCCTCCCAGCCAATAGTACTGCCCTTCCACAACGTGAAGACCGTAGGAAAGCCCGGAGTTCAATTCCTTGTCGGTCAGTTTCTTTTCGCTCAAAAAGCCCATCATCGTTTCAGCCGTACCCATGGAGTTAAATAACGCCTGACGTTCAGACGCCCTGCCGCAAAGGCTGCGCACAAGTGATCATGCCCGCACACCGCTACCGGCGTTCCGGCGGAAAGTCCCCGTCCAACAGGTCTCCTGAAGTATGGCCTATAGGTACACCGCTTGGTACTGCCTCAGGAAACAAGGTGGAAGAGAACCCGAAGTGCCGAATCCAGTCATGATCCCAACTTCGGCTGGCAATATCGAAGCAGTATGTTCGTGCAGCCAATGTATAATCGGTCACCATAGTGCCTGTTAGACGATATACGATATAATCTGCTGCGGATAACCATACGGCATCCTTTAAGGCGTCGGAATGGTGATCTTGAATCCATAGCAGCTTGGCTAGGCCGTACTTAAAGCTGGCATGAAGCCCGGTTTTCGCAAAGCGCTCCTGCAAGTCGCTTTCCTGAATTAACTTGTCGGTCTGGGAGAGTGCCCGCGTATCATACCACGGAACGAATTCGGAACTGGGAATTCCCGTTGTGCGGTCAACCAGAAGCCCAGCTTCTGCCATGCTGGTTACTCCGACACAAGCAATTAGAGGCCGGCCGCAAACAACGTAAACTTCGCTTACAATTTCGGAAATCGTCTGCCACAAAACATCCGGGTCATACGCACATCCTCCGTCCGAAGTCGAATGAACCGGGGTCGGGCGGCTAGCAACAGCAGCCAATCTCCCATCTTCCGTGACTAAACCGGCTTTGCAATGCGTCGTTCCCATGTCGATGCCTAGAAACATAATTCCTATGCCTCCCTGGTAAACAGTTGGGCTACCTCCACCATCGCTAGTCGCGGGCTGGTCAAAAACCGCTCACGCTCATTTGGTTCTAACCGCGTCAATACACGACTCATGGATGCCTGGGCCAGCACCACCACATCTACTCTCTCCGCTAGCTGAAGGAGTGACTGAAGCAAAATCCGGTCGTGCTCCTCCGCATTCCCCCGAATCAGCTGCTGATAAGCTTCGCTAAGTAATATCGGCTGCAGCCTGTATCCCTTGCTTTTTGCTGCAGCAGCTCTATGGTCGGTCTGAGCGTCGTTTCTAATGTAGCCGCAACGCCGATTTTGGTTCCCTGCCGGATCGCCTCCGTGGCCATCGCATCGTCAATCCGGATGACAGGTACGGACACGCTGGAACACATCGCCGAGGCCGCTTCACCGACCGAGGAACAGGCGCTCAAAATCACATCCGCTCCTGCACGCTCGGCATATTTAGCATATTGAACCAATTTGTCCTGCACGGATTCCACCTTTGTCCCAGGCAACGCCAATTCGGGTAAAATCGAATCATCTACAAAGTTAATCACACTGCACCCAGGCATCAGCTCCGCAGCCAATGCTTTAAATACGTCCACCGTGACAGGCGTCGTGTGGATCACACCCAGTTTTCGAGACATGTATCCTCCTTCCCGTGCAACACCGCCGTCTAATCAGCAGCAAGCACTCCATCCATTCGATGAGAATTACATTTGCAACTTTTCCATTACATCAAACGTGCTTTCCAAGGTTTCATGCGTTTGAGCACAAACCAAAGCGATTCGGAACAATCCGACCAGAGTGTCTTCAGAGAAGGGAGATAGTTCGCAGGGCATAGAAAAACGCTCGCCGATCAGATTGAATAGTATAGGGCTTTTTCTAACCACTCCCCCGGCACAGATCACCCTGTTTACCTGATTCTCTTGAGGTGATTTCAGGATTCGATAATGCTTCAAATATTGGTCGGCCATATTATTCAAAGCCCCAAGAAAAAGGTCCTCTACTTTAAAATTATGTTCCTTTATATTTCGAACGCTGCCTTCATCGGGTTGCATAGAGCTATTGAAAAAGGATACATTCACTTGAAGATCTGTCTCCTGAATGAATGCTAGATATCGGTCCACTCTTCCCCATATTTCCCCATCCTCGATCTCAGCTTGCCCATAGATTTTTTCCCCGACACCTTTAATAAAATCAACTAATACCTGTAATGAGCGGCCTCCTGGAATGTGGGATAGCGTCCGAAAATACATCCCCTCAAAAAAAGGACGTGTTTCATAGCTGCCGAAGGTTGGGTGCTGATCCAGGATGCACATTTGAGCACCCGTTCCAATATTCAGGACTAGGTCTTGATCAGGCCGGATAAAGCTTCCAAGTAATGCAGCCTGCTGATCTCCGACCGCTGGGTACAAAGAAATCTGCTGGTTTCGTGTTCGATATATCCCGGTTGCCGCAGACTCCTTTACAATCGGCGGAAAAACAATGTGGTCTAAGCCTAACGTGCGAATCAGTTTCCAGTCCCATTCCCCTTGCTCTAAATTCACCATCCCTGTCGACGCGGCATTGGTAAGATGGCATGCCGGTTTTTCCCCAGACAGCTTTGAGATAATAAAATCCCCTAAGGTACAAAACCAAGCCTTTTCCTTGGGATGGTGTAAAACCCAATGATAAAGGCTGCACACCCCATTCACGTTGTGCACCCTCGAATCCATGAGTCGCTCCAGCCACTCCAAATACGTTTCATTCGAGTCCTCTACCCGCTCAAGCGCGCGTCGATCCTGCCAGCCGATAAAATTGGAGATTGGCTCCCCTGATTCATCTGTCAGCACAAAGCCGTGCATTTGCGTGGAGAACACAATTCCTTGAATATCCAAATCCTCATCCAAGTATTGATCAATCATCTCTACGACCCGATTCAGAAAATCGATCGGATCGTTCTCCTTAAAGTTCGAACTCGCATGAGGAACAAATTCAGGTGCCTTGATTTTACGAATGCTTTGGATACGGCACTCACTTAAATCGAATAATGCAGCCTTAAGATAACTGCTCCCGATGTCAATACCCAGGAACTTCATTGCATTTTCCCTGCGCTTCCGAGAAAATGGCTGATTTTGTCCGCTACCATAGCCTGCACCGCTGCTCGCCCTACCTCCAGCTGCTCCGCAGATAAACCGCGGCACTCCGAATTCGTCATCCGTTCTTCACGCCCAAGCGCCTCTAATAAAGCAAGCTCAAGGTCGGTCGCGATGTTGACCTTGCTGACACCACCGCCCGGAAGCATAATCGCCTTGGACATCATCTCCGCAGGAACGCCTGAGCCCCCATGAAGAACCAGATGAACCGGTGTCAGAGCACGAATCGCCATCAGCCGCTCATAATCAATTTTCGGCTCCCGCACCATATAAATGCCGTGAGCAGTACCACAGGAAACCGCTAAGGCGTCCACACCCGTTTCACGGACAAAGCGTTCCGCTTCCTGAGGATCGGTATATAGCTCCTCGTCTTTTTCGGTTTCAACAAAATCCGTCGTGCCGATCATCCCTAGCTCCGCTTCCACCGACACCCCGCGGGCATGAGCGTACTCTACAACCTCCTTGGAAATGCGGATATTGTCCTCAAGCGGCTGCTCCGAGGCATCGATCATGACAGAGGTAAAGCCAGCCTCTATCGCCTGTGCGATCGTATTCAATTTCTTCGAATGATCGAGGTGAAGCACCACAGGAACGGAAATGGCCTCTGATTCAACGCAATTGTAAAATTCCTCTGCAAACTCCTGTGGCGTGATGCCATAACGAACCAATTCTCGATGTGAAATCTGCACAATTAACGGTGATTGCAAAGCCTGACCGGCCCTTAAAATCGGGGCGATCATCGGTGTATACCTCGGCGAAAATGAGCCAAGAGCATAGCCACCCTTCTCAGCGGCAATAAGTGCTTGCTTTAATGTGAGCACATTCGGAAGCTTTTTTCGGTTGGTCATCTTTGGTTCACTCCTGAATTAGTTTCTTCTTGCCAGGTTAGGTGGAGCCTCTTGCTGCTTTCCAAGGCTTAGTTTGAAGCGACGACTGGGTGGAGGCGAATTGACTCCATTGATCACTGCTCTCCAAATCCATACCTGTAATGTCCTTCAGCTCCTGCCGGGCATGCCGGACAAGTAGCTTTCGCCGATCCGCGGTAAAGGCCGCCAAGATCCGAAGCCCCTCTGGCTCGCCGCAGCGAGCTAAGGCCCGGCCGATGACCAGCTCAAGATACGCCTTCCGCTCTAAAAAATAATCCGGCTGCAGCTCCTCCGTCATGACGTTGCCTTGAAACAAGGGGTTGTCATGTAGCTTTTTTAAGATCGGTACGCAGGCGGAATTTCCAAGCCGTTCGGCGATATCACAGATGCTGTCGACGTAATAAAACAGCCCGTGCCTCGGGTCCGTCAGCTTTTCCCATGTTGGCTTCAGCTTGGAAATGGCCTGCTCCATGACCGGGATGGCCCTTGGATCGGAAAGCATCGCCATGGTGTACAGCAGGTAGGCCAAGTCAGGCATAGCCCCTTGGTCCGGCGGCGTGTTAGAGTGCCGCATCTTCGAACTTCGCGGTGGCAGCTCCTCCTCTTCGAGATACGGCTGCATATGCTCCAGCAAAACGGGAAACGCTTCCGCCTCCCCATACCATGCCAGCGCGCGCGCTACTGTCAGCCGGCGGAGGGATGCATCCTTACGCAATTCCTCCTTCAGCAGCGGCACGATCTCTGGCCCCGCCGTACAAACCATGACGATTGGAATCGGCTCCTTCCTCACGTCCAAATAGCCCATATCTGAATAATTATACAGCTTTTGGCTGTCGTCAAGCAGTCCGATCCAATACTTCATGTCCTCCGACGTGAGCATCGTCTCCTGGATTTGTCGCTGCAGCACCTCTGGTGGCAGCACCTCGTATTCCACAAGCTTCTGTTGCAGCTCACGAACCGGTAACTCTCCCGGTGAAATCCCTGCTGCCGCCGACATCGCCGCTGCCAACCCGGCCACACCGCCCAGATTTTCCAGATCCGCCTGCATACGCACCGCCGGCAGCCCGTCATGGGTTACTGAGATCGCTTTGCCTGTCACAAGAATTCCCATCAAATCTATAGGGATCATGACGCGATAGGGAATTTCGATTTCCAGGTTTGGCGAGATCAGCCCCATTTTGACCCAGTCCGAAGTGCTGTGGCCTTTAATATCGTTGTTGCTAAAAGCGATGTTCACGACGTCCGGCCACTGCCGCTGCGTCAGCTGATCCGTCAAAGTCAGCCGTACCTGGCCTTGGATATGCCGCGACTCCCTCGGTGCAACATACATCACGTGATCGTGGCCGATCATCCGCCGCCTTGCGGACAAGATGGCCCGCGTATAATCAAATGCATCGCCGACGTCCACCGTGCTGGTGAAGTTGTTCTTTACGACACCCGGCGACGGCTTGGGTGCCATGGAAAACCATAAGGTCACGCTTTCCCGTTCGGAGCCGTATACCGTTTTTGCGCCCGCCAGCATGGCAAGATCGCCGTCCCCTTTAACTATATTAAAGGAGGCTCTTCTATGAATGCTCATCCTAATTCCGAATTGAGGTCTTTATTATCCGACTCTTTACTCGAAAGACAGGGTAGCTATGTGATTGAAGATCTTTTGCATCACTCTCCTACCGTTTCTGAGCTTACCGATGCCACCGAACAGGAGTTGGTTCAGGTAAAGGGGATCGGCCTAGGAAAGGCCCGGCAGCTCGTTGCAATGCTTAAGCTTGCAAAAGTGATTATTAACCCCGTTAATGATCGGAGTGTTATTAGAAGCCCTAAAGATGTCTTCGAATTGTTAGAGCCTGATTTCAGGCATCTACAGAAGGAGCATTTTGTCTGTTTATTCTTAAACACGAAAAACCGCCCTGTACAAGCACAGAGCGGGTTTTCAGTTCCATCGTTACTTGTTCGTTGCGTGCTGCTTCGACGACAGCTTGCTAGCTGGGCTGTTTTGGCCTTGCGAGCAGCGGTTTTTATCGTCCTTGGCCTGCGTATCATGCACTTTGGCAACGAATTATTCGGTAGTGCTGCAATATGCGGGATTTATCGATCTTCTAAATGTTAAAAATAAGGACTATCCTTCCACTGTTTAATCACGGTTTTGGAGGATAGCCCTGTTGTCGAATAAGGCTAAATCAGATCCGATTTTTGCAGCAATCTTTGCACAATAGCCGCAACCTCAGCTCTTGTGATAAACGCTTTAGGAGCCAGTCTTGCGCCCTCTCTTCCCGTTACGATACCGGCCTCCGCACTGTCGGCAATACCGCCCACCGCCCAACTGGAAGCATCCGCCGCATCGGTGAAGGAACGCAATATATCTTCTGCCGCATGGCTAGCAAGTTTGTCTTTCAGCTTCGTAATCGTCATCGCCTGGGCGATGATGACCATCGCTTGTTCCCGGGTGATCTTGTCATTAGGACGGAAGGTTCCGTCCTCAAAGCCGCTGATCAGATGATAAGCGTATGCCGTATTGATCGCACTGCTGTACCAGTCCGAGCTCTTCACATCCGAGAATGGGGTTGCTCCGTTTTCCAGCTTCAGTCCCAGGCCTCGAACGATAATGGCCGCAAATTCTGCGCGGGTAATATCCCGGTCAGGACTGAAAATTCCGTCGCCCGTACCTTCGATGACCATTCGCGAGCCCATATCATTGACTGCAGCCTTGGCCCAATGGTTTGCAACATCCGTAAATTCAATCGGATGCCAAACAACCGTGTACGTGCTGTTGGTCAAGCTGTACACTTTGGCGTAATACTTGCCGTCGATTTTAACGATCTTGGTCGGCACGTGCCTTACCGTTCCGTTGGGCTCGACGACGATGCCTGTCGTGATTTTGCTTGGATCAACGCCATCCGGAATGGCAATGGTGCGTTCCACATAGGCGTTGAATTTTGATACCTCGACAGTGGTATTGCCATACGTGCCCGTTACAGTAAAGTTTACCGGAGGCACAACAAGTGCGAACGTTCCTTTTGCCGCCGCATTCTGCACAACCTTCACCGTTTCCGCAGGCGGTGCCGCGATTTCGATGTGAATCTTGATGTCCTGCAAAGCTACCGACTTTCCAAATTGGCTGGATATGGAGTCGATATTGATTTGCTCCGCGGGTACCGTGTACGTCACTTTATCGGTTTTCATTTCCAAAATCGCTTGCTTGCTCTCCATACTTTTCACCATTTGACCGTTCAGTTCCCCGACGACCACATCGGACTTGATGTTCACAGGAATAGTGACGACGGCATTCCGTCCTTCTGCCGCGAGCTTATCTTCCAGCTTTTTCTGGTCAACAGCTACTGTGGTTACGGTTTGACCATTAACCGTGCTTGTTGTTGCCGTTCCTGCATTCTCGACTTTGCCGTTAACGAGTACGTTCACTTCCGTATCGGTTGTCACCGGAGTCGTTGTCGGCGTCGTGCTGCCGCTGTTGGAACTGGATAAGCTTTCGCGGTAAATAGTCACAACGTAAGTTTTCTTTGTAACACCATCCTGGGCAGTAGCCTCAATGGTGATCCGGTTCACGCCTACCTGTAATGGGATCAGTGAGGCTGCACCGCTAGTAACAGCAATACCTTGAATGGAAATCATCGCATTCGGTTGGTCAACCGAAGCAGCTACTGTAAGACTAACCACGCTGTAAGCTACTCTAGCCTCATAGTCGGTCAACGATGAAGTAAAGGCAGGAGATAAAGTACCTTTGCTGAGGACAATACTACCTACCACCGCGTTGTCCGATGGTGCACGATTGACGCTAACCGTATAGATCTGTGAGTTGATTCCATCCTGCGCTATAACTTCAATCGGAATCAGATTTGCCCCTACCTGCAGGGCGATCGGCGCAGAGGTTGCCCCGTTTTGCATTGCTGCTCCGGCAATTTTTAAGCTCGTGTATGGGCCGTATACTGCAGCAGTAATGGTTGTGCTGGAAACTGCATTGCCTACACTCACATTGTAACCAAGATTAGTGCCTGAAAAATTTGGTGATAACGCGCCGGCAGAAACCGCCAGACTTGACAGTACCACCGTGCTGCTTGGCGCACGATTAATATGGACCGTATAAGTTTTCTGTGTGCCGTCTTGTGCGGTCACCTCGATGGTAACCGGATTGCTTCCTACGTTCAGGTTGATGCTTCCGCTTGCTTGACCGCTGGCCGTGGAAGCACCGTTAACTTTCACGCTCGCAGTGCTATCAGCTAAGGTCGGGGTAACTGTAATACCGTATACACTGTTGGCCACACTTACCGTGTAGCTTGTTACTGCCGGGTCAAAAGTTGGCAGCACCGTACCACTCGACAGCGTAAGTTTGCTCAAGTCCGCATTACTGCTTGGCGCACGTGTCACTGTAATTGTGTATGTCTTCGTTGTGTTATCCTGCGCCGTGACAAGAACCGTGATCGTGTTCGACCCCACGCTTAAGTTGATTGTGCCACTGGCTGTTCCGCTCGTTACGGCCGTTCCATTCACTTTAACAGTTGCTGCGCTATCGGCCACAGTCGGCGTCACCGTTATTCCATATACACTGTTGCCTACGCTCGTCGTGTAGCTTGTTGTACTGGATGCGAACGCCGGAGTCAGCGCGCCTGCACTCAACGTCAGGTTGCTTAGGTCGGCGTTGCTGCTGGCTGCACGTGTTACGGTTATCGCGTAAGTCTTTGTTGTGTTATCTTGTGCCGTCACCAATACGGTGATTGTGTTCGTTCCTACATTCAGGTTAATTGCGCCACTAGCTATTCCACTCGTTACTGCCGTTCCATTCACTTTAACGGTCGCCGTGCTGTCGGCCACTGTCGGCGTCACCGTTATTCCATATACACTGTTGCCTACGCTCGTCGTGTAGCTTGTTGTACTAAATGCGAATGCCGGAGTCAGCGTGCCCGCACTTAACGTCAGGTTGCTTAGATCGGCGTTGCTCGATGCTGCTCGCGTTACGGTGATCGTATAGCTCTGCGTTGTCGTCACGTCTTGTGCCGTCACCAGCACCGTGATCGTGTTCGCGCCAACATTTAGGTTCACTGTCTTGGCATTACCGCTTGTCACTGCGCTACCGTTCACCGTCACGCTTGCTGTTCCATCGGCCAACGTAGGCGTCACATCCACGCTGGCCACAGCATTTGCCACACTCGCCGTGTAGCTCGTCGTCCCCGACGCAAACGTCGGAGTTAACGTGCCCTGGCTCAGCGTCAGGTTGCTTAGATCGGCGTTGCTCGATGCTGCTCGCGTTACGGTGATCGTATAGCTCTGCGTTGTCGTTCCGTCTTGTGCCGTCACCAGCACCGTGATCGTATTCGAGCCAACAGTTAGGTTCACTGCCTTCGCATTGCCGCTTGTCACTGCGCTACCGTTCACCGTCACGCTTGCTGTTCCATCGGCCAACGTAGGCGTCACATCCACGCTAGTCACAGCATTTGCCACACTCGCCGTGTAGGTCGTCGTCCCCGACGCAAATGATGGAGTCAGCGTGGCCGCACTCAACGTCAGGTTGCTTAGATCGGCATTGCTCGATGCTGCTCGCATTACGGTGACCGTATAGCTCTGCGCTGTCGTTCCGTCTTGTGCCGTCACCAGCACCGTGATCGTATTCATGCCAACAGTTAGGTTCACTGTCTTGGCATTGCCGCTTGTTACCGCACTATTGTTCACCTTCACACTTGCTGTTCCATCGGCCAACGTAGGCGTCACATCCACGCTAGTTACAGCATTTGCCACACTCGCTGTGTAGGTCATCGTTCCTGACGCAAATGACGGAGTCAGCGTGCCTTGGCTCAAAGTCAGGTTGCTCAAGTCCGCGTTGCTCGATGCGGCTCGTGTTACGGTGACCGTATAGCTCTTGGTTGTCGTTCCGTCTTGTGCTGTCACCAGCACCGTGATCGTGTTCGCGCCAACATTTAGGTTCACTGTCTTGGCATTGCCGCTTGTCGCCGCACTACCATTCACCGTCACGCTTGCTGTGCTGTCTGCTACCGTCGGCGTCACATCCACACTGATCACAGCATTTGCCACACTCGCCGCATAGCTCGTCGTCCCCGATGCAAATGATGGAGTCAGCGTGCCTGCACTCAATGTCAGGTTGCTTAAATCGGCATTGCTCGATGCGGCTCGCGTTACGGTGACCGTATAGCTCTGCGTTGTCGTTCCGTCTTGTGCCGTCACCAGCACCGTGATCGTGTTCGCACCGACATTTAAGTTCACTGTCTTGGCATTGCCGCTTGTTACCGCACTATTGTTCACCTTCACACTAGCTGTTCCATCGGCCAACGTCGGCGTCACATCTACACTGGTCACAGCATTTGCCACACTCGCCGTGTAGCTTGTCGTTCCCGACGCAAACGCCGGCGTCAACGTGCCTTGGCTCAGCGTCAGGTTGCTCAAGTCCGCATTGCTCGATGCTGCTCGTGTTACGGTGGTCGTATAGCTCTTGGCTGTCGTCCCGTCTTGTGCCGTTACCAGAACGGTAATGGTGTTCGCGCCAACATTTAGGTTCACTGTCTTGGCGTTGCCGCTTGTCGCCGCACTACCGTTCACCGTCACGCTTCCATCGGCCAATGTCGGCGTCACATCCACACTGGTCACAGCATTTGCCACGCTCGCCGTGTAGCTTGTCGTTCCCGACGCAAACGCCGGCGTCAGTGTGCCTTGGCTCAGCGTCAGGTTGCTCAAGTCCGCATTGCTGCTGGCTGCTGCACGCGTCACGGTGATCGTATAGCTCTTGGTTGTCGTCCCATCTTGTGCCGTCACTAGCACCGTGATCGTATTCGCACCAACATTTAGGTTGACTGTCTTGGCATTGCCGCTTGTCGCCGCGCTACCGTTCACCTTCAAGCTTGCTGTTCCATCGGCCAATGTCGGTGTCACATCCATACTGGTCACAGCATTTGCCACACTTGCTGTGTAGCTTGTCGTGCCCGTCGCAAACGTCGGAGTTAACGTGCCCTGGCTCAGCGTCAGGTTGCTTAAATTCGCATTATTACTAAGGGCCGCCGCACGTGTTACTGTGACCGTGTACGTCTTTGAAGTCGTTCCATCCTGTGCCGTCACCAGAACGGTGATCGTATTAGCTCCCACATTCAGGTTCACAGTGCTCGCATTCCCGCTCGTTGCTGCGTTGCCATTCACCTTCACGGTAGCTGTGCTGTCTGCTACCGTTGGCGTCACATTTACACTCGCCACGCTGTTGCTCACGCTCGCCGTGTAGCTTGTCGTTCCCGACGCAAACGCCGGCGTCAGTGTGCCCTGGCTCAGCGTCAAGTTGCTCAAATTCGCGTTACTGCTGGGCGCAGCACGCGTCACGGTGACCGTGTATGTCTTCGTTGTGTTATCCTGCGCCGTCACCAGCACCGTGATCGTATTCGCTCCCACGTTCAGGCTAACCGCTCCGCTGGCTGATCCGCTCGTTACGGCCGTTCCGTTCACTTTCACACTCGCAGTGCTGTCGGAAACCGTCGGCGTTACTGTCAGGCTGCTTACCGCATTGCCCACACTAGCCGTGTAGCTTGTCGTCCCTGACGCAAACGCCGGAGTTAACGTGCCCTGGCTCAGCGTCAAGTTGCCCAAGTTCGCGTTACTGCTGGCCGCCGTTACGGTAATCGTTGACGTTCCCTTCTTGGTGCTATCTGCCGTCGAAGTTGCGGTAATGGTATAGGTCCCCGGAGTCGAACCCGACGCTACGGTTACCTTGCCGGTGTTGTCCACCGTGACCTTGTTGCTGGCATCACTGCTCGACCACGTTACGGTTTGTGCCGCTCCTCCAACCACACTGACCGTGGCCGTTAATTGCTGGCTTCCGCCCTGAACCACACTAGCTGTGCTTGGGCTTACTGTAACGCTGGTTACGGATGACGCTGTTGGCGTCCAAGTCGTTCCGTAAGCATTCGTAAGGAGGCTATTCGAACCCACATCGCCGCCAACTGCTGCAAATTTGCCATTGCTGAAGGCTATACTTCTTAAGCCTAAATTTGTGTCGGTACTCACACTTGTCTTGCTCCAGGTTGTTCCATCAAATGTGGCCGCGGTTGCTTGATCACCCACTGCAACGAACATCCCGTTTCCATAAGCCGCCGCATAAAGATAATTGCTCACTCCAGTAGTATCTGAAACGCTGCCTAATGTTAGATTCTTGCTTGCGGCGTTATAGGAAGCTGTCAAATACTTATTGTCGAATGTACTCTGATCATAACCAAGTATCAAAAATTGCCCGTTTCCATAAGCTACATTCATGAAACTCGTACCAGGGACCGTTTGAGAGTTGAATGTCCACGAGTGTGCCGTCGAATCGTAGGTTCCTGTTACTATAACTCCTTGAGTAGTGGTTCCGAGATGCCCTGCTGAATCTTCCCCATCCATTCCTACGGCAACCAGATGCCCGTTGCCATCACCAGTCATACTTAAGATTTGAGTCGTATTGGCGGGATTAAAAGTTGTCGAAGTCCAAGTCTGTCCATTATTAGAGGAGTAAACCAACTTGCTGCCCCTGTCGGCACCTGCGAAAAAATAACCGCTCTCATAAGCATCGGCGTTGTATACAACTCCACCTAATGCTGTGTCCGAGGTGTACGTCCAAGGACCTTGAAGATTAGTTGCGGTAAATTTGTCATTTGCCGATCCGGTACCCACAAAATGACTGGAGCCATCATAAGCAACGCCCGAAATGGAGGTACTGATAGAAGTAGAATTGCTGTTGCTCCAAGCCCCGCCGCTAGTGTAATAATTAGCCCTATTGCCTACCGCTAGAAATTCAGAGCCAACGGGTATGACAGTCATTGAAAGAGCACTGAATGATGACAATTGAACAGGAGTAGTCCACGATGATGCTGCGGCTGCAGGAGTAACATTAGGAGTTAACAATGAAAAGATTAAAATAAAAACAATAAATAGTTGTCTTAGAGAACTTATCCTCAAAATATAACCACCCTCACAAAAAATGGATCCAAACTCGTTTCAATTAACTCTAGCAATCTTCTAAATAGCGGCGAAATAGATTATTCTTCCGATTTAAAACCATCAACTTTCGATCAACAACCGTGCAGAGCATTTTCACCCCTTTTGTAGAAATGAAATATCGTCCATCCTGACATGATAATTATATTAGCACAAATTCCCAATATATAGGCATAAAGTCCTTGTTGATTGTGAAATATTTAATGAATCTTTAGAGTCAGACAACACAAAAACCATCTAATTTTCAAGGAGATTATCTCCATCGGTTCCCTAAATTCTGCGATCGTCCATCCCAGAGAGGTGTTCAGCCCAGCCATCAAACGCTCCTCTGCCTCTATTATTTGTGCACACAATCACCCTTCCACTGACCCGAGTCCTTCCCCTGAGGACATCGAAATAACGCTCCGTATTGTAGAAGCTGGTGCGATCATTGGCATAGAAGTACTCGATCATATCATTATTGGCGGGAATCGATATTACAGTCTAAAAGAAAAATACGCGCTACCTCATTCCTCATCTGGACATCCCAACAAACGCATGTTGCAAGTGCAGTTAACTTTCGTGGGATCGAACTCGTCATCCCCTGTCCTTCTCGAATGGTGAAGAAGTTTTCAAACCCTGCTTAAGTGGATTCACTCGCTACAAGCATGTCACAGCTTAACTACGGCCATTGTTGGTATGGAGCCAAGCAGTCATTACTCCGATCATTTTGTATTGCATCAATTATTGCATCAATAACTAATGCTAATACCATCGGTTATTCCGCCATTTGGCTGCTCGTTTACGGATAGTCGCTAACTCTAGTAGACAGCATCAGCAAACCAAACCAAAACCAAAAAAAAACCGAGCCGTGTCCAGCTTCCCTGCATAAGGGAACTTGACTTAGCTCGGTTTTTTTGAGGGAGGCTTGAGTCACACCGCCTAGCGCCACAAATCTGCTAGCCGCTGGCTGTTGGCTGAACAATGGCAAGCACGCCCCGCCGCAGTCAATCCGTCAATTCACGCGGTGCGCAATGAAGTCCTCTCTGACCTCGGTGCCCATTCCCGGCGTATCGGGCAGCAACACTTCGCCGTCAACCATCTTGAGCTGGGTGACCAACATCTTGTTCTCATGCTTCAAGCTGCCGCTCTCCAGATAGATTGCATTCGGGATCGCGCACAGCATGTTCACATTTACCGGCCCGCCGGCTCTGCGGTTATCCGGCTGCAAGACGGATGCCGCACCTGCTTGAACCGCATCATAAAACTGATGCTTCGAGTAATAGTTCTCGCCGATAGCAATCGGGATGTCGAGCGCCTGCACGAGACGGGCGTGATTTGCTTATGCTGCGGGATGAGGGGCTCCTCCAGCCAGCGGATGCGGGGAGCGGTGGATCCTCTGACGATCAGCCGGCAGGGCAGCGTATAAGGTTCGGGATGTGCACTGTCATACTCAATCATACGAATCAGGATTTCAGCAGCCATACTCACATGCTCGTACCGCTCCATCCTGACGGTGGTCAGAGGCGGACCTAATAGTTTGCATAACAACTGAACTATGTTAACGCTTTTCGTCGGAATTCAATTTCAATAGGCCACCGCCCTTGATCCCGACGAGTCACGTCTGCCCGGCTGAACGCCTTCAATGATATAGACCAGTTTAATGGGGGGCAGATTTATCTCATGATATGTACTCCATTTATTTAACTTCAAGTAACAGTCAATTTGGAAAAGTGTAATGGATCCCTGTCAGCTTCTCCGAAACCTCCCATAGCTGATTCGCGATCTTCTTATCAAATAGTTTATGTACAATAGGATCAATAATCGGATGACCTCGCTTCGCTCCACGTCCGTCCGGTCCTATGTATTCTCCGCCCTTTAATGACAGTTCTGTGGCTGCGTACAGGGTTGGCAACGCGCCCATCTCCGCAGTTTGAAACATCCTCCTCATTAGTAATCTAAGTAAGCCCCTTACTTCGCTACCCGAGCCCCGGGAAATGATATTCGTCGCTGCAATGCCGGGATGGCAGGCGATACTAATCGTTTCCGCTCTGGATGCGCTAAGCCGCAGCTGTAATTCCATAGCAAATAACAGGTTTGCCAGCTTGCTCTGCCGATAGAAGGGAAAACCGTGATATCCTTTCGAGCCGTCCAAATTATCGAAATCAATTCGACCACTCCTCGCAGCCAAGCTGCTGAGCGTTACCACACGAGATTTAGGGGTTTTGAGCAATTCGGGGAGCAGCAACCCAGTTAACGCAAAATGCCCCAAATGATTCGTCCCGAATTGCATCTCAAATCCGTCTTTCGTTTTCTGGTAAGGGGGCATCATGACGCCTGCATTATTAATCAAAATGGACAGGTTCGAATATTGCTTTTGAAACGCTGCCGCAAAATCGCTGATACTGCTCATATCTCCCAGATCAAGTTTCATAACCTTTACGATAGCCTTTGCATGCCGCAGTTGAATTTGCTTAGTCGCTGCGATCCCTTTCTGCACATTGCGAACGGCAAAAATCACCTCCGCACCTTTACTTGCAAGCCCCATGGCCGCATGTAACCCAAGCCCGCTGCTCGAACCGGTGATAACTATAGTTTTGCCCGATTGGTCAGGAATTGACGATTCATCCCATTTATTCGCCATGGTACCTCCACATCTTTTTGATGGTACTGTATCAAATGCATCAGATTAATAATAGCCGTGGTAATAAATAATTTTAAGCTTTAAACAAAAAAACCTTGATCACTGAAGATCAAGGCAGGGTAAATTCGTGAGTCGCTGTTTCCAGAGCTAATTGAATCATTTCGTTAAACGTGGTTTGTCTCTCCTGAGGCGACGTCTGTTCCCCCGTCAATACATGATCGCTCACCGTTAGAAGTGACAAAGCCTCAACCTCGAACTTAGCTGCGAGCGTATACAAAGCAGCTGTTTCCATCTCGACCGCCAGTACACCGTACCGAGCAAGCTTCGGTAACGAATCATTGTCCGAATAGAATAGATCTGCGGAGTAGACGTTCCCCACTTTCAAAGTAAGGTTCGTAGATTTCGCCAAATGATAGGCTTGTTGGATCATAGAAAAGCTGCCGATGGGTGCATAATCAATTCCCGGAAACGTGTTTCGGTTGATGCCTGAGTCTGTGCATGCGGCTTGGGCGACAATCACATCCCGTATATTCACATCCGTTCGTATGGCCCCGCAGGTCCCGATCCGGATTAATTTCTTTACACCAAAGTTGTTTATGAGCTCGTGAATATAAATACTTGCCGAAGGCATCCCCATCCCCGTTCCCTGCACGGATACTCTATGTCCGTAATAAGTTCCCGTAAATCCAAGCATCCCACGTACATTATTGTAACAGACTGCATCCTCCAGGAATGTTTCGGCGATGTACTTGGCGCGCAACGGGTCGCCAGGCAGCAGCACCTTTTCAGCGATATCTCCTAGTTGAGCCTCGATATGGACTGTCACGATATTTATATCCTCCTTCTGCTTGGCATAAGCCGGGCCTCGCTTAGTCTTTATGCATTGACTACTACCATATTATTACCAACGAAAACACTGATAAACTAAGTAATTTATTTCATAAGAATCATTTTTACGTAGTAGATTAATGAGCACTATCGAGCAAAACACTCCCCTGCTTCCATCATGTCCCAATATATATGAGCTATGTGCTCATTTGACATAAAACTCGCTCTCGCTACGAACGAAGTAAGTTCCGTTGAGTTTAACAGATATCGGAGTAATTTTTTCAATAATTCCTTTATCTTCTTCAACATAGATGTCATCTGCAGTGCGTTGTATTACACTGACTTGCATCTGGAACAACGCTGCTGCAAATAAGTCAGCATCAGTTCTCAATGGTTTGGCCATAACTTTATTCTAACTCCTTTTTTAGGTTGCTTGACAGGGCATCGAGAGCTTGTTTGATGCACTGTATAGCGTGAAAGACAGAATTCGGCGGCACAGATTTTGCACACCTCTTCACTAATATCGCATACGTTAACAACTCCAACGGTTGCTTTTGGATCGCTGCAGATATGATGCTCCGTCCTTCTCCAAGCCCGATAACTCCAAATCGATATGTTTTTTAGAGTCATACTCATACCGGCATAGCTCCTTATTTTCATGGATTTAGGAGGGAACCGTGATGAACCCCATTACTTTAATGATACACCCGATATATCGAAGTTGCATTAAAAAAATGGGATAATATGGGTTGTCGGTTATTCTCCTGCTCGTTATTTAAATAGTAAAGGTATTGCTTTCATTAGGATTTCATATTGGGCAGGAAACTTACTATGTAGATTAAAGTATGAAAAGCACTTAAGCGGATCTTGTTGCCAAGAGGGTTCTCAATATTACCGATGCTCATATTTATTAATAGATCGCAAGAATGAATGACAAAACAATGAAATGAGGAGAGCGTAGTATGCTTAATCCATTGTCAGTTAAAGCTTATGACGCAGTAACTAACAGTTTTTTTCCTGCGGTAATTAAAAAAGTTGGTGAAAAATACATAGTAGAAAAGAATTTTTCCAACGACTTTGAATCTGAGCTGTATATGACCCCTGGCTGGATTGATCTTCATGCGCATTTTAACGAAGGTTTTGGTCTTTTTGGTACTAATGCCGATGAAATCGGTTTTAAATCAGGTGTGTGTATGATTGTTGATGCCGGGACGGTCGGTGACTACACGATTAAGGGTTTTCGAAAATATGTAGAGCCGACTATTAAGACAAATTTTAAATTGTTTATATGTATAAGCCCCATAGGGGTTATCTATCATCATGAGTACAACGCTATGGAATACTTAAATGTTGGGCAAACAGTTAGTACAATTAACGAGAACCGCGACATTATTAGCGGAGTAAAGGTGCGTATCGGTAGCGAGGTCATTCGACACGAAGGTATCGAGCCACTTAGACTTGCTAGTGAGGTGGCAAGACTTACCCAGCTACCACTTATGGTACATATCGGTGGAACTCCTCCCCATTTATCCGATATGGAACCCTTTTTTAGGAACGGTGACATCGTGACGCATTGCTTTAACGGGCGTGGTGGGGATGCTTGGAATGCGGATGGAACACCGTCTACAGCTATGAAAAAACTCATTGATCGTGGTGTTATCCTGGATGTTGGGCATGGCAGTGCTAGTTTTTCTTTTGAAGTCTGCGAAAAGGCGATCAAGCAAGGGTTGCCCAAATTTTCCATTAGCACTGACCTCCATGCTCTTTCGCGTAAAAAATACGCTTTTGATATGGCTACAACGTTGACGAAAATGCTGGGGCTATCCATTCCTCTTGAAGATATTGTTTATGGGATAACTAAGTTACCTGCCGAAATATTGCGGCTCGATGATTGGTGTGATTTATCAGAGGTTAAAAACGCAACCATCTTCCGCATTGTGAATGAGCCGGATAATTACTATGATTGTGAGGGTCAAACTAGGAAGTATGATAAAAAGATTGTGCCGGTTGGCGTTGTGTTAAACGGAGAATTTATCAATATATAACCATATCGTTAAAAAACGTATTACACTTTTATAGGTGATGCCAAGTAATTTGTCGGTCTTAAAAGAAATAGACCGCACCAATCGCAAAGTGACGGTCTACTCTCCCATAACGAGCTAGCCCCCTTGAAGGGCGACTATTGATGCGGCCCGGATCCTATTTGCGCAGGTCCGGGTCTTTTAGTCTTCTCAGAGGAACTATTCGAGTGGCGAAACGAGGTACCCAGCCTCAATGTCATATTAGATGCGACGTTTTGGCGATGCACCTTATCGTTGATAATCGTAAAACCTTCAGGTTTGAGGACCTCCCCCACATCATCCGGCGTTACTAGATGATTAAGATTACATAAAATATATTATGTATACTTATGAGAAATCGATTGATGAGACCCTGCCTGCCTCAAGGTCTGTATCTAGACATTTAGAACCTATTGAATCACCGTTTATCATCATGCATTAGAAAGATTATATCGTCTTTGGTGTAGTGAAGGTCCGTTTCGACGCCATTAACCCCTGGATCGAGCCCATTATATTGGCCACCGAAATCTTTCAATCATTATACAAAACACTATATTTTGTTGAAAGTTATAGGTCTCCTGCAATACCTGGCTGTCCTGAATCGCCCTTTTCGCCTTTGCGCCCTTTGGACCGGCAATATTCCAATTCTGATCATTTTTATCACAGGTGTTTCCCGGTGCAGCTATTTCGACCTTGCCATTTGATTTGACACACGCGTTGATAACCTGCGTATTAGGCTGCTGTTGCACGGCTGCATAAACGCGCTCACACAGGTTTTTTAAGAGCCGTAATAGAGTTACAGATGATATTCCACATTCTTATGTTGGGTTAATCGAGAACTTAAACGGAAAAAGCAAATGTGCTCCCCGTTCATTACCCTTTATAGTCTGGATTCGTTTGAGTCCATCCTCCATAACTATTGACGCTCGAATCCCCATCACCATCTACCCAGGTTGTGCTACCATCTGCATTATGTCTCAAATATGGATCCACATGATGGGTATTAGGGTTTTCAACCGTACGGTCTGATGGCGTATCGGTTAGAGCATCCGTGTGGCTTCCCAGAGCATGATTAGCATCGATCGGTGTATCATGAGCACTATCCAAATCGGCTGCTTCGGCAATACCATCTACACCGTCAACAACATCTACGATTCCAATAGCCAGAACGCCGACGGCAGCCACTTTTACTAAGTTTTTTGCTCCTTGCTTCAGAAGTTCGCCATCTCCGTCTTTTAAACCACTAACTACATCTTTGCCATTCTCATAAACATAACCGATTCCCTGTCCAACCCCCATTATCGTAGACCCGACAGCTTGCCCGACATCGCTGAAACCAGCTTCCAATTGTTTTTCGTCTTGCGTAATAATCCCAGCACCGACATCCCATATTCCAGATGCAGCATTACCCAAGGTTTCTCCGGTTCGGATTGTCGCGTTCTCGACACCGTCCCCGATCTCTTTAATATAGTCACTTCCCGTTAATTCACCAACGACACGTACGCTGCCACCAATTACTTTTCCTGTAACTTCGCCAGCGAATTTCCCCAAATCTTTTAAAAATCCCATAGTCAGTCCTCATCCTCTGGATATATTGATATAATGCAAATCGAATTATAGGCAAAATATAATGTACATCTTGAATATTATATAGGAAAAAATTGCTATGAAGTCTTAAATTATTTTTATTGAATCATTCAGCTTTTACGGATGGAGAGTAATATAAAATTATTGATTTCCATCCCCACTCTCATTGTCTTAACTTAGTAGGACATTCCCGATTTTCTCCTTTAGCAAATTAAAAACATCGCTACGATTGTGCGATGTTTTTATAGAAAACTGTGAGAATAAGTCATTTATAGTTTCCAAACTTTAACGATATGTAAATCTTTCACACGATACCGCGACGGCGTTTTCTCATAGTTGTATCCAGATTTAATTCCTTTTCAATGCTTAGAATAGGAAGAATTTTTGTTCTGCGAACCATCTCTGATTCGCATAATGCACAAGTGGGAACTTTATTGAACGAAAAGTCTTCACGGACCCAACCCTTGCATCCTTCTTTTACACATAGCCAAACAAATGTCTCTTGTTATTGAACTGGTGGTTTATTAAATTGTCCTTTCAACTAACTTCCCTCCGTTTGATACTGCTACTACTAAGATATGCCACTGGTGCTTGAAAAAATGATCTTTTGAATCGGACTAGGAATTTCATCGCAAAAATCTATGCAAAAAAACGACCCTAATCTTCTTGGGATCGTTTCAGTGATTCTCAACTCGTCAAGACGTATCCGGTTCCCCTAGGCAGAAACTATTCCGCGACACATAACCGGCTAAATAAAATTCAGGGCACCCATACGTGCCCCGGGAAAGCGGTTCACGTCGGAGAAGCGTGGCTCCTTTTTGTAATGATATAGACCCACTTCCCGGTGGGAAAGTGTGAAAAAGAAGGCTAAGCCTCTTAACACTGTAGCTAAGTTTTACGATACATGACGCGGAATTGATTGGGTGTCGTGTTGTTGTATTTTTGAAAAATGCGAATGAAGTGCCGATCGGAAAAACCGACCGCGGAAGCAATTTCGCGAATACTCATATCCGTTTTCACAAGCATGGATTTCGATTGTTCAAGCTTGCACTGAATAGTAAATTCAACAAAGTTTATCCCCGTTTCTTTCTTGAACAAGGAACTGAAATAAGAGGGATTCATTCCCACAAGCTCGGAGCATTGCACCAGCGACACGCCCTCCAGCGCATGCCCGCGGATATATTCACAAATTTGCTCGACGGCTGACTTGGCCTTTCCCTTGTTCTCCTCTTGTAACACTTTCAAAAAGAGGCCGAATAGCCGATCCGTGAACCAATCGTGTATTTCCATAGAAGTACGGCATTCCCGCAGTTCTTCAAATAAAACATTTTCGCTCAACACATGATACATATTTCCGCCTTCCGAATTAAGAGCGAGCAGTAACGAGGCGAGCAATACAAAATAGCATTGATAAATAAAGCCCGGGTCTTCAGAGGTGCAGATGGATTCAGAAAAATGTCGCAGCTCTTCTAGCGCCTTCCCTACATCGCCGGCTCTGAGCGCTTGGATCATGCGAGTTTCCACCGATTGGGGAAATATCTGGGAGGTGTTTCTATGCATTTTATTGCCGTCACCAACGAAAAAAACACCCTCGTTTTTTCCATAAATGCGCTGCTGCAATGCTTTTTTCGCCTCCTGATACGAAATGGACGCATCGGCAATGTGGGTATATACTTTTCCGATTCCAACCGAAACTTCGATTTTCATAATCTCCGTCATCGAATGCCGGACTTCAATTGCATAGCGTCGAATTTGATGCAAGAAGTTATCCGTCGACATTTCTTTCCCTGGGTAGAGAATAGCGGTAGCTTTCCCGTCGTGACTGTTAAGTATATATCCGGAGATCAGAAATTGTCCCGTTTGCAGGAGCTCGTTCATCATATTTGCAGCAGAGTAAGCGACGATCGGCTCATCGTCTTTCAAAAAGCGGCCTTCTTTATGTAAATTTTCAATATCAACCACCATAACCGAATAGATTCCGCTCGAATGAATTCGATGTGTTAGGCAATCTTCATTCAGTGAATGGCGAATAAGCGGATTCCATTCCAGCAGCATCTGCAGAAATTTTTCACGCATCGTCGGTTCAATTCGTGATACATAGCTGTTGATTTTATGCGTTTCATCCTTAAGGTGGTCCATGCATTCTTTCAGAAACGAAGCTTCGTTTTCAACCGTTTCCCGCATGTTTCCGAAACTCAATTGTTCCCCGTACTTGATCAGCTGCTCGATCGGATTGTAGATTCGGCGCAAATGCAGCATGGTGATTCCGATGCTCAAACCTACAACGAGGATGACGATCAGGGCCACCAGCCACTGAATCCACATGAATTCGCGGGCAATCCATTCTCTCGGGATCACCGAAACATACGTTCTCCCAAGGGCTGTCTTCACATACGTGTATAAATAGGTATTCCCTCGTTCGTCTTGGATATAGCTGTTTTTGGCAGAATCCTCGCTCCCGAGAAAATCTTTCACTCGGGAGTCAGCCAAGAGGGCTGGCGAAGCTCCCGGTGAACTGAATAAGATTTCGCCTTGTGTGTCACGTACATACAACGCGGCAGTCCCCGACATATCCTTCAAATCGTTTTGCAGAACGTCGATTTTGACTTGATACATCAAGATTCCCCAGTTGGAGCCGTCATTCGGATTAGTTAGCTGCCGCCAAAATGTAAGATATCCTTTCTCTTTCCCGTACGGGAGCCATGTCCATTGCGCACGCTTGCTTTCTATAGGAATTTTAAAGATATCATCTGTCATTTTATTCCGTTTTCTTAGCACATTTCCAAATTCGCTGGACAATACAAAATCATCGCCAAATCGGTAAAGCATAATGTCCCCGATTAAACGATTCATATTTCGTTTCCTGGTAATGACATCGATAAGCTTGTTTTGAACTAAATAGTCCGTTGAATATCCCGGCTTCAGGGACGCTTCGTTCATCTGTGGATCCATCGCCAGCTGAAACGAATCCTGTTCTACATTGTGAAGGATCTCTTCCGTCCGGTCTTTGACTTGTGTTAGATTGGCCAGATTTTGATCTATCGCTTGCCGTGCCGCTTTGGACATGGATAATTGATAATATACGAAGCCTGTGATGACTACAGGGATGCAGATCGAGAAACAGCTCAACCATACCAACCTATTGAGTAGATTCTTCCGGAATCTGAAACTTCTTCGGATCTTAGGCGAGTACAGTTTACAAATCCAATTCCACATCGGCGCCCTCCCTGCAAGCGGAATAACGTTATACCGTTACGACAATCCAGCCCGCTTCCTCGGTAACCTGGTAAGTTTCCACACTGGGGCTGTCCTCCTCCGGCCGGTCTACGACTTCCACTTCGTATGTTTTCACCAAACATTTGAACGGATCGAACACGGACTTCCCGTTGGTAATATCAAATTCCCAGCCGTGCCACGGGCATCGTACAATTTCGCCGTCCCTTCCGTAAAGATATTCCCCCGGATCGGAAGGCAGCATAATGCCTTGAATATGTCCTACGCACAACTGCGCCCCCTGATGGGGACAACGATTTCGTATCGCGTAAAACTGGCCCCTGATGTTGAATACTCCGATGGATCGTCCTTCAATCGAAACAATTTTCCGGCCTCCCGGCGGGAGCTCTCGAACGGGACATACCATACATTTTCCCATTATTTCCATCATACTCCTTTTGAACTGATATTTAAATGGTACAATAGTTTAGCATTTTCCGATAAAATGCGGCTCCTGGCCCGAGGCGTTAAAAATTCTAGTTGGTCGGGTGAGGCGAAATGTTCATCCGGGTAGTCGCTCGAAAAGAGAAGCATCTCTTCGTAATTCATCATGGAAAGCACATCCAAAAGCTCTTCATTGCGCTGTGGCCGCTCCAACGGCTGCGTAGTCATTCTCACGTGATCACGTAAATATTCACTCGGAAGCTTTTTCATCCATGGAACTTCCGAGCGCAGTCCCTTGTATTCCTGATCGAGCCGCCACATCAGTGCCGGCATCCAGGTAACCCCGCCTTCCGTAATGACGATTTTCAGATCTGGAAATCGCTCAAACACGCCTTCCGTAAGCATGCTCACCAAATGGACCTGCATGGCGAAAGATAGACCGGCATAGTACTCCAAAAAATGGGAGGGGTATCCTTGCGAAGCCAGAATATTGATGCCGATTCCATCCGCTCCCGGATGAATGGCTAAAGGCAGTCCATGACGGGCGCAAGCGTCATAAATTGGGTAATAGTGGCGCTGGCCAAATGGAGCACGTGCGCCGGAATCGATTACTACCTGCACGAAATGGGGATGTCCGGCCCATCGTTCGATTTCCTTTGCAGCAGATTGGGGATCCTGATGAGCGATCATAATCGACCCTTTGAAAGCGCCATCCGCATTATATTCGTTCAACCATGTGTCGGAGAGCCACTTGTTGTAGGCGGTCGCAACAGCGGCAGCGTAATCCGGATCGTGGTTCGCCGAAACGTCGGCACGCGGCAGTAAAATGGCAGTAGTGATACCGTGAGGCCGCAGCAGCTGTTCGCGCAGGAATTCCGGTTCCGTCCCGGGGCTTCTTCCGTCAGGAGTGACGGTGCGGCGAGGCGTCACCGGGCTTTGAAAATAATGATTCTTCCGTATATGAAAGCGATGTTTCCACGGTTGGGCCAAATATTGCTTGATTTCTTCGGCATTTCGCGGATATACATGCACATCACAATCGATAATTCCTGATTGACTCTTGGAAAGTTCAGCTCTTGCCTCTGTTTCTTCGCTTAGCGGGTTTATCATCACTGTTCTCCTCTCTATGGTTCCTGTCTTTGTGGACGTACTGTTCACCCGCTTATCCTTTTACCGAGCCGAGCAGCACACCTTTGGCAAAATATTTTTGCAAAAACGGATAAACGACGAGAATGGGCAGCATAGCCACAACGACGGCGGCCAAGCGGATCGTTTCTTGCGGTAAAATTTGATCCGCGTCCCCCAGCGACCCTTGGACCGAATTGGCGTTCGCGTCCATGATCAGTGATTTGACCAGCAATTGCAAAGTCCACTTTTTCGCATCCGACAAATAAATCAAGGCATTGAAATAAGTGTTCCAGTGAGTGACCGCAAAGAACAGGGTAAATGCGGCCACGGCCGGTAAGGAAAGGGGCAGCACAATCTTGAAAAATACCCCGAGATCGTTGCAGCCGTCGATTTTCGCCGCATCCTCCAGCTCTTCCGGAAGCGTTTGCAAAAAGCTTTTGACAACGATCAAATTGAATGAATTGATCATGGCAGACCAGATCAGCGCCCAGTACGAATTTAGCAGGCCCAAGCTTTTAACCAGCAAAAAGTTGGGTACGATCCCCGCGTTAAACACTAAAGTGAAAATGACGCTGGCCATAATCAAATTGCGGTGGGGCAATTCTTTTTTGGTGAGCCCGTAAGCCATAGTGAAAGTAAACACCAAATTTAGCAGAGTGCCGATCACGGTAATGTAGACGGTGCTGTATAAGGCATTTCTGAAGTTGATCGAACCGAGAATATACTCGTAGCTTCGCAATGAAAATTTTGCCGGGATCAGAGTAAATGTGAACGGCTTATACACCCCAGGATCTGTTAGCGAAACGCTGATCACATAAAAAAACGGAAACAAACACAATAAGGAAAAGGCCAGCAGCAATAAGTAATTGACATAATCGAAAGCGGTCATTTTATTTCCGGTTGCCGCGCTCAAGCCTCCAACCTCCTACCATGCTTTTAATAGATACCTTCCTGCCCCATCCGCTTGACGATCGTATTCGATAACACCACAAGAAACAGGCCGATAACTCCTTTAAACATGCCTACCGTAACGCCGACGCTAATCTGGCCACGTTGAATCCCTTGGGTAAAGGTATAGGTGTCGAATACGTCCGCCACATTATTGACCAACGGACTTTTCATCAGCAGCACTTGTTCGAAACCGACGTCAGCTATATGTCCCAGTCGCAGGATAAGCAGAATGACGATTGTCGTTCGAATCGCCGGCAGCGTGATATGCCATATTTTCCGCCAGCGGCTTGCTCCGTCCATCTCGGCGGCTTCATAAAGCTGGGGATCGATGCCCGCCATGGCAGCCAGAAAAATAATCGTCCCCCAACCGACGTCTTTCCAAATGTTCTGTGCGGTGAGCAGGCCCCAGAAGTAGTCCGGGTTGGTCAGGAAAGATTGGGCTTTTCCGCCCGACTGAATGATGAACTTGTTGACGAGACCGACATCCTGCGAAAGCATAAAAAAAGTCAGGCTCGCCACCACCACCCAGGACATAAAGTGGGGCAAGTACAGAATGGATTGGTTCAAACGCTTGAACCAATCGTGCTTCAGTTCGTTCAGCATCAGAGAGATGATGATCGGAAGCGGAAAAAAGAAAACAAGGCTAAACAAATTAATGACCAACGTGTTGCGCAGCATGATATAAAAATGATCGTACGTAAATAAGTCGATGAAATTATCAAATCCGACCCATTCGCTGTGCCACATGCCCAGCGCCGGACTGTAATTCTGGAAAGATACCAAGAGTCCCCACATGGGAGCAACCTTAAATACCAGATAATAAAACACTCCGGGCAGCGTAAGCAGGTAGATGTATCGAAAGCGGACATATCTGCGCCAAGCAAGCGCTGCCTGCCGCCGGCTTTTTACGGAATTCATGTCGAGGATATTCGCTTCTTCCATATGTTCACTCCTTTGCGAGCAGCTCGCGGATAGCAAACGGCTACCCCGGCTTCACTTCAATCCGTATAGTTCTCTCGCGTTCTCGAAAAAGATCCGCTCCCGCATCCGATCGGGCAATTTAGGAAACGCATATTTCGGTGAATCGAAGTCCCAGTGCGGATAATCGCTGGCGAACATCAAGATGTTTTCAGCATCCATGAGCTCCAACATTCTCACCAGTTCACGGTCTTTATCGGGGCGTTCGATTGGTTGGCTGGTTAACCGTATGTGATCCCTCATATACTCGCTCGGCTTGCGGCGCAGCCAGGGTACTTCTTCGGAATAACGCTCATACATTTGATCGAGGCGCCAGAGTAAAGTCGGCAGCCACGCCACTCCTCCTTCAACCAGAACGACCTTGAGCTTCGGGAACCGTTCAAATACGCCTTCGACCAACAAACTGACCAAATGGGACTGGTAGCTGATAGAATGGAGCGTGGCCCATTCTATATAATGGGTCGGATACCCGATCGTCGGTTGTATATTGATTCCGATCCCGTCCGCTCCGGCGTGAATCGCGAAAGGCAGGCCGTAATGCTCGCAAGCTTCGAAAATGGGATAGTACATTTTTTGACCGTATGGAGCCCGCGAGCCGGAATCGCTCAGAACTTGAACGAATTGCGAATGGGCCGCCCAACGTTCGATTTGTTTGACAGAACCTTCCGGGTCCTGGGTCGAAATCAAAATCGAGCCGCGAAACACTTGGTCATGATTATAATCCCTTAACCATGTATCTGCCTGCCATTCGTTATACGCCGAGCAGACGGCTGTGGCGTAATTTGCATTCGGCAACGGATTGGAGAAAGGCCTGGGAAGCAAGATCGCATAATCGATGCCGTATTCATTGATGAGCTGCTCGCGCAAAAAATCAGGATCTGATCCCGGCCCCCCGCCCCGGGGGGGGACCGAATCCGTACGGTTGACGTTCATCGGGTGATGATAAAGATCACGGCCGCTTAGGGAAAATCGAGAGCGCGAGTAGGGGTCCATATACTTTCGGATTTCATCTGCATTTCTGGGAGCCACATGCACATCACAGTCAATGATTCTTTGTTTGCGCATCGAATTCTGGTTTGTCTCCTCTTTAAGAGTCTGCATCGGTCACTTTCCTCCCGTCTATTGTTGCATCTGTTTGTAGCTCTCGGCGAATTCTTTATAAGCTTTTTTGAAATCCGGCATATTGTTCAATTTATCGACGTAGGCCTGGTAATCCTGCATCGAAATGGCACCGGTGATTGCTTTGGTTCGCATAGCTGTCCATTCGTCGGAGTATTTCGACCATACTTTTAACCAGCTGTCGGAGAAAAGTACAGTACTCAAAGGTACTTGAGCGATATTTTCAACCGGTTCCATCTCTTTGATTTTCGCTTCATTCCATTCTTTCGAAGCCTGGGGATCTCTTACCTTCAGCCAACGATCATCGGCGATCGGCACAAATTGATACAAGTCGGTGTCGATCTCTTTTTTGCCCACATCGGTCAATTTTTTCACACCATCCGCCGTTGTGAAGTCAACGCCCTCGATCCCGTAAGTGAACAAATCCAACAGTGCAGGGTCAGCCGACTGATCGAACATTTTCAAAATTCGTTTGACCTTATCTTCCGGAACTTTTTTCGAAATCAAGATATAGCCTCCGGATCCGACGGTCCGCTCCAATGCGTAGCCTTTCGGCCCTTTCATAATCAGCGAGTCCACATTCGCATCTGTCATTCCCTTTTTCCTTAAAGCATCTGTAGCTGTCCAGGCATGGTAAATGTTCCACACATAGCTGGCGCTTGATCCGGAGGTAAACATATCCTGAAGCTGCGCGCCTTTCATGACGGAAAATTCTTTGGGCAGCACTCCATCTGCATAGCGATCCCGATACCAGGCAACAAAATCTGTATAATTCTTTGTAAGGAAAGGATAAATGAGACCGCCTTCGCTGTTATTAACCGGCTCGTTCGTGCCAAAAGCACGACTGTAATAATCGTTGAATTCCATCCCGATCGTATTCCCGTTGCCGGCCATGTTCTTTTGGACGATCTGTTTCAAGTCTGCAGCAAATTCATCCATCGTTTGCGGCATGGGCAGCCCCAATTTGTCCAGCCAATCCTTACGAATCTGTGGGATGACATTCAGCTTAGGACGCGTCAGCGGCAAGGAGTACAGCTTTCCATCAATTTTAAAATATTTCGACCACTCGGGTACGATCTTCTTTAGGTTCGGGTAATCTTTATAATCGCCCAGGAACGGCGTAAGATCCCAAAACAAGCCTTGCTTGGCGGCGTTGACGGTGGGCAGGTAATTTTCCGGGGAATCAATGATATCGGGAAGGTCGCCGGAAGCGAGGACGATATCGAGTTTGCTGGTATAGTCGCTTTGCGGTACCCAATCTACGGTTAAATTCACATTTAACTTTTTTTGAATTTCAGTCCAAACTGCATTTTTCATATCCGGTACTTGAAAATAAAGAAACGACATGACTTTCAAATCCAGCGGCTTTTGATCGTCTCTCGCTGCCGTCCCCGTTCCCTGCGCCGGTGTCCCTTGCGCAGGTGTCCCCTGCCCCGCGCCACTGCTCCCGCCCGTGGGGCTGCATGCCGCCACCAACATGGCAAGAATAAGGTTCATTCCAACCATGGAAAGCGTCTTTTTCTTATTGCGTATGTTGGATATATAACCTTTCCGCATACTTTCGTACCTCCCTTAGTCTTCAATTTGCTTAGCTTTGCACACAGTATAAGCCTCAAGTTGCCAAGACAGCCAGTGACATTATTCAAGATTCATACAAAATCCAAAAAAATGTCTCTCTAGTGTGATATACCTCATGGATTTTTAGCGTTCTGATACTTTAGAGATGTCATAAGAAAATTTCTTGAAGCTGTTAGTTCTGGAATGCACAAGGTAGTAATGGCTCCAAATTATCATGATTCATGGTCTGCAGAGCTCCGTGGATATCTTCGACCAATAGCTTTAAAGATTGCAGATACGGAGCCACCCTGTCCCTGTCTTCGTTGTTCCTCGTTGGTGTCAACATCTCCCTATGCCCGCTCATCAGGTTCTGGGCAAAAAGGAACGTTCCCGACAAACCGGGCAGCGGACTATCCGTATAAAAAGCAGTCGAACCGTCGCCGCTAAGGGTAGCGGTGAATTTCAAGTCGTTGGCCGCAATCGACAGGTCGGACAGCTTCGTCACCTGCGCGGGCGGTGCTGTCAAGGTCACCTCCGTTCCATCGGAACGGTTGCCCGCACGATCCATCATGCGGATCCGGAGGTTCAGTTTGCCGTTCGGCTTCACGTTGACCAGATCTTGATGAATATTCGGATTCTTCAGATCCATAAGCTTTTTATCGGCGCAGACGTTCTCCAGCTCATAACCCACCAATTGTGGATCTTGCACTGCCGCCGTCTCCCCCTCCACCATGGGAGGATTCCACTTGACCAGCGCTTGGTTGACGGCAAACATTTCCCAAGTCACATCGAAAACGTCTCCGGCCGGCGTCCAGTCCGTCACCAGCGTTAGCGGGTTGGACGCCATGCTCTCCACCCCATTCTTAAGAGCGGTCGCATAGAAGGTGAGCGTTCCCTCTCCCAAGTCCGATAGAGCCACATCAATGGCAAACTTCCCTTGGTTATCTGCTATGGTCGGTTCCCCGATGGCCGATGCTTCCCCTCTGTCCAGGGAATACCAGAGCCTGACCGAATCCCCTGCCTTCGCCTTCCCGCTGATGCCGACCTGTCGCTCGTTCGTCAAGGACACCGGCAGCGGACTGAAAACCGGCACCTCGTGGGTGCTGGACATGACCATCTGACCGCCGTTCCCGTACACTGAATTCCATACAGTCCCCGCTTGGCCGGCGGTTAACTTCGTCCCAATGCCTCCCCCCGTATTTGCAAAAATTTCATGGGGCATGCTCCCCACAAACAGAAAGACCGAAAGCATCAGACCGATTCCGGCCCGCCACTTCTTTCCCAACCACCCTTTAACATCGTTTAGAGTCCTCCTCTTTTCGTGTTGCCTTATTGATCTTCTTCTTTTCACGTAACCTCACTTTAACCGTGGCTTGTGAGAGAACCATTCCATATCCACTCATAGCGACCCTGACAAACCAAATTTTATCCCCAACTGGAAAAATCGGGTAGGCTGAAATTTTATCACCCTAGTAATGTTATTAGTTGGAGGCAATTCCCAATAGGTGTGGCGATATTTCCGATGGAACGGTAACCTAACGCCAAATCAGGCGATTCGGTTGGACAGGAATCTTCCGTGGTAGGCGACCAGCTAACGTCGGTGTCGGCTAGCCGGCAGTAAGACCGTGGAACAATGGCGGGTTGGTGGGAATGAGATGATGAACAGACGGTTGTGTGGTCAAGCGATTAGGGGCGACATAGTGGTAGAAACAAGGGAGCATGAGGAAAGACGCAACGTATGAAGGAAATTGATAAAATGTCAGGCGTCGGGCTCATAGCTACTAATCTGAGGGCGTCGAACGTGGTTGTCAGCCCATTAACGCTTCCATCCGGAATGATAATGGTGGATCTGTTATGACGAGCTTGCTTACCGCACTACCATTTTGTACTGCATCAATAACTGCATCAATAATTAGTGCTCATACCATCGGTTATTCCGCCGTATTATCAAGAAATCATTTTCTTCAAAGCATATATTTCGTATAACAAAATGATCCTCAGATTTCTTGCGCAGAAGCTGGAAGTGTTCCTGCACATGCGCAAGTAGGTACCCGGTACCCGTTAGGTTTATTTCTAAGGGTAGATATTGAAGCAGTAAAATTAAGATGTGCATCGCTATATGATTAGAACCGTCTAACTAATATTCTATTTGTTATAATGATAATGACTAGTGTTAGGAGGATGGTGAATATGAAATTCGAGAAAATCGATAAATTAAAAGTCGAACTAGATTCACTTCGACCTCTGCCAGCCGCCGCTGTGAGAAATTTGGATGAGATATATCGAGTAGAGTGGACTTTTAACTCAAACGCAATTGAAGGTAACACTTTGACCTTACTGGAAACTAAATTAGTTATAGAAGATGGACTAGCAATTGGTGGTAAAAAGCTACGAGAGCACTTTGAGGTTATTAATCATGTCGAGGCAATTAATTACGTTAAGGATATCGTTAATCGAAAAATTGAGTTATCTGAATATGTGATTAAGTCGATTCATCAATTAGTGCTTAAAAATATTGACGACGAGGATGCAGGCCGATATCGAATGATCAATGTGGGAATATCTGGATCCCAGCATACTCCACCAAACTTTGCTAACGTCCCCGAGAAAATGGAACAATTGATTCAGTGGTATCAACAATCAAAGAATAAATTCCACCCGGTTGAACTAGCAGCGCGATTTCATTTCCAGTTCGTTTATATTCACCCGTTTACGGACGGAAACGGACGAACGGCTCGATTATTAATGAATTTAGTTTTAATGGGTTTTGGTTTCCCACCCGCTATTGTCAAAGCTGAGAGTGGAATCCGTTTAAAGTACTATGAAACACTTGAAGAAGCCAGTGTAAATGATAATTTGAATCCTTTCATTAACTTGATTGCTGAGTGTGCGGAAGATAGTTTGCAGAGATATATCGCGGTGGTTAAATGAATTTAAAATTCTGTGAAAAATTAGAACTAAGTATATAAGGCCGACAATATAGTTAGGCGGTTTCATGCTCCTTCAAAATGGCTAATTTCTCTTCCCCACAGTACTCATTAATTTTGGGCATGAAAAAGCCCCTCTTGATAATAAACAGGTTTTATTTTTTCACCTGTCTACCTAAAGGGGAGCATATCAAGGACTGGTTGACTTTTTACATTTTACTTTTTATGAACGAGCCTTTATGCTTTAATCCCTAAAATCGCAATCCAGTTCGATAATGTTTTTATCGGGATCGGTAATGTAGATTTGCGAAAAGCCGGTAACAGCATGCGGTCTTGCTTCGTATTCGATACCGTTTGCTTCGAGCCAGTCAATGGTCTCTTGATAATTCTCCACCACGATCGCCAGATGACCATCTTTAGTATCGAGCACCCCTTTTCGAATGGTTTCGCCGTCGTGAACAATCAGATGAAGTTGCTGCCCGCCGACATCAAGCCAAACGCCTCGACTAGTTTGAATAGGAGGTCGAGGAATTTCTTGAAGCCCCAGGACATGCTTGTAAAAGGCAACCGAGCGTTCGAGGTTTGTAACCGAAATGCTTACGTGGTGGTACTTTTTGCACTGCAGCATCGTGAATTCCTCCCCCTGGCTGTGTTGTATTTGTACTACCTTTATTTTACAAATCATAATTCTATGTCAAGGTACTTTCCTCCTCTTTATTTATATAAATTTTATAAACAACACTACTTTCGTGTAAACGGCCATGCTAAACACCAGAAGTCCAGTTTTCCCTACCTGCTCCAGCCCGGTAATTTTTGTTTAAGTTACCCTCAATTCCAAGCAGGGACATTTAGCACGGGTGCCCCCATTACTCCTCCTAGTAATTGTTGTGGTGGTGGTGGCGGAAGCACCCAACAGTCTCCATCGAAGGACCTGAAAGGGAAATGACGTATGAGTTTACACCTGCTCCAATTCACTTGTTGCTCAGCCTTGCCTCGGAAGCGAAAGAATTAACACAAGAAGCATCCTTTCTTCGTAACAAAATTATTCAAGCCCTCAAGCGAAACACTCAATGTTTGCATACATTTTGGCCAGTAACTACCTACTTTCAGATATCTCAGCCATCGGCCAGCATGTTGATCTTCCACACAACCTCCGTGAGGATTACGAGATGGCCGAACGGTTTGCCACCTCCTCTATGGAACCAATATTGGACGCAAGTATAAACTTATTAAGCAATCGTACTTTGCTTTCGTTCAAGGCGATTATGTTTTTACGTTCTTGGCGTCCTGTGGTTCCAATCAAACTGCCGCAGAGATCAATTCTGTTCTTGCTTCTACGTATTTTGGAACGGCACAGGATACTCCTAGTTCGCAAAAGTCGATCCCATAAGCGAAAAAAAGGTTAAGTGAATAGCTTAACCCTTTTCTTTTACAATCGGAAAAAATGGATCGCGATGTTAATGGAGTACCCTGCTTGACCACCGCTAACAAGAATCACCAAATCATTCCCCACGGAACTATGAAACTCAGTGAAGCAGGGCCCGTTCAATTGGCCTGAAATCGTAAGTGTGCAAATAATATTTCCCAAATTAATGTCCGGACAATGTATAATGTAAACGTATGCAAGACTGAAAAAATCCCACCGAGAAATCAGGTGTTTTCATGGCACTGCGCAATATTATCATGATTGTTTTCAGCTTTCAAGTCATCTACAATATGACAAGGCCGGTCGTTTCACTTTATGCTTCCTCACTGGGAGCTTCTACCTTCGACATCGGGCTGCTCACAGGGGCGTTTGCCTTTGCTCCGTTAATGCTTGCAATTCACGCCGGACGGGTTACCGACAAATTTGGGGACCGCCTCCCCGTGCTGCTCGGCAATATCGGCATAGCAATCGGGATGGCGCTTCCCTGGCTGTTTCCGACTATGTGGGCGCTGTTTGCCAGCCAGATCATCGTCGGAATATGCAACATCTTCATCTCAGTATCACTGCAAAATGTCATCGGTCACGCCGCACCCGAAGGCAAACGCGACCATTATTACGGGCTGTTCGGCACAGCAGTGGCGGTGGGAGGGGTCGTCGGACCGATCCTCGGCGGATATATCGTGCAGCATTTCTCGTATGCCGCAGCGTTTTTCGCATCAGTGCTGCTTGGTATCGTGCCTATCTTATTCTCGCTGATAATCAGGAACGAACGGAGAAGCAATCCGAAGGCCGGCAGCGAGTTTACCGCTTCTTTTACACTGTTAAAAATGCCCATTTTGCGCAAAGCGCTGCTGTCTAGTGCACTTGTACTGTATTCACGTGATATATTTGTTGCATATTTTCCGCTATATGCTGACAGCATAGGCATTTCAGTATCGACCATCGGCTGGATTCTCTCTTCGCAAAGCCTGGCTATGGTCGTCATACGCGCCGCTTTGAGTAAGCTCACCGAATCGCTCGGCCGCGATCGGGTACTGCTTGCTTCGATTGTGGCGGCCGGCTTGGCGTTTGTGCTTGTGCCGTTCACCAGCCATCCTGTTCTGCTCGGCATTTGGGCAGCGCTGATGGGATTTGGATTGGGGTGCGGACAGCCCTTATCGATGGCAACCGCCTACAACGTATCGCCCAAAGAACGGACCGGCGAAGTGCTTGGATTACGGCTGGCATTCAATTGTCTGTCCCAATTGCTCGCGCCGCTATTTTTCGGTGTCATCGGCTCAATGCTCGGGCTGCTTTCCGTCTTTTTTCTCAGTGGCGCGTTTCTGTTCAGTGGTAGCTGGGCGATAAGTTCCAAGAAGTCCGCTACAGCTGTACAAAGCTTTGAAACCACGAGCCTTCACAAGTAGGATTCATTAGATTCTACTACGTTCGTGTTCAGCTCGAGCTTTGCCACCACGAGCCGTACGATCAGATAAAAAACAAGACCCGACAAAGCTGCTAATTGATACATTGGTTTGAGGTTGAACATTTACTTCCCTCCATTGATGAATCCAAACGTCTCACGGTCAATGTTCCTATCCTCGTCCAACTCACGAATCAAGACAAGCTCATCGTCCAACGGTATGATTTTAACATTTGCGTCCGGCGGGTTTTCTAAATGTGCCCACATGCGACGAAGATCCCGTTCCCAGCGCTTTTGCTCCAACTTGTACCTCTTTACGACCGCTGAAGAAGCATTAGGGTACAGCTGATCCTTCTCCTTATCGAACTCAGGCCAACTATACCATGGCGGCTGCCCCATAGATAAAATGATCATCGATCCTTTTGTTCGTCTCCATCATTCTGCTGCTTTCTAATAACGATCTCGGTTCCAAAAACGGCCTTATTAAACAACCTATCCCCGAGCTCTCTCCTCGTCTAAGGCCGCCATTTGGCGAATGCCAATGTACATCCCATAGAAACAGAGCACTTGTATGATGAGCCTAGTTTTTCTGCCGTCTGGATACCGAGGGTCAGGAAGTACTGTTTCATGCCGGCGTAGAAGTCGTCCTTGTCCTTTTCCCGCTCCACCGGCTTACTGTTTTGCGCAAATTCATAAATCTTCCCCATTCTCATTCCCCCCAAACGATTGAAACACATTTTTCATGCAGTCGATGCATTCTGATTACACATACATTTTATCGCTTTGGCGGCATCAAGCAGCCACATGCAATGCCGCCACCCATAACAAAATCGCTCTCGCCGTGTACCTTCGCTTCTCGAATAAAGGTATCGACCTTATCCCGAATTTGGAACTGCACTCGTTCATATTTTAGAAAGACTTCGGTAAAGTTTGATCGATTATTTCTCCCTTTGTCAGAGACTGGCCTCGTGACCAAAACCTACCGAGTGTCTAATTCATTTTTATCATCTATTAAATTACCAAGGTAGACTCTGTACAACGACCTGGCTTTCATCTATATAAGAACTGTATATCCCGTTCATCCAATTTTTAAGCTCATCGTAATTGTCCACTAAGCTAGTCGCCCGTGCTTTCATACTACGGTGCTTATAAATACATTGTTTGTTCTCACGTAGTTCTTTTGCATGTTCTGCAAACCATTCTCCAAGCTTTATGGAATCCTCCTGTACATGTCGCCGGTCCCACTGTTCTCCACGTAATTTTCTGGCTGTTAAGATTCTGTAGTTTCGAGTATCTTCTTCGACAATCCACGTATAATGCAGTCCCTCAAGTTTCATTAACTTATTAATAATGATTTCAAACCACGCGGCGCTGAATAATCCCGAAAACCAGATCTTTGGACTTGACCTCCCATGCCCGTCACAGCTCATCATGGTCAAAATCCCGGCGTGACTCAATTGCTTAATTAAGTAGGACACCCCAGGGTCCAGTGTTAAAGTATCTAATTTGAGACCATGTCTTCTTTTCGTAAAAGCTTTCCAGGATTGCAACTCCAACGGACACCAAGATTCTTGATTATACGCCTTGTACATTTCAATTCGATCGATAACCTCCTCGGTAAGCAGGAAAGATTCCAGGATGAACATCTCTTCTTGCTCCCTAAAGCCAATCTGAGCTGCGCCAAGGACCTCCCTGAGGTACCGTTGATCATGGCGGCCAGAACCACCCTTTAACCATAATTGGTTTGTCAAATGTCCGACATGAAAGCCTCTAGTTTTGAGAGCATGGACTAGCCTCGTCATGCTCATTTCTATACATTTTTCAATATGTTTATCCAAGTTATAACCACTCCTTATTCTCGAATTCAAACTCATGTACAAATCGATGTAACAATGCACCGTAATACATTTCAGACACGATTGGTTTTAAGCCGCGCAGCACTTCCTCCATGTACTCAAGCGGAGGGGATTGCTCCTCAGACTTACTCACGGCTACAAAGGTTACAGCCTCTACCGACTGATCTGGGTCTAATAGGTCTAATGCATGTGCAACGTTAACAATAATTGGACGATATGCCTTCGTGTATACTCCTTCTCTACTATATAAATAACCAGTTAACACATCCGAAGAGATTTGATAAAGCTTCCCTTCAGTATGGCCTCCCGTTTCCACTACATCCGCTCGATTACCGTCAGAAGAATACTTTGAAAACTGAAGGTTAAACCCATTCAGGATGCCACAACCGATGACCTCACTAAAGTCTTGCTCCCTACCTGCAGCTACGATTCGTTTCATATCTGCGCAACTACCATAGGCAAAATATACTACGTGCGACTCTCTTTCCAAGCTCCTCAGCTTCCAGTCGGAAAAGCGCGGTAATCCATCGGTATCAACGCAATAAGTGTATGTCCATGCGGAATAGATCCTTTTATCAGTCGTTACCTCGATATTTTTTCGTTCATACAAATTATGAGGATTGTTCGGCCCATAATAACCCTCTAGCGTATCCAAAGATTGCAATGTGTCTTCAGAAATCTCATAAAGCTCCCCAACAACCGTGCCCTCTTCTTCCACAAGTCCAGGAAAACCAAAACCCGTGTCTATGATCTGCCCATTTACTCTGGCATATACCGATACGCAATGTGATGTACCAAGTACTTTGTGGTTCCTCTCTTGCTGGCAGAGTGTTCCATAAACAAAGACATAGTGCATGTTGATCTCTCCCCTCTCATATCGCTATTGTCTTACAAGCACCTTACAACATCTGTAACCAGACTCCACCCCTTGATTCCACCTACGATAAGATCCACCGTATCTAACGCAGAAGGTACATGCAGTTCCTCAAAGTCTGTATGCTCGTACTTATACCCACAAGATAAATTAACACTAGGAAGTCCGTGCTGAGCATAGGTTACTGCATCGCTAATGCCCCCTTGGCACGCTTTCCAATCGGTTACTCCGATCTGTTTCCCAACTTGCTCCCAAAATAACCCTATTTCTTCTGGGCAAAATGCCATCCAACGGCAAGATGTCACGATATCTCTTCGGTTTCGTCGATCCGCGACAATTGCCGTATCTACGCCATGTAGCCATTCACGAGATATTTGGCTTGACCCTACCCTGCCGATTTCTTCTTCACAAGTAAAAGCGACCTTAATTGTCCCGTTGAATTCCTCACCCATGTTTATTCTTCGAATCACTTCTAGGATAATAGCTATTCCAGCTCGATCATCTGCGCCCAAAATCCCCTCCGAACTACGTAGCATGTCTCCTTGCCATAGGAGTTTTCGTTCTGGAGCAAAGGAATCCACTGTATCCATATGAGCCGAAAGCAAAATAACTGAACCTATTCCAAAGCTACGTTCAGCCAAGACATTGCCATAATTGTCAACCTGAACAAGAAATTGATTTTCAGCCAGCTTCGATGTCACATATCTAGCTACGTTTTTCTCGTTACCGCTAACCCCTTGAATGCTTAACAACTCCACTAAAGACTTTTTGAAATATTCCATCACTTAATAACCTCCTTCAATGTGTTAAGTCCATTATAGAAAAGGAGGGTTACAGGGATTGTAAGGTAAACAAAAACAGCACCCTTGACAAAGGCGCTGTAATTGATCACATCATATATTTGGGATCATTTGCACTATAAATGAGCATAGGATTTGGATGATTGATAATATACCCATTATTAGCTAAGATAGTTTGTTCTGGAAGGCCACTTCGTATAAGATCTTCCTTTAGGTCATTCATATATTTGCTTACTTGGGAAATGTTTAGTTGGTCAGACAACTCTCTCTGCGGAACTGGTCTCATTTGGGTAAACAAAACCTCCAAGATAGCCATTCGCCTCGGAGATAATTTACAAACATTCCCATGAATATACAACTTCTTGTCCTCTAGACTAGTGCTATCTAATATAAAAGTGTCCGTTCTACTTCGCAATTCTCTAAATTCTTGCTCCGAAATATGACGCTTACCAACTGTAGACAAGCATGTATAAGGCTTTTCCTCTTCCTTTAGGATATCTTTTTCCAGAATCAATATATAATCCAGATCATGTTCGTCCGGACTTCCCAAGTTTTCGTACATTACCTTCGCTTTGCGCGCAGCCAGTACGCTGTACTTTGCATAAGCAATTGCAAGTTGTGCTTGTGCTTTCATTCTCTGCGATTCCGAAAGCTTTTCGTGCGGCAACGGACGTCGGTCATCGTGTAGCTTAGGTGGATTTAGCGCTTTTTCAAAATGACGTATGGCCGCTTGATATCGATTGTTGTAAAAATCGATAAACCCTAACCTATAATTAGCTACGGGAAATGCCCTTGGCTTCTGTAGTGTGATCAAGTCCTCAAAGAACTGGTATGCCTGCTCATAATTCACTTTACTTCGTTTTAAGTCCCATCCAAGATCCAATACAATTCTGGCAATGGAGTTACGATAAAACTCCTCTTCCGGTTTGATCTCCCACATTCTCAAGTTTAAATAAAAGAGTCGTTCTTTTAACTCATATGTGGACTCCTGCTCGTTACGCTCCCAGGCCTCTTGCTCCATTTTCTCAAGTAAGGCAAAATCACTTAGATTGTTGTATGGGCTATTTCTTCTGGCTCGAAATTGAATCAGATCCATCAATACCTCCATTAATCTAACATAAATCAATAAGAACTATCTACTATGCACTATCTGTAGAATTGGAATCGGGTTTTAAAACCTGAAATTCACTCCTTGAGTCCAAACTTACCTTGAATCGATACCGATGCATCCAGACCATCATTCGTCTAATATCTGCAAACCCCAGTTTGTTGTTTTATCACAACTTTTCACCTTAATCCCTGCTATTTCTTCCTTCATGATATGCCATATGTATGATGGCAAAGAAGCATAGAAGTGCCATGCTTTCTAACATCAGCATTGCCGAAAGGTGATAATCCATCAGTTCTTTTAGACCCAATTTTAACGTAAATGTAACAAGAAAAAAAAGAATCCAATATTTCCAGTTAAACAAATATCTCATGGTGCCACATCCTGGTAAGTTATTATGCTGGATCGCTTAGTTTTTATTAGAGCAATCGCACGATCTCTTTCATCTTTCAATATACCCTTAGCGGATAGGTATGGCTTTGTAACATATCTACTTCGGCTTGCTGCTCAAAAAAGCCGTCTTTTGGAGTTAAGTACGATATACGAAGAAACGTCTAGAGGGCTTATTGAGCGATATATCAGGATTTCTCAAGCCTTGAGCGAGCGAAAGAAATCTCTTCTTCCGTGAAAAGTTGTTTGAACTTAGGTGTATAGGCGACAAGCGCTTCCACCGTAAGATCGAGTCTGCCCCTTTCCCACAACTCGGCATATCCATCGCTCGGATGGCTGGAAGAAACGAACTTCTTTGCAGTATGTAGGGAGGCCTCTGGGGAGACGAGCATCTGTAGATATCGAGTGGCATTATAACCGGTTTCTTTCTTGGCTTTATAATAAATATTGATCATTTCCTTATGGAAATCTTTCAAAAGATCGCTCATTTCAATACGTCCGGTTTTATTTCTTCAAAAGCACATTACTTACTGTGGTTGAATTCAATCATGGTATGTTAAAAATTCAATAGCGAATTTCAGCGAAGTTCCACCATTACGAGGTGTAGACAGTGGTTCCCTTGGCATTGTCCGACCGACACCCTGAATACAGTAGATCATCTTACCCGCGAGGCCTGCTCCCACGACAATATTTAGGCCAGGTAATTATAATGCAGCAACTATCAGTAAACAGCGTCAAAAACGATGGCGGAAATCATTAACAATTTAAAAAGAGACTTCTCACAAGTTTTTGTTCACACTCGCGAGAAGTCTTTATGTTTAAGTTTCATCAACCCTCGAGAGCACCCTTAAAAATTTTGCCTCGTATTAGTCGATCTCCCCCATATTGTTTCAAAAAGTGACGTGTTCGCCGCATCTACATTCCAGTTACAATCATCTCACCAAACTTTTATCAACATTTTCAAGGATCCAGGTTAAGGACTTTAAGGTTCCAGGGATATTTTTTTGTTTTACATCAGGTGTATTGCTAATGGAACTGCAGGCAAAGTATTGAACATGCCGAAACTTATGCTCAAGCTTCATCAAAAATCCCGCGGTTCCGTAATCCTCAAGAAATTTCCTGCAAAGGATATTCTCAGCCTCTCCTCTGCTTAAGCGTTGGTCAGAATCGATTAGAGCGGAAATGGCGACGCTGCCGATCCTATAATTTAGATCAAAGGCATCTAACTTGTTAATAATGACAGCGCATGGTTTATTGATGATTTCATCAGGCTTTATACCATAATATTTTTCAAGGTTGAGAATTAGGATATCAAAGGCATCAGACAAATCCGTGATGCTGGTGCGAACTTTTTTGTAGTCTTTTTGTTTACGATACTCGGCGGCAACTGCCTTAATGGAGAACGGGTCGATTAAAAAAACAAACCCGTGGCTATACCCGTAGTAGTTATACTGTGCAAGCTTGTCACTGCTCCCGAAGTTTTCACCCGCAATATCATAGATGTTAAGCATTCGATCCACCTTGAATTTCCCATTAGAGATTACCAAATTCATATCGAACAGTTTGGTCCTCTGGGTCTTTGGGGGCAGGATGCCTTTTTTCATGTCATCGCTTAATGTTTTAAATTGTTTTGCAGCTGATGATGAAGCAAATTTGACCTGCAGACTGTTTGGCAATGCCATTTGTTCAATGTAGCTATTCAACGTAGAAGTAACAAAGCAAGTTTTGCCTACCGATGGTCCACCTATCACGGGGATGCAAAGAGGCTTGTTCTCGGCAGCCTCAATGGGTGTCCTGCAACTTGTACAAATACATTTGTTAACAGTCGATCTATGGCTAAGAATACTCACGGGCAGCTTATGGCTACAGTTGCACTTTTTATACAAAATATGCGTGAAAAAGGGGCGTGCATCGTCATGTACCTTATGACAGAAACCACACATATAGGATGGGAAGCTCATCTTAATGTAGCATGACGGACATATGGCAAAAGTCGAAAAAAACAGTTTGTATAAACGTTCATAACTCCAAACGAGTATGAAAGCAGTAAGCGCAAACGGAAAAACGATTATAAACAGGACACTATGAATATAAACAAAGAGGACCATCATCGGGTAGCCTAACGCTTTAAGCCCCGCCTGTTCCCATATATTATGATGCGGAACGACTGTTCTAGCTTCACTCCGGAGTGCGCCGCGTGCACGTGAGAATGAAGTAAATACTCTTCTCACTACGAAAAATTTCCAATAGAAGTAGGGTGTATAGGCAATTGAATATACACACCCAACACAAAAGCACAGGCTTATATAAATGACAAAATATATGGAATAGATAACAGAGTAAATCAACATACCAAACAGATGAATAATATTGCCGAAAGAACCGAAAGAAATATAGCGTCCAAAAAAATTTCCGCCCTCGAAAGCATCTGAAATGATTGCGTCAAAATTTTCATCCGACTTTTCTGATCTTCTAGCACCTGAATAACCCAATTCGTAAATTTCATTTCTCTGTTCGTTAGCATAACGGATCGCGGTATGGAAATGTCTAAAATAAGCAGTAAACCATACATTAAACAGTAGCAAAGAGTGGATCAAACCGTAAACAATACCGCAAACGATGCCAATGGCGCCCAATAAAAGAACTGCGACAATGAGAAAAGCAATCTTAATTGCGTAAATAAGTGCGTAAAAAATAAACCCTATAATTCCGAGCAATATTAGAATACCAATAACTATCAAGATGGCTTCCATTTCCTAAAGCTTCCCCCGTCTTGTAATGCTATGAAAAATATTTTCTAGGATCCCGATAATCCCGTATCGCCGTTTTGTTCTTTTATTAATAAATCTAAAACCATTAGTATTATAACTGAACTGCGGCGATGGTACATATTTGGCCATGATCTTCTTCACCTGTTTATTTTCATTCGGTGGTAAGGAATCCAGAAGTGTGAGAAGAACAGGCTCAGTCGGATACATGCATATTGTTTTGCCAAGCAAAATATAGCTTCTTTTTGAATCCAATTTGTACATAGAACCCCATTCCTGAGCCCATACTGACCACCAATCATCATTCTCCTGCGATGTCATTAAAGAACCGACGGTTGAAGAGACCACAGTAGGGCTCTTGGCGTGTTCAGCATGGATGAAGGCGCTGTAGATTGTTACCAGTTGGTGGACTTCTAGATTAATATATTCAGGGAAGCTTCGATCCTCTAGCTCATGTCTTTGCTCCAACTTAAGCCAATAAGTAGGAACCCCAGAAACCGGCAAGAACAAACTTTTTCTCATTTGCTCCAGAAATTTCATCATGCTGACATATGGTTCAGAAGTTAGCAGCATGAATCGTTCGGCAGAGTTCCCTTGGATGAAGGCTTGCGTATACTCTTTTTCCAATAAGTAAAATAATTCCTTACAAATTTCTGATCCACATAGCTTCTCATCTCGGGTAACGGACATAAGCAATGTATGGAGTTGATCCGGGAACGTAAATAATTTATCTTGAGGCATTCGATAGACATATTCCTTAATGATGTTAAGGTAAAACGTCGTCGAATCGTCCATATTTTGGTTAGAGATCTCCGTGTCATAGAGATTAAACAGTGTTGATAGCTGCTTCATAGACGCGGCTCTATGTTTGAAAAGCTGAATCAAATAATTGCGACCCTGTGCGCTCTTCCATAGGGCTTGCAGCAGAATAGATTGATTAATTCGACTCATAGAAGAGGTCAATTTATTCAAACCGAGTTCCAAAAGCATCGATCTCTCTTCTAGATTACTCTGATCCCAAGTACTAACAATCAATCTCGCCAAGAATGAAGGATGCTCTCCCCAAGGCATTTGAATCAGATTTGAAACAAGAGGAGCTTTAATGTTTATACACTCATAGAATAAGGAGATGAGGTCCAACTGCTCCATAGTTTCAGGCTGGAACGAGATTATAAATTCCAGAAACTTGCGAGTTTGCTTTGCATCAGGGAGAAGGTTCATAAGGATTCGGATGTATTCCGCCTCGTTCACCACTCCTTTGATATCTGGACTCAGCAGACTAAGATCTATGTAGATGTAGTCCGGATGATTCTCCAGTTGGAAGGGAGAAAAGCGCGCACCCTCCAGCGAAACGGCGGAGATCGAATATTGGCTGGAAACTGGTTGCTGAGTATAGGTAGTCCAAGATAGTTTTTTGCTGATAAAAGGAGGCAATACGGTAAGAAGAGCACCCATAAAGAGGGGATTTTCCTCCGAGGTGCTTGTAAAAACACACTTCTTCCCATTCATATATCCTTTTAAGAAGGAGCGTAACAAAGCACAGAAAGGCTTCTCACGACGCGATGCAAAAGAGAGGACGGTGTCCAATGTGAGCTGCTCGCCAGTTTGCAGTTTCTCAATATAGGGAAGGTATGAGGGTAACTCCTCTCTTCCAGCCTCAGTTTCAGTGAGTCTATCCCGAAAAATAGGTGACTCGTAGTAACAAATAGCAGGAGTATTGACTTCAGCACGATCGTATATTAAAGCATGACAAAAGTAGTTTCCGTACCTTCCGGAATAGTCTTGCCCGATATACTTGCTACGGAGGATGACGCTTTTTCCGGTAGATAAGTTAAAGGCTGTAAAGGCAATGGGAAAGTCCCGCTCGATATCTTTCGAAGTCGGTTGTGACGGCAAGTGAGATGGAGGCAGATAAACACAATGCGCCTCAATTTCGCTCAGTTCGAGTGTCGTAAGTCCTTGTGTATATGAAAAAACTTGAAAGCCGTTACCTCCCCCGATACTTTTGCGGCAGGAAGTATAGATTAACTGTTGGATGCTCAGAACAGGTCACCTCATACCTTGTTAATTAATTATTTAAGGATTTTATTTTTACTTAAAAGCCAAAGAAACGGGTCTTCGACCCGGTGAGGGTTAACCACGTCTATTTTATTGGTTCCTTGGGGGCTCTTCCCTAATGCACTTATACCGAAGAAACTATGCTTCTGGAATTTAGATTCCGCCAGGCTTACAAAGTTGCTTCCTCCGAAATTGGTAAGAAACGTTCTTATCTCTTGATAAATTAACGGAAATTCCTTCTCCTGCAGACTCCCTTTTGCGATATGAGGAGAAGGATGCTTCACCACGGAGGACTCGTCGAACATAATGTCTGCGTTGTTTAAGGCATCCAGCTTTGATAGAGTAACGGCAAGCGGGATGTCTATTAGTTTTTGTGCCGGAATATCCTGGCCTTTGTGAATGATATTAATAGTTCTGGTCAAGATCTCGTAAGGGTCTGTGTTCTGCTGGGGAATAGAAGAGCCTCGCTTCAGATATTCCCTCACATCTGTGAACTGGAGCGGATCAAGCAGCAAAATGATCCCGGAAGAATTATAAATGTATTTATTGACGGTGCTCATCGTGTCCTCGTTATTCAGGTCCTCCCCGGCGGTATCGAAAAAAGCCAACGTGATGACGGAACTGATCTTTTTCCTGCCCCAAAAGTCCTTCCCATAGAAGGAGAGATTATACAAAAGCGGCTTCTTCACCATGTCATTGGTACGTCCGGATAGAGTTACATTAAGAGTTTCTTTCCTTTTATAAATCGGGTTGTAAAAATCCTCTCTATATCGATGAATAGTTTCATCATTTAAGGCCTGGAGGGAGCATTTGAAATTGAGACTCATCTGCTTCATGATTTTATCTAGAAGTACCGCAATGTAATGGCTCTTCCCCGACTCTTTCGCCCCGATAATGGAGATTACGTGCTCCTTCTGCTGCCCCCAGGTGTACGGTAGTTCAGCTGAGCATTCAGGACAAATCCTACGTGAAGTTTCTTTATGGCAGGTTGGACAACTCACCCGCAACCTCCCCGTTTTTTTCGTTTTGAACGTATTGCAACACTTAAATCGGACATCATGAACCATTACTTTGGTAAAGCAATAGGGACAAATGGATCGTTTATCGGCCAAGGTGGCACCTCCGTAGTTACCAGAGTTTCAACTGCTTGTGGTCTTCGGGAATAAGCCGCAACGACGGATGTTGCGTACTTTCAGCGTAAAAAAGCTTCGCGTAGGAATGCTCCTCCAATACGTCTCCTGGGAGCTCCAAGTCCAACCGACCCATAAGTCCAAACTGAATATCTTTAATCCGCATAATTGCAATTCCGTCATTGCGGTTAAATGGGACGTTTCCGTTTTTCTTCACAAGGATGAGCTCCGGCATTTCTTTGATCGTGTCTGGTCCGGTCAGAGTTAAGAAGGCTTGCTTTTTCCCCTTCCAAAAACCAATTTTTAAGCGAATGAAGTAATGAATATCCGTTACGGAAAATTCCTTCTCAGTAAGCTGTAGTTGTAGGCCCGAAGAGAACAATAGCTTGTCGTCGTAATGCCCAACAGAGTAAAAAGTCACATAATATATATGCTCTGCTGAAGAAGAGTGGATTTGATGATGTCCCGACACAGAATCATTGTTTCTATTGACGGTATAGCAACGGGCTTGAAGATCCTGCGGTGAATCGACAAACCTGTCATGTCTTACGCAAATACAAACTTCATGCACATCGTTTGGCCACCCCCAGCTCAGAATTAGCATCTTATTACCAAAGTCGGCTGTTGGTTTGATGACTTCCGGCAACTCGATGCTGCTATGAATTTTTCCGATTAGGAAGCAAGACCCAAGCTTGGTAACCGGGACGATTGTGATTGTATTGGAACGGAGGGCACCATCCTCCAGCAAGGCATGGCCATAGCCTATAGACTCCGCTTTCATTAGTCCGAATCTCTCAAACTCTTGGGAATCAATGACTTGACCAAGGGCGAAGTTAATATTCGAAAAAGTATAATAAATATGAGCTTCTCCTATGTTGGGTGAAACAAAGCAGACCGAGGTTCCATCCCTTCCCATAGGAATCTTTAAATTATCAATCAAGAGTTCTTTAACGGGATAAAGAGATAAACCATCCTTGCTTAGAATATTGATATCCCTACGTTTCCCTGCATGAGCCAATATAAAACCATCTCCCAAGTAACACGCTGCCTCATAATTAGGAAAGGCATCCTCAGACACTGTTTCCATCCTGATCGAGGGCTCAAGCAACACATTGGCCTGCTGGTCCATAAGCCCCCATTTGTTGCTCCTGCGGATAAGAAACAATTGGGGAGAAAAACGTCTTATTTCTTGAATATGCATTTCGGGACGATGGCGAAGGCGACTGGTCAAAAAGCCGTATTCCCCGTCCGGGAATTCGGTCGCTTGAGCTTTAATATGCTTGGGTACAATCGTATACTTGCTTCTCTGAAACTTAACATAAAGTAGATCTACGACAGCACAGAGTTCTCCGCCACTTGTCTTGGCGATTTCAAAATGAGCATAACAGGTTTGTTCTAATCCTTGTGTGTATAAGGCATAGGCTTTTTCCTTTGAGATATTGACTAAATGATAGGGTGGGTCCGGTAGGAAGCTCTTAAGCCAAGTTGGCGCACTCAACTCTAGTGGAAACAACCCCTTCTCGATATCGTACTGTTCCTTAAACAAGAAAACTGTACCGACCGGTAGCTTCCCGATTTTCCGGATCCTATCTAGATAGCTCTCATCATTTTCATAAGGTAGTCTACTGAGATCTAGTGAGCTTACTAAACGTTTCTTTTCCCCAATAGTCACCTGAATCCGATCTGAATCAATGAAGATTGCCCCATCAATAACCTTGAAGCCGCATTCGAGCTGGAGCTGTCCTTCCTTGGCTTTCTCAACGAATGCCGTCCAATCGGGGACTCTGGTTCTCACGATCACTGTTTCTGTTAATGGTGAGTAAATCGGAATCCGACTATCCCACTGTGTCCGAAAAAAAAGAAGTCCGTCTTCTTGCGGGTAGGATTCGTCTAGGGATACGGTACCGGCCTCTACCATTAAGTTCTCAATTCTTATTTGATAGTCAGCAGGCGTTTCGAATGCGTCACGCAACCAAAAAGGGTCTGACTCCTTTGGTTTTTGTTCCTTCAATATGTGGGCTGCCAACTCCAATTCAGGATCCTCCGTTGTGATCGAATCGTTTGTCCTCACTAACCGGGGAGACTCATCCTTGAGATCGTAAAGTTCGAATTTGTCTGATACAACCTTAATCTCGAAGCTTTCCGACAGAGCTTTAAGCCGCTGTATGCCATCTGCACTGAAGAGAATTGCGTTCTTGCCTTGCTTTCTTATATAAAGGGCATGAGCAATAATTTTATCGTCGTTTTTGCCCATGTTAAGATATGGCGTTTTTTCATATTCATTAAGGATTAAAACGGAGCTTGAGTTGGCGGTGTCCCTCTTATAAGCTTCAATTTTTCGTCTGACATCACGGGCCGCCACCCCTTCTACCGTTATTCTTTTTTTGAGGCCGTCGAGTTCTTCTAACACAACCCCCGTTACAACCAGGCTAAACCCCTTAGTTACTAATTCATCGACTAAATTGGGATCTTGGATCAGAACACTGGTGTCTGGTATGACATACTGAATAGCAATCCCTCCCCAAAGAATACCATCCTTTTAAATTGCTATAGACAATAATACATCAGTTTTTGAGGATGTGATGTTTTATTATGAGAAATTTATACAAAATGTGCGGAATTACGACTTGTTTGCTTATTATTTAATTTGTCACAAACTCTTTCACGTCGATCAAGTATCATTATGTTGGAATCCTCCCGAAGCTATACTGGATGATGAGTCGTGCTTTATCCCGCTTTTACACTTATTAAAGAGAACGATTTATTTCCGGTCAATAAGCCACATAAACAAATAAGGCGTCCATTAAATGGCCGCCTTATTTGTATCAGGTTGTAGCTTGCCTGGTCGCGCCACCGTGTGTGAAACGCGTGGCCTACACTGAATCTTGCCTTGATCCGACGAACAGGCCAAGTGCCTGATCCCGTGTTATGTATTCGTCCTTTAGATCAACGATAATCAACCGACCCGGCTTCAGGTAATCACCCAAATTTGATTCATCAAAAATGAACTCTTCAGCAAGAAGCAGCCTGTCTAGTGCCAGCTCCTTTTGAGATTTACTCAAGCTAGATTGTGCTTTGTTCAAGCTGGCTTCCCGAACTAAATCCTGTACTCCTAATTCTATAAATGCTTCACAATTTGTCTATTTTTCATCGGCATCTTTTTCCTAGGTTTAAACTTTGATCGAAGTTTTTCCCTTAATGTTGCATATAAAAATACTCGAAAAATGAAATCCTCGATATCTTGACTTGTAATGCTCCTAATTGAAGGAAGATAGCCAAGATCAATACCATCCTCACAGACCCAATCATTTATTGATTCATTCATAAAATCTAGAACAACTTTTTTCTTTATTGCTCCTTTATTGATTGTCATTCTACCATCATGGATAATACGATAGTATCCGCTGTCTGAAGTCTGTTTTATTGAACGATCCAAATTTAATTGTAAGATACTGTGAGCACCATGAAGATGATGATCTACAGTAACAAAGAGTATAGTTGATCCTTTTCTATTACCAAAAACAGGATCATCCTTTGTGGATCCCGTTCCAAATGTAGCAATCCTGTATATTTGTTCGTTCCCGATAGTAACCTGTATTGAGGAAAATATTTCAAGTGGACTATAGACCTACAATATGGTAATTTTCCAATGGAATATTAAATACAATTTGGGAAGAGATGAACAATTTATGAAGAAAATTTTTGTAGGTATTATCATAGGAAGTATACTAACAATCTCCACTACAGCATTTGCTGACACTGGATTGAAAGAAATCTCTGCCTTTCTTAATCCTTCCTTGCCTATTAAGCTTGATGGTAAGCAAATTTCTTTGCAAAATCCACCTATCACCTATGACGGTACAACTTATGTAGCTCTAAGAGAAGTTGGAAGTTTGGTTGGTAAACCAGTAAAATGGAATGACACGGAGAAGTCAGTTGAAATTGGAAATTCAATTAATCGTATAGACGACCATATTGTAAATGTTGATGGGTCTGATTATATCGATCTTCACTTTATTTCTCAAATATACGGTTCTAAGAGAATTTCTTACCTTTGGGATGATGTTAAGAAAGAGTACACAATGGTTAAACAGGATTCCACAGGTGACTCTTCAAAGGATGTTACGTTATTCGAGCACATCCCTGCTAAGGTATTTGATGGGGCATCTTACATTTCATATCAACTGTATATGGAAAAGTTGTTACCCATTTTGACCAATGTGAAACAATAAACTCGTAATACTACACCACTCTCAAATTTCTTAAATGAGATACGAAAAATCAAAGACGCGTCTTCAAGAAGAGAACCCTCTCAATTGTCAAGAGTGGGTTCTCTTGATTATTTGTCACTGTTTCACTAACGTTAGGTGAATAATTTAACCTTTATCATAATGTCTCCATCACTGCCTTCCTTTTTTCCAGCGCTGCTTGTGATAAGAAGCTCTGATGACACAATAAAACACCATCGAATGATGATGATCTTTTGTTTAACTTCAAAACGCACACCTGTAACCTAATTAAGCAAACCAAACCCCAGCCGAAACATAACTAAACCTTTAACAACCAACCAGGGTAAAGCTTTAAGAAATCTGCACCAAATAACAACCATCCAAATATCAGATATTGTATCAAGTGAAAGCTCGAATCTATCATGTGATAATTCCAACAGGCTTTTCTTCTCATGCAGTTCTTTTGTATGAACTACCCCCAGTGTAATAAAAAGAAAGTAAGTATCCAACAGATTATCGCAACAATTCAATTAATAATCACAATACTCTCCTGTTTGAAGGTTATAGTTTTAATAATGATTACTTAGTTTTTTCCCCTAAATATGGTAAGGTACAACACCGATACCGCTAATAGAAGTCAGTCAACAGAATTTCATCAATATTATTATTCAGAAAAAAAGAAAAAAAGGACTGCTGTAATATAACGGTCCCTTCTTAGCGTTGGTGAGTTGAGAAAAGTCTTTTGCCCTCCCTATTGCTCATATCCATCAAATTTGAGAAGCCTTATCCGTGTGCTTAGGGTAGGTGTCAGCGTCCGTTCTTAGCGGCTTGGTAAGCCAAATTTTTTGTTCTGAGTTCTTTTAATTTCATATTCGGTTGACTTATATCCATTTTCAAAACAATGTGGCCATTAAAATATCCAAATCCATAAGTCCTGCATTAACAACTGCTTGGACAAAAATACTAGCCCATGCTGCAACTCCTGTATCAATGTCCTTGATCGTAATACTTGGATCGGTGGATGGAATCGGAAGAGATACTCCGCGAGCCAATATTGTGGCATATTGCTCTCTTGTAACTGAGTTATTTGGAGCAAACATGCCATTTGTTAAACCATCGATAAGTCCATTATTATATGCGGAAGCAATATAGCTGTAATACTCATTATCCATAGGAACGTCTGTAAAATTTGCTTGCGCTTTTTCATCATATATACCTAAAGATAATACTAGGAATTTACTCACCTCGGCTCTAGTAACTGCTTTTTCACCTGGCGTTGGTGTTACTCCAGGAGTTGGTGCTGGTACTGGTACTGGTACTGAAGACGGGCTAGGAGTTGTGAACTTACTTTCAACCGCACTCAAACGTGTCTTAAGCGTCTCATTCTCCTTTTTCAATGTGTCGATGTCTGTTTTGTTTGTAGAAATGTTTGCTTTGGCTTGATTTAACTCGCTTCTGATTTTACTAATCTGTTGCGGGACGCCACCTTGTGATAATATTCGTTCTTGTTGATCAGTTGCGGATTTTGCACCATATTGTTTATTCGAACAAGCTGTAATTGTAATAACCATAAGTGAGAACATAAGGATTAAGTGATTTTTCCACTTCATCAGGTTTCCTCCAAAGGGCTGGTTATTTTAACCATTAACATTCCCTTTAGAAATTTACGTTATTCACACCGAACTTCGCACAAACACATTCAGCTGCTTAACGCAAAATGGCTTTTCTTACACTGTACTTAATAAGTGTATTGACCGTAAAATAGAGGTCTGATATAATCACCATTACCAAACACATGTTCTTATATAAGGTTATGGAATTGTTAACAGTAATCCAAAAAAACATGCTAAGGATTATTGCGAATTATTCAGCTAGAAAAAAGACACCTTCATAAGAAGATGCCTTTGTTGATCTCGAATTTAGTTGTTATATTTTAATGCAAAATAAACAAACATATGTTTGTTTATTTTATTAACGTGTCTTCAATGTCACGTTAATAATGTGTTGTCCGATACTCTCTTAGTATTAAACGATCAAAAGGACAAAGGAACCGCCATTTCCGAGAGGCGGCCCCTTTGTCTATAGATTTATCAATCCAATCCATATATTGTTTTAATTAATAATATTTACATACCTATGCTTATCAATAAAGTACAAAGCCGCTTCCTTCACATGTCCGCCGACTGTGCGTTCCCACTCATCGACATAAGCAAGTACCTGCGGCTTGTAAAACTCAACAAAGTTCACTTCATTTTCGGCTTCATAGCGGTCGGTCTTAAAATCAACAATCACCCAACCGTTAACTTCCTCGAATACGAGATCAATCACACCTCTAAAAATGAGATCCTCCCCATTTTCACCATCAGATAACCTCGCAAGAACAAATGAAAACTCATGGTACCGCTGACGTGCCAGTATACTGCGCTTCCATAGTTCATTCTCCGTTACATGGAGCACCGTTTCTATTGCCTGCTGCACCCAGTTCGGATCAACGTCTTCTTCCTCTGCAGCCATTTGGCAATAATCCTCTAAATCAGATTGTGCTAATCCTTCGCCAAGCGCCTGTAAGCATCGATGCACCAAACTACCGTAGGCCATCCCTTTGCCTCCTGAGGATCTTTCGAGCGTAATATCTCTGGCAGTTTTCGTGAGTCTCGTAACGCTTTCGTTTAGATAACTCGGCTTCGATGAGAGTCCCACTCTTTCCACCCACTTGGTCAGATGAGACTCCATATCGGTCGGCTCATCCAGTTTCTCCCGTTTTACTATGTCAACGGACACTGCCTCTAGCTCAGGCTGGCGCCCAATCGAAACAGTAAGATTACTCCAAGGATCAATAGCCGGCCGCGAAGGATATTGACTAACAATTAAAAGCTGCTTTGCTCGAGTTGTCGCCACATAAAGCAAACGCTCTTGTTCTGCGTTCATGTATTCGCGTTCTTTTTCGGAAATCGCGCCCCAGCCGACGGGCTGAGCTATAATTTCTGTGTGGTACTCGCCCTTTGGCTTTGAGATTGTAAAATACCCGATCGGTGGCTCTACCATTCGATCAATATGCTCGGTTGCATTGTGATCTTTCTCACCGCAAGGGCACGCCAGCATAACAATAGGCGCCTCGAGCCCTTTCGCCTTGTGAAGATTCATAATCCGAACCGCATCAGCCCTACCTGCAAAAATACTGGTAGCTTCCATGCTTTCGGCATCCCTCATTAACGCGCCAAGTCTCTTGGTGAGTATCGGCCACTCGATAGCTGCTTCAGCATCATTTTGGAGCACCTCCAACAATTTCATCAGTGTGCCGCTGCGGATCGCTCCCGATTCACTAACAGCTGCAGCCGGGATCATCCCATGCTCCAAAATAATCTTCGAAAACGCAGACAAAGCCGGCAGCTCCCGCACCCACGTTGCGTATTGACGCAGCTTACACAACGCCTGTTCTATAGTGGCCCCTTTGTCCGAAACATTCCCCAAAGAAGAATAAAGACTAATGCTTCCTCCCTCTCTCCGGTAGTGGTATAGTGCATCGTCACTGACCCCAAAGAGCATACCGCGAAGAACTGCTAAAAGCGGAATCCGATCGGTTGGATTACATAATGCCAACGCCAGCTGATACAAAGCCTTTGTCTCCTCGAATACGGCTAGACTCCCGGATGTGTCAGACGCCACCCCATAACGCTCGAGTAACTCGGCATACAAGTCGATATATTCTTTGTGCTTCAACAAAATCATGAAATCACCGGGTCTTGCTGGCCGTGTGGTAGGCTTCCCCTCTATCATCTCCTGAATGCTTACCTTGCCTCTACAAGCCCAAGCAATGAACTGCGCCGCGCGCTGCGCATCAAACATAGCAATATCATCGTACCGGTCATAATCCTGCTTTGGCACCGTCAAAGTATAAACACCGTGAAGCGCAACCTTTCCGCCCGGATTCGAATGTGTTGTTATCATACGAACAAAGGGTGCTTGAGAGTCTGAAAGCTGCCCAGGTGGGATGAACCTGCTTTCGAAGGCATAGTTGACGAAATCTCCAATCGCTTTCACCGACCTGAAGTTACGAGTTAACTGCAGTACCGCTCCGGACTCCTCTATCCGTTGCTTTACGAAATTATAGGTAGAAATGTCCGCGCGGCGGAATCGGTAGTAGGGTAAGAACCCCGCGCCTTATCACATTCCTGTGACAGGTTTCGAAGAACTCCCCCCCGAACCGTACGTACTTGTCTCCAAGTATACGGCTCTCCACTTGTCATTTTGACTACGATACCTATTCACCATGATGGATTTTGTTGTGGCATTCCTGACAAACAATGAGGGTCTTCCTATTCTTGCCAATCATTACTTTCTCCCATTTTTCTTTGCCTTTGAGGTTCTTGAGCTTGTTGACATGATGTACCTCGTAACTAAGCTTAAAGTCGTTGGTACCGCAAAGCTCACATTGACCTGCTCTAATTCTGTCAAGGAGGCTTGTCGGGTTATTGAAGAAAGGCATGAGGTTAGGGTGAAGGTCAGGGTCAGCCATTTTAAAAGGGATGCTTACCCTTGAAAATCCATCTCTGTAGAAAAAGAGGGTTTTCGTCTGACCTTTTCTATTTTCGTAGGGAATTCCCCAATGCTTTTCTACCTTGAACTTCTGCTTAATCGTGGCAATGCTGGTTTTATATTTGCCTGCTAGTGTAGCAAGACAACTATATTCCATGACATAGCTTAACTGCCACATATATCTGCTAACGTTCGCCGCCATTCTATAGTAATTATAGATTCCGCGCAGACGTGCGTTATACAGTGCGACAATCTCTATGTCGGGGTGGTTAATGATGGACGGGTTATGAAGCATTCTCCATTGCTTGGCATTAATATCCTTTACCATCTTGTATTTTGTGATGAAATTTCTGATTGTGTCGTCTGGCATAAAGAGTTCTACGCGTCCATTGTAGACTCTTCTTCTAACGCCATTCTTATCCTTCTTGAAGTTCCAGTCGTTTCTAATCTTCATAAAGTAACCAAGAAACTTAGAGCCATTTTCTGCATATGAGATGAGAGTCTTTTCTTCAGACAATTCGATCTCAAGCTCTTTGGCCATGAATTCCTTGATATCTTGTTTGATCTGCTCGCATTGTTCCTTACTCCCCCAAACTGCGACGATGAAGTCGTCAGCATAGCGAATGCATTTAATGCGTCTGAAATCCGATTCCTCAAAGGTGTAATATGGCGTATTGTTTCGCAGGTCGGTTTGCTCTTTAATAAATTCATTTAGGCTCTCAATTGTGGTTGAGTCACTTGTAGCCTCAAGTTTTCGTTTAGCCCTTACAATCCGCATATCCAGCGTCTTATACAGTCTAGAAACTGTCTTAGATTTTGGAGAGCCGATGTCGAATTTATTTTTATAGGAGTTAAACCACTTATCAAAATGATCTAGATAGATGTTTGCAAGCATAGGGCTTACAATTCCACCTTGTGGTGTACCACTGTAAGTGCCATAGTGCTTCCAATCTTCAAGGTAACCTGCTCTTAGAAACTTCCATATTAATCGGATAAACTTCGCATCTTTGATTTTCTTTTCCAGGATAGCAATTAGTTTGTGATGGGATATGTTATCAAAGTAGCCCTTGATATCCCCTTCAATGAACCATGTTGCTCCCGTGAAGTTAATCTTTGCTTCGTGGAGAGCTGTGTGACAACTGCGATTAGGTCTGAAGCCGTGACTGAAATTTTCGAAGGTTGGTTCGTAAATCGCATCAAGGATCATCCTGCATATTTCTTGGATAATTCTATCCGAGAAGGAGGGAATTCCTAGGGGGCGCTTCTTTCCATTTTTCTTAGGAATATATACCCGCCGAACCGGTTGTGGTTGATACGATTCGTCCTTCATGAGCTCCATTAACTTTCTGATCTTCTCAAGACTGAAGCCGTCTGCTGTTTCACCATCAACACCAGCTGTACCACTGCCGTTGTTTGCATACAGGTTGTCATAGGCTCGAAGATAGAAGTCTTGGTTGTAGAAAAGACGATAAACCCTTTCGAACACATAATCAGGTTTCTCACTAGATATCTTGGTCAATAGGTATAATGTTTCGCTAGAATTCATAGAGCCTTGCGCTCCTTTCTGCAAAAAATTATACCAACAAGCTGTCTCCCTTCGCCATGTAACAGGTTTTCCCTGTCTCGGACTACTACGGAGACTCCGTTACCATATGAGATATTCATTCCCCTGTGGGAAATAGCCGTAACATGGCGTTCTCACTTAGGTAATCCCCATTTAGTCGCATCAGTCCAAGCATGATAAGTTGTCGGATGGTCCTTTCGTCCTTTAACACCTCTCTGGGTGCGCGTCAGTACTCAAGATATTGGGCATTCCCCTGAATTCTCCATTTATAAATTCATAGGGTTGGTGGAGGCAGTGCTCGATTTATTCACTGTCACCGTACTGAGAACAGGTAGCAGCTAACTTTCCTGTCGGGAAGCATGGCCCCGCTTGGACTAGACTTTAAGCAGTTTAGCTTTCATCCTTATACTTATCTTTATGTCTCGCCGTTCAGTCGTGGTGTGTTAGCTCACCAACTTACGGCTTTTCCAACATGCTACACTCCCCGTTAGGTTTCCCCTTCGGATAAGTTGGCTGACATCGTTCCAATACCCTTGGAACTTCCCTGCTTAATGAGAAAAACTGATGCGCCTTATGGGCGCACGATGGATTGCTTCGGATCGCCAACGACAAACAAGGATCCTGACCGAGGCCGTTGCTTTCGCCAATTGGATTCCTCCGGATTGGCACCAGTGAGCAGCAGCATCATTTCCGCTTGAATTGGGTCCGTATCCTGGAATTCATCGACAAACAAATGACAATAACGCCGGCCAAAATAAGCTCGAACTTCCGGAACACTGCGAAGCAGCTCCGCCGCTTTTATAAGCAAATCCTGGAAATTGAGCTTTCCGGCCCCCAACCTACGTTTACGGTAATAATCAACGGCAGGAAGCACAAAACCGATCAGCTTCGGATGAATGTATTCTCTCCAAGCTTGTAGGAACGGTTGCAGCGTTGTAATTTTCCAATCCGTAAACTGTTGGTCAAATCCTTTCGCCATTCTTTTATCGGTCCACCGGTTTTGTCTCACCGTTAAAGAACGGTTAAAAAGCTTAGCCAGAGATAATACATTCATTTCATCGGACGTATCCCTGCTGAGTAAATAACGGTTGGCCATACGAATCGCTTTCTGCAAGTCATCCCAGTCTTTCTCAGGTTCTACTGAGGGAATGTAGCATGCCGCTTCCTCGATCATGGAAAAAAGAGAATCACGGATAATATTAAAATCAGGCTGTGAGACCGTTTTATCTATAATGATCGTAACATCCTCATACTGGGCTGCTCGAGAATAAGCTCTTTTTACATCTTCAATGTTGACTTCCAAAGCCGCAAGTTCATCAATTCGCGATTCCTCTCCGTTAGCACGAAGTATCTCTAAGTATTCATCCCAGCACTGATCACGAAACTCACGGTTTTCCTGCTCATCCATTTCTTTAAAAGCAGGGTCAAGCTTTGCCTCAATCGGACGCTCCCTTAGGAGTCGTCCGCAAAAGGCATGGATCGTTCCAATATAGCTTTCCGGAACCTGCCTAATCGCCTCTTCTAACCGAGTACGCTCCTGCGAACCTTCCGAAGCTTTGGCTAACTCCGACTCCAGCCGCATTCGAAAACGTCTCATCAGCTCGGAAGCCGCTTTGTTTGTAAATGTAATGGCCGCGATATCCCGTACCTGAGCTTTGCCTGTTTTGATCAAAGCGATCATACGGCTAACAATGGATGTGGTCTTTCCTGATCCAGCACCAGCCTCTACTAATAACGTCGTATCTAGGTCAGTTTCAATCCGTGTTCTTGCCTCCTGATCTTCCTGAATCAGATCTTGTTCTTTAATCAAAGCGTTCCACCTCCAGGATACGAGCTAATCTCTCACCATTGTCTGGTTGCTCGCGTTTCGCTTTAAATTGCTCAGCATGACTGTCACACACATCCTTATAATCACACCAGGTGCAGTTTTTTGGATCCTTTGTCGGGGGATATAGCCCTTGCTTCATGGCATCAAGCATGGCTACGACTAGGGATGTGAGCTCCTTTCGGCGATCCTGCGGCCGACCAACTTCTTCCCCCATTCCTTTTTCTGTCGGAAAGTAATAGGAGGATTCAATTACTTTGGCTTCCGGGTCGAATCCGGTTTGCCGCATCCACTGCTCAACCGCCAAGCCATATAACGATAATTGAAGTTGCTTGCCTCCGGAGAAGCATTCATTTTGTTTATATCTTCGAGGGCTCCCCGTTTTGTAATCGAAGATTTTGTAATGGTGGGGTCTGACCGCATCTACCCGGTCCACAAATCCCCTAATTGGCAAAGTCAATTCATCACTTAGCTCTAAGAGCATTGGTGACTCTTCACTTTCATGAAGCTGCAGCTCCATATATGCCGGGATTGTGGATCTCCGCTGTTCATTGACATAGAAACTGCTAACGTCCTTTCGAATGCTATCGCACTCTTTGCGGAATATATGCTCACTTGGCTCCGGGATTTGCTCTCTGAAATGCTGAATCACTTGCTCGGTCAACTCTTTTAGACGGCTACCATCATGGGTCAAAGGCTCAGCAGCTGACCTTCTTTGTTCCTTCATTTCCGTCAAATACTTATTAAAGATGTCGTGCATAAGGCTCCCACGCTGCAGTGCATTAAGCCACTTCGAACGATCAAGAACAGCAGTATCATTTTTCCGAACACCAAGGATGTCATGGTAATAATACTGTAGCGGACAGCGGGCATACATCTCTAGCTTGCTTGCACTAAACGCTAGATTGAATCCTGCTTCGGGTTTTTCTACTGGGTAAGCACTTGGATCCAGTATTCCGTCATATGGCGAAAGCGAGGTACCTTTTCTGGCTCCAGCGGCAATTACCCCATCTGAGATGTGCAGATAATGTGCATACACCGCTTCAGACCCATCCTTGATTTGAGAACCACTGGAAAGCAATGCGCTCATCCAAACATCAGCTGAATCCATTGCGAGACGGCTGCCAATCCCAGCATATCTGGCTCCATTAGCTAGTTGCTTTAGCATGGTTTCAAAATCTGTACTTGGTTGGCCCGTTTTCATCCGGTACACTTGTAGCAATTCATATGCAGATACTTGCTCATATCCTTCTGTCGGATCATAAGAGCAGAAGCTAAAGAAGCATGTTCCGTGGATCATGCCAAGCCTTCTGCTACGTTGTTCGAGTGTTCGACCTACCCGCCCTATACCTGTGATTAACGCGGGATGGATACGAGCCCGCTCCTCGTCAAGCAGCACCGGATCTTGGCGTGCAGATACCTTCCAGTTCTTTTCGCCCATCCCTAAAATGAACGTATAGGGTCTTCCGGATAGTCCGCCGGCAGCAAGAGGAGCTACATGAATATGCCCTGGGGATGGTGTGCCAGATACTCGAATCCGTAGCTGGCTCAGTCCCTCCCTCACATATTGAAATACTAAAGCCGTTTCCATTTCGAGCTCCCCAGCCGCTGCCAACGATTGCTGTAGAACCTTTATCCCGCTTAATACTTGATGTTCTTCTTCATCCTTTAGCACCGCGTATGTACTAGTAAACTCGATAAGCGCTTCGATTAAGCCTTGTACCGAAGATAGAGCTTTTTCCGTAACCAAGTTAAACAAATGCTGAACGAATGAATTCAACAGCCGCAACTTTAAAATGGTTTCCTCATCGGATGCCTCTGCAATTCGCTTCTCCAGTAGTCGATACCGCTCCTTCCCCCAACCTATCCCCGTGCGCTCTAGCTCCCGAATCAAGCTAAAGGTCGTTACATCTGCTTCATTTTGCTTAGTCTTTAAACGAATGTATCCCTGTTTTAAAGCCAGTAACAAATGCTCTACGTTGTAATTCGACTCCAACCAATCCAAAAATAGCTTTGCTGCCTTGCCTGCATTTGTCAGTCCGATGGACAGGCCACCTGCATAGGTGCAACAAATCCCCGCTCCAGATGAAATGGTATTTACTGCACCAGCATAGTGCTCCTCATTCGAAAGCACCAATTCAATCTGATCCCAAGGGATGGACATTTCCGAAACGCGACGGAAAACTTCACGGACTTCCGCAAGAACGCCTGAGGCATGGAATATCTCTGTTTGTTCGATTGGAAATTCGCTTTCCGGGTCAGTAAATACTGGCTCTTTTGCTAACGTGGTGTATGTCCCGCCAGTAAGAGCTATTAACAGCTGCTGGTCAAGGTCCGTTCGAATAACCTCTTCATTCACGACGATAACGGCATCTATTCCAAGTGAAGGAAGCTGTTTAACCCATCCCAACAACCCCGCGAGATCAACGAGTTGTTTTCGCTGAAGCTCTTGCTCATATCGATACAGCAGTTTTTTTACAAAATGGCCTTTGTCCTCATTTTCGAAGTCTGCGATGTTTAACTGCTCTGCCGCGATACCAGCGCTCCTCAGATCCACGATTGCTTGATGAAATACGTCCGTTACACCCGGCGAGACCGTAATTCCATGTAAGTAGCTCTCGTTCGATGAAGCTTCTAACTGCAGCAGCCGGCAAATAATCCATCTAGCCTCTGCAGGGGTGAGATAACTTAGCTCGTTTTGCGTTAGAAGAAGCTTGACCCGCTCCAGCGTCCACGATTCCAATGTCTTGATCTCTGTATTTAGCACAGGTCCAAATTCTCGGCTCACTCGTTCAAGCAGCATGTGCCCTTGGGCATGACTAGGCATCAGAAGCACTTTGCGCTTCAGCGGATAACTGCGGACGATTTCATATACGTGTTGTCTCTGTCTTACAGCAGTAGTCAGATAAACCCCTCCGTCAGCTTAGAGTTGGTACATTTTACGCCAGCGATCAAGCTTCTCTCGCATAACTTCGCGGTATGACTTTGGCTCCAAAATTTCCGCATCGGGCCCGTACTGGCTTAACCAGTTCAATAGCTCCCGGTCGTGGTTCACGGTGACTTCAAACAGCAAACTGCCATCCTTTTGGTCTGTCATTCGAGGCTTAACAAACAGCTCCTCTTCTTTCACATAACGGGCTACATCTTTATGAAAACTGATTTTAAAATGAATCTGATTCTCGCCGCGCTCAATCGACCATGTATTTTTCAGGTAGGCTTTCAGGTTGAAATCGCTCTTATCAAACGTTTGGTCCAACAGTACAACCTCACGGAATCGGCTAATTCTAAATGTTCGAATATCTTCAGCTAGATGACAGAACCCAATTAAATAAAAGCGGTGATCTCTGGGAACCAGGTAATACGGATCGATGTCCCGATGCGATACTTTATCCCGGCTCTGGGTGTAGTACACCGTCCGAATGGTTTGCTCTGACAAGGTAGCTTGGATGATATCGTATAAAAAGGTACTCCCGTTCTCACTGTAAGCAGGTGTACCCATTTGAATGACTTCTGCAACGTGCTGCACAATGTCGGCCCGTTTTGATTTTTCTTTCCGGTGGGCGGCCATGACCTTCTCATAGGCGGAATAAAAGTCATCCGGCACCAACGATTTGCTTTGCTCCACCACCGAAGTCAGCATGGAAAAAGCGACGGCTTCTTGGTCGGTCCAATCCAGAGGATACATAGAAAAGTTACTGATAAACGCATAGCCTTTCCCATGACCAAAGTTGGAAATCGGGATTTTCATCGCAGATAGCGTATCGAGGTCGCGGTAAACTGTCCGTTCGGTCGTTTCGCATCGCTCGGCTAATTCTCTAGCCAATATTCCCGGCTTAGACTGAATAAGGTTAATGATCCGCATTAAACGTATGAGTCGCTCAGTCATTGCTGTCTCTCCCTATCACAAGTCAAATATGCAATAAATAGTTATTTCGACCTATGAATGGGAGAGTCCTTCTACCCTACTTCTTTCTTTTCATTTGCCGGTACTTTTGCTCATGTAGCGATTTTCTTGTATTACTGGAGTACGTAAAATTTTCGAGATGATCGTAGAGCATTCGGGCTTCTTCCCGCAGTTCGGCATCATCCGATTGAACAGCGGAACATAGCATCGCATCAGCTTGCTGTTGCAGCAGCTGTTTGCCGGTTTCCACGTCTCCGAGGTCAAAAGCAGCAATGGCGTGCTGAATGGTCATGGCTGACTCGGTGATTTGAACTTGTTTTTCAATGTGAGGATTGGAGGAATTGTTGATCAAGTCGATGTCGTTGGTAAAGTTCGCTTCAATCGCATACTGCATCGTGCAAATCTTAACCTCTTCCGTAACATCAACAAAGTCCCATTGGAGCTCGAGGGCTCTTCCCTTCCCGACTGCGTACGGAAATAAAGACAGCTCAATGAGCACAGACTTTGTTTCTTGAGCAAACACATCTCCCAAAGTGAGCATCAGGCCTCGCTCTGACTCTTCCGCATTGTACCCATAGATATGAGTGATGCTTGCTGCTTCCGTTGGTTTTATGGTTAGCTGCACATTTTGGGCTATAACTGACAGTAAACCCGTTAATTCCTTTGAAAAAATTCCTGGAACATCTTCAGGCTTTTCAATAAAGTAAAAGTTGCCGCCGCCGCTATCTGCGATCCCTTCCATGAGTTCTTCATCAAACCCATCTCCAACGCCCATTGTCGTAACTCCAACACCCATACCCTGAAATTCCTTCACAATGGATTGAAGTTTCAACGGATCTGTAATGCCTTGATTTGCGTGGCCATCCGATAGTAAAATAACTCGATTGATGCTGCCCTCCCGTTTGCTCTTCAACACGTATTGAATGCCCTGCAGCAATCCCCCGCTTAAGTTCGTTGAACCACCGGTTTGAATAGATTCGATCCGTTGCTTCATGAGATCCTTATGCATTATGTTCTGAGGCTGAAGAACCGTCGTAACTTCATCATCAAACACCACTATACTTAGCGTATCGTCCGATACCATTTGATCGATAACATACTGACATGCCTTCTTGCTGAATGCCAACGGAGCCCCGCTCATCGATCCACTGCGGTCCAGTACTAATGAGATGTTCATTGACGCGCGTTCTGTCTGCATCGTTGCTGTTCCCTTCAGCTCCAGCAGCAAAAATGCTTTTTCGGTGCCTCCCGTAGGCCAGTAATTTTTGTTCCAGGCATGCGTCAGTTGAATCGATGGGTTCATCTTCAGCTCTCCTCTTATCATGTTCTGATAAGAATGTAACATAGGCTTCTGTCATCATCGTGTCAGCGAACGTATGTTTTGAAAAGAAGATCATATTGTTCAATTCGGTTATAAAAATGAAAAAACCTTGATTGCTCAAGGTTTTCTAGTTAGTAGCCTGATGGGAAATGATCTCTGAATGCCTAAGCTGAATTTCAGAAAACTCAATTATTAAAGTTTGGGTACTAGTCGGTATATTGGGGGCAAGGATGTTCACGTCTACGTCTCTATAGATACTCTACTCTAAATTCCCAACTTATCCGCTACATACCCTATAAACTCGCTGTTTGTCGGCTTCACTTTCGAGATATTAATCGTATATCCGAACAGATGGCTGATGCTGTCGATGTTGCCGCGCGTCCAAGCGACTTCAATCGCATGACGGATGGCGCGTTCGACGCGGCTAGGCATTGTTTTGTGTTTTTTGCGATGGCAGGATACAACGTTTTTAAACCGTAAACTCTTCCCATCTCACTATGTATTTGTAGGTGTTTTCGCCAATGTTTATTGGCTTTCTTCAATTATAAAAGTTACCCTCATACTAAACAAGATCAAAGCCCATAAACTTATTAAAAACTTGCCTTCTGAAGCTCTCCCAAATCCCCTTGAACAACTAAATCCTTGTCCAAGCCGTAGCACAACGACTTTAGCGCAGATAAGCTTTTCCTAGAAGGCCGCTGTTATTTGTTACAGCTTGTATCGACAACCGCTGCTATCCTTTCCCCTTGCAAAATAACTATCAATAGGTCAATAGTACATTGTATTCAAAATAGTATTTAATAGAAAAGTATGTACTATCGTTTCGCTTTTAGCCACTTAGCTGGCTTTTCCGGCGCTAAACGACTCTGTCATCTTACAGTAGTGCGTTGATTTTTGGATCAGCGATAAAGAAGTAATATATACACTTCTTTTTATTGCTCACACCAAGTCTAAAAGCCAGTTGCTACAGAACATCTGAGTAAACGACCGTCCGTTTTCCTTGATATAACAGCATTTTTATTTTTATAAAATAATGAGTTTTATCAAAACTAACACACACTGGCTGCGTTTCTTTCTTTACTAAGTCCCTTACTATTACAAAAGATTAATTCATTCGACAAAAAATTACACACAGTACAGCCTCCCTCTAGTATTATTATACTAATAATACATAAAGGAGTAGGCTAACTTGGCAAAATTAACCCAAAGCGTCATTATGAAATCTTTAGATTGGGCTTATGATAAAGCTATTAATGGTGTCCCTGGCTTGGATTCAGCCGAAGAGATGGCGAGAGATTATCTTGCTAAAGGGACATCTGTAGAAGAAAGTATTAAATCACTAATCAAATGGCAGGTATCAAAATCTGCTACATCAGGCTTCTTATCTGGTTTAGGCGGCATAATTGCAATGCCAGTAACAATCCCAGCTAATATAGCCAGTGTTATGTACGTACAAGTCCGCATGATAGCAGCAATTGCTTACATAGGAGGACATAATATTAGGGATGATAAAGTGAAATCTCTAGTTTACATGTGCTTATGTGGTAACGGAGCCAAAGACATTTTAAAAGAAGCTGGCATTGTTATTGGCACTAAACTTACTCAATCAGCAATTTCTAAAATTTCAGGCACAGTAATAACAAAAATTAATCAAGCTGTAGGTTTTCGTCTACTAACTAAATTTGGCCAAACGGGTGTCGTAAATATCGGAAAGGCAGTACCTTTAATTGGAGGCTTAGTTGGTGCAACATTTGATGGCGCTTCAACTGCAACAATTGGTAAAATTGCGAAGGATATGTTCATTACAAAATAAAAAGAAATCAAAACATTTATAATAGTGTTTGAGTCGTACCATTATTGGGTTAAAACACAAAAGAGACACAGCGAAGAAAGTGCCGCAGTGTCTCTTTTAAGTTGGTGGCGTAAGCCATGTTAAATTAGGTTAAAATCAGAGCTTAGTCTATCGTATACATTAAAGGCCAGAGATCAATTAGTGAAGCCATATAAATAACTTAATAAAAAGCCAAATGGAGCAATCATTAGATCGCCCCATTTGGCTTGCAAATTAATTACTTTTTTTCAATAATTTTTTTTGTTATTGCTGTTGCTGCACTTATCGCAACTTGTGTGGCTACTTTTTTTGCAATTGTCGAAGTTGCTGCTGCAACTAGGAAAGGTAGTGGCATAGAATTATTCACTCCTGTTTTTTATCAATGTAGTCTAATTTTATTAATTTGTTGGTAGGTATACCGAAATTACTTTGCAGTTCTCTACATATTTTTAAATTCTCAATATAAAAAGCTTCCTTAGTAAACGTGGAACTAAAATGCTTCTGATACATGATATTGACTCTACAAACTTCAGGTCGATTTTCATATATCTGGCACTTGTTGTCTTTTAAATACTTACAGACGCCGTCACCTTGATCGTAATCTTGCAGTTCAGAGATGCCATTAATATTTGAACAACATAAACCACATTCATTACATGGAAAATCACTAAGCATACACTAATTTATAGCCTTCTTCATAAATTGCATTTACTTTTTTAACCCAATCTTTACATTCTTGGTATTGCGCTTCCGAAAAATTAAAAGACTCTTGTAATTGTTTAATAGTCAGTTTTTCTTCATCATCATAATTTCCATCAACAAAAACAAGAGAAAGTGCTTCTATAAATACTGCTTTTTTAGTTTGTTCGTCATCAAAAACTGGCACAATTTCATTTAAAGCCAGGTTCTTAAACTGATACTCATTGTTTAGGTACATTTCATTTCTATATTGAACAAGCAACTTTTCTTCTTCAACTGTAATGATGCCGTTAGATAACGCAATTAGGTGAGCCAGCTCTAAAAAAGCTTCTTTCTTTTCATTAGTAGTTAGTCGATTCAGAAACATTTTATAATCTCCTCCAAGATGTGTTCAATCTAATAGAATATTACCTAAATATGTATCAATTAGCAATGTTTTTTTTACAAAGTTAGACATTAACATACATATAAAAACCTAGTATCTTTTTTTCCAATGCCCACAAGAGTTCCATGCTTTTTTAATAAAATGGTTATTATAACAAATATTTTTCTCTTCTGAATCATATTCAAAAAAATTCATCATTCCTGATTTGGGTTTAACTTGTGTTCCCCCTGCCTGTCCATTCCAAAACGAACACATTGCACAAATCTTAGCTGTTGGACTACACGTCTTAAGAATCATTAGAGAATTGCCCCTCTCTGTTTTTCAATTTAGAATAATAAAAATTACATTAATGTAATCACCTAATACGTGCAGGTTAAGTGCAGCTGTTGAATGCCTAAGCAATTATGAATTACAAGAGTCATAAAAAAAGTCCAAGAGGTTCTTCCTCATAGGACTTCATGCCGGATGCTTTCGAGCATTAATTGAACCATCAATGGGTATTTTGAAAAAAACGATTTTTGATTATCGTCGGAATACCTTGGCCATTCATAGGATCATCTTTCCTCTTCAGAAATGCCAGCGTTCAATACCTCAAGTAATCATTTGTTTCTTCAAGTAATTGAAGAGCCGCAATCCAACGACCATTTTGTCTTGCTGAGCCTGTTAAGGCTTTTAATACCTCTCTTCCTAATGTAAATGTATCTTTGGGTTTTCCATTTTTATAATCAGTAGCCACATCCAATTCCAGTTGTTCAATAATATTTTTTAGCATTCCTAAAACATTATCTACTTTACTACCACTCTTATTTTCAACAATTACAATTGCTCTTGACTTTAATCTGTTAATCGAATAAGATTTCCGACTGACAATTACGATTGCTGTCTGTTGAATTTCAGGTTGTATCTTTTTGTCATATAGCGGCAATTCGCCATAACTCATCGTTTTCTTAATATATAAAATAAAATTTTCTAAGGTAGTTTTAACGCATTCAGACATAGAACCATGGTCGATAATATCTTGTAGTATATCAACTATCGAGTGCATTTCAACTGCTCCAGATTCTTCAATCGCTTTTTTTGCTTCATTCGCTTTCATTACTTCACCTGCTTTTTTTACACTGTTAGCAATGCGTTGCATAGTACTAATACTGTCATTCCACCTAATCCATAACTTCTTGTCAGTTCCTAATAAACTATCTTTAAGGGTATTAAACTCTTCTTTCAATTTAGACCCTTTATCCTTTACAGGCGTTAAAAATACCATAACAATTTTTACATCGTTCTGAACATTTCGCTTTATGCCTTCGTACTCTTCTTTAAATTGGTCTTTATCAGCGCTATTAGATTGTATTTTATTTTCAATAGCAATCCTATATTTTTCAATTCCATTTTCTGTAATTCTGATCTCTATATCAACAATCCGCTTAAAGCCGGATATAACATAAGGAACCTCCTTCAGAATCTTAAAAACATATTCACTTTTATTTAATGATTCTCCGATTCTTTTTTCAATTATCTCTATAAAATTAACTAATACACTATCCCCTAAACCATGATCACTACGTTTATCCAAAAGGTAAGCAAACATCGAACTCAAATTCACCTCGCTAAGTGATAACGCGAAAAAAATATTCATAATCCTTCCTCCAATGTGTGAACTATATCACTCTTGTTTTAATTTGAACTCAACAGCAAAGAACTCTTCTTCTTTATCTCAAATAAAACATCTTACCCTTGGCTCCTAAAAAGTCACTTTCCTCCATACTACTCCCTGCTAACTATTAGTTCATAAAAGTTACTTTCTTAGTCCATCCAGCTGATAGCCATGAACGCGAGTGTGAGTGGTTTCCAACTTGTTCATTTGCCCACCATGCGTTTTATTTGTATCCTGATGCAGGAAGTTTGAAACCCAGTATGTCTTCGACTTCTGAAGAGTCCGAATCAAAGGATTAGTACTTTACACCTGACTTTACCATAAGTACGCTAATCATAATCTAAAATTTTCTTATGAATCTGTCCTTAGAAGCGCCTAGCCCTTATTGGAAATAGCAATCCCATAAATCGGTAAGAACTATCCCCGACCCCCTTATTAAAACAATCGTTTGTTTTATCAAACAAAACAGCGCCACCAGAAGGCAGCGCCGGAATCATTTATATGGATTGTATTGCCTTCGTTAGTCATGCTCTGACGGTTCAACCTAGCTCATTGTCGTATTCATTCAGCAACTGCAATCTCTTTTATCTTTGCATATATCGTTGATCGTGGCACTCCTGTCATTTTTGATATGTCATTAACGCTTAAACCATTTGATTCTCTCTCCGCAAACAATCTTAACGCTTGTTTGACTTGCTTATCATCTTGTCCTTTCCGGCCCATATGTTTGCCTTGTGCTTTTGCCCTTTCTCTCCCTTCCGCCGTTCTCTCGTTGATTAGATCACGCTCAAATTCAGCGATAGCCCCCAGCAAAGTAAACATCAGCTTTCCTGCCGGAGTCGTAAAATCAATCTGTTCCTTAATAAAAATCAAGCCAATCCCTCTGGCCTCCAATCCCCTTGCTATTCTGTGCAGATCATATGTAGATCGCGCCAACCTATCCAACTTATAAACCACAAGGTTGTCGCCTTCCCTTATGTATTCCAGAGCATTCTTCAATTCCTGCCTGTCACTTTTGGCGCCGCTTTTCTTCTCCATAAAAATCTTGGTACAGCCGTATTTTTTCAAAGCATCAAGTTGAAAACTTACATGTAAAGGAGTACATCATGACTATTCCCATTACAACTGTTGAACGAATTGAAAAAGCCATGAAGATGTTCGATGATGAATTAAGAGATAAACCAGATTGGCAAGGTTGGATGAATAAGAAATCCCATAAGTTTGCCATTTTGTAGCTGTCAGATATGTGGATTTAGTGGAAAAGAGGAATATGGGGAATCTGTAATTGAAGCGCATCACATTGAAGAATTTTCTTTGACACAAAACAATAAGCCGGATAATATCTTGATTCTTTGTCCTAATCATCATAGGTTGGTACATAAGGCGAATGGTAAATTTGCAGCGATTCAATAACGAACGTAATCTCAATGGCGAAAGAGAGCTTGAAAATAGTCTGCTTGAAATGTCAGAGTATTGGTTCAATGGATAATCTTGTACCACCAACCTCAAACCCTGATGAAATGTGGGCATCCTGTAGAGTTAGTTTGATACCAACTTCATTACTTCAGCACACATTTATATCGAAATTAAGGACTTTGATTCAAGAAGAAAAGCTTTGCTGCGTTATAAAAGAACACGCAATGCTCCTACAGATTAAATATCCAAATGAAAATTGGGATAACACAACTTGTCTAATCGAAAAATTTTTGAAGACCAATACGAAGCCTTCATTATCTGGAACTATGTCTGAATACTTGTAGGTAGTCAAAAATTTCAAATTATCCCTCATTACAATACAATCAATATACCCGTTGCCAACTGGCTGAACTTGATACAACGTATCTTTCCACAAAATGGCAAACTTATGGGATTTCTTATTCATCCAACCTTGCCAATCTGGTTTATCTCTTAATTCATCATCGAACATCTTCATGGCTTTTTCAATTCGTTCAACAGTTGTAATGGGAATAGTCATGATGTACTCCTTTACATGTAAGTCTCATACAACTTGATTATAATATTTATGTCTTAATTAGGATAGCCAAACACACTCTTCAGGCTTCTTATTCGTCAAGAACCCCCTAAATACCGTTGTCCTTAATTGGTGCATATCTGTCCTTTCCAGAAATTCAATCCGGCAACATAAACGCGGCTCAATCCATTGTGTTTTCTGATCCCTAACTGTATGCAACTGCTGTGCGAATGCCAAAAACGCCTGCTTATCTTCCGACTTAAATCCAAACTCAACAACGCCCACTGGCTTGTTCTTGATTGTCTTAAAATTCAAGCCTATGACAAGTCCAAATGGCTCTGTTCTATATCCTAAGACAATAACATCAATGGTTTTGAAATGCTTGATCTTTAACCAATCCGGCGACTTCTTGTCAAAGTAATACTTTGAATCCTTCCGCTTCGCTACGATACCTTCCATATCCCTTTCCTTTGTCAGAGCGAATAACGTCTTACCTTGACCATCTACATACATTGTTTTAGTCAGAGCCGGCGTATCAACCACAATGTCATTAAGACGCTCCTTGCGCTGCATTAACGGCTCTTTTATATGCTCTTTATCAGTATACAGCACATCAAACGCTACGAACGTTGCCGGATGGGTATTGGCCGCCTGCTCGATCCTTGCTGAATTACTTAATCTGCCGCGATAAGAGAAATCATCAAAAACAGGTCTGCCACAACGTAGGCAAATGCCTTCACAATCCAGAATGACCGTATGTGCTTTAATTGCCGCCGCAGCTTCCTTTATCTCTGGAAACTTGCTTGTTACGATATTTCCGTAACGTGTATAAGCTTCAATACGCTCACCTTGCTTATGCAACAGAATACGCCAGCCATCCCACTTAGGCTCATAAATAAAACTTTCATCGTCAAAAGCTTCTTTTCCTATACTTACAATCATTGGCATTAATGGTATAAAGAGCATGTTCTCACCCCGTACTAATTGTCGCCCTAACTGAACCAAACTAAAACAGAGAAAGCCGCATGCAAAACTGCAGCGGCGCGGATCATTAAATCATCTCTTTATTGACTTTATAACCATTTGCTCATGAGCTTCTTAATCCTATTCATTATCCCATCACTACCTATTTCGTTAAAAACATCAAAAAATGGTTCGTAAGCTTTTTCTTCAGTAATCTTTGATGAATAAAGCTACTTCTGCTTTACAATAAATGCTTCTTGAATCAAAGTCCTTAATTTCGATATAAATGTGTGCTGAAGTAATGAAGTTGGTATCAAACTTATTTGCTGTTAGGGTGTTCGAGATAATGTCTTTAAGCGGTCGAACGTAAAATAATAATGGCGATATATTCATTTCATTAGGAGTGATATTTTCATTCATAATGTCTATTACCACTTCATTTATCGCTAAAAGCTTTGCTGCGTTATAAATTCAATCAGCCATATACCCTTTTTTATGATAGCAGAGGGTACTCATATAAGATTGGATTAGGTTGTGTGGCAGACCATTTAACAATCTTGTACTTGGCATGTAGAATACCTACCTTAAAAAATCAATGAAATCCATGTTTTATCTAATTACATTTTCGTTCCAAAACTTTTCAAATTCCTCTTTGCTTATGTATCTTGGCTTAAATTGTGGGTCAGATGCAATCTCATTTAAATCAGGTATTGGTTCAATGGATAATCTTGTACCACCAACCTCAAACCCTGATGAAGCATAACCAACTTTCCCATTTGGAAATACTTCAATTTTTCTTACTTCATTTTGTTGTTGATCCAGTTCGGACAGCAATAATGAAGGCTCATCTGGCAAGTCGTGAATCCATTCCACTAAGATATAATTCATCAATATGCTTCCCTTCAATGAAATTGCTCTTTCATCTTGTTTTAATACCGCTTCCAGTCATCTGGACAACAAGCAACCAAATCCCTGTCATAACACACTTATTCCCTTCGATATAGTCAGTAGGAGTATATCTGAAAGGCTCTTTAAGTGCGTTTTCGATATCTTCTAATGTCTGGAATTGGTTGAGTTTACCAATCGTTTATCAAAAAAATTCATAAGTGAATTTACTTTTTCCTTATCTGCTTCATACAAATCATTCTGCAACTTACTGAACCAACCATCATAATAATCAGACTTTGGACCTCCCATACCATGTGGGCATCCTGTAGAGTTTAATGGCTCAACATAACACCACCAAGAGACATCGCTGATAAGTACCCCTAAAGCAGTTATCTCTTGAATAAACTGCTTCAAATTATCCCTCATTACAATACAATCAATATACCCGTTGCCAACTGGCTGAACTTGATACAACGTAAGAATACGTTCTAACTGTTCGACTAAATTTTTCTTATTAGCTTCGAGGTATTCAAAATATTTCATCACATTTCCCTCTTCCAAATAACATACTTCGTGTGGGGGTAATTGCCAGTTATCTTAATAAAATCGTGCTTTCATTAAAGTCCTCTGCTCTTATTTAGCCATTCTTCGTTATTCCAAAGAACACGCAATGCTCCTACAGATTGAATATCCAAATGTGGGTCATTTGAATGTAAAAAAGCTATTAGCTTTTTTTGACTACCTACAAGTAACCTCCATGAATTACCCTGTATAATGTCTAACAAATGATATGCCATATCCTTGCATCTGGCATTGAACTTATCAAAATTTTTGAAGACCAATACGAAGCCTTCATTATCTGGAACTATGTCTGAAAGGCAATCATTAAAGGCATCCAAATTTCTCCCATAATAGCTTGGAAGTTGCCCTTTTGTCCATTTTTAAACGCCTTGGAATTCGAGTAAATGTAACTGCTAAAACAACGACCGTCACAAAAAAATAATACGCTCTTTGATATTCTTATATTTTGGAAACTTATATTTACATATTACCAATGAGCGATACGTCTTGTATCTAAATATTACTTAACAATGCCTTCCCCATATACATAGCGATTTACCATTATCAGCGCGATGAAAGTTAAAGACCTATGGCCCCTTCGCTTTATTCAATTAAAACACAAGGATGTAAATTATCCCCCCACCAAAAGAAGGTGCCTTTAAATACCAAAACCATCCCCATTAAAGGATGGCTTCGTGTTGACCGTCAGTAATAACATTACCATGCTTGTACTTTCCCTTGTAGATTTCCACACGTTCTAACATATCCTTGATGTGAACCTTACTCCATTTGCCACCTCGCTTAGTGGGCGTATTATTGTAGTTGAGAAAATCTGCGATAGCCTGTAGAGTCTTTCCGTCCTTTCTTTGTGTAAATACCTTTCGCACAACTTCTGCCTCTATGTTTCCGCTAATCCATAAAGTCCTAATGCTGACGCTAATGCCTGTCCGAATACTGACCGATATAATGACCAGATATTCAATTCAAGAAAGGAAAAAGACGCCTCCATTTAGATGTGGTACTGCGGGAACAGTATCACAGGAGACGTCTTCCACCTACACATGGTCATTGTATCAAAGTTTACGCTGGATGAGAAGGAGCAAGAAACCGGCGTTTTTTGTTAGGAGTGCGGAAATTGTTCCATGCCCGTGCTGTGGAGGCGAATTAAATGTTGCAGGGAGCCGCCGACGGGTGTGGTACAAAGGTTGTGGAGAAAGGGCAAAACTCATCATTCGTCGCCTTCACTGCGAGGCGTGTGAGAGAATCCATCATGAATTACCGGATCTTCTCGTTCCATATAAACGCTATGCTGCAGAAAGCATCGAAGGTGTATTATCGGAGCCGGAGCGTACGGACGTTGCAGCAGATGAATCTACCATCTACCGGTGGAAGAGTTGGTTCTTCGCCTGGGTCGTGTATGCAGCAGGCTGTTTGCAATCCATCGCCATTCGTTTCAACTTGCCTGTGAGGAATTCGTCTACTCCTTCCCAGTCCGCACTCCATTACCTTGGACGGTTCGTCGGCAACGCCGTCGGATGGCTGGCCAGAGTTGTCCGCCCCATTGCCAATTCAAATGTTTGGGTAACAGACCCGTTCTGCATTCCTGTCCGCGCCCCTCTGAGCTAGACTCATGTTAACCCTATAAAAATGGAGGCATGAGCATTGAAAGATCAGCGAAAAGCGGAAGAAATTGCAGTGTTGCGAATGCAGTTGTTGTCGCCGCTTTTGGCCGCTGGATTGGATTCAGCTAAGGCCAGTCAAATTAAAGCGGCAATTTGTGAGCAGACGGGCTTGTCCGAGCGAACCTTGCGACGGTATTTGGCACAGTATCGGCAAGATGGATTCAGCGGGCTCAGACCGAAGGCCAAAGCTAAAAAATCTACGACAGATGCTATCCCGGTGGAGCTGCTGGAAGAGGCGGTCCTCCTACGACGTGAAGTTCCTAGTCGCAGTGTGAGCCAAATTATACAGATCCTTGAATGGGAAGGAAAAGCCCGGCGTGGGCAACTCAAACGTAGCACTCTACAAGAAAAACTTGCAGCGCGTGGGTATAGCTCCAGGCAGATGCGGATGTATGCAAGTAGCGGCGTGGCTGCCCGACGCTTTCAAAAACGTCACCGTAATGGTATGTGGCAGAGCGACATCAAATATGGCCCCTTTCTACCCATTGGACCGGATGGTGTGAGCAAGCAGGTTTATCTAGTACTATTCGTGGATGACGCAACGCGTTTCGTGCTTCACGGGGCGTTCTACGAGTCACTCGAGCAGGCCATCGTCGAAGATTGTTTCCGCAAAGCTATCGAAAAATACGGGGTTCCGGAAGCCGTTTACTTCGACAATGGGAAACAGTATCGAACAAAATGGATGAATCGAGCATGCTCCAAGCTGGGCATCCGTCTTCTTTTTGCCAAGCCCTATTCGCCCGAATCTAAAGGCAAAGTAGAGCGATTAAACGGTATCGTGCAAGGATTTCTGAATGAGGTTCAACTCGAGAAGCCGCAATCACTGGATCAACTGAACGCATGGTTTCAGGTATGGCTTTCGGAATGCCATCAGAACAAACCACACTCTGCTTTAGAGGAGAAGAGCCCGGAGACGGTATTTCGGAGCGATACGAAAATTCTACGCTTCGTGAAGCCGGAGATTCTCGCAAACGCGTTTCTCCACTGTGAAAATCGGAAGGTTGACAAGGCCGGCTGCATTAGCTTCATGGGCAAGAAATACGAGGTTGGAATCCTGTTTATCGGACGAACGGTTCAAGTGGTCTATGATCCCGCCGACATTATAGAGGTGACGATCGAATACGAGGGACATTCCCCCTGGAAGGCCCGAGAGCTAGTCATTGGCGAACGATCCGGGAAGCGTCCGACGTTGCCGGAACATATACAAAAAGAACCGGTGGACACCTCACGTCTTCTGAGGGGAGCCAATCAGAAACATCAAGAACGCCAAGAACTGCAAGCCCCTGCCGTCTCCTACCGGTCAGTCCCGAAAGAGGTGAATGCAGATGTTTGAATCGTTCTATGAGCTTGGTCGCACACCGTTTTCACGGGATATCCCTACTGAAGAACTCTACGAATCCGTTATGTTGGAAGAAACACTGGGCAGGCTGGAATATGCCGCGGAGCGTCAACTCTTTGCCGTTATCACCGGTGATTGTGGAACAGGAAAAACGACAACGATTCGCCGGTTTACAACGGCGCTAGATGCAGCAAAGTATAAGATTCTGTACCTGTCAGACTCCAAACTCACACCTCGCCACTTCTATAAAGGAATGCTCGAGCAACTCGGTTGCGAGTCGAAGTTCTACCGTGGGGACGCCAAGCGACAGTTGCACCGAGAGATTGAGCTTATGCGTGGAATTTATCAGCTTCAACCGGTTGTGGTCGTGGACGAGGCCCATCTGCTAGATCGAGAAATGCTCGAAGAAGTACGGTTCCTGCTGAACTTCAAGATGGACGCGCAAAGTCCCATGGCACTTATCCTGGTTGGACAAAGCGAACTCTGGGACAGACTTCGTCTGCAAGCTTACGCCGCTATTCGCCAACGAATCGACCTGCAGTGCAAGTTGCCACATCTTGACCGGGCACAGTCCGGAGCATACATAAAGCGTCATCTCGCATATGCCGGCGTCCAGCACGATATCTTCTCTGATGGAGCTGTCGATGAAATTTACCGCTTCTCCAGCGGGTCCGCTCGGCTCATCAACAAAGTGTGTACCCACAGCCTTATTTATGGTGCACAGAACAGACGTCGTATTATTGACGATCATATGGTGAAACACGTCATACAAGGTGAGTTGCTATGAAACGCCAGTGGAGAACAATGATGTATAGTCGTGCGTCGGGACGCTGGGAGGTCCATATAAATGGATGGTTATACGAGCTCAATTGCGGTGAGTGGTTAGAAATACGCATAGGTGACAAAGGGATACCGTGTAGGATCGAGTTAGATCGGGACTGGTACGTGATAATGCGAGAAGCTCGGTTTAATTTAAGAAAGAAGGACACCTATCAAGTAGAGATCTGAAATGTTCGGGAAGTAGAGATATTACATCTCTGTCTTCCCGTTGCTATATCCCTAACGGTCAGATCAACGGTCAACCATCTGACAGTAGTCTTCGTCAATTTCGGGTCAAGATAACGAATCAGTAACATTCGATCCCGAATCATTGGAGAATTTTCGTTTCAATATCAGATACACACCGATGATAACAAAAATAAGTGTAATAATTCCCAGGAAATAGTTCATTGCATGCCTCCACTTTTATATTAAAATTTGCACATTGCAATTCTAATTCGACTCAGCTCTTATACCAAGTGATCCCTTATCTTGGTTCCACTCTAACTGAAATTCAATAATTAAAGCATAAAAAAGACGCGTATTAATGCCCCTTTACAGAACATTAACGCGTCCTTCATTTAGAATATGGCGGAAATCGAAGTTAACACTTTTTGTCCTTGGATCTGAGGTGTAATATTATTTTTCTACAAAAATACCAGAATCCCTCTTTTATGGACAATATTAAATTAAATTTAGAGTTGCTCCTTTAGTCCTCTTTACTTCGCGTAATAAATCCCTTTGGGCTAAACATTACAGTAATAACATTCACGTATCTTGAACATCAATCAAGAAGATTCTTTCCTTAAACCCTCCCCGCTTCACCGCTTTAGTTGAGCGAATCAGTTCAAGTTGCTCGACTGTCGAGCCATGTATAGCTGTCAATGCATGAAGTAATTCGAGTATGTCGGATAATTCCTCCATTGCACTGGTGTTATCGACAGCCTCAAGATATTCATTTAGCTCTTCAGCTAATTTAGTACGAAGTTCGAGGCGATATTCGAACTCATCTAGGATCCGAGTGTTATAGGTTTTTCCTTCCCGTGCAATTATTTCCGGGATTAGATCTCGAACTAATTTGTTGTAAGTAGGCATGAGTACGCTCCGCTCTATTATATTAAGTTGTAGATCTCAATATTAAATTCTGGATTAGCTAAAACAGGGTAATATAAATGAGCACTGTTAATGGGAACCCAGTGCTCTGATATGTTCGAGTTAACCCACCTCTGGATCTTCCTCATACACTACGGCAAAATTGTAAAACAAATCAGCTAGTTGATCATGAAATCCCCAACCAACCCCTCTCGTATTTCGAACAATTGCCCTTAGCCTATCCTGAAATACATGATATAAACCGCTGCCGCTATCATTAATTTTATTTAAAACATTTTGATACATGGAAGCCATACTATAATAATATGATTCATACATATCACCATAATCGTTAGTAAACTCCACCCCCAACTCTACGTAATAAATCATTAATTCTATCGTTCTGGCTAGATTATTGCTAAGCTTGGTGAACTCGGAAATTGCCTTCTTAGCTTCCGCCAATTTAATCTTGGGTTCACCGCGATTAGGATAAAACTGGTTCAATATTTTCTTCTTTGCTTCATCAAACAACTGATTTTCCGTACTTTCAGGCTCCAGCATCATGTGAATGTATTTCTTTACTTCCGCACTAGATTTATAACAATCGATAATAATGGAGACTAGCTCTTCAGCTTTATACGTTTTTAATTGCTTTTTAAGCTCTGGAAGTGAAAGCTTGGTCATATTGAATCTCTTCCCTTTCATATATGAAAATTATTCTGCCCCTTTACAATTCCATACCGCTATATCCCATGCCACGATAGCCCTTTACTCTCTTCCTATACATGCTCATGAGAAGTGGCACCTGGATATCGACATAATCATAAATCTGCACATCTTGTTTGTTTACATGTGATCGGTGTAATCTCCCTGCGTATTGCTGCAAGCTCCCTTTCCAAGAGATCGGATGAACTAAAAATAACGTATCTAGCCTAGCATCGTCGAAACCCTCTCCAATCAATTTGCCGGTAGCTATAAAGACTCGCTCTTCCGTATCAGGTATGCTTGCTATCCGCTGCCGGAGTGCCTCTCGCTGCTTTTTACCCATCCCCCCACGTAATACAATCACGTTTTTCGCGAACTTTTCCAGTTTCTTTTCGAAATATTCAACATGAGCTGTTCGCTCTGCCAATAAAATTGGAGATCTTCCTTGATCTAAACACTTTAACAAATCATCAAATATTAGCTCATTCCTTTTCTCATCATCTACCAGTAACTGATAGACAGTCTGTATTGAGGCGTTCGCCATTTGAGAAGGTAGTTGAAAAGATGTATACCTTGGCAATACTTTATGTTCAAATCCTCTTGCAAAAGCTTGAGACTTCGCATCAATTCTAGTTCGAATAGGACCGCACTGCATAAGTACAATAGGTTGCTGCCCATCCTGCCGTGTTGGAGTAGCCGTCAGACCAACGACATATTTGGCATTGGCCTTTTTCAGTACTTGTTCAAAACTAAATGCCGAAACATGATGACACTCGTCCACAATGATCTGTCCGTAGTCCGTTAAGTAATCCTTAATTTGACCTTTATTGTTTAAGCTTTGAATGACAGCTATATCGATAATACCCGTCCGTTTTTCCTTTCCGCCCCCAATAGCACCAATATTTTTTGTACCTATATCTAGAAAAGTACTTAATCTTTCCTTCCACTGGTCCATTAACTCACGGCGATGCACCAAAACTAACGTGTTCACTTTTCTAGAAGCGATTATGGAAGCTCCCACCACCGTTTTCCCAAAAGCAGTTGTAGCGGAAAGAATCCCCGTGTCATGAGCTAGGATCGACCTAGCCGCGGCATCCTGTAGAATTGAAAGTTGACCAGTAAAATTCACGTCCACTTCTATTCCTTTGTTTCTCTCATCAGCAATTGATAATTCCACACCATATTTCTCAAACAAATTTGAAACCATTTGGAGACAACCTCTAGGCAGCGCAATATGTTTAGAAAAATCCTCAGCACAGCCAATTACACGGGGTTTTCCAAACGTAGGTAAACGCATAGCTTGAGTTTTATAAAAGTCTGGATTTTGAAAAGATGCAAGCCGCCCGATTTGGTTAATCATCCATGCTGACAAGCCATTCTTCTCAATATATATCATATTTGAAAGGATGAGATGCACCTTCGACGGTAGTAAGATATCAACTCGTACTTCCTCAAAGTCAAGCTGCTGTTTTTCCCATGGTTTGTCCTCATCCATTACCTCATCCCAAATACCGACGTTAAGAACTTTTCCATCCCTTGTAACTTCATGTACTTTGCCCTCAACCTGAGATAAGGTCATTTTCCTTAAACCAGATAAAAAACTCCACTGATCTTCATAAGGGGTAAAATTCTCGTCTACGAAAACACTATTCCCTTCTTTCCGAGGGCCTCCTTGCATAGGTAGAGCTATCAAGTTGCCGAAGCCCCCTTTCGGCAGCGTATCTTGATTAGGGAATAATCGGTCGTAGGAATCCAGACCAAGCTCGTATCTGTTTTCCATCGTCTTGGTTAAAAGAACAGATCCAAATTTCCGAGCCAAACTTGCCTCAAGTGGCCGGTCAAAAAATATCCATATATGCCCCCCATTTCCTGAACGGGAGCGTTCCAATGCAGCAGGCACCTGTAGTTTTCTGCATGTATCCATAACAGCAGCAGCATCCTGCTTCCAATTATTTTTATCAAAATCAATGGCTAGAAACCAGCACGTTTCGTCTTCGAGCATCGGGTAAACTCCGATAGTCCGATTTATCTTTGCATCGAGATGATTAGATATAATGTCGTCAGTTATAGGAAGAAACTCTCTATGAGAGCAATCTGAACATTTGACTTGAGGCTTCTTACATACAAATGACCATTCGTTCTTACACGCCGGTGAGTACCCCGATTTCCCTGTTTTGCTCTCCCACCTATTTGGATATACGTCTTCACGACCACGAAATAGACTCCGAAATAAAGCAATCTTTTCTCTCGGAGTAGAGTAATTATGGACGGTGCCCTCTTCAGGTTCTATCTTGGCGATATCATCCTTTATCATAAAAGTATCATTAGATACAGGAGGATATATTGAACTAGTTGATTCAAACTTATCTTTTGAAAAATTAGCAAGCTTATGCTTCAATTGATGATTCTCTTGTTTCAATCGTTCTATTTCTCTCAAAGCAAGCTCAAGCTTTCTTTCAAGATCCTTCATATTTCCTCCGGTATACAATCGTTCTAAGATTAGTTTATCATATGAAGAACTGAGACTTGAACATGAAAAAAGTAAGCGTCTAATAAGTTAGTGTATAGTAACCTCCCTTAGTCTTTGAGACAATTCCCTTAATTGGAGTTTGTAGAGTTTTTCGACTTCGATCGAAAAACTCCAAAGGGAGGTCTAGAGTTGAATACCAGGGAAGTTACTAACCAGTATCGATTAAACAAATGGACTGAGATTGTCCGAGAATGTCGTAGTAGTGATCAAACATCTGCGTGGTGTGCTGATCATGACATTAATCCTAAAAACGCATTATTATTGGTTGAGGCGCGTGCGCGCTGCCGCTTGTGAGCCCTCCCGTCACTTTATTCTCAAAGCAACCCATTGCCAATCCAATAATAAATTTGTAATCAATGTTAGTGAAAAATCTATTACTATGCAGATGAATTCAAACGGTTGTTCATTGATTAGATGAACTTATTAATACTATTAATCTTACTAATTTTATTAAGATTAATAGTATTCACAACCTGTCAACCTACTCCTCTATATCGCATGATTTTGTTTTTTTTCAACACGCTGAAACTGGTTTGTATGGCTGTTTTTTAACTTTGAAGTGAGGAAATTTAAGAATATGGCAAATAGGACACCACGATCATGATCTGCCCGGCTAGATTTCTCGAATTCTTCTCGGCAAGCGAGAATTATTAGCAAAGAGTGGTTTTCTCGACCTAGAAACGTCATCAGAAGTCAAGCACTTTCTTTATGGCGCTGAGCCTAGTTCCTATATCGCTTTTTCTGCCTTTCATTCCGAGGTGATTCTTCAGTAACTCGATAAGCTTGTCCACTTGCATTACCCACCTTTCTGGGTACACCAATGAGGCGGCCAGTTTGTCTGAATTTCGCGCTCCAACTGCCGCTCTGAACGAATCCCGTAAAAGTAACCAAGAAAAATCATTTTGAAAAGAACAAGAGGATCAATAGCGGGGCGACCATTGTCCTGGGAATAAAGATGACGAACTTTCTCATCAATGAAAGTGAAGTCAATGTGCTTATCAATCTTTCGAAGTAAGTGATCGGCAGGGACCAACTCCTCGATGGAGACCAACTCGTAATTTTGTTGTTTATCGCGGCTAGAGCGAAGCATAACAAGCACCATCCGTTCGTAAGTAGTAACTCAATTATATCATATTAACGCGGTGTCGTATTAAATTTATGGTTATAAAAAAGGCTATCGAGAGACTTTTTCGACAGCCTGACAAACCTCAGTTTTCTGATGTCTTCTCAAAAAGATAGTGGATTGGATAAGATCTCTGCACCCCCAACTAATTTCGATCAGTGAGGGGGATTCTTTTTTTAATGTACAAGTCGAATTAATAAAATAATTGGTGCTTCGTGCTCTACCGGCACTATTCGAAATTCGACCCTCTGCAGATGATCCATCATTTAGTATTGCATCAATAACTGCATCAATAATTAGTGCTAATACCATCGGTTATTCCGTCATTTGGCCACTACGTTTTAGTGTAGGCTTGGTGAAGGAGCGAGGTACGGTACTATGTTACTGGATAGCTCCGGCCGCCTGCTCCTGAGTGAAACCGACACGATTACGTCCATATCTGGTTTTGTGGACGTCATATCTCTTTTCTGCCTTCAGGTCCCCAAAAGGGTAGTTAATTTAACAACACTTAGCATTAAAATAACATTAGTTCGTGTTCATATCGTATTGACAATGTAGACACGAACTAATGTAATGTTGCCTTAATACTCTCCTTAATCAATTAAACAAGGCAGTACAATTTCCACAACAGCCCCACCCTCCGGAGCGTTCATAAACGTGATTCGAGCTTGGTCCTTATATAATAGATAAAGTCTTCGCTTTACATTCCAAATGCCGACGTGTTCACCGTTCTCCTTAATCAGATCCTGATCAGACTGCAGCAGGTGCAGAACGTCATCGGGAAACCCCTTTCCCGTATCACTGATCCGGATTCTTATGCCATCTCCGCCGTTTACTGTTACTGATTGAATCATGATCCGTATCTGTATGGGGTCGTCTGTAGTAACCGAATGCTTAATCGTATTCTCAACAAACGTTTGTACGACAAGCGGCGGAACCTTCGTATTCTCGAATGCTTCCACTTCTTCAATCTCGTAGGTGAGATGCCTCGGAAAACGCAAAAGCTGGATATTGAGATAGTTTTGAGTATGCTTGATTTCATCCTTTAGGGAAACGAACGTTAGGTTACTACGAAACATGAACCGGAAATATTCTACTAAGCTCAGCGACATCTCTTGAATTAATTCGTATTTTTTGGCCTGAGCGAGATGATAAACTATATTGAGTGAGTTCAAGAAAAAATGAGGATTGATTTGTAGCTGCAAATGCTTGAGTTCCGCCCTTTGGTTGTTCAGTTGTTCCTCGTACACGTCAATCTTCAGCTTTTGAATTTGGGAAACCATTTCATTAAACGTAGTGTGCATCACTTCAAACTCAGTGGATGCCGGATAGGTCGGAATTTGCGCATCCCAGTTCCCTTCCTTGATTCTTCGCATCGCCTTTACCATGCGGTTAACCGGGCGAAGAATCAATCCCCGCAAAATGAGCAGGAAAACAAGCAAGAGCATCACGAACCCGATCGGGACAAGCGATACAATTCTCTGAATGAGCGGCAAGTTCTCAACTACTCGATTATCCGGCATCAATACCATCAGACTAAAATCTCCCTTATGGGAGTGATCTCCAACCACTAAAAACTTAATCCTTGTACCGGTTATTTTGTATAGAGCATCACTATCAAGTGCAAGATCAATGCCATTTTCCTTTATAAACCGAGTATGATTCGTAGGCTCGGTGCTCCCCGAGCGTAAAACTGATATGCCTGTTTCCCCGAGATCGATCAGATTCATTGGAACCATCAGTCGCTCGACGTTTACCCAAGCACCTAAATACACACCGTTCATCTTAACAATATGGCAAAGAAAATAAGCCTCATCTATTTTCCGGACGCACCAGCTACTCAAGCAAACCGAGTCTACTGCGCCCTGAAGCATATTCGAAAGCAGCTTCCTTGCTTCAGTCCGCTCATCAAAGCTCATGGAAACATTAGGCCCCATTAGAAAATCATCATTGGATGAGGAATAAATGAAAAATGTATCCATCTGCTTGAAATTGTTAATATCGGCGGAGATTTTGTTGGACAATCGAAGTCTGGCCAGCTGATAACGAGACGTTTCGAAAGTATTGGGCTGATCCAACACGATCAGATCCGTCTCTTGCGCTGCCATTTTGTATAAATAATCGTCGGCTTCTTCCAAGGAGCGGTCGATTTGCCCCAAATACAGGGAAACCAAATTTTTATTGGACTGAGCGACCTGTTCACGAACAACCTTCCCTGCATAGACACTGTTATATATCATTAAAGCCATCAAGGGCAAAAAAATGAGAAGAAAAGTCAATCCGATTCGAAACCGCAGCGACTTGAGAAGCTCCTTACTAACGATGCGCATATTGCTGACCCCCATGATCAAGACTAGCTGCTATGATTCGGAATTATATCACGGATCCTGCTGACAAAAAACAGCATTAGTTGTTAAAATAACCCGCATCCCATATAGGGAGCGGGCCCTTGATCATCCAGCTCTTGTTTGCACCTTAACCCAAACGCCCTTTTCGTTACTTTCCAAAATAGCCTCGGTGATACACATGGATAAATGCCCGTCCTCAAAGGTTGCAAATTCCGATTCATCCTGCAATGGTTTTTTACCTGCCCGGATGTAGGAATAGAAATGCAGCATCATATTTTTCAAGCCGTCTGGCCAGCCTTCGTTATGTCCTCCCGGGTGATGAATCGATGAACGCGCTTCCGGAATAAATAATGACGGATCTGCCAATAGAACTTCATTGGCTTTATCTTGATAGCCTATCCATAGCTTCTCCGGCTCTTCTTGATTCCAAAAGGCCGATTTGCGGCTGCCGTTCAATTCGAAGCTAAGCCTGTTTTTTCGGCCGGCGCTAACTTGGGAAACCGTAAAAACCCCCTTTGACCCATCCTCAAATCGAAGCAAAACCGATGCGTAATCCTCCGTTTGTATCGGAATCTCTTCATATTGTGTATCCGTTTGACTTTGGTGGCTCTCATCAGTAGGAGCTTGATGCATGGCTTTTTTCCTGACAGGGATCACGGTTGACAAATCAGCGAATACCTCCGTAATCTTTTTTCCGGTCACGTATTGAACCGTATCGCACCAATGGGACCCGATATCTGCAACCGCTCTTGATTTTCCGCCGGTCTCAGGAGCTAACCGCCAGTTATAGTCCGTTTCATAGAGCAGCCAATCCTGTAGATAACTGCCATGAAGCAAATTCACTTTACCCATTTCATCATATTGAACCATCGATTTCAGCTGTCTTATGATAGGGAACTGTCTGTAGTTGAAGTTGACTCCATGCACCACACCGCGATCTTGGACTAGTCTGAGAAGCTCCGCCGACTCCTCGTTTGAAACAGCCAACGGTTTTTCAGATAAGACATGCTTTCCGGCCAAAATAATGTCTTTGTTAATCTGAAAATGAAGATGATTAGGTGTACAATTATGAACTACCTGTATTTCAGGGTCCTGTAGCATCTCCCGATAGTCACCGTAAGCCTTGGGAATCCCAAGCTCGGCAGCTTTTTTGTCCGCTTTGGCCTGATTGGATTCGACCAAGGCCACGACCTCTACAAAGCCTAATCTTCGAATCGCCTCTAGGTGAGTCGGACCGATGAATCCGGTACCAATAATGGCTGCTTTAATCTTATCCATGAATCCATGAGTTCTCCTTTCATGAAGCTGCCAGCCTGCCGCTTGAATGGCTACACCTCTACCGATACTCGTTTTGTTGATGGGGGATTCCTTTCCGGTGGAATAAGAGAAACGTACCTTTCGCCGCCCAATCGCTCCTGGTGTTCCGCTTTTGCTTGTTTGATTAGTTCAGGGTTTTGCAGTAATTCTATCGCGGATGATGCCATGACTTTTCCGGCAAGCAAGAGCCCTTTGTGTGCAATAGATGATTTTCCTTGAGCCACCATCTGCCAGGTATGAAGCATAGTTCCTGTCGCACAGGTTGCCGCATAAATTTGTCCGGTAGGAACAATCCAGCTTACATCTCCAACATCCGTTGAGGCCGGGACAAAGCCCGTTTCTACGGAAAAGGGGGTAACCTTATCCGCAAGGGGGGCTGCATGTCTCGATTGAATCACTTTTTTCTCGCCTTCTGAGAACGTAGCCTGAATAGCCTTGGCAAAATCGATCTCATCTTGCGTATACGTTTCCGCACCGACTTGCATAAATTGATTATTCAGCAATGAGCCCAAGGTGATGTTCGGAATCAGGTCTGCAGAAGCGGAAAAAAATTGAGACTCCATGCTTGTTCCTGTCATCAATGCGGCTCCTCGGGCAATATCGGATACCCGATCAAGTAATTCTTTAACCTGATGCATCTTAGGTGCTCGTATTTTATATAAAACTTCAGCTTCGGCCTGAACAACGTTTGGCGCAAATCCGCCGGCATTCGTTATCGCATAATGCAGCCTTGCTTCAGGAATCATGTGTTCTCTTAAAAAATTAGCCCCCACATTCATTAATTCCACTGCATCCAAAGCGCTTCGTCCTAAATGCGGGGAGAAGGCAGCATGGGAGCTCACCCCTTTGAATTTAAAATAAACCTCACATGTAGCCAGCATCCTGCAGTTATAAGCAAGGTTCTCGTCCCATGGATGCCAGGTTAATGCGATGTCAACGTCGCCAAAGAGCCCGGCTCTGACCATATACGCTTTACCGCCGCCTCCCTCTTCCGCTGGGCAGCCATAATAACGCACCGTACCCTCCAGCCCGCTGCGTTCCATGTAATGCCGAACAGCAATGGCAGCTGCGAGTGATCCTGCCCCCAATAAGTTGTGTCCACAGCCGTGGCCGTTTCCATCTGTTGTTATGGCTTTTTTCTCGGTAGCTCCCGCTTCTTGGCTCATTCCATTTAAGGCGTCAAATTCCCCTAAAATGGCAATGACAGGCTTCCCACTTCCGTAGCTGCCTACTACAGCGGTCTCCATTCCGCCGGCCTGCCGTTCAACATGAAAGCCCTCAGCTTCGAGCACGCTACCTAAAGCATCCGCAGACTGAAATTCCTTATATCGGGTTTCAGCAAGCTCCCAAATCTTATCGCTTATTTCAGTTACTGAAATTTTTTTTTGCTCCATAATATCGGAAATCATTTGATAATTGATCATTAGAGTAAGCCCACCTATCCTTATAAGTTTGATTTAACGATTCAGTCCATGAACGATTGTTCACGGACTGAATGGATTCGTTTTATTTACGTGTTTTTTTCCATTCGTCCAGCTGCTTCTGCTTCTCTGCAATGACCTTATCCATTCCGGCGTCTTTCAGTTTTTTAATATAATCCGGAAGCTCCTTTTGGGGATCCAATGTACCTGTTTCCAAACCAATTTGATATTGATTGATAACATTCGTCACCGTTGCAACCTCCGTTTTAACCGGTGTGACATCGAAAGTAAAGCCAAGCGCTTTAGACTTTGCCGCTTCTTTGTTGAATTTCCCCATCCGATCCCAAAGATCTGCCGGGTCCGGTTTAAAGACGTAAGATATGAAGGAGTTTCCGAAAAGCCAGTTCAGATTTAATCCGTATTCGACGCTTGTGGCATTAACTCCGCTCGGATAGTCGATCATATTGTCTCCTGCTTTTACATAATCTTTTCCTTCAATGCCCCAATCCAGTAAATTAATAATTTCTTTATCCGAGTACAGTAAGTCTAGGAACATCATGGCCCTGCTTGGATCCTTGGAGTTTTTTGCAATGGACCACATAAACTTTGTAATGTTGTTTGTCAGCGTCGTTGCAGGTGCAATTTCGACGGAAACCATTTCCTTACCGATCGAACGGCTTGCTTGCGATTCATAGCCCGGCTTCATGCTGGTAAAGAACGAGAATGCGCGGTTCGCCTTGACTAAATCGTTGGCATTGTCTTTCGTTGTCGCGACATCCTTGGCCATAAACCCGGCGTTATACCATCTTCTAACAGTATCCAGGTAACCGGCATATTCCTTGGTTTCATACAGATTTACTACTTTTAAATTATCATCCTTGAGATTAATAACACCCATGTTGTTATCCAAATTATCGAAATCTTTATAGACAAAGCTGGCCGCTGGTGGATTTTTAGGCGTATAACCGACCAGAGGCGTCATACCAGGCTCATTATCTTTAATGGTCTGGAAAACCAAGTCCAAGTCGTTATAAGTCTTAATCTTGGTTAAATCGATTTTATATTTATCCACAAGATCCTTCCGCATGACTAGTCCCCGATTGGCAGCAAGATCCCGGATACTGGTAATCCCGTAAATTTTCCCATTCACCCGGGCGGCTTCTAAATACATGGGATCAACAGCCTTTTTAATATTAGGGGCCTGTTTATCGATCAAATCATCCAGAGGTAGCAGCCTTCCTTGCCCCACCTGCGTTCCATAGTTTTTCGCCTCGGTCACAAATAAATCAAGCTTCTCATTGCCGGCCATCATCAAGTTCATTTGCTGATCGTAGGACCCATAGCTGATCGGCACTAGTTTAACAGTCGTATTGATTTTTGCTTTAGTTAATTTATTCAGCTGTTCTTCAACGGCCGGTATGCCCTTATTTTGTGAGCTTACAGTAAAGAAGGCCACCGTTAATTCATAAGGCGGTAATTCTGCTTTGGCTTCTACTCCTTGAGTCTTACCTGAAGAGTTGGAATTGTTTGCTTGCGGTTTGTTCGAGGAACATCCTGTAAGTGCTACGGATAAGGCCAAAGATCCGATTAAAGCCGTAGATACATGTTTCTTGTTCAGTCTCATTTAATTACCCCTCCTGTGTTCTTTTATGGTACCCGACATCGACCGAAGCTACCTACCCTTTGACTGCCCCAATCGTAAGTCCTTTGACAAAATATTTCTGAAAAAACGGGTATGCCACCAACAGAGGAATGATCCCGATGACGGCCATCGCCATACGAACACCTTCTTTGGGAAGTGAGGCGATCATTTCCGCTTGATTCCCTCCTAAATCAGAGGAGTTTAAAAACTGAATGTCCAGCAAAATCTTGTTAAGTAGAAACTGCAAACTGTACAGCTTGCTATCGGTAATAAAGATCAACCCGTTAAACCAATCATTCCAGTAATGAATGACCTGAAACAATCCGATCGTCGCCATAATAGGTAGTGACAGGGGCATGACAATCTGGAAGAAGGTTCTGAATTCTCCTGCACCATCCATATAAGCGGATTCAATGACCGGCACAGGGATCGAGTTGGTGAAAAAGGTTTTCGTTACCAGGACGTAAAATCCGTTTAATAACAAGTACGGTAGCAATAAAGCAAAGATCGTGTTCTTCAGATCAAATAATTGAGTATACACTAAGTAGGTGGGGACGAGCCCTCCATTAAAAAGAAGAGTAAAAAACACATAGAATGATAAGCTGTTTCGGAAAGGCATATCTCTTCGAGAAATGGGATAGGCGAAAAGTATGGTCATGGCCAGGCCAACGATCGTCCCGGACACTGTAACTAAGATTGAGATTCCATAAGCCCGTACAATCGCTTCAGCTTCATTGAAGAGATAGAGATACGACGCGAAGCTAATATGTTTTGGAAAAAAGGAATACCCGCTTCGAATAATTTCATTTTCGTCAGTAATGGATGCTGTAACTAACAACAAAAATGGAAGCAAGCTTGCTGCCGTCAAGATGATAAAGATAATATGAAGGGCCCACTGAGAAGCATTTTGTTTTCTGGCCATAGGCAACCACTCCCGGTTAAAATAAGGCGTTTTCTTTACTAATTCTTCGTACAATAAAGTTTGAAATCAACACCAGTAAAAATCCGACAACCGATTGGTACATCCCTGCTGCAGAGGACATTCCAATATCTCCAAGCGTCAGCAATGAACGATAAACGTAAGTATCTATCACATTGGTCGTCGGAAGCAGTGCACCTGCGTCAAGCGGAACTTGATAAAACAATCCGAAGTCGGAATGAAATATTTTGCCTACAGCAATCAATGTCATGATGATGATTACCGGTTTAATCAAGGGAATCGTGATTTGGCTGATTTGCTGCCATTTGTTAGCTCCATCGATTTTAGCCGCCTCGTAGTATTCATGATCAATGCCGATAATCGCTGCTAGAAAGATGACACAAAAATATCCTGCACCCTTCCAAGCGCTGACAAGAACTAAAATGTAAGGCCAATATTTCGGATCGCTATACCATGGGATCGCCTCGTGCCCAAGCATTGGGAGAATCGTTTTGTTCACAAAACCATTTTCCATACTGAGCAATGAAAACACTAGATAGCCCACAATAACGGTGGAAATTAAGTAAGGAAGAAGAACAACACTTTGATAAAACCGTGAAGCAAACTTCGATTTTAATTCATTTAGCAAAATCGCAATCGCAATCGCCGCCGAGAAATTGACGAAAATAAAGGCCAAATTATATAACAGCGTATTTCTGGTAATAATTAATGCGTCGCTGGTTTTGAAAAGGAATTCAAAGTTTTTGAAGCCGATCCAATCGCTGTCTAAGATCCCTTTAGTATAGTTGATATCTTTGAAAGCAATTAAAACTCCCAGCATAGGCAAATAGTTATTGATGAGTAAATAAAGAAATCCTGGCAGTACCATGATGAATAATGGGAGGTAGCGTCTGAACATTTTAACACGGTTTATCTTCTTGGCTACTTTGAACTCAACAGCACTCTTCGCTTCAACTGCCAATTCATTCATACTGGATCTTCCTTCCTGAAAGTCCTGCCTCACTAGTTGTCGCTTAATAGCCGTTTTAGATTTTTATAGCTGATTGCGATACTTTCGAGTTCATTCCTTGCCGAATGATCCTGCTCGAGAATTAAATATTTAGCGGCTCCGATGCTTTTCATCTCGGTAATAATTGACTTAATGTCAATGGTCCCTTCTCCGACCTCAGTAAAATATTCTACCTTGGAGAATTCGCGCATTTTAGCCGGCCCAATCTCGCAGTCTTCCCCTATCGTTTCGAATATATTCGCAGGCACGGCTTCCGGTGTCAAGTCTTTCTGATGGACGAGGTCACACCGGTCTCCAAGCTTTCGCAAATATTCGATCGGATTGATTCCGCCCCGAATGGCCCAATACGTATCAAGCTCGATTTTAACCAGCTCTTTTTCCGTATGCTCAAGAATGGTATCCATGACATATTGACCATCGAACTTCTGGAATTCCATAAAGTGATTGTGATAATAAAAATCCATATCTCTTTTTCTGCAAATTTCACCGATTTTATTTAAATACTTGCTAAATTCAAGCACCTCGTCTCTGTTTTTCCAGAAGCCGATGCCGCATACGATCGATTTATTGCCGATCGCTTGATGGTAATCAATCACATTTTCCATGATGTCGACGCTCATCGGATGTACGTGGGCCGCCACCGTCTTTAACCCAAGTTCGTCCATCCGCTTCTTTAACACGTCCGCAGCGATGTTAAAGCCTACGCCAGGGTCCTTATCTGCGGCATGATTAGCGAATTCAATATTTTCATACCCGATTACCGCGACCTTTTCCAATGTACCCCAAAAATCCTTTGCCAGCTCTTTTCTTACGGAGAACACCTGCAAGCCAATGGATATGCTCATAATTAACCTCTCCCTTATGCATTTCAGAAGCTCTTACTACTGTAATTGTAGGGCAAATCATCATGCCTCTCCACTCGAAACCCGACCTGAAATACCGTTTTCACGACATCGGATGATCGTCCTCCAATATTCTCAAAGTGCAAAAAAAGAGACGCAGCGCGTCTCTTTGTACCTATCCTTCCAAAAGCCTGGACAAGTTTTTGTAGCTGATTGCGATCCCTTCCAGTTCATCCCTCGCGGTAACATCCTGCTCCACGAACATATACTTCGCGGAGCCAATGCTGCGTGCCGCTTGAATGATTGCGGGAATGTTCAGTGTCCCTTCCCCTACTTCGGTAAAGTGTGCCGCATCCTGCGTCTTATACAACTCATCAATCGTAATACGGCTATCAGCGCCAAAAACATCGAACCAATTGACCGGCTGAGCCGCTGCCGGTAAATCCTTCTGATGAAGCATTTCACAACGGCTGCCCAATTTCTGCAGCCAAGCGATGGGATCGACGCCCCCTCTTACCGCCCAGTAGGTATCAAATTCGAATTTGACGAAATCACGCTCAGTGTTCTCAAGCATAATGTCCATGACCGTCTGTCCCTCAAATACCTGAAACTCTTGAAAGTGATTGTGATAATAGAGGTCAATGCCGTTTCGATTGCAAATTTCTCCGTATTTGTTGAACCTAGCACTAAAATCAAGGACATCCTGTTTATTGGAAAAGAAGGCAATCGAGCAGCCAATAGCCGTGCTACCGATCTCATGATTGGCCTCGATCATCCGATCCCAATCCGTCTCCTCGTTTACTCGTGTATGACAGCCGACAGCCCTCATTCCGAGCTGATCCAGCAATCGTTTCATTTCCGCAGGAGAAATGTCTCCACCAAGACTTAATCCCTCTTCTGTCTTGCGAATAACCACCTCCAAATTTTTATAGCCGATCTCTGCAACTCTCTCCAAAGTGCCTTTAAAATCTTGTTTGAGTGCATTTTTAACGGAAAACAACTGTAATCCCATAGATAGAGCCATAGTTACTCCTCCAACTGTATAAGAATTTGATGAATGCCTATGGCCATTGTATAACGAATCCCACAGACGCTCTACCCAAAACCTGACCTTTAATGCCGTTTAAACGGGATACGAAAACAGCGTTCATCCAACGTGCTTACGCAGAAAAAGACGCCATAAATCTGCTTCTCAGCAGCATTATGGCGTCTCATCCATTCTTACATTTTTTCCGAAACTCTAATGGATTCATGTTCGTAACGCGTTTAAACATTTTAGAGAAGTGCGAGAAGTTGGTGTAGCCGATGGCAGCGGCGATACTGCTAATGGGCATATCCGTGCTGATCAGCAGCTCTTTAGCGTATTTGAATCGTTCCTCAATCATATAATCGTTCAGCGATATCCCCGTCTCTTTCTTAAACAGCCTCGATAAATAATCCGGACTTAAGAAGACATGCTCTGAGATATCGTCCCTGGACAAATCCTGTTTAATATTTTCCTTAATAAACCTTCTTACACGATCGATTACACTCTGAGATTCCTCAACCGATCGAATGAATTGGGCGGCCCTGTCAATAATCTGGCTGGACCATTCTTTCAGGGCAGAGATGGAACGCGTAGCATTCGCCACTTGAACGGGGGACATGCTTTCCGTAAAAATACGGTGAGCTTGCAGTCCCTTCAGCTGAAGAACATGATAGACCATTTGCATGAAGTCATGGAAAAATTCCTGAAGTTGGATAGCACTGCTTTCTCCTTGCTTCAAGTCCTCCAGATAATGGTGGATCTCAGAAATCAAAGGCAACTTCGCACCTTGCTTGAGCAGTTCCAACCAATGGCTGACATTTGGCAATGCAACCGCTTTCGGCAGTATGGCAGGCTCATCTATACGGTAGACTTGCTTTGATTTGGCAACATTATCCGTATCCAGCCGGATTAAATCCTCAACAGCATGGTGAATCTCCCGCATATCCGTACGTATACCAACATAACAGGACAGTTTCGAATAAAAATAGGTTTCACAATTTGAAATATATGTCGATAGCTCTTGGATCAAGCTCGTACTGGGGTGGTCAAGAAGCGGATGTCCTGCCGGAAATAAGGCAATGAAATGCCGTTCGGACAGTTGAAGTGTAAGCCCCTGTACCCCATCCAATTGAAAGCTGTGCTCAGCAGCATTGCGAAGTGCATACTCCAAAATTTTTCGTTCACGATTCGTAATCTCTTTACTCCATTCATGGATGGCAATCAGAATAGGAACAAATTGAGAATTGGGATGATATGGAATATTCCGTGTTTGGATCATTTCCAAAATTTGCTCCGGATGCAAGGAAACCGCATGATGAATCAAATCAAACCAGAAACGCTCCACAAGCAGCGGATGATGCTTGGACCACAGCTCGTAATAATGCTTTAAGGTCTCGGTAAACTTGTCCGCTTCCCGTTCTGCCTTCACTTTCTCGATGGCCTTCATGACAACGCTCTCTAGTTCCTTGTATCGAACAGGCTTTAGCAAATAGTCGAAGCTTCCGAGCTGCAACGCTTGTTTTGCATAATCGAAATCCGCATGACATGTCAAAAACAAAGTCTCGGTCGAGGCGTAATGCTCTTTGACCCAAGCGAGCAATTCCAGACCGTTCCCCTGCGGCATTTCAATATCACATATCATGAGATCGATCGCGTGATTGAAGAAAATCTCCATAGCTTGTCGGATGTTATAGGCGACATACACATTCGAAATCCCCAAATTCGCCCAATTGATCCCTATTTCAATGCCGTGAGCTGCATGGATTTCGTCATCCACAATAAGCAACCGGTACATATCCTTCACCTCATGTAGCAAACTAGCCATTAAATTATACCATAGCAAGCTAACCTAAATAACTTACTATTCAAACTCAAAAAATGGAAAAAGCCCCCGGGAATTAAAAATTAGGAGGCTGTTTTCGGTTGAAACGAAGACTTACAGCTGTTTTCGACGAAGCCCGTTATCCTTAAAACGCTGGGATGGGCATAGCGGGCGGCCGTTCGCATGTTCCTTGCATGATATAATGCTTGTTCTCGCTGGATGCAATATGGAATCCGTGCAATGCCTCGAGCACCTGATAGCCAATTTCGCCATTGGCGCGGTGCGGCTCTCCCGTCCGAATCGCGCGAGCCATGTCAAGGATCCCGAGTCCGCGTGAGTTTTCCGTATGTCCATGCACAATCGGAACTTCTTTCCATTCCGCGTCGTTGCCGGCTAACCTGATCCTAACCGGACCGCCAAATGTATTCGGATCGGGCACTGAAAGAGTACCTTTGCTGCCGTAAATTTCTATGCGTGGCAAATTAGACCCGCCTTTAATATCAAAGCTGGTGATTAGCGTTGCAATCGGACCGCTGACAAAATCAAGCACACCCGCGATATGGGTCGGCGTCTGCACCTTGATCTTTTGTCCATACCGCGCCTCGCTTGTAATCGTCCGTTCCGGAAAGGAAATGGCTGCGGAGGCGGTAACCCGGTGAATCGGCCCAAGCAGCGTTATGAATGCAGACAAGTAGTAAGGCCCCATATCGAACATCGGACCGGCACCGATTTCATAAAGAAACTCCGGGTTCGGATGCCATCTTTCTGGGCCGCCGGACATCATGAAGGCGGTTGCGGCTACCGGCGTACCGATCCACCCGTCATCGATCAGCTTGCGGCTTGTTTGGATGCCGCCGCCCAGTACGGTATCGGGCGCTACGCCAACACGAAGCGCCTTGCGGTTGGCTAGCTCGAGGATTCGCTTACCATCCTCCATGTTCACCGCCAGCGGCTTTTCCGTATACACATGCTTCCCCGCTTCAAGTGCCGCGAGGCAAATCTCAGCGTGCGCCGCCGGAATGGTTAGATTAATAACAATCTCAATTTCCGGATCTTGGAGCAGTTCCTCGACCGAGCATGCTTTTGGCACTCCGAACTCCTGTGCTTTTGCTTGTGCGCGTTCCAAATCAATATCTGCAACTGCCGCTATTTCCAGCAAATCGAATGAGCTGCAGTTTTTTAAGTAAATCCCACTGATTACGCCACAACCGACTATACCTGCTTTTACTTTTTTCACTATGAATCCCTCCATTGATTATAATCCCACAAGCAGCTTCTACTGTCTGACTTGTAGTCGCTTTACGTTATCCGGGGTGACGCTACTAAAGCCAACGCTTACTCCGTAAATGAGAGCTGTGGCGCCAAATAATACAAACGTAGAATTGGTCATATAAAACATAGCTCCAGCCAGGGGTCCTAATGCCATTCCTATATTACGGCAAACATTGTACACAGCGACTGCAGTAGCGCGATCCTCCGGAAAGAGTCCGGTTAAAATCGTGATTGCAGGCGGCATGGCCAAAGCGTAGGTTACGCCATAGAAACAAAACAGCATAATTGCAATCGACGGCGACGACGCCACAAGCAATGAGAAAAGAATAAGCGAGACAACGTTCATCCAACAGCCGAAAATAAATGATTTTGCAATTCCCCATCTCTGTTCAAGAAACTCAGCCATTTTGACGCTAATCATGAAAGACAAAGACATGAGAAAGAACGATAACCCGGTTATTGCAGGACTTAGAGCGAAATGATCATGGAAAATATTCGGGATAAAGACCATTACAATGCTGGACGAAAAGGCTTGAGCCCCCCCAATCAGCATCACTGCTGTACTTTTACGTTCTTGGAGAACCGCCTTGAATCTTTTTACCGGAGAACCTTGGGACTTTTGATTAGTGGACTTGCTCTCTTTAAGCCAAACAAAATTAGCCGATAGCATCAAAAGTCCTGCCATGGCAATGAATAAGAAAATGCCCCAATATCCAAAGCTGGCGCCTATGATTCCGCCGATCAGCGGACCTATTGCCGGTGATAAAGCCATGATTAGCTGGTAATTCCCCATAGCTTTTGTCCGTTGATCCCCTTCAAACAGGTCCCCGATTACTGCTGCGGTGACTACCGGGATCGCGGCGGCGCCCACACCTTGAAGCATGCGATAAAGGATCAGAGTCATAACGGAGTGAGCGATGGCTGCCCCAAACGAGGCCAAGACAAATACGCACATCCCTACTAACAGGACAGACCGTCTCCCTTTCCGATCGGCAATTACGCCAAAAACCAGCTGCATCATCGCCATGGCCACAGTGAAGACCGTTACGGTCATGTTGACCCAATAGAGTGAAGTCTGTAGCTCTTGCTGCACTTGGGGCAGGATCGGATTATAGGAAAATTGGGCAAATCCGCTTAGCAAAGAACTACTGCTGACCAGATATAATGCGACCCTGGGATTCATGTCTCGATCAACATGCAGTCTGTTGATGATTGTCATACCCCTGTCTCCTCCCCAAGCATAACGCATCCACCGGTTTTGCCCTACCCGAAAGACGACTATTTATGACGTTATGACGACTATGATGATGTTTTCTCACTTTCATCGAAAATCGGTAGGAACACGTCGAGCGGCACCAGTAATAATAGCCGCTTCGATAACCGCGTGTCTTACTTTGGCAACGACCAGCTCATTAAAGATGCTTGGAATAATATATTGCTCATTTAACTCAGACGGGGTTACCACAGAAGCGATAGCTCGTGCCGCCGCCAGTTTCATCGGTTCGTTAATAGATCGAGCCTGACAATCCAGGGCACCTCGAAAAATTCCCGGGAATACCAGGACATTATTAATTTGATTCGGGTAGTCACTCCGTCCAGTTGCAAATACGCGCACATGTGGTAGAGCCTCATCTGGCGCGATCTCCGGACTAGGATTGGCCATGGCGAATACTATACTGTCCGGCGCCATTTTTTTAATGTCAGACGTCGTTAGCAGCCCTCCCCTCGAGACCCCGATAAATACATCAGCGTCCGGAAGAACCTCCTTCAAGCTACCTTGCTTGGTCTCCACTTCGGGTTGTCTGGCAAGCCATTGCCACATCGGATGCGAGTAGGTTCCCCCCCGAACGATGGCTCCTTCCTTATCCACCGGAACAAGCCGTTTAACCCCTGCGTTCAGCAGCATTTTGCATATGGATACCCCGGCGGCACCAATGCCGTTCACAACCACACGAACCTGATCCATCCGTTTGCCAACAACCTTTAGGGCATTGAGAAGCCCTGCGATGACCACAACGGCGGTACCATGTTGATCATCGTGAAAAACAGGGATGTCCAGTTCCTCCGTCAATCGCGTTTCAATCTCAAAACATCGTGGAGAGCTTATGTCCTCCAGATTAATCCCGCCAAAAATGGGACTGATAGCCTTGACCGTTCGAATGATCTCTTCGGTATCGGTCGTATCGAGACAAATCGGAAATGCATCTACCTCACCTAATTGTTTAAACAACATCGCCTTACCTTCCATAACAGGCGCCGCCGCATAAGGACCAATATCTCCAAGACCCAAAACTGATGTACCGTCCGTAACTACGGCCACCGTATTTCGTTTAATGGACAAAGAATAAGCCTTTTGTTGATCCTCATGAATAGCGGAGCAAACACGGGCCACTCCAGGCGTATAAACTCTGGACAAATCATCCCTGTTTTTCACCGGAATTTTAGACTCAACCGATATTTTCCCTCCAATATGAGCAAGGAACGTCCGGTCAGAAACATTGATGATTCGAGTGCCTTCTATTGCTTTAAGGGACGCGATCATTTGCGTTTCCTGTGCATCTCGCACATCGATTGTGATGTCGCGGACTGATGATTCCGGTCCTGAGCGAATAACATCAATCGATAGGATATCTCCACCAGCTCTTCCTATAGCTGACGCTACTTCAGTAAAATACACCCTGATTAACTCCAATCGGACAACCATACTATTATAAGCCATTCTTTATACTCCTTTTATCTGCTATGACCATTCATATAAGCGATCTGGGTTTGTAATTGACCCTATCTAACGGAACCCCCTTTCTGCTTTCATCATAAATAAATGAAACTGCCCCTACTACCCGAAGAACGACACATTCTGCCCTTTATACGACATTCCATCGTGCCGCGCTCCTACCCGCAGAGTGAGGCGGCTCTAAGTTACCTCGAAGGCAGAAAAACCAAAAAGGCCTGCCATACAGAAAGCCACTTTTCATATTTCGTTTCACCTACGCTTCTGGTTATAAAACTCATGATACAGCTTCATCAGCGTCCGCTCCTCGCCGCCGGCTTCGGAGACCGAAACGGCCAACCACTACTTCCTTCTCCCGGTCATCGAGGATATCCAAGTTATTATATATTTTTGACTTCTCAATCTTGAGCTGGACCTTATCTACCATAAACAATTGAGATCCAATTACTAAACATATCCTCACATTTATCGTTTGAGCCCTCAATTTTTTACAACGTTCACAGGAGCTTCTGTCCTCATAGAAAAACACAAAAATAGGCGCGGGGAAGTTAAACTGGTACCCATACACTGGACACTTCAAAAAAAGTGTTTAGTGTATGGGTACCAGTTTACAGTGAGGGGAATTCTTTTTTTTCTACAGCGGAATAACTATACGACTAAAGGTTTTCGCCCCCTGTTTATCGAAGTAATTAGGTAACCATTACTTTAATAACAGGGGTTTCTAATGCGTCCAAAAGATCGAATTGTGCCTGAAAAAACTATATATTTTCGACCTGAAATTACGAACTGCCC
>NZ_VNJI01000023.1 GCF_007786445.1 Paenibacillus cremeus | reverse complement strand
AGACGACGAGGTAGATAGGTTCGGGGTGGAAGCGCGGCAACGTGTGGAGCTGACGAATACTAATCGGTCGAGGGCTTATCCAAAACGATTCAGCGAGCTTTGTTTCGAATCCAGTTTTCAGGGTGCAAATCCTGAACAATCCGTTTGGTGATGATGGCGGAAGGGAACCACGCGTACCCATCCCGAACACGACCGTTAAGCCTTCCAGCGTCGATGGTACTTGGACCGCAGGGTCCTGGGAGAGTAGAACGTCGCCAAGCGGATATTATATTCCCTGATAGCTCAGTTGGTAGAGCACTCGACTGTTAATCGAGTTGTCACAGGTTCGAGTCCTGTTCGGGGAGCCACGCTTCCATAGCTCAGTAGGTAGAGTGCATCCATGGTAAGGATGAGGTCACCGGTTCGATCCCGGTTGGAAGCTCCAGTGCAAGGCCCGTTGGTCAAGGGGTTAAGACACCTCCCTTTCACGGAGGTAACAGGGGTTCGAATCCCCTACGGGTCACCATTTCCCATGGAGGCTTAGCTCAGCTGGGAGAGCATCTGCCTTACAAGCAGAGGGTCGGCGGTTCGATCCCGTCAGCCTCCACCACGCCGTTGTAGCTCAATTGGTAGAGCAACTGACTTGTAATCAGTAGGTTGGGGGTTCAAGTCCTCTCGACGGCACCATGCATACTGGGGATTAGCCAAGCGGTAAGGCAACGGACTTTGACTCCGTCATGCCTAGGTTCGAATCCTAGATCCCCAGCCATGTACGAGCCATTAGCTCAGTTGGTAGAGCACCTGACTTTTAATCAGGGTGTCGTAGGTTCGAGTCCTACATGGCTCACTTTTCTTTTAGATCCTTTATGCGCGCGTATGGCGGAATTGGCAGACGCACTAGACTTAGGATCTAGCGGGAGACCGTGGGGGTTCAAGTCCCTCTACGCGCATAAGATCGACGGAAGACCTTCGACAGTTAGCTGTTGAAGGTTTTTTGCTTACTATTTAGTATTATTATAGCTGCCGCCAGCTAAAGGGATAAATTTTTTTGATTTTTATTATGAAAAACATTTGCATTTTATCTCAATATGTGATATATTATTTCTTGTCGCTGTTGAAACAAAACGACGATAAAAATGCGGAAGTGGCTCAGCGGTAGAGCATCGCCTTGCCAAGGCGAGGGTCGCGGGTTCGATTCCCGTCTTCCGCTCCAATAGTTTGTGCCCTTAGCTCAGCCGGATAGAGCGTTTGACTACGAATCAAAAGGTCGGGAGTTCGAATCTCTCAGGGCACGCCATTAAGACATATCAGAGCAGTACATGCCCTGATTACACTTGCAGCATTCATAACAACGGGACGTAGCTCAGCTTGGTAGAGCACCTGGTTTGGGACCAGGGGGTCGCATGTTCAAATCGTGTCGTCCCGACCACTTATTTTGCGGGTGTAGTTCAATGGTAGAACTCCAGCCTTCCAAGCTGGTAGCGTGGGTTCGATTCCCATCACCCGCTTTTTGAAACGAGATAAGCCTGTACGCCCAATAGCGTATGGGCTTATTTTTGTATACAGCATGCGACAAATTTCGACTTTTTTTCGCTTTACCGCATAAATGGGCTACATCGGAGCCCAAGGTTGTGTTAAAATGTTTAAAATACTGTTTTTTTGACTTGCAAAGTTAGGATGGAGGAGAACCATGTCGGATTCAGTCAGCATCATTAACAAAAGCACGTCCAACAATCTGCTTCGTAGAGATGTTCGGTTTCTGGGGCATATTCTGGGCGAGGTATTGGTTCATCAAGGCGGTAACGCGCTGTTTACCATCGTAGAGAAAATTAGAGAGATGAGTAAATCGCTGCGCGCACAGTACACACCTGAAATGTATGCGGAGTTTAAAGACACGGTAAGTGGGTTGGATCCTGAGATCCGCCATCAGGTGATTCGGGCGTTCGCGATCTATTTTCAGCTGATTAATATTGCTGAGCAGAACCACCGGATTCGCCGGAAGCGCGACTATGAAAGAACTGCTGGAGAGAATGTGCAGCCGGGTTCTATCGAAGACGTTGTACGCGGCCTCAAATCGCAGAATATCAATGCGGATGAGGTACAAGGCATTCTCCAAGGAATCTCGCTGGAGCTGGTTATGACGGCGCATCCGACGGAAGCTACTCGCCGCGCGGTGCTCGACATCCATCAACGCATTGCGAACCGCGTGATGGAGCTGGATAACCCGAACCTGACGTTCCGGGAAAGAGAACAGCTGCGTGAGCAATTGCTTGGTGAAGTCATTACGCTCTGGCAGACTGACGAGCTCCGTGACCGTAAACCAACGGTTATCGACGAAGTGAACAACGGGCTGTACTATTTTGACGAGACGCTATTTGATGTTCTGCCGCAAGTGTATCAGGAGCTAGAGCGCTGTTTGGACAAGTACTATCCGGAAGAAGCTTGGCATGTACCTACGTTCCTGAAATTCGGTTCATGGATTGGCGGGGACCGTGACGGTAACCCTTCGGTAAAATCGAATATCACCTGGGAAACGCTGACGATGCACCGGAAGCTGGCTCTGGATAAATACGAGGAGCTGCTTCATGATCTGATGGAGCATATGAGCTTCAGCAAGAGCATTGTGGAAGTGACGTCAGAGCTGCTGGACTCTATTCAAACGGATAGAGAAAATATCGATCTTCGTTCTGATGACCTGTTGCGCAACGAGAAAGAGCCATACCGGATCAAAGTAAAATATATGATCGGCAAGATTCAAAATACGGCCAACCCGAATGTGCCGAGCACCCAGAAATACAACAGCCCTAACGAGTTGATAGAAGATTTGAAAGTGATTGAGCGCAGCTTGCGGAATCATTTTGCTGATTTCATTGCGGACTCACATATCGCGAAGATGATCCGTCAAGTGGAGCTCTTCGGCTTCCACCTGGCCACTCTGGATGTGCGTCAGCACAGTAAAGAGCATGAATCGGCGATGACCGAGATTTTGGCGAAAATGAGCATCTGCGAAAACTACGCGGAGTTGGCTGAACAGCAGAAGATTGAGCTGCTTACGAATCTTTTGAACGATCCAAGACCGATCACTTCGTCCTACTTGAGCTATTCGGAGAATACAAGAGAATGTCTCGATGTGTACCGGATTATTCAAAAGGCACAACAAGAGTTTGGTCGTGCGTGTATCTCCAGCTATCTGATCAGTATGACGCAAGGGGCTAGTGACCTTCTTGAAGTGCTCGTATTCGCTAAAGAAGCTGGACTGTACTTGCACAATGCAGACGGATCCGTAACCTGCACGCTGCAGTCGGTACCGCTGTTTGAAACGATCGACGACTTGCATGCAGCACCGGAGATTATGTCGACGCTCTTCCAGATTCCGGCCTACCGGAACAGCTTAAATAGCACGAATCACCTGCAAGAAATTATGCTGGGGTATTCGGATAGCAATAAGGACGGCGGCGTGATTACGGCGAACTGGGAGCTTCGTGTAGCGCTTCGCAGCATTACGGCTGCAGCTAAGCCTTTTGATGTGAAGCTGAAGTTTTTCCACGGTCGCGGCGGTGCTTTAGGTCGCGGCGGCATGCCGCTGAACCGCAGTATTATGGCACAGCCTGCCGATACGATCGGTGGAGGCATCAAGATCACGGAGCAAGGCGAGGTACTCTCTTCCCGTTACTCCATGAAGGGGATTGCTTATCGCTCCCTGGAGCAGGCTACATCGGCCTTGATCACGAGTGCGCTCTGGGCGCGTAACCCGCAAACGAGTGCGGATCAGCCAGAGTATGAAGACATTATGGTCGGGATTTCTGAAAGTGCTCAGCAGAAGTATCAAGACCTGATATTCCGCGATCCGGATTTCTTGACCTTCTTCAAAGAATCTACGCCGCTGCCGGAGATTGGAGAGCTCAACATCGGTTCCCGTCCTTCCAAGCGGAAAAATAGCGATCGGTTCGAGGATCTTCGCGCCATCCCATGGGTGTTTGCGTGGACGCAAAGCCGGTATCTGCTGCCTGCGTGGTATGCAGCCGGATCTGGACTCTACAGCTACTACCAGCAAAACCCTGAGCATCTGAGTGTTATGAAGGATATGTATAAGAACTGGTCCTTCTTCTCGTCGCTGATCGACAATCTGCAGATGGCACTCGCCAAAGCGGATCTGCTCATCGCCAAGGAATATGGCAGCATGATTCAGGATCAAGGTATTGCCGAGCGGATTTTCAACTTGATCCAAGAGGAATACCAGCGGACCTCCGAGCTGATTCTGATGATCACAGGGCAGCAGGAGATTTTGGATAACGTACCGGTCATTCAAGAGTCGATTCGTCTCCGTAACCCTTACGTTGATCCACTTAGCTATATGCAAGTTAAAATGCTGCAAGAGCTGCGCGCGCTTCGCGATCAAGGCGATGACGATGCACTCATGCTGCGCGAGGTGCTTCTTACGATTAACGGCATTGCCGCAGGTCTTCGCAATACGGGCTGATGGCCTGAAAGAGCAAGCTGATACCGAAAAGTCGGGCGTCTGGGTTAACCAGATGGCCCGGCTTTTTTCACATGAGTTGAAACCAATGTAAGGGCTCAGCCGTAGACATACTATGGAGGAAAACAGCGAAACTGTACATGTGGTGCCGGAGTTTGGTATGATTCTTCTGTTGGAAGGAAATGTATTGTCTGTTTGCTGAACGTTGGAGGTAGGTCGGTGAATCAAATGGATACCCGGCTCGCCAAGCTGGCTCGTGGTGGGGACCGCGCGGCTTTTGCCGAATTGGTGGAGCTGTACAAGGATAAAATTTATCATCTCGCTTACCGGATGCTGCATAACCGTCATGAGGCGGAAGAGATCGTGCAGGAAACCTTTTTGCGAGTGTATACGAATTTAGAGCGCTATGATGAACAGCAGAAGTTCTCTACCTGGATTTATCGGATCGGGACGAATCTATGTATCGACCGCTTGCGCAAACGCAAAGCGACCTACTCGCTGGACGCAGAAATCCATGATGGCGAGGGGAACGACTGGTACGCTACGCTCGCGAGTGAGGATACTGCGCCGGATGATCAGATCGTATTATCTGAAACGCAAGTGCAAATTCGCGAATCAATCGAGACGCTACCTGAGAAGTATAAGGCGGTCGTCATTCTGCGTTATTTGCAGGACTTATCTTTACAGGAAATCAGCGATGTGCTGAAGATGCCTGTCACGACGATTAAAACTCGGCTGCACCGGGGGCGGGACTTTTTGCGAAAAAAATTAGAGCAGATCTTATGATGTCGCTGAAACATAACTCACTTTCGCACGTATTGTAATACACAAGCTCACTATGGAGAAGAAAGGAGCGGCTACTTATGGATTGTACTGAAGCGCTCCCTTTACTGCACGAATATTTGGACGGAGGGCTGCAAAGACGGGATGCGATAGAGCTCAAAGAGCATTTGCTCGCGTGCCCGGGCTGCCGGAAGCGGCTGCAGCAGTTCGAAAAGCTGGAGGCGCTGGTAGCCGCGTGGCCTCCTGTAGAGGTGCCGGAAGGGTTAACGGAACGGATTATGCAGGCGCTGCCGCCGGTGGAGCGTAAGAATGGGTTTACACGATGGATCCGCAAGCATCCGGCCGCTTCGGTGGCTGCGGTGTTTTGCCTCGTGATGCTGTCCAGCTTCGTATCCAGTTGGGATCAGGATCAGGAGCTTTTGGTGAAAGGGACGGACTTGCAGTCGGTAGTGATTAAAGGAAATACGGTTTACGTTCCGGCTGGAACGACTGTAGCGGGGGATTTGACGGTAGAGAACGGCAACACGCAGGTGGACGGAGAGATTAAGGGCAGCCTAACGGTGATCGACGGCTCGGTGAATATGGCGTCTACCGCGCACATTTCCGGGCAGGTCATGAAAATAGACGAGGCATTCAGCTGGATGTGGTACAAAATGAACCAATGGTTCGAACAAATATCCGGCAATAAATAGGCCGGCAGGACCAATTTTCATAAATCCTCCCTATGGCTTGGTATAAAGGGAGGGTTTTTTGCTGTAAATATGTTATGATCTAAGAAGGACAAGATAGAGAGAAAGAAAATCACCGCGGCACGTTTGGGGGCAAACGCGATGGATTGGATTACAGATATCAGCATAAAAGATATTATTGATATAGGCATTGTCAGCTACGTTATTTATAAATTGATTTTAGTGGTTCGGGGAACTCGGGCGATTCAGCTACTGAAAGGGATTTTGGTAGTGGTCGTGACGTGGGCGCTGAGCTCCTGGTTTAAGCTGAACACGCTGCAGTGGATGATGAATCAGATGTTTACTTTTGGACTCGTAGGCGTCATTATCATTTTTCAGCCGGAGCTGCGTAGAGCGCTGGAGCAATTAGGCCGCGGGAAGCTGTTCAGCCGCACGACGATCGAAGAGGATCAGGATGTGAATCGACGGATCAATGAGGTGCTTAAGGCCGTCAATTATATGGCACATCGTAAAATCGGGGCGCTGATGGTGTTTGAACGGGAAACGGGACTGAATGACTACGTAGAGTCCGGGATCCAGATCGAGTCGCATATTAGCTCGGAGCTGTTAATTAATATTTTTGTGCCGAACACCCCTCTCCATGATGGAGCGGTCATTATGCGTAAGCATCAGCTGATGGCTGCGGGATGCTATTTGCCGTTGTCGGAGAATCCATTTATCAGCAAGGAGCTGGGGACACGTCACCGGGCGGCCATTGGCATGAGCGAAGTATCGGATGCGATCTGTGTAATCGTATCGGAAGAAACGGGACAAGTCTCGCTCGCGATGAACGGTCATGTGTTAAGAGACATTAAGGAAGACGCACTGCTGGCCAAGCTGTTCGAGGAATTGAAGTCGAAGGCAAAGGCTAAGGAGAAGAACTCCATTTGGAAATGGAGGGGGCGTTAGCATGGATCAATGGCTGCGTAATACGAACGTCGTTAAGGTTGTCGCCCTTATTATCGGCATTTTGCTGTGGGCGGTAGTCCGGATGGATGGAGGCTCGCTTAGCGGCTCGACAACTTCGGGTACGAAGGAAGAAAAGATTTGGAACGTGTCGGTGACGCCGAAGTACGATACGGATCAATATTATGTGGAGCTGATTGATCCGGCTCAGGTCACGGTCAGTATATCGGGACGCGATTCCGTGCTGAAGAAAGTGATGAATTCGGCCACGTATTCAATCGAGCTGGATTTGACTAAGGTGGGCAAGGGCGATCATGTGCTGCCGCTGAACCCGGTTGGATTTCCAAGCAATGTCGTAGTGAAAGTAAGTCCCCCATCCGTTAGAGTCGTGGTAGATGAGAAGAAAAATAAATCGATGCCGGTAACCGTCAATGTAACGGGAATTCCGGCCGTAGGGATGAAGGCAGGCCAGCCGATCATCAAGCCGATGCAGGTGACTGTGGCTGTGCCTAGCGGCAGCTATGATGCGGTAGAGTCGGTGCGAGCCGATGTGAACGTAGAGAAGGCGCAATCTGCTGTATCCAGCAAAGTAAAGCTGGTCGCATACGATAAAAACGGGAAGCCGATGGAGATGGCCACGATCAGTCCGGCGGTTGTCGACGTCGAGGTGCCAATCACGAGTCCCTTCACGATGGTGCCTTTGCAGCTGAAGCTGGTTGGGGAGCCGCCGCGGGGCTTTGCAGTTGCTTCGATTCGCCAGAGCACGGACAAGGTGACGGTGTACGGACCGCAGAATGTGCTGGATCGGCTTGAATTTTATGAAGGACCGCAGGTCAGCTTGTCGGATTTGAAGGATAGTAAGGACTTTACGCTGGCGATTCCGCTGCTCAAGGATGTAAAACAGCTGGATCCGGATAAAGTGACGGTTAGTGTAAGTATTGTGCCTTCCGTGACCAAGACGCTGGAAGCCATTCCGTTATCTATCATCGGACAAAATGACGGCTTCGACACGAAGGTCGTGCTGCCAGAATCCGGTCAAATGAATTTGACGGTGGAAGGTGCGCCGGCGCTCATTGAGAAGCTGAAGCCGCAGGATGTGCAGGCGATCGTCGATGTGAGCAATCTGCCCCCTGGGAAGCATGAAGTGGCGGTCACGTGGAATTTGCCTACGTTCGTCAAGAAGGGCCCGCAGCAGGACTTTAAGGCTACGGTGGAGATCAGTGCGAAGCAGACGCAGACCCAATCGGCGAAGCCAGAGACAGGGGCGAGTGGCGGCGCTGCAGCAGGAACGGAGGCCAAGCCGGGCGCTTGAAAAAGCGCCCTCGCTTGCGTCTAGATTGGTGCAATTAGCCGTATTTGGGCAATTGACCATAGGAATTAATTCAGGGATAATGAAATGAGTTCCAGAATAGAAGAGAATCGCTGGGGAGAGGAAAGTTAAACATGGGAAAATATTTTGGCACGGATGGTGTCCGCGGGGTCGCCAATTCGGGGCTTACGCCGGAAATGGCATATAAAATTGGCCGCTGTGGCGGTTATGTATTGGCAGGACAAGTAGAAAGACCGAACGTCATTATTGGTCGGGATACACGGATTTCCGGTCCGATGCTGGAAGCTTCGCTGGTCGCGGGCTTGCTCTCCATCGGTGCGAACGTAATTCGCGTTGGGGTCATCAGCACGCCAGGGGTGGCTTATTTAACGCGGCTGCTCAAAGCGGATGCCGGCGTTATGATTTCGGCGAGCCATAATCCAGTAGAAGACAACGGAATTAAGTTTTTTGGCGCTGACGGGTATAAGCTGTCCGACGAGACAGAGCTTGAAATTGAGCGTCTGATGGATGCTGAAATGGACGAGCTGCCGCGGCCGACAGGTGGGGACATCGGCACGGTGACGGACGATGAAAAGGCGAAATTTAAATACCTGGAGTATATTCAATCGACTGTGAAATCGTCGTTTAAGGGATTCCGCATTGTGCTGGATTGCGCGAACGGTTCGGCTTATGAGTTGGCGCCAAAGGTGTTTGAAGCGTTGGGCGCTGAAGTGATTGCCATCGGTGCGGAGCCGAACGGGCGCAACATTAACGATCATTGTGGGTCGACCCATCCGGAAGCTTTGCAAAAGCTCGTGGTGGAGACGAAAGCACATATTGGGCTTGCTTTTGACGGGGATGCGGACCGTTTGATTGCAATCGATGAGAACGGTGCAGAAGTTGACGGTGATTTTATTCTTAGTATTTGCGGTCATGCGCTGAATCAAGCGGGTCAGCTGCGTGAGAATACCATTGTAACGACGGTCATGAGCAATATCGGCTTTTTTAAAGGTATTGAAGCGGTGGGGCTGAAAGCGATCAAAGCCGCGGTAGGCGACCGCTACGTCATGGAAGAAATGCGCAAAGGCGGGTACAATCTCGGTGGTGAGCAGTCGGGGCATGTGATTTTTCTCGACTACAATACGACCGGTGACGGAATTCTTACAGCGCTGCAATTGATGGATACGCTGGTTCAATCCGGGCGGACGCTCAGCGAGCTCAAAGGGATTATGCGCAAGTATCCTCAGCAGCTCGTGAATGTGCGTGTCGCGGACAAGAGCAAGCTGAAGGACAACGCTGTCGTAGAAGCAGCGATTCGCAAAGTGGAGGATGAGCTTGGCGATAACGGCCGCGTGCTGGTACGCCCATCTGGGACGGAATCGCTCATCCGTGTCATGGCGGAAGGGCCGGACAAGGAACAAGTCGAAGCCTACGTTGCGCAAATCGTTGAAGTCATTCAGCGAGAGCTATCATAGTTTCATAGAAACGGGAAACCCCAGATGCCACAAGGCTTCTGGGGAGTTTTACATTTTAAAGCTTGTATGAAAACGCTTGTGAAAATAGTTGTTGCACTTTAGACTGAAAATGAATAAGATGTGTATATGTCTTACTCATAAGAGAAAGGTGGGTAGGTTTTTTTTGTCATTTTAAGCGCCAGAACTTGCGAAATGCATCCTAGTCTTATGTTTGCTGCGTCATTCGGTCTAATCGTCCCCCAATCGGCGGACGGGTTCTTACTCTTTTTAGACAACGCAGAGGCAAAGTCCAGCGATGATTTCCAAGTTGACGAGGTGAAGGTGTTCGAAGCATTCGGCGGGGGCCTTCCGGTGTGATCCAAACCGTTAAGTCGAAACACAAAACGTCCGGGCGACCGGGCCGACAAAGGTTCGACGGGGTCAGGCATAGAGTTTTATATGAGTTATCTTATTCTTTGACAATCAGGAGGTTCTGAATATATGTGTGGTATTGTTGGATATGTGGGAAACCGGAATTCCCAAAATATTTTGATTGAGGGTCTTAAAAAATTGGAATACCGCGGGTATGATTCCGCTGGTGTGGCTGTATATACGACGGAAGGTCTGCAAGTGAAGAAGTCCAAAGGCCGCTTGGCGGTACTGGAAACGAAGCTCGGTGATGAGCCGCTGAACGGAACGATTGGGATTGGGCATACGCGTTGGGCGACTCATGGTAAGCCGTCGGACATCAATTCCCACCCGCATACGGACAATTCGTTGAAATTTTCCGTCGTTCATAACGGGATTATCGAGAACTATATTTCCCTCAAGGAAGAACTGACGGCTCAAGGGCACGTCTTCGTTTCCGAGACCGATACGGAAGTCATTTCGCACTTGATCGCCAGCTTGTATCAAGGCGACATTGTGAAAGCCGTTCAACAAGCGGTAACGCGTATGAGAGGTGCTTTTGCTCTTGGCGTGTTGACCGAGTACGAACCAGATAAGCTGGTAGCTGTTCGTTTGCAAAGCCCGCTGATCATTGGCGTGGGCGAAGGCGAGAATTTCATCGGCTCCGATATTCCTGCAATCCTCGAATATACTCGAAACGTGTATATCTTGAATGACGGTGAAATGGCCGTTTTGACACGTGAGGGTGTCGAATTAATGACTTTAGAGGGGAATTTTATTTCCCGGGAATTATTTCATGTCGATTGGGACATCGTAACGGCGGAAAAAGCCGGCTTCGACCACTTTATGCTGAAGGAAATTTACGAGCAGCCTAAAGCGTACCGGGATACGATGGGGTCCAGAATCGATGCAACGGGCAAGAAGGTCGTTCTGAACGAAATTGGTATGACACCGGAGCAGATCAAAGCAATCCGCAATGTTCATATTGTAGCTTGCGGTACTGCCTATCATGCAGGTCTTGTAGGGAAAAGCGTGATCGAGAGCTTGGCACGCATCCCAGTAGAGACGGACGTCGCTTCGGAGTATCGTTATCGTTCCCCGATCATTACACCGCAAACCCTGGTCATCGTGGTGAGCCAGTCCGGTGAGACTGCGGATACACTTGCTGCCCTTCGCGAAGCGAAGCGAAATGGCGCTCGTGTTCTAGCGATTACGAATGTCGTTGGCAGCTCCGTTGCGCGTGAGGCTGACGATGTGATCGTGACCTGGGCCGGTCCTGAGATTGCCGTGGCTTCCACCAAAGCGTACACTTCGCAGCTGATTGCCTTCTATTTGTTCGGATTGTACTTGGCGCAAACGCTGGGAACGAAGGACGAAGCTTATATCGCTGATGTTGTCAGTGCTCTTCAAGAGCTTCCTGCAAAGGTAGAGCACATCTTGGCGCAATCCGAGACGATCAAGGGTGTGGCAGAGCAAGTCTCCACGCACAACAACTTGTTCTTCATCGGCCGCGGCCTGGATTATCACGTAGTGATGGAGGGCTCGCTCAAGCTGAAAGAAATCTCGTACATCCACTCCGAAGCGTATGCGGCAGGAGAGCTGAAGCACGGGACGCTCGCGTTGATCGAAGAAGGCATTCCAGTCATTGCTCTGGCGACTCAAGGCGATCTGTTCGAGAAGACGGTTAGCAATATTAAAGAAGTAAAAGCGCGCGGCGCGCACGTGTTCGGCATTCATGAGGAAGGTGAAGCGGAGCTGGCGAAGGTCGTAGATCAAGTGTTTGCCATCCCTGCGACATTGCCGCTGCTTACACCGGCGTTGTCGGTCGTGCCTCTGCAGCTGCTCAGCTACTATGCATCGCTGGCTCGCGGCAACGACGTTGATAAGCCAAGAAACTTGGCGAAGAGCGTTACTGTAGAGTAAGGTAGTAAGTCCCGATGAGGTAACAATCATTGGGGCTTTTTTGTGTTTTCGGAGCAAGCCCCATATGCTTTATTTGATACATATTGTTAGGTCGGCTGAGTGAGTTATAGTCGATGGAATCACTTATTAAACTTGGATTGACAAAATTGCGGTTAAATATTATCATTATTGATAATGATAATAAAAGTTTGGTGAAGGAGGAGGTTAGATTGAGCAAATCAAGTGCTGATTTAATTCTTCATCCAATACGTATGCGAATCATTCAAGCCTTAGTCGGCGGGGCTCGGCGGACTAGGCAGCAAATCTCGGACATTTTGACGGACGTGCCTCAGGCGACGATGTACCGTCATTTAAATATGCTGCATAAAGCAAACTTGATTGAAGTCGTCGAGCGAAAGCCAATTCGTGGAACGATCGAGAAAGTATACGCTCTTGCTAAGCATGGGGCAGACATCTCGCAGCATGATTTGAAAACCATGAATTCAACTGACCATATGGAGTTGTTTATGAAATTCGTTGGCCATTTGATAGGGGAGTATGGACGATATCTAGGACAAGACGGATATGATTTGGTTAAAGACGGGGTTTCGTTTAGAGAAATAGAGCTTTATTTGAGCGATGAAGAATACATGCAGCTTCTTCAAGACATGCGTGCCTTACTGACGAAGCATGTAGGAAACGAGCCGAGCGGTGAGCGGAGAAGGAGGGCGATTGCAACCATCGTCATTCCAGGGGCGAAGCCAGACCAGCATCGTGCAGATCTTCAGGAGGAGATGGATGAGGAATGACACAGAATCTTGTGGATGGAAGAGAAGCGACGCACATACAGTTTGAAAAAGCAGCGCATAAAGCGAAATATTTTTTGCCGCTATATCTTTTGGTGCCGGTGTTGTATGCGGTGGCTTTTTACTTTAGCGGGGGGGCGATGGAGTGGAACGCTTTTGGTTTAGGTGCCCTTGGGTGGGTGATCGCCTTATTCCTAAGGGGGCCTTTAAGTGCCATCGTCATGAAGATGAAATTAAGCCAAGAGAAAACAACCGCGATCATTGTAGGCTCCTCCGGCGTATTGGAGGAAAGTGTGCGCTTAGTCGTCTTGATGGTAACCAGCACGGCTTTTTCCTGGTCCCTCTCCGTTGGTCAAGGCTGGGCGGCTGTGGAAGTGTTGTTCACGATGGTCAATATCATTGTTATTCTTTCGCTTGCTCATCGTACCGATGAGAAGGCGGTTCAAGCCAAAGAAATGCTTAGAATGCAGGGACAATTAAATACCAGTCCGTTGTGGGGGGTTATCGAACGGATTTTTGCCAGCGCACTGCATATCGGCTTTACGCTTCTAGTTGCCCACTACCCATGGTTGGTTGTCCTATTCATACCTCTGCATAGCATTGTCAATTTAACGGCACTCAAGCTAGCGAAAAAATCGATTGTCCAAACCGAGCTGATGATCGCGATCGTAGGTACAGCTATTCTCGTGCTTGGACTTACAATATAAAAGAGACCCCGGTAGGAGTCTCTTTTGGCGGCTGAATGAATTGTTTTGAAGCCTTACTCTGCTTGGCTATCACCTGTCAGCATTACTGCAGCTAAATACTACACTAATGAGCGTACGGCACATCTCCTCGCTTCATTATGGATTCAAAAACAACATTAGTGGCGTGGATCATCTGGGACACAACACCTCACTAATTTCTTACCGCCGAGATCTATTATGGCCGCCCGGCCAAAGATTTATACAGGCGATGTTGCTGAAAATCTCAAAACTACAATTTCTCCAAGTAAGCTTTCAATTGATCGAAGGTCCCCTTGAAGCCTTGCTGCATGCTCTCGTACATCCCCTTAAAGGCTTGGAGCTCATCCTCAGTGCAGTCAATCGGTCCGCCTTGAAGGGTGATGGTTGTCTTGCCATCCTGCTCCGTAAACGTGACGATATTCAACACCTCAAGCGGCCAAGTAGCGCTGAAAGGTGCACGGATCGTGTTGCCCTCCGCATCGGCGAAGGAGTTGTTGAATACTAGCTTCTCCGGCGAAACAACCTCGCCTTAAATACGAGCTCGCGCGGCGCGTTATACGTACGTGTGATTACTAATCCTTCAGCTGTGGTTTGAAATTCAGGCATTATCCATTCCTCCTAAGGTCGTTTTATGTTTTTAATATACAATATAAGGAATATTCCTTTAAAGGAATATAAAAATCAACTCCATATATCAGTATTTCCCAAAAAACGATGACTCTGATATCAAATAAAAAGGCTCGTCGCGTCTGATCTGCGAGGAGCCCCGGGTCGTTATAATAAATTAATGATTACCTTCCGTATAAATTTGGAACGTAATGCCGAACTTGTCCGATACGATGCCATATAAAGGACTGAAGAAGGTTTCTTGCAGCGGCATGACCACTTGACCGCCATCCTGCAGCGCGTTGAAAATTTGCTGGGAGCGTTCCTTGTCATCCAGCGAGATACAGATCGTCACCTGATTGCCTTGCTGGTGAGGCGAGCCTGGGAAATTATCAGAGAACATAAGGTCGGTTTCGCCGACTTTCAGCATGGCATGAGATACAAGATCCTTAGCTTCTGCTGGCAGCGGAAATTCAGGGTTTTCCGGCATCTCGCCGAACGATTGCAGGAAAAGAACTTGGGCGCCCAGCGCCTTCTCGTAGAAATGGATCGCTTCCTTCGCATTGCCTGGCATCATCAAGTAAGGGGTTAATTTCATCGTCATATCCTTCATCTCCTCGGATTATTCGTTAGTAGACATGGTGCTCTGGTTTGCAGGCAATCCACTTTCCAGTATTGCCCATAACCTGATTATAAAACAAAGAACATATGTTTGCAATTTCAATTTCTTAATTTGACCCTTCATCTGAGATAAGGCATACTAACTAAGATAAAGTCGTTCCCAATCCTTGAAAGATGTGTTAGTATAAGGGAACAAATGTTCTAATACCAAGTGGAGGGAAGCACACACAAAATGAATATGGCTAGTGGAAATACAACGCCAACGACGGTCAGTTCGGACATAAAGAAAAGCGTGCTATGGATTTATTACGTTATCTTTTTCGCTGTCTTGAATGAATCAGTGTTCAACGTATCGACGCCCAATATTGCAGAGCAATTCGGACTGGATGCCGCTGGGGTCAGCTGGGTGGTCACCATTTTTTTCATCGTCTTCGGTATGGGGATGGTGATTTTCGGCAAGCTGTCGGATATGTATAGTGTCAAAAAATTGATTACGATTGGTATCGTTCTCTACAGCTTAGGGTCTGCGCTCGGCTTCGTGCTGCAAAACTGGTATCCCGGCGTGATTCTCGCCAGAGCTATTCAAGGGGTCGGCGGTTCGGCGATTCCAGCGCTCGTTTTCGTTATGGTCGCGCGGTTTTTCACGATGGAAGAGCGGGGGAAAATGTTCGGCATCATTACCTCGACCGTCTCCTTCGCCGTAGGGATCGGACCGGTGCTCGGCGGCTATATCGCGGGATCGCTTCACTGGGCGTACCTCTTTCTGATTCCGCTTCCGGTGCTCGCTGCAGTGCCGTTTTTTCGCAAGCTGCTGCCGAAGGAGACACCTGTAGGAAGTAAGCTGGACCTGATCGGAGCGGTGCTGCTCTGTGTCGCGGTCGCGATGATTATTTTATTTACGACCGAGGCCAAATTGGTCTACTTGCTTGTGGCTCTAGTTGCACTGATCCTGTTCATCGTACAAATTCGCCGGGCGAAGGAGCCATTTGTAGATCCGGCTTTGTTCTCCAATCCGCTTTATCGCAATGGACTGATTGTGGGCTTTCTTATTTTCGGCACGGTCATGTCGGTCATGTTCGTTATTCCGCTGATGCTAAGCAAATTTTATGGGCTGAATCCGCAGATGATCGGGTTTATAATGTTCCCGGGCGCCATTAGCGCCGTCGTCTTTGGTCGGGTTGCAGGGAATTTAACGGTGAAGAGGGGAAGCCATTTCGTCGTGTATCTGGGTCTGGGCTTGATTGCGCTGAGCCTCATGGTGCAGTCGTCATCCATCGGTCTCTGGGTATGGTACATTAGCGCGGCGTTGATATTGATGTATATCGGCTTCTCATTCTTGCAGACGGCGTTAACGGAAAGTGTTACGCAGATTTTGCCGGTTCAACAAATCGGTGTCGGCATGGGGTTCTTTAATATGACATCGACGCTGGCCGGAGCGTTAGTTACGCCGATGGTAGCCAAGGCTATGGATAAGGAGCTGTTCGCTTTCCGCTTCCATCCGCTGCTTTCCGACGCGCGTGCCTACTTGTACGGCAATCTGATTTTGATCTTAAGCTTGATTGTCATCGTAAGTGCCCTCATGTACTTCTACTCATTCGGGAAGCGGTCTCCGCAGCCTGTCAGTGAGCCGGTCTAGATGGGGCCGAATCAAAGTAAAAGTGATATTGGATGTTCTTGGGTAAGCTAAAGTTAAAGCACATCATAGATAAAACGGGGGACGAGGAATGGCGTCTGGCGCTCGGGTATGGAAAACAGGAATCGCTGTTGCGCTAGCTTTATATATTAGCGGCTGGCTGAATTATTCTCCTCCGGTCATTGCAGCGGTTGCGGCCATTTTTGCCATGCAGCCCTCGATTTACAGGTCATGGCGGTATTTCCTGGAGCAGCTGCAAACCAACGTGCTGGGGGCTCTGCTTGCGTTGGCAGCTGGCATGTTCTTCTCCAATAACCCCATGGCCATCGGCATTGTATGTATTTTGGTCATCATTATTTGCTTAAAAATGAAGATGGAAGAAACGATCGGACTGACACTTATTACGGTCGTGGCGGTGATGGAGGCGTCGAGCGATTTTCATTTCGCTTTGAACCGGTTTTTGCTCAGCTTAATCGGCATTGGGTGTGCATGTTTGATCAATGTCATCTTTTTCCCACCTAAGCCTAAGGTGCAGTTTGCCGCGCAAATTCACACCGTATTCGGCAAGCTGTCACTGCTGCTTCGGACGGTCATTTCCGACGAGATGAAGGAAAGCGTGTTCCGTGTGGAGAAGGAGGGGCTGCGCGGCGCGCTGAAAGCCCTCACGGACAAATACACCCTCATGGAAGAAGAGGTCCAGAAGCTTAAGAAGTCCAAGTTCAGCCGCGTCCGTCAGCTGGTTGTTTACAAGCAAATGCTGCATACGCTGTACAAAGGGATGAGTGTGCTCGATGCCGTAGAAGAGCATTACTTCTCCGCCGCCCGCAATGAGCGGATTGACGCTTACTTCGATGGCCATCTGGAGCGGCTCATCAAGTTTCACGAGCATGTGATGCTGAAGTTCGACGACAAGCTGAAGGCGGACACCTCAGAGGGGGGCGGGCTGGAAGCGGAGAATGAGCAGTTTATGAAAAAGCTGATCGATCGTTATATCGAGCAGCCGGAAGGCCATCTCCGACTGTCGGTGGTAGCGGCAGCGATGTACGATTATGGCCATCAAACCTTGAGGCTGGATAAGCTGGTGGATCATTCCAGCGGAGTGGAGACGGACGAGAAGGAGCCGGTAGAGCTGCTGCTCGAAACGATGAAGCTGAAATGACAAAAAAAACCGGAAGGGTGGACTTACCCCTGTCAAGTAGACATTAGAAAAAAGCTATGCTGCCAACACGCACCGATATTCAATCGGTGCGCGTTGTTTCAGTTTGGCCTGGAAGCGCTGGTAATTGTAAAAGTAAATGTAATCTTCCACAGCTTGCCGAATTTCCGCTCCTGATTTACACTGTATAAGGTACAGCTTCTCTGTTTTGAGATGCGAAAAGAAGGATTCGATGCATGCGTTATCCAGGCAGGTTGCTTTGCGAGAGTGGCTGCCTTTAACGCCGAATGCCTCTAATCGTGTGTTGTACGCCTGAGACGTGTATTGGAAGCCTTGATCCGAATGGAGCACGGCGTCCGTTACGTCTCTTTTTCTTGTCCACTGCGTAATGGTATCCAGCACAAGCTGGACATCGTTACGTTCAGACAATTGCCAAGCGACAATCCCGTTGTTGAAAAGATCTTGAATAACAGATAAGTAATGGAAATTCGTTCCATCAGAAATATAGGTAATATCAGTGACCATTTTTTGCTGTGGTGCCGTAGCATGGAATTGTCGTTTTATGCGATTTGGATACACAACAGAGGGCTTGTAATTGGACAGTTTTCGTTTCCTCCGTATGACCGATTGGATCGATAATTCTTTCATGATCCGACATACTTTCTTGTGATTCACATTGTAGCCTGCCTCCCACAAGGCGTTCGTCATACGAGGGTAGCCAAAGGAGGGGTGTGCAAAATGAATGGCCATCATGTGTTCCTTGATCTTATGATCCTTCTCTTGCCTTGCATTTCGCTGAGGCTGTGTAGCTCGCCATTTGTAATAGCTGGCTCGTGGTATTCCCGCAATAGCTAACAGGTCTGTAATGCCGTGTAGATGGCGTAACTCCTCCATGATTTCATAATTCATTCGTTGGGTAGGCGCTTCTCCTTTACTAGATTTGGATACCGCTTTTTTAAGTAATCCACCTGCGCTTTCAGGTAATCTCGTTCTTCCTCAATGCTATGGAAGGACGTGCGAGGACGCCCCCTCAGTAGATTTGGCTCATTTTTACGCACATCGAACGACTCTCCGTTTTGCCATTTCTTCACCCACACCTTCAACTGAGAACAGTTACGAATCCCTTCTCGTTCAGCTACCATCTTGTAGCTCGATGAACCCTCTAAATACGCTTTAACCGCCTTTAATTTGAATTCTTCTGTATACGTCTGGAATGTTTGACCTTTTTTAGCCATAAAAAATATCCCCTCCAAGTGGCACTCGAGCCTCCATGATAACATGAAGGTTTTTTTGAGTGTCTACTTGAAGGGGATAATACCAGGGCGCATGAAGTGCTCTTTCGGTTTTTTTAATGAATGGCTGGGCAGGCTGTGTTAAAAGAACGGACGGAACGGCGTGCTAATTAAGGCAATGGCCAGCAGATCGAACAACACCAGCGGAATAATGAACGGGAAGAAGGAGATGGTCGCTTGATGACGGGAGCTGCGGGGGGGCGTCATTTGCAAATACACGCGCTCGCGATCGAGTTTGACGATTTGGCCTTCGAACGTACCCTGAGCAGTCGTAATGCGGACATGTTGTTTCATATATTTTTTGCACAGGCTATAGTTTCTAGTAGCGGACAACGTAAGCACCTCCAAACGCGTGGAATAATACTAGTATATGAATGACTCTAGCATGCGTGTGGGTGGGAGAGCATAGAGTAGAAAAGAGCTGATAGCCGCTAGAAACGACGGGGTACGGCCGTTCCTCGCTGTAGGCGATTTGACAACCGCGCAGCGGGAGCTTTATGTTTCTAACAGAAGTGGATGTTTCTTACCAATGAAAGGATGAACAACACATGGCTTTGCGATTCGAACAATTTGAATATGTACGCCCCGATATGCTTCGGCTTCAAGCGGAGATGGAGGAGCTACTGCAAGCATTTACCCAAGCGGACTCCCCCGATGAGCAAGAGGGTGTGCTGAGTGAGCTAAACCGGCTGCGCAGCGTGTTTGAGTCGATGGCGGCGATTGCGCGCATTCGGCATACGGTCGATACGACCGATTCGTTTTACAAAGCGGAGCAGGATTTCTTCGATCAAAATACTCCCGTCTACCAAGGGCTCATATCGCGGTATTACGAAGCGTTAATGACTTCTCCGTTCCGCGCCGTACTGGGAGAAAAGTGGGGAAAGCAGCTGTTTCGGATTGCCGAACTGACAGTGAAGACGATCTCGCCGGAGGTGATGGATGAGCTGCGCCTCGAGAACAAGCTGGCCTCCGATTATGTAAAGCTGACGGCGTCAGCCAAGATCGCTTTTGACGGAGCGGAGCTGAATTTAGCCCAACTGACGCCCCACACGCTCTCCACGGACCGAGCGACACGCAAGCGGGCGGAGGATGCGAAGTATGCTTTTTTTGCGCAGCATGAGGCAAAATTGGATGAGATTTACGATCAGCTGGTGAAGGTGCGGACCTCCATTGCCCACAAGCTAGGGTACTCCAACTTCGTGGAGCTAGGGTATGCTCGGATGAAGCGCTCCGATTATGACGCCGCCAAGGTAGCGGTGTTCCGTGAGCAAGTGCGGACTCATCTAGTGCCGCTCGCCTCGCGGATTCGCCGACAGCAGACGCTGCTGCTGGGTGTGGAGCAGCTGACCTATTACGACGCTAAGTACCGGTTTCCGTCCGGTAATCCGACCCCTAAAGGAGATGCAAATTGGATTATTGCGAACGGAAAACGGATGTACGCGGAGCTATCTCCGGAGACGGATGCTTTCTTCCGGATGATGACGGAGCAGGGTCTGATGGATCTAGTCAGCAAGGCCGGCAAAGCGGTGGGCGGCTACTGCTCTTATATCAAAACACATAACGCTCCGTTTATTTTCTCGAACTTTAACGGGACGTACGGCGACATTGATGTACTGACGCATGAAGCGGGGCATGCATTTCAGAAGTACATGAGCCGTCATCACGTTGTGCCGGAATATTTGCACCCGACGCTCGAGGCTTGTGAAATACATTCGATGAGCATGGAATTTATCGCTTGGCCATGGATGGAGCTGTTCTTCCAAGAGGAGACGGAGAAGTACAAATACGCGCATCTGAGCGATGCCATTCTGTTCATCCCGTACGGGACAGCGGTGGATGAGTTCCAGCATTTCGTGTACGAGCACCCGGAGGCGACGCCGAACGAGCGAAAAGCTAAGTGGCGCGAGCTGGAACGGATCTACCGTCCGGACTTGGCGCTGGAAGAAAACGACCTGCTGAACCGCGGCGGATATTGGTTCCAGCAGCGGCACATTTTCCGTACGCCGTTCTATTACATCGACTACACGCTGGCACAAATCTGCGCGCTGCAGTTCTGGGTACGATCCCGTACCGACGCCGGGCAAGCGTGGGAGGATTACCTGCGTTTGTGCAAGGAGGGTGGCAGCAAGTCGTTCACTGAGCTGGTCGAGGTCGCGCGGCTGAGCTCTCCGTTCACGGAAGGCACGATTGCGCCGCTCATGGCTGTCATTGGAGAGTGGCTGGAGCAGGCGGATATTTCACGGTATTAAGCACCAGATAGGCTGAATGGTTAATGGGTTAAATTAAAAAGGAGGCTGCCGATTTTGTCGGCCGCCTCCTTTTTAATCATTCGATCGTCTGATGCTTCAAGGGATTGTCTCCCATCCAGGCCTGTGGATAATACAGCGTATTGCCAGCAAAATAAAGCGACGTTGCACGTGCGCCCATAAGCTCCGTCCATTGCGAACCGTCGACCCGAAGCTTTCCAATCGTTGCGCTGCCCATGATGCCGAACATGCCCGCGACCGTGTAAATCCAGCCATCATGATAGCTTAGCGTTGCGATCGGCTTATCGGAAGTGTACACCGGGATGACCGCTTGGCTGTCAGGCCTCATTTTGCTCAGCTGCTTGCCGAAAATATGAGTAAAATAGACCCAGCCGTCGATTACAAACACACGGGTAGCGCCTGTCTGCAGCAGGGTCTGCCCGGAGCCATCGAGGTTCATCGCGTATAACTGGCTTTCGCCGGACGTCTTCTGAGAGATGTAATAAACCTGATTGCCGCTCACGACGAATTGCTGCATATAATCACTGCTCGTCAGCGACTGATCTCCTGTGCCATCCAGCTTCATTGTATGAAGGCCATCCATCTTGTAATACCCGCCGCCAGTCATGCCCTCCACAGACAGAAAGCTTTGATGAATATAATAAATCGAATCACCCTGCACCCAAATTTGGGAGGTTGGCTCCGAAGAAACCTGCGCTCGCTGCGTACCGTCGGTTTTAATCCGATACAAGCCTAGCAACCGACTCTTGGACGGATCGGCTGCAGTGTAGTACACCCAATCGCCCACTACGTTAATGGACCTCGCGTTGTCATCGGACAGCTTGATTTCTTCGCCGCTGGCTTGATTGACTTTCACCAGCTTATTCGGACCGTCGTAGCTGCTGGTCGGATTCATATAAATCCAATCGCCGGACACCGCCACCTGACCACCATTCGCTAGATTGAGCGTGTCGGTTTGCTTAGCCTGTGCATCGGCTCCACCGTCACACGATTGAATGCCAAACCCGTGAGCGGTGTCCCAGCTTGTGTTCCATCCGAAGTCATCGTGCGTAAAAGCCCATGTCATCGGGAAGTAGGTGATGTCTTTATAGAGCAGGACAGGATACGGTTCCTTCGAATTGTAGACGGTCCGGCCATTCACTTGGACGGGAAACGGGACGAGCGTCGCATATTGGCTGACGGCGTTGGTGTTGATCTTCGGCGTCAAATCTTGCTGGAGCGGCTCACAGGCAGCCTTCTTTTGCAGAGATAAACCGTTCTTGGCATCCCAAGCGACCGTTAAGGCCAGCGCTGCAGTATTAGTCCATGTCATCGGAAAATAAGTGATGTCCTTATATAGTAGAAGGGGATAGGCGCTGTGCTTCACATCCATCATCGATCCATTCACGGCTACCGGAAACTCGGGAAACCCGACCTTGACTGAGACGGAAGAGGGGGCAGCTTGCACAACCGGATCGGGAACCGCAGCAGTAATGGATAAACCGATCAGCAGCGCACACAACGCGGATTTCGTTGGTTTTAACATAGGCAGGTACCACCTTCGGAGGATAGATTTGTTCGTGTTAGTTAGACGCAGTGATACCGCGAAAAGTTACAGGGCGGAAAAAAATACCCTAAGGGCTGAATTGCCTCCCAAATCAGGTGAAAAAGCCGCATTCTCGTTGCTTTAGGCCTATAGACTCCGCTTGGCATTAGGGGCAGTGAGTGAAATAATAGAAAGAAATCGGTTTCAGGGAAGGCATCCTTAGAGAGGCGGAGTACGCAGCATGCAAAAAAATGTCATCATTTTAGCCCTATTTTATGCGTTTATTTATATGAGTACGGGGGCGTTTTCGTCGTATATCGGGCTGTACTTCACAGAGGTAGGCATCGGCAACTCGGAGATTGGGATTCTCACCTCCATTGGGGCGATTGTCGGCCTGTTCGCTCAGCCCTACTGGGGACTTCTGACCGATCGCGCCAAGTATAAAAACCGCGTATTGATCGTCTGCACCCTGATGTCCGCCGTCACGGTTTGGCTGGTCCCTTGGGCCGGAACCGTATTCGTGCCGCTGCTCATCGCTATGGCGCTGTTCAGTCTGTTCCAGATCGCCATTAATCCGCTAAGCGACGCGATTACCTTGGAGCTGTCCTCCAAAGGCGTGGTGAAATTTACGCGCATCCGCTCGATCGGATCGGTCGGCTATGCCATCATTTCGGTCGCGGCAGGCTGGTTGTTTGCCCGAAATATTCATACGATTTTTTTAATCACGTCCATAATCCTGTTCAGCTGCTTCTTGCTCTCCTTGGGTATTCCGAAGGTGGAGGGACATCAAAGCGGGAAAAACAAAGTGAAGCTGGCCGCCATTTTTCAAAATAAGCAGCTCGTTATTATTTATTTGTACACGCTGGTCATGGCCACGACGATGGGATTCTTTCTGGCGTTTCAAGCGATTTACAGCAAGGAGCAGGGTATCAGCATGCAGCTGATCGGGATTGGGCTGGCCATCGGGTCCTTCAGCCAATTTCCGTTCATGATCTTTTTTAAACCGATCTATGAGCGATTTGGGATTCGCAATATTTTGCTGGTATCGGGTCTGGTTCACGCGGTGCGCTGGCTGCTGTACGCTTATGCGCTGACGCCGGCGACGGTGCTGCTCACCTGGATTCTCCATGGGGGCACCTATATCTTGTTCTATCTGTGCTTAGCCGAGTACGTCAATCAGCATGTCATCAAGGAGCTGAAGGCCACGGGACAAATGCTCAATTCGCTGATTCAGCTGACCATGGGTAAAATCATCGGCGGAATGCTGGGAGGCTTGTTTGCCGCACATTTCGGATTTCAGTCGGCGTTCGTCTTCTGCTTTGCGATCAGTGTGCTGTCGATGGCGGGATTTTTCATAGCCAGTCGAAAAACGAGGGCGGTAGAGCAAAGCAGCACGGTGGGCGTTTAAGTTGGGAAAGCCGGGTAAAAAATGGCATGAAAATTTTTGAAAATGTGTTGATACATCACAAGGTTAACCGCTTTACCTAATATTTACGTGCATTTTACACAACAGGTATTGAATTGTGCGTTTATCACGGCTATAATGTGAATTGTAAGATAATTAAACCGGTTTAATGAGAACCGGTTTTCATTAGCCGAATCATTAAACCGCTTTAATGATTGCTAAACATTTGAATGGGAAGGAAGATCATGTGGCTACGATAGACGATGTTGCGAAAGCCGCCGGGGTTTCCAAGGGAACCGTCTCCAGCGTATTCAGCAAGAAGAGACCCATCAGTAAGCAAGTGACGGAGCGGGTTCTGAATGTGGCCAAGGATATGGGATACTTCCCCAACCATGTTGCACGAAGCTTAGCGATTAAGAAGACGATGATCGTCGGACTTAAAATGCCGATATCCAAAAGCAGTAATTTGTCGGGGTTTGAGATTCAGATGATCAACGGGGTGACGAAGGAATGCTCCCAGCAAGGCTACCGGGTACTGCTCGATACGCTGCCAGAGCACGACGATCCTACGCAGTTCTCGATGGATCCCGTGGATGGCGTCATCATGCTGAACCCGCGGAAGCAGGATCCCCGAATTGAGCGCTTCAAGCAGATGGGTATCCCGCTCGTCCTAGTCGGTCGACCTGATCCCGAAGATGAAACCGTTTCATTTGTCGATAATGATAACCGGCAGGTGGGCTTCATGGTAGGGGATTACCTGCTTAAGCAGGGTCATTCATCGATCTTATTCCTCAACTCGGCTGCCGATATGACGGTTGCGGTCGATCGTGAAAGCGGTTTAGCGGAGGCGTTTCAAGCTCACGGTGCCTTATGGCAGCAGAACCATGTCCTCAACTATTCGCGGAAGCTCCATAAGAGCCCGGTTGAATACGGTTACATGGCTATGATGGAAGCCTACAAGCAGCTGAAGTATACCGCAGTAATCGCGGATACCGACCGCGTTGCATTAGGTGTGCTGCGGGCAGCGAGAGAGCTTGGGATCGAGGTGCCGGCTGATCTGTCTGTGATCGCGCTCAGTAATGACGCGACGCTGGCGCAAGAAGTCACGCCGAGGCTGACCTCCGTGGAGCTGGAAGTGGAAACGCTGGGCTCGGAGGCGGCGCGCATTTTGTTGGAAATGATGGGAAATCCTGATGTTGTGTGCAATAGAATTGTGGAAGGCAAGCTCGTGTTCCGCGATTCGTGCCAAATAAATTCAACTATGAACGAGATGGGGGAGTAACACAAAATGAGCAAAAAAATGCTTAGTTCCATGGCAGCCATGACGCTGCTCGTTGGCGCTCTTTCCGGCTGCGGCGGAGGAGACAGCAGCAAGCCCCAAGATCAAGCGGCCAAGCCAGGCGATACCGCTAACAAAGAAGAACGTACGCTCCGCGTAATGGCTAACGTAATCGGCGGCAAAACGCCGGAAGAGAACACGCAGTTTGAGCAAGAGGTTAAGCGTCTGACCGGCATCACAGTGAAATGGGAAAAGCCGTCTGCAGACTATGACCAGAAGATGCTTGCGGCGATTTCCTCCGGTGAGAAATTCGACTTGCTGCAGGTCAGCAAAGAAAAGATGAACATCTTGATGGAGCAGGGCGTACTCCAGCCTCTCGATGCTCAAATCAAAGCTTCGAAAACGCTTTCTGACCCTAACGTTCTTCCAACGGGTGAGTGGGAGCAGGTCAAAGCGAAAGACGGCAAAATTTATGGCGTGTTTACGAAATTCCAAGGCGGTACGATGCCGATCATCCGTGAAGACTGGGTGCAAAAGCTCGGCCTGAAGGATCCGAATACCCTGGATGAATATTACAACGTATTGAAAGCATTCAAAGAGAAAGATCCGGACGGCAACGGCAAAGCCGATACGTACGGTCTGACCTTCTCCGGCAAGCCGGACCTGTATGAGCTGCAAGGCTTCTTCAGTGCCGCAGGCCTCAAGCAGCGCTATGTCGTGCAGGACGGCAAGAAAGTGGTTCCTTATGCCACCGATGCGGCTGTTCCGGTATGGCAGTGGCTGAACAAGCTGTACAAAGAAGGCATTATTGATCCAGACTTCGTAAACAACGACACCGGAAAAATGCGCAACCTGTTCCTTGGCGACCGCGCAGGCATGATCACGTACTGGGATGCATGGGTAGGTACGCTGAACAGCACGCGTCTGCAGCAAGACCCGAACACGAAATTCCAAGCCAAAGGCTTGCCGGGCGTACCGGGACCAGATGGCAAATATATGCTCCGCCGCGGAGATCCGGATGTTTGGATTATCCCTGTGAACGCTCCGCATCCGAAGACGGCGTTTGAATTCATCGAGTGGTGGCACAGCAAGGACGGAATTACGCTTGGAAGCATCGGGATCAAAGATGTGGACTATAAAGACAATGGCGGCAAGCTGGAGCTGACCGAGCAAGGTAAGGCACATGCGCAGGATCACGGTACACCGTTCTGGTACAACAAGAACGTGCCGAATCCGTTCGGTCTTTTGCCGGGCGTGAAAGAAGCGCAGGAGCTCGTAGTGAAATATGCAACGCTGGAGCAGACGCCATCGAACTGGGCGGATGCCAATAAGATCATCAACACCTACGGCATCAAAGCCATTACCGGCGAGCTTCCTGCTGCGGATGCCGTGAAGAAAATGCGTGACGAGCTGAAGGCGCAAAAGCTGATCGATTAATCGACCCTACAGGACCCATAGGGTGCTGTTGCAGCTGGCGAAAGATGAATCAGGAGGAGAGGAAGCGGGAGGCAGCCTGCTTCCTCTCTTCCGATTAGTAAACCTACCGACAGGATGTGAATCCCGCTTGAAAGCCGTTTGGAAATATAAGTCCTTATACCTCATGATGATTCCCATTGTCGCTTGGTTTGGTATGTTCTCGTACTATCCGCTCATTCGCGGTTTAATCATCAGTATGCAAAATTACCGCTTGATCGGAAACCGGCCATTCGTCGGACTCGACAATTATAAGATGGTGCTCACAGACCCCGCGTTCTGGGATGTGTTTGGCAATACGCTGGTCATTAGCGGAGGCGTGCTGCTGCTCGGTCTCATTATGCCAGTCATCTTGGCCTTATCGTTAACCGAAGTCGCAAGCGCATGGTTTAAGAAGCTTTCGCAAACGATCGTGTATTTCCCGCATCTGTTTTCGTGGGTCGTTATCGGCGGGATCTGGATTATGCTGCTGTCTCCGGATACAGGGATTGTGAACCAGATTTTGCTCGCATTGGGGATGGAAAAGCCTATTGCGTTCATGTCGCATTCGAGCTCGGCCCGCTGGGTCATCGTGCTCTCCAACGTCTGGAAGGACATGGGCTACTACTGCATTTTGTACCTGGCCACGATTGTCGGCATCAATCCCAGCTTGTATGAAGCGGCCACGATTGACGGGGCCAACCGCTGGCAGGCCGTACGCTACATTACCATTCCACAGCTATACAATACGATGAAGGTGGTCGTCATGCTGATGGTGATGGGCATTCTGCGTATTTTTGACCAGATTGTCGTGATGCGTAACGGCGCGATAGCGAGCAAAGTCGATGTCGTCATGTATTACACGTTCCAAAAGGGGATTATCGAATTTAAAATCGGTCTCGCGACCGCCGCCGGATTTTCTCTGATCATCATGACGCTCATTTTGACATTTGCGGTTAGGAAGCTAATCCGTTTGGACGAGGGGTGAGACAACCGATATGAATTCCAGCCTACAAAAAAAGAGTTTCGCAAGCCGGGTTTTTGATATCATTAACGTGCTGTTCTTGCTTTGCTTGGTCTTGACCATGGTCATTCCTTTTGTCAACACCTTCGCTCTGGCATTCTCCACCAACCTAAATTCGATGAAGCCGAGCATCATTCTTTGGCCTGAGCCGTTCAGTATCGAAGGGTTCGCGACCGTTTGGAACCGGATGCAGCTTTACACACCGGTGCAAAACAATACGATTGTTACGCTGGTAGGCACAGCAATGCACGTTATTTTAGCCGCATTGGCCGGCTATGTGCTGGTTCAGCCGGGGCTGCCGGGCAAAAAGCTGATGCTGTCCTTTATTTTGATTACGATGACTATCCCGTCGGAAGCAATTATGATTCCACTTTATGTTGTATACAAGGATCTGCACCTGCTGAATTCCTTATGGGCGTTAATTAATTACGGTTTGATCGGCGGCTTCAGCATTCTTCTCATGCGCAACTACTTCTTGTCGGTGCCCATTGAGATGAGCGAATCGGCACGGATTGACGGGGCTGGTGATTGGCGGATTTTCTTCACCATGTACCTGCCTTTGGCTAAAGCAGGGCTCGCTACGGTCACCTTGTTCGAATTCGTCTCCAAGTGGAACCACTTTACGCCGGCGCTGCTGTTCATCAACAATCAGGCCAAGTATACGCTGCAAATTGCGCTGAAGGCGCTCATTATCGACTCGGATGTGACGTCCAGCAACTTCATCGTGACGACGAACGTGCGAATGGCGGGTATCGTCATTGCGGTGCTTCCGCTGATGATCATTTATCCGTTTGTGCAAAAATATTTTGTCAAAGGCACGATGGTTGGAGCCAATAAAGAATAAATACGACAGGAGAATCCACCGATGAATCATGGAGAACGAGTACGTTCGGTAACGACCCTTACACGCACGATCGCACATTCGGAGCAAAGCACCTATCTCGAGGTTCCTTTCGAAATGCCGGAGAACGTGGAGGAGCTGCATGTCTCCTACGTGGTGGAATCACATGGCGAGCCGAAGGCGGTCATTGACCTTGGCGTGAGGGATGCCGCTAGAGTGAGAGGCTGGAGCGGGGGCGCACGCTCGGAGTTCACGATCGGCCGGGAAAAGGCGACGCCGGGCTACCTGCCAGGAGAGCTGACGCCGGGCAACTGGGCGGTGCTGCACAATGCCTACAAGATTCCAGAGGCCGGCTGCACAGTAACGGTTACCGTGGAATGCGTGTACCATACGCCGCGCTGGCTGAAGGGCGACCTGCATATGCACAGCGTGCACAGTGACGGTAAATTTACACTGGAGGAAAATGCAGCGATCATGGAGGAGCTGGGCTGCGACTTCACCGCCATGACCGACCATAACGCCGTCAGCCAAAACTACGCTTATCCGCGCAATACGAGCATCGTCATGATTCCGGGGACGGAGTTTACGACCAATTTTGGCCATAGCAACTTCCTTGGGGTTGCCGATCCGATTAAGGATTTTCGCGTCAAAGGGCAAGAGGATGTCAATGCCAAGCTCGCCGAGGCGCGCCAGAATGGTGCCAAAATCGTCCTTAACCATCCGCACTGCGATTTTTGCCCCTGGGAATGGGACTTCAATGTGGATCACGACTGGGTGGAAATTTGGAACGGACCGTTCACGGCACGGAACGAGCGTGCGCTGCAGTGGTGGCATGACCAGCTGGTAAGCGGTCGAAGACTGGTCGCCATCGGCGGCAGCGATACGCATCGCCCGGATCCGTATGTAAAGCATGCGATGCCGTGCACGTGGGTGTATGCTTCGGCGAAGACGGTGGACGGCATTCTGGATGGCATCGGACAGGGGCATGTGCTGATCACGTACGCACCGGACGGTCCTTTTGTGGACTTGAGCTGCGGCTCTTATATGGTGGGCGATGGTGTGCCTGCCGGCGAGTTGGCGCGTGAGGTGCGTTTGCAGGCGGATGATTTGAAGGCGGGCGATCGCGTGAAGCTCCTCAGCAGCAGCGGAGTTGAGCAGGATGTTGAGGTGACGGAGGACGGAGCGCTGACGCTGCGCTGCAATGCAGCGGGCAAACGATTTGTTCGCGCGGAGGTATGGCGACAATTCGAGGCGGCAGGAAAAATGCTGCTGGCGACGGTGACCAACCCGATTTATTTTGACTAATTCGTGCAGATGAGGTGATGGCAGTGGACATGACATTGATGACATTCAATTTGCGATATAACACGCCAAACGATGGCGATAACATCTGGACGAACCGACGGGATGGCGCGGCTCAGCTCATTCAGGAGCATGCCCCTCTCGTCGTCGGGACGCAGGAAGGCTATCATGTGATGCTGACCGATCTGCAGGAACGGCTGGAAGCGTACTCCTGGATTGGTCAAGGACGCATGGGCGGATTGGAGAACGAGCATTGCGCGATTTTTTACCGGCATGCTGAACTGGTCGTCGTGGATCAAGGCCAATTTTGGCTCTCCGAGACGCCGCAGGAGCCTGCTACCAAGAGCTGGGACAGCAATCTGCCGCGCATTTGTACTTGGGCCCGGTTTGCTTGTCGCGAAGGTCGGGGCGAGTTTTTTGTCTATAATACACATTTGGATCATATCGGCCAGCAGGCTAGAGAGTACGGCGCGATGATGATCTGGGATTTGCTGAACCGGCATCGCAGCGAGTTTAATCTGCCTGCCATCGTGATGGGCGACTTGAACAGTCGGCCTGATGAGAATCCGATCCGCTTCCTGCGGGGGGAGATCGAGGCTGCTGGTCGCAAGACGTGGCTTAAGGATGCATATACGGCGCTGTCCGGTCCGATCGGCTATACCGCGCATGAATTCAAGGGGCTAGTCGATGGCGAGCCGATTGATTATATTTTCGTCACGCCGGAAGTGGATGTATTGGAGACTGTCGTGGAACGGCGTATGATCGCGGGCCGGTATCCGTCGGACCATTATCCGGTCATTTCTAAAATTCAATTGAACGAGGAACGATAATATGAGCGCAAGCCTGGAAAAGATTTACGTCGTTTTTAAAACTCACTTTGATATCGGTTTCACAGGCTTCGCTTCTGATGTCGTAGCGCAGTACCGTACGGAAATGCTGAAGGATGTCATTGAAATTTGCGATAAAACGAGCGGCAACGCGGAGCACGAAAAATATGTGTGGACGATGTCGTCCTGGCCGCTGCTGCAATCCATTCAAGGGAGCGAGCCTCAGGATCAGGAGAAGGCGCTCGAATTTTTGCGGGACCGCCAGCTGATCTGGCATATGCTGCCTTTCACGACGCATACGGAGTTTTGCGGGATGGAGGAGTGGATCCGGGGGATGTACGTGTCCCGCGGGTTGTCCGAGCAGTTCGGCTACCGGCCGAAGGATGCGAAAATGACCGACGTGCCGGGGCATACGTGGATCGTGCCGTCGATTTTGAAAAAAGCAGGCGTGCAGTTCTTGCACCTGGGCTGCAACGGCTTCTCGACGCCGCCGGATGTACCGCCGGCCTTCTTCTGGGAAGGACCGGACGGCGAGCGGCTGCTCACGTTCTACTCCAAGGGCGAATACGGCACGGGGCTGACGCCTCCGGAGGACTGGGAGTTCCCGGTGTGGCTCGCGCTTACGTCGACCAGCGACAATCACGGGCCGCACAAGCCGTCGATCATCGACGATATGAAAGCGGAGATCGCGGAAAAAGGGCTGAAGGCCGAGCTGCACATTGGAAGCTTGACGGACTTCGCGGAGGATTTCTTGTCGCGCAATCCGGAGCTGCCGGTCATTCGCGGCGATTTGGCCGACTCCTGGATTCACGGGGTCGGAACAGCGCCGCGGGAAGTATCGCGGGTGCGCGAGCTGCGCGACCGCATCACGGTGGCGGAGAGCGCTATGTCGCTCGACTTGCTTGGTGGAGAAAAGGCTGCAGATGCTTCTGCGGACATGGGGCTGATGAAGCAGCACATTGACGACAGCTATGAGCATACCCTTTTGTTTGGCGAGCACACGTGGGGGATGGACTGCAAGACGTTTCTGTTCCCGCGGAAGTCTTACGACAAGAAGGCGTTCTTGAAGGATCGCCAAAGCGAGCGCTACCAGCGGATGGAGCAATCCTGGCAGGAGCAGATCGATTACTTGAACCAGGCGGAACGCTCGCTTGAAGCTGCGCTGGAGGTACTGGGAAGCGGAGTGGAGAAGCAGCTTCGCGTATATAACTATCTCGGCTGGAGCCGAGATGCTTGGGTGACGGTAGCGCCCGAGGATGTACCGGCAGCTGGCGGCGTGCTGGTAGATGGTGAAAGCGGCGAGCGGCTGCTCACCGTGCCTGGTGAGGACGGCGGCGTTCGGGTGGAAGTGAAGCGGATTCCTGCGTTGGGCTATAAGAAGCTGGTTTGGGCTGCCGCGGATGCGGAGGCTGCTGGAGAGGCGTCGGAGACGGCGGGTTCGAGTACACTTGGGGCTAGCCTGACCGAGAAGGAAGCGGTACTGGAGAACGGGCATCTCATCGTGCGGATCAGCCGGGAGACCGGTTGGATCACCAGCTTGTACGACAAGCGGTTGGACAAAGAGTGGGTGGAGCCTCATGCGGAAGGCTTCGGGCGCTTCGAGTACAACGTGTATTCCGCCGATGATATTACCCGATATATGAAAAAGTATGCTTATCGGTTCCATGACTGGGGCGTGCACGATTTTGGGAAGAAAGACTACCCTGAGCGGCAGAAGCGGGAGTCGTACAGCACCGTGCTCAAAGATCTGCGCATCGTTCGGGAGCCGGGCTCCGTCCGGGTGGAATGCACAGCAGCAAGTGATTTGAAGTCAGTGGCAGAGTACGGCAACGCAGCTGAGATCGGCTGGAGTTTCGTGTTGAACGAACAGCCTCACGTTGATATGGAGTGGCGCTTGCGTGGCAAGGAGGCGACGCCGCTGGCGGAGTCCGGGCACATTTTGTTCCCTCTGCAGATCGAGAATCCTAGCTACCGGATTAACAAAATGGGCAGCGTCATCGACCCGTGCACGGATATTGTCCGTTCGTCCAGCACACTGCTGCATTGCGTGGAAAGCTTCGTCGATGTCTCCGACGGACGTGCAGGAATGGCGGTTGTCCCGCTTGATTCGCCGCTATTGTTCATCGGTCGCAACGGCATGTGGGATTTCGAGCCGGATTACAAGCCGGAAAAGCCCGAACTGAACTTCAACCTGTTCAACAACTGGTGGGGCACCAACTTCCCGCAGTGGGTCGGCGGGGAATTAAAGTATCGCTACCGACTGATTCCGCATGCAGGAGACTGGCGGGAAGGCGCTGTATGGCAAAAGGCGCAGGAAACGGTAGCTCAACCACGGGCGATGAAGTCGGATTCTTCGCGGGTTGAGGCCGGAAGACTGGAGCTGCTGCCGCAGGGCTTGCACGGTTTGGCTGTGACATGCCTCAAGCCGGCGGAGGACGGCGACGGCTTTATCCTGCGGCTGCGCGATTGGCTCGGCGAGGCAAGAGAGGTTAGTGTAGTCTTCTCCGAGCTCGTGAGTGAGGTGGTGCTGACCGATTTGCTGGAGTATGACGGCGAGCGGCTGCAGTTGATGCCGAATGCTAGGGGCGAGGGGAAAGCGGTGCGCTTCCAAACGGAAGCGTTTGGCATTCATACGCTGCGGCTGCGGAAACCTTCCGGTTTACATTTCTAATCCCGATAGCGTATGATTAGGTATCATATTTGCTTGAAGCTAGGAAGGAGTACCGGATGAAGCCGACGATCTACGATGTAGCCGAAGCGGCAGGCGTGTCCATCGCCACAGTATCCAAGGTCATCAACGGGACAGGGCGGATCAGCGACAAAACGAGAAAGCATGTCCTGGATGTGATGGAGGAGTTAAAATATAAGCCCAGCATGGTGGCTTCCGCTTTGACAGGGAAGAGCACGTTCACCATTGGACTGACGATCCCGGATTTGGCGAATCCGTTTTTTGCGGAGATTGCTCGGGCGGTGGAGGACCGGGGGCATGAGTACGGGTTTAATGTGTTTATTTGCAGCACGGACAATGATCCCGAGAAGGAAGTCAAATATTTCTCGCTGCTGACCCAGAAGCGGGTGGACGGCATTATCATCGCTTCACGGACCCAGAAGGACCAGTTCCTCAAGCGGCTCATTCAGCATCAGATTCCGATTGCGATGATTGCCAGGGAGATGCCGACGCTCGCCGTCGACACGGTGATGGTCGACGATTTCTTGGGCGGCTACCAGGCGGGCAGCCATCTGATCGAGCTCGGCCACCGGCGAATCGCCATGATCGCCGAGGATATGAGCGAGATGAGCAGCCGGGAGCGGGTGCGCGGCTGTCGCCAGGCGATGCTGGACGCGAAGGTGGAGCCGGATGAAGCACTGATCGTAGTCGGCGGCTTCGCGGTGGAAAGCGGCAAGGCGGCGATGGATCGGCTGCTCGAGCAGGACCACAAGCCGACCGCGGTGTTCGCCTGCAACGATGTGCTCGCCATCGGTGCGATTCAATCGGCGCGGCAGCACGGGCTGCAGGTGCCAAAGGAGCTGTCCGTGATCGGCTTCGACAACACGGTGCTGGCGACGATCGTCGACCCTCCGCTGACGACCATTGCGCAGCCGATTCAGGATATCGGCCGACAAGTGGTCGATCTGCTAGTGGAAGAGATCAAGGGCGAGAAAGCGCTTAAGCAGCGCGTCTTGCTCATGCCGCAGCTGGTCGTACGCAGCTCGTGTGCTCCTGCTCAGTGAGTCAGGTCGTTGATTGTTAACAGCATGAAATGTTTATCAAGTTAAGGCCCTGTAGACCACTGCCCTCTTCGACAGCAGCTGCAGGGCTTTTTTTTATTCATACATTTTCAAGCTGGATCAAAGGCTAAAATCCTAGAATTGCACATTGACAAAGGGACTCTGCGTGCATTACATTTAAACTAAAGGGAAAGCGCTTAACCAAGAAACTCCGAATTGAGAGGAGCAAATGTTACCCATGACTACGATTCGCTTAACAATGGCTCAAGCATTACTGCAATTTTTGAATAACCAATACATCGAGATCGACGGTGTCGAGCACAAATGCTTCAAAGGCGTGATGGGCATCTTCGGACACGGCAACGTGACGGGGCTGGGGCAGGCGCTGGAGCAATATAAGGACGAAATTCATTTTATCCAAGGCAAAAACGAGCAAGGTATGGCACATGCGGCCATCGCGTATGCGAAGCAAAAGAACAGGCTCGAAATGTTCGCCTGCACCTCGTCGATCGGACCAGGCGCTTTGAACATGGTGACGGCGGCCGGTGTGGCAACCGTGAACCGCATTCCGCTGCTGCTCTTGCCAGGCGACATCTTCGCCAGCCGCCAGCCGGACCCGGTGCTTCAGCAGGTGGAATACCCGATGGATTACACGATGACAGCGAACGATGCGTTCAAGCCGGTCAGCAAGTATTGGGATCGGATCAATCGTCCGGAGCAGCTGATGACGGCCGCCATCAACGCAATGCGTGTGCTGACGGATCCAGCAGAGACAGGAGCGGTGACGCTGTGTCTGCCACAGGATGTCCAGTGCGAAGCGTATGATTATCCGGAGTCGTTCCTCGCGAAGCGGGTGCACCATTTGGACCGCAAGCCAGTGGCTACAGCGGCACTGAGCCGTGTAACCGAGCTGCTGCGCGGCAAGAAAAGACCGCTCCTCATTGCAGGCGGCGGTGTACATTACTCCCTAGCGACGGAGGAAGTAAAACAATTCGCTGAAGAATTCAACATTCCGGTCGTAGAAACGCAAGCGGGCAAAAGCGCCATCTCCTGGAAGCATCCGCTCGGCTTTGGCGGCGTGGGCGTTACAGGGACGTTTCCTGCGAACCGCTTGGCAGCGGAAGCCGATGTCATTATCGCGGTAGGCACGCGCTTGCAGGACTTTTCAACCGCTTCCAAGACCGCCTTCCGCAACCCGGACGTCGAGTTCATCAACATCAACGTCAGCCAGCTGGACGCTTACAAGATGGACGGCGCTTCGCTCGTAGCGGACGCGAAGGAAGCGATTACAGCTCTGTCGGTAGCGTTGAAGCAAGCTGGCGGCTATACGACGGCGTACACGGCAGAAGAGCTGGGCGCGCTGAAACAGGAATGGGATGCCGAAGTGGACCGCTTGTATTCGATCGAGGCAGAGCAAGGCTTGGCGCAAACTCGCGTACTGGGCGAGATCAACGGCTTCATCGGCGAGCGCGATGTCATCGTGTGCGCGGCAGGCAGCATGCCTGGCGATCTGCACCGCGTATGGCGCGTGACGCAGCCGAAGACCTACCATCTGGAATACGGCTTCTCCTGCATGGGCTATGAAGTATCCGGCGCGTTCGGCGTCAGTCTGGCGGAGCCGGATCGCGTGGTGTACGCGCTGGTCGGCGACGGCAGTTACCTGATGCTCCACTCCGAGCTGGTCACGAGCCTCCAGGAAGGCAGCAAAATGACAGTGCTCCTGCTCGACAACCATGGCTTCCAATGCATCCACAACCTGCAGCGGGGCCACGGCAGCGAAGGCTTCGGCAACGAGTTCCGCTCCCGCGCGGAAGCGACGAACCAGCTGTCCGGCGGCTTCATGCCGATTGATTTTGCAGCACATGCCCGCAGCATGGGGGCCAAAGCGTACACCGTTCATACGGTAGCGGAGCTGCAGGAAGCACTCGCGAAGGCGAAGCAAGAGACGGTCACAACATTGATTGATATCAAGGTACTGCCAGGCACGAACACCGACGGCTACGATTCCTGGTGGCACGTAGGCGTGGCGGCAGTCGCCGAGTCCGATAAAGTCAACCGCTCCTACGAACAGCTGCAAAGCAAGCTGCGTACAGCGAAACCATACTAAACGGAGGCCAACCATCCAATGAAGAACGTACATTTCGGGATTTCCGCGATTAACTGGGTCAACGAAGACATTTTGGAGATGGGAGACAACTACACGGCGGAAGAAGTGCTCACGGATATGTCCAGCCTGGGCTTTGAAGGCACGGAATTTTGCCGCAAGTTCCCTCGCGATGTCGAGCAGCTGAAGCAGCTCATGAGCAGCAAAAGCATGGTGCTCACCTCGCAATGGAAATCGGTACACTTCAGCGATCCGTCCAAGCGCGAAGAAGAGCTGCAAGCGTTTCGCGAGCATGCGGACTTTCTCAACGCCATGGGCTGCAAGTACGTTGTTACCTGCGAAACGGGCAATGCCTTCGAGGACTTGACCAAAAACTCCGTCCGCGTCGAGCCGCTGACCGATGAGCAATGGAAGCACATGGTCGACGGTCTGCATCAAGCGGGCAGCTATTGCAAAGAGCTGGGCATGAAGCTCGTCTATCACTATCACGGCGAGACGGTCGTGGAGAGCCGCGAAGAAATCGATCGCCTCATGAAGTCTACCGATCCGGAGCTGGTCCACATGCTGTACGATACTGGCCACGCGTACTTCGGTGGCAGTGATCCGCTCGAGCTGCTCCAAACCTACTACGACCGCATCGCTTACATTCATCTGAAGGATATCCGCCAAGCGGTGCTGGATGAAAAACGCGCGGAAGGCTACCGCTTCCGGGACGCCGTTCGCAAAGGCGTGTTCACCGTTCCAGGCGACGGATGCATCGACTTTGTTCCAATCTTTGCCGAGCTGAAGGCGCGCGGCTACGAAGGCTGGATGATCGTCGAGGCAGAGCAGGATCCAACCATCGCCAATCCGGTAGAGTATGCACGTAAAGCAAAAGTTTACCTTGATGAGGTTTCGGCATAATCATTTATTTTATCAAAAGGTGAGGTAGTGGAATCCATGGAAAAGTTGAATGTCGGCATCATCGGCGCGGGAAGAATCGGCAGACTTCACGCGGAGCACTTGAGCAGAAACGCTCAGGTTCATGTGCAAACGATCTCGGACATGTTCGTAACGGAAGAGCTGCAAGGCTGGGCGACCCGCCTCGGCATCTCCAACGTGACGCAAAATTATAAAGACATCATCGAAGATCCATCCATTCAAGCGGTGTTCATTTGCTCCTCGACGAATACGCACGTGCCGTTCATTACGGAAGCGGCTCAAGCGGGCAAGCACATTTTTTGCGAAAAGCCGATCAGTCTGGATTACCGTCAAACGATGGGGGCGCTGGAAGCCGTAAAGGCAGCAGGCGTAGTGCTCCAAACCGGCTTCAACCGCCGTTTCGACCATAACTTCAAGCGTGTGCGCGAGCTCGTCCAAACGGGCAAAATCGGCGATGCGCATCTGATCAAGATTACGTCCCGCGACCCGGCTCCGCCGAACCCGGACTACATCAAAGTATCCGGCGGCCTGTTCATGGACATGGCGATTCACGACTTCGATATGGCCCGCTACCTGTCCGGCAGCGAAGTGACGGAAGTGTACGCGCAAGGCGCGGTACTGGTCGATCCGGTCATCGGCGAGCTCGGCGACATCGACACGGCGATCATCTCGCTGCGCTTCGAGAACGGCGCAATGGGCGTCATCGACAACAGCCGCAAAGCGGTGTATGGCTACGATCAACGCGTAGAAGTGTTTGGCTCCGAAGGCAGTGTTGCCGTAAACAACGACTACCCGAACACGGCTGAAATCAGCACGAAGGATTCGGTGTACCGCGATAATCCGAAATTCTTTTTCCTGGAACGCTACCATGAATCGTATATCGATGAGACACGTCAATTTATCGAATGCATCCTGACAGGCAGCAATCAAGTGCCGGTCGACGGGTTCGATGCGCTGCAGGCGGAGCGGATTGCTTTTGCGGCGAAGAAATCGATGCTCGAAGGCCGTCCGGTCAAGCTGCACGAGATCAATTAAAAGGAGCTGAGCTTCATCATGGCCAAATCGAACCTGATCGTGCCTAGCGCTTCCGTACCGAATGCGGACGGCCAAGTGCTGAGCATTACGCCTCAATCGGCAGGCTGGGACTACGTCGGCTTTGAAGTGTATCGCCTGCAAACCGGCCAAACGCTGACTCGCGAGACCGGGTCGGAGGAAGTATGTCTGGTGCTGATCTCGGGACTGGCGAACGTTGCCACAGCGAAGGAAAAATGGGAGCGGATCGGCGAGCGGATGAGCGTGTTCGAGCAAAAGCCTCCGTATTCCGTTTACGTCCCGAACGCGGACCACTACGTGCTGGAAGCTGTAACTGATGTGGAAGTGGCGGTGTGCAAAGCGCCTGGCAAGGGAACGTATCCTGCACGCCTGATCGCACCGTCCGAGATCACCCCGGAAGTGCGCGGTAAAGGCAATGCCGAGCGGTACATTCATAACATTTTGCCGGAAAATCAGCCAGCAGACAGCCTGCTCGTGGTGGAAGTGTTTACCCCGAACGGCCATTGGTCCAGCTACCCGCCGCATAAGCATGACAAGAACAACCTGCCGGTGGAATCCTACTTGGAAGAAACCTATTACCATAAAGTCCAGCCGGAGCACGGATTTGCGATTCAGCGCGTGTACAACGACGACCGGACGCTGGATGAGACGTTAGCCGTTCGCAACGGCGAGGCTGTCCTCGTGCCGGAAGGCTACCATCCGGTATCGGCGCCTCCAGGCTACGATGTGTACTACTTGAACGTGATGGCCGGACCGGTGCGCACCTGGAAGTTCTACAACGATCCGGATCACGAGTGGATTTTTAAAGAGTGGACGAAGTAAGCTCCATTTCAAATTCGAGGAGGATTCGAACCTATGAGCTTGATTACCTTTGAGCAGGACCGCCCTATGGATTTTATCGGCTTGGGCCGTCTGTGCATTGATTTGAACGCGAATGAAATTCACCGTCCCATGGAAGAAACCCGGACGTTCACCAAATATGTCGGGGGCTCCCCGGCTAACATCACGATTGCGATCGCCCAGCTCGGTTTGAAAGCTGGCTTCATCGGACGCGTGTCCGACGACCAGCACGGCCGTTTTATCACGCATTACCTCACAGAAAAAGGTATCGATACGTCCAGCGTCATTACGGACAAGTCGGGCAGCGTAACGGGTCTGGCGTTTACCGAAATCAAGTCGCCGACAGATTGCAGTATTCTAATGTACCGCGACAACGTGGCGGACCTGAAGCTGGAGACGGGTGACGTGAGCGAGGAGTACATCCGCAATGCGAAGGCGATCATGATCTCCGGTACGGCGCTGGCCAAGAGCCCATCCCGTGAAGCGGTGTTCAAAGCGGTCGAGCTGGCGCGCAAGCACAAGGTCGTCGTGTTCTTCGACATCGACTATCGTCCATGGACTTGGACATCGAAAGACGAAGTCGGCATCTACTGCAGCCTGATCGCTGAGAAAAGCGATGTCATTCTCGGCGGCCGCGAAGAATTCGACCTGCTCGAGGCTCCTTTCGGTCCTCTGGAGAAGGATGATCGCAAAACGGCGGACCGCTGGCTCGCGCATCAAGCGAAGATCGTGCTCGTGAAGCACGGCGGCGATGGTTCGATTGCTTTTACCAAGGATGGACAAAGCTTCAAAGGCAAGATCTTCCCAGCGAGAAATGTGGTAAAAACGTTCGGAGCGGGCGATTCGTTCGCAGGTGCGTTTATTTACGGCATGATGCAGGGCTGGAATATTGATCGCTGCCAAGAGTTTGGCGCGGCCTCCGCATCGATCGTCGTGCAGAGCCACAGCTGCTCGGATGCGATGCCGACGGCAGAGCAAATTCAAGAGCACATCGATAGCTACAAATAGACTAGGATTGTAAGGGAGAGGGAAACTATGCTAGTCACGTTAAAGGAAATGGCCGATCAAGCGGCAGATAAGCATTACGCGGTGCCGGCCTTCAACATATTCGGTTACGAAGACATTCTCCCGGTGGTGCAGGCTGCGGAAGCGATGAAAGCGCCGGTCATTCTGGCTGCTAACCTAGTGGCGGTCAAGCACATGCCGACTCCGTTCCTGGCGCCGCTGATGGTGCAAGCTGCGAAGCAAGCGTCCGTACCGGTCTGCGTTCATTTGGATCACGGAAAAAACCTGGAGTCCTGCATCGAAGCGATCGAGCACGGCTTCAGCTCCGTCATGTACGACGGCTCCCAGCTGCCGCTGGAAGAGAACATTCGCCGCACGAAGGAAATCGCCGATTATGCGCACAAGCATGGCGTTTCCATCGAAGCCGAAATCGGCTCGGTCGGCTACAGCGATCCATCGATCCAGATGAAGCACATGCTGTCCGATCCGGAGGAAGTGGAGATCTTCGTCCGTGAAACGGGCATTGACGCGGTGGCCATCTCGGTAGGCACCGTGCACCGGATGGAGGAGCAGGCGGCGAGCATCGACTTTGACCTGCTGCAGCGCATTCAAGACCGTGTCAGCATTCCGCTTGTCATCCACGGCTCCAGCGGCGTGCCGGATGATCAGCTGCGCAAGCTGACCACGTATCGCGTAGCGAAAATCAACATCGGAACCGCGCTGCGGATGGCGTTTGGCGCCTCGCTGCGTGCGGAAATCGAGAGCAAACCGAAGGAATTCGACCGCATTGCGCTATTCCAAGCGCCGATGCAGGCGGTATTCGAAACGGCGAAAAATAAGTTTTCCATTCTAGGCTTCTAAGGAGCGATAAACATGACGGGTCCACAAACCTTGAGAAACTATATCGGGGGAGAATGGGTAGAAGCGACCTCCGGTCGTACCGAAGCGGTTCCCAACCCTGCAACAGGGGAAACGCTGGCCATCGTGCCGCTCTCCTCGAAGGAAGACGTAAACAACGCGGTGGCAGCAGCGAAAGCGGCTTTCGCGCAGTGGAAGCAAGTGGCGGTACCTCGCCGAGCTAGAATTTTGTTCAAATACCAGCAGCTGCTGGTGGAGCATTGGGACGAGCTGGCGAAGCTGGTCACGCAAGAAAACGGCAAAAGCCTCGGCGAAGCGTACGGTGAAGTACAGCGCGGGATCGAGTGCGTAGAGTTCGCCGCAGGTGCACCAACGTTGATGATGGGCAGCACGCTGCCGGACATCGCGACAGGCATCGAATCGAACTTCCACCGCTATCCGGTCGGCGTGGTTGGCGGCATTACGCCGTTCAACTTCCCGATGATGGTGCCGTGCTGGATGTACCCGCTGGCGATCGCTTGCGGCAACACGTTCGTGCTCAAGCCGTCTGAGCGTACACCGGTGCTGGCTTGCCGTCTGGCGGAGCTGTTCACCGAAGCCGGCTTGCCGGCTGGCGTACTGAACATCGTCCATGGCGCGCATGACGTGGTGAACGGCTTGCTCGAAAGCCCGGATGTAGCTGCTATCTCCTTCGTTGGCTCCCAGCCGGTGGCGGAGTACGTTTACAAAACCGCAGCAGCTCATGGCAAACGGGTACAAGCGCTGGCTGGCGCGAAGAACCATTCCATCGTCATGCCGGATGCGAACCTTGATCTCGCGGTCAAAGAAATCATCAACGCGTCCTTCGGCTCCGCAGGCGAGCGCTGTATGGCGACCTCCGTTGTCGTGGCCGTCGGCAACGTGGCTGACGAGCTGGTTGCACGCCTCACGGAGGCGGCGAAAGCCATCTCGATCGGCAACGGCTTGGACGAGGGCGTATTCTTGGGTCCAGTGATCCGGGATTCGGCCAAAGCACGTACGCTTAGCTACATCGAAGCGGGCGAGCAGGAAGGCGCGCAGCTGCTGCTGGACGGACGCCAAGTAGAAGCGGCGGGCGGCTGCGGATACTTTGTCGGCCCGACGATCTTCGATAACGTAAAAGAGGGCATGAAAATTTGGAAGGACGAAATTTTCGCACCGGTTCTGTCGGTCGTTCGCGTAGAAACGCTCGACGAAGCGATCGAAATCGCCAACCGCTCCGAGTTTGCCAACGGCGGCGTTTTGTTCACGGACAGTGCGAAGGCGATTCGCCACTACCGCGAAAATATCGATGCGGGGATGCTCGGAATTAACGTCGGCGTACCGGCACCGATGGCGTTCTTCCCGTTCTCCGGCTACAAGAAGTCGTTCTACGGCGATCTGCATGCCAACGGCAAAGACGGCGTAGAGTTCTACACCCGCAAAAAAATGATGGTAGCGCGCTACTAAGCCGTTACTGCATAACATAAAAACAGCCTGCACCAACGAATGAAAATTCGTCGGTGCAGGCTGTTTTTATTACTTCGACTTCTTCTTTGCAGCGGATCGGCCCTGCTTCTTCGGATCATCCGACGGCGGCGCCGCCTCTTGAGATCCATTCGGTTTGATGTGCTCGGCCATTTTGTGCTCCTCCTTATGATTGATCCAAAACGCCAGTGGTTTCCTGTGACGCCATTTGCTTTTGCGCTTCCGCTACCTCATTGCGTTCATGCTCGAACTCGTCGGATTCGCTGAAGGACTGGGCGTCCGGCGGCGGTTGGTTTTGGGATACGGGATTTGACTTTGTCGGCATGTACATTACCCTCTCGATTTTGCTTCGTCACTTCACTTCAGATCGCAGCCTTACGGACACTATCGTTCCACAGATTAGAAGTAATCATTCCTAAACGTTCATTCTATGAATCATTAGCCAAATAAAAAAAAGGGACCCGCTCCTCAATTGAGCGAATCCCTCCATAACGTTAATTACTTACACTTGTCCCTGACGAACGGCCGCTGCCGCCCGGCAAAACTTCTCCAGCGCGTCCTGTAGCGTCCTTCGCGTGCAGGCGAGGTTGATCCGCAGGTAACCCTGCGCCTCCGTACCGAACACCGAGCCTTCGCTGAAGGCGACCTTCGCTTGCTCGAACATGAGCGCCTTGAGCTGTTTCACATCGAGGCCTAGACCGCGGCAGTCGATCCACAGCAGGTACGTTCCTTCCGGACGCATCGGCTTCACTTCCGGCAAATGCTCGCTTAAGTAATTGCTGGCATACTCCATATTCCCGTAAATGTACGGAATCAGCTCGTCCAGCCATGCGTCGCCTTCGTTAAAGGCCGCTTCCACCGCGCACGGAACGAAGAAGTTCGTCATGTGCAGGGACAGCGTTTTGAGGCGCTTATCGAACGTCCGCTTGAACTCAGGGTTCGAGCTGACGGCAAACGAAGCGTGAAGGCTTGGCATGTTGAACGTTTTGCTTGGAGCAAGCAGCGTTACCGTCAGGTTCGCAATCTCCTTAGATAACGAGGCGAATGGCGTATAAGGATGACCTTCGAACGTCATATCGCAATGAATCTCATCGGAAATGACCGTTACGCCGTGCTTCAAGATCAGCTCGCCAAGGCGCTCCAGATCCTCACGCGTCCAGACGCGACCGCCCGGATTGTGCGGGTTGCACAGCAGCAGCAGCTTCGCCCCGCCTTGCATGAGCTCCTCTAGATGAGCATAGTCCATCTCGTAGCGTCCGTTCTGCAGCAGCAGCGGATTTTTCGCGACGACGCGGCCGTTATCCTTGATCACATCGTAGAACGGATAATACACCGGCGATTGCAAAATGACCTGGCTGCCCGGCTCGCTGAACAAATCCACCGCTAAGCTCAGCGAGGTGACGATGCCCGGGGAATCGGAAATCCACTCCGGTTGGATCGTCCAGTGGTGGCGCCGCTGGAACCAGCTGGTAATCGCCTTATAATAATCCTCGGATTTAATCGTATAACCGTAAACTCCTAGGGAAGCGCGTTTTTCCAGCGCCGCCTTGACGGCGGGCGGACCTTCAAAGTCCATATCTGCGACCCACAAAGGTACAATGTCACTGCTGCCGAACAGCTTCTCGGATTGGTCCCACTTGTAAGAATTCGTATTCCGCCGATTGATTTCGCGGTCAAAATTATGTGTCACCCTCATCACCTCATCAAATTGCGTATTCTTATTATTGTACCATGTTTTGTCGAAAAGGACGATTCCGCCGAAAAATTTCGCCCTTCTGGTCAGATGTCCATACCGTACTTCGTCTCGGTCATATACTGTTACAGAAGCGGAGGACAGCAGCCACTGCTTAATATTAAAGAGGGAGTGAATGAAATGGGCGGCTATGGAGGCGGTTTTACCTCGACTGGTGTAATTTTGGTACTGTATATCCTCTTGGTGATTGTACTTTGCGCAGGCTTTTTCTGCATCTAAGATGTCAAGGCTGGAAGGAACGGCTGTCCGATACGGACGGCCGTTTTTTCATTTCAAATTCATTTGCTCGGCTCGCGCTTCGAGCGGTAGGTGGTCGGGTTGTCTCCGAAGGCGGCGGTGAATTGCTTGGTAAAATAAAACGGGCTGCGGAACCCGACCTCCTCCGCCACTTCCGCCACGAGCAGCGTCGTATGCTCCAGCAGCCGTGCGGCATGGCGCAAACGAAGCTGAAGCAGCGTATCCATTACGGCATCGCCGGTCTGCTCGCGAAACAAATGTGACAGGCGGGAGGGCGATAGCAGCACGCGTCGGGCGAGGGACTCGATGGTGTGCGTCTCTTTCAAATGTGAGCTCAAATACTGCAAAACCTCCTCGATCCGGGGGTCCATATGGACAGGCTGCTGGCTCATGCGGGCAAGGAGCAAGAGGATTTCTTCCATCGCGCCCAGCGTCAGACGGCGCTGGAAGTAGTCCGATGCCTTATCCAAGCTGTATTGAAGCAGCCGCTGAAAAGCGGTTAAGATGCGCTCAAAGGTTAATTTGTGCTCGACCTGAAATTGCAGCAGAGGGTGCGTAGACTCACTGCCGGAAGGTGTTCGCAGCAGGTCGGACCACTCCGGCTCCGGAATGAAATGGACCCAGTAAAACTCCCAGCGATACCCCTCGGGGGTGTAATAATGATGCGGGGTTCCCGGCGGAAGTACAATGACATCCCCCTCGCGGCACGTGATCGTGCGGCCGTCCAAGCGGTACTCGCCCTGCCCGGAAATCGTAAAGGTCAGCAGCCAGTCTCGGGTGCCCCTGGGCCGAACCGTGGCGTATCCGAAGGGCTCGTTGAAATGGCCGGCGACCAAAATGCCAGGTGAAGAATACACCGGATTGGAAGCAGGATTGTTATGGTTTTCAGCCACTCTATTCATTCCCCCTCGCTATAGTTTCATTTTATAATAAGGGCAAGAGATCAGCTATATCAAGAGGAATCGAGGAGGAACGGGAATGATTACTAGACCGCTGGGCGGCGTACTGACGAAGGAAGAAATACAGCAGTTTCGTGAAGAAGGATTTTATGTGGCGAAAGGGTTGTTCAAGGAGGAAGTGGAGCAGCTGCGGAATCATTTTATGCAGATGCATGCGGCTGGACCGATCAAAGGATACTTTCATCCCCTGACAGCGGAAGAAGCGAATGGAGACATTCTGAAGCAGTATCCGCGCATCATGCATCCGCACCGGTTTGATGACTTGTCCATGCAGTATATGATTGATCCGCGTGTGATGAACATCTTGGCCGATCTGTATGGGGAGGAGCCGCTGGCGGCGCAGAGCATGTTCTACTTCAAGCCGCCGGGTGCCAAAGGACAGGCGCTGCATCAGGACAACTTTTATCTGAAGGTGGAGCCGGGGACGTGTATTGCCGCTTGGACGGCGGTGGATGGGGCCGATGAGGAGAACGGCGGCCTGTTCGTGGTGCCGAAATCCAATATGCTGGACATTCAGTGCCCGCACCGTGCCGATCCGGCGGTATCCTTTACACGCGAAGAGGTCGATGTCCCAGAAGGTCTGCAGGCAGTACCTGTGATCATGGAAGCGGGCGATGTGCTGTTCTTTAACGGAAGTGCTATTCACGGCTCGTATCCGAACACGTCGGCGGACCGATTCCGACGCGCATTTATTTGTCACTATGCGAACGCATCGGCGACGAAGATCTCAGGTCATTACAAGCCGATGTATCATGCCGACGGTGCTGTGGTGCAGGGGATGGAGGACAATCACGATGGCGGGCCTTGCGGGACGGAGTACGCGGTGGGGATTCATTAAAGGAGTGCCGAAGTGATTCAGGTGATGTAAAAGAAAGCCCTATGGTTGTGAGGAAGCAAGCCTCGGATCATAGGGTTTTTCGCGTTGGAAAAGCGTTGAACGGGGGCGGATTGTGATTAGGTTTTTGGAAAAATAATGAAGCAGGAGGAAACAGTTGACTTTGATAATGATAACCATTATCATTTAATTAGTTGAGAATCATTATCGTTATACATAATCCATTTTGGTGAAGAGGTGTTGAAGCAATGGCGTCGCTGTTGATCGTTGGTGCAGATCATTTGGGGAATATCCCGGACCATTTGGCGGATCTCGGGTTTGATGATGTCGTCCATTTATCCGGGCGGAAATGTCAGATGACGAAGAAGGGGATTCCCGACAAAGTCGACGCCGTGCTGGTGCTCACGGATTTTGTGAACCATAATTTGACCAAGGTAATCAAGCAGCAGGCCAAGGAGCAGGAGGTACCGATCTTCTATGCTAAACGCTCCTGGTGCTCGGTGAAAAAGGCGCTCTGCTCTTGTGCGGACGAGTGCGAATGGCTGAAGAGGGGCGGCATCCAGTAAATTAATGGTTGACAATTGACATCGCTGAGCCTGATGTAATCGTTGCAACTAATCTTGTTGGGCCGACTTCATCCAGCCTTTCCCTCCTATAGCTGGAGCTTGTCCAGTACCTGCTCTACCTTGCGAAGATGGGCGGCCATGCGGGTCTTTGCCAGCGCAGCATCGCCTACGCTGATCGCCTCCACAATCGCCAAGTGCTCCTCGGACAAGCGGGCGGCTTCGCTCTGCTCCGCGAACAGCCATAAGCGGCGGCTCTCCCGGATCGCAGGGCCCATCGTCAGAAACAGCGATTCCAGCATCCGCTCCAGCAGCGCATTTCCGGAGGCGTTCGCCACGGCCAGGTGAAACCGGACATCGCTTGCTTCCAACGCTTCTTCCTCGTGCTCGGCGGTCATTTCCAAAATCCCCTTCATGACTTGCAGCTGCTCCTCCGACTTTCGTACCGCGGCCATTGCCGCACTCTCCGTCTCCAGAATATACCGCAGCTCAAGCCACTGCTTCAGCTGCTGCACATTGCCGATCTCCGGCGCCGCGATATGCAGCGTGTCGTGCTTCTTGAGCACGAACGTGCCTCCCCCATGCTTGACATCCACCCAGCCGTGCGCTTTCAAGGACATCAGCGCTTCGCGGATCGTAGATCGGCCCACGCCGTGCAGAACAGCCAGCTGTTCGACGGACGGCAGCCGCGAGCCCACCGCCCATTCGCCTTGGATGATTTGATCGCGCAGCGTGTCGGCGATCACTTCGTATGCTTTTCGAATCATGAGCGGGTCTCCAATCCCAAGCCTTTGCCTTTGTAATGGTACGGCTATTGTACCATGTTTGGCAGGGAAAGCCAGTGAGTCAGGAGAATCGGGCGGATGGAAGCCTTTTAATTGGTAGACGCTAAAAATGGGGCTATGCTATAATAAAGTCATCAGATGACCTGATTACCAAGAGGGAGGCGTTTCGCTTGTTATCACCATCCATACGCGAAGAACTGATTGCCATTGTTGGAGCCAAATGGTTCCGTGACGATACCGAATCTTTAGTATCCTACAGCTATGATGCCACGCCGCTGTATCAATCGATGCCGGACGGGGTTATTTTTCCTTCGTCAACAGAAGAAGTATCGGCGATTATGAAGGTTTGCGCCAAGCACAAAATTCCCGTTGTCACTCGGGGAGCGGGCAGTAATCTGTGCGCTGGCGTCGTGCCGCTGCATGGCGGGATCGTGCTCGTGATGACGCGGATGAATCGCCTGATCGAGATTGATCAGGACAATTTGACGGCCACGTTCCAGACGGGGCTGAACACGAAGCAGTTTCATATGGCGGTGGAGGATACCGGGCTGTTCTACCCTCCGGATCCGAGCAGCATGATCATTTGCACGATGGGCGGCAATATTGCGCTGGGTGCGGGCGGACTGCGCGGACTGAAGTACGGCACGACCAAGGATTACGTAATCGGCCTGGAAGCGGTGCTGGCGAACGGGGACATTATTCGCACCGGGGGCAAGCTGGTGAAGGATGTGGCCGGCTATGATCTGACTCGTCTGCTCGTGGGCTCCGGCGGGACGCTCGCTGTGATGACCGAAGCGACGGTGAAGCTGGTGCCGAAGCCGGCGTACCGTCGCGCGATGCTGGCGATTTTCAGCGACCTGCCTGCGTCGGCTCGAGCGGTATCGCAAATTATTGCGAACCGGATTACGCCCTGTACGCTCGAGTTTATGGATCAAGCGACCATCAAGGTTGTAGAAGCCTTCGCAAAAATCGGGCTGCCGGTCGAGGCGGAAGCGATTCTCGCGATTGAGCAGGACGGGGATGAGGCGCAGGTTGAGAAGGATTTGAAGCTGATCGAGCAGGTGTGCCTGCAGGCTGGCGCGATTCAGGTGAAGGTGGCGGCCACGCCGGAGGAAGGCGCGAAGGTGATGGAAGCGCGGCGGAACGCGCTGGCGGCGCTGTCCCGTCTGCGGCCGACGACGATTCTCGAGGACGCCACGGTGCCGCGGTCGAAGCTGGCGGACATGGTGCTGGAGGTGCAGCGCATTGCGGCCAAGTATAACGTGCAGATTTGTACGTTTGGGCATGCCGGCGACGGCAACCTGCACCCGACGGCGATGACCGACGCCCGGGACGAGGAAGAAATTCATCGCGTGGAGCAGGCGTTTGCGGACATTTTTGATGCAGCGATCAAGCTCGGCGGGACGATTACCGGTGAGCACGGCGTTGGGCATGTGAAGGCGCCTTATCTGGAGTGGAAGGTCGGTGCTACGGGCATCGACATTATGAAGCGGCTTAAAGCTGCGTTCGATCCGGATGGGCTGCTGAATCCAGGCAAGCTGTTTGCGGAGACAAAGAAACGGATCGTATTCAAGCAGCCGGAAGAAGCTGGCGCGGCCGAAGCTTCTGCGGCGGCTGGCGAGAAGGAGGGCGTGTAGCATGGCGGTAGCGAATCCTAAACAGCTGGCGGAGCACTTGAAGCTGAATCTTGATACCGATCAGCTGACGAACTGTATGCGCTGCGGCTTTTGCCAGACGGCCTGTCCGACGTTCCAGGAGACAGGGCTGGAGGCGGCTTCGCCGCGCGGAAGAATTGCGCTCATGAAGGCGGTCTACGATGGCAAAATGGAGCCGGATGCGCTATTTCAATCGCAGATGGATCTCTGCCTCGGCTGCCGCGCCTGTGAGCCGGCCTGTCCTTCGGACGTGAAGTACGGCCAGCTGATTGAGCAGACCCGCGAATCGATCGCCTCGGTGGCCGAATATTCGTGGCCGGTGAAGCGGATTCGCCGTCTGTTCATGGAGCAGCTGTTTCCGAACCACGGCCGGATGCGTCTGGTGGGCAGCCTGCTCAAGGCGTACCAGGCGGGTGGCCTGCAGAAGCTGGCGCACGCGGTGGGCGTGATGAAGCTGTTCCCGCAGCATATGCGGGAGATGGAAGCGATTCTCCCCGAGGCGTCGGGCGACGGCGTCATCCGCCGCTGGGAGAAGCATGGTTTGCCTGCGCGCTGGGAGCAGGCAGAAGGCACGGGGCAGCCGGTGCTGGTCATCCCGGCCGTCGGCGAGAGCCTCGGCCGGGCCGGCCTCTTCCGCGGCTGCATCATGGATGTACTGTTCACGGAAACGAACGTGAACACGGTGAAGCTGCTCCGCTTGGCGGGCTACGAGGTCGTCATTCCGACCTCCCAGACCTGCTGCGGAGCCTTGCACGCGCACGCCGGCGAGACGGGCTCGGCCCGCCGACTCGCGGAGCAAAACATCGCAGCCTTCGCAGGCGCACACGTCGACTTCGTCGTGAGCAATGCCGGCGGTTGCGGCGCCAGCTTGAAGGAGGTGGACCACCTCCTTCATGGCGAACCGGCGGCGGTGGCATTCGCCGCCCAAGTGCGCGACGTGTCGGAACTCCTCATCGAGGGACGGCCGCTGCCACTGCGCCAAGACAGCGGCGCTGCGCACGTCACGGCGACGTACCAGGACTCGTGCCATCTGCGCAACGTGATGCGCGTGTCCTCGCCGCCGCGTCAGCTGATTGCGCAAATGCCTGGCGTGAAGCTGCAGGAGCTGCAAGGCGCAGACCGCTGCTGCGGCTCGGCGGGCATCTACAACCTGACGCAGCCGGAGATGTCGACCGATGTGCTCGATCATAAGATGGAGCACGTGGAGAAAACGCGGGCGCAGGTGATTCTGACCGCGAATCCGGGCTGTCTGCTGCAGATGAAGTGGGGCGTGCACCGTCACGGCAAGAGTGGCGAGATGGAAGCGATGCATCTGGTCGATTTCCTCGCGGAAGCGGTGGAGCGGTAAAAATAGAGCGGGGGGATAGAGGAACGATGTGTTCCTTTATCTCCCCGTTTGGTTTATCGCGCTCCGGCCGGCATTCGCGACACCGCGTGAACGCTGGGCGTATCCGTGGGCCGACGGCCGACGGAGTGAAATTTCCAAATTTAAGGCATAAAATCATTCACGGCATGAAGTTTTTTAGACCCAAGCGGACAAACCCTTGTATAATAGAAGTACCCGACCATCGACATATCGAACCTAAGGGTGAGGAGAAGGGACTTCATGAAGAAATTTATGTTAGGTCTGATCTGCGGTGCAGCTTTGACAGCGACGACCACGATCTATGCAGCGGATGACATTAAAGCGCTGTTGTTTCCGGTTAAATTTCAGTTCAATGGAGAAAGCAAGGAGTATGGCTCGCGGTTTGCCGTGTTAAATTATGATGGGCACACGTATGTGCCGGTCCGGTTCATGGCCGACAATCTGGGGGCGGGAGCCGCCTTCGATAAGGACACGAACACGATCACCGTCGTCTCCGAGCCTAAGACGGGGAGCGATGCGGAGCGCAAGGTGTGGGCCGTGATGTACCGGCTGGAGCGGGGCATGGAGGGGAAGGACGTCAGGAAGGTGCTCGGCGATCCGACATCGCTCACCTATCTGGACAGCTCACGGCAGCAGGTGTGGCGCTACGATTTGGGTGCGAAAGCCGGCTATCAATCGGGCGGCTTGACGGCCGATACGACCGGGCTGGACAAAGGGGACCTCGACGCCCAGCTCTTCATCAAATGGTCGCCCGGCGGTCTGGTGGACCGGTATGATCTCTGGTATGTGAAGAAAGGCGCGGACGGTTCGCGCAGTATTTATACGTACATCGTCTATCCGGACGGCTCGACTGCCGGGGCGAAATATGAGTAAGGGATTCTATCTGGGAGTGTGCTTCGTATGACATCGATATCGCAAGCAAAACGGTACATCGTCTGTTTGGGCGAGCTGTTGATTGATTTTGTGCCGGAGGTCAGCGGGCAGCCGCTGAGCGACGTCGCGGCCTTTCGGAAGGCGGCGGGCGGCGCGCCGGCCAATGTGGCGGCTGCGGTCGCGAAGCTGGGCGGCGCTTCCCGGTTCATCGGGAAGGTCGGACGCGACGCGTTCGGGCAGTTTTTGCGCGGCACGCTGGAGGCCGCGGGGGTGGAGGCTCGGCTTGCCGTGACGGACACGGCGCAGACGGGCCTGGCCTTTGTTTCGCTCCGCGAGGATGGCGAGCGGGACTTTTTGTTTTACCGCGCGCCGGCGGCGGACATGCTGCTGGAGGCGCAGGAGCTCGACGCCGCGTGGTTCGCAGACGCGGCGGTGTATCACTTTGGCTCGGTGTCGCTGATCGCCGAGCCGAGCCGTTCGGCCACGCTGGAAGGGGCCCGCAGGACACGGGAGGCCGGAGGCCTCGTGTCCTATGACCCCAACCTGCGGCCGGCGCTTTGGCCCGACGCGGACACCATGCGTCGGGAAGCCCTGGCCCACATCGGGGCGGCCGATGTGGTGAAGGTGGGCGAGGAGGAGCTGCGCTTCCTCGCCGAAACCGACGACGCCGCCGAGGCGGAGCGGCGTCTGCTGGCGCGCGGCACGCAGGCGCTCGTCGTCACGCTGGGCAGCGAGGGCTGCCGCGTCGTGACGTCGAGCCGTGCCGGCGAGGTCGTGTCCATCACTGTATCGGGAGTGCCGGTACAGGCTGTGGACACGACGGGTGCGGGCGACAGCTTCGTAGGTGCGATGCTGCATGGGCTCGTGCAGCGCGGCATCACCCCGACTCGGCTCGCCGAGTGCCTCGCCGATGAAGCAACCGTGCGCGGGCTGTTCGCCTTCGCCAATCGGGTCGGGGCGATCACCACGACCCGGCGGGGCGCGATTCCCGCGCTGCCGACCCTCGCCGAAGTGGAAGCCTTCGGCGGTGAAGCTTAAACCAAACAAACAAGCTCAAGCGATGGATTATCCAATTCGCTTGAGCTTGTTTTAATTACGATGAACCTTCTAAACGGGAGATGACCTGATCGGTCCATTCCCCTTGCGGGTCTGCGAGCAGGGTGTCCCAGCCGAGCCGGGCGGCCTGCTGGAGATTTTTCTCCTGATCGTCGACAAACAGGATGACCCCATTCCCGTTCCCTTGCAGCTGGGCGGCCGCCGCCTCGAAAATGCCCGGGTGCGGCTTGCAGCAGCCGACTTGACTCGAAAGGGTGATGCTGCGCAAATACGCTTGAACCGAAGCAAGCCCTGGAGCGACCCACGCTGAAAGGTGGTTGCTGAGCAGATGAATATCTGCGACCTGGCTCCAGCCGGCAAGAAGGTCCAGCGCGGGCAGTGGCTTGAGGTTGTCCTGCAGCAGCCGGCGAGCGAGGGCTTCTCCCATCGCAGGGGCCTGCTCGCCCAGCCAGCGCCAAAAATCGGCCTCCGGCATCGATCCCGGCCAGAGCTTGTCCCGCACCTCTTGTTTATACCGCAATTGCAGGGCTTCCGGCGCAAGTTCGGCTTGAGCGGCCGCCTGCTGCCAGAAGCGGGGGGAGAAGTTCGTGAGTAATACGCCGCCGATATCCAGAACGAGCTGCGGCTTGGATGAAATGGATGACATGAATAAGTCCCTCCCTCTCGTCGGATTTCCCTATCGTACCATAAATGGGCTGGGAATGAGGGAGCAGCTACGGTTTTTCTTTGCTTTCCCAAGCCGGAGCATAGTAAAATAAAATCAGCTGTGACATCCAAAAATATCCAGATAATTGGAGTGGAGTCTATGCCAATTTCAACGATTTTTATGGTCATGGTCATGATCGTGGTGGTGCTCGTCGTTGTTAGTACGATCACACGGGTAATTAGGGGCGATTCGTCTTCACGGCATGCCCGGCATACCCGGCCCGGAAACAGACATGCGCATGGGGATAACGGCTCCACATTTTTATGGAACAGCGATGGTGACTCGCATGAGCGATCTCATCATCATCATCATCATCATCATCACAATCATCACGGCCATCATCATCATTCCAATGACAGCGGGCATCACGGGCACAGCCATTCCGATTCGGGCGGTCACAGCGGCGGCAGTGACGGGGGAAGCTCGGGCGGCGACAGCGGAGGCGGGGATGGCGGCGGCGGAGGAGGAGATTAAACCACATGAACGAAACGAGCCGAGAGGCCATTTTAGAGCAAGCGAGACAATGGGTTAGGAAAGAGCTGGAGCGCGACAGCAGCGGCCACGATTGGTGGCACATTGCACGGGTGACGAAGATGGCGAAGCGGCTTGCCGCCGGGGAAGAGGCCGATCTGTACGTGTGCGAGCTGGCGGCACTTCTGCATGATATTGCGGACGAGAAGCTGAATCCCAGCAAGGAAGCGGGACTTCAGAAGGTGGAGACTTGGCTGGAGCAAGCCCGGGTGACACAAGAGGATCGTACGCATATTATGGACATCATCTCGACTATGTCCTTTTCAGGTGGACAAGGGAAGCCGATGAGCACGCTGGAGGGACGAGTGGTGCAGGACGCTGACCGCTTGGACGCGATCGGAGCGATCGGTATTGGCCGCACCTTTGCCTATGGAGGCTGGAAGGGCCGACTCATGCACAATCCGGAGCTGCCGCCTCGGGAGCAGATGACCGTCGAGCAGTACCGCAGCGAGGGGGGAACGGCGATCAATCATTTTTACGAGAAGCTGCTGAAGCTCAAGGATCTTATGAACACGAACGCCGCCCGCGCGGTTGCGGAGGAACGACATCGCTATATGGAGCTGTTTTTGGAGCAGTTTTACCGGGAGTGGGATGCGGAGGATGCGGCTGACGTGTAAAAGACAGTCGCGGACATGGATGAAATCGGGGAGGGCCAAAGACGTGACGATCAAAGCGGTGCTGTTTGATTTTGATGGGACACTGGCCGATACGCTGCCGTTGTCTTTTCTTGCCTTTCAGTCGGTGTTCCGGCAGTATGACCGCAGGGAGCTGTCGACGGAGGAGCTGGTGGCGAGGTTCGGGCCGACGGAAGACGGGATCATTCGGGGACATTTGAACAACCAGGAGCAGGTCGAGGAAGCGATTCGAATGTATTATCGGTTGTATGGGGAAGGGCACAGCCAGCATGTGCACGCCGTACCGGCCATCCACGAAATGCTGGACGAGCTGCGTGCAGCGAATTTGAAGCTGGGCATCATCACCGGAAAAAGCCGAGAGGCGTTCCAAATCTCCGCGGAGGCACTGCAGCTGTCCCCTTATTTTGATGTGGTGGTGACGGGAGACGATGTGGTGTCGCCTAAACCGCACCCGGAGGGCCTTCTTAGAGCACTGGCGAAGCTGGGTGTCCGACCGGAAGAAGCTGTGTTTATCGGGGACAGCAGCGCCGATATTGCCGCAGGCCAAGCCGCCGAGGTGCGGACCTTTGGGGCACACTGGCTGCCGACGCATCAAAGCTCCATTTTCGCAGTGGCGCCGGAGCGCGTTTTTACGGACGTGGAATCGTTCGTGCAGCTTATACTTGCGCAAGGGGACGGGGCACCGCACCGGTGGCTCGATTGGGCCAAGCAGCTGCAAGCGATTGCCCAGACCGGACTGACGTACGTAAAGGATGTGTACGATCGGGAGCGGTACGAGGCACTCCGCGAGATCAGCGTGGAGATCATGGAGCAGTATACGCTGGCGGGCGAAGACGTCATCCGAATGGCGTTTGCCAATGAGACGGGTTACGCTACACCGAAGGTGGATGTTCGCGGAGTTGTATTCCAGAACAACCACATTTTATTGGTCAGGGAGAAGGCTGATGGCGCTTGGGCGCTGCCGGGCGGCTGGGCCGATATCGGGTACTCCCCTTCGGAGATCGCGGTGAAGGAGGTGCGGGAGGAAGCGGGCTTCGAAGTGGAAGCAGTGAAGCTGCTGGCCGTCCTGGACAAAAAATTTCACGATCACCCGCCCAGTCCATACCACGTGTACAAGCTGTTCATATTATGCCGCATCGTCGGAGGATCGGCGCTTGGCGGAGTGGAAACGAGCGAGGTAGGCTTTTTCGCTGAAGATGATCTGCCTCCTTTATCGGTGGAGCGCAATACGGAGAAGCAGCTTCACTTGATGTTTGAGTACCTGCGAAATCTCGACAAGGGAGTCCTTTTGGACTAGGTATGGAGTAGGATTAGACGCCAAATGTAACGCTGGAGAAGAACGTCCGACACCGGACGTTTTTGCATTTTTAAACCGCTCAGGCAAGCCAAAACAAGGGTAAGCGCTTCCCATAAGGCCTTCGTCGAAATCCGCGAAAAGTATGCGAAAATACGACAAAACTTCTTATTTTTCACCCGTATACCGAATTTCCATTTTCATGTAGAATGAACAAGGGTTAGGGGTTCCTACATTATTCCACCATGAAGGGATGTTACCGTATACGTGAAGAACATGTTATTCGAAAAATTCACATTCGTCGAAAGCCAATGCACTAATCCTCAGGATGCCGTCATTATACGTTTAATTATGGAAGGCCTTGAGATTCAAGATCTGGTGCATCTGAAGAAGGATTCGCTGGATGCCGATAATCGTATGCTTACGATCGCGGACGGCTATGGCTCGCACAGAAAGTATTCCATTTCCAAACGCTGCGCGGAGCTGTTTCAAAAAGCCGTGAACCAAACGAATTACAACATCCATCACGGGTATCAACCAAATCGGCCGACTTCCGTCAATCTGCGAAACAGCAATCATCTGATCAAAGTGTCCAACCAGGATTTCATCGCCAATGAAAGCATGATTACGGATATGGATTCGGTCCTTTTGCGAACGATATATAGCCGACTGCGCAAGCTGGCTGAGTTTTTCTCCATCCCAGAGCTTGCGTATTTATCGACAATGAAGGTGAGAGAGCAAGAACCGGCGCTTGCTTAAAGCAAAGAGAGGGGCAACCCTCTCTTTTTTCGTGCCGCGGGAAAATGCTGCGCCGTCCGGCTCCGACACCTCGAGCAGCCCCAGCGGCCACTGAAGAAAAATAATCCAAACGGCCTTGCGTGCTACCCCCTGAACCGACCTCACCGTTTCGAAGCAGTATAGCAACATGAGCTTGGGAACGGGCAAGGGAGGGTCAGGGATGAGCTTGGTCAATTGCAGAGGCTGCGGCAAACTGCAGCTCGGGAGCGCCGAGGTGTTGTGCAGTGACTGTCTCCGGGGGCGAATCGAGCAATCGCATCGAGTCAAAAGCTACCTGCGGGAGCATCCCCAGGCCACGGTGATGGAGCTGTGCGCACACACGGGTCTGCCGCTCAGCACGATTCATGAGATGGTGAAACGGGTGTAACGTTTAGCGGAAGCTAGGGCTCTCGCTAAGGTTGAATCAATACAAATAAGGGGTGATAAAGGAACGCGTGGTTCCTCTATCACCCTTTTTGTCGCACGAACGCCTGCGTTTCCGCATCCCCTTGTCCCTTGAGCCGTTGCCCAATACGTTCTGCTCAATACCCGCAAGCCCGGTCCCATGCGTAATTCGCAGCTGCGCCATTTACTGTATGAGGTCATCCGGCAGCTGCATGAGGCGGAAGCCTCGGAGGGGGGCATGAGTGGGATGCAGAGAGGCTGCGAGTAAGGATGGCGGAGCTGGGGAGTACGCTCGAAATCGGGCTTGTCCCTTTCGAGCATATGGCGAATGGACGCGTCTGGGAGGAAGCGGATTTGTTGTTACAGGAACTGCCGGTGGAGGAGGATGAGGAGTGGACTTTGTTGACGCTTCTAGCCAACTCAAGCAGCTTAATTAGACGCTGCCTGCCGCCTGAGCGAGAAGAGGCATTGAAGCGTCTGCTGGCTGATCTACCATCGCAGCCTCAGCGCAGCGATAGGCTAGCCCTGCTGCGACAAGCGGAGCGTTTGGTGCTGCTGTCATATGCCGTCATTTTGTGGTATCGCTGGCGTCAATCCGCATCCTTCCCACCGGGACTCCGTGGAGTCGCGATCAATTCCGTGGGGTGGGTGGACTACAAGCACCTGTGGTTCGCTGAGCCGCCGTCCCTTTAAGCGGCTCAGCGCAGCATTCGCTTAATTCGTCCCGTCTTTTTCCGGAGGATTTCCATTTCCGCTCGGACTGCCGTTACTTCCATTACTCCCGTTCCCGCCGTTACCATTATTGCCTCCGTTCCCGCCATTCCCTCCATTGCCGTCAGTTCCGCCGTTTGTGCCGTTTGCGCCATATTTCCCGTTGCCGTTAAACAGCGTCTCCGTCAAGGCACGCAGCTTGTCGAGCACCTTCCCGTAGCCGAAGCCGACGAGGAAGGCAATGCCCATTTTGGCCTCCGGGGTGTCGGCGGTTTGCAGCAGCATAATACCGCTGTGAAACAGGATAATCGTGACGACGGCGACCCCGGCGCATTTGATCGGGCGCAGGAGGTACCATACGACCCACCGTTCGGTGATGTTATCGTAATATTCGTGAAACAGCCGCAGCGCATACAGCGTGCCCCCGATGGCTCCGGCCAGCGCGTAATAAGCGTATTCCTCCACGACAGAGAGCTCTACGCCCCACCAATACTTGACCGTACCGCTTTTGATCATTCCGATGAGCCAGAACGACCCGACGAACCAGCCAATCAAATAGACCAGCACGAGAAGCTTGTACCATTGATTCCGCGTTAGCATGCGAACCGCCTACCTTGCTTGTTCTGATACTTCAGCATATGTAATAAAGCCTCTAGAGGTGTGGATGCAGGCGAGCTATTTCATTTTACTTTACTTTGGTAATGCGTTAATGTACTATTTGGTTATCGCGATAAAGAACCGTTCTGCAAAAGTCATCTATCACACTACCAAGGAGCTGTTACCATGAGCGAATCAAAATCAATCCATCCATCCAACAAACAAGAGCAAGCTAAAGGGCAAGAGCCGGTGGAAGCACGTCAGGCACTGAAGCAGATGAAGCCATATTCGCCGGGTAAGCCGATCTGGGAGGTGCAGGCGGAGCTGGGGCTGGACCGGGTCATCAAGCTGGCCTCCAACGAGAATCCGCTGGGCGCGTCGCCCAAGGCGGTAGAGGCGGTGCAGCGCTTCTTGGGCGAAGTGCACCGGTACCCGGATGCGGGTGCTGTCCGATTAAGGCAGGCACTGGCCGAGCAGCTGGAGCTGTCGCCGGAGCAGCTGATCGTCACCAATGGCGGGGACGAGCTGTTGACGCTGATGTCGGAAGCGTTTCTGGAAGAGGGCGACGAGATCGTGGCGCCTACGCCTACGTTTAGCGAGTACGAATTCGGAGCCTCGCTTATGGGAGCGGTCACCGTTAGCGTGCCTTTTGAGGAGGGCTTCCGCTACAACATTGACACCCTCTTGGAAGCGGTGACCGAGCGAACGAAGTTCGTGTGCATCTGCTCGCCGAACAATCCGACGGGCACGTACCTGCCGCGTAACGAGCTGCTGAGGCTGCTGGAAGCCTTGCCTTCACGCGTGCTGGTCGTCTATGACGCGGCCTACAGTCACTATGCGACCGCCAACGATTATACGGACGGTATGGAATTCGTGCGCAGCGGCTATCCGATTCTCGTGGTCCAGACGTTCTCCAAAATTTTCGGCCTAGCCGGCATTCGCGTCGGTTTCGGTGCGGCGTCGGAGGCGGTCATTCGCAGCATTTTGCAGGTGAAGGAGCCGTTCAACGTCAACGCGCTGGCCCAGGTGGCTGCTAGCGGCGCGATCACGGACCGGGCTCATATCGAGGCCTCGCGGAGGGTAAATACGGAGGGGAGGCAGTGGCTGTATCAGGCGCTGGACACACTGGGACTTTCCTATACGGAGAGCATGAGCAACTTCGTGCTGGTCGAGCTCGGGAGCGGTGCGCAGCAAATCTACGAGCGCCTGATGCGCAAAGGCATCATCGTCCGGTACGGCGCCATCTGGGGCCTGCCGCAGTGCGTTCGGGTGACCGTAGGAACCGAGGAGGAGAACCGCCTATTCATCTCGGCGCTGTCCGAAGTGCTGCAGGAGACTCGGACGGAGCTGAAGCCGGTCCAATAATGGCTGCAGCCTGCATTAGACAACCCTAAACCGGACAGACTATGCCTTGATTCCGACTTGGAAGGAGGCATAAGCCATGTCCAGAGACAACGCGAATAACAATGGCAAAAAAAATCAGCCGGGCAACAATCAGGACTCCGAGGTTGCAGGCTCCAAAAACCGTAAGCAATCCTGACCCATCCACTTGACCAGTCGCCTGCGGCTGGTTTCTTTTTGTATTTTGCATCGATAACCTCATATAATGAAAAAGAAAACAATCCATACAGGTAACGGAGGGAACCCATGTATCCAACGGTGGAGCAATTGGAAAACTACGCGGCGCTGGCCATTCAGGTCGGTGTCAATGTGCAAGAGGGACAGACTGTGTTCGTCACGGCACCGATTTCGGCGGCGGATCTCGTGCGCCAAATCGCGGCGAAGGCGTACGATGTCGGTGCAAAAAACGTACATATTGAGTGGAACGACGACGAGTGCACGCGGATTAAATATAAAAAAGCGCCGATGGAGGCGTTCAGCGAGTACCCGATGTGGCGGGCGAAGGGCATGGAGGAGCTGTGCGAGAATGGCGCATGCTTCATTTCAATCTACTCTCCGAATCCCGACCTCCTGCAGGGCGTCGAATCGGCTCGCATCGCTACAGCGAACAAAACCAGCGCCACGGCGCTCAGCAAATACCGCAGCTATCTGATGTCCCATAAAAATTCATGGACGTTGATCTCTTATGCCACGAACGAGTGGGCTGCCAAGGTATTCCCTGACCGCTCTCAGGAAGAGGCGGTACAAGCGCTGTGGGAGCGCATTATCGATGCGACCCGCATTGACCGCGAAGACCCGATCGCCGCTTGGAAGGAGCATAACGCGAAGCTTGCGCAAACCGTTGAGCTGCTGAATAATAAACGGTATAAAGAGCTTCATTACACAGCGGAGGGCACCGACCTTACAGTGCAGCTGCCGGAGAAGCATGTATGGCTTGGCGGCGCCAAGGCGAATGCCAAGGGAGATCTGTTCAACCCGAACATGCCGACAGAGGAAGTGTTCACGATGCCGCATAAGGATGGCGTGAACGGGACCGTGCGCAGCACGAAGCCGCTGAACTACAGCGGTCAGATCATCAACAACTTCTCGATTACGTTTAAGGACGGCGTGGCGGTTGATTTTTCCGCGGAGGAGGGCTACGAGGCGCTGGAGCGGCTGCTGAATACGGATGAGGGCGCACGCCGATTGGGTGAGGTCGCGCTTGTTCCGTTCGATTCGCCGATCTCCAACTCCAATGTGGTGTTCTACAACACCTTGTTCGATGAGAATGCCTCCTGCCACTTGGCGTTCGGGCAGGCGTATTCGGTCAATATCGAGGGAGGCACGGAGATGTCGGATGAGGAGCTGGCGGAGCGCGGCGTGAACAAGAGCTTGACACACGTGGACTTTATGATCGGCTCGGCGGACATGAACATCGACGGCGTGACGCAGGACGGCAAGCGGGAACCGATTTTCCGCAATGGCAACTGGGCTATCTAAGCTATCTAGTGCTTTAGAATGAAATAGATCTAGACATACACCCATATCCCCCTCTGGCATATCCTGTATGGAGCTTGAGCCCAGCCATACTTAGGAGGTAACAACCAATGCCAGAGGTATTTGTCGTCAGGTCGCTGGATGAAATCCGGTTTTGGTCAAGGATTATGAAGGAGCATTCCTTATTTCTGAAACTGGGTTTTCGATGTGAGGATACGCAATTAATTAATGAGGCGAACTATTATTATAAGCTGTTCGAGGGCATTGAACAGCGTGCGCATGCCTTCACGGTGAACACGGATGCCCAAACGATCCGGCAATTCAACGTCGAGGTCAGTACAGCTGCCAGCTATATTTGGGCGTTTAAACGCAAGCTGCTGGGCTTGATCCTGACGTGCCAGCTGCCGGGGGCCAATAACTTCCCGCTGCTCGTCGATCATACCAGCCGGGAAGCGAACTATTTCCGCAATCGGCTCATCGAGCTGAATGAAGGCAAGCTGGAGCCGGTGCAGGATGCAATCATTGATGAAAACGTCTTCTTCCTGCGCATTATGGCCGACCATGCCAAATTCATCAGCCATCTGCTGGATCCGTCCGAACGCAAGCTGGTGCAGCAGGCCAATGATTTCAGCCACGATTTTGATCAGCTGCTGTTCCAAGCAAGAGATCTCGATTCGATGCGGCCGCAGTCGCAAACCGGTCCGATCCTTACGCAGTTCCTCGATCAAAACCGGGTGTCCGTCAAATCGCTTCGTGATTTCAAGAAAGCCGCGAAAGACCTGATCGACGCCTGTAAAATCAAAAGCATCATCCACCCGCTGCTCGCAGACCACGTGTTCCGGGAGGCGGAACGGTTCCTCGCCATTATCGATATGTTTGAAGCAACGCTGACCGGCAAGCCTGCCGTATTCGCCGAGCAGCATCACTAAATTTGCAAATAAAAAGGGCTTTCACCGGCCACTTCAAGACTAGTAAAGGCCCTTTTTCCCACAGCAGCTTAGGTGCGGCTCAACTGGGAGCTTTTTTCCTTAATCGATTGCACTACGCTCTCGGGATCATCCGCCTGAAAAATCACCTTCCAATATTCATGCTCCTCCAGCTCGAGGACGATCACGTGCTCGTTGTTCTCATAGGAGAGGAAGCACCAGCGTCCGTCCACGAGAAACCGTCCCTCCCGAATGCCGAAGCCCGAGGTGCCGATGCGGAACGTGAACAGCGGCATTTCAATATCCTCGATCGATACCTTTTGGATGGCGCTGTATGGAATTTCAAGCTGATGCTTGAGGGCGGCGACGCCGGTTAAGCCGGTGAAGCGGATGACGAGCGTATCGTCTTGCAGCTCAATTTGTCTGGACAAAAGGTGGTCAGCCTCCTTTGTTTCTCTCGCAACATCCAATAGTATGAACAGAAAGCCGGAGGGGAATCCGCGTTGCTCTAGTCTGCGGTCTTCATCCAAAAGCAAAAAAAGCTGGTTCGAGTTGAACCGGCCTTTTTTCGTTGAAATATATCATTATAGCTTAGGATTGGCGTGGCACTTCCGGCAGACCGGATAGTACGAATCGTTGCCGCCGATTTGAATTTGCTCCCCGGTATAGATCGGCTTTCCCGATTCATCCACACGCAGATTCATCGTCGCTTTCCGCTCGCAGAACCAGCAGATCGTCTTCATTTCCTCGATTTTATCCGCATAGAGCAGCATCTGCTTACTGCCCTCAAACAGCTCGTTTTGAAAATCGTTCTTGAGTCCGAAGCCCATCACCGGTATGTTCAGCGTATCGACAATGCGGGTGAGCTGAAGGATCTGATCTTTTTTCAAAAATTGCACTTCGTCGACCAGTACACAGGACACCGGAGGCTTCTGCTGTTGCACAATGGTGAAAATATCGGTGTCATCATGAATCGGAATCGCTTCGCGCCGCAGCCCGATCCGGGAGGATACATAGCCGACCTCGTCCCGATTATCCAGGGCGGAGGTGAAAATCAAAACGGACTTGTTCTGCTCTTCATAATTATGCGCGACCTTCAAAATTTCGATCGATTTGCCGCTGTTCATTGCTCCATAACGAAAATACAGCTGTGCCAAGACATACACCCTCGTTCGTCGATGTTTGACATGATTTCGGAAGAAAAGTCAGACGCTCCGCACTCATGTCGAAAATAACGATGTTTATCATAGCACAAGAACCAGGGTTGGTATAGGGCGCTTTTTGGCCTAGGGGGCGCCTTTTTCTTCCAGTATGTAGGGGTTCAAAGCTGCGCAGCGGCTCCTCGGTCCGGTTTGATTCCGTCTGGTCTTGTGTCTGCACATGGATGTAACAAAACGTCAAAAAGCAACAAATTCTGCTATAAGCCTCTACTTTTATAGCTAGATACCTTACATTAAACATCACAAAATGACTATATGAATCTTTCAGAAAAATCTAATTATTAAATTGCTATAATACGAATCAGATGGTAATATAAAACATATTATCTACAGAGGTTCATAGATTTGTCACAATTTGTCGAAGGGCGCTGTGGCTTTTTTTAATTGCATAACTTCATCCCTGTAAAGCTTCACCTCTTTGACATGTTTATGAACAGAAGCATCCCCAAATTTTCAGAAAGAAAGGTTGCGCAGGCATGAACAGAACTGGATTACCTGTCAAACAGGGTCTATACGATCCTCAATTCGAGCACGACGCATGCGGGATTGGCTTTGTCGCTCATATCAAGGGGCAGCCTTCTCATGACATCGTTGCCCAGGCGCTTACTGTACTTTGCAATTTAGACCATCGCGGCGGTCAGGGCGAGCATAATACCGGGGACGGCGCGGGCATTTTGCTGCAAATTCCGCACAAATATTTTGCCAATGCCTGTGTAGAGGAAGGCATTCGCCTGCCGGCACCGGGACGGTACGGCGTCGGCATGGTATTTCTGCCGCAGGACGCCGAAGCTCGCATCGCCTGTGAGCGGCTGATCGAGCAGGTTGTGCACGAGTCGGGACAGCATTTTCTCGGCTGGCGCACAGTGCCTACGAATAACGCGAAGCTGGGCAATTCGGCCAAATCGGCGGAGCCTTTCGTTCGCCAATTGTTTGTTGGCGCGTCCAGCGATGTGTTCGATGAGCTCGCGTTTGAACGCAAGCTGTATATTATCCGCAAGCTGTCGGAGAACGGTGCCAAGGGACTGAACGAAGCGGGTGTGTTCTTCTTCTCCAGTCTTTCGAGCCGTACGATTGTATATAAAGGAATGCTTACGCCGGAGCAGGTGGACGACTACTATACGGAGCTCAAGGATCCGGATCTGGAATCGGCGCTTGCGCTGGTGCACTCACGCTTCAGCACGAACACGTTCCCGAGCTGGGAGCGGGCGCATCCGTACCGCTATTTGATCCACAACGGTGAGATCAATACGCTGCGCGGAAATGTGAACTGGATGCACGCGCGTCAGGCGATGTGCGAAACGGATCTGTTCGGCGATGACTTCCGCCGTATTCTTCCGATCATCGACGGAGAAGGCTCCGACTCGCAGATGTTCGACAATACGTTGGAGTTTCTGATGTTGTCCGGTCGTTCGCTGCCGCACGCAGCCATGATGATGATTCCGGAGCCGTGGTCGAAGCATGAATCGATGAGCGACGAAAAGAAAGCGTTTTACGAATATCACAGCTGTCTGATGGAGCCATGGGATGGCCCTGCGGCGATCTCGTTCACGGACGGGAAGTCGATCGGGGCGGTGCTGGACCGCAACGGCTTGCGTCCAGCGCGTTACTACGTGACCAAGGACGATCTGGTTGTGCTGGCTTCCGAGGCAGGCGTACTCAATATTGCACCGGAGCGCATCGTTTCCAAGCAGCGTCTTCAGCCCGGCCGTATGCTTCTGGTCGATACGGTGGAAGGACGCATTGTCTCCGACGAAGAGATCAAGGAACGCATCGTGAAGGAGCAGCCGTATCGCGAGTGGCTGAATGAGCACCTAATTTCCTTGAAGGATCTTCCGGCGCCATCGGCGGCGGAGGTGGAAGCCGGCGATGAAGCGACCGTGCTGCAGCGTCAGCAAGCTTTCGGCTATACGTTCGAGAATATGCGGAAGGTGCTCGAGCCGATGGCCCGCACCGGTGTCGATCCGATCGGCTCGATGGGCTTCGATGCGCCGCTGGCCGTGCTGTCCGAGCGTCCGCAGCTGCTGTACAGCTACTTCAAGCAGCTCTTCGCGCAGGTAACGAACCCGCCGATCGACGCGAACTTCGAGGAGATCATTACGGCTCAAGGGACGACGCTGGGGCCAGAAGGCAATCTGATCGATCCGAAGCCGGAGAGCTGCCGCCAGATCCGCATTGAGACGCCGATCCTGACCAACGAAGAGCTGGCGAAGCTGCGCTTCATTCAGCGTGATGGCTTTAAGACAGTGACGCTGCCGATCGTGTTCCCGGCATCGGAAGGTACCGGCGGCATGGAGCGGGCGGTTGACGCTCTGTATGCAGCTGCGGATGCGGCGATTGCGGATGGAGCGACGCTGCTCATCTTGTCCGATCGCGGCGTTGATGGCGACCAAGCGGCCATTCCTGCACTGCTGGCGGTCTCCGGATTGCACCACCATTTGATCCGCGAAGGCACGCGCACCAAGGTGGGGCTGCTGCTGGAGTCGGGTGAGCCGCGTGAGGTGCACCATTTTGCACTGCTGCTGGGCTACGGTGTGGGCGCGATCAATCCGTATCTGGCGCTGGAAACGCTGGGCGATATGATTCGCCGCAATCAGCTGAAGGACATCACGCTGGAGAAGGCGACCTACAATTACGTCAAAGCGGCTACCAAAGGCGTCGTCAAAGTATTGGCCAAAATGGGGATCTCCACCATCCAGTCGTACCGTGGGGCGCAAATTTTTGAAGCTGTGGGGCTCGATGCCTCTGTTATCGATAAATATTTTACTTGGACTTATACGCCGGTTGGCGGGATCAAGATCGATGCCATCGCGCAGGAAGCTTTGCTTCGTCATCAGCGGGCGTACTCCGAGCAGGAGGGACGCGACCGTGTTCTGGATACGGGCGGCGAGCTGCAGTGGCGCCGGAACGGCGAAGAGCATTTGTACAATCCGGAGACGATCCATGCGCTGCAGAGCGCGGTTCGCACGAACAACTACGGCACATACAAAAACTTCGTCAAGCTGATCCATCAAGAAAATGAGCGGTACATGACGCTTCGTTCGCTGTTTGCCTTCAAATCTGGGCGCAAGCCGATTCCTTTGGAGGAAGTCGAGCCGGTGGAATCGATGTTCAAGCGCTTCAAGACCGGGGCGATGTCGTACGGCTCCATCTCGAAGGAAGCGCACGAGAGCATGGCCATCGCCATGAACCGTATCGGTGGCAAGAGCAACACCGGCGAGGGCGGCGAGCATCATGAGCGCTTCACTCCGGACGCGAACGGCGACTCACGCCGCAGTGCGATCAAGCAGGTGGCGTCGGGCCGCTTCGGGGTTACATCGAATTACCTCGTCAATGCCGACGAGATTCAGATTAAGATGGCGCAGGGTGCCAAGCCGGGTGAAGGCGGTCAGCTGCCGGGCTCCAAGGTTTACCCTTGGGTGGCCGAGGTCCGCGGTGTGACGCCGGGCGTAGGGCTCATTTCGCCTCCGCCGCACCATGACATCTACTCGATCGAGGACTTGGCGGAGCTGATCCACGATCTGAAGAACGCCAACCCGCGGGCACGCATCAGCGTGAAGCTCGTATCCGAGGTTGGCGTAGGGACGATCGCTGCCGGCGTCGCCAAAGGAAAAGCGGACGTCGTGCTGATCAGCGGCTACGACGGAGGCACAGGCGCTTCGCCGCAGACGTCGATCCGCCATGCGGGATTGCCGTGGGAGCTGGGGCTCGCGGAGACGCACCAGACGCTGGTGCTGAACAACCTGCGCAGCCGCATTACCGTGGAGACGGACGGCAAGCTGATGACCGGCCGCGACGTGGTGGTTGCTGCGCTGCTGGGCGCGGAAGAGTTTGGCTTTGCCACGACGCCTTTGATTGCGCTCGGCTGCATTATGATGCGCGTGTGCCATCTGGACACTTGCCCGGTTGGCGTAGCGACGCAAAATCCGGAGCTGCGCAAGAAATTTGCCGGCGACCCGCAGCACGTCGTGAACTTTATGCATTTCGTTGCGCAGGATGCGCGTGAGCTGATGGCGGAGCTTGGGTTCCGTACGATCGAGGAGATGATCGGTCACACCGAGCTTCTTGAGACGAAGGAAGCCGTCAAGCACTGGAAGGCCAAGGGCATTGACCTGTCGCCGCTGCTGCATCAACCGGATGTGGGCGAGGATGTAGGCCGCTACTGCCAGATGAAGCAGGATCACGGTCTGGATCGTTCGCTCGATGTCACGGAGCTGCTGAACATTTGCCAGCCGGCGATTGATAATAAAGAGAAGGTTCATGCGATCTTGCCGATTCACAACGTCAACCGCGTCGTCGGTACGATCGTTGGAAGTGAGGTCACCCGCAAGTATGGTTTGGAAGGGCTGCCGCATGATACGATCCGTCTGCACTTTAACGGCTCGGCCGGCCAAAGCTTCGGTGCGTTCGTGCCGAAGGGGATGACGCTGTCGCTCGAGGGCGATGCCAACGACTACTTCGGTAAAGGGCTGTCGGGTGGTAAGCTGGCGGTATTCCCTCCGGAGAAAGCGGCGTATGTGGCGGAAGACAATATCATTATCGGTAACGTGGCGTTCTACGGAGCGACGGACGGCGACGCGTATATTCGCGGGATGGCCGGCGAACGCTTCTGCGTGCGGAACTCCGGTGTCCGTGCTGTCGTTGAAGGCGTGGGCGACCATGGCTGCGAATATATGACCGGCGGACGCGTAGTGGTGCTTGGTCCGACCGGGCGCAACTTCGCTGCCGGGATGTCCGGGGGCATCGCGTACGTGCTCGATGAGCACGGGACGTTCAGATCCAAGTGCAACCAGGAGATGGTACTGCTCGAGCCGGTGGAGGAAGTGTTTGAAGCGGAGGAGCTGAAGAATATGATTCAGCATCACGCCGTCTTCACCGATAGCAGCGTAGCTCATCGCGTGCTGCAAAACTGGGAGCAGTACCTGTGGAAATTCGTTAAGGTCATTCCGAAGGACTACAAGCGGATGTTCGAGGCGATCGAGCGCGTGAAGCGTTCCGGTCTGAGCCAGCAGGAAGCGATGCTCGTCGCGTTCGAAGAAAACATGAAGGACGTATCCCGCGTGGGCGGAAATTAATAAAAAATTTGTACTGGAAAATTATTTCTGAGGATCTTACTTTGGGAATGTATGGGGAAGTGTGAACGGAAAGCAGTGCACCTGCCGTAGAGTTTATGTGCCGCCTTTGAAAATGGGTAAATACCGCTAAATCAATTCATAATACCGTTTTCAAGAGCGGCCGGAGGCAGGTGGCACTGACTTGCAGTGGAGCCTCTCCCATGTTGCTCGAACTTCGATCGGAAGAACCAATTTTCCCAGCACAGCATGGAGGAAGAAGAATGGGTAAACCAACCGGTTTTTTGGAATTCGGGCGCGAAGTTCCGGCCGAGAACGCCCCTTTGCTTCGGATTGCGCATTGGAAGGAATTCAGCACCCCGCTGACGGACGACAAGCTCCAGCAGCAGGGCGCGCGTTGTATGGATTGCGGCATTCCCTTCTGCCACACCGGGAAAATTATCAGCGGCATGGCGGCCGGCTGCCCGGTTAACAACCTGATCCCAGAGTGGAATGACTTGGTGTACCGCGGACAATGGAGAGAAGCACTGGATCGGCTGCACAAGACGAATAACTTTCCGGAATTCACTGGCCGCGTCTGCCCGGCTCCGTGTGAGGGCTCCTGTACGGTCGGCCTGAACGGATCCCCGGTGACGATCAAGAATATCGAGAAATCGATCATCGACAAAGGCTTCTCTGAAGGCTGGGTCGTACCGCAGCCACCAGAAGTGCGGACGGGCAAGAAAGTGGCCGTTATCGGCTCCGGTCCGTCGGGACTCGCTTGCGCGGCGCAGCTCAACAAAGCCGGTCATTCAGTGACGGTGTACGAGCGTTCGGATCGGGTCGGCGGCCTGCTGATGTACGGCATCCCCAACATGAAGCTGGATAAGAAATATGTCCAGCGCCGTGTCGATCTGCTCGCAGCGGAAGGGGTCAACTTCGTCACGAGCACGGAAATCGGCAAAGATATTCCGGCCTCCCAGCTCAAAGAGGAGTTTGACGCCGTCGTGCTGTGCGGTGGAGCGACCAAAGGCCGCGATCTCAACATCGAAGGCCGCGAGCTGAAGGGCGTTCATTTGGCGATGGAGTTTTTGTCCAAAAATACGAAGAGCCTGCTCGATTCCGAGCATCAGGACGGCAATTTTATCTCGGCTGAGGGTAAGCATGTCATCGTCATCGGCGGCGGCGATACCGGTACAGACTGTGTCGGTACGTCCATTCGTCACAAGTGTGCCAGCGTGACTCAGTTCGAAATTATGCCTAGATCTCCTGAAACGCGCCAGCCGAACAACCCATGGCCGGAGTGGCCGAGGGTGCTCAAGGTCGATTACGGCCAAGAGGAAGCGGCTGCCCTGCAGGGGCAAGACCCGCGGACTTACCTGATCAACACGAAGAAATTCGTGGGAGATGAGAACGGCCACATCAAAGAAATCCACACGGTGCTGATCGAGTGGAAGAAGGACGATCAAGGCCGATTCGTGCCGGTTGAAGTACCGGGCAGCGAGAAGGTATATCCGGCGCAGCTCGTGCTGCTAGCCATGGGCTTCATGGGACCGGAGAACACCGTGTTGGATCAGCTCGGCGTCGAGAAGGACGAACGCTCCAACGCGAAAGCGGCGTACGGCAAATTTGCCACGAACGTCGACGGTGTGTTCGCAGCAGGCGATATGCGTCGTGGGCAAAGCTTGGTCGTCTGGGCAATCAACGAAGGACGGGAAGCGGCTCGCGAGGTAGATCGGTATTTGATGGGCGCCTCCAACTTGCCATAATGTATGAGTGACAAGGGTCCAATCCTGCACGGTAGGCTGCGGGGTTGGATCTTTTTTAAAGTGGTAAATATTCACCAGTTAAATGGGATCGAAATTTTTAGATTCATCCAGAGGGTCTTCATGTATAATTGAAGTAGGCAAGCCGGAGGGAGGCCAGATCGATGACATTCAGAGAGATTGTAACCTCGGACGAGCTGAAGGCGCTCCTTTCTTCGGAGGAGGGAAGCGACCTGCAGGATACCGGTTCGACCAGACGTTTTGCAGGCCGGGGGCCGGAGCTCGAGCTGGAGAGCTTGAAGGAGAAGGTGGCGCGTCTGGAAGAGATCGTGCTGAAGCTGTCGGATCGGCTGAAGCAGCTGGACGAGGAGAGGGCGCTGGAGCAGGAGAAAGACGAACGCCCATTGGAAGCGCTGTCGCTAGTGCCTGTAGAGCTTGGCCAAGACGGAACACCAGCGGGAACGAAAGAGCCGGAAGCACTCACCTCCAGGCTCGAGAAGCACGGACGCAAGAAGGGCGGCGGGTGGTTCCGCTAGGCATTTCGGTGCCGATAGGAGCCATTCCAGCAGCCCTTTTTTTACGTCCCGTCAAACCATACTTTTTACCTCTTTGGCTTCGTACCACCCGGCCATACTTTACGTATGCGGTAAGGGATCGATTTCATCGTCATCGTCTTCCGCGGAAAGCGGATGGACTGGATGATACGGGGGACATCCTGATTCACCATCCGTTTCAGCAGCTCAATGGCGGTGCCATAGGCCTTGTAATTATAATCGCCGGTGCGGTCATCATAGAACGCATACGGCAGCTCCTCCGGCGTAATATATCCGAACACCCGGCTTTCATACTCCGCGATGAAGGTGACCGGCGAATCCTCGTAGCCTTGATCCACCCACTCCTCCTTGGTCATCCGATAGACCAGCACCGCAAACAGGTCCTCGTAAATTTTTCCCTTATACTTAAACTTGAAATGCACCTCATACTCCGTCTCCCGGTCCTGCTTTGCTCGGTTGACGGTGCAATAATTGCGCCACCATCCAGGAAAACGCAGGGTAAATCCGTATTTTTCGTTCCGATATTCAATCTCGACTCGATTTCGCACGCCGGCGCAGCACCTCCCGTTTGGCTTACAGGTAAATCTTATTCGCCGAGACGGGGGATTAGTCCCCGGGTCTTAGGACGGCTGGAACCAGATGCTTTTGAACTGGACCCAATCGAGGGTGTCGAGGGAAATGCCTTTGACGGACGAATGATAGATCGTGTTCAAGCGCTTGCCATATAAAAAAAGCAGCAGCTGCTTCGTGGTCAGCAGCGTTTCGACCGCCTGCAGCAGCTCGGTGCGCCGATCGCGCGATGGCTCGCGCAGCACCTGCTCCAGCAGGGCGGAGACGCCGGCCTTGGCTGTGGGCTCCAGATGCCGCTGCATCGTCTTGAACAGATCGATCAGCCGCAGCTCCGCATCGTTGTCGAGCATGATGGAAAACAGCAGCAGATCGGCATACAACCGCTGCTCGCCCTTGAATTCCTCCACAGAGAGCAGCTTCACCTCGGCCGCGAGTCCGGCCTCCTGCAGCAGCGACTGCACCAGCAGCGCATCCGGCTCGTACTGCGTGATCGTGCACAGTACGAGCCGCTCCCCGGCGTAGCCGGAGCGCTTCAGCAGCGCGCGGATTCGCCCGGCTCGCTCCGCATACGTCTCCGCAGCGGCCACATTCGCTCCCGCTGCCTGCCGGATGAAGCTGCTCGCGCCGTAGATCGCATCGCCGCTCAGCCGCTGCAGCAGCTTGTCTTGCGACAGTGCTGCACAGACCGCTGCTCGCACATCCGGATCGCTGAGCGGCCCCTGCTTCAGCAGGTTGAAGGTCAGGAAGCGGCAGGTCGTACCCTGCTGCTGCACCTGCTGCCAGGTGTCCGCCGCTCCCTCCGGCAGCCGGTAGTTGTGCATGATCTGGAAGCTCTCGAGCGCGAGGGACCGATGCTGCGAATGCAGCTCGGCCATTTGCCACAGCTCGACCCGGTCCAGATGCGCACGCCCTTGAAAGTAGGCGGGAAACGCATCCAGCACGAACATTGACCGGTCGTGATGCGTCAGCCTGAAGGGACCGGTCCCGACGGGCGACAGCGCGAGCTCTCCCCCTAGCTCCTCGCACACATCGGCAGGGATGATGGAGGCACGATTCGTGCTCGCATATTGAAGGAACAGCTCGTTGGGCTCTGCCAATTGCACTTGCACCGTGATCGGGTCGATTACCTCTACCGCGACCACCTGCTGCTGAACCCAGCTGTACAGCGAGCCGGGAGCGAGACGCTTCAGCCGCTCGAAGGTGTACCGCACATCCGCCGCCGTCAGCTCGCGCCCGTGGTGGAACTGCACCCCCTTCCGCAGATGAAACGTCCAACGGGTCCGCGCCTCATTCGTTTCCCAGGCATGAGCCAGATGCGGCTCGATGGTTTGAGACAATCGGTTATAACGGACCAGCGGATCGAACAATTGGCGGACGAGGTGGGCTTCGGCTTGCAGGTGGATGGTGGCCGGATCCAGCGATTTCAGCGGTTGGGTCAGCGGAAAGCGCAGCGTATCGAACCGCTTGCTGCCTTGGACCTCACTGCTATAGCCGAAATAGCCGGTAAGCCAGCTTTGAAAATGATCCTTAAGTGCCTCCGGCAGCGTGGACACGTTCATTTGCTCAAAAGCGCCTCGCAGGTCCTTTTTCTCCACCAGCTCCTTGGCGATCGTCAGAATCATCTGCTCGCTCGGCAGCAAAAACGTAAGCGAGGACCGGTTGCCCCGGCCCCTTCGCGGCGTCCAATCCACCCACCCTTGGCCGCTCATTTTACCTAGCAGCAGGACGACGTTGCGGTGGGTGCAATCCAGTGCCGCAGCCAGCTCGTCCAAGGTGACTTGGACCTCCTGCCGCTCAAGTATGTGCGGAAACTGCTCACGCAGCCGCAGGTAATGCCTAGCCAGCTTCATACAGGTAAGCCGACCTCCTTATCCCCTAAACATACGCATCCTAAAATATGAAATTTATATTTTAAAACTTACTCTTTTTATTCCTGTTTTTCAAGCTACAATAAGCCATAGATAGACCATTCACCAAGAAAATACGGTATTTGAAATTAATGGATTGAATTATTGACACGATTAACGGTAGGGAGGCATGCGGCTAATGGAGCTTATCGTAGGTATGGAACGAGAACGCGAATCACTCATGATGACCTGGGGGGAGCAGCTTTGGGTGGAGGCAAGGGAGGCGGTCAGGCAGGCGGTGACGGAGGAGGAGCTGGCCCGGGCGGTCTGGGCGCTGGCCAAGCTGGCGTATGGACGGGCGCAAGGGAAGGGGCTGGAGGAGCTGCTGGCGCAAGAGGCCGGGGAGGTCGTGCAGCAGTTACCGCAGCAGTTAACGCTGCCGGAGGCTTTGGCTCAAGTGCTGCGCGCCTTATCCCGCATGGAAGAGGAGGCGGCGTGGTACAGCTCCATGAAGCGTCTACCGAAAGCGGCTGAGATGCGTACTCTTGCAGAGCGGTTGAGCCCAACCCGGACGCCAATCCGGCCTGTCCATTCGTGGCTTCAATAAGGGGGGAACAAGGATGGCAGCTCCGATCCTGCGCTTGGACCAGGAAAAACGTCTGATGATCGCCGCGTTCGTCTGCGGCTTGCTGCATTATTATTTCTTTTTTGATCAAACGTGGGGGATTTCGGTTCTGCTCTTCCTCGTGGTCATGTATGGGTACTTTTATTGGGCGGTCCGGGAACACCGGTCGGTGCTGGCGTGGAAAAACGGGTCGAATCTGCTAATCGTACCGGTGCTGCTGCTGGGCTCGACCTATGCATTGTTTACGAATACGCTCTTTGAAGTGCTCAATGTGCTGGTGATTCCGCTGCTCATCCTCATGCACACAACCTGGCTCATCAAGCGAGAGCAGGCAGAGGAGAGCGCCTGGACGTGGCTCGCTTCGCCGCTGGAGCAGCTGTTTGTGCATACGCTGCGCTATCTGCCACGGCCGGTAGTCCTGCTGGTGCAAGCGATGGCGGGGCGGATGAAGGCCGGGCGCTCGAGGGAGCTGCTCAAGGTGTTGACGGGGGTGCTCCTATCTTTGCCGTTATTGTTCCTCGTCGTGTGGCTGCTGTCGTCAGCGGATTCCATGTTTGAGCGCACCATGTCCAAGCTGCCGAAGCTGCTTCAAGATGTAGAGTTCGGTCTGACGGCACTGCGCATCCTGTATGTAACGGTGGTCACGGCCGGTTTGTTCGCTTATGTGAGGGGGCTGCTGAACCCGAAGCCGCTCCAGCCTCGTCCGCTGGTTCAAGAGGAGGAGGGGATCGCACCCTGGGAGGCGCCTGAGCTGTCTGTGTCAACGCCTATCAGGATGGATCCGACGATCACAACGACTATGCTGTGCATGCTGAATCTCGTCTATTTGTTGTTCACCGTGGTGCAGTTTTCCTACTTTTTCGGTGGGGGAACGGCCGATCTGCCGGACGGCATCACCTACGCCTCCTACGCCAGAAGGGGCTTCGCCGAGCTGGTCATCGTGACGCTGATCAACTTATCGGTCATGCTGGCGACCATGTATGGCGTGCAGCGCCCGGGGGCTTGGCGTCTGTTGCGCGGGCTGCTGGCGGTGTTGATCGGCTTTACCGGGATCATGCTAAGCTCCGCGTACCTTCGGCTGTCCATGTATGAGGAGGCCTACGGCTACACAGTGACGCGCATTTTGGTGCATGTGTTTATGATCTTCTTGCTGGGGCTGTTCGTGCTGGCGTTGATTAAGCTGTGGAAGGAGCGGCTGCCGCTCCTCCGTTATTATGGCATAGCCGCGGTGATGGCGTACGTTGTGCTGAACTATATTGGCATCGACGGCATCATTGCTCGCAGCAACATTCATCGGTATGAGTCCACGGGAAAAATCGACGTCAATTATTTAACAAGTTTGAGCTTTGAGGTGGTGCCTTACATACTGGAACTGAGGCAAAAGCATCCCGAAGCGCTGGGGGTAGAGGAAGCGGTTCAGCGTCTGCGATTGAGCCTGAGCGATAGCCCTGCCGCTTGGATGGAGTTCAACCGGTCCAAGCATACAGCCAGGCAGCTGCTACGCTAACCCATAGCGCCGCCGATAATGAGACAGCGCGACTAACGGCCACACCAGGTTATAGCTGAAGTACCGGTTGTAAAATGCGCTGGGCAGCCCGGCTCCCGTCGGGTAAGCGGCCGTCCAGTCTTGACGGTGCAGCAGCGCGACCAAGGCTTCGACGCCGCGGGTGATGGCCGGAAGCGGCTCATCATGGACCGCAATCAGCGCATCCAGCGCCCAAGCGGTCTGGGAAGGCGTCCCGCCTCCGGCCAGCGGGATGTAGGCGTGAAGCTGATCGCTGCGGCATGACTCGCCCCAGCCGCCGTCCACCCGCTGCGCGTTCAGCAGGAAGCTTACGGCGCGCTGAATGGACGGGTGGCTCGGGCTGGTGCCGACAGCCATCATTCCCGTCACAGCGGCCCAGGTGCCGTAGACGTAGCAGACGCCCCAGCGGCCATACCACGAGCCATCTCGCTCCTGCTTCGCGACCAGCCAATCGACGCCGCGCTGAATCAGCGGATGTCGGAGGGTGAGCCCGGCGCAGGCGCCCAAATAATCCAGCGCGCGTCCCGTCAAATCCGCGGTGGAAGGATCGGTGGCAGCCGAGGCGGCGCCCTCGATCGGCACCTTAGCGAGCAGGGCGCTGTCCTTGCCGCGCTCAAAAGCGGGCCACCCGCCATCGGCATTTTGCATCGACAGCACCCAGTGCAGCCCCCGGCTTATGGCCTCGCGCATGCGGGGATCCGCCCCGGAGGATCGCACATAATGGAGGGTGCGCAGCGCGGCGGTCGTATCGTCGACATCCGGGTTCATCGTATTGATATCGGAGAAGCCCCAGCCGCCGGGCACCGGATGGCGGACGGAACGGCTCCAATCGCCTAGCCGGGTATGCTGCCGGCGCAGCAAGTACCCGGCGGCGTGCTGAATCGCCGGGTGCTTCGGCGGCACGCCGGCCTCTTGCATCGCGTAGCTGACTAAGGCGGTGTCCCAGACGGTGGAGTTGAAGTTTTGTACATGCAGGTTCCCTTGTCCGCCCCCGCCCACCGGCTCGAAGCCGGAGGCACGCGGAACCGGATGGATTAACGATTTCAGCCCTGCCACCGCTTGTTGGATGACCGGGGCATCGGGGCTATAATCGAGGGCAAGCAGCGCGTAGATCATGAGGAACGTGCTGCTGGCATAGCTGTACAGCGTTCCATCCGGCTCGATGTGCTCCAGCATGAACCGCTCCGCACGCTGCAGGCCGAGCCGCTTGGCTTCCTGCGGCAGCAGGGCCAGCTTCTTCAGTCCTTGGATCGCGTCTTCCAGAATTCCCCGATACGGCGCCCAATCTGCCCGATCATCTTGCACGGATCCGGAGCTGGTACGTGGAACGGACAAGTCCGATAGGTCCGGTGCATCGGCTCCCCATTGGATGGTATATCGGCGGGTCATCAGGATCATGACCGGTGTGAGATGGGCGCGAGCATACACGGAGAAGTCATAGAAATTCGGAGTAAACGACTCCGGCAGCAGCATCAGCTCCGCTGGGATGCGAAACCACGCCGGCCACGGATAATGGCCCCAGGTGGCGAGCATCGCCTTGGTCAAGGCGCCGCTGACCTGCCCAAGGCCGCCTTGGGCCAGAATGAACCGTTTGGCCCGCTGCATGCGTTCATCCGACGGCCGCACCATCCCCGAATGCAGTAGTGCGCAGTACGCTTCCACGGTGGCCGACAGATGGCCGCCCGCCTCGTCGGTGTACCATGTCCAGGCGCCGTTTGCGTTTTGCTTGTCCAGCAGCCTCTGCACCAAATCCGCGATCAGCTTCTCGTCGTCGTTCCTATTTAATGACCTTAATAATACGATAAAATAGGCATCGGTCATCACGCCGTTCTCCACACCCAGACGCCACGATCCGTCGGCACTTTGCCGGGACAGCAGCGTCTGCAGAAGGCTTTGAACGGCATTATCCACACGTGTAGGCAATTCGTGCATAAGCAATCATTCCTTTCCAGTACATCATATGGGATGTGGAAAGGAATCATACGCACAGGCTACCTCATCTCCATGCCGGTATTCCTGATTTTCAAATCATACGTGACCACAATATCGGCGTAAGGGAAATCCTGCGACCAATTCATCTGCTTCCACTGCTTGGGGTAATACGACCGGAGCCGGTCACCAATACCTAGAATGTCCGACTTATAATCCTTTTGCAGCTTATGAATCAAATCCTTGGCTTCCTTATTTAAGTACGCTTCCGCACCCTCTTGCAGCTGGCTAATCTCGCTGGCCTTAAACAAATCGGAGGGGAACGTTTTTTCCAATAGATTTCCTTCCAAAAACACCTTAATTCGTACTACGGGACGGCCATCGGTAAACGAAATTTGCTTCTTTGACTTAATATACTCCGTGCTGACCGTGACCAGTTCTCCTGCCCGGCCCTTATAGGGGAAGGTTACGTATCCTCCGTCCTTCTTTTCGCTCATCATCAGCAGGCTCCAGGCTTCATCCTCGGACAAGGTGCCCACCATTTTATCCCGTTTAAACACCGCGATCCCGCTCCATTTAATATCGTCCCCATGGACTTCCATGTAGTTGAGATACGGCTCGCTGGATTTGGAGGAGAGGTCGATGTAAAAGTTTCCGAGGTTCATATCAGGAAGCCGACCGGTTTTGGTTCCATTTTCGATCATGGTCATGACGTAGACGATCGGAATTTGCTCCAGATTCGGACCGGCTTGGAGTAACTCCCGAGCGTCCCCTTTCACGACGAGGGGCCAGAGGAGTCTCCGGATTTGAGGGGTCCGGCGGAACGGGTCGAAGATGGGATTGACGCCCTCTTTAGCTAAGGCCTCGCCGATGGCAATGACCCGGGTATGGCCGTAGAACAGCTCCTGATTCAGTCGTTTTTGCAGGTTTTGAAAGGCCTCCAGGACGGTTCGTCCTTCCGAGCTCATGATCTTGACGGCCTCTTTGCCGCCGCCCCCGGATTTGCCGCCGCCCGACCCTGCGATTTTTATCGGAATGGGGATTTGAACCGTCAGAAGAACCATATCGGGATGGGTCGTAGATTTGTCGATCGCAATACCGACAACGGAGGTCCGTTCTTCAATTTCTCTTCGATCCCAGCAGCCGGTTAACATTAGAAGCAGGCACAAGGCGAGTAGAGCTGAAAGGGGGAAACGCCAGCCCCCGAACAAGGTTCCTGCCTTCAACGGGCTCCCGCTCCTTTCATGCGCCGGATGAAGGAGATGAGCAGTAAGATGACAGGGACGAGGACTGCAGCACCGGCGCCTAGATACGAGACTTTATCTTGATAATCGAACATCCTTTGGATGTTCGGAGGCTGCAGCGATAGCCAGTAGAACACGGGCAGATGGGCCAGCGCGATCCACCGGTGATCCTTGAGGCGAAAAAACTCTTTGACCAGCAGCGCTTGCGAGTAAAATAAATTGCCGACGCTAGTAAATACGGCTGCAACCCATACACCGAGAAAGGCGGACTCCACCCGTTCCAGAATCAGCCCCGGCACATGTGTCGTCTTGACGAGCTCCAGCGTCGGCCATGCGAGCAGTTCCAGCTCATCGATCCCGAACACCAGCAATCCAGAGATAGAGATCAGGGTGTACACGACCCCGGGAATGATGATGCCGACCATGTTGGACTTCATCAGCTTACTGGAGGTGCCGGTGTAGGCTAAGAAGATGACCATAATCTCGAAGCCGAGATAGGAGGTGGCGGAGGAAAGAACCCCTTTCCCGAAGGAGAGGAAGTCGATGTCGAACATCGGGAACATATTTTCAAATTTGGCACTTTGGTAGGACGACAGGGCGATCGCCAGTACCGGAATGACGATGAGGGGCAGCAAAATCTCATTGACGCGCGCCAGCGTTTCCACCTGATGCATAACGAGCACAAAGCTAACGATCAGCATCGATGCAATGACGACCTCCAGCGGTGTTTTGGGAAGCACGGTGGTAATGACCACCTCGCCGAACACCCTCGCGACCAGCGCGGTACTGAACCCCCAGTACAAATAAAAGGGCAAAATAAACGGGATGCTGAGCAATCGGCCCAGCCACGGCGACTTCGCGCCTCCTAGCAGCTTGGAGGCGTAGGATACCAGGGTTTGCCCTGGGAAGCGATTGGCCAGCATCGTGATGACCGCGGTCACCGCCATGGCGAGGATGGCTCCCAGCACCACGGACATCCAGCCGCTTTCCTTGGCATAGTGTGCAGATCCGCGCGGCAGGGTGAGCACGCCGACGCCGATAATGGTACTCGAAATTAACCAGCCAGATTGTCGGACTGTAATGACATTGGGCTGCTCGCTATTCGTTTCTCCGTTCACCGTGTCCGCTTGCGTCAGCGCCGGTGTCTGAGCCTGGGGTTGATTCATTCGCTTTTCCCTCCGTAGTGTTCGTTTCTCCATACCGCACAGGATCTCTCGGTCGGAAGATGCTCGGCCGCTTTTTCATCCAATGTAACGGCACCCGGATCGCTGTATCTTTCATGTCGTTGACACGGCTTGGAGCAATCGGAGCCATGTAAGGAACACCGAACGACTTGAGCGAACACAGATGAATGATGATGAGGATCAGGAAAAGCATGATCCCATACAGCCCGAACAGTGCAGCGGCAATCATGAGCGGGAAGCGCAGCATGCGAAGCGCGATGGCGGCGCTGTAGCTGGGCGCGGCGAAGGAGCCGATCGTCGTCAGCGCGACGACGATAACCATGATCGGGCTGACGATGCCCGCTTGCACGGCCGCCTGCCCGACGACGAGTGCGCCGACGATGCCGATGGTCGGACCGATCGGGCCCGGGAGCCGGACGCTGGCTTCGCGCAAAATTTCCATCGTTACTTCCATCAGGAACGCTTCCACAATGGACGGGAAGGGCACCGTGGACCGCCCGGCAGCCATGGCGATGACGAGCCGCGACGGAATCATCTCCGGATGGAACGAGCTGAAAGCGATGTAGAGCGAGGGCAGCATGAGAGCCATCCCCATACTGACGACGCGGATAAGCCGGATCAGGGTACCGATCAGGAAGCGCTCGTAGTAATCCTCTGGACTGTGATAAAACTGGGAAAACACCGCCGGGGCGATTAAGCAAAACGGCGATCCGTCGCAGATTATCGCAATTTTTCCTTCCAGGATGTTGGCGGTGGCCTTGTCCGGGCGCTCGGTGTTCTGAATGAGAGGGAAAGGAGTCCAATGGTTGTCCTCAATGAACTGCTCGATATATCCGCTTTCCATCGCCGCGTCGATATCGATCGCTTGGATGCGCTTCACGACGGTTTGGACGATTTGCTCATTGGCGACCCCGTCCAAGTAAATGACCGCGACGTCGGTATTGCTTCGTTTGCCGACGGTCATGTTTTTGACGATTAAATCCGGGTCCTTAATCCGCAGCCGAATTTGCGCCGTATTGATCCGCAGCGTCTCGGTAAAGCCGTTACGGGGGCCGCGCACGACCGATTCCGTCCGTGGCTCTTCCACGCCCCGTTTTTCCCAGCCCTTGGTGTTTAATAGCAGCGCTTTATCGTTATAATCAATTAACATCGCCGTATCGCCCGAGAGCACGCTGCGGACAACTTTTTTCAGATTATCCGCCTGATCCACCTCATTGACGGGCAGACCGAACTGCTGCAGCCTGCGATGCATTTGCTCGGAGGAGACGGAATCCTCCAAGTCGTGACTGCGGATATCCAGCATAGCGGCTTTCAAAATAAACTCATCGGTTACGGCCGTATTGGTCATCCCATCGATATAAATAAGAGCAGCAGCATAATCGGTATGCCCTCCGATACAGAAGTGGCGGATGACCAGATCATCGCTTTTGCCCAAAGCTTGCTGTAGACGTTCGGTATTGATTTGCAGCCGAAGACTGATCTTAATGTGCTCCAGCCGTTCCAGCTTGTTTTCGAGCCCAATCTCCGGGTCGGGCTTCTTCGGCTGTCTCCAACGCATAAATTTGCTGCCGGGTCCAAACATCCGTCCTACCATCCTTCCATAGCTCGAATAGGAATAGGATGCCCCAAATGGAAAAAAAGTACTATATCTTTGAAGCAGAGCGTGCTTCCAGTATCTACTCATGGTCAAATGCGTGGCCAGCATGTACAATTTTCACATCGCACGAACTGCTATGCGAATCAGCGATGTGCAGCAGTACGATCCAATCCCTTCGCGACCATGATGAATGGTGGCCAGGGCCTATTGGGATGTAGGGGGAACGACCATGATCACGGCTTTAAGGGCAATAGAGTCCCATCTGGAGCGTTCTTTTGCCAAGGCTAGAAAAGACATTTCCGGACGAGGTGCGCTTCATACCAAGGTGCGGATAGTGGACGATGTAATTTTTGTCAAAATGCGAATGGACTACTCCGGCTTAGAAAAAAATTTGATTAGATACATTTTAGAGCAAAGCGAAGAGGCAAATTTTTATGCTTCAGTTCGAGAGCAATCTCGGTTCGCGGCCTTAAAGACGCTTCAAGAACTGAACGCGGAGTTGAACATTAAGGCGCTTGAATTCTCCATTGATATTGAGAATAATTATGCGTTTACAACAATCGTCTTAACTCATGAGTTGGAACGATTAATAAAAGAAGGGTTAGTTGCCGAGCCATGCAAGGCGGAAGCGATACCCACCCCATGATTAGGTAATGGACAGGACACCAAGCCGCGTCGAGACCAATGATCATCTGCTGTTCCTCAATTGGAGCGGTATTTGGTTATTGGTTTTTTTGCATTTACAAATCTAGAATGTCGGAGGAGCGATAAATATGCTAGTTGTAGGAAGAAAACCGGGAGAATACGTGATGATTAATGGCAATATCATGGTAATGGTCGTGAAGAGTGAGGACGGGCACTTGCGCCTGGCCATTGATGCGCCGCGGGAAGTCACTATCGTGCGGGGAGAATTGCTGGAAGGAAAGAAGGAGAGGGAGGGAAAGTAGCCTCCCGATTTAGGGAGGCCACTGAAAAAGTCTGTCTGACAAGAAAGGTACAGTCACTCAAAAAATTGAGGAGACTGTACCTTTTCTCGTTTATAATTAAGGCATCATAGAGAGCGGGTGAGCGAATGATCCGGAAACAACAATCGCTGATGCTTAGTCCTTACGCCAAGCTGTACGATATGCTGATCCCCAAGGACAACATGCTGCGCCAGATCAACGAACTGGTGGATTTCACTTTTATATACGAGGATTTGAAAGACAAGTACTGCCAGAATAATGGCCGGAACGCAATCGACCCTATTCGCATGTTTAAATATCTGCTGTTGAAAGCCATCTTTGAGCTGTCCGACGTGGACATCGTCGAGCGTTCGCGGTATGACCTGTCCTTCAAGTTCTTTCTGGATATGGCCCCGGAAGATCCGGTCATTGAATCCAGTTCCCTGACGAAATTCCGCAGACTGCGTTTGAAGGACACCAATCTGCTGGACATGCTCATCGGCAAAACCGTCGAGCTTGCCATCGAGAAAGAGATCTTGAAGAGCACTTCCATTATCGTAGACGCGACCCATACGAAAGCACGCTACAACCAGAAGTCGCCGCGGGAAATTCTGCAGGATCAGGCCAAGAAGCTGCGGAAGGCGGTGTACGGCGTAGACGAATCGGTCAAAGTCCGAATGCCGGCCAAGAACACAAGCGATGTTCTGGAGGACGAAATCGCCTATTGCAACAAACTCATCACCTTTATCGAAACGGAGTCAGGGATTGCGCAGTTGCCGAAAATTACGGAACCGCTGAATCTCCTGAAAGAGACCGTGGAGGATGACATCGAGCAGCTTCATCTTGCCGCCGACCCGGATGCGCGCGTGGGACACAAGAGCGCAGACTCGGCCTTTTTTGGGTACAAGACGCACCTGGCGATGACCGAGGAACGTATCATTACGGCAGCAGTGATTACGACCGGCGAGAAAAACGACGGCAAGCAATTGCAGACCCTAATCGAGAAAAGCCAAGCAGCCGGCATGCAGGTGACAACCGTCATTGGCGATGCCGCGTACTCCGAGAAGGATAACCTAGCTTACGCAAAGAAGAGCGAAATTGAATTGGTGGCTAAACTCAACCCTCTCATTACACAAGGCGGCCGAAGGAAAGAGGACGAATTTCTGTTCAATAAAGATGCCGGCATGTACGTTTGCAAGGCCGGTCATATGGCAGTCCGCAAGGCTCGGCAAGGCAAGAAAGGCGTGGGCAAAAACCAGGTGGACACCTACTATTTCGACGTAGAGGTCTGCAAGCGTTGCCCGTTTAAGGAAGGCTGCTACAAAGAGGGATCTCAGAGCAAAACCTACTCCGTGAGCATTAAGTCCGACGAACATTCGGAACAAATGGCATTTCAGGAGACGGAGTACTTCAAGGCAAAATCCAAGGAACGCTACAAGATTGAAGCGAAGAACAGTGAACTGAAACATGGACACGGGTACGATGTCGCCACATCCTCGGGTCTGCTTGGCATGCAGTTGCAAGGGGCCATGGCCATATTCGCCGTAAACCTCAAACGGATTTTGAAGTTAGTGGACTAGGAATGCCCGGCTAATCTGGATGATATAGCTCAAAAAAAGGCATCTGCACCGAATTTTCGGTCAGATGCCTTCTTTTGCATTACGCAATGTAACAGCAAGAAAAAATTTAGCTTAGTTCTTCAGTGGCTTCGATTTAGGTGCTAGTTTTTTACCAAAATGGAGATATAGGCCATCGAGGTATACTGGTTGTCTTTCAACAGTTTGAAGATGTTCCGTACAAACAAGGTATTATGCTCCACCGTTTTTGAAAACGATTGGATGAGTTTGATTACAAGCTCCGTTGTTAATCCTTGATGGAATCCGGCCATGCCGATCAGATGCAATTTAATCATGGCGTAATGCACAATCATGATGACATAATTGTCATACACGCCCGGGTGGCTTCCAAAGGGAAACATATTTTTGTACGCATAGTTCACTAAGTAATTCTCCAAAATATACTCATGCTCTTCCATAAACGGCTGATAATAAGTACTAAAAGCAGCGGTATGATGCTCTGCCATCGTATCGATTGCTACACCATCATGACAATGAATGCCATGCAGCATAGCCGAGAAGCATTCCATGTAACGTGGATTATTGACGCCGCCCAGCACCACACGTTCGTCCGAAATTCGCTTCGTTAAATCCATCTGAACCTGGTAGCGGATAGGGATATTAGCCAGTTCTTCCCGCAGGGAGCCCTCCTCAATGAGATGGGTAAACACACCGATTTGCCGGGGGATCTCCTCGATGTTTTTCGTCTGAATGCATTCTTCCACCCGTTGATAAAACATCCCGAGTACAATCAGCCGTTCCCACAGTACTGTTTCTTGCCCCTCATGGTCTTCACTCTCTGCAGAATGATTATTATGCAGGGTGATTGGGTAGCCTAATTTTCAGCGAATTCCTTGGTAGCGTTGGAATGGGCCATTCTATATCACTTGGAATTGCGTTTTGCAGGGAGTTTTTCTTGCTTTTTGCAGGAAGTCACCCCCATTCTGGCTGTATCTAATCATCGGCCAGCGGGATGTTGCGGTGAACGATTTCGCCGTTTCTCACGACCCAGCCTTGCAGCCATCCGCCGGACTGGTCATCCATTGCCAAGCCGAACAGCCATTGGTTAGCATACTTGTCTTCATACGTCGCGCAGCATACTGTCAAGGGATCGGGATTGCCAGCAAGTTCCGCTACGGGTACAACCTGCTCGTCTAGTTCTTCCCGAAAGAAGGTCACGGCCTCCCAGACAAGTTTTTCTGTTTCAATCCCGAGGTCGTAAGCCTGCATCATGTACCGACTGAACAACGATGTTGCAAAATTCATTTCGGTGGTCCTCCTTTACATATGACCTTTTTCTTTTAAGGAGATGAATTCTCCGTCGCCGACGATCAGGTGGTCAAGGACTTCGATCCCCATGATTTCACCGGCTTGCACAAGCCTGTTAGTCACTTCGATGTCTTCCGGGCTAGGCGATGGAATCGCCGCTCGGATGGTTGTGCGCGAGCACTACGGATGCTGCATTACTTAGAACTGCTGTCTTTAGTACTTCTCTGGGGTGCGCTAAATTCGCATTCAGACTCCCCACATGACACACGTTGATCGACGTTGGGCGGTTCTTCGTGTCTAGGCAAATCACTTGGAAATGCTCACGGTCCGCGTCCGCCACAAAATCCCGGACCAATTCATACGCGTCCTGCGGGGAACGGACTGTACGACGCTGGTACAGCAAGCTCGATTCTTTGACGATTCTCAGACTCACAATGTCGACCCGTTTCGCAGGCAACCTTCTTGTTGTTTCGACCGATTGTACCGATCCTTTTAGATTCATCTCGATCATCCTCCGTAAACAAAAATTGCCCCAATCTCTTGTCGAGATTGAGGCTTCTTCATCTTTCATTCCATTCCACATACTCCCTCAACCGTTGTTCCGATTCTTCCTCAAGCGTTCCCACGATTGAGTAGTACATGATTCCACAACACTCAGCTTCCAACACATACGCCCTGTACAGCTCCAGAGCGCCTAACTGCACCCGCTCAACGAATTCAGGCCAGTTCTTGTCGCACGGTAGCTTATCACCCGGCTCTAGGCAGGCCTGTCTGTCGTGGTTTTCCAGGGAGAAATCCAGTAATTCTATTCCGTCTGCATAGGCTTCATAAAGTTCGTACCACTCCTTTCTAACGTAGTCTAGGAACGATTCGGGGAACACATTAGCAGCTTTCAGCCACAGCAAATCGTTGTGAGTCAATATCACTCTCAAATCCAACTCTCCCGCAGACATAAAAATAGGGCCCCTCCGAAGAGAAGCCCGACGTTGATGAACATCATACGTATGTATGTTCAAGAATATGATATATGCTTTCGTTTTGTTTCAATGCGGCTCAAAACTGTTGCTTTAAACTCTAACGTCAATGTGGCTTCCCAAATGTGGCTGAACGGACTGCTGCATGGCGCTGGTTTGGCTCAGCATCTCCGTCATGTTCGCTGCGTTCGTTTTTGCCGTGTCCATGGCCATCTTCATCACGGACAGGTTGGCATCCTGTAACAGGCTAGCTTGGCTCATCGCCATTGACAATGCTGGAATATCCATTTCGTTATCCTCCTCAACAAATTCTAAGACAACACAAAGGGATGTAATGCCTTATCAATCTCGGCTTTCCAATGCTTGCAGCTCGGGAATAGGTTAAACTGGATGATCTCCAAAGCCTTCCCGCTGTTTCCTTGCTCATAGGCCGATACGACATGCTCCAACGCGCTGCGCAATTGGGTTGGCTTATCTTCGATCCCGTTCAACGGAAGCTGGTCGAGAAAACTCTGCATCGAAGTCTCAATTTGGTAGACCGCGTTCACCAGGTCTTCCATTAAGCGCATCGTATCTTCAAAAACGCCTTCGTTTATTCTTAACTTGATGTGCTCTAACGCTTCCACGCAGCTTTCAGACAACTCTAGGGTTCTTGTCATCACATCAACGTATTTTTCCATGTCGATCGCTCCATTCAGGGTATGAAAAAGGAGACTCTAAAGAGTCTAGAGTCTCCTGGTGTAAAGCTAGTATTAACCACGAAGCAATTGAAGCACGCCTTGAGGTTGTTGGTTCGCTTGTGCCAACATTGATTGAGCTGCTTGAGCCAAGATGCTGGACTTGGATTGATTCATCATTTCTTTCGCCATGTCTACGTCACGAACGCGAGATTCAGCAGAAGTCAGGTTTTCAGATGATGTATTCAAGTTGTTGATTGTGTGCTCCAGACGGTTCTGGTAAGCACCGAGCTTGGAACGTTCAGCAGATACGTTCTTGATTGCCTCATCAAGAATCTTTGTAGCATTTTGAGCTCCGTCTTTCGTGGAGATATCTACGTCCGCTACGAATTTATCTACACCATTAATAGATGTTTTACCAACTGCTGTTGTTCTCATGTCACCAATGCTGATTTGCAATGTTTGGTTTGCATTAGCACCGATTTGGAACGATACGCCAGAGTTCTTAATGTCGGCATTAACGTTAGTCATGCCAATCAAAGAAGCAGCTTGAGAAGATTCATCGAATTTCATTTCAGCTGGACCAGTGATTTGAAGTTTATGGTCTGAAGAGAAGGATACATCAAAGTTAGTACCAGACTTAGATAACAGGTCCTTCATATACGCTGCTTTCTTATCATCCGTTGTCGCGCCGTTATAACCCTTAGCAGTCAAATCAGCATCTGTCATGCTATCTACTGCTTTAACGATACCAGTTGCATTTGCACGAGTACCGCCACCAGATGACTTAGCAAGAGTATCAAAGTCTGTTCCCACAGGTGTCGTTCCAAAAGTAGTAACAGCAGTTGAGGATGCGCCAATAATAGCCTCTTTTACAGCGGCCTTCAAAGTAGCTTCGTCTGCATAATTACCCTCTTTAATTTCACCATTCACAGTAAGACCATCATAGGTCAAGCTAATTTTATTATTTTGATTAGCAGTTTGATTTAGACCATCTTCTAACTTAACTTTAAATGCATCCCACTGAATTTCAGTGCCGGTTAGTCCTGCTTCATTTTGGAATTTTTGACTTGCAGCATTAGTGCCATCAGATGTATATGTTACATCAGCAGTTGCTCCAAGTTTCGCCGCCAGCCCGGTATCCAAAGTAGAGAAATCAATTGTTACCTTATCACCGCTTGCTAAAGTACCCCCTGTGTTTTCAGCAATTGAAAATTGGACATTTCCAGTCGAAGAATCTACATGGTTATCCAAGTAAACTTTGTTTTTAAGAGCCGTAAAGTCGGTTCCTCCAGCAGCATTTAGGTCATCGATAGCTTGGTTAAATGCTCTGTTAAATTCTGAAGTAAAAGACACTAAATCATTGTAGTTACCTTCTTTAAGGTCTAATTTTAAAGTGTCCGTATTACCGCCAGATATTGCAATTTGGACATTGATAACATTGTTTTTAGATTCTACCCCGTCAACGATGCTAATTGGGCTTGTCGCAGTTGGACTAAGCGCTACGCCACCAGTCAAATTTGCACTAGTTGTCTTAGCACCTTTAGAACCGTCAAGCAATTTCTGAGTATTAAACTCGGTAGTGTTACCGATACGATCAATCTCGGACTTCAACTGTACTACTTCATCTTGAAGCGCATTGCGGTCGTCAGTCGTGTTCGTGTCGTTGCTCGCCTGTACAGAAAGCTCACGCATACGCTGCAGGATGTCATGAGTTTCGTTCAACGCGCCCTCAGCTGTTTGAATCAAAGAGATACCGTCTTGTGCGTTACGGCTAGCCTGATCCAAACCGCGAATTTGGCCGCGCATTTTTTCAGAAATCGCCAAACCTGCTGCATCGTCGCCAGCGCGGTTGATCCGCAGGCCGGAAGACAATTTCTCGATGGATTTGCTTTGGTTAGCTGTGTTAGTGGACAACTGGCGGTACGTGTTTAACGCAGTTACGTTGTGGTTAATTCTCATTTTCGAAAACCTCCATGTAATGTGTTGGTGTGTGAACATCCGTTTTCACACGTTTTTTATATAATAGGAGACTAAATATGCCGGCTATATTCAGCTCCCATCATACCGAAACAAAAAAGACGAGCTAATTTCTTCTAGGAACTCAGCATCCTGCTGAACTCCATAAAAGAAACTAACTCGTCCTTGAGTAGTTGATGACTTATTCAAATGGCAATGCTAAGTGACTAATTGGAAGAGGCGGATTTCTCAGCTTCGACCAGTTCCCCTCGAACAATCGAAATATGCTTAGGAGCATCGATCGCTAATCGCAAATGGCCTTCATCACTCTTCACGACCTTAACGATGATATTCTCGTTGATGACTACGTATTCTCCTGGCTTCCTGCCGATTACTAACATGAGGACCCCTCCTAGGTTATAAAAAAAGGATGCACTAACACACACCGGTTCGACGTTTGCGTCCTGCAGTTCGAACAGATCGGTTAGCTCATCCTTGAGCTTTTTGTATGATATTGTTTTATTGTGTCGCCTATAATTCATGTATCGGTTGTCGTTTCATGATTGTTTATAGCAATCTGAAAAAAAACTGCAATAATTTTTCGACATTTTTTGTGACTTTTATCCCAGGGCGTTTTTATCTACCTATGGTATAATTGACTTGCTCTCATGGACGAGGGCAAAACCCAAGGACGGGTGGATAACGATGGGGCGCCCCTAACGGTTTGAATAAAGCCGGAGGGAAGGGCCCCATTGCTGTTGTTAAATGAAAAAAAGGCCGTGACTCAAGTAATTGAAGCTACTTGAAGCACGGCTCTTTCGGCTGTTAATGCGAATGTTATTCCGAATTGGTTTTGAAGGTGAATGAGCTATAAGTCCTAATGGACTCCGGAATGAGATGGAGGGAAGAAAGCGTAAGATAAGCGCCCTTCGGCTCTACCGTCACCTCGACTTGGTTGTAAGCCCATTCCAGTTCTGCAGGCATGAAGATCGCGTGGATGCCGCAGGTCAGCGCAGGAATAATATCGGTGCGAAGCGAGTTGCCGATCATCCAAGTATTCGGCCTATCGAATCCCTCTGAGCGGATGAGGCCTTCCAAAAACTCGATATTTTTGTGCCGGGTCACATGGATGCGGCCAGCAAAGAAGCGTAGCAGTCCGGCTTCCGTAATTTTGCGCATTTGGATGGTCGGATCGCCGCCGGTGTATAGGTGCAGCTCATGCCCATCGCGCTGCAGCTCGAGCAGAGTCTCTTCCATGTAGGGGTACGGTTCAATGCTGTGTCCATACACGGAAGCGCCGAGCTCGCGCAGCCTTTCAATCTCCTCAGGCCGATGAGCCCGTCCGACCAGGTCCGAGTAATACTCGTACGTATCCACGAACGACTGGGGAAAATGATCCGGAGCGAAGCCGCTGACTAGAACCCGCTCCAGATCGATTTCCGCTTGCCGCTTCTTTACTTCGTCGATGGACAGATGATAACCATGAAACCAAGTCTCCATCTGATCGGCGAACTGCTCAATGACTAAATCGAAATATTTATTGCAATAAATCAGCGTATCATCCAAATCGAACAAGATCGTCTGCTTTGTCATATGCGTCTCTACTCCTTACTCTCTAAGCTTGTCTGACGCATCCTTTCCTTCGTTGTGCAAGCTTTTCTCCCCATTATACCATGACCGGAGCTAAGGCCGCACCTGCAGCAGGTTCATCCATTTCGCTATGGCCTTGAAAAACGGCGCCTTGTTCGATGATGAGCGACGGAGCCTTCACAATGCCGGTCAGCCGGCCTGTGGAGGTGATGCGGACCAGAGCATCCGCTTGAATACACCCTTCCATCCTTCCTGCGATGATCACATGACGCGCATACATCTCACATGAATGCACGTAGCCTTTCTCGCCGATCGCTACTTCGCCGGACGAATGCAGCGTACCTTGAAATTCGCCTTCGATCCGCAAATCCGACGTGGCGTGCAGTGTCCCGTGAAAAAGACTACCTTCTCCAATCAGGGAAACATCACCGCCGGAACGGCTTTTCTTGCTTGAAAATCGCATCATGATCACTTGACATCCTTTCTGGAATGAGAGGGCAAATAAGGTGCGGGATCGGTGCTTTTCCCGTTTCGCAGCACTTCATAATGCAGATGGGGGCCGGTACTGCGGCCAGTGGTGCCCAGCTTGCCGATTCGCTGGCCTTTGACCACCCGCTCGCCTGTGTCGACCTCCGCCTGATTCAGATGCATGTACCAGGTGCGAATGCCAGAGGAATGCTCCAACACCACATTGTGACCATGCAGCTTATCGTAGCCGACGGAGTGTACGATGCCGCCGGCTGCAGCATACACCGGATCATTCAGCTTGCCGGCGATGTCCATGCCTTTATGAAAACTAAGCTTGCTCGTAAACGGATCTCGGCGATAGCCGTACGGTGAAGTAACGTGCTTCGACAAGGTCGGCCACAGGCTGGGGATATGCTTTTGCCGTTCCTGCTGTGCGAGCAGCTGCTTCTTGGATTCGACAAAGCTCGCCGAAAGCCGGTTCATCTCCGCCGCAAGCTCGGTATAGCGAGCGCCGGTGGAGGAAGCGAGTGCGCGAACCTGCTCGGCGGTGACCGGAATCTCGGGGCCGCCGACTCCGCCCGCCTTGGAGGCCGGTGGGGTCTCGGGCGATGCCGCAGAGACAGCTTGGTCCGCACTTCCAGAGCCGGGCGATAGCTTCAGCAAATCCTGACGGAGTCGAGTGATCTCCTCCATTTTGCTGCCGACCTCGGCGGCCTGCTTGGACAGCGTAAAGATCTCGTTCTTGAGCTGCTCGATCGCTTCATTCTTATGCTTCAGATCCTGCTCCAGCTTGGCCGCTTTCCCGTGAAGCTCGGTAGTACGCAGATACGACGAGGCGGCGGACTGCATTTGCTGCACATAGATGAAGCAGGAGGTTCCGACAAGCAAGAGGAGGGCGAAGACCGCCCCCCATAGCACCGCACGGGAAAGTTTGACTCGGACAACGCTGCCGTTCGCCTCAGGAATAATAACGAACGTCAGCTTGTTTTGAAACCACTTGAATTTCATGACGACTCCTTTCGGTATTTTGCGCTTTTCCCCGGCATACATTTCGTAGTATGGCTTTGGTCACCAGGGAGGGATGGATGTGTCATTTTTGAATACAAGCCGTATGGACTTGATGGAGCGGCTTGCCATGCATTTGAAGATGGAGGTTGCACTCCAAGCGGAAGGCTTCGAAAGTGATCCGGGCGTTCTCGACAAGGTCGGCCGTCGGTTCATTCAGGTGAACGACCAATATTTCGTGCCTCACACGCTGCAAGAAATTGTGCTTCTAGGCCTGCCTTATAAAGGCACAGGCACCCAAATTAACCTTCGGACGACCTACGGCGGCCTGATTCCAGCTTCGCTCATCCGCACAGGCACCGACTTTGTTGAAATTATCCGATACCGTCAGGAGGACGAAGAAGACCTTCGGCTGCTCATTCCGTTAAACAAAGTGATTGGCATCGAGGAAGAATAGACGCTTCTCCGCCGACCCCGATTCACTCCCCTCAAGCTCCATCCAAGCATTGGCTGCACATGTCAGGTATATTTTTCTCAAAAAGCTAAAAATTATAACACCCAGCACCAAACGGACAAAATATAATGGAATAAGACCGAAACAAGAGGTAAAAGCTAGAAACGGACATCGGCGGAAAGCGGGGTCGTCGGCTGGAGGGGGAGGTACGGTGTTTTGGCTAGTTATCGCGCTGCTATTATTCATTTTTCAAATCTTGACCATTCTGATCGGAGAGTTTCGGCATCCGTCCAAAGCGATGGCTTGGATGTTTATTTTGTTCGTGTTCCCGATCATCGGGTTCGTGGTGTATTACTTTCTGGCCAAAGAATATTCGCAGCGAAAAAAGGTAAAGCGCAAAGGGCTGCGGCTCGTTAACGACATCCGGTACATCGGAAAAAACCATAAAACGTCCAAAACGCTTGACTTCGAGGAGGAGCGTCTGATTGGCTGGCGGCACGAGCCAAGGCTCTTTTCGCTTCTGAACAATATCCCCGGCTCGCTGATCACGACACGCAATGAGGTGCGCGTGCTCACCAATGCCCATCAGGCGTATCCCGCTATGCTGGAGGCGATCGGGAAGGCGCGGCAGCATATTCATTTTGAATTTTACAGTATCCGCAATGACGAGACCGGCAAGAAGTTTCAAGCCGCATTGATCCAAAAAGCACGCGAGGGCGTCAAGGTGCGCTGTATTTTTGACGGGATCGGGAGCTATCAGCTGGACAGCCGGTTTATCGAGGAGCTGAAGGGCGCTGGGGTTGAGGTGTATATTTTTTTACCCGCAGTGTTTGCATTCTTCGATAAACGCGCGAATTACCGGAATCATCGAAAAATTGTCGTGATCGACGGCGTCACCGGCTTTTTAGGCGGAATCAATATCGGCAATGAATATTTGGGCGGAGACGCGAAGCTCGGGTTTTGGCGGGATACGCACCTGCAGCTGGAGGGAGATGCCGTCTATTCGCTGCAGCATACGTTTTTAACCGATTGGATGTTTGTGAGCGGACAGCGTCTGGCGGAGCCGGACTATTTCCCGGAGCACGACTATCCGGCACGCAAGCCCGTGCAGATCATATCGAGCGGTCCGGATGCGCATTGGGATGCCATACTGGAAATGTACTTCGGAGCGATTACGGCGGCGAAAAAGCGGGTGTTCATCACAACGCCCTATTTCATACCTGACCCGAGCATCATCATGAGCCTCAAGACGGCGGCGATCAGCGGCATCGATGTGCGCATCATTTATCCGCAGAAGGCCGATTCCCGGCTTGTGGGCTATGCGTCCCTTTCGTTTATGGAAGAGCTGATGCAGGCAGGAGTCCGGTTTTATGCGTATCAAAAAGGGTTCGCCCACGCCAAGGTAGTGATCATCGATGATCTGCTCGCTTGTGTAGGAACCGCGAACATGGACATGCGCAGCTTTTTCAGCAATTTCGAGTTGAACGCGGTACTGTACGATAAAGATACGATCCACAGGCTGGAGAACGATTTTTTGCTGGATTTAAAAGAATGCGTCGAGGTGAAGCTGGAGGTGTTCGAGCGCCGTTCCCGGTTGAAAAAAGGCAAAGAAGTGTTTGCGCGGCTGCTTTCGCCGTTATTCTAAACTCAAAACGCCAGCTGAGCGGATATACGTCCGTCACAGCTGGCGTTTTCTATGCAAAACTAGATTATGCTCCCAGAGCCAACGCACCAGGGCCGATCAAGGCAACACCGATGGCGGCGGCGATCAGGACGACATTATACTCCATGCCTCCTGCGGTAACCCAAAACCCGTTTTTGGCATGGACCTTCACGATCGCCATCAGCATCGTCAGCACGATCAAGACAGCGCCGATGACGGTCAGCCAGCCGGAAGCGAAGAAGAAGCCGCCGAGCAGCTCGCTAAGTCCAGCGACCAGCGCCATAAGCGCACCGGGCTTCATGCCGATCGAATCCAGCCATTGGCCGGTCCCCTTAATACCGTAGCCGCCAAACCAGCCAAACAGCTTTTGTGCGCCATGCCCCATAAACGTCAGCCCGATAATCAAGCGAATAAGCAATAAACCGTAATCCATCATAATAAACCCCTCCGTTGAAATAAAATTTATTAACTTACTTTATGTAAGTATAATATGATATGTAGCTTGTATTTGTCAATATACTAACTAAAAATAAGTTAAAATAAATTAAAAAGCTGCTCGCTCAGCACAATCGTGCCGGAAGCAGCCGTTATTTCGGGATAAAAGAAAGCACAGGATCTAAATTTTGCGGAGGTAGCTGAGCGATCAAGTCCCCCTTCAGCCGCAATCGATCCTCGATATTCAGCAGGTGAAAGTCACGCGGGTCGGGTCGAAGGGAGACTTCTGCCCAAGTCAGCGGCGTCGATACCGTAGCGTCCATCCGGGCCCGAGGGGTGTAGGGGGCGGACAGCGTTTTGCCGTACCAGTGCTGCAGGTAGTCGATGTAGATCAGCGTACCTCGGTCCTTTTTCAGCCGCTCGATCGTAAACAGCTTCGGGTGCTTCTGCACCGCATAGCTCGCGACAAAATGCCCGATGCGGCGCAGCTGCTCGAACGTATAACCCCGAGCGCGGTCGATTGGCACATAAATTTGCACTCCGGTAGCGCCAGAAGTTTTTGGGACGGAACGAATGTTCATTTTATCAAGAATTTCACCGATGATTTCGGCGGCCTGCATCACCCGGGGCTCCGGATCCACGCTGGGATCAATATCGATAAGCCATTCCGCAGGCAGCGTATCACCGATGTAGTGGAAGGAGGGGTGAAATTCCAGACACGCCAAATTGCCGAGCCACAGCAGCGTGGGCAGCGAGTCCATATGCACATATTGAATACCCTCCAGCTCAGCCGTTTTGACAAAAACGGGCGTAGGCTCCGGAACATTTTTCTGATAAAACGATTTGTCGTTCCAGCCATTAGGAAAGCGGATGGTCGTTAAATAACGGTTTCGGCAGTACGTAAGGAGATAGGAGGACAGCGCGGCAAGCTTCTGCAGATACATCGCCTTCGTGATCTGCTTTTCCGGCCACAGCAGTTTCTCCGGGTTGGAGACGATCAGCTCGTGTCCTTCAATAACAATCGTGCCTTTTACATGCTTCGAGCTCGAGCCCGTCGGCATAGATGCATCGCTCCACTCCTATGGTCAAATTTCTGAATCATGAATTCGAACCAGCTTCGGATGGCGCAGCTGACCGGCAGCGGTTACTTCTAGCCCGGTCACTGTACCTGTCAGTGGTTTGTTCAGCCAAAGAATTGTCTCTCGCTTCATCTCCGGGGGCAGCTGAGCTTTCGGCCACAGCGGCTCGTTCCGCTCATGCTGTTTTCCGTACGCCATCAGCTTCATCTTCGCCGCGGCGTCCAGGCCAAGGGATACGCGTCCAAACATCAGCCCGTCCTTCACCATCACCAGGCTGGCGACACGCCCCTCGCGGATTAGGAATCCAACGAAAGTAACGTCATATACCTGGGCTGTCTTTTTTTTCAGCCAATCCTTGTGATGCTTCCCCTCACGATACGGGCTTGACAGCCGCTTGCTTACTACGCCTTCCCAGTGGTTCGTCTCCACCCATTGCCATAATGAAGGGCCGTCCGCGAACAAGTCGGTGACAAACAGCTGAGGATGCTTTTCAGGAAAAAGCTCACTAAGCTTGCGATGCCGCTCCGAATAAGGGAGAGGGCGGTAATCTTGGCCGTTCCAATGGAGCAGATCAAACAGCACGTAGATAAAATGGCTATTCTCTCTGCCGCGGATGTTCGCCGTAGCACTGCGTGTCCGCTCCCGCTGCAGCACCTGGGAGAAATCCGGCCGCTGCTTCACGAGATCAAACATGACAGCTTCCCCGTCCAGCAAAAGCGGCGGATGATGCGAGGCATGCTGCTTGAGCAGCTCCACGGCTTCGGGATAGAGAAGGGTTTTGTCGTCCATATGTCTGGAAAACAGCTGGATGCGTCCATCCTCGATGCGGGAGAGCATGCGAACGCCGTCCCATTTGAGCTGAAACCCCCAATCCGCCCCTGAGGGCAGCTGGGGGTCCGTTATGGGGGCCATGGGATGCTGCGGCAGCTTCATCATGAGCCGACGGTTTCTTGCGCTTTCGCTTTGCTTTTTCCTCTTCCGCCTTTGGCCGGCTTAGGCAAGTCATCCGACAAGCCAGGCAGGGGCGAAGGGTCGGTTGGTACCGGCTTGACGGATTCCAGGCTCGCCTGCAGAGCAGCCATCAGGTCGACGACATTGGACTTTTGCTGTTCCGGAGCTACGCGAACTTCTTGTCCGGACACCTTCTGCTGAATCGCCTCCAGCACGGCCTCACGATAATCGTCTTTATATTTTTCGGGCTCGAACGGCGTAGACAGCTGAGCGATCAGCATTTTGGCCATCTCAAGCTCTTTTTCATTTACTGTGGCGTTCTCAGGTAAATTCGGCACGTGATCGATCGAGCGAATTTCATCGGGATAAAATATCGTCTCCATCACGATGCAGCGGTCAATAATGCGAATGGCGGCCAAGCTGCTCTTCGAACGGATGGACACTTTGGCGATCCCGATTTTGCCCGTCTGCTTCATAGCCTCCATCAACAGGTTATAAGCGTTCGATCCGGTTTCTCCGGGTGAAAGATAGTAGGTTTTTTGAAAATAGATGGGGTCGATATCCGATAAATTGACGAAGTCCAAAATCTTGATCTCTTTCGTCGCTTCGCCGGTCAGCGCCTCCAGCTCCTCTTTTTCGAACAGCACAAAAGCACCGGGCTCGTACTCATACCCCTTAGTGATTTCCGCCCACTCCACCTCGCGATCGCAGTGCTGGCATTTGCGTACGAAATTAAGCGGCGTATTGCACTCCTTATGGATCATGCGCATCGAAATATCTTTATCTTCCGTCGCGGAAAACATTTTCACCGGCACATGCACAAGCCCGAAGCTGATGGCACCCTTCCAAACCGTATGCATCGATTACCCTCCCATTCAAACCCAATTAAATAGACTCATTCTTATTAGTATATACACAATAAGCCTGTCTCATTACACCCAATTCCCATGCATGGACTTGCAGGCTCAGGACATCCTACAACTGTTGAGATTAACTCAGTTGAATTAGAGGAGGGATAAACTTGACCGAGGCAAATACGTCCGGCGGCAAGTATGAGAACGATTCTGCCCACGAGGGTCGGCACGCGTATTTTATGGACATCGACCGAATGATTAATGAAGGGCTGGGCGGCGGCCAGGTATGTCCTCAGAACGGGTTGATTGAAGACTCAACGACCGACACAATGGACCATCCGGAATCGGTGCTCTCTGGGGGGGCGGATTGAAATGAAAGCCTACCGGGCGCAGGAGATTTTAAAATCCGAGGACCGGATCGAAGTGGAGCTCAACGGGGTAGCCGTCTGGATTGACAGTGTAGACAAGGTGCGTGAGACAGCCAAAATCCATGTCGAGGAACAACCGGCTGACTCCAGAGTCGTTCCCGTAGAAGAATTGCAGGAAGTAACTTAAGCGATTGATACCATAAAAATGAACAGGGTAAATCAAGCTTTCCGTATGGCACGTTACGCGATTTTCGGTGACGATGCGGCGGGAAGCTTTTTTGTTGCTACAGGCAACACGGAGGGCTATAATATTGTCAACGTTACAATAGATGAAAGCGGAGGCGAAGGACGTTGTCTTCAGTCGATGAGTTTGCCTTGATTCGCATGCTGACCGGCGGCAAACAATCGCTCGCGTTCGAGCGTGCTTCGGGCGTGGAGACGGGGATCGGCGACGATGCGGCGGTCGTCAATGTGTCGCCGGGCAGCCAATGGATATTAACCTGTGATACGATGAACGAGGGCGTTCACTTTTCAGCAGTTACGATGCGGGATACGGATATTGGGTACAAAGCGATGGCTTCTGCCGCCAGCGATATTGCAGCGATGGGGGCTGTCCCCCGTTTTGCGCTCATCGCTCTAAGCCTGCCGAAGGGAACGGCGGTGGAGCGGGTCCGGGCGATGTATGATGGACTCTATGAATGCGCGAGCAAGTACGGTATTGTCGTCGCAGGCGGCGATACGACCTCAAGCCTCGGTGGCATCACGCTAACGGTGACGGTTATCGGCGAGACGGAAGCGGGTACTGCACTGCTGCGTTCCACTGCGCAGCCGGGAGATGCTTTGTTTGCAACTGGTGTGCTGGGGTGCTCGGCCGCGGGGCTGGAGTGGCTGCTGCAGCAAGGCAAGCCTGGTACGGAGTGGGCAGATATTCCTCCGGAAGCGGAGATACTCGTTAGGGCACATACGCGACCGGAGCCGCAGATTGAGGCCGGTCAATTGCTTCAGCAGTCCGGACTTTGCCATGCGCTCAATGATGTGAGCGATGGGCTCGCTAGCGAAGCTTGGGAGATTGCCGAAGCGTCTGGCGTGGGCATCGATTTAATTGAGGACCGGATTCCGGTGGCGGACGAGCTACATTGGTTTGCCGGAACGCAGCGCAAGGCAGCATTAGATTACATTTTGTACGGCGGGGAAGATTATCAATTAGTAGGAACGGTTCCAGCGGGGGATGCGATTGACCTGCAGATGCGGTTTAAGGAAGCGGGACTGCCGCTGTATTTGATCGGCTATGTGAATTCAGAAGTGCATGGCGTAAGGCTAGTGCAGTCCGACGGCTTCATCAGGCCGCTGGAGAAGAAGGGATATAATCATTTTTCGTCCTAGAAGGGGCGATGAAGCAGTGGGGTTGAGCAGGAAGGGCGGGAGCGAGCGTGGCAAGTTACGAATTTCATTCCCGGGGCACTGCGGATACCGCCGATTTGGCGGAACGCTTGGCCTCGTTGTTTATACCGGGGACGGTAATTGCGCTTGACGGCGACCTGGGAGCGGGTAAAACGACCTTCTCACAAGCTGTGGCGCGAGCTATCGGAGTCCAAGAAGTGGTGAACAGTCCCACATTTACGATTATTAAAGAATACCAAGGGGAGAAGCTCCCTTTTTATCATATGGATGTGTACCGGTTGTCGCAGCAGGAAGCCGACGAGCTTGGGCTTGACGATTATTTTTATGGTCATGGTGTAACGATGGTGGAGTGGGCTTCCTTAATTGAAGATCTGCTGCCGGAGGAGCGTCTAGCCATTCAGATCGGACATATGGGCGACGAGGGACGGCGTTTTGTACTTCGGCCGTTTGGAAGCGTCTATGAGGCTTGGTGCACGCAGTTAAAGGAGAACGGATATTTAATATGACACAGAATTATAGTGAAACCAAACTAATGCTGTCCGTGGATACATCAACGACCTCCATGTCTGTGGCGCTGTCACGGGGCAGTGAATTGCTGGGCGAGATTACATCCAAAGCGGAGCGAAACCACTCACTGTACTTGGTACCCACAATCCAACGGGTAATGGCGGAAGCGGGCGTAAGACCCAAGGAACTTTCCGCCTTTTCAGTCGGGATCGGTCCGGGATCGTATACAGGAGTTCGCATCGGAGTTACGGTAGCCAAAACCTTTGCCTGGACGCACAAGCTGGCCTTAATAGGGGTTTCGACTCTAGAGGCGATGGCGCTTGGAGGTGCCCAGCATGCGGGTGTTGAACTGGGGGCAGCAGAAGACGAAGAGACGATCGTCGTACAGGGCGGTCAACTGAACGCTTTGGATACGGCGCTCGGCAATGCCGAGTTATCCGGGGAAGTGACGTGGCTTGTGCCTCTCATCGACGCCCGGCGGGGGCAAGCTTTTACAGCATTGTATGCTTCTACGGCTGGAGCTCCCGGCTGGAGCGGCTTGGTTCGCGATGGAATTCGTCTCGTCTCTGCTTGGCTAGACGAATTGCACTCGCTGGCCCTACAACATCATCCTGCTCGAATTGTATTCTCCGGTGAGCTCGAGCTGCACTTGGAAGCCCTTCATCAGTTCAAGGATCGCTGCAGCGAAGGGCAAACCGTCATTCTGCAGCAGGGGCTGCGGGCAAGACACACAGCGGAGCTGGGCCGTGGGCGCTGGCTGCGGGGGGAGACGGACGATGTTCACAACCTGGTTCCGAACTATACGCAGTTGGCGGAAGCAGAGGCCAAGCTTCTTGCCAAACAATCGTGAAGGGAGTTTGCCGCTGATGGAACAACCATCTGATTCGCATCCGATCGGTGATCACCTTCTTGAGTTTCGTCCGATGCGGATGGAGGATATTCCGACGATTTGCCAGATTGAGCAGGAGTCCTTCACTACGCCATGGACGGCCGGGGCTTTTCAAAATGAACTGACCAATAACCAATTCGCACGCTACATCGTGCTTGAATGCGAAGGCATTATCGCTGGCTACGGCGGCATGTGGCTGATCATGGAAGAAGCGCATGTCACCAACATTGCCATTCGGGAGCACTATCGCGGCCGTAAGCTGGGGGAACGCCTCTTGAAGGAGATGCAGCGTACGTCGAGCTTTTACGGTGCGCTCAAGATGACGCTGGAGGTACGAGCCTCCAATTTTGTTGCCCAACGGCTGTATGAAAAGCTGGGCTTTCACTCTGTTGGCCTTCGGCGGGGCTATTATACGGATAATAAAGAAGATGCCATTATTATGTGGGCTGATTTGCCGAGAACGGCACGGGGAAAAGCGAAGCAGGACTGAATAATGAGAGGATTCCATATGAGTAAACAAGTAAGTACCGATGGCGTAAAGCCTGTTAATATTTTGGCGGTGGAAACGAGCTGCGATGAAACCTCCGTCTCGATCGTAAGGGACGGCAAGGAGATTTTGGCGAATGTCGTTTCCAGCCAGATCGAGACGCATCAACGCTTTGGCGGCGTCGTGCCCGAAGTGGCTTCACGCAAGCATGTAGAGTCGATCACCTGGATTTTGGAGGAAGCGTTAGAAAAAGCCGGCCTGCAGCCGGAGGATTTGGCTGCAGTCGCTGTAACGCAAGGCCCGGGCTTAGTCGGCTCCTTGCTGGTCGGCATGGTTGCTGCTAAAGCGTTTGCTTGTGCCATGGAGCTGCCGCTGATCGGCGTGCATCACATCGCCGGGCATATTTATGCTAACCAGCTCGTGCATGAACTGGCTTATCCGTTTATTGCACTTGTCGTCTCGGGTGGGCATACAGAGTTGGTACTGGTGGAGTCCGAGGGGCAATTCCGCATCATCGGACAAACCCGGGACGACGCCGCCGGAGAGGCATATGACAAGGTCGCGCGGGCGCTGCAGCTGCCGTATCCCGGCGGCCCGCACATCGATCGGCTCGCGCACGAGGCGGTGGAAGCGGTGACGCTTCCTCGCGCGTGGCTGGAGCCGGATTCCTATGACTTCAGCTTCAGCGGGCTGAAGTCGGCGGTGTTGGCCGTGCTGAACCAGGCCAACATGAAGGGCATCGCGATCGAGCCGGCGGCGGTCGCGAAAGGCTTCCAGGACTCGGTCATCGACGTCCTGGTGGAGAAAGCGCTGCGTGCCGTGCAGGCGTACGGCGCGCAGCAGCTGGTGTTGGCGGGAGGCGTGGCCGCCAACAAGGGGCTTCGCGCGCGGCTCACGGCGCGCTGCGCGGAAGCGGGCGTGCCGCTGCTGGCGCCGCCGCTGAGCCTTTGCACCGACAACGCGGCGATGATTGCCGCCGCGGCGTTTTTGAAATATCGGCGCGGACAGTTCGCGCCGTTTGATATGAAAGCCGAGCCGCTGCTTAAGCTGGAGGCTTGGTCGGTTTAGGCGAAGCCGATTGAGGCTGCATGCTCCGGACGATTAAGGAGCTGCAGTCTCTTTTTATTAGTGGGAAATATTACAAACAAATTAGAGGTTGATTTCCTTATCCAGATTTGATATATTACTCCTTGTCGCTTCGGAGACAAGCAAATTATTGAATGAAAGAAATGATTTCGGAAAATAAGTGCTTGCAATGATGTGGGCGATGTGCTAATATGTAAAAGTCGCTTTTGAAAGGTTGAATAAACCGATCGGAGTGATAGGAAATAAATTGCCCTTTGAAAACTGAACATCGAGTGAGTGTAATAATAAGAGAATGCAAATTCTCGCCAGTAGTAAATTTTTGAGCACAATCAGCTTTTCTTTAATGGAGAGTTTGATCCTGGCTCAGGACGAACGCTGGCGGCGTGCCTAATACATGCAAGTCGAGCGAGGGTCTTCGGACCCTAGCGGCGGACGGGTGAGTAACACGTAGGCAACCTGCC
>NZ_VNJI01000022.1 GCF_007786445.1 Paenibacillus cremeus | reverse complement strand
TGGGTGTATAGTTGCCATGAGTAGGGTTCCTTTCTTGGTGACTTCAGCAATCCCGAGAATACCCTACTTTTTTGCTGCCTGGAAAGGCTCCAAATCTTGGTACACAAACAATTTTACATCATCCTGATCTCACGATTTAGCGGAACTGTATTCCGTTATTCTCATGGTTTTTCTCCCCTTACGGGATTTCGACCCAAATAACGGAACGTAGTTCCGCTACGTCCGCCGGCGCCCCAAACGAACCCCAAATAGAGGAATTGAGTTCCGCTATCTCATCGGTACTCTGCCGCGGATGCGATTCTAGATCATGTACGAATCGGCTGACACTACTTGTGTACTTAGGCTCAAGATTAGTGTTAGTTGGTTCGCAGACTGAGCGGGCGACGCGTTTTGGTGTGACATTGGGGAGATGGTCGAAAGGTGGTACACTGTTAAGGAAAGCATGGCCCGAGCCGTCGAAGAAGTAAAACAATGACAGCAACCACACACCGAAAGGGAGATGCACATGAGCAACGAAATCACCACTATGGAGCTTCACTCTATCGATCCAGCCGCTCTCACTCCATTGTCCGAGCTGCTGATTCACGTGGTCGAGGACGGGGCATCGATTGGCTTTTTGCCGCCTGTAGGCCATCAAGATGCGGTAGCCTACTGGAGCGGGGTGCTGCAGCCCGGCGTGGTCATGTGGGCAGCAGTTCAGCAGGGCCGCATCGTGGGCACGGTGCAGCTGCACCTGGCGCTAAAAGCGAATGCCGTTCATCGCGCCGAGGTGGCCAAGCTGATGGTGCATCCCGAGCACCGCAGACAAGGCATCGCACAGCGGCTTATGCAGACGCTCGAGAACGCGGCGAAGGAGCAAAGCCGCAGCCTATTGGTGCTGGATACGAGGGCGGGCGATCCCTCCAACACGCTCTATCAATCGCTGGGGTACATCGAAGCGGGGCGCATCCCGAATTACGCGATGTCCGCCGACGGAAGCCTGCACGAAACGGTGTACTATTACAAGCAGCTATAGCTAGCAGCCCTATCGCCACCGAAATAATATTGAACTTCATCCGACCGCATGGTACTATTTGACACATAGACTTCGTTGAAAAAGAGGGATTCCGTGGGCATGAACAAGGTGGAGGCGGAGTTCAGCAATCTCGTGAAAGCGTTTCGAAAGCGCCACATGGGCAAGGGGCCGAGCGTCATTCGGACAACGTTCTGCAAGCATTGGGCGATTTGCGAGATGGAAGGCAATCTATCGCCGGTGGAGAGGTTCATCGTCTCCGGCGGGACGGACGGCAAGCAGCTGCTGCGCGGCGCCCGAACGGAGATGGTGAAGGAGCTGTATCGAAGCCACCCGCCGGTCGAGATGGAAGCGCTGCTCGGAGCGAAATTCGTGGAGCTGTTCGTGGATATTGATTTGGAGAAGGATTTTGCGATGTCCGTGTTCGTATTCGATCAGGATATTCAGCGCAAGTTCTCATAACCTAACTGCATACCTGTGCCGTTGGCACTTAGCAGCGAACCTGCTCAAGACTAACCGCCGTAACTGTCGAATCCTTTTTTTTGATCTAAAGAAGGGTTTGGTTGTTGCGGCTTTTTTATGCCCGAAAATGGAATGGAGGATGACAAAAATGGGGAGCACGAAGCATACGGGGCCAATTAAGCTGCCTAAGCGGCTCGAGCCGAAGCTGTGGGTGAGCAAGGTACCGTTCGGATTAGGGCAGGTCAAGCCACATCATATAAGGGACATGGCCAAAATCGCATGGGAAAACCGCGACCAGCTGCCGTATGCGTACCGGATTTTGACACAGGGGGTGTGCGACGGCTGTGCGTTGGGTGTGTCCGGACTGTACGACCGCACGCTGGAGGGGCCGCATTTGTGCACCACGCGCCTGAATGTGCTGCGGCTCAGCACGATGCCGGCGATTCGTCCGCAGGTGCTGCATCAGGACATCGCTAAGCTGCGCCAAATGGACAGCACCGAGCTGCGCAAGCTGGGGCGCATCCCGTATCCGCTCATCCGGCGGAAGGGGGAGACACGGTTCACGCGGCTGTCATGGGACGAGGCGCTGGATCGGATCGCGGGCAAAATCCGGGCGATCGACCCGAAGCAGCTGGCGTTTTATTTGACGGCGCGGGGGATCACGAACGAGTCGTATTACGCAGCAGCCAAAGTGGCGCGCTTCATCGGAACGAACCATATCGACAACGCCTCCCGCATCTGCCACTCTCCGTCGAAAACGGCGCTGAAGCGCTCGGTGGGTATCGGGGCGTCCAGCTGCAATTACAAGGATTGGATCGGCACCGACGTGCTGGTGTTCTGGGGCAGCGTTGCCGCGAACAACCAGCCGGTGTCGACGAAATATATGTACGCGGCCAAACGGGCAGGCACGAAGATCATCGCGATCAACCCGTATTACGAGCCGTCGATGGAAAAATATTGGATTCCATCCATCCCGGAATCGGCGTTGTTCGGCACGAAGCTGACCGATGATTTTTATCAAGTGAACATCGGCGGCGATATCGCCTTCATGAACGGAATCATGAAGATTTGGTTCGAGATGGAGGCGAATCAGCCGGGCTCGGCGATTGATCATACCTTCGTGCGGGAGCACACGAATGGCATCGAGGCGCTGAAGGCGCATGTGCTGAAGCAGGATTGGGCGCTGCTGGAGCGGTCATCCGGCTTGAGCCGGGAGCGCATGCGGGAGTTTGCTCAGCTGCTGGCGGGGGCGAAGTCCGCCGTGTTCGTCTGGAGTATGGGGCTGACGCAGCACCGCTTCGGCACGGACAACATCTCGCAGGTCGCAAACCTCGCGCTGCTGCGCGGCTTTCTCGGCCGGCCTCACTGCGGCCTGATGCCGATCCGCGGGCACAGCGGCGTGCAGGGCTCCGGCGAAATGGGGGCCGACCCGTTCAGCCTGCCCGGCGGCGAGTTCAAGCCCGCCGACATCGAGCGCATTGAACGGGTTTGGGGCTTCAAGCTGCCCGAGTGGCAGGGCGATATCGTCGGCGTGTCGCTCGAGAATGCGCTGCTGCCCGAGGACCACGAGCGGAAGCTGAAGGTGTTCTATACCTCCGGCGGCAACTTCCTCGAAACGATGCCGGACCCGGATTTCATCCGGCAGTGCCTCGAGAGCGTCGATGTCCGCGTCCATCAGGACATCGTGCTGAACACCTCCACGCTGGCGGATGCGCGGGAAGAGGTGATCGTGCTCCCGGCGATGACGCGCTACGAGCAGCCCGGCGGGGGGACTTCCACCTCGACGGAGCGGATGGTGTACTTCTCGCCCGAGATCGAGGGTCCGCGAATCGAGGAAGCGCGGGCGGAGTGGGCGATCTACGCCGACCTGGCGGCGAGAATTAAGCCGGAGGGCAAGGCGCTCCTGCGCATGAGCAGCGCCGCCGAGCTTCGCGAGGAAATCGCGAAAGCGGCGCCATACTACGACGGCATTCAGCAGCTGCGAGGGCGCGGCGATGTGTTTCAATGGGGCGGCGCCTGGCTGTGCGAGGGCGGCGTCTGTCCGACACCGGACGGGCGCGGGCAGCTGCTGCCGATTGAGCTGCCGGAGCTGCGTAAGCCGGAGGGGCATTTTCACGTGACGACGCGGCGCGGCAAGCAGTTCAACTCGATGATCTACAGCGAGACGGACCCGTTCAATGCGGCGGATCGGTACGACGTGCTCATCAGCGGAGAGGATGCGGCCGAGCTGAATCTGAAGGACGGCGATCCGATCGTCGTGTATAACCGGTACGGGCGGATGAACGGCAAGGCCAAGACGGTCAACGTGCGAAAAGGCAATATCGAGGTGCACTGGCCCGAAGGTAACTGTCTGATTCCAAAAGGAGTATACGAGCCATTCGCCGGAATCCCGGAGTATACTACCGCAGCGATCGTGGAGAAGGCGGAAACGTATTTTGCGCTAAAGGATACAAGGTATGTCGAGAAGCGAATCGTCGAGCTCGAGGATGCGGTTGATCAGTAGCTGCGGTGCCTCACCAGAATGGAGTGACCACCTTGGAACCGGAACAAAAAGTAACAGCGGTACGCCGCATTCTGAAATATGAGGGAGGACGGCTGCACGAGCAGGAGGACGAGGTCGTCACCGAGCGTCCGTTGACGATCCGCGTGGACGGCGAAGAGTTCGCGACGCTCGTCTGCACGCCGACCGAGCTCGAGGAGCTCACGATCGGCTTTCTCGCATCGGAGGGAATGATTCGCACCGCAGCCGACATTCGCAGCCTCGCATTGCACATCGAGCAAGGTATAGCCGAGGTGACGCTGGTCAACCCGCAGACCCGGGGAAAGGACTGGTACAACAAGCGCTTTCTCGGATCCTGCTGCGGCAAGAGCCGCCAATTCTACTTCCACAACGACGCCCAAACGGCGAAGACGATCCCTGTCCGCCCAAATCAGCTGACCCCGGAGCAGTGCCTCGGGCTGATGCGCGAGCTGCAGCGGAGCTCGGATGATTTTCGCCGCACGGGAGGCGTACACAATGCCGCGCTGTGCACAGCGGATCGGCTGCTCGCCGTCCGCACCGACATCGGCCGGCACAATGCTCTCGATAAGCTGTATGGACACATCCTCCATGAACGCATCCCACTCAAGGGGAAGATGCTCGCGTTCAGCGGACGCATGTCTTCGGAGATCATCCTCAAAGCCGCCAAGATTGGCGTCGGCATCCTCTTGTCCAAATCGGCACCGACCGAGCTTGGGCTGCAGCTGGCGGAGGAGCTCGGCATTACGGTCGTCGGATTTATCCGGGGCGACGCCTTCAATGTGTACACCCACGCGGAGCGGATCGCGCATCGATCGCCGGAGCAATAGCTGCACTACGAGCAGCTAAATTCACCCGCAGACAAGCAAAGCCCGATTTAATTGCTCAACGAGCAGCTAAATCGGGCTTTTTCGGCAGCCGGAGGCGATGGCTGGTCTGTAACTGCCGCAAAGGCAGCTATTCCACTATAGTTTCCTCGATATTAGCGAATAAGTGCCTTCAAAGCAGCTAATGGCCACAGGGGCCTTCTCCCCGGCCCGCATTTTAAGAACTGCGACGGAATTCGCTGGGGGTCATGCCGGTGTACTTTTTGAACATGCGGTTAAAGGAGTTCAGATTGTGGTAGCCGACCTGGGACGCCGCCTCCTGAATTTTCAGCTCGGATTGGAGCAGCAGCTCCCTGGCCTTGGTAATGCGCACCTCATGCACGTAATCGATGAAATTATGCCCGGTCTTTTCCTTAAAATAGCTGGAGAGATAGCCTCCGGAAATGTCCAGCTTCTCGGCCACCGAATCGAGCGTAATATCCTCGTGATAATGCTGCTCCAGGTACTCGAGCACGAAGCGGGCCATGGGGTCGCGCTGATCCTTGCGCAGCCGAACCAGCTCGCAGGCCGCACTGAGCGCCTGCATCATCAGCGTCTCCAGCTGCTCCAGCGTGTGACACGCTAGCACCTGACGCTGCAGTTCGAGCTGCTCCCCGCCGATCTTGCTGTCGATGTTCAGCAGAGCGAGCGTGGTGAGCGTCTTGTCCAGCAGGTCCTTGCACAGCCGCTTGATTTGCCCCGCCGTCGCCCCTTTTTTCTGCATCGCACCCAGCACCCGCCTAACGAGCCGAAGCACCACTTCATCATTGCCGCCCCGCAGATTGGCTTCGAACTCCTGCTCCTGCGACGGGGTCAGCGTGAACGGCTCGCCGGACCTTGGCGGCTGCTCGATAATTTGCGTGTCCGCATTCAGCATTCGGCCCTCGGCCAGCTCCAATACGGCTTCATAAGCGACGGTAAATTGCGCGGACTCTTGATAGAACGGGCTCAGCGCGATCGTCAGGAAGCAAATTTCCTTATCGTGGTCGAAGACCTCCTTCAGCCGGTTCAAAACAACGGAAAGCTCCTCCTCCTGCACCTGCTCCCCATTAAACACGACGGTCAAAATCTGATCGTTCTCCACTTGAAAGGTGTGCGCATCCTTGTAGTACGTGGACATATACTGCCGAATAATTTCCCGGGAAAAATACGTGGCGCGCGCCTCTCCCACCTCGGCGAACTCATAGAACCGAGGGGTAAAATACAGCTGAAACAGCACAAAGCGGAACGGCCGGCCATTCGGCGCAAGCTCCTTGAAGTCGTCGTACTGGCTGTGAATATTTTTGACCTTGTTCGTGATGGCGTAGTATTTGAGCAGCGAATTTTTCTCGTCCAGCACTTGGTGAATGTCTTTATTGGTTTTAAACAGGCTGTGGATGGTTGTGTTGATTTGCTCGAATTCGTCCTTGCTAAGCCCGGTGGCTGCGGCTTCGCCTGTGTTGAGCTGCCGGATCGAATCGATGATCTTCTTCACCGGGTTGTTGAACCGCAGACTGAACAAGACCGAGGTGCCGATACCGATGGCGATCGCGACGAGCAGCAAGGTGAACAGCGTCAGATTGAGCCGGGAAACCTTCGAGCCGATCTCCTGCGTCGGAATGATATTCACGTACGTCAGCCCAGAATAGTCACCCTTCGTATAAAAGTAATAATAGTTGCCGTTTTGCACATAGCCATGCCCGTTCTTCAGCTCGGGGAGCGGCCCGAACGCCTCGGCTGCGGAGGAGTAGACGATCTTGCCTTGTTCGTCGAGCATGACAAAGTTGTCGTTGATCGAGCGGTGAAACGCCTTGTACGCTTTCTCCGCATCCAGCAAGGCGACCATGTACAGTCCGGGGGTCAGCTTGTTTTTAATGATGACCGGCAGCAGGGTTCCCCTGGGAGCTGGGACGCTTTTAAAGGTTTTATAGTAAAAAGGGGCGGCCGGATACAGATTGAAGAACAGCGGAGCATCAAACTGCTTTTGCCAAAACTCATACGGGTAGGCGTCGCTGCTGTAAAACTTCGTGAACATTGTGTCCGGAGCGGACGAGCCCTCTTTTTCCAAGATGAAGTTCGTGTCCTTAAACACCAGCATCAAGTTCTCCATATACAGCAGCGGATTGTTAACGGTGTTCTGGATATCGGACCGGATGTCGCTGGCGAGATTATAGGCGGAGGGGTTTTTATATAAAATTTGCACCCGGTCGCTGGAATAAAAGCCGAGCACCAGATTCGCGATGAGCTGAAGATGCGTCTCATAGCTGTCGGTCGTTTGCTTGAGGTTCAAATTGTTATACGTAATGATTTCCTCTTCCAGCTGGGTACGGAAAAAGGTGAAGGACAAGTAGTTGAACGAAGACAGCAAAACGATGATCAGCGTAAAGCTGGCGAGCAAGCGAATGAATAAGGATCGGGACAGCTGCCTAAAGCGAAGAATGGTTTGCATTCGGGCTCGCTCCGTTCGATAGGGGATTTTACTATATAGGGCTTGGACTTGTCGTTTTTATAGATCCTTCACACATCTTCGGATTATCCGTAAATTCGTCCAGAACCAGTAAATCTGCTGATTTCTATTCGGGAATTTGTCTTTTACTATAGGCATTACCAAGCGAAAGTCAACACCTTTTCACAAAAATGAGAGGAACAGGAGAATGCGTATGCCCACTGTAGATGTGACGACTTCCCGGACGGACGTGCTGCGGCCCGGCGAAGTGAAAGCAGCTCGGTCCACGGCGCCGAGTCTGCGGAAGCGATTCAAGCAAAGCCGATTGTTACTGCTGCTGTTCCTGCCTTGTCTCCTGTACTATATCGTGTTTAAGTACCTCCCCATGTTCGGAATTGTCATTTCGTTTAAAAACTACAACTTATTTAAAGGCGTATGGGCGAGCCCGTGGGTCGGACTCAAGTATTATCAGCTGTTTTTTGAGAATCCGGATTTCTTCAAGCTGCTGCGCAATACGTTCCTGCTCGGCGTGAATAAGCTGGTGTTCGGGTTTCCGGCGCCGATCGTCCTCGCGCTCCTGCTCAACGAGCTGAAGCACGCGGTGTTCAAGCGGTTCGTGCAGACGGTCAGCTACCTGCCGCACTTCATATCCAATGTCGTGGTGGCGAGCATGGTGGTCATGTTCTTATCGCCGACCAGCGGGATCGTGAACCACATCATTAAATGGCTCGGCATGGAGCCGATCAATTTCATGGTGAGAGCGGAGCTGTTCCGGCCGATCTACGTCATTTCGGAAATTTGGCAGCATGTCGGCTGGGAAACGATCATTTATTTGGCGGCGCTGACCGCCATCGACCCTCAGCTGTACGAGGCGGCGGAAATGGATGGCGCCAGCCGGTGGAAGCGCGTCCTGCACGTCACACTGCCCGGCATCGCGCCGGCGATCGTCATCTTATTCATTCTGAACATCGGCAAGGTGCTGGAAATCGGCTTCGAAAAGGTGTTTCTGCTCTACAATCCGGCGATTTATGAAACGGCCGACATCATCGGCACTTACGTGTACCGCACCGGTCTCAGTCAGGGGAACTACAGCTATGCGACGGCCATCGATATGTTCGGCGGCGTCGTGAGCCTGATCTTCGTTTATTCGGCCAATTATTTGAGCCGCAAGGTAGGTGAAACGAGCTTATGGTAGCCAAAAAATGGAGCCTAGCCAATGTGCTGATCGTCATCTGCTTGCTGCTCGTCGTGGCAGCCACCTTGTATCCGTTCCTGTACATGATCGCCGTCTCCCTTAGCAAGGACATCTACGTGATGCGAGGCGAGATTGGCCTGTGGCCGAAGGGACTTAACTTCGATATGTATAAGCTCGTACTGAAGGACCCTCGCATTGGCAGTGCGTACGTGAATACGATTGTGTACACCGTCGTTTCTACTGTGCTGTCGCTGATCATCACCGCGATGGGCGCGTACGCCATCTCGAAGAAGCACATGCTGTTTCATCAGACGTTTACGCTTATGATCGTATTCACGATGTTTTTCAGCGGAGGCATGATTCCAACGTTTCTCGTGGTGAAGCAGGTCGGCATCGTCGATACGATCTGGGGCATGATTTTGCCGACCGCGGTCAGTACCTGGAATCTGATCATTATGCGGACGTTTTTCTCGAACATCCCGAAGGAGCTGGAGGAGGCAGGCCGCATCGACGGGCTGAACGATATCGGCATCTTCGTCCGGCTGGTGCTCCCACTGTCGAAGGCGTCGCTCGCTACAATCGGGCTGTTTTACGCGGTGGGGATGTGGAACAATTTCTATTCCGCGCTGCTGTATCTCCGCAAAGCCGAGCTGTTCCCGCTGCAGGTCGTACTGCGCAATATCGTCCTCGCCGGTCAAATCGTCAATGGCGATGTGAGCAGTGTGGGAGGTGATTCGCTCATCGTCGAGGAGTCGCTCAAATTCGCCACGATCATCGTGTCGACGGTTCCGATTCTGCTGCTGTATCCGTTCCTGCAAAAGTATTTTGTCAAAGGCGTCACGATCGGCTCCGTCAAAGGCTAAAGCTTAAGGCTGATTCCATTCCAATCGAAAGAAGGGGAACGCTTTGAAAAAGGGAGTATCGTTAATCATGTCCATCGTCATGACCGGAGCCATAGCCGCAGGCTGTTCGAGCGGCAGCGGTTCCGGCGGAAGCACAAGTCCGAAGGCTGGAGACAGCGGCAGCGGGGCAGGCAGTGGCAGCGCGAGTGGAAGTACGACCTCGAAGCTGCTCGATCCGTCGAAGAAGCTGACATTCAAGATGCTCGACGATTCGCACCCCAGCTGGCCGTACAACAAGGATTGGCCGGTCTGGAAATGGATTGAGGAGAAGACCGGCGTCACGCTGGACGTCCAGGTTCCCTCCGGCAAAATCGAGGACAGCTTAAGTCTGGCGATTGCTTCGGGCAGCATGCCGGACATCATGTATTCGCCGAGTAAGTCGCTCGCGGATAAATACGGTCAGCAAGGTGCGCTGGCTAATATTTTGGATTACGTGAACGATATGCCGAACTTCAAGAAGTGGATGGATAAATACCCGGACGATACGAAATATTCGCTGTCGGCGGACGGGAAAATGTACATTTTCCCGAACCAGGGTATTGCCGAGACGAACCGGACGACGTGGCTGTACCGCGAAGACGTGTTTAAAAAGAACGGACTGAAGGCGCCGACGACTTACGATGAGCTGTATACCGTGCTCAAGAAGCTGAAGGAGCTTTATCCGAACAGCTATCCGTTCTCGTTCCGTACCGGCGCTCAAGTGAAAATTATGCGGACGCTGGCGGCCGAGTTCGGCACGGGCGAGGAGTTCTACTACGATTACGACAAGAAGGAATGGCGCTACGGCGCGATCGAGGACAATTACAAAAAAGCGGTCGAGTACATGAACAAGTTTTACAAGGAAGGGCTGATCCCTCCGGATTGGTTAACGGTAGACGCGAAGCAGTGGCAGGATCTGATCTCGACCAACCGCAGCTTTATTACAAACGATTATATCGGGCGGATCGACTTCTTCAACCAGCCGCTGCGCAAGGATAACAAAGACTTCAACCTGGCGTTCATGCCGCCTCCGGCGGGTCCGGGAGGGAAAGCGCTGAATGCGTACACCCACTTTAAGGTGTCGGGGCCGATGGTAGCCTCCACGTCCAAGCAGATCAAGGACATCATGAAATTCATGGATTACTTCTACTCCGAGGATGCCTTGGCGTCGTTCAGCTGGGGGAAAGAGGGCACCACATACAAGGTGGAGAACGGCAAGAAAAAGTTTATCGAGAACTACACGGACGTAGCGGATATGCGGAAAAAAACCGGCTTGTCCACCTACGCCACGTATACCTGGTTCGATTATGACGCCCACTTGTCCTTGTCTTCGCCGGAGCTGCAGAAGGCTTACACCGATGCTCGGCCGTATGATGACAAGCTGAAGCCGGAGCTTGCATACAATGAGAAAGAGATGGAGCTGATGGCGACCGCCGGAGAAGCAATCAACAAGCACCGGGAAGAAAATATTGCGAAATTCATCCTGGGCCAGCGCAGTCTGGATGAGTGGGGCAAATATGTCGATGAGGCGAAAAAGCTCGGCGTCGATAAGGTGCTTGAAGCGGACCGCGCCGCCTTCCAGCGGATGTCGAATGCCAAGATTAAGTAAAGGCTGAGATGACGGTTGGTTTTATTAGCATGGGGCTTTTCGGGGAGCGCTGAGGGTGCTGCCGGAGGGCCCCGGCTATTTCTATTTTTTATTTCTAACGACCTTGGGAGGGAACAAGCATGAAGTTAGCAGTGATTGGCGGAGGTACGATCGGCGTGAAGCACCTGGAGGCGGCTCGCGACGTGGAAGGCTTGGAAGCGGTGGCAGTTGTGGAAGTGAACCCGGAGCGGGCAGCGGAGCTGTCGGCGGAATTCGGGGTTCGTGCTTACGCCCATTATGAGGAGATGCTTGCGGAGGCGCAGCCAGAAATTACGGTTGTGGCGCTGCCGCATTTTTTGCATAAGGAAGTGGCGATCCGCTGCGCGGAGCGGGGCGTACATATTTTGCTCGAGAAGCCGATGGCGCTGAACGTTGAGGAATGCGACGCGATTATCGAAGCGGCCCATCGGCACGGTGTGAAGCTGATGGTGGGACATACGCAGCACTACCACCCGGATAACCTGGCGGCGAAGCGGATCATCGAAAGCGGCGAGCTGGGACAGCTAGTCATGATCAATGATATGCGTCACGTCAATTACTACCGGGCGGACCGGCCGGGATGGTTTTTCGAAAAGGCGAAGGCCGGCGGGGGCATCTTCACCAACCTCGGGGCACACTCCATCGATAAAATCCAGTGGCTGACCGGCAGCCGAGTTACGAAAGTAAAAGCGTTCGTCAGCCATTACGGTGACCGGGGCGATATCGAAGGCAGCGGCGTACTTCTGGCGGAAACGTCCATCGGGGTGCCGGCCACGATCTCGCAGTCCGGTTATCTCGGCGTTTCGCGCAACGAAACGGAGTTTATTTTTACGAAGGGCATGCTCAAGCTGGAGACGGGCAAAGGGCTGCAAATCAGCCGCAACGGCGTGTACGAGAAGGTCGCTGTGGAGGATTTGGGCAAGCCCTTGGCCCGGCAGCTGAAGGATTTGATGGCCGCGATTCAGGACGGGGCGGAGCTGGACTGCTCCGGCGAGTATTCGCGGACGGTCATCTCGGTGCTGGAGAGCGTGTATCGCTCGAGCGAGACCGGGACAGAGCAAGCGGTACGGCTAGTTTAGGAACAGGAGAGGGGAGACGACGAGCTATGGTTGCTTTTGACCCGCATTATTATCCGAATGCCTCCCGCAGGACGTGCACTTACGCTTCCCGCGGGATGGTGGCGACCTCCCAGCCGCTCGCTGCGCAAGCGGGGCTGGATATTCTGAAGCGCGGAGGCAACGCGGTCGATGCCGCGATTGCGACCGCAATCAGCTTGACCGTGCTGGAGCCGACGTCCAACGGGATCGGCGGCGATCTTTACGCGCTGGTGTGGATGGGAGGCCAGCTGCATGGGCTCAACGGCAGCGGAACGGCGCCGCAGGCGCTGGCCATTGACGCCGTGAAGGCGCGCGGGTACGAGGCGATGCCGATGTACGGCATCGTGCCGCTGACGGTGCCGGGTGCGCCAGCAGCGTGGGTGGAGCTGTCGTGCCGGTTCGGCAAGCTGCCCTTTGCTGCGCTGTTCGAGCCTGCGATCGAGTATGCGGAGCGGGGCTTCCCGGTGTCCGTGACGCTGGGCGCGCTGTACGAGTATGAGTTCACCAAGTTCAACAAGATGCAGAAGGGCCCGGAGTTTGAGCATCTGTATACGACCTTCGCTCCAGACGGCCGCTATCCGAGAACCGGGGACTATATTCGCTATCCGGATCATGCAGCGACCTTGCGCAAGATTGCCGAGACAAGGTCCGAAGCGTTCTATCGCGGGGAGCTGGCGGAGCGAATCGACGCTTACATCCGCGAGAAGGGCGGCTTCCTGACGGCGGCGGATCTTGCAGGGTACAAGCCGGAGTGGGTGGAGCCGATCAAGGTGAACTACAAGGGCTACGACATCTGGGAAATTCCGCCGAACGGGCAGGGCATCGTGGCGCTTATGGCGCTCAATATGCTGAAGCGGCTTCCGGTGACCGGGCGGGATGATGTGGAGCAGTACCATCGGCAGATTGAAGCGATGAAGCTGGCCTTTACCGACGGCTTCGAGCATGTCACCGATGCGCCGAGCATGAGGGTGTCGACGGACAGCCTGCTGGCAGACGCGTACGCTGAGGAGCGCGCGAGCACGATCGGCGATATGGCCCTCGAGCCGAAGCCGGGTCAGCCGCCGAAGGGCGGCACGGTCTATGTGGCTGCAGCAGACGGAGACGGAGGCATGGTGTCGCTGATCCAAAGCAATTACATGGGCTTTGGCTCCGGTGTGGTCATTCCCGGAACTGGAATCGCCATGCAGAATCGGGCGGCGGATTTCTCGCTCGATGCGGAGAAGGCAAACGCGTTGGTCGCTGGGAAGAAATCGTACCACACGATTATTCCGGGCTTTATGACCAAGGATGGCGAAGCGGTCGGGCCGTTCGGTGTCATGGGCGGCTTCATGCAGCCGCAAGGGCATGTGCAGCTCGTCATGAACACGATTGACTTTCATCTCAACCCGCAGGCGGCGCTCGACGCTCCGCGCTGGCAGTGGAAGCTAGGCAAGACCGTCGAGCTGGAGCCGGGCTTCCCCGACCATATCGCCCAGGCGCTGCAGCGCAAGGGGCATCAGATTGTGCGCAACCCGTCGTCGCTCAGCTTCGGACGCGGCCAAATCATTTGGCGCGATCCCGTGAGCGGCGTGCTCATGGGCGGTACGGAGCAGCGTACGGACGGGCACATTGCGGCGTGGTAGCAAGCAAGGAGGAAGCGGAATGGATCTGAAGCTGCAGCGCGACATCTTCATCGGCTTTTTCCGGGCGGGTCTGCTCGGCTACGGCGGGGGGCCCTCCTCGATCCCGCTCGTTCACACCGAGGTCGTCACCCGGTATGGCTGGATGACCGATGAGGCGTTCGGCGACGTGCTGGCGCTGGCCAATACGCTGCCGGGACCAATCGCGACGAAGATGGCGGGCTACATCGGCTACAAGCAGGGCGGTTGGCTCGGCCTTGTGAACGCGATTATCGCAACGGTGGCGCCGACCGTGGTCATGATGCTGGGGCTGGCCGGGCTGCTTGCGGCGTTCCGCCAGTCGCCGGTCGTCAAGGGCATGACCGAAGCGATCGCGCCCATCATCGCAGTCATGCTGGCGCCGCTCGCCAATTCGATGTTCAAGGAATCGAAGGCGGGGCTGGGCTGGAAGGGCTGCATCATCCTAACGGCAGCGAGCTTGCTGCTGATGGAGGGGCTGGATGTGCACCCGGGACTCTTGATCGGCGCGCTCATTGTGTACGGGCTGGCCGGACCGGAGCTTCGAAGGGTGCTGTCCATGCCGGTGCGGGTACGGCGTAGCAAAGGGGCAGCCCGCCAATCCGAGAAGAGCGAATCGTTGTAGGGGGAGAAGGCATGATCTGGATTCAGCTGTTTATGGCATTTTTCATTCCTTCCATCGTGGGCTACGGAGGAGGACCGGCTTCGATTCCGCTGATTCAAAATGAAGTGGTTGGTTCCTACGGCTGGTATACGGTGGAACGGTTCGGCGAGGTGTTGGCCATCGGCAATGCCCTGCCGGGGCCGATCGCGACCAAAATGGCCGGCTACATCGGCTACGAGCAAGGGGGCATCCTGGGCGCGCTGAGCGCCTTATTCGCTACCGTCGCCCCGTCGCTGCTCGCGATGGTCTTTTTGCTCGGGCTGCTGTATAAGTACCGTCACTCCCCGCGTGTCAAGCAAATGACACTGCTCATTCGCCCGGCGATCTGCGTCATGCTGGCCGTCTTGGCGTATCAATTTTTGGCTTCCTCCTGGCAGCATGCGGGGATCATTCATACGGTCCTGCTGAGTGTTATTGGCTACCTTTGTTTAGAACGCTGGAAAATTTCGCCTCCCTATGTCATTGTCGGAGCCTTGCTGTATGGCGCACTGATTATTGCTTAACCCATTTTAGGATCGAGAGGGGAACACAGGCCATGCCGGGATCGGAATCGAAACCGGGAAAAATGAGGTTTGCCATCGTCGGAGCGGGGGTCATCTCTCCGTTTCATGCCCGCGCCATCAAGGAAAATCCGGAGGCGGAGCTCGTCGCGATCTGCGACGTCTTGCCGGAGCAGGCCCAGAAGCTGGCTGCCGAGCATGCTCCTAACGCACAAACGTACACGGACTACGAGGCCATGCTGAAGCGGGACGATATTGACGCCGTATGCGTCACGGTGCCGAGCGGATTTCATGGCGACGTGGCGATTGCCGCTGCGCAGGCGGGCAAGCACGTGCTGTGCGAGAAGCCGCTCGACATCACCTCTTCGAAGATGACGGAGATGATCGACGCGTGCCGCAGCCGGAACCTGAAGCTGGGCTGCATTTATCAGCGCCGGGTGACGGAATCCACGATGCTGGCGAAAAAAGCGATCGACGAAGGCAAGCTGGGCAAGCTCGTGATGGGCGATGTTTATCAAAAATATTACCGCAGCCCCGAATATTACCGCAGTGCTGGCTGGCGTGGCACCTTGGCGATTGATGGCGGCGGCGCGCTGATGAATCAGGGCGTGCACGGTATCGACCAGATCGTCTGGCTTATGGGCGACGTGCATTCCGTCTTTGCCTACTCAGCCCCGCTGATCCGTGAGATCGAGGTCGAGGATACCGCCGTGGCGGTGGTGCGGTACAAGAACGGCGCCTTCGGCGTCATTCAGGGTACGACCTCTGTGTATCCGTCCCAGCAGGCGCGCTGCGAGATCCACGGGGAGAAGGGGACTATCGTATTCAGCGAGAACGGCTTCACCCAGTGGAAGTTTATGGACAGCGATGAGCCGATTCCTGCGGTCAAACCGCGGGCAAGGTCCAATTCCGGCGATCCGAAGGATATTCCGAACGACGGGCATTTTATTCTGCTCGACGACTTTATCCGTGCCGTGCGCGAGGACCGCGATCCGCTCATTACCGGCGAGGAAGCGCGCAAAGCGGTGGATCTGATCTTAGCCATCTATGAGTCGTCGCGAACGGGCAAGGAAGTACTTTTGCAGCCTAATAACTAGAGGAGTTGACCCTACATGTGTTCCTTGAAGCTGGGCATGATCGGTCTGGATACGTCGCATGTGTCGCATTTTACGAAGGTGCTGAACTCACCTGAGCACGAGAATCACATCCCCGGAGGACGGATCGTGACGGCTTACCGCGGAGTGCCTTCTGCGGATTTCGAAGCGAGCTATTCTCGAATCGACCGGTTCTCGAGCGAGCTGCAAAGCGAGTACGGCGTTGAGCTCGTCGGCTCCGCGGAGGAAGTGGCTGAGCGCAGCGACGCCATCTTTTTAATGTCGGTGGACGGCAGGGTTCATCGGGAGTTGTTCCGGCGCATTGCCCCGTACGGCAAGCCGGTGTTCATTGACAAGCCGCTGGCTGTGGACAGCCGGTCTGCGCGCGATATCGCCCAGCTGGCCGAGCGCTATGGCGTCAAGTGGATGAGCTGCTCGTCCCGCCGCTTCTCCGCCAGCTTCACCGAGGAGCTGGAGCGAACCGGCGAGGGCGACATCATCGGCGCCGATATGTACGGCCCGATGCCGCTCGAGCCGACGCAGCCGGGGCTGTTCTGGTACGGGATTCACATCGTCGATATGCTGTATCGCGCGCTGGGCCAAGGCTGCACGCACGTGACAGCCACAACGGGAGACGACCATGACCTGGTGGTCGGCGTTTGGAAGGATGGTCGGATCGGGACGATCCGCGGCAATCGGATGGGCAACAAGACAGCGGGAGGCCTCCTTCATCGCACGGCGAGCACCCGGTTTGTTGATGTAGAGCGGTCCAGTACGCGTGCTTATGCCGCAGCGGTGGGGCAGGCGATGCAGATGTTTACTACGGGCGTTGTGCCGATCAATCCCGCCGAAACGCTGGAGATTGTGCGGTTTATCGAGGCGGCGAACGAAAGCCGGGCGACCGGCGGCAAAACCGTGGTTTTGTAACAGACGGCGGACGCCAAGGAATAAATAACCGGGGAGGATCGTGTCACGATGCTAACAATGAACAATGCGAGGCCCGATTTTGAAAATGCGGACTTGAAGGTGGCTGTCCTGCCGATCGGTGCGGTGGAGCAGCATGGCAGTCATTTGCCGGTGGGGACGGACACAATGATCAGCTCCGAGATGGCTGCGCGGGTAGCGGAGCGGCTGGGCGCCTATTTGCTGCCGCCGGTGGCAATTAGCTCCTCGATCGAGCACCGCTCGGCGAAGGGGACGGTGTATCTGAAGGCGACCACGCTCGCGCTGGTCGTTCGCGATATCGCCGAATGCCTGCACGAGGCGGGCTATGAGAAGCTGATCTTGATCAACGGGCACGGCGGCAACTGGATTCTGAAGCCGACCATCCGCCAGCTGAACCGCGATCTGAGCGGTCTGGAAACGGTTCTGATCCACACCTCCGCCGGTGCTGAGCGGCAGCAGGTGGTTGTTGATCACAAGCATCACGATATTCACGCCGGGGAAAAGGAAACGTCGATCATGCTGCATCTGCGTCCGGAGCTTGTGGGCCAGGTGAAGGAGCTAAACGACAAGCAGTTTCAGCTGCAGGATTATATGGACTATTTTGACGTGATGGATTTGTCAGAGGACGGCTATTGGGGCTTCCCTGAAAGCGGGACGGTGGAAAAGGGAGCCAAGCTGATGGATATTATGGTGGACGGGGCCCTTCAGTATTTGGAACGGCTTGAGGCTTACCATGCCAAGGTGCGGGAGCGGAAGGGAGAGTAGGTGGAGATCATGATCTGGGACCGGTTAGGCGTCATAAGCGATGAAGTCAGCGCAGATTTTAGGGAAGCATTGGATTGGATTGTGGCCGAGGGCTTGAAGCACGTGGAAATTCGCATGGTGGACGGCATTAACGTTTCGAACCTGACCGACGAGCAGGTGAAGCGGGCGGCTGAGGAGACCGCGCATAGAGGGCTTAGCGTATCGGCCATCGCGTCGCCGTTGTTCAAGTGCTTGCTGGATCCTTCCAGACCGGTAGAGACGGGGGATGTGTTCGGGCAGGCGGAGGAGAGTGTCGAGGCGCATTTTGCCAAGCTGGAGCGGACCATCCGAATTGCTTCGATGCTCGGCACCAGCCGCATCCGGATTTTCTCCTTCTGGCGGGAGGGCGACCCTGCGGCGTACCGCGCGGAGATTGTGCAGCATTTGAGCCGGGCGGCCAGGGTGGCGGAGCGATCCGGCGTTACGCTGCTGCTGGAAAACGAGCGCTCCTGCAACGGCGGCTATGCCTTCGAAGTGGCAGCGCTGGTGCGCGCGGTCGACTCCCCGGCGCTGCGGGCGCTGTGGGACCCGGGCAATGAAGCGCAGGGCGAGTATTGGGCCTACCCTCAGGTATATCACGAGGTGAGGGACCTGCTGGGCCACGTGCATCTGAAGGATGCAGTCGTGGACGCTGCTTCGGGCAAGCCGCGCTGCGTGCCGATCGGCTCGGGGCGTGTGCCGTACGTGAGGCAGATCCACGATCTGGAGGCGGATGGCTACCGCGGGCTCTATGTGATCGAAACGCACTATGTGCCGCCGGGCGGCACGAAAATGGACGGCACCAAGCAAACGCTGGAGGGCTTGCGCAGCTTATTCGGCGGGATCGCGGTGTCTGATTCGGCGGCGCAGTAGCCTATGCTGTTCCCCGCGCTGCTGCCGCTGATCGGCGCCTTGGCCGCCATGGTCGCCATCGGAGCGGCGCTGTCCCGCAAGATCCGCTTCGAGGGCGAGGTCAAGCAGGCGTTCGTGACGCTCATTATGCAGGTCACGATGCCCTGCTTGATGCTCAGCAGCCTGCTGCAGCTGCCGGTGGACGCTGCGCTGCTTCGGCAGATCGGGCTCGTGCTGCTGCTATCCCTTGGCGTCCATGCGGCGGGCATCGTCCTGGGCTTATCCGCCAGCTTGCCGCTGCGGATCTCGGCGGCCAAGCGCAAGGAGCTGGCGGTGCTGGGCGGGCTGGGCAACACAGGCTTCATCGGCATCCCGATGTGTGCCCTGTTGTTCGGCCCCAAGGGCGCGCTGCTGGCCGCCGTGTTCGACATGGGGCTGGATCTCGTGCTCTGGACCTTCGTCGTCTTCTGGCTGAAGACGGAGCGGGTCTCTTTCCGGCACGGAATCAAGTCCGTGCTCAACATGCCGATGCTGGCCGTCGTCACCGGCCTGCTGCTGGCCTCGCTGAAGCTGGAGCCGCCAGCTTTTGTGCTGCAGCTGCTCGGCATGCTCGGCAGCGTAACCGTGCCGCTGGCCATGCTGTACATCGGCCTGCTGCTGGCGCAGCTCCTGCGGCGGAAGGCGCAGGTGAGCTACCGGCTGCTGCCGGTGCCGCTCGCCGCCAAGCTGCTCCTGCTGCCGCTGGCCGTGGCACTGCTGCTGCGGCTGTCCGCGCTGGAGCGCGAGCTGGCGCAGGTGGTGCTGCTGCAGTCGGCGATGCCGACGCTGACGATCGCCTCGATCCTGTTCGCCCAATGCGCTGCAGACGATGAGCTGGCCGCACTGACGACGGCCTGCTCGACCGTGCTGTCGCTTGTCTCCGTGCCTCTGCTGCTCGCTTGGCTCGGGGCGTAGCCGGCACTCATGGCCAGCCGCCGACCGCACAGCCAGCGCCTCGATCAAGCGATAGCGGAACTCTGTTCCGCTACCCGCGCCGAGGCAGGGGGGTGCTGCGGAATAGCGGAACTACGTTCCGCTATTGGCAGCAAAAGCCCGGGAAAACGGCCAAAACCGCCGAAACAGCTGGAATAACGGAACACAGTTCCGCTAAGTCCGCCACTTGGCCATTTTGCAGCCTAATAGCGTACCGTAGTTCCGCTAGGCTAAGGCTAAGACTAAGGTGCCACCCCAAGCGAAAAGGCCACTCCTCGGTCATCATGACCAAGGAGCGGCCTTTTTTTGGCGTGGCGTGATTATCGAGGAACAGGGTACGAATACTTGAGTTCTTCGTCGAACGTGATGTAATCCAGATTGACCATCAGAAGCACATAGCGCATACCGGTTCTTGGATCGCTGATGATGATATGGTCGCGTCCAGCTGCTTCGACTTTCCCTTTGAAAATTTTGGCGTTCCACTGGGAGTTGTTTTCATACGTCATGTAGAACGTACCGATTTTTCCCAGGTTCAAACGCAAAATGTTCTCGATGTACGATTGCTCGAAGCCGCCGCCGATACTCGGCATAGGCACCGCGGTGCCTTGTGATGCAATGGGGGAACCACTCGGTACCGAAGGCGGCATGGAGCTGGTAGGGTGCTGCTGCTGCATGCCTGTGTGGGACATCGGGTAACCGTAGGGAGACATTCCAGTTGGGCTCGTATACATAATTCAGTAAATCCTCCTTCAAATAAGTAAGTCGCGGCCGCCGCCGCATCAGAACGTGTTGTAAATCGCGTTGCATTCTCCTGGTTTCGGCCTATAGAAGCAATGGTTTCTTGAAGCGTCCGACGTTCGGTTGATCCCACCAGTTCTCAGGGCAGTCGCCGGTCGGGCGGAAATACCACAGGGCATTGGTGGCCAGATGCTGACGTTCACCGTTGATCGACCGTTTGGCTAGCCGGATATCCGATTCCCGCGCGCGTTGGTAAGAGTAGCCTGTTTGCGTCGCTTCAAACCCTCCGGGATTTTGATACACCATCTGGGGAATGGTGCGGATGTTTTTGAAGTCGGAACAATCTACACGGACGCGGTTCACACCGACGTTCCCCACCATGAGCATGCCTAAATCGCCTTCGCTTTCCGCCTCTGCGCGCATCAGTCGTGCAAGGAGTTTGATATCTTCGGAGTTGGCTTTAACCACTGCCATACCGCTTGGAATCACTTCCTTCTCCATAGGCTTTAGCACACAATCCATACTATGGTGGAGGTGGGCGTTTGGTGACGACGATTGGGGAAAAAAGGACAATGAGGCAGGAAAATGTCTAGTAAAAGCCGAAGTATAGCTGAAACCGGAACTGGTTTATTTTTCCATGTACCAATCTGGGGGGGGGGTTAGAGATGAAGAAAAAAATGCTGCTCACCTTATTACCTGTATGTATGTTATTCAGTGCCGGAGCCGGAGCAATGGCTGCATCCAATATCCAAGAGGTCAAAGCATTTATCAACAACGAAATCAAATTTACCCTAAACGGGGAAGTCTGGCAGCCAAAAGATAAGGACGATCATCCATTATCCGCGTTGGTCTATGACGGGTCGTCCTATTTGCCGGTTCGGGCCGTTGCGGAGGCCACAGGGCTTTCGATTGATTGGGACGCTGGCAAAATCGCCTTGTCCTCTCTAAAGCCGCAAGCCTTAACAGGGCAATGGGCTGCAAAAACGATTGCGTTTAATGAATTAATCCGTGATCCGGAGCCTCATCCATTGAAAATTCAAGGTGTAGTCTTTGATAGTGGATTAGCGGCAAGCCTGCAGCCGCAGCAGCGTTCAAAAGATACCGAGTCGAGTACGATGAAAACGATTACTTATAGCTTGAATGCCCAGTATGCTTCCCTCGGCGGAAGTGTAGGCATGGATGACCGTTCATGGAAGGGAGTAAATGGATCGATTCGATTTACTGGAGATGGCAGGGAAATACGAAGGGTGTCCGGCTTAAAAAACGGAAATGCACCTGTTCCAGTAGCTTTGGATGTGAGAGGAGTTACCAATCTGACGATCAGCTTTGAAATGGACAATCCGGACCCGTCTTACGGAGTCATTAATCTGGATTTTGTGAACGCGTACTTGTCCAAGTAACTTATAAAAAAATGATCCCCTCTTTTCTGCTTGCTGAGAGGGGATCATTTTTTTAGTTAAGGCGCGTGCCTCTCCAATACCTCTAGATCTCCGCTTTGTCATCGGCCGTCCCTACACCGCCAAATGCTTACGGACCTGCTCCTCGCTGAGCGCGGAGGAGCTGCCCTCGGCCACGATCGTGCCTTTGTCCAGCACGTAGTAATAGTTCGCGATGCTCGTGGCGAACGTCAGGCTCTGCTCGACGAGCAGCACGGCCATCGATCGGCTCGCCTTAATCCTTTCGATGACGCGCTCGATCTCCATCACGATGGACGGCTGGATACCCTCCATCGGCTCATCGAGCAAGAGCAGCTTCGGCTCGGACACCAATGCGCGGGCGATGGCCAGCTGCTGCTGCTGACCGCCGCTGAGGTCGCCGCCTTTGCGCTGCAGCATTTGCTTCAGCACAGGAAACTGCTCGTAGACCGACTCGGGGATTCCCGCCTTGCGCCGCCGGCTGTCGGTCGATTCGAGGCCGAGCAGCAAATTTTCCTCCACCGTCAGCTGCGGGAAAATATCCCGCCCCTGCGGCACGTAGCCGATCCCGGCCTTCGCCCGGCGATCCGGGGGGGACGCCGTCAGCTCGCGTCCGGCATAATGGACCGAGCCGCGCCGGGGCTTGATGAGGCCCATGACGGTTTTCATCAGCGTCGTCTTGCCGACGCCGTTGCGGCCCATCAGGCAGACGACCTGACCAGGCTTCACGCGAAGCGAAATATCCCGCAAAATCATACTTTCTCCATACCCAGCCTCCAGCTCCTTCAGCTCCAAGCCTGCGCCGTCTGTGCCTGTGCTACTCATGCCGTTCCCCTCGCCTTCCTAGGTACACCTCTGCGACCTTGTCGTCGTTCTGGATGTCCTGCATCGTTCCTTCCCGCAGCACCGTACCTTCGTGCATGACAGTCACCGTTTTGGCGAATTGGCGGACGAATTCCATATCGTGCTCCACCACGACCACCGTTTTTTGATCGCTGATCCGGTGCAGCAGTTCGCCCGTTTTTTCCGTTTCGCTGTCGGTCATTCCGGCCGCCGGCTCATCGAGGAGCAGCAGCTCGGGCTCTTGAATGAGCAGCATGCCGATCTCGAGCCACTGCTTTTCGCCGTGGGAGAGGGCGCCGGCCTTTTCCTTCGCCTTGTCCGTCAATGCGATCATCTCCAAATAGTAGTGCAAGCGGCTGCGCTGCTCTGGGGTCGTCTTGGCAACGAGCGTGCTGAGCAAACCGCGCTTTTGACGCATGGACAGCAGCAGATTTTCCTGCACCGTGAGTGTCATGAAAATCGAAGGGGCCTGAAACTTGCGGCCGATACCCAGCTGGGCGATCTGGTGCTCTTGGTGACGGGTGAGGTCCGTTTGCCGGAACAGCACGCGTCCCCCGGAAGGCTTCACCTTGCCGCAGAGCACGTCGAGCAAGGTGGTTTTGCCGGCGCCGTTCGGGCCGATCAAGAAGCGGAGCTCCCCCGCCTCCAGCGAAAAGTCCAGTCCCCGGATGGCCTTGAACCCGTCGAAGTCCACCTCTAGCTGCTCGACCAAGACGATGGGCTCCGAAATCGTTTTTCTAGGTGAAGTTTCATGATAATGCATACGATATCCGCCTCCTTACTGTGGTTTTTCAAGCTCCAGGTCCGTAAAGCCGAGCGGCGGCGATACAGCTGTTTTTAAAGCGGCAGCGGCTTGAACCTCACTTCTGCGGGTCCAATGCTCCAGCCGGTCTTTAAGCGTTCCTACAATGCCTCGAGGTAAAAAGAGCGTCACGACGATAAACATCGCCCCCATCAAAATCGGCCACCACTCCGGGTACGCCTCGCTGAAGGTGGTTTTGGCCGCATTGGTCAGCACAGCGCCGATGATCGCTCCGACGACCGTGGCACGCCCGCCGAGGGCGACCCACAGCACCATCTCGATGGAGGGGACGATGCCCATTTGAGCGGGGGAGATGATGCCTTCCTGGAGGACAAACAGGACGCCTGCTACGCCCGCCAGTCCTGCGGACACGCAGTAGATGAAGACCTTGTAGGCCACCGGATCGAAGCCGATGAAGCGGACCCGGTTCTCGGCGTCGCGGATGGCGACCAGAATTTTGCCCAGCCGACTAGAGGCCAGCCACAGGCACAGCACCAGGGCGATCGCCACAACGGCGACCGTGATGTAGTAGAACGTCAGCTTGGTGGATGCCTCGCCCAGCTTCCATCCGAGGAACGTATCGAAGTTCGTCAGCCCGTTCGTCCCTCCGGTGTACCCCTGCTGCCCGACGAATAGCGTGACCGTAATGATGACGAGCGCCTGCGACAAAATGGAGAAAAAAGAGCCGCGAATCCGGTTGCGAAACGTCAAGTAGCCAAGCGCGAAAGCGACAAGCATCGGCACGAGCAGCGCGAGCAGCAGGGTGAAGCCGGCCGAGTGGAACGGCAGCCAGAACGCCGGCAGCTGCTCGACGCCGCTCCACGACATGAAGTCGGGCAGCTGGCTGCCGGAGGCGGCGAGCTTCAGGTGCATCGCCATGCAGTAGGCGCCGAGCCCGAAGTAGACACCATGCCCCAGGCTGAGGATGCCGGTGTAGCCCCAGATGAGGTCGAGGCCCATGGCCAGCACGGCGTAGGCAAGGAATTTGCCGAGCAGCGACAGCCGGAACTCGGAGAGGAGCGTCGGCGCCAGCAGCAGGATGAGCAGGAGGATGAGGCTGAGTGCGATTTTGATTTTATTGTTGCTGAGGGCAGAGATCATGGTTCAGCACTCCTTTAACAAACCAAATGTTAGTCTAGAGCCCGCGACTTCATCGTCACAAGCCCGGACGGCTTCCACTGCAGGAACGCGATCATCAGCGTGAACACGATGACCTTGCCCAGCGTGGCGCTGGTTGTGTACTCGAACGCCGTGTTCAGCACGCCGATGCCGAGCGCGCCAACGACGGTACCGACCAGCTTGCCGATGCCGCCGAGCACGACGACCATGAACGCGTCGACGATGTAATACGTCCCGATCGACGGCCCGATCGGACCGAGCAAGGTCAGCGCGCAGCCGGCGATGCCGGCCATGCCGGAGCCGAAGGCGAATGCCTGCGCATCGACGCGCCGCGTCGAGATGCCGAGGCAGGATGCCATGCTGCGGTTTTGCATAACCGCCTGCATGCTGCGGCCCCCGCGGGTGTGATACAGATACAAGTAGATGATCAGGATGCAGACGACGACCAGCGCGATGATGAACAGCCGCTTATAGGGCAGCGTCAGGTCGCCGCCGACGGTGATCGCGCCTTCGAGCCAGGCCGGGGCTTTCACTGCCACGTTCGGTGCGCCAAAAATGCTCCGTGCCAGCTGCTGCAGCACCAGGCTGACGCCCCAGGTGGCGAGCAGGCTGTCGAGCGGCCGCCCGTACAGGTAGCGGATGAGCAGCACCTCCAGCAGCCAGCCGATGACGAAGGCGGCGCCAAAGGCGACGAACAGGGATAGCACAAAGTAAAAGCCGAACACGGAGGACGGTAGCATTTTTTGAAACAGCTGCTGGATCGTATAGGCCATGTAGGCGCCGATCATGATGAACTCGCCGTGCGCCATATTGATGACGTTCATGAGGCCGAACGTAATGGCGAGCCCGAGCGCGATCAAGAGCAGGATGGAGCTGAGGGAAATGCCGTTGAACAGCTGAAGCAGCAGTAAGCTCATAGCAGGGAAGCCTCCTCCTTCGCGAGTAGAGCGGTGCCGGAACGCATAGGGACTGCCCTAAGGCAGCCCCAGTCACGCCGGTTCTCTCTCGATTTTTACTTGGTTACGGCGGCGCCCCAAGGGTAGGTTTTCAGGAACGGGTCCGGCTTCACCGGCTGCCCGGAGTTCCATACCTCTTTGAACATCCCGTCGGCCTGCACTTGACCGATGCGCACCGTTTTGTAGATATGCTGATTCTCACCGTCGATTTTGACCTTGCCTTCCGGGGAGCTCCATTCCAGCCCTTTGGCGGCTTCTTTCACTTTATCCACATCGAAGGAGCCGGCCTTTTTCACAGCCTCCGCCCACAGGTACACACCGGTATAGGCAGCTTCGATCGGGTCGTCGGTGACGCGGTCTTTCCCGTATTTCGCTTTGTAGGCTTCGACGAATTTTTTGTTCTCAGGCGTGTCGGTGGTTTGGTAGTAGTTCCAAGCCGCATAGTGGCCCTCAAGAATCGAAGCGCCGATGCCGCGAATTTCTTCTTCCGCGATACTAACGGATAATGTGGTCAAATCCTTGGCCGTAATGCCCGCATCCTTCAGCTGCTTGAAAAAGGCTACGTTACTGTCACCGTTGAGTGTATTGAAGACGACGTCCGGCTTTTCCTTTTTAATTTTGCTGATGATGGTGTTGTAGTCGGTGTGTCCGAGCGGGGTGTATTCTTCGGCAATCAGCGTGCCGCCTTCCGCTTTCAGCTGCTCTTTAATAATCTTGTTGGCGGTTCTAGGAAAAACGTAGTCGGAGCCGAGGAGGAAAAATTTCTTGCCTTTGTTCTGAAGCAGCCAGGAAACGGCGGGGACGATTTGCTGGTTTGTGGTGGCGCCCATGTAGAAAATGTTCGGTGAGGCTTCCAGGCCTTCATATTGTACGGGATAGAAGAAAAGTCCTTTGTTCTGCTCGACAACAGGGAGTACGGCTTTACGGCTCGCGGAGGTCCATCCGCCGAAGGTGACGACGGCTTTGTCTTTTTGGATCAGCTTCTTCGTCTTCTCCGCGAAGGTCGGCCAGTCGGAGGCGCCGTCTTCGACGATCGGCTTCAGCTGCTTGCCCAGCACGCCGCCCGCTTTGTTGATTTCCTCGATCGCCATCATTTCCGCGTCCTTCACGGATACCTCGCTGATCGACATCGTTCCGGTTAAGGAATGAACGATCCCTACGGGGACAGTGTTGTCTCCACTAGAGCTTGCAGCTGGCGCAGCCGTATCGGTCTTTTTCTCTGGTGCTGCGGCCGGCTTCGTGTCGCTGGCGCATCCGGCCAGCAGGGCTGACAGCGTCAAGGAGACAGCCATCAAAGCAGTGAACTTATTTCTTTTTCGCAACATTCGATCCACTCCCCTAAAATTTGGTATGTAGTATGGTTACACGCCTTATGATAGTCAAATGTAATATATATGTCAATATAGATAACATAAGTTTGTGAAAATAAATATTTTCGTGTTTTCACCTGGAATTATGTTATTTAATGTGTCATATTATTAAGATTTCCGCCTAAAACCTAAACTCTCATTGATAATTAATGTCATGAAATATTACATAAGTTATTTACAGGTACTGGAATGACGAATATAATAAACCTATAGCAGGCGAAATATTCGTGTTTAGCTCAGGCTTACTTATGATGCTGGCTTTCTTATGGAAAGCCCTTAGGAGGGACTCATGAACCTGACAGAGAGGGAAAAAGAGAAGCTGCTCATTACGGTTGCGGCGGATTTGGCCCGCAGGCGGCTGCAGCGCGGAGTGAAGCTGAATTACCCTGAGTGCGTCGCACTGATCACCTCGGAAATTATGGAGGGAGCCCGCGATGGCATGACCGTGTCCCAGCTGATGCAGTTCGGTACGACCGTGCTGAAGGCGGAGCAGGTAATGGAAGGCGTGCCGGAAATGATCCATGAGGTGCAGGTGGAGGCCACGTTTCCGGATGGCACCAAGCTGGTGACCGTGCATCAACCGATTCGTCGGTGATAGTTTAATGTTAACTTACATCACATAAAAAAGTGAGAGGGGGCGAATCACCATGATTCCAGGCGAATATCGGGTAAAAGCAGGGACAGTGGAGCTGAACCAAGGGAAAGCGACGACGGAGCTTGTCATCATTAATACCGGAGACCGCCCGGTGCAGGTCGGTTCGCATTACCATTTCTTTGAGGTGAACCGCGCGCTCACGTTTGACCGCGAAGCGGCTTTCGGCATGCGCTTGGATATTCCAGCCGGTACGGCCGTTCGATTCGAGCCTGGGGAGGAAAAGCCGGTGCGGCTGGTCGAGTTGGGGGGAGAGCGGTTGTCCTACGGCTTGAACGGCTTGTCCGCAGGCAAGGCGATTCGCGGAGCGCTCCCGGAGCGCGTTCGCATCCGGCTGACCGAATGGGAGGAGGGGGTGTAGATGACGCAGATGGATCGCAAATCCTACGCTCTCATGTTCGGGCCGACCGTAGGCGATGCCGTGCGGTTGGCGGATACCGAGCTGTGGGCGGAGGTTGAGCACGACTACACGGTGTACGGGGATGAGTGCAAGTTCGGCGGCGGGAAGGTCATTCGCGACGGCATGGGGCAGTCCAGCCGGCATACCCGCGACCAAGGCGTGCTTGATACACTCATCACGAACGCGCTCATCATTGACCACTGGGGCATCGTGAAGGCGGATATCGGCCTGAAGGACGGACTGATCGTCGGGATCGGCAAGGCTGGCAACCCGGACATTATGGACGGCGTGCACCCGAACATGATCGTGGGCGCTTCGACGGAGGTAATCGCAGGCGAGGGCAAAATCATCACCGCCGGCGGCATCGACACGCATATCCATTATATATGCCCGCAGCAGATCGAGACGGCGCTCGCCTCCGGCGTGACGACGATGATCGGCGGCGGTACGGGACCTGCGGCGGGCACAAGCGCCACGACGTGCACTCCCGGTGCATGGCACATGCACCGGATGCTGGAGGCGGCGGAGGCGTTCCCGATGAACCTCGGGTTCACCGGCAAGGGCAACGCCGCCTTTCCCGAGCCGCTCGCCGAGCAGGTCGAGGCGGGCGCGATCGGGCTCAAGCTGCACGAGGACTGGGGCACCACCCCGGCCGCGATTGACGCGTGCCTCGGGGTAGCGGACCGTTACGACGTGCAGGTGGCCATTCACACGGACACGCTGAACGAGTCCGGGTTCGTGGAAGATACCATCAAAGCGATCGGCGGCCGCACGATCCACACGTACCACACGGAAGGCGCCGGGGGCGGGCATGCACCGGATATTATCCGGATCGCCTCCGAGCTGAACGTGCTGCCTTCCTCCACGAACCCAACCCGCCCGTATACGATCAATACGGTGGAGGAGCATCTCGATATGCTGATGGTATGTCATCATTTGGACAGCCGCATCCCGGAGGACGTAGCCTTCGCGGATTCGCGGATTCGTCCCGAGACGATTGCGGCGGAGGACATCCTGCACGACCTGGGCGTGTTCAGCATGATCAGCTCCGATTCGCAGGCGATGGGACGTGTCGGCGAGGTGATCATCCGCACGTGGCAGACGGCGGACAAGATGAAGCAGCAGCGCGGCCATCTGCCGGCACCGGAGGCTGCCGCTGCCGTCGCGCAAAGCGCCGACGCCACCGATAACTTCCGCATCAAACGCTACATCGCCAAATATACGATCAATCCGGCGATCACGCACGGCATTGGACATTTAGTCGGCTCGGTGGAGGTCGGCAAGCTCGCTGATCTGGTCGTCTGGTCCCCGGCGTTCTTCGGCGTCAAGCCGGATCTGGTGCTCAAAGGCGGCCTCATCGCCTTCGCCCAGATGGGCGATCCGAACGCCTCGATCCCGACGCCGCAGCCGGTGTTCGGCCGCCCGATGTTCGGCGCCTTCGGCCGTGCGCTGAACCACTGCATCACCTTCGTGTCGCAGGCAGCCTATGATGCCGGTGTTCACCGCGAGCTCGGCCTGCAGAAGCGCGTCGAGCCGGTGAAAAACTGCCGCAGAGTCACCAAGAAAGACATGATTCATAACGGCGAGACGCCGAAGCTGGAGGTCAACCCGGAAACGTACGAGGTCAAGGTGGACGGCGCTGCTATCACCTGTGAGCCTGTCAGCGTGCTGCCGATGGCTCAGCGCTATTTTCTTTTCTAACTAATGGAGGGGTGTACAACCGTGTCAATCTCTCCTGCCAACTTCTCATGGCTCGCCTATACGCAGCTGCTCGATTCGGCGCTGCCGATCGGCGGCTTTTCGCACTCGTTCGGGCTGGAGACGCTCGTGCAGGACGGCCGGATCGAGCGGCCAGAGCAGCTGAAGCACTACATCGAGGCCATGCTGTTCCACAGCTGGGGCCCCGTCGACGCGCTGGCTGTCAAGGCCGTGTACCTGCTGGCGCCGGAGGAGCGCTGGCCTGAGCTGTGGCACGTCGACCGGCTGCAGCATGTGCAGCGCGCGGCCGCGGAGACGCGGGAGGGCGTCGCCAAGATGGGGCGCCGCCTGTACCAGCTCGCGCGGGCGATCTACCCCGAGCTCGCGTGGGAGCCCCTGGCCGGGGCGATGCAGTCGCAGCGCTGCATCGGCACCCACCCGCTGATCCACGGCTGGATCAGCCGGCAGCTCGGCACGCCGCTCACGACAGCGGCCGAAGGCTATCTATACACGTGCACCATGACGTGTATCAACAGCGGGCTGCGGCTCATGTCCCTCGGCCAAACCGACGGCCAGCGGCTGCTCGCGGCGCTGCTGCCCGCCATCTCTGCAGCCTGGCAGGCGGCTGCGCACCTGGACCCGCTGGAAGACGGGTACGGCAGCACGCCGCAGGCGGAAATCGCGATGATGCGGCACGAGGGGCTGTATTCCCGATTGTTCATGTCCTAACCCTAACGATCATTCAACTTAAATAAGGAGGCTGGCGCATATGTGTCAAGGAGGCGCGCATCATCATCATGAGTGGGAGAAACCGGAGCAGGGACGTTTGAATCGTCCGCTGCGGATCGGGATCGGAGGGCCGGTCGGCTCGGGCAAAACCGCGCTCGTCGAACGGCTGGCCCGCAAGCTGAACCATAAATACAGCATCGCCGTCATCACCAACGACATTTATACGAAGGAAGACGCCAACATCCTGATCCGTTCCGAGGCGCTGCCTGCCGAGCGCATCATTGGAGTGGAGACAGGCGGCTGCCCGCATACGGCGATCCGCGAGGACGCATCGATGAACTTCGAGGCGATCGAGGAGCTGGAGCGGCGGTTCGACAAGCTGGACATGATCTTCATCGAGAGCGGCGGCGACAACCTGGCGGCGGCATTCAGCCCCGAGCTGGTGGATCGCTTCATCTATATTATCGACGTGGCCCAAGGGGAGAAGATCCCGCGCAAAGGCGGCCCCGGCATCATGCGCTCCGACATGCTGATCATCAACAAAATCGACCTGGCGCCCCACGTCGGTGCCAGCCTGCAGGTAATGGAAGAGGACACGAAAAAAATGCGCGGCGAAAAGCCGTTCATTTTCTCCAACCTGTTTAGCGGGCAGGGCCTGAGCGATATTGTCGACTGGGTAGAGCACGAATACAGCCATGCCTGAGCGGGTGACGGGAGCGATCTCGGCCACTTTCACAGCGGAAACTCCGTCTACGCGGACACAGCTGCAGCACCACGCGCAAGCCTATCCGCTAAAAATCGCCAAAACGTTCCCCTTCGACCACAACCAGCTCGGCGTCTACGTGATGGATGCGTCCCCCGGAGTGATGGCGGGTGACCGGTACGAGCTGAGCTGGCGTTTCGGCGAGGGCACGAACGTGTACATCACGAACCAGTCGTACACCAAGGTCCACCCCGCCCGCAAAAATGACACCGACCCAGCCAGCCCCAGCAGTCAGCGGCAGCAGCTAAGCCTCGCAGCAGGCGCGTACGTCGAATATATGCCTGAGCCGCTGATGCTGTATAAGGACGCGCATTTCCTGAGCGAGGCCGAGGTGCGGATGGAGCCGGGCGCGGCGCTGATCTGGAGCGAAATCGTCTGTCCGGGGCGGACGCATCGCGGAGAGCTGTTTCAGTATGAGCGATTCGTGAGCCGGATGACCGTCTGGTACGCGGAGGAGCTGATCTTCAGCGCGCGGCAGCGTATCGAGCCAACGGCCACGCAATCGCCGCAAGCCCTCAGCCGATGGGATAACTCCACCCATCTCGGAACGCTGTACTTGTTTTCCAATCAGGCTGGCCCCCAGCTCGTGGAAGGGCTGCGGGAGAAGCTGGACACCTTATCCCAAGCCAAGCCAGGTCTGTATTGCGGCGTAAGCCTCACCTACAAGCATGGGCTAGCGGTTTCGGTGCTGGGATCCCGGGTGTACGAGATCGCCAATCTGCTGACCGCAGCGTGGGAGCACATCCGAAAGGACGCCTTCCATAAGCCATCGCTGCTTGTCCCTAAGTAAGCGCATACGCATCACTGACCGTTCGTTCCAGTCCTTTGGGCAGGAATCGCCGAGTCGGGGATGCGTTATTTTTTTGCTTAATAATGGGAATAACAACATATCGACAATATTTTGAACACCAGGCTCAGTTGGTTGTCAAACGAGGTGCAGGTTGCTATTATTAAGGGGATGTGTTAAGGGTTAGCATGTGTGCCTACGGACACAGAAGGGGGTAACACAAATGAAAGATCAACTAAGCCTTGAGCTAGGTGCTGAGACGGCTGCAGCGGCTGCGGAGACGACCGTGACCGCGACCGAGTCGGCCGGATGGAGAGATTTCGTCCAATTGGCCAAGCCCGGGATTCTTTTTTCCAATTCCATTACAGCATTCGGCGGCTTCTGGGTCGCATCCAAATGGAATATCGACTGGCTGCTCATGATATACACGATTGTCGGCACAGCGCTGGTCATGGCATCGGGCTGTGTGCTAAACAATTACTTGGACCGGGAAATGGACACGAAGATGGCCCGGACGCAGAAGCGTGCGCTCGTGGTAGGTAAGGTAGCGCCGAATACGGTGCTTGTGTATGGCATTATTCTGGGCATTATCGGGCTGACCGTCCTATGGTTCGGCACGAATCCGATGGCTGCACTGCTCGGCTTGATCGGACTGTTCGCCTATGTTTGGATTTATACCGCTTGGTTTAAGCGTACCTCGGTTTGGAGCACGTTCGTGGGCAGCTTTTCGGGTGCAATACCTCCGATGATCGGCTACTGTGCCGTGCATCCGGATATCGACGCCGGCGCGCTCATCTTGTTCGGCATCTTGTTCCTGTGGCAGCCGCCGCATTTCTGGGCGCTCGGCATTCGCCGCATGGAGGAGTATCGCGCAGCAGGCTTCCCGCTGCTTCCAGTAGTGCGGGGCACGTACACGACGAAGATCAGCATGGTCCGCTACATTGTGCTGCTCGTTCCGGTTTCGCTCTTGCTGTACATTTACGGCTATGTAGGCTCGATTTATTTCTTCGCAGCCACCGCGATGGGCTTGTATTGGGCGTTTCTCAGCTTGAAGGGCTTTAAGGCGGAGGACGAAGTGGCGTGGGCGAAGAAGATGTTCATTTTCTCGATTAATTATTTGACGCTGCTGTTCATTATTATGGTTGTTAACACGATCTAGGCAGGAATTAGTTCAGTTGATTGGGTCCCATGGCGCTTCACGGCACGTGGGATTTATTTTTTAATTCGAAAGGCTGGTTGAAGCATCCATGCAAAGCAAAGGCTTCAGATTCGTCATTATTTTATTGCTAATTGGGCTCATCGGAACACTCGGGTATATGCTGGTCAAGGGACCGGAGAAGAAGATCGGCATCCTGCAAAAGGCACCGGACTTCAAGCTGGAGAACTTGGACGGCAAACAGGTCTCGCTTGCGGACACGGCGGGCAAAGCGAAGCTGGTATATTTCTTCTATTCTACTTGTCCTGATGTTTGTCCCGCGACGACCTTCACGATATCGAAAATTCAAAACAAGCTGATCGAAAAAGGCGTCTTCGGAAGCAAAACAGCGATCATGTCGATCTCCTTCGATCCGAAGAATGATACGCCAGAGCAGCTGAAGAAATTTTCCGATAGCTATCACGCGGATTACAAAGGCTGGTATTTCCTGCGCGGCGAAGAATCAACCGTCTTTGATCTGGCCAAAAAATTCGGCGTCCTGCTCGTCAAAGACCCACAAACCGGTGCGTTCACGCACAGCAATTTGATCCTGCTGGTCGATGGCAAGGGCAACCTGCGGACATACTACGACGGCAACGATGCAGATGTAAATATCGATAAAATTGTGAGCGACTTGATCCAAATCAGCAAAGAGTAGACAGAATCGACCGGGGGACTGAAGTCCAATCATGAGTTATTTCTCACATATTTTACTCAATAATGTCATCCCGCTTACCATTATGATCGCCATCGGGATCGTTTTGTACCGGGTGTTCAAGCTCGATATTAAGACGCTGTCGAAGCTGAATTTTTACTTGTTCTCGCCCTCGATCATGTTCAAAATGCTGTACGAATCGAGCCTGTCGTTGGCGGTGCTGGGGAAGACGCTGCTGTTTTTTTGCATCTACTTTATCGTGATGTTTCTGATCGTCGAGCTGGTCATCCGGCTGCGTGGGTATCGAGGCGGGATGGTGACGGCGATGCGCAACAGCGTTATTTTTTACAACAGCGCCAACTATGCGATTCCGCTCAATCAGCTGGTGTTTGTCGGCGATCCGTTCACGCTGTCCATTCAGATCATCATCATGATGATGCAGAGTCTGCTGCCGAACACGTATGGCATCTACTCGGTGAACGCGAACAAGAAAAGCGAACTGAAGGCCACGCTGCGCACCATTCTAACCTTGCCGGTCATTTATGTTATCCCGCTGGCGTTTCTGATGAAAGGCTTCCACATTCCGGTGCCGGGGTCGATTTACACGACGGTCAACTATGTGGCCAACGGCTTTATTGCAACGGCGCTCCTGACGCTCGGGGTTCAGCTGGGCAGCATGAAATGGAAGTTCAATTTCTCCGATGTCATGCTCTCCAACGTGCTGCGGCTTCTGATCGGACCTGCGGTCGGCTTCGGGGTCGTCATGCTGATGGGCATTCACGGTGTGATGGCGCAAGCGCTGGTCATGTCCTGTGCCGTCCCAACGTCGCTTAGCAGCGTTCTCATCGCGGTCGAATACGACAATGAGCCGGAGTTCTCGTCGCAGGCGGTGTTTTCTTCCACGATTTTTAGTATTTTTACCGTGACGATGGTCATCTATTTAATCAAGTTCATCTCGTGATTTTAAAAGGTCGGGTGCACCGGGGGATAGACGATAAATTCCTCGAGCCCGGCCTTTTCTAGCTGCTGGATCAAGTATTCCTCCGGAGTGCCTTCGACTCCTGCATAGCCGCGGCGCGTATAGATTTGTTCGGCGTCAGGGAAGGCGTCGCGCAGGATGCCGCGGATTTTTTTGCCCGAGGAATCGTTGTCGGTGAACAGGTAGATCTCCCGGGTGCCGACTTTTTTTCTCAGCTCCTCCAGCCGCTCTGTATTCAAAGAACCGTAGGTGCACAAGATGGTGACCTCCTCGGTTAACAAGCCCCGCAATCGGCTCTTATCGTTCTTGCCTTCGACGATGATAGCGATGGACATGAACATTCCTCCATTCTAGCTTCTTGGTGCCCACAGGATGACGGACACGCCTAAGAGACAGATGGCCGCTCCGATCCAATCGTACAGATCCGGCGTTTTCTTATCGATCAACCAACCCCAGAGAACAGCCAAAACGACGAACACGCCGCCGTAGGCCGCATACACCCGCCCGAACGAGGGGAAGCTCTGCAGCGTAGGGATGATCCCGTACACGATGAGGATGAAGCTCCCGACCAGGCCATACCAGAGCGGCTTTGACTCCCGCAGCCAGAGCCATACCATATAGCCTCCGCCAATTTCGGCCAGCCCGGCCAGCACAAATATGAACCACGCGAGCAGCATATCCATTCCCCCTGACCTTCAAAAAGCTGACGTTTTTGCAGACAACGCTTCCGCACGGGAATGTTTTCTTAGGATGGCTCATTTTGTTCCATAATACCATGAGATTGTGGATTGCAAATAAAGAGTTATTGTCGAAACGTGCCGCTGTCCTTATAATAGGCCTAACCGACCGGCCCCACACGGTCCAATCCTAGCGCTGACGGCGGGAGGCTGCCTCTATGTTTTATACCCTTCGAAACCGATTAATTGCATTTTTCGTGCTGCTGCTGGTGTTTTCCTTCGGGACGATGTCCTATTTCCTGTTCAACGAATCCCGGTCTATCATCCGTTCTTATATCGAATCCTCCGCGCTGGAAAAAATGGACGAGTACGGCTCGTTCATCGACATGGCGTTGACCCAAATGTATGATTTATCCTCTCTTGTATTCAACAGCAATACGACGAAAAGCTGGGACATCGCCTTGTCCGATCCGGCCCTTCCGCAAGGGGAGAAGATGCTGGCGAGCCTTACGATGAGCCAATTTCTGACGCAGGCGACCAACAATTACTCCGGCGTATCCTCAATTTCCTTGTACCGCCGAGATGGGCTGCGTGTAAGCGCTGACAATCAGGTGGTTTCAGAAACATCTTTTTTGCAGGAGCCGTGGTATCAAAATTTCGTGAATCACGGGCAGCAGTGGGTGTCGTCGCATGCGGATCCGGTGGAGACGTCGCGGTTTAGGTCGTACCAGGTCGTCAGCCTGCTGCTGCCGATCGGAGCCTTCGATCCCATGCAATCCCGCAGCATGATGAAGGTGAATGTGAGCACCGACTTTTTCCTGCAGCCGCTGAATCGGATTCATCTGGGGGACACCGGCACGATCTTCCTGCTCGACCCTAACGGGCGACCCATTCTGCCTCAGTCGGAGTATGACACGCATACTGCTGCCATCCCACAGGTCCAGAGTCTATTGTCGGCTGGCCGGAGTGCGCAGGGAGTCGTCTATTTGAAAAATGAACATGGCCAGTCGGAAATATTGGTGTACAAAAAGCTGAAGCTAAACGACTGGATGCTCGTCGGCATCGTCCCCGAGGTGGACCTGTACGGGAAGCTGTTTAAGCTGCGGACGACGATCATCGTCTTCTCCGCACTGCTGCTGCTCTGCGCCGTGATCGTTGCAACGTGGCTGTCCTATGGCATCTCAAAGCCGCTCTCTCGCCTGACTTCCGCGATGCGCTTTGTCCAGCAGGGCGACTTCGTCAAAGCGGAAAGCCGCATTCCTGCAGAGGGACGCGTCAGCGGCGAGGTGGAGTATGTGACCTTGAGCTTCCGCAACATGGTCGCGCAGCTGCGAACGCACATCAAAACGGAGTTTGAGCTGAAGCTGCTGCGCCAGCAGGCAGAGTACAAGGCACTGCTCATGCAGATCAATCCGCATTTCCTGTTCAATACGCTGGAGCTGCTGAGCAGCCTTGCCCTGCAGCGCCGGACGCAGGACACGGTCAAGGTGATCGAAGCGCTGGGCGCGATGCTTCGCTTCTCGCTGCACATCAGCAGTGATTTGGTGACGCTGCAGGAGGAGCTCAAATATGTGCGGCATTATGTCGCCATTCTGCAAATTCGGTTTGGCGACCGGCTGAAGATTGCTTTGAACGAAGAGGGGGATCCGTCGGGACGCCGTGAGGTGGTGAAGTTCATCGTACAGCCGCTGATCGAAAATGCGGTCAAGTACAGCTTCCGTCACCAGGCCATCGCCGAGGTGTCGATTGACGTGCGCTGCACGAAGGAGGCCGTACTGCTGACGGTCACGGATAACGGGCCCGGCATTCCGCAGGAGGTCGCCGCCCAGCTGGCGGCCGAATCGTCCGCGCTGCAGCTGGATCAGGTGCTGAGCAGCGGCTCGCGGCAGATCGGCCTGCGCAATGTGCTGGCGCGCTGCCGGCTGTATTACGGGACAGGCTTTACCTACGCCATTCGTTCGGCCGAGGGCCAGGGGACCTCGATCGAATTAAGCTTGCCGATCCAGGAGGGGAATCGATAATGTACCGTGTATTGATCGTAGATGACGAGCCGGAAATCCGCCATGGATTGCTGCTGAAAATCAATTGGGAGGAGCTGGGCATCCTCCTTGCCGGAGAAGCCTCCCATGGGTCGGAGGCGTTGGAGCGACTCGCGTGCGAGCCGATCGACATCGTGATGACGGATATGAATATGCCGGTCATGGATGGGGTGTCATTCCTCGAAGCCTGCCAGGAGCAGTACCCGTCCTTGCGTCTGCTGGTTATTACCGGCTACGAGGATTTTCATTATGCGAAGGTGGCGATCAAGAGCCACGTCCGGGATTACTTGCTGAAGCCGGTTGCTCAGGAGGAGCTGAACAACGCTTTAAGCAAGGTGGTGCAGGAGCTGAAGCAGGAGAGGAATCGCCGCGACGAGCAGGCGACCGTGCAGTGGAAGCTGTCCCAGCTGTACCGGGAAAATAAGGAGCACTTCCTTGTTCATCTGGTCAGGGAGGAGCTGCCAAGGAACGGCAGCGGTTCGCTGAGCGAACGGTTTAAGCTGTTCGAGCTGGAGGGGCTGGGGCAAAGCGCTGTTCGTTTTGTAACAGCGGGCCTCGTGAAACGCGCAGAGGCTGAGGGCGACAACGGGCGGACGCCGGAGCGGCTGAGGACGCCGTTCGAGATGCTGATCCGGGAATTCGCGGAGTCGTATGCCGCCGAGCTGCAGCCTGCAGTGTTCCGCGACCCCAGCTATCCCGGGCTGGTTCACGTCATCCTGCCGGGAGAGGCGGAAGCGTTCGTTCGAGAGCTTCGCGATTGTGTTCAGCAGCACTTGGGCTTCGAGCCGGCGGTCGGCGTCGGCCGGCAGGTAACGGGCTTCCAGGAGTGGAAGGAAGCCTATTCGTCCGCGCTGCTCGCGTGGAGCATGGAGGCCGGAGGCGCAGAGAAGGCGCCGGCAGAAGCCGACGCCGCATTGCCCGCCGATTTCGCCAAGCTGATCCAGCGCTGCCTGTCCCGCGGCGAGCTTGAGGCCTTCGCGAAGGCGATCGAGCAGGAGCTGCGCTCGGCTTACCAGGAATCGCGCGTGCGCTTCGTGAAGCGGATCTTCCAGCTGTATTTGCTGCTGGAGGCGGAAGCGGCCTCAGCTGCGGAGCGGTCGACGACGCTCAGCGACGGCGAGCAGCTGTGGGTGCGGCCCGACCTCGTATGGGCGCTGGATACGGTGGAGAAGGCAAAGGAGTATTTGCTGCGGCTGGCTTCAGGAATGCAGCAGCCTTCGGACGAGGACGATCCGGATCGCTCGCTCCTTCAGACGGCGCGGCAATATATCGATGAGAACTACAATTACGATTTGAACCTAACGATGCTGGCGGAGCGGTTCAACTACCATCCTTCGTACTTTTCGGAGCTGTTCAAAGCCAAGGTCGGCAAAACGTTCATCCAATATTTGACCGAGGTGCGGATGGCAAAGGCCGTTCGTCTCTTGGAGGATACCTCACTCAACCTGTGGGATATCGCGGAGCTGACCGGCTTTTCCAACGCCAGCTATTTCAGCTCCAAATTCAAGAAAATGTACGGTGTGACGCCGTCGGAGTACCGAAGCAAGCCCATCTGAAAAAATTAATAGCGAAGTGCCGAAGAAATAGCATTCAACAACCGGCTTCCGACTCGTATCATTGGGATTATCATCAGATCATCAGTCACCATCACTATGACGAAACGGGAAGTGGATGCTATGCAAACGGTACGCAAAACCTATGACAGGCGGCAAACTCGGACCGCCTATTTCTTTTTACTCCCATGGCTGATCGGGTTCTTTTGTCTGACGCTCGGTCCCATGCTGGGGTCGCTCTACTTGTCGCTGAGCAAGTTCAACCTGCTCACGCCGCCGGCGTGGATTGGGCTGGACAACTATGCGCATATTTTTAGCGATGATCCCTCCTTTCTGCACTCGCTCAAGCTGACGTTCACCTACGTCATCTTTTCCGTGCCGCTGCGGCTCGTCTTCGCCTTGCTCGTGGCGATGGCGCTCAATCAAGGCATCCGGGCGCTGGGCATCTACCGGACGGTCTACTACATTCCGTCGCTGCTCGGCGGCAGTGTGGCCATTGCCATCGTTTGGCGGAAGCTGTTTGACGGCGACGGGCTGGTCAATCATTTTCTGAGCTGGTTCGGCATCAAAGGGCCGGCATGGATCGCGCATCCCGACTATGTGCTCTCCACGATCGTGACGCTGGCGGTGTGGCAGTTCGGCTCGGCGATGGTCATCTTCATGGCCGGCTTGAAGCAAATCCCTGCGGATTTGTACGAGGCCGCTCAAGTGGACGGCGCGGGTCCGATCAGCCGGTTTGCGCGCATTACGCTGCCGATGCTGTCGCCGGTCATTTTTTTCAATCTGGTCATGAGCATCATTAACTCCTTCCAGGTGTTCACTCCGGGCTTTGTGATCGGGGACGGCCGGGGCGGGCCGATCGATTCGACGCTATTTTACACGCTGTACCTGTACCTGAAGGGCTTCTCCTTCTTCGACATGGGCTATGCCTCCGCGCTGGCGTGGATCATGCTGTTCATAATCGCTGCATTTACGGCCATCGTCTTCCTGACCTCCAAGTATTGGGTGTTCTACGGAGATGAAAAGAGCGCAAAGGAGTGACACCCACATGCAAACGACACCAATGACACCCACCATGGGGCAAAAAGCAAGTATGCTCCGAATCGGCAAACACACTCTGATCATCATACTTGGTCTTTTAATGCTATATCCGGTGCTGTGGCTCTTGTTCAGCTCGTTTAAGCCGAATCAGCTCATTTTCTCGGATACAAGCCTGTGGCCGAAGGAATGGACGCTGAGCAATTACGCGAACGGCTGGAAGGGCCTGCAGGGCATCTCGTTCGGAACCTTTTTTGCCAATTCGGCTCAAATCTCGATCGCATCGGTGCTGGGGAATATCGTAACGTGCTCGCTGGCGGCGTTTGCTTTTGCCCGGCTGGAGTTCCGCTTCAAAAAGCTGTGGTTCTCCCTGATGCTGGTGACGATCATGCTTCCGTATCACGTTACGCTGGTGCCGCAGTACACGATGTACAACTATTTCCACTGGATTAATACGTATTATCCGCTCATTATCCCGAAATGGCTGGCGCATGACTCGTTCTTCATCCTTCTGATGGTGCAATTTATTCGGGGGCTGCCCAAAGAGCTGGACGAGAGCGCAACGATCGACGGCTGCGGGTACGGCCAAATTTATTTGCGCATTATTCTGCCGCTGCTGCTGCCTGCGCTCATTACGACTGCGATCTTTACGTTCATTTGGACGTGGGACGATTTTTTCAGCCAAATGATCTACTTGAACAACATCAAGCTGTTCACGGTTCAGCTCGGCATCCGTTCGCTGTTCGACCCTTCGGGACAGTCGGATTGGGGGGCGCTGCTCGCGATGTCGGTGCTGTCGCTGCTGCCGATCATGACGATTTTCTTCAGCTTTCAGCGGTACTTCGTGGAAGGGATCTCGACGACGGGGATCAAATAGCGGAGGCAATCCGAAATTTTTGATAGCCAAGTGCCGAAGAAATTCCATTCACCGGGGGCTGGGTCTGCTATACGATGAAGGAGTCAGAGGCTTGAAACTAATGAGCAGGGGGACATAAGCAATGAAAAAACGTTGGGTAGTATCGGCTTTGGCGGGGATGATGGCAATCGCGACGGCTTGCTCCGGCGGCACGGGCGGCGGACCTCAGGGTGGTGCGGCAGCTCCGTCCCAGTCCGGGACAAGCGGCGGTACGGCCGCAGCTGGCGGCAGCGGGGAAAAGGTAGAGCTGCGCATCATGTGGTGGGGCGACCAGAAGCGCGCCGACCGCACGAATGAAGCGCTGCGCAAGTTCGAGGAGAAAAATCCGAACATCAAGGTCGTAGGCGAATTCGCACCGAGCTCGGGCTATTTCGATAAGCTGAACACGATGCTGGCTTCGGGCACGGCTCCGGATGTCTTTTTCCTCGGCGGGAACGTAGTGGATTATGCGAATAAAAACGTGCTGCTCGAGCTGGATCCGTATGTCGGCAAAGAGCTGAACCTCTCCGACATGGATAAATCGATGATCGAATACGGCACGTTCAAAAATAAACTGCTGCACGTCTCCGCAGGAGCGAATGCAAGGGGCATCGTCATTAACACGGAGCTGTTCAAGAAGGCGGGCATCGAGGCTCCGAAGGACGGCTGGACGTGGGATGATTACGCCCGGATCTCCAAGGAAATTTCGGCAAAGCTTGGCAAGGATGTGTTCGGCACGTACAACTTTACGGTGGACGGCATGGACATCTTTTTGAAGCAGCGCGGCAAGCAGCTGTACGACATGGACAACGGCAAGCTGGGCTTCGATCAAAAGGACGTTGAGGAATGGTTCAACTACTGGAGCGCAATGTCCAAGGCGGGTGGAGTCGTTACGCCGGAGCTGCAGGTGTCGAATCCGCCGACGGATACGAGCAAGTCGCTCGTGGTGACCGGCAAGGTGGCGATGAGCCTGATTGCCTCCAACCAGCTGGGCGCTCATCAGAACCTGATTAAGGATAAGCTTGAGCTAGTACAGCTGCCGCGCGGTCCGAAAGGGACCGGGGTCGTCTTCGAGTCCAGCCAAGGGCTGTCCGGCTATGCGAAGACGAAGCATCCGAAGGAAGTCGCGATGCTGATGAACTACTGGATCAACGATCCGGATGCAGCGAAAATTCTCGGCAACGACCGGGGTGTTCCGGTGACTTCCAAGATGCGCGATCTGCTCAAAAAGGATGCCGATCCGATCGACCAAATCATCTACGACTACACCAGCCGGGTGTCCGATGCGACGAAGAAAGAGCCGTTCAAGGTCAGCTATAACCCTCCGGGATTCACGGAATATTCCAAGCTGGCGGATACGACGGTGCAGGAAATCGGCTTCGGCAAGAAAGATGTTAAGAAAGGCGTAGAGGATTTTTATAGCGGCACGGTGAAGATTTTTAATAACAACAAATAGGGAAGATTTGGAAATAGGCTGCCGGCGGCAGTCTGTTTCTTTTCCATGGGAGGCTGTACTAGCGATGAGCGAGAAGGTATTGGAACGACTGCGTGGATTGACGGTGACGGATCGCATCGGCGAGCTGGGCAAGGCATCGGATGGGCCGGTGCTGGAGGAGTGGCTGCGTTCGGGCGTTAAATTTGCTTCGGTATCCGGGCGGTTGGAAGGGAATTACTATGCGGCGCTTCGCAAGCTGTTCGACTGCATCGTACCGACGCTGGGGGACGCTCCGGTGCTGCATGAAGGGGGCATCTACCTCGGCTGCTGGATGGAGAGCACGGGGACGATTAATACAGAGCTGCTGTCGCGGTTTTTGCCGAGCGTCTCGGAGGATACGTACCAGCTATTCGCGGACTACCAGAAGGACGACGGGCAAATGCCGTATAAGGTGACGGAGCACGGCCCGGCCTATCGGCAGATTCAGACGGTGACGCCGCTCGCCCGCTGCGTGTGGAATCATTATGAGTTGAACGGGCGGAGCAAGGCCTTTTTGCAAAAAATGTACGATGCGATGGCACGGTACGACGAGTGGCTTGTGACGTATCGGAACACCCGGGGCACCGGCTGTGTGGAGGCGTTCTGCACGTTCGATACGGGGCACGATCTGTCGCCGCGCTTCTGGCATGTGCCGGATACGGGGCATTTGGATGATGCCCGGCAGTATAACCCGGACTCGCCGATTTTGCCGTTCTTGGCGCCGGATTTGACGGCGAATGTGTACTGCCAGCGCGGCTACCTGTCACGGATGGCTCGGGAGCTGGGCGATGAGCAGGCGGCGGCAGAGTGGAGCGCGAAGGCCGAGCAGAGCCTGGGGAGCTTGTTTGCGCACTGCTACGATGAGGCGGATGCTTTCTTCTATGACCGGGACCGCAATGGCGAGCTCGTTCGCGTCCAATCGGATGTGCTGCTTCGCGTGCTTGCTTGCGAGGTAGGGGACCGTGAGTTTTTTGATGCGGCGCTGCAGCGGTATTTGCTGAATACGAGCAAGTTTTTCGCCAAGTATCCGTTCACGTCAATTGCGATGGACGATCCGCGGTTCGATCCGTTCTCCAGCTATAACACCTGGGCGGGGACATCCAATTTCCTAAGCATCATCCGCACGCCGCACGCGTTCGAGCATCATCACCGGTACGTAGAGCTGACGTGGGTGCTGAATCCGATTTTGACCGCTTTGGCGCAGATGACGCGTTTTGCCCAAACGGTTAGCCCTTGGAACGGCAAGGAAGGCTTCACGGAGACGTATTCACCGGCGCTGTTGTGTTTGCTCGACTTTGTGGAGCGGCTGTGCGGGATTTTGCCAAGGCCTGACGGGGAACTGTGGTTCACGGCATTGGTACCGTATCCGCAGGATCACGGGGAGAACATGGCTCCGGAAACCGGCTACAGCCGGGTTGTCGATGGTGTCACGTTCGAGTTCGTTACGACGCGTGAAGGGGCCACGGCTTATCGAAACGGAGAGGCGTATTTGCGCTTGCCGTTTGGGACGAGAGCGGTGACAGATCGCCAAGGACGGCTAAAGGCGATCATTGGGATGAGTGTGCGTACGATCGAGGGGACGGTATGGTATGAAGGGCAGGAATTCGCTCTAACGGTGAAGGGCAATGAGCAGGTGGAGCTGCTGGATGGCCGATTGGTGAGCGTGCGAGATATCGGCGTGATTACGCCGACGTATCGGTAGGCTGGGGAGAAGCTGAAGGAGGGATGGCTATGGCTAAGGTGGTTACGAATCAGGATTTGCAGCTTCGCGACCCGTTTGTGATTCCGGTGCCCGAGGAGGGCGTGTATTACTTGTTCGGAAGCACCGACCGGAATATTTGGGGCAAGGGCATCGGCTTCGATGTGTACGTGGGGAAAGATTTGAATGCATGGGATGGGCCTTATGCTGCGTTTCGGCCGGAGGCGGACTTCTATGCGGAGAACAATTTTTGGGCTCCCGAGGTGTACAAGCATCAAGAGCGCTGCTATATGTTCGCTACGTTCCGGCGCAAGGACAACAACCTGCTCGGCACCGCGGTGCTCGTCAGCGACAGCTTGCGCGGGCCGTTCGTGCCCCACAGTGACGGGCCTGTGACGCCGAAGGATTGGAGCTCGCTCGACGGCACGTTGTACATCGACGAGGCGGGGCTGCCTTGGATGGTGTTCTGCCATGAGTGGCAGCAGGTGGCCGATGGGCAGGTATGCGCTATGCGGCTGTCCCTGGATCTGCGGGAATCGGCGGGCGAGCCGGTGGTGCTGTTCACGGCTTCGGAGGCGCCCTGGACGACCTCGTTCCAGCATCCCCGGTACCCGGATCAGGACAACTACGTTACCGACGGCCCATCCATGTACCGGGCGAAGAACGGAGAGCTGCTGATGCTCTGGGCGAGCTTCATCAACAACACGTACGCCCTGGGTGTTGCCCGTTCGGCCTCCGGCAGCGTGCTGGGCCCATGGGTGCAGGACGCGGAGGCGCTCTATCAAAGCGACGGCGGCCACGCGATGCTTTTTGAGGCCTTGGATGGGCGGCTGATGCTAGCGATCCACACCCCGAACCAGACGCCGAACGAGCGGCCTTTGTTTTTGGAGGTCGAGGAGCAGGAAGGGCGGCTGCGGGTGGTGGCGGAGGCTAGGGGGAAGATCTCTAACTGGCTTCGCTAGCATATTCGACTATATTTGACTTAAAGAACATCATGATTCCTAAGTGGATCGTGATGTTCTTTTTTGTCGTTTACCTGCTTCCGCAATAATCAATTGCTCAGATTTTACCTTGTGGAAGGCTGTTTTTTCATACATACAGGAATTAACCAGCCCCTCCAATAGTCCTAAATAAAAGTTAAAAACTGCTGATTGAATGTTCTATAGGAATATGAAAAATTAGTTATGCAACCGCATTCATATGGTGACAGCAAAGGAGTTGACGAAAGGTAACTTATGATCATCAATATTGCTTTAGAATGATTATTCAGACATGGGGGTGGAAACCACATAAGCGTTTTTTCAAATCTCTAACTATGAAAACGCTTCTGAATTTTTATTTGTAATGCGATATTGGAGCTAGTACAGGCTAGCCAAACGATTTTTGGTCGTTACTCCATTTAAATAATGCAAGAAGGGGAAGAAGAACTTTGAAAATTAGCTTAAAAACGGCGATCAGCAAGCTGCTGGTCATACTCATGGTTATATCCTTAATGTCTGGCAATCTTGCAATTGATAACACTGCTTTTGCCGGTACTAGCCAAATTGATGTCTGGGATTTCGGGGGAAATCAGGTTGTCGGTGCTGTATATAATAATCGGATTTCAACAAGTACGATTGATGGTCTATCGGCTGATTTTTCCGGGTCGCCCAAGACGATCTCCAGTGCCTTCACCGGGAGTACTGCGATTACTTTTGGTGACCTATCCTTATATCCAGCATCCGGCGATAGATGGTATTATACAGGTGGTATTAATAACTACGGAACTTTGGCGTTAGCATCAAATAATTATAGCGATGGTTATTCTGCAAATGGTATGTATTATTCCAATGGTACGGCAGGTACTACGAAACGGTATTTCAAGCTCGCAAATGTGGCTGTAGGGGACAAAATTAGTGTGTATGGAGGGTTAAACAACTCGGCCACAGAAACAATCCATTTCGAACATTTGGGAAGTGATAATTCTACACCGGATGGCGCGCAGGACGGTCAGTCTTCTGTTACGAATGCCGCTGCTCGGTATGATTTTATCGCTCAAGCCAGCGGAACTTACAGAATTTATGTTACGGCGGCTGCCAGTGGCAAGCCTTATTTCCACAGAATCGTTAGAACTCCTGCGGCTCTAGTATCTAACGTTCCCGCTGCACCAGTCATTACGGTATCTGCTGGCGATGCACAGGCTGCATTGCAATGGGGTAATGTAACTGGTGCAACTTATTACAATGTAAAGCGCGGTACAACAAGCGGCACATACACCACAGTGGCAAGCAATTTGACAGGTACAAGCTATACGGACAGCGGCTTGACGAACGGAACAAAATATTATTATGTGATGACGGCGTCCAATACCTCGGGCGAGAGCGCTCTCTCGAACGAGGTCGATGTAACGCCGACTGCGACAAAACCAGATGCTCCCACCGCCCTTTCGGCAAGGCCGGGCGATACGCAGGCCAGTCTGACCTGGAATGCCTCGACAGGTGCAGCGTCCTATACTGTGAAGCGCGGTACAACAAGTGGCACGTATACTACAGTTGCAGGCAGTTTGACAGGTTTAAGCTATACGGACATCGGATTGACGAATGGAACAAAATATTTTTATATAGTGACGGCTTCCAATACTGCGGGCGAAAGCAACCCCTCGAACGAAGTGAATGTCACACCGGCGGCGCCTGTTGCAGATTCTACTAATCCGGGATTTACCAGTGAAGACATTGGAGCAGTGGGAATACCGGGAAGTGTAGCTTATAACAGTCCCGCAAATGAATTTACGGTTAAGGGTGCAGGCGTAATCTCAACCTTCGCTACTCTAAATGATTTGGATAGTTTGCATTTTGTTGGCCTTAGCTCTAAGCTTAGCGGCGATGGAACAATCATTGCCAAGGTAAGAAGCTTCGATACTGGTGGAGCTTCAAATGTTGTTCTTGGTTTACAAGTTAGAACGAGCTTGGGTGCAAACAGCAATAACGCTGGCGTAATCATCAAGCCAACGGCTTCAAGCAATGGCAGTGCCACATCATATATTCCTTACTATGCATATCGGGACTTGTCGCAGAATAAAAACACAAACTCAACTGGAGCTACAGCGGTTAATACAGCAGCTGACGGCAGTTTTTATTTAAAGCTGGCATATCAGGGTTCCACGATAGCAACTGGAGATACGACAACATCCGCAAAGTACCGTTCTTATATTGGTCAAGTAGACGGTTCCGGTAACATTCAGTGGACAGTAGCCAAAGCTACCAGCACGCCATCGGCTGTGTCTAATTCCTATTATATTGGAATGTTTGTGGCCTCCAATGACCCCACCAAAGCGGTTACTGTCAATTACGATAATGTAACCATTGAGAATAGCTATGATATTGCGACGAGCACACCACTTTCTGCACTGGATGGGATGGCTGCTCCTACTTGGGCTGGCAAGGGCAAAGTAACGCCGGTTGTTTCGGCGAACGGCGATGTTTCACTGAGCTGGAACGCAGCTTTTGACAACTTCAGCGTAGCGAAATATAACATCTATCAGGGCAGCAACCTGATTGCCAGCACCGCTAATGGCAGCACGACCACTTTTACAGTGACAAAAGCAATGGTTAACGGCATCGATCCGACTTATGATCCGACAACCAAGGCCTACATGTTCACTATACAGGCGGTAGATGCAGTTGGTAATGTTTCGGCGGACGGTCCTTCCACATCAAGCGACATTATTGTGCCAACATGGACATCCGGGAATGTAAACGCACCTTCTGTTACTCAGAACAGCGTAACGCTGACATGGAGCGGGGCATCAGACAACACAGGGGTTACAAACTATAAGGTGTACAATGTCACCGATAGCGCAAATCCGTCTTTAGTTGCAACGGTTGACGGCAATACAACCAGCTATACCGTTAGAAAGCTCAACTCGAGCACACCTTATGTATTTAAAGTAGAGGCAGGAGACTCTTCGAATAACTGGTCTACGAACGGTCCTACCCAATCGGTAACCACTACAGCTCCAATCGTAGATACAGAAGCACCGACCTGGCTGGCCGGGCAGCTTACCGTTTCGGGCATATCGCAGACCGGACTAACTCTTACCTGGAGTCATGCAGACGATAACGTTGGAGTAGAGGAATACTATATTTATAAAGGATCGAGCACTACGCCTATCGCAACTCTGGATAGTGTTCATAACACTTATGTAGTTACAGGGCTTACACCTGCAGCAAGCTACACCTTTACGGTGCAGGCAATGGATGAAGCGGGGAATATATCAAAGAATGGACCAAGCCAGTCCGTATCCACGCCTGCAGGGCCGTCCTGGCCAGCTGCTGCATTAGCTTTATCCAATATGATTACTGCTCAACCTAATAATACAGGTCCTGTGTATAAGGCAGTTCTAAAGGATTCCGTAACTCTGACTTGGAGCGGAGCATCAGATCCGATAGGGGTAACGGGATATAAAATCTACCAAAAAGGGATAACGAATCCAATTGCCACAGTAGATGGAACAACGGACTCTTATACGGTTGTAGGTCTTACTCCCGGTGTATCGTATACCTTTAAGGTAGAGGCGATGGATAACGCAGGAGTCCTATCGACGGATGGACCTAGTTCGGATGTAACGATGGCGTTGGAAGACACGACATTATTGCCACCGCAAAATTTATCCGTACCTACGCTGGCGTACGACGATACTAGCATTACCTTAGTTTGGAACAAGCCTGACAATTATGCTGAAGCTGATATTGCAGATTATAACGTCTACATGGACGGCAAGAAAATCGGGTCTGCGAAAAATAATTCCGCGTCTCCTGCCAAAGCATTCGTTGACAATTTCTATAATGATTCCAGCAATAGCTCGGCTGTAAAAGTAAGCAATCATACGTATATAGTGACGGGGCTTGCACCTAGCACTACACATGCCTTCACCGTCCGTTCGGTAGACAGTAATGGAAATGAGTCGGCAGACAGCAACACGTTAACACAAGCAACAACGGCTACACCGGAAGTTTTCAACGTTATGAATTATGGAGCCGTCGGCGATGGCAAAGCGTTGGATACGGCCTCTATCCAGGCGACGATTGACGCAACTCCTTCGGGTGGAAAGGTATTGATACCTGCGGGCAAGACTTTCGTATCCGGTTCGCTCTGGATTAAAAAGAGCAATATCACCTTCCAGGTGGATGGAACCTTGAAGGCATCGGATAACGCAGCCGATTTCCCTTACCCGGATCCTACCCATAGATCGGCCGTGAAGACCTATTCATTGCTGAATACCGATTCTGGTTTGGAAAACATTAGAATCGTCGGTACAGGTATCATCGACGGTAATGGTTGGAAGCAGGATGCTCCCGATGCTGACGGGTTCCCGATAGCAAAAACCAGCAATGTCGGATCGGTTACTACAAACGGTATTCTTGCAGCTGCGCAATTTAATCTTGCAAAAAGCTGGGGTTTTAGTGACGACGATGCATATAAAACTAGATCCAATCTGATTAGCGCAAGTGGAGTAAACAAAGTGTATTTCGGAGGCGGACTTTCTGTAGTCAATCCTTCGCAGCATACGCTATCTGTGAGCAGCACCAATGTTACGCTTAATGGGGTTAAAATCATGACCTATGATGTTAACAATGGTGATGGCATAGATATGAGCGGTACCGGATTGATCGTCATTAACAGCGTGTTTGACACGGGCGACGATGACATCAATTTCGCTGCAGGTGTTGGAGCAACAGCAGAGAGGAATCCTTCAGTACAAAATATTTGGATATTCAATAACTTCTTCCGTCGTGGCCACGGCGCAGTAGTAGCAGGCAGTAATACCGCTGCATGGATACAAAATATCATTGCCGAAGACAATGTCATGAACGGCATTGGCGTGGGACTTCGTGCCAAAACGGGTGCTGGAGTTGGCGGCGGCGCGAGGAATATTGTATTCAGGGATACGGCGATGAAAAACGTTTCAGATGGCGATCAATATCCATTTGAATTTACTTCCGCATATCCGTCATCTACTAACGACCCGGCACCGGACATGGGCCGATTCAAACACATCTTTGTTAAAAATGTATCCGTAGATACATCGACGAAAAATGCCATATTTGTTTCCGGTACAAGTGATGCACCGCATGAGGACATCCATTTTACGAATGTTTCGTTTAATAATACGCCGGCAACGAGCATTAATTATTTGAAGAACAGTTCCTTTATCAATGTGGTCTTTACAAATGTGCAAAAAGGTGTAGCGCCTTGGGTTTACACCAATACGACTAATACGTTGATATTAAATGATACAACGGCTCCAAGCTGGAACTCAGGTACATTGACGTCTTCGAATGTAACTTCGAATAGCTTAAGCCTCTCATGGAGCAGTGCAAGCGACAATGTAGGTGTAACGGCTTACCAGGTCTATCAGGGCTCCAAGTTGGTAGGCAGTGTAGCAGGGAATGTATATTCCTACAGCGTAACGGGACTTGCAGCACAAACCGGTTATACCTTTACGATTCAGGCAGGAGATGCAGCTGGCAACTGGTCAGCAAACGGACCAAGGTCAACTGTAACTACGCTTACTGGGGGGACAGCACCTGCAGCGCCGCAAAGCTTGACTGCTACTGCAGGAAATGCTCAAGCGACGTTGACATGGAGCAGCGTGACGGATGCAACTTACTACAACGTCTACCGTGGTACAGCGAATTCTGGTCCATTCACCAAAGTAGCGACGAGTGTGCCGGGAGCCACCTACACCAACACGGGATTGACGAATGGTACGACCTATTACTACTATGTGACTGCTAATAACACGTTCGGGGAAAGTTCTTCTTCCAATGTAGTCAATGCAACACCAGTCGCTCCACCTCAAGCACCTTCAGCACCTCAAGGCCTGACGGCCACTGGTGGCAATCAACTGATTTCTTTGAGTTGGTCCGCTGTATCTGGAGCGACAAGCTACAATGTCTACCAATTCTCTAACAATACGTACACCAAGCTTGGTAGTGTGACGAACGCGGTGTATACGGTAGGCGGTTTGGGAAGCGGCACCTCGTATAGTTATGCCGTCACTGCTGTGAATGCGGTGGGAGAAAGTACGTATTCTTCCATTGCCAGCGCCTTGACGCTTTCTTCCAGCTCGAGCAGCAGCTCTTCTGGCGGAGGCGGAACCTCTTCACCAACTAGCACCGTACAAGCAACCAAAGACGGGGCTCAAGTGTCGAGCGAGCCGGTGAAGGAAACTGTTGGAGGGAAGACCGTCTCGAAGGTCACAATCGACTCCGATACACTCGGCAAAGTATTCGATGCGCTGAAATCTGGCGACAGCAAAAAGATCAGCATCGAGGTCAAGAGCAGTGAATCGATTGCGAAGGTTCAATTGGACGCCAACGCGCTGTTAACGGGTCTGAAAAATGCACCTAACGCAGTCCTGTCGATTAAGAGCAATGATGTGACATACAATCTCCCAGCCAAAGCATTGGATATCGCAGGTCTAGCTAAACAGCTTGGCACCGATGCAGGCAATGTGAAGCTGAACATCGTCATCGAGAAGGTGACGGGTCCAACGGCGGATCTGATCAGCTCCAAGGCAGCGCAAGCCGGTCTTACACTGCTCTCCGGCGCGGTAGACTTTAGCATCACGGCGGAAGGCAACGGCAAGACAACGACGGTAAGCGATTTTGGCAACTCGTATGTACCTAGATCGATCCTGCTGACACAAACAGTGGATTCCGCACAAGTGACTGCGGTATTGTACAATCCGGCCACAGGGGAAATGTCTTTCGTGCCCGCGACCTTTGCAACAGTGAACGGCAAGACGGAAGTGACGATCAAACGCCAAGGAAACAGCACGTACACCGTGGTGAAATCGTCCAAAACGTTCGATGATATCCAAGGACATTGGGCGAAAAATGAAATCGAGCTGCTCGCTTCCAAGCTCGTGATCAAAGGTGCAACCGATACCTCGTTCGCACCGGACAGCAACATTACCCGCGCTGAATTTGCGGCCCTGCTGGTTCGCGCGTTCGGATTTACTGAAGCTGCACCGGCCAAGTTCAATGATGTTCCAAGCAGCAGCTGGTTCGCCAGCGCGGTAGGAACGGCAGTGAAAGCAGGTCTGGTGGAAGGCTTCGAAGACAATACGTTCAAGCCGAATGACAAGATTACCCGCGAACAAATGGCTGTGATGATTACACGCGCCATGAAGCTGGCCGGTAAATCCGAAGCCTCAGATGCGAAGCAGCTGGACAAATTCACTGACAGCACATCGATCAACGCATGGGCTAAAGATGCTGTAGCGCAAGCAGCCAAAGCGGGCATCGTGAACGGTGCAACCGACACGACATTCGTCCCAGCAGCCAATGCTACTCGGGCTGAAGCAGCCGTCATGCTGAAACGCTTGCTGACGTATGCACAATTTATAAACTAGCCAAACGCGCGGAAACCCTCTTGCAGAGCTAGAGCTGCAAGGGGGTTTTTTCGTCCTGATTACCTGCATTCCACTCGGAGAGGGTGCTTGGGGATGGGCTGTGGGCGGAGGTAGAGCGGCGTATATGCGGGTGACTTGTTGTTTGTTTTACCGCGTACCGGGCGATCTGAGGGAATTCTCTTTTTATGTTTCGGAGCATGATTTCTACCATAAAAAGTAATAAAAATTACTTAAATAACAAAATAATAGCAATAAAACTAATAAATTAAAATTTCTTTGGTCAAAAAAGAGGATAATTCATAGGATCGTCGAATTCAAAAAAGCAGCATAAAAGAAAGCGATTCCAGTTTTGACTTTTCAAGAATTGCAGAAAGGGCGATACACGTACATATGCCGCCATTGATTGGAGTTACGGGATACTATCTGGACAAGTCGGAAACCGCAAGTCTCGGCTCGCTGGGTTCATTGGGCAGAGATTTGGCCGTCATGTCCTACGATTATACGAGATCGATCGAACGGGCCGGGGGCATCCCCGTGATGATTCCGCTGCTCGACACGATGGACGTGGGCTCCTTGCTGGACCGGCTGGACGGACTGCTGCTGTCCGGGGGCTCGGACGTGAACCCGCTGCTGTATGGGGAGCAGCCGACAACAAAACTAGGTCAAGTGGTGCCCGAGCGTGATGCGTTCGAGCTCGCTTTAATCCGCGCCGCGCTGGAGCGGGATATGCCGATCTTCGCGATATGCAGGGGGATGCAAATCCTGAATGTTGCCCTCGACGGAACGTTATATCAGGATTTGGAGACGGATAAAGGTCCGGTCCATTACCATGCCTACCGTCAATTTCGCAAATGGCAGCCGGCCCATCCTGTAAGCGTTCACAGGGATTCGAAGCTTTACGAGTCGGTAGCTTACGAAGAGCTGTGGGTCAATTCATATCACCACCAAGCGGTAAAAAGCTTAGGGCAGCACCTGAAAGCGACCGCGTGGTCCAAAGAGGGCGTCATCGAAGCCATGGAATCGACCCGGCACGGCTATGTGGCTGCGGTGCAGTGGCATCCGGAGATGATGAGTGAAACGGATCCGGCGGAGCAGTCGCTGTTTGATCACTTCGTCTCCTACATCAAAAGGAATCAACGTTCATGAAACGAATAAGGGGCTGCAACTGAGATGACACAGAAATTGCTGGAGATTAAAGGGCTGCACACCCATTTCGAGACGGATCGCGGTGTCGTGCCTGCGGTCGACGGAGTGGATCTGTATATAGAGCCGGGCGAGGTGCTAGGCATTGTCGGAGAGTCTGGGTGCGGCAAAAGCGTAACGTCGCTATCGATCATGCAGCTGATCCCGCCGGTGGGAAAAATGAAGGGGGCGATCCTCTTCAAGAACGAGAATTTGCTGGAAGCCAAAGAAAAGCGCATGAAAAAGCTTCGCGGAAACGAAATATCGATGATTTTCCAAGAACCGATGACTTCTCTTAACCCTTTATTGACCATAGGTCAACAAATTTCAGAGACGGTCAAGCTGCATAAGCGCGTCAGCAGTAAGGAAGCACGCAATGTATCCGTCGATATGCTGAGAAAGGTTGGCATTCCACGCGCGGAAGCGATTATGGATGAGTACCCTCATCAGCTGTCCGGCGGGATGCGGCAGCGCGTTATGATCGCGATGGCGCTCAGCTGCGAGCCGCAGCTCTTGATCGCCGATGAGCCGACGACGGCACTCGACGTGACGATCCAAGCACAGATTCTGGACTTGATGAAAACCTTAAATCAGGAAACCGGAACCGCTATCATGCTGATCACGCACGATTTGGGCGTGGTCGCTGAGGTTTGCAGCCGGGTGGCTGTTATGTACGCAGGGAAGGTCGTGGAGGATGGCAGCGTCGCCGATATTTTCCGGAATCCGTCGCATCCCTACACCAAAGGCCTGCTCCAATCGATTCCCCGCATGGATCTGGACAAGGAGCAGCTTTACTCCATCCCGGGCAACGTGCCGATGCCGGGGGCCATTACGGCAGGCTGCCGGTTCGCTCCCCGCTGCGAATACGCGATGGACCGCTGCCGCACCGAGCTGCCGGAATTGACCGAGCTCGAGGCCGGACACCGCAGCAGATGCTGGCTGACCGATGAAAGAGGTGCTTAAGTGAATCCGAATCTTTTGGAAGTGCATCAGTTGAAAACATATTTTCCGATCCGGGCCGGCCTGTTCCGCAAAGAAGTCGGCAGCGTCAAGGCGGTCGATGATATTTCCTTTCATGTGAAAAAAGGCGAGTCGTTCGGGCTCGTAGGGGAGAGCGGCTGCGGCAAGTCGACGACGGGCCGATCGATTCTACGGCTGATCGAGCCCTCCGAGGGCAAGGTCATGTTCGACGGGCAGGAGATCACGTCGATGTCCAAGGAGCAGCTTCGCCTCATCCGCAAGGACATGCAGGTGGTGTTCCAAGACCCGTTTGCCTCGTTGAACCCGAGACACACGGTGCGCAAAATTTTGGAGGAGCCGTACATCGTCCACGGGATCGGCAATGCCGAGGAGCGCATGGAACGGGTGCTGGAGCTGATGGAGCACGTTGGCTTGAACCGATCGCAGCTGGACCGTTTTCCGCACCAGTTTTCCGGAGGGCAGCGTCAGCGGATTGTGATTGCCCGGGCGCTGGCGCTCAAGCCGAAGCTGATTGTGGCGGATGAGCCGGTGTCGGCCTTGGACGTGTCCATCCAGTCGCAAATCATTAATTTGCTGAAGGATCTGCAAAAGCAGTTTCAGCTGACCTATATTTTCATCGCCCACGATTTGAGCGTGGTGAAGCATTTTTGCGACCGGGTAGCGGTCATGTATTTGGGCCGCATCGTCGAGCTCGCCGATACGAAGGAGCTGTATCGCGAGCCTAAGCATCCCTACACGCAGGCGCTGCTGTCCGCCGTTCCCGTACCGGATCCGTTTACCGAAAAGCAGCGGATCATTCTTCAAGGCGATGTGCCGAGTCCGGCAAATGCGCCCTTAGGCTGTGCGTTTCATACCCGCTGTCCGCTGGCGACGGATCGCTGCAAGACCGAGCGTCCTCAGCTGAAGCCGGTGGGCGCCGGACATCAGGTGGCGTGCCATCTCTACGCTTGATCTATAAGGTCAGGCCGGAGTTAGCATATAAAAAAATTAGAACATATTTTTAGGAGGGTCTTTGCATGAAAAAGTGGGCAGCTGCCGGAATGATGTCTGTTCTGGCCATTTCTCTGGCTGTATCCGGATGCAGCAAAACGCCGGAGGCGCCGAAACAAGAGGCAAGCAAGCAAGATACGCCAGCGCCGGGCAAAAAGGTACAGGACACCCTAATCGTAGGGCGCGGCGGCGATTCGGCGAACCTCGATCCAGCGATCGTCACCGATGGCGAGTCCATCAAGATCGCACAGCAAGTGTTCGACAAGCTGCTGGAGTACAAGCCGGGCACAACCGAAGTACAGCCAGGACTCGCAGAGAGCTGGAAGGTTTCTCCTGACGGCTTGGTGTATACCTTTACATTGCGTAAAGGCGTGAAGTTCCATGACGGCACTGATTTTAACGCCGATGCAGTCGTGTTCAACTTCAACCGCTGGAGCGATCCGAAGAGCCCTTACAAATTCCAAGGCGATTCGTTTGACTACTACAACTCCATGTTCGGGATCGAGACCGCACGCGTCATTAAAGAAGTGAAGGCTGTGGATGCGAACACCGTTCAATTTACGCTCAACAAGCCGCAAGCTCCGTTCCTGCAAAATATCGCCATGCCTGCGTTCAGCATCGGCAGCCCGAAGGCGATTCAAGAGAAGAAGGAGAAGTTCAAGTCCGAGCCGGTCGGTACAGGCCCGTTCGTCTTTAAAGAGTGGAAGCGCAACGACTCCATCACGCTGGAGAAAAACCCGAACTACTGGAAGCAAGGGCTTCCGAAGCTGAACAAAGTGATCGTGCGCACGATTCCGGACAACTCCGCTCGGTACACGGCGCTGCAAAACAATGAGCTCGACCTGATCGAAGGCGTGAACCCGGACGATCTGAAGACGCTCGAAGCGAACAAGAATCTGCAAAAGGTCGTTCGCCCGTCCTTCAACGTCGGCTACCTCGGCTTCAACCTGAAGAAAAAGCCGTTTGACGATCCGAAGGTGCGTCAGGCTCTCAACTATGCGGTGAACAAGAAAGCGATCATCTCCGCGTTCTTCGCAGGCCTGGCTGAGCCGGCAGTCAACCCAATGCCGCCGTCCCTGTGGGGCTACAACAAAGACATTCAAGACTATCCGTATGATCTGGAAAAGGCCAAAGCGCTTCTGAAGGAAGCAGGCTACCCGAACGGGCTGCCAGGCGAGTATACGTTCTACGCGATGCCGGTTTCCCGCCCTTATATGCCGGATGGCAAGAAGGTGGCGGAAGCGATTCAAGCGGATTTTGCCAAGATTGGTGTGAAAACGAAGATTGCTTCTCCGGAGTGGGCGACCTACTTGGAGGATGCGAAAAAAGGCGAGAAAGACGACATGTACATGCTCGGCTGGACCGGCGACAATGGGGATCCGGATAACTTCATCTACTCCCTGCTGGACAAAGACACGGTTGGCGGTAACAATCGCAGCTTCTATGCGAGCGAGGAGCTCCACCCGCTATTAGTCGAGGCCCAATCTGCAACGGACAAAGCGAAGCGGGAAGAGCTGTACAAGAAAGCGCAAGTCATTATCAAAAAAGACGCTCCATGGGTTCCGCTCGTTCACTCCACGCCGTTGATGGCGGCCAAAGCGAACCTGGCCGGCTTCGTACCGTCGCCAACAGGCTCGGAGGCGTACACGGACGTTTACTTTAAGTAAGACAAGACACTTTTGGCAAGGGCGGCGGTAGGCTGGTAGTACCAGCCGCCTTTGTTTTTTAACGAAAGCGGGTGATTCATCATGGCAGCGTACATCATGAGACGCTTAGTTCAATTAATACCGGTTCTCATCGGCATGACTCTCATTGTCTTTTGCATTATTCACGCAATTCCTGGTGACCCTGCCGAAACGATTCTGGGGGAAAAAGCGAGCCCCGAGGCGAAGGCGGCCTTACGGGTGGAGCTGGGCTTGGATGATCCGCTCTATGTGCAGTATTTTGAATATGGCAAAAAGCTGCTGTCCGGTGACCTGGGCACCTCGATCCGTACGAAAGTGCCGATTGCGCAGGAAATTGGACCTTACCTGGCCGCTACGGCCGAGCTGACGATTGTCAGTATGCTGATCGCGGTCATTGTCGGCGTGAATGCCGGGATTTTTAGCGCCTGGAAGCAAAATTCCTGGTTTGATTATGGCAGTATGCTGATCGCGCTCGTCGGCGTGTCGATGCCGATTTTTTGGCTGGGGCTGATGGAGCAGTGGATTTTCGCGCTGAAGCTGCAGTGGCTTCCGTCGATCGGACGCATGGATGTGCGGGATCCGGTGGAGTCGATCACCAACATTTACACGATCGATGCGATTCTGGGGGGGCGTTGGGATCAGCTGTGGACGGTGGTGAAGCATTTGATCCTGCCGGGGATTGCGCTCGGTACGATTCCGATGGCGATCATCGCCCGGATTACCCGCGCCAGCATGCTGGAGGTGCTTCGCTCCGACTTTATTCGGACGGCGAAGGCAAAGGGGCTGTCGCAGTTTTTTATCATCTACAAGCATGCGCTGCGCAATGCTCTGATTCCGGTGATGACCATCATCGGTCTGCAGACGGGGCTGCTGCTTGGAGGCGCGGTGCTGACGGAGACGATTTTTGCTTGGCCGGGTGTAGGGCGGTATATTTTTGATGCGATCAGCTCCCGGGATTATCCGGTCATTCAGTCCGGCATTTTGATTATTGCGCTGTTGTTTGTTCTGATCAATCTCCTTGTCGACCTGCTCTATGCGGCCGTCGATCCGAGAATCAGCTATAAGTAGGGGGGACGCGGCATGGCACAACCGGCAACAACGAATTTGAAAATGAGCAGCATGGCGGTCGAACGTCCGTCGAACCCCTGGTTTGACGCATGGCGGGGCTTTGCCAGAAACAAGCTGGCGATGACCGGACTGGTGATTTTGTTATTTTTTATTCTGCTCGCCATCATCGCTCCATGGATCACGCATTTTGATTATAAAGAGCCGAATTTGACGGATCGTTTGCAGGCTCCAAGTGGTACCCATTGGTTTGGCACCGACGATCTGGGTAGGGACTTGTTTACGAGAATCGTGTATGGCACCCGGATTTCACTATGGGTCGGAACCATGTCCGTACTCGGATCGATCGTGTTTGGCACATTTTTCGGGATTTTGGCCGGATTTTATGGGCGCTGGACGGATACGATCATTTCCCGTTTGTTCGATATTTTACTCTCGTTCCCAGGCATTCTGCTGGCGATCGCCATCGTCGCGGCCCTGGGACCGTCGCTGCAAAACTCGCTGCTCGCCATCGCGATCGTGAACATTCCGGTGTTCGGCCGGATGGTCCGCTCGAAGGTGCTCAGCTTGAAGGCTGAGGAGTACATCATGGCGGCGAGGGCGCTGGGGATGAAGGATGGGCGTATTTTGTTCCATCACATTTTGCCGAACAGCATCGCGCCGATCATCGTCCAAGGGACGCTCGGCATCGCCACCGCGATCATCGAGTGCGCCGCGCTCGGCTTCCTGGGCCTAGGCGCTCAGCCGCCGGAGCCGGAGTGGGGAAAAATGCTGTCCGACTCGCGCCAGTTCATCCAGAACGCGCCGTGGACGGTGCTGTTCCCGGGCATCTCGATCATGCTGACCGTGCTGGGCTTCAACCTGATCGGCGACGGCCTGCGCGACGCCCTGGATCCGCGCATGAAGCATTAGAGGTTTGAGGTAGAGTCTGGTCTTAATTGGCCAGATTCTTTTTGTGTTTGTGGAGGCTCGCACCTGGACCGGAGGCGCCGCCGATGGGCCGCAAGAGCGGGAAAAATCCCGCACTTGGACCGGAGCCACCGCCGATGGGCCGCAAGAGCGGGAAAAATCCCGCACCTGGACCGGAGCCACCGCCGATGGGCCGCAAGAGCGGGAAAAATCCCGCACCTGGACCGAAGGCGCCGCCGATGGGCCATAAGAGCGGGAAAAATCCCGCACCTGGACCGGAGCCACCGCGAATGGGCCGCATGAGCTGGAAAAATCCCGCACCTGGACCGAAGGCGCCGCCGATGGGCCATAAGAGCGGGAAAAATCCCGCACCTGGACCGGAGCCACCGCGAATGGGCCGCAAGAGCGGGGAAAATCCCGCACCTGGACCGAAGGCGCCGCCGATGGGCCGCAAGAGCGGGAAAAATCCCGCACCTGGACCGGAGGCGCCGCCGATGGGCCGCAAGAGCGGGAAAAATCCCGCACCTGGACCGGAGCCACCGCCGATGGGCCGCAAGAGCGGGAAAAATCCCGCACCTGGACCGGAGGCGCCGCCGCTGGGCCGCAAGAGCGGGAAAAATCCCGCACCTGGACCGGAAGCGCCGCCGATGGGCCGCAAGAGCGGGGAAAATCCCGCACTTGGACCGGAGCCACCGCGAATGGGCCGCAAGAGCGGGGAAAATCCCGCACCTGGACCGGAGGCGCCACCGATGGGCCGCAAGAGCGGGAAAAATCCCGCACCTGGACCGGAGCCACCGCCGATGGGCCGCAAGAGCGGGGAAAATTCCCGCATAGCGCCCACTTACTACTTATTACTAAACAAAGTCCATGCCGAAGCAGCAACGGAGTAACGCATGATACGGCCCGTTCGCGATTGCAGAGGGGTTACGAGTCCTTTTGCGGCGAGCGATCGTAGATATTTAATTGCTGTCTGCGGATCCATCCCCAGCGCTTGCGAAACCTTCGCAGGCGTAAGCGCATCAGGACACCCTTGAGCAAACTTCAGTATTACTTGCTCATACAAAGTGAGCTGCACGTCCGCGCGTTTCTGTGTATGCCCCCATTTGCCGAGCGCTTGCAGCAGAACCTGCTGACAGCGGCGCGGCTTCTCGTGCACATCATCATAGGCAAAACGCAGCAGCCTCCAGTCGTCTATTAGCAGGTGATTTTGCCGCATAAGATGGTCCGCAAACTGCCAACGGCTCACATCCCGCCAATGGGGGCCATATCCATCCAGCTCCAGAACCACCTTTAATTGTGGTGTTGGCAAATAGCCGAAGTCGACAAATCGAGCTCCGTCCTTAAAGTCACGCACCTCGTGCTCCGGATGAAGACCATCCAAATTTCCGATCGCGGGCCACCATACATTTGCTAAAAGCAGCTTTTCTGCGATTCCATGATGCTCCTGCAACCGGCGCTTTCGTTCCGCGCTGCTTTCCCGCACACTCCGTCCCATCAGCTGCTCGTACGCCTTCTCAAACGCCGGATCCATCTTCCCAACGCCTCCCAAAAAATAAAATAGCCGCTCGCCCAGAGTCTCCCCGGAACGAACGGCGTGTGCTTCACGACTAACCTTCATGTCTATCATAACGCAATCGTCTGTGGGTAGCAATCCTTTCCAGTTTTGGTACGACAAAAAACCTCCAAATCCGCCGCTAAGCGGAGATGGAGGCTCTTTTATTTCGGAGAGTGGAAGGTTCTGCTTCTAAAACTAATTAATAAACTTCGCGCTGGTGAGCAGTCGCTTCAGCATCGTAGCGGACTGCGCACGAGTAGCGGTGCCACGGGCACCCAGCGTATCGTCCGTCATCCCGTCGATGATGCCGGCGCTGATCGCTACAGCGATCTCATTCTGCGCCCAGACGATGCTGCTCGCGTCCTTGAACTTCGCCAGCAGCGCAGCTTGCTGCTCGCTGCTCACGTCCGGCTTCGCGCCGGCATAGGCCAGGGCGCGCACCACCATCGCCGCGAGCTCTTCGCGGTTGATGCTGGCACTTGGACGGAACGTGCCGTCCTCGTAGCCGTCGATGATCTTCGCGTTGACCGCAGCGCCGACGACACCGGCAAACCAATCGCTGGCAGCGACGTCTTTAAACGAGCTGCTGGTGCCGGTCGTGGCGAGGCCGAGGGAGCGAACGACCAGAGCGGCGAATTCCGCACGGGTAATACTGCGCTCCGGCTGGAACGTCGTATCGGTAACACCGTCTACGACAAGCTTATTAGCCAAGAGCGTAATATTGCTTTCAGCCCAATGGCCGTGCGTATCATTGAAGCTTTTGTTCAACTCGATCACAGCGTAAAGGCTGCTGCCATTGCGCTTGATCTCGGCCGACTGCCCAGAGAAGACGGCAGGGACGAAGCTAAGCTTCTGTGTGGACTCGTTGTACCAGACGGCGGTCGCTTGGTTCGGATTCACCGTCTTCGTCAGCGGAAGCGTCCGGCTGAGGTAGCTGTTGCCCAGGTCCAGTGGAGCGGTTTTGTTGTCCTTGCCGAGGCCCACGATGTTGAAATCAACGACGCTGCTGGCCAATGTCCCCCCAAGCTGAGCGGCGGCCGCAGTGACGCTATTGGCTGTCGCCGAACTGGCCTGACTGATCGAGACCTTCAGCGTCAGATCGTCTACAGAAACGCCGACACTGTCCGCGAGCGGCTGCAGCTTCAGTACGTTCAGCGGGATGCTGTACGTTCCGTTGCTGTTCGTCACCTTGAGCAGCTTCTTCGGATCCGAGGTAAAGCTGTTGAGCGCTTTAGCCGGAATCAGGGCGAAATCGCCGCTAAGCGACAAGGTCACCGTGTCATACTGGTTGAAGGAATTGAGCAGCTGATCGCTGCTTACAAATCCAGAAGCATACACGCTGATTGAGTCGGAGGATGCCCAGCCGCCACCGCCACCACCACCGCCATAGCCACCACCGCCATTGACGGGATCCGTGGTCAGGTAAACCGCTTGATAAACGGAATCGGCTACAGGTGTCCCGCCAACAGGGCCATACAAATTAAGATACGAATAAGTGCTCAAGCCGCTGGCGCTGAAGGAATAATTGTATACCCCGTCATACACGCTGTATGTAACGCCGGTAACGGCAAGCTGGTGGCCGCTCGGATCGTACATGTACACCTGCGAGCTGACGCTGTAAACATCGGAATACACTGTACCGGTCACGGTGCCGTTCTTGTAGCTGACGTTTTTAAACCCGGAAGAGGCGAACGCCAGCACCGGAAGCAGCATGGAGAGAATCAGCAGCGTGACGGTAACCTGGGCCGTTTTTTGCAAAATTGCAGGCTTCATACGGAACTCACTCCTATCTCTGTGTGCTTTTGTAGAAGGATTGCGTGGATCGTGTGACAAAATGCATCTCACCTCCTTTTTCCCAAATTATCCATTTAAAAGGCTTCGGTCTGAAAATCCAGAATATGACGGTCCTAGGAAAAACTACAAGAAATTGCTTCGGCGGTCCCACACGCTTAACTCCAGTCGCCCCGATTCGACGCTAATTGACCTGTATTAACGCACGTGCATATACGAAGGTTGCGGGCTCGTCCAAATTTTGGACTAATGAACCAGAAACTTGATTCCCACAGCACGGACCCAATTGGGTAAAAAGAAAGAGCCGCCCGCCGAAGCGGACGACTCTATCAGTTCTACTTAAGCGCGAACAGGTGCGGAAATGGTGCGGATCGGAAGCAGGGACAGCGCCAGCATAAGAAAGAGGAAGGCAAAAAAATAAGGCGAGGTATAAGTTCGAATTTGTCCGGCAACAATGGGGCCAATGAAGGCTCCGATAGAATACGAGATCGAGAGGATCGAGAAGATCCGGCCGTACTTGTTGCTGCTCGTCACACTGGCCAGAAACGAAGCGATTGCGGGGTAGATGATCCCCTTCGCCATCCCGATCAAGAACAAGGATGCGGACATCGGCAGCGGCCAGTGCACGGACATCCCGAAAAAAATTAAGGCAAGCGCCAGTGCACCGAACGATGTGCGTAGAATGGGCGAGAAGCGGCTCAAAAACAGCATGCTCAGCGTCACCAGCGCCCCTAGACTGATGAGGGAGAAAAAGACGCCGGACGTGAGAATCGAGCCGTGGGTTTCCTTCATTAGAGGAAGCTCGAAAAATAAGATGCCCTGCGAGCACGAAATCGCCAAAGGCACGCTGTAGAACAGCCATGGAATACGCTCCGGTCCCACCGGCGCTCCAGCCGCAGCTTCGTCGCCTTGAAGCACTGGAAGATGACCGTGAGGGAACAGCTCTGCGGCCGCTTTTTTGTACTGATGCTCCTTGACGCCGAACCAGGCTAGCAGGCCGGTAATGATGAGGCCCCAGCCCAGAAACGTAAACGAATTGGCGAAGCCGAACTTCGCGACCAAATAAGCGCCGGCGGCGGGGCTGAGGACGGACGCGATCGTGTGCACCATGCCGTTGCCGGCCATCAGCTTCCCTTGCTGGACGCGGTCTTTGGCGATTTTGGCAAGCAGCGACAAGCACGCAGGAGACAGAAAAGCGAGAACGAAGCCGCTGATAGACCGGATGATCAGGAGGTCCCACGGATTGGTGACCCGGGATTGAACTAAAAGCACGATTCCTGCTACAATCAGGCTGAAGACGATGAAGCCCTTGCTGCCGAATTTATCTACGCCATAGCCTGCGATCAGGTTGCCGGGCAAATGCGTAATCGAGTACACGCCCAGAATAAGACCAACGAACGAGGGCGCGGCCCCGAGCGAGATAGCGAAGGGAGACAGAATCGGATACTGCGCATGCAGATCGAAGAAGGCGACGAATATAAACAAGTAGAGCCAAACGGCGGTTTTCACCCGCATCACCTCACGCTTAGTGTTGGATGGTTCGCATGCCTGTACCTTACTAGGTGTACGCCTGCCAGCCGGTGAATAGAACAAGCTTTTAGACCGAAAGGAGTGCTCGGATGGATCCGCTGATCTTGACCGTACTGGTCGCCGTGGTGCTGATCGCGCTGCTGCGTCTCAGGTGGACATTCCGTAAGTCGCGCAAGCCGGACCGGGGGGAGCAAATCCAGCGAAAGCTCGCCGAGCTGCGGAAAAAAAGGGATGAAGACTAAACGCAAATTGGTGTATGATGAACAAGGCTTACTATAGAGGGGAGCGATGGCGAATGGATTTTATTACAGCCTTTTTGGCGGAACGTTGGTATATTATTGCTGCGGCACTGATCGTATTATTTTTAGTCGTCAAAATTGTCAAAACCGTCATTAAATGGGCAATCGTACTGGCTGTGCTGGCGGGGTTGTTTTTCTACGGAGCAAGCTATAAGGATCAGCTGCTGGAGATGGGCACGACAGTAGGCGCGAAGGTGGCGGCCGACGTGAAGACGCAGGCGATGAAAGCTGTTACGGACGAAGTGAAGGACGCCAAGTATAAGCTGAACCCGGACGGCTCGTTCACGATTACGACGAAGAGCCTTAAGGTGGACGGCAAGCCAGGCGCCAGCGACGTGCAGGTGACGTTCATGAATCAAACCTTCAATCTGAAGGTGGACGATGTACTCAAGGGCTTTATTGATCAAGCGAAGAAAAACGCAGGCATGTAAGCCTCGAGCCGATAAGAGTCTGCAAAAAAGAAAGGGGAGGATCGCGTGAACACCTGGTTCCAAGAGCTGCAGAAAACGAATGTCATAACGATCATCATCGCTCTCGTCGTGCTGGTGTCAGTCATACAAGGCTTAGTGCACGGCGCATCCTCCTCGGCCAAACGGCTGGTGCTGATGGTAATGGAAGGGATTGCGACGCTGCTGAGCCTGTTTCTGGCCTGGGAGCTGACCAATTGGCTGTCGCCCCAGCTGCAAGCTTATTTGACGGGTCTTGGCATCACCATTCCCTCGGAGGAGCTGGACGGCTGGAAGTCGTTCTACTACACGGCGGTTACGGCACTGCGCGATTTTTCGCTGCTTCGGTTCAGTATCGTTTTTGTGCTGGGCTACGGGCTCATCAAGCAGCTTCTGTACCGGGTTCTCGATCCGCTGGTCGAGCACTACTGGTCGTCTTCGCGGGGGCCGATGGACGGGCGGCGCAATCCGACGCTGTTCAGCAGCTTGATTGGCGGGGCGCTGGGAGCCGTGACCGGGCTTGGACGCGGCCTGGTGATGATTGCGGTGCTTTTCATCGTAACGGCATTGTTTCCGCAGACACCGGCGGCCAGCTACATTCAAGCCTCTTCCTTGTACCAGAAAGGTGCTTCCGAGGTGATCGAGCCGGCGGCCGGCGAATTCATCGCAAGCCAGCTGCCGGTCTTTACGCGAGCGGTCGAGGATGAGTTCACGAACATTTTACAGCGCAAATATGAGGTGCTCGACGCCAAGGTTCCTGCGGATGTCGCGTTGGCGGCCAAGGAAGTGACGGCGAAGGGCAAGACCGACGAAGAGAAGGCCAAGCTGCTGTACCGCTGGGTCGGAACGCGTGTCAAGTATGACTGGGACAAGGTCAAGCTGTACGAAGACCAGCGCATCTGGAAGGAGCAAACGCCGGAGGAAACCTTCAACACCAAGCTCGGCGTTTGCATCGACTACTCGCGCCTGTACGCGGTCATGGCCCGTTCGGTCGGGCTGGAGGTCAAGGTCGTTACGGGGCTGGGATACGATGGCCGTGGCGGGTATGGCCCGCATGCATGGAATGAGGTCTACCTGTCGGAAAAAAATCAATGGGTGCCGCTAGATTCCACGTGGGTCGCCAGCGGAGGCAACTGGTTTAACCCGCCGAACTTCAAGGATACACATATTAAAGAAGCATAGCTGCAGCCGGGATTTGCGCCGAGAGGCCGACAAATTCCGGCTTTTCTCTTGCCGCCTCACTTGTGGTACACTAAGAAGAGAAACAACTAGAGGTGATAGAGCATGCTGCGTAAACCGCTGAAAGCATATAAAGCGATTTTTTTTGATGTGGGTGATACATTGCTCACGATCCCGGCGGCCCGGTCCATTATGCGTGAGTATTTGGCCAGCCGGTCGCTCCATCGGGATGAAGTGCGGATCGGTGAACTTTTTACCGAGGCGTTTCGTCTATTCTATTATGGGAAGCCGCTGGACGCGTTTGAGGTGTGTACACCGGAATCCGATCGGGCCTTCTGGGTGAAGCTGTACCGGTACATCTTGCTGAAGCTGGATGTGCATGAGGAGCAATGGACAGAGGAGCAGCTGGATGAGTGCAGCTCCGAGATGTACGATCTGTTCACTTCGCCGGAGCAGTACGCGTTGTTTGACGATGTGCAAGATAGCATCGCAGCCTTGAAGCAGCAGGGCTACCATCTGGGAATTATCTCGAATTTTGCCCCCACGCTGGCCTCGATCCTGAAGCATAAAGGCATTTTGCACTATTTCGATCCCGTCATCGTGTCGACAGAGGTGGGGCTCGAGAAGCCGGACCCGGCGATTTTCCGACTGGCATTGGAGCGCTCGGAGCTGGCACCCGAGGACGTGCTGTATATCGGTGACCACGACCGCAACGACATCTGGGCACCGGCGCAGGCGGGCATTGATGCGGTGAAGATCAAGCGCTATGACTACCACTCAGGAGAAGGCATTCATTCCCTGCGTGAGCTGTTGGCAATGTAAGCTGCAACAAACCTAATGAATCAGAGTAAAGGAGTACAACCGCTTCATGAAAAAGCCGATCGTTATGGACGACCCGCAGAAGCAAGAGTCGAACAAACGCCGCTCATTCACTTTTCGCATTAATATTTTCTTTTTCTTTACCTTCTTCTTATTCTCCGTCTTAATTGTAAGGCTGGCCATGCTGCAGTTCGTGGAAGGTAAGGAGCTGAAGGCCCAGGAAGCCGATACGAACAAAGCGAATACGCCGATTCCGCCGATTCGCGGCAATATTTATGACCGCGCTGGCGCGCCGATCGCCTACACGACCTCAACGCAGTCCCTGTACTTCCGCATCGAGCAGGAGCAGCCGAAGGACGACGTCATCGCGCTGGCGAAGCGGCTGGAAGAGATTTTTACCAAGTACGGAAAGCCTACACAGAAGAAGCTGACCGCTCTGGATATTATTAAAGAAATGGATGTAGGCTACGACCTCGATAAGAATAAAACGGCCGCTCCGAGCTATTTTGCCGTGCCTCGGCGGATCAAGTCGGACTTGTCCGAGCAGGAAATGGCCTTTATCTATGAGCACCGGGACGAGCTGAAGTGGATCGAGATTACCGAGGAGAGCATTCGGACCTACGATCAGGAGAATACGCCGGCGGTGCAGCTGGTCGGGTACATGCGGCCGTTTTCCCGCGCGCGGGAGCCGAAGTACGGGCTGGATTTTTACAAGGATAAAAAAGCCGAAGGCTACCTGGATACGGAGGATGTCGGCTACGACGGCATCGAGTACATGTATCAGGGCGAGCTGCGCGGCAAGAACGGATACAAGACCTATCCTGTCAACGCGGCGCAGAAGATTATCGGCAAAGTGGAAATTACGAAGCCGATCAAGGGCAACAATCTGTTCCTGACGATCGACAAGAACGTGCAGCTCACGACGGAGCAGGCGATCATGGATCAGCTGGCCTGGCTGAAAGGTCCCGAGGCGCGCAACAACCCGTACGCGAACAAAGGAAGAAATGCCGTCGCCGGCTATGCGGTCGCGATGGAAGTAGATACGGGCAACGTCGTGGCCATGGCCAGCATGCCGGATTACGACCCGACCGTTTGGTTCGGCGGCATACCTCAGGATGAGTACAACCGGATTCAGCCGTTTATTAACAACGGTACGATCACAACGGCGTATCCGGATTACCCGCAGGATGAGATTTCCAAGCATCCGACGTCCATCGTGTATGTGGGCTCAACGATCAAGCCGCTCTCTGTACTGGTCGGGTTCAATGAAGGGCTGCTCACGCCGACATCGAGATATCAGGATACCGGAAGCTTCAGCTACGGGAAAGACAACAACGCCAAACTGTCCAACTCCGATGGTACGGCTTGGGGCAGCATCAATGCGACGGAGGCGATCTGGCATTCGTCGAACACGTTCATGTCCGCCATGATCGGCAATGCGCTCTATATGCGCAGCGGTAATAAAGCGGTTGACATTTGGGAGTCCTACCTTAACAAGTTCGGTTTGGGAGTTACCACGGGCAGCGGACTGCCGAAAGAGTACAAGGGCTTAAGCGAGTTTAAGGAAAATACGAAGGAAACCGTGCAATCCCGGATGGTATTTGCTTCCTGGGGCCAGAACGAGAAATACACCACGCTGCAGCTGGCACAGTACGCGGCAACGCTTGCCAATAAAGGGAAACGGATCAAGCCGCAGTTTGTGAGCAAGATTGAGACGTACGAGGGCCAGACGGTCAAGGAGTTCAACCAGCCAGAAGTACTCGAAGAGACGACGTTCCCGAATGCTTACTGGGATGCCGTTTTCAAGGGGATGAAGATGGTAGGCATCCAGGGCTTTGACGGCTTCCCTTACGAGATCGCGAGAAAGACCGGTACATCCACGCAGCGCGTAGGCGGAGGCAAAGAGGTCGATAACGCCGTGTTCATCGCCTTTGCGCCGGCCGATAAACCGAAGCTGGCGGTTGCCGTTGTGGTTCCGGAAGGCGGATACGGTTCGTGGGGAGCCGCGCCGATTGCGCGCAAAATTTTCGATGCGTACGACCAGTACTACGGGCTCGACGGGGTCCCGAAGGGCAAGGCTGGAGCTCAAGCACAAACGCAATCGACGAAAAAACCATAAGGTAGGCGGAGAAATCTCTTGGCTGCTAAGGCGGCGGGAGGTTTCTTTTTTAGTGTGGTCAACTAAAGTTGCACAAAGGAAAAACTTTTGCGTATATTAAAGTGTAGGGTAGGAACGAATGAACCTGCATTGGAGTGTATACGGATGAATCGCAAGAGAACCATTCCATCTTCTTTCAAACGATTTATTTTGACCATATTGTTTTTGAGCGTGGTGTAATGAAAAACCTTCGTTTCGGTTGCAAGCAGCATTTATTAGCTCTATAATTGATTTTAATGATATAGGGAATCATTAGGAGGAGTCTGTCACCAACAGGCTCCTCTTTTTTGTTTTTCGAACATAAGTTCCGATTTTATGAAAAAGGTGTGAAGTCCATGCATTCCGAGTCCGTCGTTCAAGCGCAGCATTTAATGATGCATTTATTAGTTATTTTTCTTGCAGGCACCTTAGGGGGGAGGCTGGCGGAGAAGCTGAAGCTTCCCGATGTGGCGGTGTTTCTGCTGATCGGCATGGCGCTGGGACCGGCAGCGCTTTCCATGATTGAGCTTCCGGCAGAATCGGTGCTGAATCAATGGATATTGATTTTCGGAGCCTGCTTCATCTTGTTTCACGGAGGGACGATCACCAGCTTCGCGGTGCTGCGTAAGGTATGGGGCACGGTCACGCTGCTGGCTACCACTGGGGTTGTTCTCACCGCGATCATTGTCGCGCTTGCGGCGAAATGGATCGTGGGGATCCCGTTTATGGTCGCTCTGCTGCTCGGAGCGATCTTGGCTTCTACCGATCCGGCGGCGCTAGTGCCGATATTTCAGAAATTCCCCGTACGCCCGAAGGTCGCACAAACCGTCATTACGGAATCGGCCTTCACGGACGCGACGGGGGCGATCATGACAACCGTCATCATGGGCTTGCTTATGTCGGAATCGCAAGTTGGCGCGTTAGGAATCGTCTGGCAGTTTGTACAGCTCGCATTCGGAGGACTCCTGGTGGGGATTGTGGTGGGAGCGATTGCCGCCTTCCTGATCTCGGAGAACGATTATGGCCTACTAAAGGAATTTTCGCCGCTGGTCATCGTTATCAGCGTGCTTGCCGCATACCTGCTGGCAGAACAAATGCATGCAAGCGGCTTCATGGGCGTGTTTGCCGCCGGGCTTATGCTTGGCAATGCGCGCTCGCTAAGGCTGACCGTTCTCGCCAAGGAAGAGCATGCGATGCACAGCTTTATGGATGCGATCGGGCTCAAGCTGCGGATGCTGATTTTTATTTTGCTGGGAAGTCAGGTGGATTTCGCGGTATTACGAGATTATGGTGCAGCAGCCGTGTTGATCGTGGTCGTGTTTATGGTTATCGCAAGACCGGTTACGGTGCTGGCGAGCTTGCTCCCGGACCGGCAGGCCGGCTGGGCGAGAGAAGAGGTGCTGTTTTTCTTCTGGACGAGAGAAACCGGCGTCATCGCTGCGGCACTGATCGGCATCGTCGCCAGCACCGGACTTGCGGAGGCGCGCCTGCTTTCCGCCATCGTCTTTGTGGCCATTCTCGCCACTTTATTGGTGCAAGCCAGTACCACTCCTTGGGTCGCACGGAAGCTGGGGCTGTTGGTGTCCGCTCAGGGGCAGCTCGATGAAAATGGTGGAAAAGATGGTGACAAGTAAGCGATGCATGTATAATGGATAGCGTTGTTTTCGGACGTGAATCTATTAAAGGAGTGAATTCGCTGTTGTATCAAAAATTAAAGAACGGCTGGGGCTTCAACATCCTATATTTATAGTTTAATAGAAAGCGTAATTCGAGAGCTCCCCCGTTTATTTTTTTGACACAATAATCCCGCAATCAATGCGGGATTATTTAATTTTTCAAACAAACTCACAGCTTCTGTTCTTAGTAAGTAATATCCATTCGTTTGTTTAAAACTCGATCCAGAAAAGCATAATAAAGGTAATCTCAGCGCGCGCTGATTCTGGGGTGAACGATGACGACAATCTCTTTAGAAGCTTTAAAGCAGCGCCTCGCCCTAATTGAGGACGCGGAGATAATTGATCGAGAGACTACCAATGGAATTCGTTTGACATTTATTTATCTTGGAACCTTAATCGATCAGGAGCGTCTTAACGAATCGATTCTTGTGCCTCTCGTTCGATCATTCCAAAGTTCAGTGGAAAAAAGCCTGACCACCGCCAAAATCACATGTTTATCCAATTTGGAGCAAGCCTTCCAGTATCTCATGAAGGGTTCAGTGCTCGTTCACGACTCATCCAGCGGGCGGTGGCACGCTATTATGCTCCCCAACCTGCTCAGCCGGTCCATCGAAACATCAGAGACGGAAACAATAATGTTCGGCCCGAAAGACAGTTTCAGCGAGCAGCTGGAGCAAAACATCTTGCTGATTAGAAGAAGGCTTCCTTTAACAGCGCTCAAAACAGAGAGATACTCCGTCGGCTCCTTAACCCAAACAACCGTAGTCCTTATGTACATCGACGGGCTAATCAATCCAGAATTTGTAGCGGTCGCGAAAAAAAAACTTTCCAGCATCGACTTTGATATGTTTTTGGACTCTTCACATGTTGCAGCGTTTATGGAAGACCATTATCACAGCATCTTTCCTCAATATCTCCAGACCGATCGACCGGATTCCTGCGCTTATTCACTAGGCATCGGAAAATTGGTCATTTTAGTCAATAATACTCCTTTTGCCTTAGTCGCTCCGATTACGCTGTTTCACTTGTTTCAGTCTCCGGAGGATTATATAAACCGCTGGTTGGTAGCTAGCTTCTTGAGGCCGTTACGCTATCTCAGTTTCCTTCTTTCCATTACTCTAATTCCACTTTACGTGGCATTAACGACTCATCATTATCAAATGCTACCCCTGCAAATTTTATATGTAATCATCGAGTCTCGTAGCAAACTGCCGCTATCCCCCTTCTGGGAAGCGTTTATTATTCTTGTTACGCTAGAAATTATCAAGGAAGCCAGCTTAAGAATGCCGACCAAAACGAGCCAAAACTTGGGGGTTATTGGTGGAATCGTTATAGGACAAGCTGCGGTAGAAGCCGGATTCGCAAGCAAAGTACTAATTGTATTGGCAGGCATTTCGACGATTTCCACTTTTCTCGTTCCGAACTATCTGGTCACCAAATCCAGTTTACTGCTTCAATTCATGTTCTTGATTCTCGCGTCCTATTTGGGCGTTCCCGGTATCTTGCTTGGACTTGTCGGCATGATTGCCCATCTGAACGGGCTTACGTCCTTGAACCAGCCCTACTTGGCGCCGGTATCTCCGTTTTATTGGAGAGATTGGGTCGATCTCTTCGTCCGAGGGCCGTTACACGCTATGCGCAATCGGCCTGAAGCATTGCGTCCTTTGAACAAGTATCGTATTAGAAGAAGGAGTAAATGAACCCATGCAAGCTATATCGCTGTTTCGAAAAACCTCACATCAAGAAAGCGGTTTTTACGCACTCTTCCTCACCAATAGGATTCAAATGCTTTATTACATGATTGTCATGCCCTCAGCCCTCGTTCAACCGTATATGTTGTTGGCGATTGTAGCAATGGGCATAGCCTCACAATTTTGCCTATATATGCTGTCCAAGTGGTTCGCAACCCCCTACTCAGCCCAAGGGTACCAAGGTTTTCAAAGATTATTCGGAAAAACAGGCATCAAAATCTTAGCTTTGGCAAGCTTGCCGCTCCTTTTGCTTAAGTTCTCTTTCATTTCAGTCAGTTATGCCGATATCATGCATCAATTTGTTTTTCCCTCTATGGACCGAGAATGGCACATTGTGTTTCCTTTTATCCTTAGCTGCTATTTGGCGCTGTTTGGAATGGAAAACATGGTACGGTTCGTAACGGTTGTGTTCATTGTAACGATTTGGATCTTCCTTTTATATATTCCGTTTATTTTTGTGCAATCAAATTCGATTCACGATCTATACCCTCTCATTCCGATTGGCCCAGAGCCGTTTGCATGGAAATCCCTACTGCTCGTTTTTTCGTCGTTATCCGGACCTGAATTATTAATCGCTATTTCATACTGGCTGAATCCGCAACGGAAAATGCTAAAATATTTGACGATCGCTAACGCCATCTCGGTCGGCGAGTATCTCTTTATTTCCATTGCGTCCTTGCTCTTCTACGGCTCCAAATACTTGCCAACCATCAAATACCCGAACCTGGAGATGGGGCGCTACCTGCAATCTCCTGTATTCGAAAGGGTCGATATTATCCTGATCTCGGCATATATGTTCAGCTTCATTTACTCAATCGCCTTGTTCGTGTTAATGATATATGGCGCTTCTCGTTTGCTAGGCAAAACGAAGACAAGCACTACGCGTATTGGGCTGATCCTTAGCGGCTGTGCGGCGATGGCCGTCACTCTTTCGATCAGTAAATGGTTTTGGGAGCCCGGGCTCGAACAAGCCTTTTGGCTCGACCTGCAGATGTGGGCAGGATCCGCCACTTATTTGTTATCACCTCTCCTCATCTGGATCGCGATCAAGCGCAAAGCCAGGACAACTTTATGAAACGCTTCGTACGAGCAACGCTTGTGCTGCTATCGTTTTCTTTGTTGACATTCGCATGCGGTTGCGTCCCCATACCGGAAAACAATATGATCGAAGAAATCACGCCGATCATTTTCTGGTCCATACTTGGTGGAGGAGAAGAAGACGGAAAGATAACAATCAGCACGATCGTCCCTCCTCTTATCAAGCAGAAAAAGCGAGTCCTTACCCATAAGGTCTCGCTATTGAATGAAGGCAATAAGGGGTTTAATTTGACCTATTATAACGAACTGAAAGCCGGTCAAATCCGCTTGCTGTTCGTGGACGAAACTTATGCGAAACGGGGACTGACCCGTCTTATCAATACCGTCCTGACCGATCCGAACGTTTCGCAACGGCTGTACTTAGTCATCACGAAAGGTAACTTTAATGAATTCCTGGCCAAACACTTGGATGAAACAGACAATATTGATTATTACCTTTATCGCATGTTCAAACATTACGAGAAGAAAAAACAAGGCGAAATTACGGTCGTCAATTTGCACCAGTTTATGAAAATGCTGTACTCTCAGGTTTCCGATCCCCAACTACCAGTATTTCGCGCGGAAGGCGAACAGTTCCTGTACGAAGGCACAGCATTTTTCGACCGTGACAGTATGGTTGCGGAGATACGTGGAAAGGATGATCAAATCAAACAATTGTTGTATAGGGACAGATTCGTACGATATTTAGTCCTTCCTGACCTCTCGGTTACGCTAGGGCATATTCGCGCGCATACCCGTAAGAAACTAACCCCGGATTTATCATCCCTGTCCATCGAAATCGACGTGAAGGGAAGAATTGATGAATTGGATTCGCTCGCAAGAATCGAAGATAACTTCCAATATGCCGCTCTCACACAAAAAATCGAACGGTACTTGGAGGAGAATGTCATCCGCTTGCTATCCCGAATGCAAAAATTACAGATTGACCCCCTTCAAATCGGGGAGTTGACTGCTAAGCCGTTCTCCAAACCAATAACCAGAGATACATGGGATCGGCATTGGTCTACTATGAAGATTAATGTAAAAGTGCGGCTGCATTTAGAGCCTCTGACGAAGGTGAAATAGGAAGTTGGAATGGCCGGCGTCGATCCGATGATGGGGCTGTACGCCTCCTTCTGTATTGCCGTGACTATCTCGCGCAGCAACGCAAAAAGACCGCATTCCTTCTAAAAGAAAGGTGCGGTCTTCTTCTTTGTATCCTTAGAGCTAGAGCTTTACTCCAAACCTGCGGCAGCGAACACCTTGGCAAACGCCTGCTGCGACTTGGCGGCCAGCTCCTCCGACGGCTGCGTGAGCGGCTGCGGTCTCAAAATCTCCTGCGCGACGACCCCTTGATACCCGATCGCCTGCAGACCCTTCAAGAAGGCGGTCAAGTCGATCACGCCTTCGCCTGGATACAGACGGTCGTTGTCCAACACTTCCGCCACAGGCACGTCCGGTGCGTCGTTGATATGGACGTGGACGATTTGATCCGCGCTCAGCTTCAAAATATCCTCGTACGTGCCCTCATTCGTGTACCAGTGGTACGCATCGAACAGCAGGCCGACGTTGCTTTTGTCGATGGCTCCGATCCAGTCCAGCGTGCTGCGGATATCCCAGATGAACGGATTGGCCCAACGGGTACGCAGATGATGCGGCCCGACGAATTCCAAGCCCAATCGGATGCCGTAGGCTCCGAGAATGTCGGCGCAGGTGCGAAGACGGCGAGTCGCCAGCGCCATGAAATGGGCGGCGTTGTAATCCGTCGACGGCAGCACGTAGGTGCAGCAGCGGGTTACGCCCAGCTCAGCGGCTGCCTGAGCGTCCTTGGCCAGACGCGGCAGTCCGGCGCGGAACTTGTCCTCGTCGTGACGCCATTCCACCGACAGCCCGATCGAGCCGATCTGTACCTTTTTCTCCTGCAGGAAGCTTTGTACGCCGTCCCGCCCAGCTGCTGCAATCCATTCCTCCAGCTCCGTTCCTCCGGCGTCAATAGCTCCGAACCCGAAACGGGAGGCGAGCGCTGCGAAATTTTCTACCGAACCTACCTGTCCGATGCCTGCTCTGGATAAACCTTTGATCATTGAAAGAAAGCCCCTCTCGCAAAGATTTCCTTTTCTGCCCAAATCATATCGAATCACTCTAGCACTGTCTACTCAAAAAAAGCGACATGTCAGGTATGAATACGCCACATTTACGCAAGTCCGTACGAATATGGTATACTATTATATCGGGCAGTTTTAACGTTTAAGCTGCAATAGCGCAGCATTTTATAGGAGGAACACATATATGTGCGGGATTACCGGCGTCATGTATTTTGAAGATAGAGAGCCCTCAGAATCCATGCTGAAAAGCATGACCGATTGCATCGTTCACCGGGGGCCGGATGATTTTGGATTTTGGAGCGAAAACCGGATCGGGCTAGGCTTCCGCCGATTATCCATCATTGATATTGCGGAAGGGCATCAGCCGTTGTCCAACGAGGACGATACGGTGTGGATCGCTTTTAACGGTGAGATATATAACTACAAATATTTACGCAATACGCTGCAGTCCAAGGGGCATCAGTTCCGCACGCACAGCGATACCGAGGTCATCGTGCACCTGTATGAGGAGTACGGCGAAGAGTGCGTGAAGCAGCTGCGCGGGATGTTCGGATTCGTCATCTGGGATCGTCGCAAAAAGAAGCTGTTCGGCGCGCGGGATCATTTTGGCATCAAGCCGTTCTACTATTACAATGACGGTCGCCGATTCCTGTTCGGTTCGGAAGTGAAAAGCATTCTGGCGGCGGACGGCATCGAGCGCAACATCCATACGGAGAGCCTGCTCAACTATTTGACGTTCCAGTATGTGCCGGAGCCGACGACGATGTTCGAAGGCATTCACAAGCTGCCGCCGGGCCATTCCGTTACCGTGACTTATGACGGCCACATGAGCATTCAGCGCTATTGGGACCCGATTCTCGCTCCGGAGGAGCGCCCGTTCGGAGACTACGTGGAGCAAATCCGCGAGATGCTGAAGGACTCCGTCGTGCATCACATGCAGAGCGATGTGGAGCGGGGCTGCTTCCTCTCCAGCGGCATCGACTCGACGGCGATTGCGGCGCACATGCGCCAGATTGAGCCGATCCGGACGTTTTCCGTCGGCTTCGAAGGGGCCAACAACGAGACGGTCATCGCCCGTCAGACGGCGCAAGCGCTCGATACCGAGCACTACGATAAGATCATAACGCAGCAGGACTATTTCGGTTCGCTGGCGAAAGCCGTTTGGCACCAGGACGAGCCGGTGGCCGATCCGTCTGCGATTGCGCTATACCATGTCGCGCAGCTGGCCCGGGAGCACGTTACCGTCGTGCTGTCCGGTGAAGGCGCCGACGAGCTGTTCGGCGGCTACCGCATCTACTGCGAGCCGGGCTCGCTGGCTCCGGTGGAGCGGCTGCCGCATGGAGTGAAGCGCATGCTGCACGCCCTGGCACGGGTGCTGCCGAGCGGCGTGTACGGCCGCAACTACCTCCTTCGTGGCACGACGCCGCTGGAGGAGCGCTTCCTCGGCAACGCGAAGATTTTCAGCGAGGACATGAAGGCTGAGCTCGTTCGTGTGGACCGCGAGATGCTACGCAGCTACCGCAATCCGGTGCAGGTCGCCAAGCAATTTTATGATAAAAGCAAGCATTTGGACCCGGTCTCCCGCATGCAGTACATCGACATGAACCTCTGGATGCCGGGCGACATTCTCATGAAGGCGGACAAAATGACGATGGCACACTCACTCGAGCTGCGCGTGCCGTTCCTGGATGTGGAGCTGTACGAGGTGTCGCGCCGCATTCCCGCCAAGTACCGGATCGCGGAAGGGACGACGAAGTACATTTTCCGCAAGGCGATGGAAGGGATTATCCCGGACTTCATCCTGAACCGACCGAAGCTGGGCTTCCCGGTGCCGATGCGCGACTGGATGAAGGGGCCGCAGGGCAAGGTCATTTTGGAGCAGATCGAGGGCAGCGGCATCGAGGACTACATTCAGATGGAAGCCGTTCGCCGGATGATGAAAGGCCACCAGAGCGGACAGGGCGATTACGCCCGCCGCATTTGGACGATTTACATGTTTGCGCTTTGGCACCAAACCTTTATGGAAGAACAGCAAGCGCCGACGTTGGCGCAAGTGCGGTAGGGGGAGAAGAGCGATGGCCACGGGGAAATACAAATTGGTTGCGTTGGATTTGGACGGAACGCTGCTGCTGGAGGATAAGACGATCTCCGAGGAGAATAAGGCGGCCATTCAAGAGGCGCAGGCTGCGGGCGTCACGGTTATCTTTTCGACAGGGCGTGGCATTCAGAACGTACGAGACTATCTGGAAGAGCTGGGACTGCGCTCGCCGATCGTGACGGTCAATGGCGGCGAGGTATGGAAAGAGCCGGGGGTGCTGCATCAGCGTCATACGTTGGAAGTGGAGTTGATCCGGCGCTTGCACGTGCTGGCGGTGCAGTATGACACGTGGTTTTGGGCATACTCGGTGGGCGGCATCTATAACAAGGAACACTGGTTGGACGACTCGGAGCTTGATGCGAAGCAATGGCTGAAGTTCGGATACTTTACCGAAGAAGCCGAAAGTCTGGCCGCCATCCGTAAGGAGCTGGAATCCTGGGGCGTGCTGGAGATTACGAACTCTCATCCGTTCAATTTGGAAGTGAACCCAAAGGGGGTAACCAAAGCGAGCGGTGTCCGCGAGGTCTGCGAGATGCTCGGTCTTGAGATGTCGCAGGTAATCGCTATGGGCGACAGCTTGAACGATGAGTCGATGATCCGGGAAGCGGGACTCGGCGTGGCGATGGGGAACGCGCAGGAGGAAGTCAAGGCGTTTGCGGACACGGTGACGGTGACCAATGAGGAGCACGGCGTGGCTCGCATTATCCGGGAGTACGCGCTGGTGTGATGGCATAAGCAGTTGCAATAAGGAGGAAAAGAGCGCATGACGATAGCCGCATGGACGATTGTCGTCGTACTGTTTGTGGTCGGGATGGCCGGTGCCGTTTATCCGGTGCTCCCGGGGGCGCTGGCGATTTTTGCCGCGTTTTTCGTCTACGGCTGGATGATTAGCTTCGAGCCGTTTGGACTTTGGTTTTGGCTGATTCAGTCGACGATCGTCGTCGTGCTCCTGATCGCCGATTATGCCGTAAGCGCGCTCGGGGTGAAGCGATTCGGCGGTACCCGCGCTTCCGTAATCGGCAGTACGGTAGGCCTGATCCTGGGCCCGTTCGTCATTCCGGTGGCCGGGCTGTTGATCGGCCCCTTCTTGGGGGCAGTCATCGGCGAGCTAGTCGTAGGCACCGAGATACGTCAAGCGGTGCGTGCCGGAGTAGGGGCGCTCGTCGGCTTTTTCTCCGGACTCGTTGTAAAATTTGGCCTGCAGCTAGTGATGATCGCGCTGTTTATCGTTTGGGTTATGAAGGGTTAGGTGTCCGGTTAACGGTTAAGTAGGTCACCTTGGCATTATGTGCTTGTAGGAAGAAGGGAACGTTTTGTCTACGAAGGATTCATTAGTCAAAGGTACGCTCATCCTGACCTTGGCTGCGCTGGTAGCCAGGGCGCTTGGCGTGGTGCAGCGAATTCCGCTCGTCTATCTGCTCGGCGATATCGGGATGGCGGCGTACGGGATTGCTTTCAATTTATACTCCGTGCTGCTGGTCGTGGCCACCGCAGGCATTCCCAGCGCGCTTAGCAAAATGATTTCGGAGCGCACCGCCCTGGGCCGGCATGCCGAGGCGGATCGCATCTATAAAGCGGCGCTGCTGTTCGCCGCGATCGCCGGCGTTATCATGACGCTGCTGCTATACATCGGCGCGCCGTATTTCGCGGAGAGCATTATCAATCCGCAGGCGACGCTGCCGATCCGCGCGATTGCGCCGGCGCTGCTGCTGTTCCCGCTGATCGCCATCATGCGCGGCTACTTCCAAGGCCGCCGGATGATGATGCCTAACGGCATGTCGCAGATCATCGAGCAGGTTTTTCGCGTCGCCACCTCGGTGGCGCTCGCTTACCTATTGCTCAGCCACAGCCTCGATTACGCCGTAGCCGGCGCCTCGTTCGGCGGCGTGATTGGCAGCGTGGCGGCCGCCGCCGTGATGCTCTACTACGCAATGCGGCTAAAGCGCAGCGATAGCGTGGAGCGTTCGAGCGACGTCCAGAAGCAGTCGGCCGCCGCGTCCCAGCAGCTGAGCTTCCTCACGATCTACGCGCAGCTGTTCAAGCTGTCGGTGCCGATCGTCATCTTCTCGATGACGGTGACGCTGATCTACACGATCGATTCTTCGATCGTGACGCTGCTGCTCAAAGATGTGATCGGCGAAGAGCCGTCACGGGAAATTCTAGGGATTCTCACCGGTCGCGCGCAGTCGCTGGCCGGAATCCCGATCATTCTAGCCGTGGCGCTCAGCCAATCGATCGTGCCGATCATCTCCTCGGCGTATTCGCAGAAGGACATGGAGCAGGTGGCCGCGCAAACCGGCAAAGTGCTGCAGCTGTCGATCCTGTCCGGCCTGCCGATGGTGCTGCTCATCTGCTTGGCGGCGCGTCCGATCAACGGCTTCATCTTCGGCAACCCGACCGGCTCGCCGATCGTTGATGAATACGCGGCCCCGATCATTATGGCGCTCACCGTTAGCGCCATCTTCCAGATCGTCATGCAGACGTCCGGCGCCGTCCTGATGGGCATGGGCCGGATGAAGACGCTGGTGATCGGCGTCATCGTCGGCATCGCCGTCAAATTGATCGGCAGCTACGTGCTGGCGGCGTACTTCGGCATCTATGGCATCATTGCCTCCACGGCGCTTTGCTTCATTGTGATGACCGTACTGAACCTGCAGGCGCTGCGGCGTACGCAGACGATTCCATTCCGCGTGCTGGGCGCTCGCCGCTGGCTCTCGCTAGCCCTGACCACCGTGATCATCTGCGTGATCGGCGTGGCGCTGGACGTTCTCAGCCGGGCGTACATTCACCCGTTCGGCAGCCTCCGCGGGGACGACATGGTGCAGGCGGTGCTGATCTGCGCCGTTACGGGAGCGGCCTATCCGGTGCTGTTGTTCCTGACCCGGGTAATGACGGTCAGCGACCTTCAGCATCTGCCAGGACCGCTGCGCAAGCTGGCTAGGCCGATCCTCGCCAGACTAGGCATGTCGGAGCGGTAAAATTAAAAAGCCTCGAACGAAGGTGTCTCAGCGTAAGAGACGCCGTCCTCGTTCGAGGCTTTTTTGTGCTGCTGTTCAGGGCACCATTGCTTGCCTGATCCCTTCCATAGGACAAAAGAAGTGTATTTCTGTAAAAAAAAGGATTTGTCCGCTGCACGTCGTAATAAATTTACGTATAGTGATGTGATCCTTTGAAGCGAGACGAAGGCGAAGGACGCACTCATCCCATTTTATCTATTGTAGGCTGGAGGGTTAGGAATGAAAGTAATGAAGCGTTGGAATGCCGTTCTATGCGGTCTGCTTGTCCTCGTATTGCTGGTGGTAGCGGGCTGTCAGCCGGTGAGCGGGTTCGATGTCAACAAGCTTCTGAACAACAGCGTGGCCGTGAAATCGGCAGAGGGTAAACGAACCGTCACCCTCGAACTGACGCCTGATGCACAGAGCGCAACAGCCGATCAGCAGAAGCTGTTTGACCTGTTCGGCAAAGTAAAGCTGGAAGTGTACGCTTCCAAAATGCAGGATCCGCAGCACGCATCGATGAGAGGCGCGGTGGAGTATGCGAAGGGCCGCATCCCGTTTGAGCTGACGCTGGCCGATCAAGTGTATACCATCCGGATCGAAGGGGCGAAGAAGCCGATCGTCATCAAAGGGGCTGCCGCATGGAATCCGAATCCAAACCCGATGGTGCCGGTCACCAAGGGACTTCAAGAGCAGCTGGATCAAATGAGTAAACGGGCGGTGGATGCCGCACCGGCGATGGCTTCCTTTTTCATTAATAATTTCCCCAATCCGAATACGATCAGCGTAACAGGCGTGACGGAGTCGGTGAATGGAGAACTGATGCCGCTTCAGAAGCTGCATGCTGAAATTTACGGCAGTGAGTGGATCGGTCTCGTGAAAGGCTTCCTGACCAATGTCTTGGCCGATGATAAGGGCATGAAGGACTTCCTCGGACAGCTGTATGATCTGTACATACCGGTCATTATGGAAGCAATGAAGGGCGTAGACGAAGGCATGCAGAAGCAAGGCGTGCAGCCGAAGGACGATGAGAATTCGATCACGAATACCACGATGCCGTACCTGAAAAACAAAACGCTCGCCGTAGAATTCGCCTACACGTTCCTGAAATCGACTCTGCAAAAGTACCTGGACAACTATGATAAGAATGTGGCTGATTTTACAGCTACAGCCAATGGCAAAGAGCTGTTGAATGATAACCAGTATTTGAAAATGGATATTTATGCCGATCAGGATCTGCTTCCGCGAAAATCCACGATAGAGCTGCTCTTAACCAATCCGGAATCGGACCACAACGATGGACTGAAAAGCATTAAACTGACGTCCACCTCCGAGGTGTGGAGCGTGAACAAGCCCGTAACGGTCGATACGATAAATACTTCGAATGGTGTGATCGATTTGGCGGGGGAGTCGGGCAATTTGACGATGAGCAAATTTATCGGCGCCCTGGAGCCGAATTCACAGCTCTACAAGCTGCTCAAGGAAGACCTGGAGCTGACGAAAAAAGAAGTGACTCTGCTCATGGGACAGCCGGACCCGTACAGCTTCAGTACCCGACCGTTCAATGACCAAGGCGTCGTCATGGTGCCGGCGCGCTTCGTATCGGAAAAGCTGGAAGCCGAAGTGAAGTGGCTCGCCGACACCAAGCAGGTGCGCATTACCGATCCGGTGAGCGGGACGGTGATTCTCCTGACGATTGACAGCCCTGAAGCTTCGGTCAACGGAAAAGCCGTCACGATGGAAAAGCCTGCGGTGCTCGTCCATGGATCGACCTTCGTTCCTGTCCGCTTCGTGGCGGAGAGCCTAGGGGCCAAAGTGAGCTGGGATGAGACGCTGCAAGCGGTGAAAATTACAAGAGAATAAGCAAGCTGCTTTTCAAATGAAAAAAGCCTTTCATCGGATCTCCGCCTGGGATCGATGAAAGGCTTTTATTGTTTACAAGGGCACGGGCTGGGAGCCTCTAGGAAGACTCCTCCTCGCTCGCAGTCGTCCCGGCGGGCGGGGCTGACCGGGGGGAGGGCAGCCGTCCGGCGCGGGCCGCGGCATCGCGCAGCAAATATTCGATATGGCTGTTGACGCTGCGGAATTCATCGGCCGCCCATCGCTCCAGCAGCTCATACAGCTTGGGATCGAGCCGCAGGGGGAAATTTTTCTTCGCAGCCATAGGAGATCTTAATATAAGCTTCCCGTATTAATGACCGGGCTGGCGGATCGGTCGGAGACAATCGCGACGAGCAGGTTGTTGATCATAGCGGCCTTGCGCTCCTCATCCAGCTCGATGACGCCTTCCCGCTGCAGCCGCTCGATCGCGAGCTGGACCATGCCGACGGCACCCTCCACGATCTTGCCGCGTGCTGCAAGGATCGCTGCCGCTTGCTGCCGCTGCAGCATGGCGCTGGCGATTTCCGTGGAGTAGGCCAAGTGCGTCAGCCTGGCTTCCATCACCTCGACACCGGCAACGGACAGGCGCTCCTGCAGCTCCCGGCTCAGCTCATGGGCCACCTCATCGGAGTTGCCGCGCAGCGAATAGCCGCCTTCATCGTAGGAATCATAAGGATATTTATTGGCGACATGACGCAGGGCGGTTTCGCTTTGAATTTCCACGAACTGCTCGTAATTGTCCACATCGAATGTGGCTTTTGCTGTATCAATAACTCGGAAAACAACGACGGCGGCAATTTCAATCGGATTACCTTCAATATCATTTACCTTCAGCTTCGCGCTGTTAAAGTTACGCACCCGCAGCGACACCTTTTTCCGAGCGGAGAACGGCACCGTCAGCCAAAAGCCGCTGTCCAGCAGCGAGCCTGTGTAGCTCCCGAAGAACGTAATGACCTGCGCCTGATTCGGCTGAACAACAACGATCCCTGACATCAGGATTACGCCTGCGGCAATCAGGATGCCTCCAACGACGAGGGAACTGGAATTTGCAATCAGGATCAGCCCCAATACGAGCGACGCGAGAATAACCAAAAGCCCTAAAAAGCCGTTTACAGCCCATGCTTTTCTTTCTTTCACTGAAAACCACTCCTTCTGCCTAGATGAATAAATATTGTTTTGATATATATATGATATCACTTTTTCAAAATAATGTAAATTCCAACTTATGGCTCAGCAGCGTATTGACACAAAGTAATCCCGATGCTATAAGTGGGATATGACTTGAACAGCAAGACCCCAAGAATGAAGGATGGTGCCATCTATGGAAAAAGTATCTGCCGATGCACGCTTCCGTGAGCTTGTAGCCAGCGCGAAGCCGACCATTGCCGTATTTAAAACAACCTGGTGCAAGGACTGCCACTTTATCGATCCGTTCATGCCGCAGGTGATTGAGGCGTATCAGGATCGCCTGAATTTTATCGAAATCGACCGGGACGATCTGCCGGACCTGTGCAGTGAGCTGAACATCCTGGGCATTCCAAGCTTTATTGCTTTCCGCGAGGGGCAGGAGCTGGTGCGCTTTGTCAGCAAGCTGCGTAAAACCCGGGACGAAATCGAGCAGTTCTTGGATCGCGCGATTGAAGTAGCTAACGCTCTTTCCAAATAAGCGTCACACGTTTCGCGAAAAGGCCCTTCGAATGCTCATTCGACAGGGCTTTTTCGGTTTCATGGGTTTGTAACATTCGGGCATGGATTTGCCCTGCGATAATCGTTATAATGTAACTTGAAAACAATCGACATTTGTCCAAATTTGTTACAGCTGTTGTGGTTTGCCACCGCCGCGGTTGTCAATGCATGTCGATAAACGTCTAAAAAGCGGGTGAGTGACCACATGAATATACATCGATGGCTTAAGCGGTTTTCCTTTGCCAGCATGATTGGGATGTTTCTAATTCTGCTCATGGGCGCACTGGTGACCAAGACGGAATCCGGGCGCGGCTGCGGAGAAGACTGGCCGCTGTGCAATGGCAAATTCATTCCGGCCTATACCATTGAATCTCTAATCGAATACAGTCACCGTTTTGTGGTGGGCGTAGTGAGCATGATTTTGCTTGCGACTATGATTCTGGTTTTCTTGTTCAGCAAACGGAAGGATGCCAAATGGTATGTCAGCGGGGCCATGTTCTTCACACTGCTGCAAGCCTTGCTTGGAGCCTTGGCTGTCGTGATGCCTCAATCGTCGGCCATCCTTGCGCTGCACTTCGGATTTTCGCTGCTGTCGTTTGCTTTTACGCTGCTGCTGGCTCTAGTGTACACGCGCTTCGGCGAAGCGATGCAGCACGGCGATGGAACGAACATATCCAAGGGCGTACGCATGGCTGTGTGGGGAATCCTACTGTACTCTTATGTCGTTGTTTACTTGGGCGCTTTCGTACGGCATACCCAATCCACGGGCGGCTGTATCGGGTGGCCGTTGTGCAACGGTGAAGTCATTCCTGAGATGACGGGTGCGACCTCGATCGTGTTTACCCACCGGCTTGCTGCGGCGCTGCTGGGGCTCGTGCTTTTGATGCTGTTTATGGTGGTCCGAACGCAGGCCCGGCCGGGCAGCAGCTTGTATGAAGCCGCGAAGTGGTCGTTGATTTTAGTGGTACTGCAAATTTTGAGCGGCGGCTTCGTCACTTTAGCGCTCGGCCACGATATCTATCTTCTGGCGAGCTTGCTGCACACCTTATTGATTTCGTGCCTCTTCGGCATGTTAAGCTTCTTATCCATAACCACCTTGCGCACGTCCGCGCAGGAGGACATTCAGGCTTACGCAGCCCCACGGCTGCCGTAAGCCTTCTTGCTAGATAAATCCTTGTTGAATGGAAGGGGCTCCGTCATTCCTATGCGTTTTGCCAATTTGCGCTCATTTCTGGAGGCGCTTCGTCAAGAAAACGAATTAAAAGTCATTTCCGCTCCGGTCGATCCGAATCTGGAGCTGGCGGAAATACATCGACGCGTCATCGAAGAGGGGGGACCTGCCCTGCTCTTCACCAACGTCAAGGGGGCAAGCTTCCCTGTCGTTACTAATCTTTTCGGCACCATCCGGCGAGTGGATCTGGCCTTCGGACCGCGTCCAGAGCAGCTGATGCGTCAAATCATCGGGGCGATGGATTCGCTTATGCCGCCGACGCCTAAGGCGTTATGGCAGGAGCGCAATCTCATCCTCGACATGCTCAAGGTCGGCACCAAGACGGTGTCCTCTGATGCCGCCCCGGTGCTGCAGCAGTGCCGCAAGGATGCGCCGCTGGCGGGTCTGCCCGTGCTGACCTGCTGGCAGGAGGACGGCGGTCCGTTCGTGACGCTGCCGTTAGTCTACACCGAGCATCCGGAGACGCGGCATCACAACCTCGGCATGTACCGCATGCAGGTGTATGACGCCCAGACGACAGGGATGCACTGGCAAATTCACAAGGGCGGCGGGTTCCACTACCATGAGGCCGAGAAGCGCAATCAGCAATTTCCGGTCACGGTGTTCCTCGGAGGGCCGCCGGCCTTGATCGCCTCCGCGATCGCACCGGTGCCCGAGCACCTGCCGGAGCTGATGCTGACTTCTCTCATCATGGGCCAAAAGCTGCCGCTGGTGGAGAACCCGAACGGCGGCCACCGGCTCGTCGCCGAAGCGGAGTTTGCGATTTGCGGTACCGTACCGCCGCATCTGCGCCGTCCCGAAGGGCCGTTCGGTGACCACTTCGGCTACTATTCCTTGACCCATGATTTCCCGGTGTTCAACGTGAATCACGTGTGGCATCGCAAGGATGCCATCTATCCAGCCACGATTGTCGGGAAGCCGCGGCAAGAAGATTACTACCTCGGCGATTTTCTGCAGCGCCTGCTGTCCCCGGCCTTCCCGATGGCCATGCCGGGGGTCAAGTCGCTATGGACCTACGCCGAGACCGGGTTCCACCCGCTGGCCGCAGCGGTCGTGCGCGAAAGCTACAGCCGCGAAGCGCTGGGCTCCGCCTTCCGCATTCTTGGAGAAGGCCAGCTGACATTGACCAAATTTTTGATCGTGACCGATCAAAATATTGCGCTTGACCGCTTCCCTAGCCTTCTGGAAGCTGTACTGGAGCGTTTCGATCCGCAGCGCGACCTGTTTATCTTCGGCCACACGTCGCACGATACGCTCGATTACACCGGCGACCGCCTGAACCACGGCAGCAAGGCCGTGCTGCTCGGCGTCGGCGAGCAGCGGCGCGAGCTGCCAGCCGTTTACAGCGGTGGCGAGCTGCAGGGCATCCGCAGCGCCTCCGTATACTGCCGAGGCTGCCTCGTGGTCTCCGGCGCTTCGTACGCCGAGGACCCAGGCCTCGCGAAGCGGCTGGTCGAGACCGAGGCGGGACGCCTGCAGGAGTGGCCGCTGGTCATTCTCGCGGACGATACCGCGATCACGGCGAACCAGACGGCGTTCCTTTGGACTGTGTTCACGCGCTTTAACCCGGCCGCCGACATCTATGCGCGCTCGGAAGTGAAAGGCCACCACCTCGGCTACGAGCTGCCGCTCGTCATCGACGCCCGCATGAAACCGGGCTACCCGGACGAGCTGTTCCCGCGCGAGGACATCGTAGAGCTGGTGGATCGCCGCTGGAACGAGTACTTTGCTTAGTCGGTGAGGCCTCGGTGATCGCAGCAAAGCGTAAAATCCGCTTTGGCGAGCGCGCCCGGCCCCCGGCCAGCGCTGCAAAGCGTAAAATCCGCTTTGGCGAGCCCGCTAGGCCTCTGGCCAGCGCAGCAAAGCGTAAAATCCGCTTTGGCGAGCCCGCCCGGCCTCCGGCCAGCGCAGCAAAGCGCCAAACCCGCTTTGGCAAGCCCGCTAGGCCTCTGGCCAGCGCAGCAAATCGTAAAATCCGCTTTGCGCGTCCCGCCCGGCCCCCGGCTAGCGCAGCAGAGTGGAAAATCCGCTTTCGCGAGCCCGCTAGGCCTTCGGCCAGCGCAGCAAAGCGGAAAATCCGTTTTGGCGAGCCCGCCCGGCCCCCGGCTCCGCCGCTTGGCAGTGCTCCGCCGCTTGGCTTTGGCTTTGCACGCCCCGCCGGGCTCATCGCGTCCAACTCATCTCTTTCCCCAAGCCCTTCCAGCCTAGGCTGAAAGGGCTTATTTGTTTTCCCAAATGGGATTCGGTTATACTTAATGGTACATTGGTCTTAGGGAGGTCTGTCGTCTATGCTCAGAGCGATCTTCGGCGATCCGCCGCGTAAGGATGAGGGACTGCTGCTGGAAGCCTTCCAATCGATACATAAATTTTATAACAGTCTATCGTTGATCCCTTCGGACAAGCAGACGCCGCAAGAGAGGCGCTTTGTGATCTGGTGCCAGGGCTTCCTGCGGGCGATTGACGAGCTGGAGCAGAGCCAGTATGCGGCCAAACGCTACGGCGAAAAGGTGACGCAGGAGCTAGTTGAGCTCATGTCACCGCAAGAGAAGGACGACTATAATCGCCATCTTTATTATTATAAGAATGGACTAATCCGCGTGTTTGCCATTTTGGACAAGCTGGGGCATTTTATGAACGAACGGTTTGCCCTGAAGACGGAGCGGGTCAAAGCGCGGTTTTCCTTTTTTACGGTGCTGCGCAATATGCACGAGAACCGGAAGTTTACGGATCTGGAGGGGCAGCTGTACGGGCTCAAGGAGTTCTATAAGGACCCGGTAACACGGCTTCGCAATCAGCGAAACTTGGAGATTCACACGATTAACGCGGATCTGCTGGACGATTTGATCCAGGCGGCCGAGCTCAAATACGGCGAACGGGTACGGACGGAGACCGAGGACATTAAGGGGAACTTAAGCGATTTGGAGCAGGGCTGTAATATGACGTTTCAGGCGATTGCGATCGTCTTTCATTATATAATGAGACGGCCACCCAGCGCTGAATAAATCCTGGACTTCCATCATAGAATGGAGTATTTGAAGTCTGTCCAAGGATTGAACTGGGAATGGGATCGGACAGGCACCTGGGAGAAAACGGGAGGAAGAGGCATGGAACAACGAAAGGTGGCGCTAATCACCGGCAGTGCAAAGGGTCTAGGCAAAATGACGGCACTCACGCTCGCCGAGCAAGGCTGCGACATCGTGTTGAATTATGTGCGCAGCGAGCGGGAGGCCGAGGAGCTGTGCAGACAGATCGAGGCCCAAGGCGTACGATGTATTGCCGTGCAGGGCGATGCGGCCAGCTTCGACGACATGAAGCAGCTGGTGGAGACAGCGGTGCAAGCCTTTGGTACCATTGACATTTTGATCAATAATGCGGGGCCCTTTGTCCGAGAGCGGAGGCTGTTTATGGAATACCGCCCGGACGAGATCCAGTACTTAATGCAGGGGAACCTGGTAGGTGTGATGTATTTGGATCAGCTGGTCATTCCCTTCATGCGCCGCAGCAAATGGGGGAGAATCATTCATTTCGGCTTTGGACATGCGGCGGAATCGCGCGGGTGGCCGCACCGTGCCGTGTATGCCGCCGCTAAGGTGGGGCTCGTTTCGTTTACGAAATCGCTTGCAGTCGAGGAAGCGGCGAACGGCATTACCGTCAATATGATTTGCCCGGGCGATATTAAGGGTGCCAATAAGGAAAAAACCATTTCGGAAGCGCAGCACTTGATTGATGAGGAGTCGCCGCGTGGCCGACCGGGGACGGGGGAAGACATTGCGCGTGTCATTTCCTTCCTGTGCGAGGAGCGCTCTGACTTCATTACCGGTAACATCATGGATGTATCCGGCGGCTTGGATCCGATCCGGGCAACCATCGGCAGCGGATCAGTGGATCGTGACCGCAAATAACACAAAAAAGCCTTGTTCCTCCTAAGAGGACAAGGCTTTTTTAGGACGAAAAAAATTAAAATACCTGCATAACCTCTTGTACGCCTTCTACTTCTTCCAGCAGAGCGCGTTCAATACCGGCTTTCAGCGTAATGGTCGAGCTCGGGCAGCTGCCGCAAGCACCTACCAGCTTCAGCTTCACGATCCCGTCTTCCACGTCAACGAGCTCAACGTCGCCGCCGTCGCGCTGCAGGAATGGACGAAGCTTATCTAGAACTTCGAGCACCTCATCGTACATGGTGTCTTGGTTTGTATGTTCACTCATTTGCATCATCTCCCTTCTATCACTTATTATATTACAATACAGTGAAAAATAAAATGGTTTGGCGAGGGAGGCGAGCCTCCATGAGGCCGATAATCGAATTTTGTGCGAATAATATGCATCACGGGACGAACAAGCTGCTCAAAAAGCTGGAGCAGAATCCCGACTATGATGTGATCGAATACGGCTGCTTGGGCAACTGCGGGGAATGCTACATGCTGCCCTACGCCTTGGTCAACGGGGAGATTGTCGCGGCGGCGACCGTAGACGAGCTCGAAGCGGCCATCGACGCCAAAATTAAAGAGATCGAAGCGATGTTCGATCTCCTTGGGGAATAATATATTTTATCCACGTTAGCCCAAATGTCGTTTGGACTTCCAAAGCACGCCGGTTTTGAGTGCACGGGGCACCATGCCGACCATGACGGTCCGCTTGCCCATGAGGCCGAAGCCTGACTTTTTACCGAGCGACCCCAGAACTCCTCTGAGCTTGATTTTTCCGAGCCGAGGAGTTTCGTTTTTCCAGATGGCTTGCAGCACTTCCGCCACCTGCTTGCCCTGTGCCTCTGCCGCTTGCCCGCTAGGGGAGAAGGGCAGCGCCGCACAGTCGCCCACCACAAAAATTTCGTTGTAGCTCGGCAGCTGATGGTACTCGTTAATGGTCAGCCGTCCTTGATTGTCTTTGGGCAGATTCAGGTTTTGCACGATCGGGCTGGGCTGGATTCCGGCGGTCCAAATCGTCATATCCGTATAGATCAGCTCCTGCTGATTGTACAGAATGCCGCCTTCTAGGTTGCAAAGGGCGATATGGGAGCGAAGCTCAATGTCGTGCTCCAGCATCCATTCGCGGACGAACCGCTGCAGCTTTTCCGGGAAGGGCGACAAGACACTGGCCCCGCGGTCAAGAATGCGGATATTCAGATCGGCACGGCTTTCGCGCAATTCCGCTGCAACCTCCACACCGCTGAGTCCTCCGCCGACAATCGTCACTTGTCCATAGGGATTGATGTCGTTGACGACCTGATACGTTTTGCGGGTAGCGGACAACGTTTGAATACTGTGCGAGAACTCCTGAGCCCCAGAGATGCCATGATACTTGTCCACACAGCCGAGCGCAATGACCAGCCAATCATAGGACAGCGGCTCATCGTTTTCGAAGCGAATCAGCTTCTGCTCCGGATCCACCGACAAGACTTCCCCGTATTTTAGGATCAACCGCGGATCGACCGGGAACTGCACCCGAATATCCTTGTCCGACACCGTACCGGCCGCAAGCGCGTAATATTCCGTTTTCAGCCCCTGATAAGGCATCCGATCCACGAGAATAATGACCGTATCCGACGGCACATCCCCCTCGAGCAATTCCTTGGCAACCGTTAAGCCGCCATAACCTCCACCCAAAATCACAAGTTTCTTCATAACAACGGCAAACCCTTTCTACATAGCAAAATTAATAAACCTTGATCTCATTGTAAAATGTATCGCGCTCTACAGGTATACGCCCAGCGCCTTTGATGAGCCATACGAGCTCGTCCCTAGTTACACCCTCCGGCGATTGTGCGCCAGCAGCATGGCTGATCCGCTCTTGAATGATCGTGCCGTGCGCATCGGATGCGCCGAAGCTGAAGGACAGCTGTGTCAGCTTAATGCCGATATTGATAAAATAAGCCTTAATATGCGGGAAGTTATCCAGCATCAGGCGGCTGATCGCCATCGTTTTGAGCTCGTCGAACGCAGGAACGCGGCGTTTAATGCCTGCATTGACACTAGCCGGCTGCACCGAGTTCGGAATAAACACCAGAAAGCCGTTCGTTTCGTCCTGCAGCTCGCGAAGCAGCATCATGTGCTCGATGCGTTCTTGCAACGTTTCGACGGCGCCGTACAGCATCGTGGCGTGCGTCTTCATACCCAGCTGGTGAGCGGTGCGATGAACGTCGAGCCATTCCTGGGTCGAGGCTTTGTCTTTGAGCAGCATTTTTTTACGGTAGCGGTCGGACAAAATTTCAGCGCCGCCCCCGGGAAGCGTCTCAAGGCCGGCTTCCATCAAAGTCTGCAGCACCTCTTTATAGCTTAACCCACTGAGTCTGGAAAAAAACTCGATCTCCGCTGCCGTATGCGCTTTGATCGTTACATTTGGATAATGCTGCTTGAGCGTGCGAAGGCTGTCCACGTAATACTCAAACGGAACGTGCGGATTATGGCCCTGGCTAATGTGAAACTCCCGCATTTCCGGATGATAATGCTGGGCTACGTATTCCAGCATTTGGTCCGGTGTCAAAGTGTAAGCCCCAGCTTCCCCTTCGTCGCGGCGGAAGTGACAGAAAGCACAGTGCTCCTCGCACACATTGGTGAAATACAAGCTCATGTTTTGGACAAAATAAACCTTCTTGCCGTTCTTCCGCTGATTCACTTTATCTGCCATTTGCCCAATCGTTAAAAGGTCGTCGGATTCATACAAGTAGACGCCGTCTTCCAGGGTTAAGCGCTCGCCGTGCTCCACCTTCTCGGCAATTTCGGCCATGCGAAGATCGGAGCTGCTGTTGATTGTGGTGCTCATACAATCCACCTCCATAAACATAGTTAGCCCCTGTCCAGAAGGAGGCAGGGACGCAATATAATATAAGGACACGTAATGAATAACAATACGTTCTATTATAAACCTCCTTTTCACGCGGGGCAACACAAGGGCGAAACAAAAGCGTTTTCATGCTCGAATTCCCCAAAATCCCGGCGATTGATGTAATTTTATTTCATAAAGATTTTCATAAGATGGTATTTTTTATCGTTTCTGCTATTTCTTTTGCTGGGAGAATCTAGTATACTCTGATTCTGTGACTAATTAACTAGACTCATTTTTTCGATTAATCATTCATGGGCGGTGCGAAGGTTGTTCACAACAGTAGGTACTGACAAGCATTCGGCACTTTCGGTTGAAATTGAAAAAGTTCGCGAGCAAATGGTTCGGCTAGGCTGTCAATTCGGTTTGATGCATCCAGAGGTACAGCGATGTAGTCAACAGCTGGATGTGCTGCTGATTCGATATTATGCGATAGACCATCGTTTAAAAGGGGCGGCTGCTCTTGAGGAGCCGGCAAAGAAGGAGTATACTTAGGGTAGCGGCTATAATAGTGCTGCGCTTCTTTTCTTCTTTGTTCTTATTTTGAACCCTAAGGGAGGTCATACTTATGATTACAATTAGCGAATCCGCTAGCGATAAAATTAAAGAAATGCTCGCGGCAGAAGAACTGCCGAATCTGTTCCTGCGTCTGGGCGTCAAGTCCGGCGGCTGCAGCGGATTTTCCTATGGGATGGGCTTTGACGATAATCAAGCCGAAGACGATAAAGAATTCGAGATCCACGGCTTGAAGGTAGTTGTTGATGCCGATAGCTCGAAATACCTGTACGGCGTCGAGATCGACTTCCAAGACACCGGTATGGGAGGCGGCTTCACCATCCATAACCCGAATGCTGTAGCAACCTGTGGCTGTGGTTCGAGCTTCCGCACGAAGGAAGAGGACGCGGCGCTGGCTCAGCCTTGCGAGGATTAAACGTTCTGACCATAGACCTTCCAAGCTTGTGTGTTCATGCTAATGCACATTTGGGAGGTCTTTTTGTATATAAAAGTTAAACGAATGTTAATGGAAACAGCTAATAAAATTGACATTTCCTTAGTATGATTAATCTTGAAGGCGGCTGTACCCTATGTTAGTTTTCATTTTCTAATTCATCTTTGTTTAAAGGGAGACGATGAAAATGCGTAAACACACTGCAGTTTCTAAACAAGATTTTAAGGAATATGAAGACTATAAATCGGGGGAAGTGGTTTCTTATATCCTGCCAGCCGAGGAACTTCGTAAATACAGCAATATGGGTGAGCCTGTAAAGGGCAAAGTATTTAAGCTTCATTCCCGCAAGAAGGCTTAATACAAGATCGAGGATTTGTCTTAGAAGAGTCACTTTGATGTGGCTCTTTTTTATTTTCATATTGACTATCGATTGGCAAATATTAATACTGAGAATAAAAGATCTAGGAAGGCGGAGAAAACATTGAGATTCAGACCCTGTATAGATATTCACCAAGGAAGGGTAAAGCAAATCGTCGGAGAAACATTGACGGAGGAGAATGGAGCAGTCATTGAGAATTTTGTATCCGATTATGATTCATCCTATTATGCAGCTAAATTTAAGGAAGATAAACTAGTTGGCGGTCATGTCATTATGCTGGGAGGCGGCAATGAAGCCGCTGCGATTAAAGCGCTGCAAGAATATCCAGGCGGCTTGCAAATTGGCGGGGGAATCACTGCGGATAATGCAGCTTTATACCTTGAACAAGGTGCATCACACGTGATCGTAACTTCATATATTTTTCGAAATGGTCAGCTTGATCTAAGTAACTTGAACAGGATGGTTGAAGAAGTTGGGATCGATCGGCTGGTGATTGACTTAAGCTGTAAAGAGAAGAATGGCAAGTGGTATGTGGTTACAAACCAATGGAAAACGTTTAGCGATTTTGAAATCAACAAGGAGAATTTAAAATATCTTGAAAGCTTTTGTGATGAATTTTTAGTTCATGCTGTCGATGTAGAAGGTAAACGTGCGGGTATTCATGAAGATTTAGTACAGCATTTGGCTCATTGTGTCACAATCCCTACCACCTATGCGGGTGGCGCTCGCTCCATTTCCGATTTGGAGCTGTTTAAGAAGCTGGGTCAAGGCAAGCTTGATATAACCATTGGTAGTGCCTTGGATATCTTTGGAGGCAAGCTTCCATATAAGCAAGTAGTTGAATATTGCAATTCGAATTAAAATAATAATGCTTCCCCCTTATCTAAAGTTTATCACTGATTTTTTAGCCAAATTTAAAGCTTCTTCCTTCATTTCCTTTGCTATAATGCAGATAAAACTCAGCGAAAGGCTTGGGCACAGGGGAGCGATAGACTTGGCTAGAATTATGGTCGTCGACGATGCAGCGTTTATGAGAACGATGCTGAAAAATATGCTGACGGAATTTGGTCACGAGGTCGTGGCGGAAGCCGTTGATGGAGACGAGGCTGTCCGAAAATACAAGCAAGTAAAGCCTGACCTGGTAACGATGGATATCACCATGCCTGAAAAAGACGGTTTGATTGCGCTGCAAGAAATCAAAGCATTCGATGCGGAGGCGATTGTCATCATGTGCTCCGCGATGGGACAGCAAAAAATGGTCGTGGATGCAATCCGCAGCGGCGCTAAAGATTTTCTGGTGAAGCCGTTTCATAAGGACCGGGTGCAAGAAGCGGTTTCCAAGCAGCTAAAGCTGGCGCAAATCTTTTAGACAGACGATGCCCATCATCAAAACCGAATTGTGGATCCAAGCCCCGGCAGAGCTTTGCTTTGACTTGGCCAGAAGCATCGACATTCACGCGCAATCGACCGCTCATACCAGGGAGAGGGCGATCGGCGGTGTCACCAGCGGGCTCATTGAGCTAGGCCAAACGGTCACGTGGGAAGCAACGCATTTTGGCATCAAACAGCACCTGACTGCAAAAATCACGGCATTTCAAAAGCCGCGATGCTTTGTGGATGAGCAGGTTCGCGGAGCATTTAAGCGGTTTTGGCATTCCCATGAGTTTATCGAACACGAACAAGGGACGCTTATGATCGATACGTTCGACTATACGTCTCCTTTGGGTGGCTCGGAAGGGTGGCGGATCGGCTGTTTTTGGAGCGCTATATGAGGGATTTCCTAATAAGTCGGAACGAATACATTAAACAAGTGGCAGAACAAACAGCAGTCGGTCAAGGCTGATACGGCTGCTTTTCGAGGTGCAATCAGCACACGATCACTAGAGCAAACTATGAAATTTCCAATCTTAATAAATTCTAACAATTTCCTAATATTAGTTTAATATCTTCGTGTTACTCTTTATGTAAGCGTTATCCAGACGACTTATATAAGGAGAGTGAAATTATGGAATCGTTTCTTCAAGAGAAAATCGAATCTTTACGTTTCCAAATGATTGAGCTGGCACTTATATATGGAACTCTTACGCATGAACAAGTCGTAATGGTGAGCCAGCAGTTGGATCGATATCTGGTCGTGTATCAGAAGATCCAGTATAGAAGATTTAAGATGAAGCGCTGCTGCTAGCGCATGGATTATCCCCGTTGCCTTAGGGCTGGCGGGGATTTTGTGTGTCTTAGGCTAGTAGCTGGTATGATAGTTCTGCAGGATGGAGCTGGATAAATATTCAGGTTTCGAGATCGGAGGATGTCAATGTTCATTCGAAAAGCGGAGATGAACGATGCAGGACCGCTCTGCGGTCTGTCTGGGCAGCTGGGGTATGCAGTAAGCGAAGCGCAGATGAGCGAGCGGCTGGGCAACATTTTGCCGGATCCGGAGCACGCCGTCTTTGTCATGGAAGTGGAGGATGAAATTGCGGGATGGGTGCACGTGCATGGCCGGTTTTTGCTCGAAAGCGCACCGTTTGCTGAGATTGGCGGGCTGGTCGTGAGTAATCGGCATCGGCGGCAAGGCATTGGAGAGAAGCTCATGCGAGCATGCGAGACGTGGGCGCGCGAACAGGGGTTTAGCGCGATGCGAGTGCGCTCAGGGGCGCAGAGGAAGGAAGCGCATGCCTTCTATGTCGGTATAGGGTATGCGAATGTGAAAGCGCAGCAGGTGTTTCATTTGAACTTGTAGGGGCCCAGGGAAGGGCCTCTTTTGTTGTCTAGCTCGTGTTCGCTCGGAGGGTCGTCCGCGAACCATCCCCGAAATCAGCCAACCCTCCCGGAAGATCCTTACGAATATATCGCGTCACATCCTCGCCCAAATACCGCCTCATCAAAAGCTCCGCCTCCACCCGGATCAAATTCGTCAGCATCATAAATTCGGAATGATGGCTGCGATACACATATTTCGCTTGAATGCCATCAGCGGTTCGTTTCATATCCAGGACTCGAATGCCGCTGGCGCGAAAATAGCTCCGGAGCTGTACAATATCCGACGTAATGGCATCCATAGCCCGTTGGATCGTATCTGCATAGGGGCCGGGCGTTTTGACTGCGGCTGTTATTTGTTTGGCATCGCGATCGAAAGCGGTCAAGACGTAGGGCAGCAGAACATATTCTTTCAGCATCCGAATCTCTTCGTTGGTAGGCACGTTCACGCTTAGATTACACCGCCTTTATATAGAACATATGTTCGTTATTAGTATATCTAATTTTAACGCGATTATGCATGGGTGACAATAGCCAAAAAACCTTCGCTCTACAGCAGCATCATTGCAGCCGTTAAACGAAGGCTTCTGGTTAAAGGCCAATGGTTTACGAACCGAACCAGCGGGAGAACAGAATATAGCCGAGGGTAATGCCGAAAATGCCCATGACAGCTGGAATGGCGGGAGGAGCGGGAACGGGGAGGCGCAGAAAGGCGAACAGAAAGCCGACGGCAAGGCCGCTTCCAAGGGATGCAATAGTTTGAAAAAAATAGGTTTTCACAAAAGTGAAATTCTCCTTTTTTTGATCAATGTTTTTTATCAAAAAAAGCTTTGGAAAAATGTGTATAACTTTGTCCACATAACACACCGCACTAATATCCATATTTCTACAGTTATCAACACGTTATTCACAGGTTATACACAAAAATGTGTGGATAAAGGAACGCTTGTTCTAATTTTTACCCCATGTTAATATAATTTTACATTAACGAACAAGGTGATCCTTTATGAAACTGATCAGTAATGAGATCTTAGTGGACTCTTACTTCAAAGCCGTCAGCCTGCATTTGGAAGATGATTTTGTCGAACTGCTGCTCGAAGAGATTAGACGCCGACAAATCAATTTGGATTACTACAGACAAGGCGATGCCCAGGTCAGCTGACCGGGCTTTTTTTTTGTGGACAAAAGAAAACGGGCACCCGCTTATCCACATGAGATGAACGGATACCCATTTAATGTGCTTCGTTATACCGTGTTTATGCACACTCGCTGTGCAGACTCCAGTGCTACAGCTTCATGTTGCTGCTGTGGCCCGGGGACAGCTTAGCGGTAGGATCAAAATAAACCTTCGCATTGTTGATCGCCGTAGGTGCTTCGCCGAAACCAACCGCAATCAGCTTCAGCTTCCCTGGATACGTCGTAATATCGCCTGCCGCGAAAATACCCGGAATGCTCGTTTCCATGCGGGAATCTACAATAATGGAGCCGTTGTCAATCGAAAGTCCCCACTCGGCAATCGGTCCGAGGGACGAGACGAAGCCGAAGTTGACGATGACCGCATCTACGTCGATGATGGTTTCTTCGCCTGACTTAATGTCAGCCAGCGTTACTTTCTCAATGGAAGTATCGCCGTGCAGCGACTTAATTTCTTTTGGCGTCAGCACTTCGACCTTGGAATTCATCAGGTTCTCTACGCTGTGCTCATGCGCGCGGAATTTATCCCGGCGGTGGATCAGCGTCACTTTCTCAGCGATCGGCTCCAGCATGAGCGACCAGTCTACAGCGGAGTCGCCGCCGCCGCTGATGAGCACCTTTTGACCCTTGAATTTATTGAGATCGCTAACAAAGTAATGAAGGTTGGCTTTCTCATAGCGTACCGCTTCCGGAAGCTCCAGCTTTCTTGGCTCGAAAGCGCCGACGCCGCCGGTGATGATGACGGATTTGGATTGATGTACGCCCTTATCGGTCGTCACTTCAAACAGGCGCTCGTCTTTCTTCTCAACGCCCAGCACCTTTTCCTCCAAACGAATGTCGATCGGGAAGTGCTTCATCTGCTTATCCAGATTGTTAACAAGCTCTTGTGCCGTGACCTTCGGGAACCCGGCTACGTCATAGATATACTTCTCGGGATACAGCGCTGCCAGCTGTCCGCCGAGCTGCGGCATGCTCTCGATGAGCTTTACCGTTGCTTGCCGCATTCCACCGTAAAATGCAGCGAACATTCCTGCAGGGCCGCCCCCGATAATAATAATATCAACCGTTTCGTTACTCATGTTGCTGATAGACACCTCCGAAACATTTTTATCCACTATATTATAAGCTCTAGAGCGCTGTAATGAAAATAAAATTATGGTTTTCATAAAAAAGATTTATTTTAATTAGTCCGATAAATAATTTATATGAGAATTTTTAAATCGCCAATATTGGCAGATTTCAGGAAATTTACCTTATTATTCTGGGGATATTTACGCATTTTTAATCAAAATAAAGCTTGCCTTTTGAATCGTTACATTATATTATTTTTTTTAATTGGTTAAATCTGTTGTCAAATTCACAGGTTGGACGCTCATATTTTCATACGTGGAAGCAAAAAATAGGGACGAAAACTATTTTTCGGCGTAGCTTGTGTAATTTTTCACAAATGGATCAGGGCCATAAAAAAACAGAACATACGGATGGAAGGGATAGAACCATGAGTCGAATTCCAAGAATAGTCATTTTAGGAGCAGGGTATGGCGGCATTGTAACGGCTATTCGGTTGCAAAAAGAGCTGAATTACAACGAGGCGGATGTGACGCTGGTCAATAAGCATGATTACCATTATATCACTACGCATCTGCATATGCCCGCCGCAGGAACGGATAATCCTGAGAATGCACGCGTGAACATTTTGAAGCTGATTGACGAATTCAAAATCGATTTCGTGAAATCCACGGTCGTTCAAATTCGTCCGCAGGAGAAAAAGGTTATTCTGGAGGAAGGCACGCTTTCTTACGATTACCTTGTGATCGGCCTTGGTGGCGAGCCGGAAACATTCGGCATTCCTGGCTTGAAGGAATATGCCTTGGGTATTCGCTCGATCAACAGCGTGCGTTTTATCCGCGAGCACATCGAGTATCAGTTCGCGAAATTCAAGCGCGAGCCTAACCGCACGGACTACCTGACCTTTATTGTCGGGGGCGCCGGGTTTACAGGGATTGAATTCGTGGGCGAGCTGGCGGACCGCATTCCTGAGCTTTGCAAAGAATTCGACGTCGATCCTTCCCTCGTGAAAATATATAACATCGAAGCGGCACCGACTGCACTTCCAGGCTTTGATCCGGAGCTTGTCGAGTACGCTATGAATGTTCTGCAGAACAAAGGCGTTACGTTCAAAATTGCTACAGCGATCAAAGAGTGTACACCGGAAGGCGTATTGCTCGCTACCGGCGAAGAAATCAAATCGTCCACCGTTATCTGGACTGGCGGGATCCGCGGCAATCATATGCTCGAGGAAGCCGGCTTCGAGACGATGCGCGGACGTATCAAGGTTGACGAAACGCTTCGTGCGCCAGGTCACGACAATGTGTACGTACTGGGCGACTGCTCGATCGTTATGAGTCCGGAAGGCCGTCCGTATCCTCCAACGGCCCAAATTTCCATGCAGCAAGCGGAAATCTGTGCGCAGAACCTGGTCGGACAAATTCGCGGCTCCGAGCTGAAGGCATTCGAATACAAGCCGAAGGGTACAGTAGCTTCTCTTGGCCGCGGCGAAGCGATCGGTATCGTTGGCTCCAAGAAGATCAAAGGCGGAACGGCTGCGATCATGAAGAAAGTCGTTGACCTTCGCTACCTGTACATCATCGGAGGCATTCCACTCGTGCTGAAGAAAGGCCGTTTCTAATCGATGCGGCACTGCAGCGTTCAAGTTCGCGGCCTGCTTACGCGGGATGAGCTCGACCGTTATAATGCGCTGATCGATGTCGGCCATTATCTCGAGACGCAAGCCCGGTACGACCTCGTGCACACCGTGCAGAAGGAAATCGATATTTTGATTTTGCCTGCCATCGAGCGGCTGAAAGAGAAATCGCGGCAGCGCGACCGTGACACGGAAGACTACTTGCGACGCAAAGCGGAGCTGGACGCATTCTTGAACAAAGCGGACGATGAGGAAGACGAGGATTAAAAAAGAAACCCTTGCCAATGCGGCAAGGGTTTTTCGTTAGATGTGCAAGGCTTACAGCTTCAGCATGGCAGCCATTTTGGATTGATCCAGCAGGTTGCCGACATAGAAGTCGCCGAATTCCCCGAAGCGGGCACTGACTTCATCGAAGCGCATTTCGTGGACGATTTTCTTAAACTGCAGCGCATCGTCAGCAAACAGCGTAACGCCCCATTCCCAGTCATCCAGACCGATGGAGCCGGTAATAATTTGTTTGATACGGCCGGCATAGTTGCGACCGATCATCCCGTGGGAACGCATGAAATTGCGGCGCTCATCGACGGAGAGCATGTACCAATTGTCATTGCCTTCGCGGCGCTTGTTCATCGGATAGAAGCAGATGTGCTTGGATTTCGGCAAAATCGGTTTCAAACGAGCGACAATCTCCGGATCCTGCATCGGATCGGAGCCTGGCTTCGCCATGTAAGCGCCGAGCTCTACGATGGAAACGTAGGAATAGGTAGGGATCGTAACTTGGGCAAACAAGGACTTGTTGAATTCGGTTTCAAGCTCATTCAGCTCTTCCAGCGTCTCGCGCAGGTGCATGAAGACGAAATCCGCTTTTTGACCGACGACAGAATAGAAAGCTGTGCTGCCTTGTTTCTCGTTCTCGGTGTTCTGGTATTTGCCCAGCAGGGAGAACAGCTCGTCCTCCGCCCGGGATCTTTCGGACGCGCTAAGGCTTTTCCAGACGTTCCAGTCGATGGCGCGGAAATCGTGCAGGCAGTACCAACCTTCTAATGTATGTAAGGCTTCACTCATGGGAAATAATCTCCTTTATATGGAATTATATCGATCACTTCGTTTTTTGCTTGTTTTATTGTAGCGAAATCCGCCCGAAAGGGCAAATGATCAAGGGCTTAGGCCGTCGAATGTTTTGTGAATTAAGGAATAAGTTCAACAACCGTTCACTTTACCATAAGTGGTCGGATGGGGTAAAATAAATTGGATGCAAACAGGTCCTTGCATGGCTGGACCTACTTGGAAGGAGCGGTTGGTTGTGCTGCAGTTAATGATTGCTACCGTGCTGTTGTTCGTGCTGTTCTTCGGGCTCGGTTTTATATTGAACATGCTGATGAAAACAACTTGGTTTCCCATTTACGGATATATTGCGCTGGTCATCGGTTTGGTCATTTATTGGGGCTGGGATTCCGGCTCCGTCATGTCGAGCTTGTCCGGCTACACGGTCGTAGACTATGTCTCGGGTATTGGCGGTCTGATCGGCGCCGCGCTGAGCGGATCCACGATCAAGTCCCTTCGCGAGAAGGGCTATAAGATGTTTTAATTGCTTTTCACGTAGGGGCTCTGCCACTTTTGGCAGGGCTTGTTTTTGTTTTCGCGGAGGGGAGTGGAGAGGAGAGTCGTACAACCGCCGTAGAGTTTACGCGCCGCCTTTAAAATCGGATTCATACCATCTAGTATAATAATAGAATCCGATTTTAAGAGCGGCCGAAGGCGGTTAGTACGAACTCGCAGCGACCGGCACGGAGCGTATGAGCAAACTTGCCCATGCCAACACCCAAAAGAGCCCCTTTTTTTCCACCTCCCGCCTCGCCCGGTTCTGTGGTAAAATGAATAGATACTTGAATGGGGATGGAGTTTTGGACTGAATGCGGATTAACAATTTGCTCCATTTTTCGGAATATCATCGATTTTACGTACGGCGTGATTTTGCTTTAAGCAGCTTGGATTATAAAATGCTGGCGGCCATCTATCAGCCGATGATCGGGGCCTATGCGATTAGTATCTATCAAACTTTGTTTCAGCAGCTGCCTGCTGATAAGGTAGGCATGTCGGCGATGGAGCAGCAGCGCAAGCTGTTTTTGGCTCTGGAACTGGAGTCTGGCGAGCGCGGAAGAAAGCTGTTTATCGATCAGACATCGCGTCTGGAAGCGGTGGGGCTGCTTAAGACGACTCGCCGATTTGCTTCGGCTTCGGACGACTATGTCTATGAATATACGCTTTTTGCACCCTTGTCGCCGACGGAGTTTTTCCGTAACCAGCATCTGACACTGTTTCTGCGGGATAAAGTGGGCAAATATGCGGTATTTGCGCTTCGCGATGAGCTGGTGCTGCCGGATGCGGATGAGGTGAAAGAGGCAAACAGCGAGAATTTGTCGGTGCCGTTCTATGAGCTGTTCACACTCAATTCGCAAGTGGTAGATTACGAGCTGGAGCAAGCGTTCTTCGAATCGGCTGCATCGTCTGGTTCGACGGAGGCGAAGCCGGAGGTTGTGAACAAAGGCTTCCAGTACGCGGAGATCATCATGCATTTCCCGAGGGAATCGTTAAACCGGGAATACGTGGAGCGGCTCAAATACGAGCAGGAGCAGCTGGCTACGATTAATTTTGTGGCGAAGAAATACAATCTGTTTCTCACCGATGTGTGCCGGTTGCTCGATGAAGACGGCGTGTTCGATGAAGATGGGCGGATTGCGCTGGAGCTGCTGCAGCATAAGGCAAACCAGGTGTTCCGGCAGGACAAGAAGCGCTCGGATGATCGTACCCGCTTGATGGCCAAGCTGGCGGACCAGGGCGTCGTGACCTCGGCAAGTCACAATAGCAATGAAGCTAGTGAGAACGGCGGCGAGAAGATCGTCGAGATGGAGTATTACCTTGAGGTGCCGGATTTATTCCAGGGCGAGTGCAACCAGCATCAGTACAATTACATTTTGCGGAATGAGCCGTATACATTTTTGCTGGAAAAAATCTTTTCCAAAGGCTCGGTGCCGGACGGACTGCTGGATACGTTGTCGAAGGTTGATTTGAACTACGGCTTGCGGGAAGAAGTTATCAATGTCCTGATTCATTTTATATATGTCAACAAACGGTCGTGGGCGAAGTCATCGATTGAGTACAGCGTGACGGACATGCTGGGGAAGCAGGTTTCCACGTTCGAGCAAGCGGTGAAATATATTCGCGAGCAGGTCAAGTATCAAGAGAAGCGCTCAACGAGAGGGACTACGGGATCAAGCTATGGCGGCAACAACGCCGCGCCGAGGAATGGCCGGGGACGGCAGAAGCCGGTTATCCCGATCGTACAGGATGCTCCGGCAGCCAAGCAGCGGACGGCGGAGGAACGCGAGGCGCTTCGCAAGAAGGCCCAGCAGCTGGACGGCAAGCTATAGCAAATAGCAAACAATCGTTAACGCAAGAGGAATGGGGGAGGTGCGCCGATGGAATCGTTAGGAGAGCTGTTGCGCCGTGGTTCGCAGGGACGGAACTTATTGATGCAGGCGGAGCAAAAGGTTCGCGAGGTTGCGGCCAATCCGCTGATTGCGAAGCTTCGCGGGAAGCACCCGGAGCTGGATTACGAGACGATGAAGCTGAACTTGAACAAGCTGCATCAATACGTGACGGAGTATAACAACTGCACGAATTGTCCGGGACTAGATAACTGCCCGAACGATATGGAGGGGCATTATACACTGCTCACCGTCGAGCCGGGCGAAGACCGGACACGGGTGTACGATCAGAAGGTGGCGTGCAAGAAGTTTATTGCCAAGTCAACGCAGGATGCGGTCCGCAGCCGGATTCAAAGCTTTTATGTGGATGAGCGGGCGTTGTCGCAGGGGTACTCGTCGCTGGAGATTTTGGACAAGGATGCCGAGCGTGAGGAAGCTGTAGGACAGGTCATCGAGTACATTTTCAAAATGCGCGAAGAAGGGCTGCAGAAAAACGGGCTGTATCTCGCAGGCCAATTCGGGACGGGAAAGACGTTTCTCATGTGCTACATGCTGTACGAGCTGGCGAAGGACGGATTTACCGGGGCGATCGTATACATGCCGGATTTTGCCGAGGATTTGAAGTCGATGTTCAACGATCCGCTGAAGCTAAAGGAAACCATTGATGTGCTGAAGGAAACGGATCTGCTTGTGTTTGACGACATTGGCGCAGAGAACCTGAACCCTTGGCTTCGAGACCATGTAATGGGGGCGATTCTCAATTACCGGATGAACCGCAAGCCGACGTTCTTCACCTCGAACCACGATCTCGATGCGCTGGAGAAGCATTTCAGCTTTACGAGCAAGGACGGGGATGAGGAGTATAAAGGACGCCGCATCATGGACCGCATCCGGCCGTTTGTCGATGTGGTGATGGTGAACGGGTACAATAAGCGGGGAGCTTCTTCGTCTTAAATAGGAAAAAAACGGATTCCATCCTGGAGTCCGTTTTTTTGGTGCGCCTCGCAGTCGCACAGTCTAGGTGGTTCAAATCCACTCGGTAACTTTACCCTTTAAAGTGCCGTAGCCGAAGTAGAGGTCCAATCTTCATATGGAGAGGGACTGGCAGGGTGTCT